>NZ_JBFXCD010000004.1:0-297255 GCF_050182545.1 Hydrogenophaga sp. | reverse complement strand
ACCAGGCGCATGAGGGCGGCAGATTCTTCAGCAGGGCTGGGCTCGCGGAACGAGCGGTTCGGGTCGATGGCGTCGAAATTCCAGCGGTGGATGCGCTCGTACGACCACGGGCTCACGCAGGGCACCACCAGCAGATTGGCCCGCCCCGTATAGGCCTGGGCATGCTGTTCCACAAAGCGCAGCGCGCCGTGCACGCCGCTGGTTTCGTAGCCGTGCACACCACCGGTGACCAGCACGGCCGGCAATTCAGGCTTCCAGTCGCGGCTGCGCAGAGCGAGCAAGGGGTAGCGTTCCTCGGCATACACCACCTCGCCATAGCTCGATACGTCAAAGCGGGAACGCAACCGGTCAATGGCGCCCTGGACGTCGTCTCGATGGCTGCGCTTGCGCACCTGCCGCAAACGCCACGCGGCCAGCTCGGCCGCACCCCAGGGTTGGCCAGGGGTGCCAATGGGATAGAGGGCAGCTTGGGTCATGGAGGTCTCGATATGTCCTGGGGATCTGCAGGTGTGTGCTCAACTCATTGCGTTGCGCCGGCTCCCAGCAACTGATCTTCCTGCACCTTCAGCGCGCTGCGCACACATACCCGCAGGCCGCGCACGATGTCGTCCAGCGCCATGCTGGGCGTGCCCTGTTCCGGCAGCCACGGCACGTGCACGAAGCCACCGCGCGTGTGCCGCAAGGCGGGGTTCGTCGTCAGCGTGTGCATCAGCGCATAAAACACGTGGTTGCAGACGTAGGTGCCTGCCGTCTGCGACACCTCGGCGGCAATGCCTTCGCGCCGCAGCGCGGCGAGCATGGCCTTGATGGGCAGGCCCGTGAAGTAGGCGGCAGGCGCGCCCTGCACAACGGGCGTATCGATGGGCTGGGTGCCTGCGTTGTCGGCGATGGGCGCGTCGTTCACGTTGATGGCCACGCGTTCCAGCGACAGCGCACCACGCCCAGCGGCCTGCCCGACGCAGATGACCAGCGCCGGCTTGTGTTCGACCAGCAGCGCCTGCAGGGCAGGCAGCGACGCGTCGAACACGGTGGGCAGTTGCGCGGCCACCGTCTTGTGACCCAGCACCCGTCGGCCATGCAGCGCTTTCACGGCCAGCCAGCTGGGGTTGAGCGATTCGCCACCGAAGGCGTCGAAACCTGTGAGCAGGACGATGGACATCAGCGCCGGGCCACCCGGCCGCGGATGTCGACCAGCTTGGCCTGCAGGCGGCGGTGGTTCTCCGGGCCAACGCGCAGCAGGATCTTCTGTCCAGCGGAAAGCCCTTCCAGCGAGGGGTCGGCGAATTCGTAGCGCACCCAGGGGCGCGTGGAGGGCACCTCGCCCTTGACCTCCACCAGCGACACGGCCAGAGGTTCGTTGCGCACCGGCGTGGCGATCAGGTGGTCCAGAACCTGCACGAGCCGGTCGTTGAAGTAGCGCCCTGGGAAGCCCAGCTCTTCATAGGCCTGCTGGAACAGCGGGTAGAGGCGGCGGTACAGCACGACAGCCTTCGCGGAGTCCACCGATTCGACCAGGGCCACGAAGGGTGCATAGCGTTTCGCGTTGTCGGGGTGGATGGTTTCCGTCGCGCCGTCGGCGCTGCGCTGCGTGCTGAACCGCTGCGGCGTGGGGTTGACGGGCCACACCATCACCGGCGCCTGCGGCCGCGCGAGGTTGTCCACGGTGGCCACGGCACGGCGCACGAAGCCATCAAGCTGCAGGAATGTGAGCACGTTCTTGCGCGTGAGCAGCTCGGTGAGCCGCTCGGTCACGTAGGCGTCGGCATCGGCCAGTGCGGGCATGGGGGCCTGCTGGCCGGCGCCTTCTTCCGCCACAGGGGCTTCGACAGGGTGCTCGATCGGCGGCGGCGATGGCGCGGGAGGCACCTCGGGGGCGATCGGGGTGGGCTGCACCGCAGGCATGTCCACCGGCGCGGTGGCGGCGAGTTCCTCGCGCGGCTTGAATCGCTGCCAACCCAGGTAGCCGGCCACGATCAGCGCAACCACGACGCCCAGCGCGATGAGAAATGCGGGAATGCGGGAAGTTTGTCGGCGTTGTGTCATGCCTCGTCACCTTGGGGCGGGTTGAGAGGCTTCCCATCCTACACCGCTGTTTTTTTCAAGTGCCTGCAGCCGCTCGTGCGCATCGCTGCCGTGGTCCAGCGGTGCATTGCGCTTCGCGCTGAGGTAGTGCGCCGTGAACACGTCGAGCCAGTCGGCCAGTGCGCCGGCAGCGCGCGCCTCGCCGGCCAGTGCCAGGCACAGCGCCGCCACCTCCGAAGTGCAGAAGTGGTTGTCGCGCGCGGAACGGCGCAGGCGGTAGTTCGACACCACCTGTCCGGGCTGCAGGCTGAGCACGGGCAGGTGGTCCAGGTACGGGCTCTTGCGGAACATCTTGCGCGCCTCGGACCAGGTGCCGTCGAGCAGCACGAACAGCGGCTTCCTGCCGCCGTCCGCGGGCCCATCGTGGGTCATCACGGGCTCCAGGGTCGTCACCACCCGCTCGGGTGGCACGAACTCGCCGGGAAACACCAAGACAGGTTGCCACTGCGGGTCGGCCAGCAGGGCAGGCAGGCCCGGGTCCACCGCGGTGCGGGACCAGCCGAACGCCCAGGTGTCAGCCACCACGTCGGCCACCAGCCAGCCGGTGTTGCTGGGTTTGAGTGCCTCGATGTCGCCCATGACCAGGCACATACCGGCGCGCGTGGGCACCCGCGGTCGCCAGGCACACACGCAGTGGCTGGCGATCAACCGGCAGCAATCACAACGGCCACCGCCCGAGCCCCGGGCCACGAAGGGTTTGGCGCTGGCGGCCAGGCGCGCACTGCGCAGGCGGTGGACGGCGTGCCCGTCGGCACCTGACGGCGGTGGAACAGAAACAGGAGGCATGCGGCGAATGTAGCGACACGTGCAGGGCTTTTTCTTACATCTCGATACCGCTGCATCGCGGCCAGCCGGCCATTGGTGTGTTTCGTCGCCCTGTCGGGTCGCCGGGACTGCAACGGGCCCATGATGCGGGCCGAGATGTCCATATGACACAGAAAGCCCAGCCCACTCCCAAGTCGTCGCGGCGCCGCCGAGCAAGCCGCAAGAAGAAGTCCCACCCTTTGCTGTTCAACGGCATCGGCTCTCTGGTCGCCGGTGTCCTTCTCTGGCTGGTCTCGCTCGCCATGGGCGCGGAGGACAGCACCGCGTACGCGGCCAAGGCCTTGCTCGCGCCAGCCTGGATGGGCGTGGTGCTCGGCATCGGCCTGCTGATCGCGCATGGCGTGTCAAAACGCCGCGCCAAGGCTGAAGCGGCCATGCTGCTGCGACAGCACTCCACCTTCCTGGAGCCCATGCCGCGCTTGCCGCGCCAGCCAAAAAAACAGCAGGACAAGGTGCGCTTTGCCGCGCAACCCCGCTCATCCACCACAGGTCGATAGAGCGTGACATGCTGCATGCGCAGCGACGGCAGATCTGACAGGGTGCGGCCGGAGCCGCCCGGAGCGGTCCGGATAATCCGCGCATGCCCACCACTGAAATAGCCGTCTGGTCCGCCATGCTCGGCGGCTTGCTGACCCTTGCGGCACTGGCCCTGGCCGACGTGGTGCGCGGCCGCAACGTAGGCGCCTGGCGCAACCTGATGTTCGTGCTGATCACGGGCGCGAGCTGCGTGCTCATGACCGGGCTGCCCGAGGCTTTCTTTCCCGATCTTCCCGCGCGCCCGCTGATGGTGCTCAAGGCCGGGCTCGGCCCCCTCGCGGGCGCCATGGGCCTGTACTTCGTTGGCACCTGGCTCGGTGGCGCGCGCGAAGACAACCGAGCGCACCGGCTCACCGCGTTTGGCGGCGCCCTGCTGGTGCCGGTCGCGGTGGCCCTGATGGCCATCGGCAGCCAGATCGATCAGGCCCATTTCCACTTGCTGCTGTTGGCCAGCGCCGTGGTGAACATGGTGCCGGTGCTGGTGGCGCTGTGGGTGGCGTTGCGTGCGGCGCGGCTGGGTGACCCGCTGGCGCGCTGGATGGGCTGGGCCCTGGTGTGCCTGGCGTTCACCGTGCTCGGCCACTACCTCAACGGCTTCGAGCAGCTGGGCGTGGGCGGCCAGTTGCTCACGGCGGCGTTCACGGTGCTGTTCTTCCTGATGGCGTCCATGCTGGGCCTGTTCCGCAACCGGCAGTTGCGTGAACTCGCGCGCCTCTCGCGCCTGGAACAGGGCGCGGACCCAGCCACCGGCCTGCCCACCGGATCGGCGCTGCTGGCCGATGTGGAGCACGCATTCTGGCGCGCCGCGCGCCTGCAGAGCGAGTGCTCGGTGGTCTGTCTGTACGTGAGCAACCTGTATGAGCTGGCCGAATCGGTCGGGCCCGGCGTGGAACACCAGATCCTGGTGACGCTGGCTGCGCGCATCCGCCGCACGGCGGGTTTTCGCTGCATGGTGGGTCTGTACCATCCACGCTGCTTCGTGGTGGTGCTCTCGGCCAACCATGAAGAGGCCTCGGCGCGTGCCACCGCCGCGCGCATGGCGCTGACGGCATCGCACCCGATGGTGGTTTTCGACGAGCAGCGCGAGCGCCAGCCCTTCCGCCCCCGCGTGGGCCTGGGCATGGTTTCGGTCGATCCCGCCAGCGCCACGCCGATGGAGGCGATCAACGAGGCCGAACGCCGCGCGCTGGCCATGGCGGTGGAGAACACACCCCCGCGCGACAGCGAGCACGGCATCGTGACGCAGCCCGCGCCGCTGGGTTGAGACCACCATGACAGACGCCCTGCCCTTCAGCCCGGCCGCGGAGCGCAACAAGCAACCCATTCTGGACGTACTGCGCCTTGTGCTGCCGACGCAGGGCCTGGCGCTGGAGATCGCCGCCGGCACCGGGCAGCACGCCACCTGGTTCGCCGCCGGCCTGCCGGGCTGGACCTGGCAGCCCACCGAATTCGACACCGATGCCCTGCCCGCCATCGCCGCGCGCGCGGCGGCCGCGCGCGCGGCGGAACCGGCGGGCGGCGGCCTGGTGTGCGCGCCGCTGCGGCTGGACGTGATGGCGCCGGAATGGCCGTTCGAGGCGGCTGTGTTCGATGCGATCTACTGCGCCAACATGCTGCACATCTCGCCCTGGGCCACCTGCGCGGCGCTCATGAACGGCGCGGCGCGGCACCTGAGCACCGACGGCGTGCTGATCACCTACGGGCCGTACCTCGAGGACGGCGTGCCGACTTCGCCCGGCAACCTGGCGTTCGACGCCAGCCTGCGCGGACAGAACGCCGACTGGGGCATTCGCCGGCGCGAGGACGTGGAGCAGGTCGCGCGGCGCGCCGGGCTGCGCCTGAGGGAACGGCATGCCATGCCGGCCAACAACCTGTTGCTGGTCTGGGCTCGGGAACCCTGAGCGCCGTCTGGGCTCCATCCAGCCTCTCCTGTTGAACCATTCCGCCCGCCCCGCATGCTCAGAAGCCTCAAAGACCTGTTCGACAACCTCACCGCCAGCCTGACCGCGCCACCCGGTGCCCAGGGACCGGCCGAGGCAGCGCACACCCTGCAACTCGCCACCGCCGTGCTGCTGGTGGAAGTGATGCGCGCCGAACCCGCGCTGCAGGACAGCGAGCGCGACGCCGTGCTGGCCGCCCTGCGCCGCAAGTTCGCACTGCACGACGACGAGCTGCAACGCCTGATCGATCTGGCGCACGACACCGCGCACACCGCCTACGACTACCAGCGCTTCACCCGGCTGCTCAACGAACGCTTTTCGCAGGAGCAGAAGATCGCCGTGGTCGAAGCCATGTGGGAGGTGGCCTTCGCCGACGACCACCTGGACGCGCACGAACACCACGTCATCAGCAAGGTGGCGGGGCTGCTGCATGTGACGCATGGCGAATACATCGCGGCCAAGCTGCACGCGCAGGCCGCGATGAAAGGCTGAAGCCCCGGAGCGCGGCCGCAGCGCACAACCGGGTACAGAACTTTGCACCGCCGCCGGGTGGTGTTTACCGGGCGTTCACATGGGGCAGAGACGATGGAGTCTCACCAACCCCCAAGGAGAACGCTCCATGAAACCCCGAAACCTTGTTGTGTATGCCATCGCTGCCGCCTCGCTGGGCGTGAGCTCCCTGTCTTTCGCGCAAGGCCCGGGCCCGCGCTTCGAGACCGCGCACATGCAGCGCGTGGACGACCGGCGCGATGACCGCCGGGACTTCCGGCAAGACCGCCGCGACGACCGCCGCGATTTCAGGCATGAGCGTCGCGATGACCGGCGCGACTTCCGCCATTCGCGCAACGACCGTCATATCCATTACTACAACGCGCGTGGTCCGCAATTCCGCCGAGGCCACTACATCCCCTACGAGTACCGCAGCCGCCAGTACGTGGTGGTGAACCCGCGTGCCCACCGCCTGTACGCGCCACCGCGCGGCCACCAGTGGGTGCAGGTCGGCAGCGACTACGTGCTGGTCGCCATCGCCACCGGCCTGATCGCCAACCTGATCCTGAACCACTGAGTCTCTTCGCCCGGCGAAGTCCCACGCGCCGCGCATCCGCCAGTCGGGTGCGCGGCGCCTTTCCTCCAGCATGCTGGAGCGGCTTCCCCGACACAACGAGTGGCCGCGCAAAACGCGGCAGAATCGCGCCCATGAACATCCGCCACCTCACCCTCCCCCTGGTTGCCGCCTTCGCCCTGTCGCTGGCGGCCTGCTCGCAAGAAGCCTCCAACGACGCGACTGCGACGGCCTCTGCGGACAAGGCGCCCATCGCCATCACCGAGGCCTTCGACACGCTGGCCGCACAGGGCAAGGGCTTCACCGCGGGCGCCCTCATGAGCGCGCACACGGTCTACGTGTTGTTCGACCCCCAGTGCCCACACTGCGGCCATCTCTGGCAGTCGTCGATCCCGCTGCAGGGCAAGGTGAAATTTGTCTGGCTGCCGGTGGCGATCATGAACGCCAAGAGCGCACCGCAGGGCGCGGCCATCATGACCGCGGCCAACCCGGTGGAAACCATGAACGCGCACGAGAAGCAACTGCTCGCCGGCGAAGGCGGCATGTCGGCCTCCGCCAGCGTGCCGCCGGACGTGCTGCAGACGATCAAGACCAACACCGATTTGCTCGAACGCCTGGGCGCCACTTCTGTGCCGTTCATGGTGTCCAAGCACCAGCGCAGCGGTGCCGTCATCACGCAAAGCGGCGCTCTGGGCACCGAAGCACTGGCAGGCTTCCTGGGCATGGGACAGTAGCGCCACAACAGCGCCGAAAGCCTGCGCGCACGGGCCTTGAAACGCCCGTTTTGTCGCTTACCATCGGCGCTTCGAACCGCGTGTTGCGGTGGTCAATGGAGAACCCCATGGGCAAGGAACAGCGCAACGAGAAGATGAGCAAAAAGCCGAAAAAGGACACCTCGGTCCCCAAGGGCCCGGTCTCGTCCGACCGGCCGGTGGCACCGGTCACGGCCGTCATGCCGCGCGGCAAGGACAAGAACAAGTGAGCACCGCGCCATGAAGGCGACCTGGAACGGCGTGACCATCGCCGAGAGCGACGACACCGTGCTGGTGGAGGGCAACCACTACTTTCCCGACAGCGCGCTCAACCGCGACTACGTCACCTTCAGCAATCACCGCACCAGCTGCCCCTGGAAGGGCCAGGCCAGCTACTACTCGCTGCTGGTCAACGGTGAGCTCAATACCGATGCCGCCTGGTACTACCCCGACCCCAAGCCCGAGGCCGAGATGATCCGCGGGCGCGTGGCGTTCTGGAAAGGTGTGAAGGTCGAGGCCTGAGACCTTTCACCCGCCGGTTCGGCTGTAAGCATTTGCCCGCACCGCCGACCAAAGGCACATGAACCTGCCGGGCCTGCTCCTGATCCTGTGTTGCCTGGCCGGCGCCAGGGCCATGGCCATGGACCTGCGCATCGAACCGGCCCGCGCAAACTGCGACCAGGACACACCGCCGCCCCCCGAACCGCCCGCCGCCGCCGCACAACGCATTCCCGAGAGCCAGGCCGTGGCCGGCTCGCGTGGGCTGGCCTGGGTGTGGCTGGCCGACCCCACGCGGCGCTACCCCCACGGCGCACTGGGCTCGGGTGTGCACGCCGGCAGCGTGCAGGCACTGGCGGTCGCCGCGCCCGGTGCCGCGCCGCAGACCGTGCGCTACACCTTGCCCCTGCACCGCGTCTTCGAGGACCGCGTGCCGCGCCTGGTGGATCTGGACCAGGACGGCCGCGACGAGATCCTCCTGATCGAAGCCGACGCGCTGCGTGGCGCCGCGCTGGTGCTGCTCGGTCTGCGCTGGACGGCCACCGGGCCCGAGCTGTTCGAACAGGCGCGAGGCCCCTACGCGGGCACTTCCTTCCGCTGGCTCAACCCGGTGGGCGTGGCCGATTTTGATGGCGACGGCCGGCTCGACGTGGCCAGCGTGACCACCCCGCACGTGGGTGGCGTGCTCACGCTGCACCACGTGCGCCCTCCCGATCTGGTGCCCTTCGCCAAAGCCATGGATGTGTCCAACCACCGCATGGGCGCGCTGGAACAGCGACTGGCGGTGATCGTGCACCAGCCGCCGGCACGACCTGCCATCGTGGTGCCCGACATGACGCGCCAGGCGCTGCAGGCCTTGCGCTGGGAGGCGCCCGGTCGCTGGCAGGAGATGCCCGCCGTCCAGCCCATGCCGGCGCTGGTGGAGCGGCTGCTGCCCCTGCCGCAGGGGGCCTGTGCCCTGCTTGCCGACGGCAGCCACTGGCGCGTGACGCTGCTGCCCTGAGCGACGCCCGCGTTCAGCGCCGGTCCGGCTTGCGCGGCTTGCTGGTGCGCGCCCGCTTGCGGCCCTGGCGTTCGGCGTCGGCCTGCTGCCCCGCGCGCAGCCACTGGGTGAACTGCTCGGGCGTCTCCAGCGTGATGCGACCCAGCGCGTTGCTGCGAAAGTCCGCAATCACCAGTTCGGCGGCCTTCTGCCAGTTCACCGCACCACCGCCGGCAAGCGCGCCGCGCTTGCGACCGATGGCTTCCAGCAAGGCTTCGTCGGGCAGGGCGGCGATGTCCTCGGGCGCGAGGCCAAGCTTGTAGCGCGCCTCCAGCAGCGGCGCATACGACAGCTTGAGTTTGCCCAGCAGTTCAAGCGCCACCTCCTGGTCGTCGTAGGCGTTGCGCCCCACCGCGCCGCTGGCCGCCAGGTTGAAGCCGCTCTCGGGCACCACGATGCGCGGCCAGAGCATGCCGGGTGTATCGAACAGGTAGAAGTCGTCGGCCAGCGCGATGCGCTGCTCGGTGCGCGTGACGCCGGCCTCGTCACCGGTCTTGGCCGAGCGCTTGCCCATGAAGGTGTTGATGAGCGTGGACTTGCCGACGTTGGGAATGCCGCAGATCAGCACGCGCATGGGCTTGACCATGCCACCGCGCCGGGGCGCGAGTTCGAAGCACGACGCGATGATGGCGCGCGCCGGCGCCGTGACGCTGGCGTCCAGCGCAATGGCGCGGGTGTCGGGTTGCGCGTTGTAGTGGGCGAGCCAGAGCGCGGTGCGCGCCGGATCCGCCATGTCCTGCTTGTTGATCACCTTGAGCGTGGGCTTGCCCGCGGTGAGTTCACCGAGCAGCGGGTTGGCGCTGGAGCCGGGCAGGCGCGCGTCTAGCATCTCGATGACGACGTCGATGTCCTTCACGCGCTCGGTGATGGCCTTGCGCGTAAGGTGCATGTGCCCGGGAAACCACTGGATGCTCATCGGCTGGGGGAACGCTGTTCGAAAGGGGCAAAGCGGCGATTGTGCCTTGGTGTAATTCCCGGGGTTCGGGCGCCCCGCCCGTCCCTACAATGATTTCCACTTCCAATACCGAGGGGCCCGCATGAGCATCACCGTCAAGATCGACCTGGGCTACGAATTCGACGTCAAGGCCAAGGCCGCCGAGGTGTTCGAGGTGCTCTCCGACGTGCCGGAATCGGTCAGCCACTTTCCCAAGGTGGAGAAACTGACCGACCTCGGCGACGGCGTCTACCAGTGGGAGATGGAAAAGGTCGGCACCGCGCAGGTGAACATCCAGACCGTGTACGCCAGCAAGTATGTGAGCGACAAGGCGCGCGGCACGGTGAAATGGACGCCCGTCAAGGGCGTGGGCAACGCGCAGGTGGGCGGCAGCTGGAAGATCGTGGACAACAAGAAGTCCACCGGCCTGACGCTGGCCATCCAGGGCCAGATCGAGGTGCCGCTGCCCGGGCTGATGAAGATGGTGGTGGCGCCCGTGGTCGAGGGCGAGTTCGAGAAACTGGTCGAAAAATACATCGCCAACCTGATCAAGCGCTTCGGCGGAGAGGCCTGATCGGAGCACCCCCCGCCGCGCTGCGCGCGTCCCCCCTCAAGGGGGGCGACACCTTGGGCCGGCGGAGCCGGACCCTCGGTGTCCCTGGATCGCTTCGGCTCAGGCAGTCAGGTGCTGCTTGAAGAACGCCAGCGTGCGCTCCCAAGCCAGGCGGGCGGCGGCGGCATCGAAGCGGGGCGTGGTGTCGTTGTTGAAGCCGTGCTGCGTGCCCGGGTACTGGTGCGCGGTGTAGCGCACGCCGGCGGCCTTGAGTGCCGCCTCGTAGGCGGGCCAGGCCGAGTTGATGCGATCGTCCATGGCCGCGAAATGGATCAGCAGCGGCGCCTTGACCTTCGCGGCGGCTTCCACCGGCGGGTGGTTGCCGTAGAACGGCACCGCCGCCGCGAGATCGGGCAGCTCGGTGGACAGCATGTGCGCGATGCCGCCGCCGTAGCAGAAACCCACCACGCCAACGCGCCCATTGCCGTCGGGGCGGGCCTTGAGCGCGGCGGCAGAGGCCAGGAAGTCTTGCCTCGTCTTGCTCTGGTCGAGCTGGGCAAAGAGCGCGCGGGCCTTGTCCTCGTCTCCAGGGTAGCCGCCCAGCGGCGTGAGCGCGTCGGGCGCGAAGGCCAGGTAGCCGTCCAGCGCGAGGCGGCGCGCGATGTCCTCGATGTGCGGATTCAGGCCCCGGTTCTCATGCACCACCAGCACGCACGGCAGCTTGCCACCCGCGGGCATCGCCGCGGGCTGAGCGACATAGGCCTTGATCGTCCCGTAGCCCTGCGGTGAAGACACGTTCACTGTCGCGGTCTTCAGGCGCGTGTCGTTGGGGGGCACCACCTGCGCGGCGGCAAAGTTCGGGCTGAGCGCGGCCAGCAGGCCGGCGGCGGTGACGCCGCCCACGGCGAACTTCGAGGCGCGGTCGAGAAACCCGCGCCGGTCGATATCCCCGTGCACGTAGGCGTCAAAGAGGATGAGCAGTTCCTGGTCGAAGTCGGCGGCGGTCAGGCGGGGTGTGGTCATGGCGGGCTCCGGCGAAAACCGCAGGATAGGGCGGGCATGCATCCCCGTGCGCAAGGCCCTGCGACCGGTGCGGGCTATGCGCCCGCTCAGGCGGTGACGGCCGTGGCCTGCGTGCGGGGCCGGCCCAGGCGCGCGGGCGAGACGTACTCCTGGCGGTAGATCTCGAAGGGCATGGAATCGGCCAGTTCGATCGCGCGCTGGTCTTCGACCGACTGGGCGGCCATGGCCTCGTACCGGGCCTGCTGCTTGCTGCTCCAGGGCAGGCCCAGCAGATGCTGGTGGGTGGCGAGCGACTGCGCGCGGGCGAACGCGACGAAGGAGTCGTCGTGCTCGGCGTGCATGGCCTGCAACACGCGGGCCGAAGGCAGCGTGTCGGGCTGCAGCAGCGCCTTGTGCGCCAGGGCCACGGCCTCGCCGTGCGCCTGACCACCTTCGACGGCATCAAGCGCGGCCGCGATCGGCTCCAGCTGCGTGAGCAATTCGGTGCCCCACTGGATCAGCGGCACGCTCTGGCCGGCGCGCGTGAGCAGCAGCCCGGGTTCGCGGCCCCGCGCGGCGGTGAGGTGCTGGTTCTGCGCCAGTTCGCGGATCTCGGCCGGCGTGTCGGGTGGGCTGTCCGAGAGCAGGCAGTGCAGCAGGAACACGTCGAGGAAGCGCAGCGTGGACGCGCCAATGCCGATGGGCTCGAAGGGGTCGAGGTCCATCAGGCGGACCTCGATGTATTCCACGCCGCGCTCGCGCAGCGCGTGCAGCGGTCGTTCGCCAGGGAAGATCACGCGCTTGGGCCGGATGGTGCCGTAGAACTCGTTCTCGATCTGCAGCAGCGTGGTGGCAAGCTGGTTGTAGTCACCGCCCGGGTTGCGGATGCCCACCGCTTCGTAAGCCGGCCAGGGGCGCGTGAGGGCGTCGTGCAGCGAAGCGGCGTAGCCTTCCAGGCCGTTGTAGCTCACCGCCAGCGTGGCCTGGGCCTCGCTCTGGTAGCCCAGGCGGCCCATGCGCAGCGAGGTGCCGTGCGGCATGTACAGCGTGCCATTGCCCCCGAGCTTCTGCAGCTCGTGTTCACGGCCTTCGACAAAGGTGGAGCACAGCGCCGGCGAGGCGCCGAACAGCGTGAGCAACAGAAAGGCGTGGCGGCGGAAGTTGCGGATGAGGGCGAAGTAGCCGTCGTTGTCCACGCCGGGCAGCGACCAGTTGTAGTGGATGCCCGAGATGGTCTGCATGCGCCGCCCATAGCGGTGCGCCAGGCCCATGCGGTAGACGCTTTTGGCGCGCCCGACGTTGGACGAGCCGTAGCGCCCGATCGGGATGGTCTCATCAGGCGGCAGGCCGCAGGGCATGCTGGACGCCCACATCATTTCCTCGCCCTGGGCACGCAGGCTGCGCACCGTGTACTGGTGCACCTCGGTGAGTTCGGCCAGGCAGGACTCGACGCTGCCATGCACACCGGTGATGAGCTCGAGCTGCGACTCACTGTAGTCGGTGGTGATGTGCGGGTGGGTGAGCGCGCTGCCCAGTGCCGACGGGTGGGGCGTGAGGGCCAGCCTGCCATCCGCCTGCGAGCGCAGGCTTTCTTTTTCGAGGCCGCGACGCATGCCGCGCAGGCGCTCACCCGTGAGGGTGGCCAGCCGTTGTTCTGGAGAGGTCATACAGGCGTCGTGGTTCGGGTCCGGGGCCGGAAGTTACCACGCCGGCGCCATTTCTGCAGGCGGCAGAACGATCGCCTCTGTGCTAGGAATTTCAATGTCGATTTGCGCGCGGCGCAGCCAGGCCTCGATGGCCACGGGCTCGTTGAGCAGGCGCAGTTCGTCGAAGGCGGCCTGCGCCTGGGGGTAGCGCCGGCGCAGGTAGTTCAGCCACTGCTTGAGGCGGCCCGCGCGGTGGCGACGTTCGACGCGCGCGCTCACCTGTTGCCAGAACAGCTGGAACAGCGGCGGCAACACGGCCCACGGCACACCGCCCTGCCCCTTGATGGCCAGCGCCAGGCCGGGGTCGGTCACCATGCCGCGGCCGATCATCAGGTGCTCGCAGCCGGTCACTTCGCGGCAGCGCAGCGCGTCGGCCACGGTCCAGATCTCGCCGTTGGCGATCACCGGGACGCGCAGGTGCGCGGGCAGCGAGGCGCGCACCTCGGCAAGCCGGTCCCAGTACGCGGGCGGACGGTAGCCGTGGGCCTTGGTGCGGGCATGGATCACAAGCTCATCGGCACCGGCTTGGGCAATCGCATGGGCGCATTCCTCGGCACGCACGTCGTCGTTGAAGCCCAGCCGCATCTTGGCCGACACCGGCACCTGCGCGGGCACGGCGCGGCGCACGGCGGCGACGATGCGCCCGATCAGCTCGGGTTCGTCCAGCAGCACCGCACCGCCCCGGCTCTGGTTCACCGTCTTCGCGGGGCAACCGAAGTTGAGGTCGATGCCGTGCGGGCCCAGGCCGGCCAGGCGCGCGGCGTTCTCGGCCAGCAGGCTCGGGTCGGAACCCAGCAGCTGAGCGCGCACCGGCACACCGGCGCGCGTGCGCCCGCCGTTGAGCAGTTCGGGCACCACGCGGATGAAGGCGCGTTCGGGCAACACGGTGTTGGTGACGCGGATGAACTCGCTCACGCAGCGGTCGATGCCGCCGGTGCGCGTGAGCACGTCGCGCAGGGTCGCGTCGAGCAGTCCTTCCATGGGGGCGAGCAGCAGCATGGGGCGTATTGTCCTTTGGCGGGACAATGCCCGCATGTCCCTGTGTTTTTCTCCGGCAGCTCCGGTCATCGGCGGGTGGGGTGGCCGGCTCCGCTCATGTCCCCCGAGGCGGCTGCGCCGCCTCTCCTCCTTGACTTCGCTGCGCCGGTCACCCCACCCGCCAATGACCTCGTGGGTGCCCGAACATCTGGCGCGTGCTCGCAGCTTCTGGCCCGGGAGCGCGCGGCGCTCTGTGGAGCGAAATCAAGGAGGAGGCGGCACCAGCCGCCGGGGGACATTCGCGGAACAGAGCGCCGCACGCTTCCGAGCCCGCGAGGTGCAACGAGCGACACCCGGATGAGCACCCCGCAAGTGATCCACGAAGACGACCACCTGATCGTCCTGGACAAACCCGCCGGACTCCTGGCCGTCCCGGGAAAAGGCCCCGACAAACAGGACTGCCTGAGCGCCCGGGCCCAGGCCCGCTGGCCCGACGCACTCGTGGTGCACCGGCTCGACATGTCCACCTCCGGCCTGGTGGTGATGGCGCGCGGCCTCGAGGCACAACGCGCCCTCAGCCGCGCCTTCGAACAGCGCGAGGTCCACAAGCGCTACACCGCCGTCGTGGCCGGCACACTGAACAACCCGCAGCCCGACAACGGCTGGAACACCATCGGCCTGCCCATCACCATCGACTGGCCGAACCGCCCGCGCAGCATCGTGAGCCACGAGCTGGGCAAACCCAGCGTGACGCGCTGGCGACTGGCACCCACCCCGCCGCAAAGCCCGGCGCTGCACACGGGCATCGCGACGCGGGTAGAACTCGAACCCGTGACCGGGCGCACGCACCAGTTGCGCGTGCACCTGCAGGCCATCGGCCATGCCATCCTGGGCGACCCCCTGTACGCGACACCGGAGCAGCAGGCCCAGGCGCCCCGCCTCCTGCTGCATGCCCATCACCTGACCTTGCCGCACCCGCAAACCGGCGCGGCAATGGCATTCACCAGCCCCTGCCCTTTCTGAGAACCCCATGTCCCAACGTCACCTCACCATCCTCACAGGCGCCTCGCGCGGCAGTTGCCTGGCCATGGCCAGGCAACTGCTCTCGCCCACGCGCGAACTGCTGTGCCTCTCGCGCGGCATCAACCCCGCGCTGGCCGACCAGGCGCAGCGGGTGGACGCGCACCTGACCCAATGGGCGCAGGACCTGGCGGACACCACCGGCGCGGCCGCGCGCCTGCAGCAATGGCTGCAGGGCCTGGATGTCAACAGTTTCGCCAGCGCCACGCTGATCAACAACGCCGGCGTGGTGCCGCGCATCGGCCCGCTCGAACAGTGCCCGCCCGACGAACTCGCCAACGCGCTGCGCGTGGGGCTGGAAGCGCCAATCCAGCTCAGCGCCGCCTTCCTGCGCGTCACCGGGGCCTGGGTGGACGCGGGCTGGCGCGGCCCGCGCAAACTGCTCAACATCTCCTCCGGCCTGGGGCGCAGCGCCATGGCCGCGCAAGCACCCTACTGCGCGGCCAAGGCCGGCATGGACCACTTCACGCGCTGCAGCGCGCTCGACGAAGCGCAGCGCGCACACGGTGCGAAGCTGGTGTCGCTCGCACCCGGCGTGATCGACACCGACATGCAGACCCACCTGCGCGCCGGCGACCCGGGCGCCTTTCCCGATCGCCAGCGCTTCATGGAACTCCAGAGCAAAGGCCTGCTCACCTCACCGGAAGACGCCGCCGCGCGTGTGCTCGCCTGGCTGGATCGCCCCGACTTCGGCGCGAACCCCGTGGCGGACGTGCGCGACTGACCCGCAAACCCGAGAGGATTCCGCATGCCCCTGGCCACCTTGAACCGCCGACGTTTCACCCAGCAGGCCGCCGCGTTCGGGATGCTGGCATGGCCGGGCCTGTCGCTGGCCCAGGCCCCGGGCTTCTGGGCCTTGCTGCGCGAAGGAGGCTGCGTGCTGCTCATGCGGCATGCCCAGACCGAACCTGGCGTGGGCGACCCGCCGAACTTCACGATTGGCAATTGCAGCACCCAGCGCAACCTGAGCAAGGAGGGTCGCGAACAGGCGCGCCGGGTGGGCCAGGCCTTCGTTCGCGAGCGTGTGAAGCTCGACCAGGTGCGCTCCAGCGCCTGGTGCCGCTGCGTGGACACCGCCATGCTGGCGTTCAAGCAGAACACGGTGTGGCCACCCATCAACTCGTTCTTCGGCACCGACACGCGCGACGAACAGACGCGCGCGGTGCTTGACGCGGTGCAGGGCTGGCAGGCGCCGCGCAACCTGGTGCTGGTGACGCACCAGGTCAACATCACCGCACTCACCGGCCAGGGTGTGGCCATGGGCGAGATCCTGCTGACCCGCCCCGCGAAAGAAGGCAGTGGCACGCAACTGCGCGTGCTCGCCCGCCAGACCTTCTGATCTGGTGCAAGCCCGGCCGCGGCCCCCGGGCTACGATGGCGGGCGAACCCTTCCCACCCCATCCCCATTCACAGGAGACCCCCATGTCCTCACCACGCGAAGTTCTTGTCGTCAGCGCCGTGCGCACCGCCATCGGCACCTTTGGCGGCAGCCTGAAAGACCAGCCACCCACCGAGCTGGGCGCGCTCGTGGTGCGTGAGTCGCTTGCCCGCGCCGGCGTGGGCGGCAAGGATGTGGGCCACGTCGTGTTCGGCCACGTGGTCAACACCGAGCCGAAAGACATGTACCTCTCGCGCGTGGCCGCCATCAATGGCGGTTGCGCCGAAGGCACGCCCGCGTTCAATGTCAACCGCCTGTGCGGCTCGGGTCTGCAGGCCATCGTCTCGGCCGCGCAGGGCATCCAGCTGGGCGACACCGACGTCGCCATCGGCGCCGGCGCCGAGTGCATGAGCCGCGCGCCCTTCGCCAGCCTCAACATGCGCTGGGGCGCACGCATGGGCGACACCAAGATGGTGGACATGATGGTCGGCGCGCTGCACGACCCCTTCCACACCATCCACATGGGCGTGACCGCCGAGAACATCGCCGCCAAATGGGGCATCAGCCGCGAGGACCAGGACAAGCTGGCCGTGGAAAGCCACAACCGCGCGCAGCGCGCCACCGAGGCCGGCTACTTCAAGGACCAGATCGTCCCCGTCACCCTCAAGAGCAGGAAGGGCGAGCAGGCCTGGGCCACCGACGAACACTTCCGCGCCAACGCCACGCTGGACGACATGGCCAAACTCAAGCCGGTGTTCCTGAAGGAGAACGGCACCGTGACCGCCGGCAATGCCTCAGGCATCAACGACGCGGCCGCCGCCGTGGTGCTGATGGAGGCCGGCGCGGCCAAGGCGCGCGGCGCCAAGCCACTGGCCCGCCTGGTGGCCTATGCGCACGCCGGCGTGGACCCGAAATACATGGGCATCGGCCCGGTGCCGGCCACGCAGGCGGTGCTGAAGAAGGCCGGCCTGACGGTGAAGGACCTGGACGTGATCGAGGCCAACGAAGCCTTCGCCGCCCAGGCCTGCGCCGTCACGCGCGACCTGGGCCTCGACCCGGCCAAGGTCAACCCCAACGGCTCGGGCATCTCGCTGGGCCACCCCATCGGCGCCACCGGCGCGCTGATCACGGTGAAGGCGATCCACGAGCTGCAGCGCGTGCGGGGCCGCTACGCACTGGTGACGATGTGCATCGGCGGCGGGCAGGGCATCGCCGCGATCTTCGAGCGGGTATGAAAGAACGCCACCTCGCGCGTTGCGTCAGAAGGAGCCATGCCCCAGTCACTCGATCCTGCCGAGGAAGCCGAGTGGCTGGCGCGCGCGCCGGTGACACCGCCGCCTTCGACCGGCTGGTGGCTCCCCGTCGCCGCCAGTTGCACGCCCATTGCTACCGCATGCTGGGCTCGCCCTTCGATGCCGACGACGCGCTCCAGGAGACGCTGTTTGCCGCCTGGCGCGGGCTGGCCGGCTTCGAGTCGCGCAGCGCGCTGGGCACCTGGCTCCACCGCATCGCCACCCATGTGTGCCTGCGGCTGATTTCGCAGCGCCCGCGGCGCATCACCTCGCCGGACCATGGCGCGCCGCTGCAGGCCACGGCCGAGCTGGGGGAGCCGGTGACCGGACCGATGTGGCTGGAACCCTTGCCCGATGACGATGGGATCGGCGGCCATGAAGATCCGGTCACCACGCTGCAACGCCGCGAATACGTGGCGCTTGCCTTCGTGGCCGCGCTGCAGCATCTGCCGGGTACGCAGCGCGCGGTTCTGCTGCTGCGCGAAGTGCTGGGGTATTCGGCGGCCGAAACGGCCGCCATGCTCGACACCTCGGTCGCGTCGGTGAACAGTGCGCTGCAGCGCGCGCAGAAATCGGTCAGGGAGCGCGTGCCGGTGGCCAGCTTGCAGCCCCCCGGTGAACAGCGCCTCGACGCCCTGCTCCAGCGCTTCATGAGTGCCTGGGAGCGCCGCGACATCGACGCCATGGCCAGCCTGCTGGCCGAGGACGCCCGATTCACCATGCCGCCGCTGCCAGCCTGGTTCAGCGGCCGCCGCTTCACCTTGAGGTTCTTCGATGAACGCGTGTTCCAGACGCCGTGGCGCTTGCAACCCCTGAGCGGCAATGGCCAACCGGGCTTTGCCTGCTACATGAAACAGACCGGCGACGACCGCTTCCGGCCGGGCGGCGTGGTGCTGCTGCGCCTGCGCGATGGGCTGATCGCGTCCATTGACAGCTTCATCGATCCGGACATCTGCCGGCGTTTCGGCATGTCCGACGAACTTGTCTGAGGAAACCACTGCCACGACCGATGAGTTGGCCCCGCGCCCTGTCTCCAAAGAGATGACACGCACCGGATGGCCCGGCCGCGTGGATCAACCCCAGGAGACTTTCGTCATGTCCAGACTCATCGTCAGCATCCTCAGCTCACTCGACGGCTACTGCGCCGGCCCTGGCGGCACACTCGCCGACCTGCCGATGGGCGCCGCCTTCGACGTTCACAATCTGGACCTCTTGCGCCACGCGGGCACATTGCTCTTTGGCGCCACCACCTTCCCGATGTTCGAGGCCTATTGGCCCAAGGTCGACCGCGGGCCCGGCAGCGACCCGGTGCAGCGCGAGATCGCCGAACGCGTGGCGGCAGCGCGCAAGCTGCTGGTCAGCGACCACCTGGCCGTGCGCCCCGACTCTCCGTGGGCCGATATCGACGTGATTTCCCGTGCCCAGGCCCCGACGCGCATCGGCCAGCTGAAGGACGCGCCCGGCCCCGATCTGCTGATCTACGGCAGCCACCTGCTCTACAGCAGCCTGCTGGCGCACGGCCTGGTGGACGAGTTGCACCTGCTGGTGGGCAACGTACTGCTGGGCGGGGGCGTGCCCACTTTCGAGCTCGGTCAGGTGCAGCACTGGGCCTTGCGAAGCCAGCGCCGCCTGCCGGACTCGGACACCGTGGCATTGCACTACGACTGTCGACCGCGGTAAACGCGCCACCGGGTCGGTGCATGGGTGGCTCAGCCGCCCTGGAATCCGCCCGCGCGACAGGTCACCACGAGCGTGTCGCGCCAGCCCAGGGCGTCGTCCTGCAGCGGCTGGATCGGCGTGCTCTCGTGTATCACGCGCGCATCATCCAGCAGCAGCAGGGACCAGGGCTCGCGCAGCGTGAAGCGCTGTCCACCCGGACCGTTGGCCTCGAACACGCGGCTCTCGCCGCCCTTGATGGCGTGGCGCGCCACCATGAACACGGCCACCAGGTCCACGCCGTCCCGGTGAGCGCCCTCGGGCGTGGGGCGGCCGATGCCGTCGGTGGTGTCGATGCGGAAGGGGTGCGCCTCCACGAACCAGGGCTGCGCGCCGCGCAAGGCGCTGGCCGTTTCGCCCAGTCGCACCAGCAGGCGGCGCCACACCGGCTGCGCCACCACCTCGGGTTCCATGGGGTCGAACCAGCGCTGCATGCCACCGTGCAGCGCGTTGTATTCCAGCGGCTGCCAGTGCGCGCGGTGCGGTGACTGTTCGACTCGCTCGCCTTCCACCACGAAGCAGCTGTGACGCCGGCTGCGGTAGCGCCCGCCGTCCTTGAGGTAGGCGTCGGCCGGGAGGTGGTCCCAACCCGCGTGCAGCGCGGCGAGCTCGGCAGTCGTGGCGGGCAACCAATCGGTCACGGTGGCTGCGCTCAGCAGCGCAAAACCGTTGGTGTTCAGGGCGCCGTGCAGGTCGGACAGCGGCACGTAAGGGGGCTGGAATTCGCTGGTCATGAGGCTGGCCAGTGTAGCGGCGCACCATCAAGCCCATGGCCCCGGGGCCTTGGTGTGGCGCGCGTTTGCGCTGGATCAACGCGCCAGGGCCAGAGTGCTGCCAAGCTTCATCCATGCCTGCCGGAACAGGCGCAAGGGGAAGACGATGGACATCGCAGAATGGTCGGACGCGCTCAGACTGGACTTCGATCCGCTGGATGCGCTCAACCGCAAACTGATCGAAGACCTGGCCCGCGCGCAGCGCGCCGGCAATGACGACCTGCTGCTGGCCTGGGGCGAGCTGGTGGCGCACGTCACCACCCATTTCGGGCAGGAGGACCGCTGGATGCGCACCACGGGCCACGGCCAGTCGGAGGCACACGCGCTCGAACACCGGGTGGTGCTGAACCTGCTGCGCGAGGGTCTGGCGCAGGCGCGCAACGGGCAGCTGGCACCCGCGCGGCAGATGGCGCGCGAGCTGGGTGCCTGGTTCTTGCGGCACACACAGTCCTTCGATGCCGCCCTGGCCCTGCACCTGCGCAGCCACACGCCCGCCTGATGCCGGCGCAAGCCACCCACCCACGAGGTGGCGCGCCATCCCCCGAGGAGACGCCACCATGAACGACGATCCGCCACCGCCTTCGGTGTTCGACCTGCCCCTGGCCTCGCTGCGCGCGGGTGACCCGCTGCGCTGGCTGCGCCTGGGCTGGGCCGACTTCGTGCGCTGCCCGCGCATCGGCCTGTTCTATGGCCTGTGCTTCTTTCTCATGGGCCATGCGCTGCTGGCGGTGTTCCAGGCCGCGCCGGCTTACGTGCTCGCGCTCTCCGCGGGTTTTCTGCTGATGGGCCCGTTCCTCTGCCTGGGCCTGTACGACGCCAGCCGCGCGCTGCAGGCCGGGCGCGCGCCGTCGCTGCGCGCCTCGCTGCTGGCCTGGCTGCCCACCAAGGGCACCATGGCGATCTTCGCGGGCGTGTTGCTGGTGCTGGAGATGCTGTGGGGCCGCGCCTCGCTGGTGGTGTTCGCGGTGAGCTTCAACAACCTGCCCGGCAGCAGCTCCCTGCTGGCCCAACTGCTCGCCCCCGAGAACCTGGGCTTCCTGATCACCTACACGCTGGTGGGTGGCATCTTCGCCGGCCTGATCTTCGTGACCAGCGCCATCGCCATCCCGATGATCCTGGACCGCGAGGTGGACGCCATTTCGGCGGGCCTGACCAGCATCCGCGCCTGCCTGCAGAACCCGGGCGTGATGCTCGGGTGGGGCGCGCTGATCACCGGCCTGGTGGTGCTCGCCATGCTGCCCTGGTTCCTGGGCCTGTTCGTGGTCGGCCCGCTGCTGGGCCACGCCACCTGGCACGCGTACCGGCAGATCGTGCCGGCGCCGGCCTGAGCCTCAGGCGTTGACGTTCACCACCAGCCGCCCGCGCACGCGGCCGGCGAGGATGTCGGCGCCGGCGGCGATGGCATCGCTCAGGCCGATTTCGGTTGTCATCGCCTTGAGTTGCGCGCGGTCCAGCTTCTTCGCCAATGCATCCCATGCGGCTTCGCGCCGGGCCATCGGCGCCATCACGCTGTCGATGCCATACAGGGTGATGCCGCGCAGGATGAAGGGAGCCACGCTCGCGGGCAGGTCCATGCCCTGGGCCAGGCCGCAGGCCGCGACCGCACCGCCGTAGCGCGTGCTGGCGCAGGCATTGGCCAGTGTGTGGCTGCCCACCGAATCGACCACGCCGATCCAGCGCTCCTTCTGCAGCGGCTTGCCGGGGGCGCCCAGCTCGCCGCGATCGATCACCGCCGCCGCGCCCAGCGACTTGAGGTAGTCGGCCTCCTGCGGCCGGCCGGTGGACGCCACCACCGTGTGGCCCAGGCCCGCGAGCAGCGCGATCGCCACGCTGCCCACGCCGCCACCCGCGCCCGTGACCAGCACCTCGCCACTGCCGCTGGCCACACCGGCCTCGGTCCAGTGCTTCTGCAATGCCATCACGCACAGCATGGCCGTGTAACCCGCGGTGCCCAGCGACATCGCGTCGCGCTCGCTGAGGGTCTCGGGCAAGGCCACGAGCCAGTCGCCCTTGACACGCGCCATCTGCGCCAGGCCGCCCCAGTGCCCTTCCCCGACACCGAAGCCATTGAGCAGCACGCGGTCACCCACCTTCCACCGGGGGTGGTCGCTCTGCGTCACGGAGCCTGCGAAGTCGATGCCGGGCACCATCGGAAAACTGCGCACCACGGGCGCCTTGCCCGTGATGGCCAGGCCGTCCTTGTAGTTCACGGTCGAATGGTCGATGCGCACCGTCACGTCGCCGCTGGCGGGCAGTTGCGCTTCGTCAAGCTGCGCGAGGTCGCAGCGGTAGCCCGATTCGGGTTTGGTGATCAGGAGGGCGTTGAACATGGAAAGGCTCCTAGGAGGTTGTCGTGACGGGCGCCCCGTCGCGCCACAGGCGCAGCGTGAACCACCATGCCAGCAAGGCGTCGATGAACGCCATCAGGCTCAGGACCAGCCGCAAGCCATCGGGCGGATCGGCGATCTGAAGGAACAGCACGATGCCCGAGGACAGCAGCTGCAGAACCAGCATGAGCCAGAACAGACCGCGGCGCGGCTGCCAGAGGCGGCGAAAGGCTTCTGCGATGGAAGGCATGCGCTCATTGTGCCCCTTCGGCCTTGCTAGCTTCCTGCTCCTGCAGCAGGCGCCACATCACCTTGCCGCTGCCGCTCTTGGGCAGGGCGGCGACGAACTCGACCGTGCGCGGGCACTTGTAGGCGGCCATGTTCTCGCGGCACCAGTTGATCACGTCCTGCTCGCTGGTGCTGCCGCGCGCGGCTTCGCGCAGCACCACCACGGCCTTCACGCTTTCGCCGCGGTAGGCGTCCTGCGTGGCGATCACGCAGGCCTCGGCAATGGCGGGGTGGCGGAACATCAGCGCCTCCACCTCGGCGGGCCAGACCTTGAAGCCGCTGGCATTGATCATGCGCTTGAGGCGGTCGGTGA
Organism: Hydrogenophaga sp.; assembly: GCF_050182545.1. GTDB lineage: Bacteria > Pseudomonadota > Gammaproteobacteria > Burkholderiales > Burkholderiaceae_C > Hydrogenophaga. The sequence continues at coordinate 274,176 of NZ_JBFXCD010000004.1, read as the reverse complement.
TGAAGAAGTAGCCGTCCTCGTCGACACGGCCCAGGTCGCCCGAACGGAAGAAGCGCTTGCCTTCGAACGTGATGAAGGCGGCTTCGGTGGCCTCGGGGCGCTTCCAGTAGCCGTCGAACACCTCGGGGCCGTGGATGATGATCTCGCCCGATTCGCCCTGCGGCATCTCCTGCAGGGTGATCGGGTCCACCACGCGCGCCTCGGTGCTCAGGAAGGGAATGCCGAGGCATTGCTGCTTGGGGTGGTCGGGCGGGTTGTTGTGCGAGGGCGCGGCGGTCTCGGTCAGGCCATAGCCTTCCGAGTAGCGCAGGCCGTACTGCTCCAGCAGGCGCTGCGCCACCGCCTGCGGCATGGCCGCACCGCCACCGCCGACCAGCACCAGGCTGGAGAGGTCGTACTGGTCGAAGCGCGGGCTGGCCAGCAGGTCGATGATCATCGTCGGGATGTTGGTCCAGTGTGTGACGCGCCAGCGCGAGATGAGCTGGCCCGCGAGGTCGCGGTCCCAGCGCGGCATCATGACCATGGTCGCGCCGATGTACACCGCCGCGTGCATGCCGGCCACCATGCCGGTGATGTGGAACATCGGTACCACCAGCAGGCCGACATTTTCCGAGGTGCTGCCGGTCCACTGGCCCACGGCCACGGCGTTGTGCATCACGCTGCGGTGCGGGTGCATGCAGCCCTTGGGCAGGCCGGTGGTGCCGCTGGTGTAGGGCAGCACGGCGAGGTCGTCCGGCCCGCGGTTGTGCGCGGGCGCGCTGGCGGTGCAGGCCAGGGCTTCGGCCCAGTCGCTCACGCTGCCACCGGGCAGCGCGGGTATGGCGTGGCGCGCGCCCAACCAGTCGGCCCAGGCCGGTGGAATCTCCGCCTGCGGGCCGATGGCGTCGCTGTAGTGCGAGACCACGAGGTGGCGCAGGCGCTCGCCTTCGGGCACCTCGCTGTTGGCCTTGAGCAGCTCACCCGCAAGGTCGGCCGCGGCAATGGCCACGCGCGCGTCGGGGTCTGTGACGTAGTGCTTGAGCTCCTCGGCCCGGTTCATCGGGTTGACCGGCACCACCACCGCGTTGGCGCGCAGGATGGCGAAGTGCGCCACCACCCATTGCGGGCAGTTCTGCATCAGCAGGATCACGCGGTCGCCGTCCTGCACGCCCTGCTGCCGCAGGTGCGCCGCGAGGCGTTCGGCCTGGTCGTGCAGCTCGCGGTAGGTGAACACGCGGTCGAAGAACACCAGCGCGGGCTTGTCGGGGTAGCGCAGCGCGCTCACCGCCAGGTTGTGCCACAGCGAGGTGGCCGGCGGATGGATGCGATGCGGCAGGCGCGTGGGCCAGAAACGGTGGTGTGCCCATGGGTCGGGCAGGGGCGCCGTGCTGGCGGGCGCACGGTCGGCGGTGGTGGTGCTCATCGCTTGTCTCCGATGTTCTTGAGGTCCGGCGAAACCAAGCATACGGGCCGCGTCCGAGAACGCACATCGCACTTGTCGCGCCCGGGACGATCGACGCCGGCGGCGGTGGCACGGAACCTGCGACACCGCACAGGCCGGTGTCCACACGGGGGTCCAGCGGGATCGTGACATGAAATATTTGCATGCCTTTCCCACGTAAACCCCGATCCCCCCTCCAAAAGGGCAGGGATACATTGGTTGCGCCCCAGGCACGCACCCAACAGGTGCGCGCCCCTGCCGGGCTGATGCACTTCCACTACACGAACGGAGAGACCCGATGAAGATGAGTTCCAAGACATTCACCGCCGTGGCCCTGAGCGCGGTCGCCACCCTCGTCAGCCTGCCCGCGCACGCCGGCAAGGACCTCGATGCGATCAAGAAGCGGGGTGAACTGATCTGTGGCGTCAGCACCGGTCTGGCCGGCTTCTCCGCCGCCGACAGCCAGGGCAAATGGAGCGGTCTGGACGTGGACGTGTGCCGCTCCGTGGCCGCGGCCGTGCTCAACGACTCCACCAAGGTGCGCTACGTGCCCCTGAATGCCGCGCAGCGTTTCACCGCCCTGCAGTCCGGCGAGGTCGACCTGCTGCCACGCAACACCACCTGGACGCTCACGCGCGATGCCTCGCTGGGCCTGCACTTCACGGGTGTGAATTTCTACGACGGCCAGGGCTTCATGGTGCCCAAGAGCCTGAACGTCAAGAGCGCCAAGGACCTCAAGGGCGCCACGGTGTGCGTGCAGGCCGGCACCACCACCGAACTGAACATGAGCGATTACTCGCGCGCCAACAACCTCAACCTGCGCCCGATCGTGTTCGCCGAGCTGGCGGCCACCAACGCGGCCTACTTCGCGGGCCGCTGCCAGGCCTACACCACGGACGCCTCGGGCCTGGCCTCGATCCGCTCGAAGGAAGCGGCCAAGCCCGACGACCACATGATCCTGCCCGAGCTGATCTCCAAGGAGCCCCTGGGCCCGGCGGTGCGCCGTGGCGACGATGAGTTCTTCGCCATCGTGAAGTGGATCGGCTACGCGCTGCTGGAGGCCGAGGAACTGGGCATCACGGCCGCCAACGTGGACGCCATGAAGAAGGACAGCAAGAACCCGAGCGTGATGCGCCTGCTGGGCGGCGGCACCGAGGACACGGGCAAGCTGCTGGGCCTGGACAAGGACTGGGCCGTGCGCGCCATCAAGGCCGTGGGCAACTACGGCGAGAGCTACGAGCGCAACATCACCCCGATCGGCCTGCCGCGCGGCGTCAATGCCCTGTGGAACAAAGGCGGCCTGATGTACCCGATGCCCATCCGCTGATCGCGCGACACGGGCTGACAACGCCGGCTTGGAATTCCTGCCGGCGTTGTCGCATCTGGGGCCAGTGAGCACCCGACCTCCCACAGGAGACCACATTGAACGCCGCCACCAAACCTCCACGGCCCGCCTGGTCGTGGCGCAGCCGCGCCGCGCGCGGCCTGATCTACCAGGCTGTCGCCCTGATTCTCATCGGGCTGGGTGTCTGGTTCCTGGCGCACAACACCCAGGAAAACATGCGCATCCGGGGCATCCAGAGCGGCTTTGGCTTTCTCGGTGATGCCGCCGGATTCGACATTGGCGAGACCATGATCGAGTACAGCCCGAGCCAGACCTACGGCAAGGCCATCTGGGTGGGCGTGCTCAACACACTGCGCGTGGCCGTCATCGGCATCATTCTCACGACCATCCTGGGTGTGCTGCTGGGCGTGGGGCGGTTCTCGCGCAACGGCCTGGTGCGCGGCATCTGCTACGGCTACGTCGAAATCTTCCGCAATGTCCCGGTCCTGCTGCAGATGCTCATGTGGTACCTGTTCTTCGTCGAGGTGCTGCCGGTGCCCGGCGAGGCGTGGAACGTTGCCAACCTGTTCTACCTGAGCAAGGACGGCTTCGCCTTTCCCCGGCCTCTGCAGGGCACGGGCTACCTGGTGATGCTGGCGGGCCTGGTGGCCGGCGTTCTGCTGGCCTGGGTGTGGCGCCGCTGGGCGCTGCGCGAGTTCGAGAAAACCGGCCGCCTGCGCAAGCCGGGCTGGCCCACGCTGGGCATCGTGCTCGGTGGCACCCTGCTCGGCTGGCTGGCCGGCGGCATGCCCACGCAGTGGGCCGTGCCCGAGGCGGGGCGCTTCATGATCGAGGGCGGCGGCAGTGTCTCGCCCGAGTTCATGGCCGTGCTCATCAGCCTGACCATCTACACCGCCGCCTTCGTGGCCGAGGTGGTGCGCGGGGGCATCCAGTCGGTCAGCCTGGGCCAGAAAGAGGCGTCGGCGGCGCTGGGCCTGGCGCCCCGGCAGACCATGAACCTGGTGGTGCTGCCCCAGGCCATGCGCGTGATCATTCCGCCGCTGACCAACCAGTACCTCAACCTGACCAAGAATTCCTCGCTGGCGGTGGCCGTGGGCTACCCCGACGTGGTCTCGATCGCCAACACCACCCTCAACCAGTCGGGGCGCGCGGTGGAGTGCATCGCCATCATCATGCTGGTGTACCTCACCACCTCCCTGTCCACCTCAGCGTTCATGAACTGGTACAACCAGCGCATGGCCATCAAGGAAAGGTAGCCCCATGCCGGATACCTTCGTGCCCATCGCCCCGCGCCCCTCGCCGGTGCGCACCAGTGGCTTCGTGCCCTGGATCCGCACCAACATGTTCGGTGACCTGCGCAGTAGCATCACCTCGGTCTTTCTGATCGCGCTGGCGGCCTACCTGCTGCCGCGGCTCTACAGCTGGGGCCTGGGCAACGCGGTCTTCAGCGCCAGCGCCGAGGCCTGCCAGAGCGTGCGCGGCGCTGGCGCCTGCTGGGGCGTGGTGACGGAAAAGTACCGCCTCATCCTGCTCGGGCGCTATCCGTTCGAGGAGCACTGGCGCCCGGTGCTGGCCACCAGCCTCATGGTGGCCGGGCTGATCGTCAGCTGCATCCGCGTGTTCTGGAAGCCCTGGCTGGCCGCGATGTGGGTCGCCATCATGGTTGTCTTCTTCGTCCTCATGGGGGGCGGCGTGCTCGGCCTCACGCCGGTGCGCACCGACCTCTGGGGCGGTCTGCCGCTCACGGTGCTGCTGGCCACGGTGTCCATCTTCCTGGCCTTTCCGCTGTCCATCGCGGTGGCGCTGGGGCGGCGCAGCAACCTGCCGGCCATCCGGTCGGCCTGCATCATCTACATCGAACTCATCCGCGGCGTGCCACTGATCTCGGTGCTGTTCATGGCCTCGTTCATGTTCCCGCTGTTCATGCCGCAGGGCGTCACCATCGACGTGCTGGTGCGCGTGGTGGTGGGCATCACCCTGTTCGCGGCGGCCTACATGGCCGAGATCATCCGGGGCGGGCTGCAGGCGATTCCGAAGGGGCAGCTCGAAGCCGCCGACACGCTGGGCCTGAGCTACTGGCAGACGCAGCGAAAGATCGTGCTGCCGCAGGCGCTGGCCATGGTGGTGCCCAGCGTGATGAACAACTTCATCTCGATCTTCAAGGACACCTCGCTGGTGACCATCGTTTCGATGTACGAGCTCACCGGCGCGCTGTCGCTGGCACTGAACTCCGACGTGAACTGGCGCCCCTTCAAGATCGAGGCCTACCTGTTCATCACCGTCGTCTACTTCATCTTCTGTTTCGCCATGTCCCGCTACAGCCTGTGGGTCGAGAAGCAGCTCTCCACCAGCAAGGCGCGCTGAAAGAACAACATGACTGAATCCATCATCCGCTTCGACAAGGTCAACAAGTGGTACGGCAACGACTTCCACGTGCTGCGCGACATCGACCTCGACGTCGCCCGTGGCGAGCGCATCGTCATCTGCGGCCCCTCGGGCTCGGGCAAGTCCACGCTGATCCGCTGCATCAACCGCCTTGAAGAGCACCAGCAGGGGCACCTGACGGTGGACGGCATCGAACTCACGGACGACATCAAGGCCATCGACCAGGTGCGCAAGCAGGTCGGCATGGTGTTCCAGCAGTTCAACCTGTTCCCGCACCTGACCGTGCTGGAGAACCTCACGCTCTCGCCCATGTGGGTCGGCAAGATGCCCAAGAAGGAGGCCGAGGAACGCGCCATGGCGCAGCTCGAGCGCGTGCGCATCGCCGAGCAGGCCGCCAAGTACCCGCTGCAGCTCTCGGGCGGTCAGCAGCAGCGCGTGGCCATCGCCCGCGCGCTGTGCCTCACGCCCAAGATCATGCTGTTCGACGAGCCCACCTCGGCGCTCGACCCGGAGATGATCAAGGAAGTGCTGGACGTGATGATCGAGCTGGCCAACCAGGGCATCACCATGATCTGCGTGACGCACGAGATGGGTTTCGCCAAGGCGGTGGCCGACCGGGTGATCTTCATGGACCAGGGTCAGATCGTCGAGCAGAACACGCCGGAGGAATTCTTCAACCACCCGAAGAACGAACGCAGCCGCGATTTCCTCTCCAAAATTCTCGGGCATTGAGCTGTCTTGCATCGGTCATGGGGCGCTGTCACACTGCGCCCCATGACCGACAAGCACACGCCCTGCAACGTGCAGCGGCTGACCTGGCTGCGCTGGAGCGGCACCACCGCCCTGGGCCTTTCGCTGTGGTGCGCCAGCGCGGCGCTGGCCTTCGACCTGCAGGGCCATCGCGGCGCGCGCGGCCTGGCGCCCGAGAACACGCTGGCCGGCTTCGAGCGCGCGCTCGCTGTGGGCGTGACCACCCTGGAACTCGACGTGGTGCTCAGCGCCGACGGCGTGCCGGTGATCTCGCACGACACCGCGCCCAGCCCGGACCTCACGCGCGAGGCCAGCGGGCAATGGCTGCGGGCGAGGGGCCAGCCCTTCCACCGTCTCACGCTGGCCGAAATCGCGGCCTGGGACGTGGGCCGCATCAACCCGGCCAGCCGCTACGCGCGCGACTTCGCGCAGCAGGCACCCGTGGACGGGCAGCGCATCCCCACGCTGGCGGCCCTGTTCGAGCGGGTGCGCCAGCTCGGCGCCCACCATGTGCGTTTCAACATCGAACTCAAGCTGCACCCGGGTCGCCCGGACGAGTCACCGTTGCCGGAGCCCTTCGTGCGGGCCGTCCTCAAGGTGGTGGCCGCGCAGGGCATGTCCTCGCGCGTCGGGCTGCAAAGCTTTGACTGGCGCATCCAGCAGGTGGCGCGCCGCCTCGCACCTGGCATGCCGCTGGCCTACCTCTCGGCGCAACTGCCGCGCTTCAACACCTTGCGCGACGGCGAATGGACGGCCGGCCTTCGGCTGGCGGAGCATGAGGATGCGCCAGCCATGGTGGCCGCCGCCGGTGGCAAGCTGTGGTCGCCCCATTTCGGTGACCTGAGCCAGCAGGTGCTGCAGCGCGCCCGGGCGCTGGAACTGCGGGTGATTCCCTGGACCGTGAACGACCCGCAGGACATGGCGCGCCTGATCGACTGGGGCGTGGATGGCCTGATCACCGATTACCCGGACCGCCTGCGCGACGTCATGGCACAGCGCGGCATGGCACTGCCGCCCACCGTCGTCGCGCCGCGGTTGCAGGCCAGCACCAGCGCTCCTGTGGCGGCACCGGCACCGGAGCCCGTGCCCTTCGGGGTGGCGCCCGACGTGCGCTGAGCCGTCCGCGGCCCAGCGTTCATTTCGTGGGCGGTGCGTCCCACGCGCTGGTGTCCAGATCCAGATCGGCGTACTGGCGCGTGTCCAGCACCGGGCGCTCGATGCCGGCCGCGAGCTGCGCGCGGTAATCCTGCAGCAGGCGCATGGCCACCGGGAACAGCATCAGGATGGCCATCAGGTTCACCAGCGCGAGCAGGCCCATCAACGGATCCGAGAAGAAGAACACCGAAGTCGCGCCCGGCGCGCTGGCGCCCAGGAACACCACCACCACGATGGCCACGCGCAGCGCATGCAGGGCCATGGGCTTGCCGGTCAGCTCGGTCAATGCCGCCTCGCCCAGGTAGTAGTTGTAGATGATGGAGCTGAAGGCAAACAGCAGGATCGCGAAGGTCAGGTAGTACTGCGACCACGCACCAAAGTGCGACGTCAACGCCTGCTGCGTGAGCACGATGCCGTCGACATCGGTGGCGCCGGGCACATAGGCCGGGCTGAGCAGGATGACGAAGGCGGTGCACGAGCAGATCACGATGGTGTCCAGGAACACCGAGAGCGACTGCGTGATGCCCTGGCTGATCGGGTGCTTCACGTAGGCCGTGGCCGCGACATTGGGCGCGGAGCCCAACCCCGCTTCGTTGGAGAACAGCCCGCGGCGCAGGCCCTGCGCAATCGCCGCGCCCATGCCGCCACCCACGGCCTCCTCGATACCGAAGGCATTGCTGACGATCATGGCCAGCACGCGCGGGATCTCCGCGACGTTGATCACCATCGCCAGCAGCGCCATGGCCATGTAGCTCAGCGCCATGATCGGGATCAGGATGTCGGACACCTTGGCGATGCGGCGGATGCCGCCATAGACGATGAAGCCCGTCACCACCGCCAGGAACACGCCCGACCAGATGCGATCAACCCCCAGGCTGTTGTTCACGGCGCCCGCAAACGTGTTGCTCTGGAAGGCGTTGAAACCAAAGGCGAACGAGGCCATGAGGCAGACGGCGTACAACACGCCCAGCCAGCGGTAGTGCGGCCCGAGGCCGTGCCGGATGTAGCTCGCGGGGCCACCCCGGTAGGTGCCGTCCGCGGTGCTGCGCTTGTACACCTGCGCCAGCGTGCATTCGACCAGGCTGGTGGCCATGCCGATCAGCGCGATCGCCCACATCCAGAACACCGCGCCCGGGCCGCCCAGGGTGATGGCCACCGCCACGCCGGCGATGTTGCCGCCGCCCACGCGCCCGCCCAGCGAGACGAACAGCGCCTGGCGCGCACTGATCTGGTTCGGGTCGGCGTGCTCGTTCTTGGGCGCGAGCACGCGGAACATGCGGAAGAAGTAGCGGAACTGGACGAAGCCCGTGAGCGCCGTCATGAAGATCCCGAACACCACCAGAATGGGGATCAGTGCCCACCCCCAGGTGAGGTTCTCGAGCGTGGAAAACAGCTGTGTCACGAACGACATGTCGGTTCCTCCTGAAAAGTAGAAATTCATACTAGCGGCGATGGCGCCCGCAAGACCAGAGCAGATAACGGGCCAGCCGACGAAAGGCGACCATCCGTCTGGTGGCTGTAAGCCCGCCGGCGCGGGGCCGACCCACCTGCACGCACCACCACCGGAGACCGCCATGAACCGACTCCCACAGCACGCGCTGCTGCTGCCCCTGTTCGCCGTCGGCGCGCTGCTCGGCACCAACGCCTCGGCACAGGACTGCGAGGCCCGCTCCGGCCCGAAGCCGTTGGCCGTGGTCGAGCTCTACACCTCCGAGGGATGCAGCTCCTGCCCTCCGGCCGACCGCTGGCTCTCCACGCTGAAGACGCAAGACGGTGTGCTGGCCCTGTCCTTCCACGTCAACTACTGGAACCACCTGGGCTGGCGCGACCCCTTCGCCACGCCGGAGACCACGGCGCGCCAGTACCGCCTGAAGGAGGCGCTGGGCGGCAAGTACGTCTACACGCCGCAAGTCGTGCTCAATGGCCGCGACCACCGCAGCTGGGGCGGCCAGGGCGCGCGCGACCTCGCACCCCTGCCCGCCGCGAGTGCGCCCGGTCTGCGCCTGGTGCGCGAAGGCAACCAGGTCACGGCAGAGTTGGCGGCCAGCCCCGCGCACACCGCACTGGCAGGCTACTGGGCCGTGCTGCAGGACGGCCTGGTGAGCAGGGTCACGCGCGGCGAGAACGCGGGCGAGAGCCTGCGGCACGACCACGTGGTCAGCCACTATCAACCGGTCGAACCCTGGCCGGCGGGCGAAACCCGCCGCACGCGCCTCACGCTGCCGGCGGGCGGCAACCCGCGCGTGGCCTTCGTGGTGACCGACCCCAGCCTGACGCGGCCGGTGCAGGCGCTGGTGCTGCAGTGCACCTCGTGACGCGCGGAACCAATTGAACGGTACCCGTATCATTCCCACGCCATGCGCCACATCGTCCTTGCCCTCATGATCGCCCTGCTGCCCATTCGCGGCTGGATGGGCGACGCCATGGCGGTGGCGATGCTGGCGGCACCGGCCCATGCCATGGAGCACTCGGCGCAGGCCGGCCCCGCGCCATGCCCTGACCATGCCGTGCCCTCCCAGGGCATCACCCCCCTGGAGGCGAGCGCGCAGCACGGCGACATGGTGATGGACGGCACCACCGCCGATGAGCACCATGCTCACAAGAGTTGCGACGTCTGCAATGGGCCGGCCATGGCGGCCCCGGCTCCCGGGCCGCTCGCGGCGGCACCGGCCCATGGCCTGCTCACCCCGCCAGCCGAGCGCTTCGCGAGCTCGGAGCCGCAGCGCGGCATCAAGCCACCCATTTCCTGAGATCACACACCCGAGGTGCGTCCGCCGCCGCCCGACCAGGGCGTGCCGCAGTCGCTGGTTTGTGTCTTCAGGAGATTTTCATGCCCTCTTCCCGGCAAACTTCGCCCCCCTGGCCCTCGCGCGCGCGGGCCGGGTTTTTCATCGGCCTGGCCGTGGCGCTGGCCAGCGCCCAGGCGCAGCCCATGGGCGCGCTTGACGCGGCCGACCCCGTTCATCCAGGCACCCCGCCGCCGCCCCTGGTGTTACCCACCACCGTAAGCGCCGACACCCCGGCGCCACCGGACAACATCGCCCAGGCCCGCGCCATCTGGCAACGCGCGAACCAGCGCGTGGCCGAATTCCCGCGCGGCCACATCGACCTGTTGCGCTGGGAGTCCCGGCAGCCGGACGACACCGCCACCACCACAAGCGGCGCGCAGGCGGCCCCCGGGCTGGATTTCGCCCAGGCCTTGAGGCTGTCTCTGCGGCACCGGCCCGAGCTCTTCACCCACGCCGACATGAACGCCCTGGCACGCGCCCAGGTGCGCGTGGCCTACGCCGGACATGTGCGCGAACTGCGCCGTGCATGGATCGACGCCATCGCCACGCGCCAGCGCGAGCGCCTGCTCGGTGACGTGTTGGACGCCACCCGCAGCGGCAGTGAGCTGGGCCGCCGCATGGTGACCGCAGGCAACTGGAGCCAGGCTCGGCAGATGCGTGAGCAACTGATCGAGGCCAGCGCCTGGCAGGCCAGCGTGAGCGCGCGCGGCGCGGCCATCGCCGCGCAGGAGCGTCTGGCGCAAAAGCTCGGGTTGTGGGAGGCGCAGACTGTCTCCCGCCTTGGTGAGCAACTGCCGCCGGGCTTGCCCACACCGCCAGCACAGCCAGAACCTGGGGAAGGCCTCAGCCCAGCCATGCTGGAGGCCACCGCGCTGAGCCGCCACCCCACGCTCGCGAACGAGCGCCTGCTGGCCCAACGCGAACTGGCCGTTCCCGTGCCATCGCGCCAGCAGGCCTGGCGCGATGCCGTGACCGCCGCACTGGATGCCATGCCCGAACCAGGCCCGACCGCAACGCCTCCCCACATCGCCGATCTGAACCTGCTGCGCGACCACGCCGTGCAGCGCGCGGCGAGCGCCGAAGCCGCGCTGCTGCGCCAGGCCAGCGAGCGCCGCTCGATGGCACGCCAGGCCTGGGCCGCGCTGCAACTGCGCCACGCCACCGCCCTGCATGCCCAGGACGTGGTGGCACGGTTGCAAACGTCGCTGGAACAGGAGACCCTGCTGCGCTACAACGGCATGCTGCAGAGCAGCTGGGAGCTGCTGGCCAGCGCGCGCGAACGCCTGGCCTCTCTCGACGCGGCACTGCTGGCCCGGCGCGACTTCTGGCACGCGCAGGCCGACTGGCAAGCCGTGCTCGCGGGTGCCGACTACGCAGGCCCCGATACCTCCACTTCTTCGAGCGCCACCACGGTCGCGCCAGCAGGACACTGACATGACCCCCTCCCTCAACCGAAGACTCTTTTTCGCTGGCGCGGCGGCCACCGCCGTCGCCGCCACCAGCGTGAACCGCGCCGCGCTCGCCGCCCTGCCCGAAGCCGTGCAGCAGACCTCGGCCGACACTGCACCGCCCTGGACGCCCCCGGGCGTGACCGGCGCGGGCCGGCCCTACCACCCGGTGGTCACGCTCAACGGCTGGACCCTGCCCTGGCGCATGAACAATGGTGTGAAGGAATTCCACCTGGTGGCCGAACCCGTGGTGCGCGAGGTCGCGCCCGGCTTCCTGGTCAACATGTGGGGCTACAACGGCCAGAGCCCGGGCCCGACCATCGAGGTGGTGGAAGGCGACCGCGTGCGCCTGTACGTCACCAACCGCCTGCCCGAACACACCACCATCCACTGGCACGGCCAGCGCCTGCCCAACGGCATGGACGGCGTGGGCGGGCTGAACCAGCCGCAGATTCCCGTGGGCAAGACCTTCGTCTACGAGTTCACCGCGCGCCGGCCTGGCACCTTCATGTACCACCCGCACGCCGACGAAATGGTGCAGATGGCCATGGGCATGATGGGTTTCTGGGTCACGCACCCGAAGCAGAAACACGCGCTGATCGATGACGTGCAGCGCGACTACTGCTTCCTGCTCAACGCCTTCGACGTCGAGCCCGGCAGCATGACGCCGCAGGTCAACACCATGCTGGAACAGAACATCTGGGCCTGGAACAGCCGCGTCTTCCCCGGCATCACGCCGCTGGTGGCACGCCTGGGCGAGCGCGTGCGCGTGCGCGTGGGCAACCTCACCATGACCAACCACCCGATCCACATCCACGGCATCGAGTTCGAGGTCACCGGCACCGACGGCGGCCCCACACCCCGGGGGTCGCGCTGGCCCGAGGTGACGACCGACGTGGCCGTGGGCCAGATGCGGCAGATCGAGTTCATCGCCGACGAGCCGGGCGACTGGGCCATGCACTGCCACAAGAGTCACCACACCATGGGCGCCATGGGCCACGGCGTGCCCACCATGATCGGCGTGGACCACCGCGGCCTGGTGAAACCCTTGCAGCGCGCCGTGCCCGACTACATGGTCATGGGCGAGCGCGGCATGGCCGACATGGGCGAGATGCAGATGGAGCTGCCCGCCAACACCTTCCCCATGATGACCGGCACCGGTCCCTACGGCCCGATCGAGATGGGCGGCATGTTCACCACGCTCAAGGTGCGCGCCGACCAGAAGACCGGCGACTACAGCGACCCGGGCGACTACGCCATGCCACCCGGCACGCAGGCCCGCTTGGTCGACACCGGGCAGGCGCCGGCGGCCAGCCGCCCGCCCGTGCCCGCCGAACCCGCCGCCGCCAGCGCCCGCAAGCCGGCCGGCCCCCATGCCCACTGACCCACTTCCCCTGGAGAACCCATGAGAACAACCCACCTCAACCGCCGTCAGCTGGTCGCGGTACCGCTGGCCCTTGCGCTGCCCGGGGCCTTCGCCCACGGCGAGAAGACACACGCCACCGCCGCGCCGGTGGTGAAGGAGCAGAAACCCTGGGGCATCGCGGGCGAGCCCGGTGCGGTCACGCGCACGGTGGAGATCCGCATGACCGACGACATGAAGCTCACGCCCAATCGCCTCGAAGTGCGCGAAGGCGAAACCCTGCGTCTGCGCGCCGTCAACAAGGGCAGGCTGATGCACGAGATCGTGATCGGCACCGCTGCCGAGCTGCAGTCGCATGCCGAGATGATGAAGAAGCACCCGGGCATGGAACACGAAGAGCCCTACATGGCACACGTGCCGCCGGGCAAGACGGGCGATGTGATCTGGACCTTCAATCGCCCGGGCGACTTCGAGTTCGCCTGCCTGATCGCCGGCCACTTCGACGCCGGCATGCGCGGCACGCTGCGCGTCACCCCCCGAAACTGAATCCCACAAGGAGCACCCCATGCAAAGACGACACCTGCTCAGCGCCGCGATCGGCCTCTCCCTCATCGGTTCGGGCGCGTTCGCGCAAACCGCGCCGCCGCCCCTGCAGGTCTGGAAAGACCCCAACTGCGGCTGCTGCAACGACTGGGTCGCGCTGCTGCGCGCCGACGGTTTCCAGGTCCAGGTGCACGACAGCGGCAACACCGCGGTGCGCCAGCGCCTGGGCCTGCCCGCGAAATACGGCTCGTGCCACACCGCGCTGGTCGGTGGGTATGTGGTGGAAGGCCATGTGGCACCAGGCGAAATCCGCCGCCTGCTGACCGAAAAGCCGGATGCCCTGGGGCTGGCCGTGCCGGGCATGCCGGTGGGCAGCCCCGGCATGGACGGCCCGATCTACGGTGGCCGCCGCGACGCCTACGACGTGCTGCTGGTGCAGCGCGACGGCAGCACGCGCGTGTTCCAGCGGCATGCCGCCGGGGTGTCGCAGGACGCGTTCAAGCGCACCGCGGGCGAAGCCGCGGGCGGCGGCGCCTTGAGCGAGGCCGAGGTGCGCAAGGTGGATCGGGCTGCCGGCAAGATCACGCTCAAGCACGGCGAAATCCCGAACCTGGACATGCCGCCGATGACCATGGTGTTCCAGGTGGCCGACCCGGCCCTGCTCGCCACCGTGAAAGCCGGCGACAAGGTGCGCTTCAGCGCCGACAAGGTCAAAGGCGCCTACACCATCATGAGCATCGAACCGGCCCGCTGAGCCGGCGACACGCCCGGGGTTTGATCTGGATCAAACCCCGGTTTTTTCCAGCGGCCAGGGTGCATATCACGCTGCATTTGCGGGAGTGCGCGCCGATAAGAAAGGAAACCCCACAACTTTCGCCTTGCCGACAGCATCCATGCGCCTGAACCTGCCCATCACAGGAAACGAGTTTGTGATCCCCGAAGGGGTCACGCTCGTCTCCACCACCGATCTGCAAAGCCGGATCACCTACTGCAACCCGGCCTTCGTGGCGGTGAGCGGCTTCGACCGCGACGAGCTGCTGGGGCAGCCGCACAACCTCGTGCGCCACCCCGACATGCCCGCCGAAGCCTTTCGCGACATGTGGGCCACCCTGGCCGCGGGTTCGCCCTGGTCGGCCCTGGTGAAGAACCGGCGCAAGAACGGTGACCATTACTGGGTGGTGGCCAATGCCACACCCATGGTGGAGAACGGCCGCGCGGTCGGCTACATGTCGGTGCGCACCCGGCCGAGCCGCGAACAGGTGCAGCATGCCGAGGCCCTGTACGCCCGCATGCGCGCCGAACGCGACAGCGGGCGCACCACGCTGGCCCTGCACCGCGGACAACTGGTGCACACCGGCCTGCCCGGGCGGCTGCGGGAACTGGTGCGCCCCACCCTGGGCAAGCGCATCGCCCTGTCCCTGCTCGGCGTGGCCGCCGCCGGCCTGGTGGCCGGCACATTCACCGCCAGTTCCCCGGGCGCGGTGCAGCTGGGCACGGTGGCGGCCCTGCTCGCGCTGACCGCCGCGGCCGCGGTCCTGTTGCGCCGCCAGGTGCTCGCGCCCTTGCACCAGGCCGTGGGTTTCGCCAACCTCATGGCAGCCGGCGACCTGTCGGCGAGCTGGCAGGGCCGCGCGGGTGGCGAGTTCGGCGAACTCGCGAAGGCGCTCAACCAGCTCAACGTGAACCTGCAGGCCGTGGTGTCCGACGTGCGCCGCGAAGTCGAGGGCGTGCAGGTCGCCTCCGGCCAGATTGCCGCGGGCAACAAGGACCTATCTTCGCGCACCGAGTCGCAGGCCAGCAGCCTGGAGCAGACCGCCGCCTCCATGGAGGAACTCAGCAGCACGGTGCAGCAAAGCGCCAACGCCTCGCGCGAGGCCACCGAGCTCTCGCAACATTCGGCCAGCGTGGCGCGCGCGGGCAACGAGGCCATGGCCCGCGTGATCCACACCATGGACGACATCAGCCAGTCGTCGAGCCGCATCGGCGAAATCATCGGCGTGATCGACGGCATCGCCTTCCAGACCAACATCCTGGCGCTCAACGCCGCGGTGGAAGCCGCGCGCGCCGGCGAACAGGGCCGTGGTTTCGCGGTGGTGGCGGGCGAGGTGCGCAACCTCGCCCAGCGCACCCTGGACGCGGCCAAGGAGATCAAGGTGCTGATCGGCGCGTCGAGCGACAAGGTCGCCGCGGGCAGCCAGCTGGTGCATGCCACCGGCAAGACCATGGCCGAAGTGGTGAACGCCGTCGAACAGGTCCAGACCCTGATCACCGGCATCCATGGCGCCACACAGGAACAGGCTTTGGGGCTGTCGCAGATCAACCAGGCCGTCGGCCATCTCGACTCGGTGACGCAGCAGAACTCGGCCATGGTCGAGGAACTGGCCGCCGCCGCGGGCGCGCTGCAGGCGCAGTCGCAGGTCATGAACGACGCGGTGCGGGTGTTCCGCCTGGTGCCTCGCGCAGCCGCCCGGGCCTGACGTCCGAACATTCAGTCACTCCGGTCGCCCGGGTGTGGCGTGCTAATGTCGCGCCATGCCCAAGACGCTGCGCTACACCCTGCTCTCGCTGCGCGAGATGCTGCTCTCGGCGGGCCCGTTCGCCTTGCTCACCGTGGCCCTGCTGGCCCTGACCTACTGGTGGCTCAACCCCACCCCGCCCAAGCGCGTGGTGCTGGCCACCGGCCCGGCGCAAAGTGCTTACGACGAGTTCGGCAAACGCTACGCCGAGGCGCTGGCGCGCTATGGCATCACGGTCGAGCTGCTGCCATCCGAAGGGTCATCCGCGAACCTGGAGCTGCTGCGCACCGGCCAGGCCGACCTGGGTTTCGTGCAGGGGGGCACCGCCGACATCGGTTATGACGACGAGGGATCCATCGTTTCGCTGGGCAGCCTGTTCGTCGAGCCGCTCTGGCTCTTTTATCGGGAGGACGCGGCCAAACGCCTGCAGAAGAGCCCCACGGTGAACAAGCTGGCCGAACTCAAGGGCTGGCGCGTCAACGTGGGCACGCCCGGCAGCGGCGTGCCGCGCCTGTTCACCACCCTGCTCGACGTCAACCGCGTCGACGCCTCGCAGCTCACACTGAGCAAGCTGGAACAGACGCCGGCCACGGTCGCCTTCCTCGACGGCGATATCGATGCCGTGGTGTTCGCCTCGGCGCCCGAATCGGTGATGGTGCAGATGCTGTTGCAGACACCCGGCGTGAAGCTGCTGGACTTCGCCCAGAGCGAGGCCTACTCGCGTCGCTTTGGCTACCTGACGCCGGTGGTGATGCCACAGGGCGTGGTGGACCTGGCGGCGAACATTCCGGCGCGCAACGTGCGCCTGGTGGCATCGACCACCAGCCTGCTGGCGCACAGCGACACCCATCCCGCCATCCTGCAGCTGTTCGCGCAAACCGCCACCCAGCTGCACAGCGGCGCGAGCTGGTTCAGCCGGGCGCGCGAATACCCCAGCCTGGAGCACAGCGAGGTGCCCGTCTCGTCCGAGGCGCAGCGCGCCATCAAGAACGGCGCCCCCTTCCTGCAGCGCTACCTGCCGTTCTGGCTCGCCAACCTGATCGAGCGCGTGTGGCTGGCCATGGGCCTGATCATTGTGCTGGCCCTGCCGCTCTCGCGCATCGTGCCGCCGCTCTACGCCTTTCGCATCCGCTCACGCGTGTTCCGCTGGTACGCCGAACTGCGCGAGATCGAGCAACACCAGGAAGGTGACGACAGCAACGTGCAAGACCTGCTGGAGCAGCTCGACACCATGGAATCGAAGGTGGAGAAGATTGTGGTGCCGCTGTCGTACACCGACGAGCTCTATGCGCTGCGCAACAACATCCACCTCGTGCGCAAGAAACTGCTCAGGAAGACCTGACGCAGGCAGGGGCGCGGCGTCGGGGCCGCCGCCACCCTGCTATTCCGCTTTTGCGCTGTTGATCCAGGCCTGGCGCGCCACCTCGTCGAGCGCCTCGTCCACCACACCGTGGTCGGCCACCACGCGCAGGCGACGCTGCTCCTGCAAGCGCTCAAGGCCGCGCTTGGTCATGGACAGGGACCGGCCACTGCTGCCCGTGAACAGGAACAGGGTGCCATGGGGGCTCGCCCAGGTGAGCTGCCAGCGCATGGCCTGACCGTCCTGCAGGATGTCGACCCAGGTGCCCACTGGCAGTTCGGCCGCGCGTGGCACCGCCATCTCGGCCTTGAGATCGGCCCAGTCGCGCTGCATGGGCTGGGTGTCCAGAAAAGCCGGCTGCGTCGTCGTGGGGGGCGCGTCCGGCAACGAGTCTTCCATGAAGCAGGTGTCGCGCACCTCGTTGCGCTGCATCCAGGGCTCGTCATCCATCTCGGGCTGGATGCTGGGTTGCTCGTCCACCGCCGGTTCGTTGCGCTGGGTCTTGTAGGCGGCCTCGTGCAGGCCCATGAGCGCCTGGAAGAACGCTTCCGCCTGCTCGCGCGGGTAGTCGATGGAATCGAGGCCTTCGCGCAGCGTGCGCAACACGCCCGGTATCACCTTGACCAGGCGCGGCCGGTTCAGGCTGGCCAGTGCAAGCTGGCTGGACCACAGCAGGTCCGGCAGCATGTCGGTGTAGCGCATGGCCGCGGATTCGCCGGGGGAGGATGGCGCGGCATCCGCACTTTCCAGTCGCGCCTGCGCCACCACCTGCGACCATGGGCCGGTGAGGAAGCGTCGCACCACGCCGGGCGCCTTGTCGAAATCGTTGCGGGCCCGCATCTCCGTGGCCACCCGCTCGGCCAGCAGGTTGCGTTGCTCCACGCGCACCAGTGTCTGCACCGCCAGGCCGCGGGCCTGAACCTGTGCCGGCCCCACCGCGGCGGCCTGCGAGCGCTGGAACTCCTCGAGCTGGGCCGGAAACCGCTCCGCCAGATCGCCACCCGGTTTGAGCAAGGTGCGCACGACGCCGCGCGTCTGGTTGGAAAAGGCCGCGAAGCCCGGGTCCTGCTCGCTGGTGAAGGCCAGGCCGCGCGCGGTGATGGCGTCGAGCAGGCGGCGCGCGGGGTTCTGCTTGTCGGCAAAGAAGCGGGGGTCGGTGCGCGCGAGCTGCAGCAGCGCGGGCTTCATGTCCTGCACCAGGTTGCGCACGGGCGGGAGCAGGCGCTCGTCGGCGGCGATGCGCTTGAGCATGAGCGTGACCACCTCGCTGGCGAGCGTTCGCACCATGGCGTTGCCCGAGCCGGAAGCGCCGCCGTCACTCGGGGCATCGTCGCCCTGGTCCAGGTTGCCCACCAGCAGCTGGTGCAGATGGTCCAGCGTGAGCAGCGCGTCGCTGCCCAGCATCTCATGGGCCGGCACCGAGTCCGCACGGGCGGCGCCCGACGCGGCGGGGCCAGGTGTCGTGCGGCTGGTGGCCGTCTGTGTCACCACGTAGCCGGCGGGCTTGACCCCGGCGCGCTCCATCTGCCGGGACAGCTGCGAATACATGTCGCGCAGCGCATCGCCCAGCGACATCGCACCCACCTGCAGCCAGCGCGAGCGCACCGCAGCCTCCACATGCAGGCCCTTGAGCGCCTTCATCAGCGCGCCCACCACGACCTCGGAGCGCAGCGGGTTGGCATCCGGGCTGACGACCGTCAACCCTTGCGCGCCATTGAGCAACGCGGTCAGCGTCACCAGTTCCTCGTCGACCGCCATCTTGACCACCTGCTGCACGCGTGCCAGCTCCACGGTCTCCTGGACCTGGTCGTCCCCCATGAGCTCGAGCTCATCGAAGCTCACCGTGGGTGAGCGGCGGGAACCGGCGCCCGTGTGGGGCAGCGCGTTCTCCATGGCCTCGGCGAAAGCCGCCAGGAAACGCGTGGCCACCAGGTCGCGATGCGATTCGAGTGTGGTGCGGGCCTGCATCAGCACCTGCTTGTCGCTGAGCTGGCCGGCGGAGAACTCGCGGTCCTTGATGGCGGCATGCAGCTTGTCCAGCCAGCGCGGCACCCACTCGCGGGTACGGACCAGTGCGTCTCGCAGACAGGCGTCAAAGGCCTGGGTGTCGCTGGCGTCCATGCAAACGTGCTCTTTTGTGTGCGGTTGGAAATGGGTATGTCGGCCGAATAACCGACATTGTGGCGAACAGGGTAACGCCGTTAACGCGGAAAAGAAACCCGGAATTGCCGGCAGTTCAGGGCTTCGCCATCAGCGCCTGCCAGCCCGCAGCGCCCAGCTCGCGCAGGGTCTGCAGATTGCGCTCAACGATGGCCTCGGCATCACCACCCTCCGAAGCCACCGCGCGTTCGACGCTGTCCTCGCGCAACAGGTGCAGGGTGGGAAACGGCGAGCGGTTGGTGGCGTTGGTCACGTCGTCCACCTCGGTGCCCTCGAATTGAAACAAGGGGTGAAAAGGTGCCACCTGCACCACACCGTCGAGCTCGTGCTCGGTCACCACGTCGTCCACGACGTTGAGAAAGTCGTTGAACACCTCGAAGTCAGGGAACAGCGTGGGGTGCACCAGCAGCGTGGTGTCGATCTCGTCGGCCGGTGTGTTCACCAGCAGGTCGAGTTCGCGGTCCAGGTCGTCCAGGAAGGCATCGAGGTGGCGCGCCTGGCTGACCACGATGCGCACCTGGTTCTTCACGTACACCGCGCGCGCGAACGGGCACAGGTTCAGGCCGATGACGGCCTTCTCGATCCAGCGGCGGGTGGCTGCTTCGACGTCAGGCATCACTTCAGCGCCTTGAACCTCATCCGTTTCGGCTTGGCGCCCTCTTCGCCCAGTCGCTTCTTCTTGTCGGCCTCGTACTCCTGGTAGTTGCCGTTGAAGAACACCCACTGGCTGTCGCCCTCGGCGGCCAGGATGTGGGTGGCGATGCGGTCGAGGAACCAGCGGTCGTGGCTGATGACCAGCGCGCAGCCGGCGAATTCAAGCAAGGCGTCTTCCAGCGCGCGCAGGGTTTCCACGTCGAGGTCGTTCGAGGGTTCGTCCAGCAGCAGGACGTTGCCACCTTCGGCCAGGGTCTTGGCCAGGTGCAGGCGCCCGCGCTCACCACCCGAGAGGCTGCCCACGCGTTTCTGCTGGTCGCCGCCGGAGAAGTTGAAGCGGCCGCAGTAGGCGCGGCTGGGCATCTGGAACTTGCCCACGGTGATCATGTCCAGACCACCGGAGATGTCCTCCCACACGGTCTTGTCGCCGTCCAGGCCTTCGCGGCTCTGGTCGACGAAGGCCATCTTCACGGTCTGGCCGATCTTGACCTCTCCGCTGTCGGGCCGCTCCTTGCCACTGATCAGCTTGAACAGCGTGGACTTGCCCGCGCCGTTGGGGCCGATGATGCCGACGATGGCGCCGGCCGGGATCTGGAAACTCAGGTTGTCGATCAGCAGGCGATCGCCAAAACTCTTGCTGACGTTCTTGAACTCGAACACCTCGTTGCCCAGGCGCTCGGCCACGGGAATGAAGATCTCGTTGGTCTCGTTGCGCTTCTGGTATTCGACGTCGCTCAGTTCCTCGAAACGCGCCAGGCGCGCCTTGCTCTTGGCCTGGCGGCCCTTGGGGTTCTGGCGCACCCACTCCAGTTCCTTCTTCATGGCCTTGGTGCGTGCGTCTTCAGTGCGCTGTTCCTGCTCCAGGCGCGCTTCCTTCTGCTCCAGCCAGGTCGAGTAGTTGCCCTTGTAGGGAATGCCATGGCCGCGGTCGAGTTCGAGAATCCACTCGGCCGCGTTGTCCAGGAAGTAGCGGTCGTGGGTGATGGCGACCACGGTGCCGGGGAAACGCTGGAGGAACTGCTCGAGCCAGTCCACCGACTCGGCGTCCAGGTGGTTGGTGGGTTCGTCCAGCAACAGCATGTCGGGCTTGGACAGCAGCAGGCAGCACAGCGCCACACGGCGCTTTTCACCGCCGGAGAGCACGCCGACCTTGGCGTCCCAGGGCGGCAGGCGCAGCGCGTCGGCGGCAATCTCGATCTGGTGTTCGCTGTCGGTGCCTGCGGTGGCGATGATGGCTTCGAGCTGGGCCTGTTCGGCGGCCAGGGCATCGAAGTCGGCGTCTTCCTCGGCGTAGGCCGCGTAGACCTCGTCCAGGCGCTTTTGCGCCGCGCGCACCTCGCCCAGGCTGGCTTCCACCGCCTCGCGCACGTTCTGCTCCGGGTCGAGCTGCGGCTCCTGCGGCAGGTAACCGATGCGGATGCCCGGCATGGGGATCGCCTCGCCCTCGATCTCCTTGTCGATGCCGGCCATGATCTTGAGCAGCGTCGACTTGCCCGAGCCGTTGGTGCCGAGCACGCCGATCTTGGCGCCAGGGAAAAACGACAGCGAGATGTCCTTGAGGATCTGGCGCTTGGGCGGCACGATCTTGCCGACCCGGTTCATGGAAAAGACGTATTGAGCCATGGGAGTTTTGCCTGAGAAATCTGCGGCCAGGAGGGCCGCGAAACCGTCAATTATCGGCGCATGCGACAATACGGCCTGTCGGGCACTTCAGTTGGTCCGGCACCAGCGCTTGGCTGGGGTGTGCGCAAACCCGTTGCGGCCACCGACTTCCTGAATCCATCTGCCCCAGACTGACCGGGCGCCGCAGCCGAAGAAGCCGCGACACCCGGAGTGGCCGATGCCCCCAGCGCCCTGGACGGGCGCCTCATCTACATGACCTTTGACGATCTGAACCTGGCCCCGGCCATCGTGCAAGCCGTGCGCGAACACGGTTACGAAACCCCCACCCCCATCCAGGTGGAAGCCATCCCCGCCGTGCTGGCCGGTCGCGACCTGCTCGGTGGCGCCCAGACGGGCACCGGCAAGACCGCCGCCTTCACCCTGCCCATGCTGCAGCGCCTCGCCAGCACCGAACGCGCCCAGAGCCGTTTCGGCGGCGTCGGCATCCGCGCCCTGGTGCTCACCCCCACGCGTGAACTCGCCGCACAGGTTGAGGAATCGGTGCGCGTCTACGGCAAGCACCTCGCGCTGACCTCCACCGTCGTCTTCGGCGGCGTGGGCATGAACCCGCAGATCAACGCCATGAAGCGTGGCGTGGACATCCTCGTCGCCACCCCGGGCCGCCTGCTCGACCTGCAGCAGCAAGGCTTCCTGGACCTGTCCACGGTACAGATGCTGGTGCTCGACGAAGCCGACCGCATGCTCGACATGGGCTTCATCCACGACGTGAAGAAGATCCTGGCGCTGGTGCCCCGCGAAAAGCAGAGCCTGCTGTTCTCGGCCACCTTCAGCGACGAGATCCGCGACCTCGCCAGCGCCCTGCTCAAGGACCCGCTGCATATCCAGGTGACCCCGCGCAACACCACGGTGCAGCGCATCACGCAGGTGATCCACCCCGTCGGTCGCGGCAAGAAGAAGGCGCTGCTGGTGCACATCATCAACCAGCACAACTGGAGCCAGGTGCTGGTGTTCACGCGCACCAAGTTCGGCGCCAACAACGTCGCCGAGTACCTGACGAAGAACGGCATCCAGGCCATGGCGCTGCACGGCAACAAGAGCCAGGGCGCACGCACCCAGGCACTGGCCGGCTTCAAAAGCGGCGAGATCCGCGCCCTGGTGGCCACCGACATCGCCGCGCGCGGCATCGACATCGACGAACTGCCGCACGTCGTGAACTACGAGATCCCCAACGTCTGCGAGGACTACGTGCACCGCATCGGCCGCACCGGCCGCGCGGGCAACAGCGGTGAAGCGATCAACCTCGTGAGCCTGGACGAGGAAGGCTTCATGATGGAAATCGAGCGCTTCACCAAGCAGCAGATCCCCGTGCAGATCTTCCAGGAGTTCATGCCCGAGCCCGGTGAGAAGGCCGAGCCCATCGCCATGGGTCGCCAGACCATCTGGGGTGGCGCGGGCAAGCCGCCCAGCCGCGAGGTGATGGCCGCGGCCGCCAAGGCCGCGCGCACCGAGATGCTGCAGCGCGTGCGCGAGAAGCGGGCCAGCGAACCGCAAGGCCGTGGCAATGGTGGCGGTGGCCAGCGCCAGCGCCCGGCGGGTGAGGGCGGCGAAGGCCGCCGGGGCGGCAACGGAGGCGGCCAGCGCGCCCATGGCAACGGTGGGGGCGGCAACGGCCAGCCCCGCCACGGCGGCCAGCGCAATGGCAACGCGCAGGGCCACCGCCCGCCGCGCGACGATCGCGGTCCGCGCGAAGACCGTGGTCCGCGTGAGGCGCGCGAGCCGGGCGCCGAGCGCCAGCCCGGCCCCAATGCCCACCTGGGCAGCCTGCGCATCAAGGAACCGCGTCCGCGCGCGGCCAACCCGGGCGGCCAACCCGACCCGCTGCGCACCAGCATCGACGCCATGCGCACCGGCAACCGCGGCGGCAAGGGCAAGGGCGGAGGCCAGCGCGGCAACGCGGGCGGCGGCGCCGATCCGCTGCGCACCAACTACGGCCGAATCCGCTAAGCCGTTTCCCACTACAGTGCGGTCATGCAACCCGACCGCACCGTCCCGACCGACGCCCCGTCTGCCCTGCCCGGCAACGGGGCGTCGCCACGTTGGGCCACGCTCATGTTGGCCACCTGCAACGTGCTCAACCTGGCGCAGGCTGGTCGGCACTTCTACAACGGCCAGGAGCCCTACAGCCAGGCCGAGTTCGAGCGCAAGGTGACCTGGCTGGGCGAGCGCTTCAAGGCGCTCAATGCCGACGTGATCGCGGTGCAGGAGGTCTGGGACGAACTGGCCCTGCGCGCTGCGGTGGCACGCAGCGGCCTGCAGTACGGTTTCGTGGCGGTGCCCGGGGCGGAGAACGGTGTGGGCCAGCACGGCGCCCAGGGCACGCCGCGGGTGGGCATCGTGACGCGCCTCAAGGTCGAGTCGGTGGAGTCGGTGACCGACTTTCCGTCCGCCGCCGTGGTGCAGGTGCCAGGCCTGGGCCTGCACACCCGCTTCGAACGTCCGCCCCTGTTCGCCACCCTGCGCCTCAAGCATGGCCAGACGCTGGGCGTGATCACGGCCCACCTCAAGAGCAAGCGGCCGAAGTTTCTCGAAGACGCCAACGGCAAGGTCAACGAAGACACGGACGATCCCGCCGTGCAGGCCCTGGGCACCTTGCGCTCGCTGATCATGCGCGCCAGCGAGGCGCTGGCCCTGCGCCTGAAGGTGGTGGAGCTGCTGCACCGCACGCGGCTGCCGCTGGTGCTGATGGGCGACCTCAACGACAGCCCGCACAGCGTGACCACGCAGCTCATCGCCGCCACCTCGCAGGTGGCCTACGACAGGGGCGCCCGCGACCACGCGCTGTTCAGCGCCTGGGACGTGCAGGGCGAAGCCGCGCTGCGCCGAGACGTGGCGTATTCGCACATCCACCAGGGCTACCCGGAGGTGCTGGACCAGGTGCTGGTGAGCGAGGAATTCGTGGCCACCAGCCGCGCAGCCATCGGCGACGTGCGGCGCGTCGAGGTGTTCAACGACCACCTGTTCGAGGGCCGCGACCGCAGCCGCAGCGACCACGGTTTCGTGCGCGCGCTGCTGCGCCTGCGCCTGCCCGACCTGCCGCCGTCAGTGAACTGAGCCGGTTGCCGGCGCGCCGGCTTCGCGGATGCGCCGCGCCAGGTGCGCCAGCGCTTCCTCCACCTGGTCGACCAGCACCAGGCACAGGTCGCCCGGCTGCAGGCGCGCCAGCGCGGCGTCGATGGCGACGAACTCGCCGCGGATCTCCAGCACCTCGCGCGTGCGGCTCGCGTCGGCCAGGCCCTGGCGTAGCAGGGCCAGCACCTCGCCGTCCTCGCGCCCGCGCTGGCAGGCGTCCTGGAACAGCAGCACGTCGTCGAAGGCGGTGCCGAGGATAGCGGTCTGCTCGCGGATGTCCTCGTCGCGGCGGTCGCCCGCGCCACTGATGACCACGCTGCGCCGGCGCGCCGGCATGGCGTTGACGGCGTCGACCAGGGCGCGCATGGCGTCGGGGTTGTGGCCGTAGTCGGCGATCACGGTGGCGCCGCGGTAGTCCATCACGTTGAAGCGGCCGGGCGCGTTGTCGGCGTCGTTCGAGAAGCTCGCCAGGCCGCGGGCAATGGTGTCCCAGTCCAGCCCCGCGCACCAGGCCGCGCCGATCGCGGCCATGACGTTGTCTTTCTGGAAGCCGATGGTGCCGCCGCGCGTGATCGGCACGCCCTGCAGCGGGATCTGCACGCGCCAGCTGCCTTCGGTGACGAGGATGCGGTCGCCCTCGACGCAGATCGTGCGCTTGCCCTGCACGCGGTGCGCGGCCAGCACCGGGTGGTCGTGGTCCTGGGCGAAGAACACCACGCTGCCCGGGCATTTGGACGCCATGGCCGCGACGATGGGGTCGGCGGCATTGAGCACCGCGTAGCCCGTGGGCGCGACGTTCATGACGATCACGCGCTTGAGCACCGCGAGGTCTTCGACCGTGGTGATGTAGTTCAGGCCGAGGTGGTCGCCCGCACCCACGTTGGTGACCACCGCCACCAGGCACTGGTCGAAGCCCAGGCCTTCGCGCAGCATGCCGCCGCGCGCCGTTTCGAGCACGGCGGCGTCCACGTCCGGGTGCAGCAGCACGTTGCGCGCGCTCTTCGGGCCCGAGCAGTCGCCGCTGTCGATCTGGCGGCCATCGACGTAGACACCGTCGGTGTTGGTCATGCCCACGCGCAGGCCACTGGTGGCCATGAGGTGGGCGATCAGGCGGGTGGTGGTGGTCTTGCCGTTGGTGCCGGTGACAGCCACCAGCGGAATGCGCCCGTCTTCGCCCGGTTCAAACATGTGCGCCACCACCGCGTCCCCCACCGGCCGGCCCTTTCCATACGAGGGAGAGAGGTGCATGCGCAGGCCAGGCGCGGCGTTGACCTCGACCACGCCGCCGTGCTGCTGCTCCAGCGGCACGTGCACGCTCTCGCACACCACGTCGACGCCGCAGATGTCCAGGCCCACGGTCTGCGCCGCGGCGACCGCGCGCGCGGCCACGTCGGGGTGCATGTCGTCGGTCACGTCGGTGGCGGTGCCGCCGGTGCTCAGGTTGGCGTTGTTGCGCAGCACCACGCGCCGGCCCATCTCGGGCACCGATTCGGGCGTCAGCCCCTGCACGCCCAGGCGCGCGCGGGCGATGTCGTCGAAGCGGATCTTCGTGAGTGAGGTGGCATGCCCTTCGCCGCGCAAGGGGTCGGCGTTGACGAGGTCGACCAGCTCGCTCACGGTGTGCTCGCCGTCACCGATGACGTGCGGCGGGTCGCGCCGCGCCGCGGCGACCACGCGGTCGCCCACCACCAGCAGGCGAAAGTCGCTGCCCGGCAGGTATTTCTCGACCATCACCTCGCCGATCTCGGCCGCGGCGCGGTACGCGATGTCCAGGTGGTCGCGCGAGACGATGTTCACCGTGACGCCCTTGCCCTGGTTGCCGTCCTGCGGCTTGACCACCACCGGCAGGCCGATCTCCAGCGCGACGGCCCAGGCGTCGTCCGCGTCGCGGACCGGGCGGCCCTCGGGCACCGGCACGCCGGCGGCCGCCAGCAGGGTCTTGGTCAGGTCCTTGTCCTGCGCGATCGACTCGGACACCGCGCTGGTGGTGTCGACCTCGGCGGCCCAGATGCGCCGCTGGCGCGAACCCCAGCCCAGCTGCACCAGACTGCCCGAGGTCAGGCGCCGGTAGGGAATGTTGCGCGCCACGGCGGCGTCGACGATGCAGCCGGTGCTCGGGCCCAGGCGCACGTCCTCGTCGAGCGCGCGCAGGCGGGCAATGGCAGCGTCCACGTCGAAGGTCTGCGGCTCGCCCGCGGCCACCACCGCCAGCAGCTCGCGCGCGAGATTGAAGGCCAGCCGGCCCACCACCTCTTCGGTGTACTGCGCCACCACCTGGAACACACCGGGATCCAGCGTGGCCGCGGTGCGGCTGAAGGTGACGGGGCAGCCCGCCTGGGCCTGCAGGGCCAGCGCCGTGTCTTCCAGCACGTGCGCCAGCGACAACCGCTCCTGCGGCGGGTTGCTGGGTTTGAGCGCACCCACGGCCGGAAAGAGCTCGCGCAGGCGTTTCTCGAAACCTTCGAGCGCATGCAGGTCCAGCTCGTGCGGCTCGCAGGCGACGATGGCCTCGATGCAGGTGTGGCGGCTCCAGAGGTTGGGGCCGCGCAAGGTCCGGATGCGGGAGACGTCCATGACGAAGACCGGGTGTGGGGTGGACAGAAGAGGGGGTGGAGGACTCAGCGAACGGCGACGGCCACGACCGGCACGGCCACGGCGGCATCGAGGCCCGAGGTCTCGATGCCCGCGGCCATCAGCTCCGGCGACACGGCCAGTGCCCAGGCAGCGGCCACCGCGGCCATCAGCGTGTGCTCGCCAAAGGTGGCCCGCAGTTGCTGCGTGACGGGGGCGTCCAGGCGCACGCGGTGCGACTTGCGTGTGCCGTCGGCCAGCACCAGCGCGCCGTCCGAGGCCGAGACGGTGCGGGCGCCGGCGGCGCGGTGCCCCGCCAGCGCGGGCGACTCCGCGTTCAGGCCGTACAGGATCACCTCGCCATCGCACAGGCCGGCCATCTCCGCCACGCGGGGTTCGTCGGCGTTGAGCACGGCCACGCCGTCGGGCAGCACCACGTCGACCTGGGTGCGCAGCACGCGGTAGAGCTGGTCGACGTTGTGCACGTCGTGGCGTTCGAGGCCGGGAGGGAGGTCCAGGTCGGTCACCACGCCCACGGCGCAGCGGTCGCAGGCCAGACCGTCGTCCAGGATGGCGGCGGCGCCGTTCTCCAGCACGACCGCGTCCACCTCGCGGTTCATCAGCAGGCGCCGGCCCGCCTCCCAGTGGGCGCTGGGCCGGGCATCGACCCGCCGGTTGCCCAGGTACAACCCGTCCTGGCAGGCCAGGCCCACCCGGCGCCCGCTCAGGTGCAGCAGCCAGGCCACCAGGCGCGCGACGGCATGGCCATGGCGCGAGCCGGCCACACCCACCACGGGCACGCGACCGTTGCCGCCGTCGTCGAACAGGTGGTCGATGATGGCGCGCCCCACCGGGCGCGGGTGGCCGGCGGCCGGTTTGAGGTGCATCAGCAGGCCGGGGCCGGCGTTGACTTCCACGATCGCGCCACCCTGCTCCTGGAGCGGTCGGCGGATGTCCTGCGCCACCAGGTCCACGCCGGCCACGTCCAGGCCGACGGCGCGCGCGGCCAGGGAAGCGGCAAACGCCACTTCGGGGTGCACCTCGTCCGTGCAGTCGATCGCCACATTGCCGTTGCGCTGCACCAGCACGTGACGGCCGGCCGCCGGCACGGCCCCGCCCGACAAGCCCTGGCGTTCCAGCAGCAGGCGCATGACGGGCTCGCGTTCCAGGCGGATCGTCTCCAGCGGGAATTCCTCGGCCTCGCCACGGCGGGGGTCGCTGTTGAGCTGGCTGTCGATGAGTTCGGCGACGGTGGCGCGCCCGTCACCCACCACACTCAGGCTCTCGCCGCGCGCGGCCGCCACCACGCGCCCCTTCACCACCAGCAGCCGGTGCTCATCGCCGCGCACGTGGCGCTCGACCATGACCTCGCTGCCCTCGGCGTCGGCCACGGCGAACGCCTTCTCCACGTCCCCGCGCTCCGACAGGTCCAGGCTCACGCCGCGGCCATGGTTGGCGTCGGATGGCTTGACGACCACGGGCAGGCCGATCTCCTGCGCGGCCTCCCAGGCTGCTGCGGGGCTGTCGACCACCTGGCCCTCGGGCACCGGCACGCCGCAGGCCTGCAGCAGCGTCTTGGTCAGGTCTTTGTCGCCCGCAATGCCTCCGGCAATGGCGCTGGTGCGGTCGGTCTCGGCGGTCCAGATGCGGCGCTGGCGCCGGCCGTGCCCGAGCTGGACGAGATTGCCCTCGTTGAGCCGCAGGTGCGGAATGCCCCGGTCGGTGGCCGCCGCGACGATGGCCGCGGTGCTCGGGCCCAGGTAGCTGCGGTCGATCTGCTGCACGATGCGCGCCACGGCCTCGGCCACGTCGAATGCGTTCGTGTTGCCCTCGGGCTGGGCAATCGCCGCGCGCAGCAGGGCGTGGGCCTCGGCCAGCGCGGTGCGCGCCACGGCCTCGTCGCGCGCGCGGAACACCATGCGGTAGATACCGCGCCGGCTGGTCTCGCGCGTCTGGCCGAAGCCCGTGGGCATGCCGGCGAGGTTGAGCAATTCGATGACCACGTGTTCCAGGATGTGCCCGGCCCAGGTGCCTTCGCGCAGGCGCTCGATGAAGCCGCCGCGCTCGCCCACGCCACAGTGGTGCTCTTCCAGCGCCGGCAGCCAGGCAATCAGGCGATCGGTCAGCCCCGGCAGCTTGTTCGAAGGGAAGTCTTCCAGGTCGCCGAGGTCCAGCCAGACCTCGAGCACCGGACGGTAGGTCCAGATGTTGGGACCGCGCAGGTAGTTGACGCGCAGCAGCGTGATGTCGTTTTTCGGGCTCATGTCTCCGGCCGGACGCATGTTGGGGGACGACCGGATGCACCACCGGCCTGGGTACAGAAAAGAACTTCGATGCCTCAGCGTTTGCCCACCGGGCATCGGTGAAAATGCACGGCTCCCTGCCTGGAGCAGGTCCGTTCTCGCGGTCGACGCCACGCTGTCATCTTCACCATGCCATCACGCTTTCCAGCTGAATCCTCAGCCTCAGGAGCCGACCCTGCACGGGACGCCTTGCGTCCCGCGTCAACCCGGCTGGGGGGCGATGATAGCGCCGTCGCCGCCTTGCCGCTGGACCTGGACAGCCATTTACATTTCCGCCCACGCACGCTGTTGCTGACCCGCCAAAGCCTGGTGGAGGGCGAACAGGCCTGGCCGCTGGCTGCGGGGATGGCGCTGCGCCTGAGCGACCACGCCGGCGTGGGCACCCTGGAACTGCTGGATGCGAACGGCCGCCTGGCGGTGTGGCGCTTCACGCTGGGCGCGCAGAACCAGGCAGTGCGGCTGGTGGAGGCGTTCCAGCGCACCGTGGCGCAGCTCGACGGCACCCAGGGTCCCGCAGGCGACACGCCCGAGCGCACCTGTGCGCAATGTCACGCACCACTGCCACCCGACAGCGACGCGTGCCCGGCCTGTGCGCCCGAAGCAGCGCAGCCCCCGCCTTCGACCTGGGTGCTGCTGCGGCTCTGGCGTTTCGCGCGGCCCTACCGCTGGTCGCTGCTGGCGGGCTTCGCGCTCACGCTGGCGTCCACCGCCGCCGCGCTGGTGCCGCCCTACCTCACCATCCCGCTGATGGACCGCGTGCTGATCCCGTTCCAGAACGGCGAACGCATCGACACCGGCCTGGTGCTGGCGCTGCTGGGCGGCCTGCTCGGCTCGGCCCTGCTCGCCTGGGGCCTGGGCTGGGCACGCACCTGGCTGCTGGCGCTGGTCTCCGAGCGCATCAGCTCGGACCTGCGCACCGCCACCTTCGACCACCTGCTGCGGCTCTCGCTGGACTACTTCGGCAGCAAGCGCACCGGCGACCTGATCGCGCGCATCGGCAGCGAGACCGACCGCATCAGCGTGTTCCTGTCGCTGCACGCGCTGGACTTCGTCACCGACGTGCTGATGATCGGCATGACGGCGGTGATCCTCTTCTCCATCAACCCCTGGCTCGCGCTGGTGACGCTGCTGCCCCTGCCCTTCATCGGCTGGCTGATCCACCTCGTGCGCGACCGGCTGCGCACCGGTTTCGAGAAGATCGACCGCGTCTGGGGCGAAGTCACCAACGTGCTGGCCGACACCATACCCGGCATCCGCGTGGTCAAGGCCTTCGCGCAGGAAGGGCGCGAGGCACGGCGCTTTCGCCAGGCCAACGAACACAACCTGGCCGTCAACGACCGGCTGAACAAGACCTGGTCGCTGTTCACGCCCACGGTCACGCTGCTCACCGAATTCGGCCTGCTGGTGGTGTGGGCCTTCGGCATCTGGCTGGTGAGCCAGAACGAGATCACGGTGGGCGTGCTCACCGCCTTCATCGCCTACATCGGGCGCTTTTATGGCCGGCTCGACTCGATGAGCCGCATCGTCTCGGTCACACAGAAGGCGGCCTCGGGCGCCAAGCGCATCTTCGACATCCTCGACCACGTCTCCAACGTGCCCGAGCCCGCGCAGCCCGTGCCGCTGCCGCGCGTCGAAGGGGGCCTGCGCATGGAGGGCGTGAGCTTCCGCTATGGCAGCCGCACGGTGATCCGCGACCTGAACCTGGAGATCCACCCCGGCGAGATGATCGGTCTGGTCGGCCACAGCGGCTCGGGCAAGAGCACGCTGGTCAACCTGCTGTGCCGCTTTTATGACGTGAGCGAGGGCGCGATCCGCGTCGACGGCATCGACATCCGCCGTGTCGGCGTGGCCGACTTCCGGCGCCACATTGGCCTGGTGCTGCAGGAGCCCTTCCTGTTCTTCGACACCATCGCCGAGAACATCGCCTACGGCAAACCCGGCGCCACGCGCACCGAAATCGTCGCCGCCGCGCGCGCGGCGCACGCGCACGAATTCATCCTGCGCCTGCCGCAGGGCTACGACTCGCTGGTGGGCGAGCGCGGCCAGGGCCTCTCGGGCGGCGAACGCCAGCGCATCAGCATCGCGCGCGCGCTGCTGATCGACCCGCGCATCCTGATCCTGGACGAAGCCACGTCGTCGGTCGACACCGAGACCGAGAAGGAAATCCAGAAAGCACTGGACAACCTGGTGCAGGGGCGCACCACCATCGCCATCGCGCACCGCCTGTCCACCCTGCGCAAGGCGGACCGGCTGGTGGTGATGGACCGCGGCGAGGTGGTCGAGATCGGCCCGCACGACGAACTCATGGCCCTGCGCGGCGCCTACTGGCGCCTGTACGAAGCCCAGGCGCGGAAGGAACAGGAAGCCGCCGCCCTGCTCGACAACGACGCCACGCCCGAGGACGACGACGCATGAACGAACCCGCCACCCCCGGCTGGCACCTGCAGCGCAACGCCTTCGGCCGCCTCGTGTTCACCGATGCGCAGGGTCTGGAACACGTGGGTGTGGTCCCCGTGCGCGCCTTCCCCATCGACGCGCCCGACGAAGGCCTCTCCCTGCTCGGCGCTGATGGTCACGAACTGGCCTGGGTGGAGCGCCTGTCGGCGCTGCCGGCATCGCTGCGGCAGCTGCTGGAAGAAGAACTCGCGCAACGCGAGTTCACGCCGGTGATTCAGCGCATTCGCGCGGTGTCGACCTTCTCCACCCCCAGCACCTGGGAAGTCGACACCGACCGCGGCTCCACGAGCTTCGTGCTGCGCAGCGAAGACGACATCCGCCGCCTGGAAGGCCAGGCCCTGCTCATCCTGGCCAGCCACGGCGTGAGCTTCGCGGTGCGCGACCGGCTGGCACTCGACCACCACTCGCGGCGGTTGCTGGACCGGTTTCTGTAGATGCGCTCTGGTCGGGTGCGCCGGCCCGCAAAGGCGTGTTGCTCGCGGGCCGACGTGACCATCGTTTCGTCAGCTACGATGTCTCAGATCGGCCAGAAGCAGACGCTCGTCATTCCTCCCTTCAGATACGAGGACTCCTCGCGATGTCTTTCCGCCCATACCAAACAAAGGTGCTTCCAAGGGAGTTTCGCTACCCGGCTGAATTGGCAGTGGCCACCGATGGAGATGACCTCTATCCATGGGTCTTCATCGACCCGGAGAGCGCAGTTGGTCAGTTGGCCTGGAAGGTGAGAACGAGCGATGGCAGAAACCTTGTTCCGTTTGCATCTGTTGAGGACGACAGGAAGGACATTGCCTGCTTCGATGGCGATGACACATCTGGAAGCCCGGCCGTATTGATGTTGGTAGTTGACGGCTCGGGCCGGCAATATTCATTCAAAAACTTCGCAGCCTGGATGAAGGCTGCTGCAGACGATGCATACGCTTGGCGGCGTGATTTCGGCGCGTTGCGTTAGTAGCCCGCCTTCGGCCACAAGCGGTCGTCAGTCTTCGAGGGAACATAGTTGTTGCGCTCCCGGCTTCTCGCGCTTTCTTGCTTCTTTATCGCTCACGAATCTCATGCCGTCGATGGCGTGGGCATTGGCGAAATGTTTCCCTTCTTGGAATTTGCTTTGTGGGCGGCTATCCCTGCTGTCCCAATCTTCACGGTGTACGGCCTTTTTCGCCCAAGTGACGCCGTCGCTCGCCAAAGGGTATGGCGATGGTTCTTGAGCATCTGGTTGTTGTGCGTAGTTTCCCCGTATGCGTACCGCGCTACTGGGGCAGCCTTCGCTGCACATTTGTGCAGGAGCGATGCATCTACCGACGTGCGAGATTCGTCGGAGCAGTGGCTCAATACGGCAGAGAAAGCTATGCGCGAACGAGCATCGCGGCCAGTGCTTTTCGAGTACCAGCAGAACGAATCGATATGGCTTGGGGTGAAGCGCGTGACTTTCCTACTCGTTGAGCCAACGAGTCGCACTGAACTTATGCGCAGTCGCGCATACTTCGCCGCGAACAGCGTGGTTCCCTATGGATGCGCAGGAAACGAGGTGTACTGGCGGACCCGAGAGAGGTTCGCAAGGTTTGCAACGATTCAGCATCAGCGTTGACAGGTAGACGTACGGTGCGCCGAACTTCCGTTCAGGGCCCTTTGCAGACACGTAAGCCATCTGTTTCGAACAGGATTTCGGCCAAGCCGGCATTGCATCTATTAGTCCAAAGATCTGAAGAAAATATAGGCCCAACCAGCCAAGAAAATCGCGAGGCATTCGATCGCCACGAGGCCAACCCAAAATCTCAGCGTTTCATGAGCTCGAAACGAAATGCTGGTTTTCGTGCGAACGACGCCTGCCTTAAGTGCAAAGAATGGGATGA
Source organism: Hydrogenophaga sp. (assembly GCF_050182545.1). GTDB lineage: Bacteria > Pseudomonadota > Gammaproteobacteria > Burkholderiales > Burkholderiaceae_C > Hydrogenophaga. The sequence continues at coordinate 240,355 of NZ_JBFXCD010000004.1, read as the reverse complement.
CGATGGGAAGGGCGAGCCAGCACAAGAGCGCGACATATCCCGTCGCTGTTCGCCAAACGCCGAATGAGAGTCTAGTGACGACAAAGGGCAGCAGGATTGCACCGAAGACAAAAAGTACGCCTGGCCAATAAATGCGTTTAGCGTCCGGCGTGACGAGCTTTCGCATGCGGGGAGAGAGTGGCATAAACGAGGGACACTATTGTCTGCTTGTGGCCGATGACCACCCTACTAGCTCAGGCGTATCAATGCCCAAAGTTGACCCAAGGTCATGGCGACTTTCCCCGCCCACCAGCAATGCCTTAGGCATCAAGACCGACCGTGCATGCGTCCCGCGTTGAAGGGCTTTGAGGACCGCAAACTACCTTCCGCCCAATAGCACGACAAAAAAGAAGACAAAGGCCCCCAAAATGGCTGCGCCGATCAACGCGACGCCACTAGAAATCACGCTGCTCTTCGTGGCAAAGACGACCAATGCGCAAGCCGCGCACCCACCACCCACCCATAAGATGCCGCGTCGAAGTTCTGCGGCCGCCGACGGTGCTGCCCACAGTAATCCCAGGCCGACGCACAAAAGTACGGTAGCAACAGCCAACCCAAACACGCGTGCCGTGGTAGGCATCTCAACACCCATATCAGCTCCAATGTAGTCTGCGCAACTTCGCGAAAGACTCAGTGCGTGTTTTCGACCATGAGCGGAAGGTCCGGTTGTGGCCGATCTGAGACATCCTAGCCGAGCCGGTACCCAGCCACCGTCACCCCCGCACAAACAAGGTCACCAGCGGCTCGTCGCCCACCTGCCGGCTGCGGTGGCCGTGCAGCGCTGGGTCAAACACCGCGCCTTCGGGCAGGGTGTCGGCCGAGTAGAAGTGCTGGCCCGGGTGGAAGGCGCGCCAGCTGCCGTCCTGCAGGCCGATTTCCATGCAGCCCTTCAGCACGAACAGCCACTGCGGCGCACCGGTGCAGTGGAATTCGCTGCGAAAACCGACCGGGCTTTCGCGCAGCTGCAAGCCGCCCGATGGCATGAGTGGCGACAGGCGCGCCGCAGGCGTGCCTTCGGTCAATAGGACGGTGGCGTCGCGAAATTTCGCGCGGCCGTCGGTGTCGGTGTACAGCACCACCTGGGGGAAAGTGTTCAAGGCCGGCTCCTGGTTGGATCACCGTTTGTACACCGCCTGCCAGGCCCCCAGCACAAGGGGGCCGCCAGCTTTCGCCAGCAGCCCCCCGGGGCTTGGATCGGTCCGGGCGTGTGGCGCCCGGCCGCTCATGCGGTGGTTCAGCCGCCGTTGGCGCGGCGCGATTCGACCAGTTCGGCGCGCACGTCCTCGCGCGTCTTGCCCTGCGCCAGCACCGGCTGCGGGTAGCGGTTGGGGTAGAGCTGGTTGTAGGTCTGGCCCGTGGCGCCGTCGGCCACCAGTTCGCCGTTGCGGATCGCTTCGGCCAGCTCGGCCTTGACCTGCTCGCGGGTCTTGCCCACGGCGGCCACGTTGGCCACCGGTGCATCCGTGCGCACGGCGGCGTACTGCGCCGGTGCCACTTCGTTGAAGCGCTGGCCGGTGGCGCCGTCGGCCACCAGGTCACCGTTGCGAATGGCGGCGGCCAGTTCGGCCTTCACCTCGGCGCGGCTCTTGCCCGCCACGGCGGCAGGCTGGGCGTACAGGTGGGGGGCGATTTCATTGAAGCGCTGGCCGGTGGCGCCGTCGGCGATCAGGTCGCCGCTGCGGATGGCCTGGGCCAGTTCGGCACGCACTTCGGCGCGGGTTTTGCCCACGGCAGCGGTGTCGGCTGCCAGGGCGTGGCCGGCAACGAGGGAAGAGAGGGCGATGGCGACAACAGAGAGACGGGTTTTCATGACAGTTTTCCTTGGAGAGGGTTGAACATGCCGGTCGGTCCGTTGTGCGGTCTGCCGGCTTCGATGCCTCTGCGGAGGGTTTGCGTGCATCGATGGGGTGTACTGTAGAGTTTCTGATTCAGAAGAAAAACAGCGCCACAAGGACAACTATGTTTCTGATTCGGCAATAATCAAGACTTTTCACGCCGGGTAAACCCGGAAGGAGCACCCCTCCATGGACCGTCTTGCCTCCATGCGCGCTTTCCAGAAAGTCATTGACGAAGGCGGCTTTGCCGCCGCCGCGCGGGCCCTGGACATGTCCCCCGCGGTGATCACGCGGCTGGTGGCCGATCTGGAAGACCACCTGGGCACGCGGCTGCTGCACCGGACCACCCGGCGCGTCTCGCTGACCGACGCCGGCGAAAGCTACCTGGACCGGGTGCGTGTGATCCTGCAGGACCTCGACGAGGCCCACGCGCTGGTGAGTTCGCAGACCAGCGACCTGGCTGGCGTGCTGCGCCTGCTCGCGCCGCCGGTGCTGGCCACGCACGTGCTCGCGCCGCTGGTGAGCGGCTTCCGGCAGGCCTACCCGAAGATCCTGCTCGACATCGACGTGGAGTCGCACCGCGAGCCGCCAATCCAGGATTACGACATCACGCTCATGGGCGCCAACGCCTCGTTCGACGCGAACGTGGTCGCGCGCAAGGTGCTCTCCAGCGTCACCGTGCTGCTCGCCTCGCCCGACTACCTGCAGCGCAGGGGCACACCGGCGCGGCCGGAAGACCTGGCGCAGCACGACTGCCTGCGCTTCAAGCCCGCAGGGGGCCGCACGCGCGGATGGCGGCTGTTGCACGAGCACGAAACCGAGCGCTTCGTCGACATCGAGGTGCAGCCGGTGCTGTGGGCCAACCACACCGACACGCTGATGCACGCCGCGCTCGACGGCGCGGGCATCACCGCCACCACCATCGAGCTGGCCGCTCCGCTGATCCAGAACGGGGACCTGGTGCGCGTGCTCAACCCCTGGATCACCGACCGCCTCACCATGTACGCGGCCCTGCCCAGCCGCAAGTTCATGCCGCGCCGCACCGAGGTGTTCCTGGACTACCTGATCCAGCAGACCCGCACCCGTGTGAACAACGCGCTGGCCACCTGCAGCAGCTGCTGACGCAGCTCGTTACACAAAAGCGCGCCGGCTTCAACCCCGTCGGGGCAGTTCGTTCGTTTCATCGGGCTCCATCCACTGTTCCGGAGTCCACATGAAACCCCTTGCCTCCTTGCGCCTCGCCCTGACCTGCGCCACCGCGCTCGCAGCCCTGGCCGCCCCGCCCGCCCATGCCGTGGGCGGCCTGGCCGACATCCAGGTGATCGACCGCGACAGCGGTGACACACTGACCGTGTACCGCCACCGTGGCGAACACTGGGTGGCCGGGCGCCCCGGTGCGCGCTACGCCGTGTCGGTGCGCAACAACACGGCCGCGCGCGTGCTGGGTGTGGTCTCGGTCGACGGCGTGAACGTGATCTCGGGCGAAACAGCCGCCTGGCAACAGACCGGCTACGTGCTCGCGCCCTGGCAGCAGCACGCCATCACCGGCTGGCGCAAGAGCGACGCCGAAGTGGCGGCCTTTCACTTCACCGCCTCGGGCGCGTCGTACGCCGAGCGCACCGGCCGCCCTGCCCACGTGGGCGTGATCGGCGTGGCCGTGTTTCGCGAAAAACCCCTGCCACCGCCGCCGCCCGCCATGCTGCCCTGGCCGTCCTCGCAACGCGAGGAAGCCGCGCCGCACAGCCGTTCGGACGCGGGCGCTTCGGGCGCGGCGGATGCCAGCAGCGAAGCGAAGGCCGAGGACGAGGCCCCGCGCGAACGGGCCGAATCGCTCGCCGCGCGCCGCATGGCACCCGCCGCGCCACTGCCCGCGCCGCGCCTGGGCACCGGCCACGGCGCGCGCGAACACGCCCCCGTGACGCACACCACCTTCGAACGCCGCCGCGAGCGCCCGGACGAGATCGTCCGCATCCGCTACGACAGCCGCGAGAACCTCATCGCCATGGGCATCATCCCCACGCAGGCCGTGCCGCCACGGCCGAACCCGTTCCCCGGCGTGGTGCGGCCGGGCTACGCCCCCGATCCCTCATGACGTGCAACCCGCGGGGCGCGGCGGGGGGTGCCCATAATCGCGGGCATGACCGACGAGGCCGTGCCCGCCGATGAAACGCTGATGCAGGCCTTTGCCGCCGGCGACGCACGCGCCTTCGAGACCCTGTACGACCGCCACGCCCTGCCGGTGTGGCGCTTCGTGCAGCGCAGCGTGCACGACAGCGCGCTGGCCGACGACCTGGTGCAGGACGTGTGGTTCTCGCTGGTGAACCACGCCCCCCGCTATGAACCCCGGGCGCGTTTCCGCACCTGGCTGTTCACGCTGGCGCACCACCGCCTGGTGGACCACTGGCGCACCCACAAGGCGCACGCCAGCCTGGACGCCGGCAGCGAGGACGGCGCGGCCCTGGCCGACACACTGGCCGCCGATTCGGGCTTTGGCCCGGTGCGGCAACTGCAGTCGCGCGAGCAGGCGCAGGCCCTGCTGGATGCGCTCGCCGCGCTGCCGCTGCCGCAGCGCGAGGCTTTCCTGTTGCAGGCCGAGGGCGGGCTGAGCGTGGCCGAGATCGCGCAGGCCACCGGCGTGAGCGCCGAGACCGCCAAGAGCCGCCTGCGCTATGCGCGCGAGCGTTTGCGCCAATCGCTGGAGGCTTTCGCATGAAGCCCGACCACCCCGACGACGACCTGCTGCTGCAGCGCTACCGCGAGGCCAGCGCGCACGACCCCGCACGACCCGCACCCGCCCTGCGCGAGGCGGTGCTGGCGCGCGCCCGCACCGCCGCGCAGGAGGCCCGTGCACCCGGCGGCAGCAGACCGCCCGCCGCCAACGACGCCACATGGCGCTGGCGCGCCTTCGGCGGCCTGGCAATGCTGGGCCTGGCCACGCTGGTGGTGCTGCAGTTCGATCGCGGCACGCAGGATGAGCGCGAGCTCGCGCTGGGCCAGCCCCCTGCACCGCAGGCCGCGCCGGCAGAGCCCGCCCGGTCCGATGCGGCTCGCGAGGCCGCGCCGCGCTCCACCGAGAAGCCCGACGCATCCCCCCCTGCTGCCAAGACAGCGCCACCAGCACCAGCACCAGCACCAGCACCAGCACCAGCACCAGCACCAGCACCAGCACCAGCACCAGCACCAGCACCAGCACCGGCCCGCGCCGCTCCTCCGCCCGCACCGCCACCGGCCCCCGCCACACCACCCGCTGCGGCCGAAGCGCCGGCAGCGGCCGAGGCCACTGCGCCAGGCACCGCCGACACCGCGCCCCAGGCGCAGGACACCGAATCGCGGGCACGCGCTGAGGCCGGCAGCGCCGCCGCGCCGCGGGCCCGCGCGCTGGAGCGCAGCGAAGCACCGGCAGGCCTGTCCTTGCGCGGGGCGACGCCCGCCGGGCACCCCGACACCACCCTGCTCGCGGCCGCCGCACGCGGCGACGTGGCGCGTGTGCGCGAGGCCATCGCCCGGGGCGCGGATGTGAACAGCGCCGATGCCCAGGGCCGCACCGCGCTGATGATCGCCGCGCAACGCGGCGACGCACCCCTGGTGCGGCTGCTGCTCGACGCGGGCGCCGACCCGCAGCACACCGGCCGCGACGGCCTGCGCGCGGCCGACCTGGCACGGCAGGCCGGCCACGAGGCGCTGCTGCCATCGCTCGAAGAAGGCCGCGCGCGTTGAGGCCGCCCGCTACCATGCGCGCATGAACACACCCGCAACCCCTTCCCCCTCCTCCGTGCATTTCGGCCACCAGGGCCGCGTCGTCATCGTCACCGGCGGCGCCCAGGGCATCGGCGAAGCCTGCGCACGGCGCTTCGCACAGGAAGACGCCAAGGTCGTCATCGCCGATGTGGCCGACGCGCCCGGCCTCGCACTCGCCCGCGCCATCGGCGCGGGCTACATGCATTGCGACGTGGGCGACAAGACCGACGTCGACGCCCTCGTGGCCCACACGCTCGAAGAGCATGGGCGCATCGACGTGCTGGTCAACAACGCCGGCATCTTCAAGGCCTCGGACTTCCTGGACATCACGGAGGACGACTTCGACGCCGTGCTGCGCGTCAACCTCAAGGGCTCGTTCCTGATGGGCCAGGCCGTGGCGCGCGCCATGGCGCCGATGCGCAACGGCAGCATCGTCAACATGAGCTCGGTCAACGGCGTGCTCGCCATCCCCAGCATCGCCAGCTACAACGTCAGCAAGGGCGGCATCAATCAGCTCACGCGCGTGATGGCGCTGGCGCTGGCGGACCATGGCATCCGCGTCAACGCGGTCGCGCCGGGCACCATCGCCACCGAACTGGCGGCGCAGGCCGTGCTCACCAGCGAGGACGCGCGCAACAAGATCCTCAGCCGCACGCCCATGAAGCGCCTGGGCGAACCCGACGAGATCGCCGACGTGGTCGCCTGGCTGGCCAGCGACGCGGCCAGCTACGTCACGGGCGAGATCGTCACCGTCGACGGCGGGCGCATGGCGCTGAACTACACCGTTCCCCTGTGAATGCGTGCGCGCGCCGCACGCAGGGGGAACTCTGTGCGCGCGAAGCACCTCCATTGAGACAGGCAGCAGGGCGCGCCAGTGTGCCCTGCTGACGCCCGGTCCGCACGATGCGGCTGTTTTTTTGTGAAGCCGACACCTTGCTGAAACCCTTCTCCGCCAGGACGCTGGCCACCTTGCTGATCGCGTGCGGCCCTGTGTTCGCGCAAGCACCCGTCGCGACGCCTCCCCCACCCCCCGTGATCGTGGCCACGAGCGCGCAGGCCAGCGACGACTTCGTGCTCGCGGTGCCGGGCAGCGGCACGGCGCGCCAGTCCGTGGTGCTGTACCCCGCGGTGCCGGGCGAGGTCGCCGAGGTGGGCTTTCGCCCGGGGCAGTCGGTGCGCGCCGGGCAGGTGCTGCTGCGCCTGGAGGACCGTGCCCAGCGCCTGGCCGCCGACCTGGCCTCCGCCCGGGTCGACGCGGCCCGCGCCCTGACCTTGCGCCACGAGGGCACGCGCGGCACCGGCGCCGTGCCCGAGAGCGTGGTGGACGAGGCCCGAGCGGCCTTGCGGACCGCCGAGATCGAACTCGCGCAGGCCCGCGAGGCCGTGGCCGACCGGGTGGTGCGCGCGCCCTTCGGCGGCGTGGTGGGCCTGGCCGCGGTGGAGCGCGGTGACCGCGTCACCACCGAGACAGCACTGACCACGCTGGACGACCGCCGCGTGCTGTTCATCGACTTCGAGATCCCCGAACCCCATCTGGCGCGCGTGAAGATCGGCCAGGCCGTCACGGCCACGAACCCGGCCTACCCAGGGCGTGCGTTCCAGGGCCAGGTGGCCGAGATCGACAGCCGCGTCGACCCCGTCTCGCGCAACGTGCGCATGCGCGCCGCGGTGCCCAACACCGACGACGTGCTGCGCCCGGGCATGTCGTTCCAGGTGCAGCTCGATCTCACCGGAGCAGCGCGCGTGAGCGTGCTCGAGCTCGCCCTGCAATGGGACCGCGACGGCCCCTTCGTGTGGGTGGTGCGCGATGCCCGTTCGGTGCGCGTTCCCGCGCGCCCGCTGCGCCGCACCGAAGGGCGCGTGCTGGTCGACGGCGAACTCAGGGCCGGTGAAACGGTGGTGGTGGAAGGGGTGCAGCGCCTGCGCGAAGGCCTGGCGGTGCGCGTGATCGGCAACGGTAGCGGCAACGGCAACGGCAACGGCGGCACCGCGCGCACCCGTCCATGACCGAAGACCGCGCCAACGACCTGCCGGCGCTGGCGATCCGCCGGCCCTGGCTGGTGACCGTGATCAACCTGCTGATCGTCATCGCCGGCTTCGGTGCCTGGCTGGGCGTGGACGTGCGCGAGCTGCCCAACATCGACCGGCCCATCGTGGCGGTGCGCGCCGACTGGCCCGGTGCCGCACCCGAGACGCTGGACGCCGAGGTCACGCGCGTGCTCGAAGGCGCGGCCTCCCGCGTGCCCGGTGTCTACCTGGTGCGCTCGGCCAGCGAAGAGGGCAACCTGCGCGTCATCATCGAATTCAATCCCGGGGTGGATCTGGTGAGCGCGGCCAACGACGTGCGCGATGCCGTCGCCCGCGTCGAGCGCACGCTGCCCGAAGGCGTGGAGGGCCTGACCATCGTCAAGGCCGACGCCGATGCCGTCCCGGTGATGCAGCTGGCGGTGTCCAGCCGCACGCTGGCCGTGGACGAACTCTCGCGCGCGGTGGAGGAGCGGATTGAGCCCGAGCTGATTTCGGTCGAGGGCGTGGCCGACATCACCGTCTTCGGCAGCCGCGAGCGCGTCATGCGCGTGCGCATCGACCCCCTCAGGCTCGCGGCCTACAACGTGTCGGTGAGCGACATCGCCACGCTGCTGCGCAGCGCGCGCGTCGACGTGCCGGCGGGCAGCCTGGAATCGGCCAACCAGGAGGTGCTGGTGCGCGCCAACGCCTCGGTGGCCACCCCGGAGCAGATGCGCGCGATGCGCGTGCGCCCCGGTCTCGCGCTGGGCACGGTGGCCGACGTGTACTACAGCCCGGCCGACGCCACTTCCTACGTGCGCCTGGACGGATCGTCCGTGGTGAGCCTGGGCGTCGTGCGCCAGGCACAGTCGAACAGCGTGAACATCTCCGAGGGCGTGCGGGCCGTGGTGGAGCGCATCAACCGCGATGGCGGCGACCTGCAGGTGGCGGTGGTGTCGGACGATGCCACCTTCATCAGCGGCGCGATCCGCGAGGTGCTGCTGAGCCTGCTGCTGGCCGTGGCCATCGTCGTCGCGGTGGTGGGCGCTTTCCTGGGCCAGTGGCGTGCCACCATGGTGCCCGTGGTGGCGATCCCGATTGCGCTGGTGGGCACGCTCGCGGCCATCTGGCTGCTGGGCTTCTCGATCAACCTGCTCACGCTGCTGGCGCTGCTGCTGGCCACCGGCCTGGTGGTGGACGACGCCATCGTCGTGCTGGAGAACATCCAGCGCCGGCGCGGTCAGGGTCTGGGCCCGCGCGCGGCGGCGGTGCTGGGCACGCGCGAGGTGTTCTTTGCCGTGGTGGCCACCACCGCCACGCTGATCGCGGTGTTCGTGCCTATCTCCTTCCTGCCCTCGGCGGCGGGCCGCCTGTTCGCCGAATTCGGCTTCGTCATGGCCATCGCGGTGGCCATCTCCTCGTTCGTCGCGCTCTCGCTGGGCCCGATGATCGCCTCGCGCCTGCCCGTTGATCGCGCGCCCGGCCCGGTGTGGCGCCGGCTCTCGGGCTGGGGCACGCGCGCGGTCACCATTTACGAACGCTGGCTGGCGGCTGCCCTGCGCCGGGCGTGGTGGGTGGCCGGCACCTGCGTGCTGCTGGCCGCGGCGGCGGCGGGGCTCTACACGCAGCTGAACCAGGAACTCACGCCGGTGGAAGACCGCGGGGTGCTCTCCATCCGCCTGGACGGGCCGGACGGCGTGGGCCTGTCCTACATCGACCGCCAGCTCGAAACCGCGCTGGCGGCCGTGACACCGCTGCAGGACGAGGGCCTGGTGAAGAACATCTTCACCATCACCGGCCGCTTCGATCCCCACCGCGCCGAAATCATCGCGCCGCTGGTGGACTGGGACGCGCGCGAACCGAGCCAGGCGCAGCTCACGGCCCGCGTGCAGCGCCTGCTGGACGACCTGCCCGGCGCGCGCGTGCGCATCCGCGGCGGCAACAGCCTGGGCGTGGGCGGTGGCGACGGCAGCGTGCAGATGGCGGTGACGGGCGACAACTACGACCGCATCGCCGACGCGGCCTACGCCTTTGCCGCAGCCATCGAACGCACGCTGCCGGGCCTGCGCGACGTGCGGGTGAACTACAGCGCCTCGCAGCCCCAGATCGCGATGCACATCGACCGCGAGCGGGCTGCCGAACTGGGCGTGGCCGTCGACGGGCTGGACGTGGTGCTGCGCGCCCTCGTCGATGGCACCGAAGTCACGGACCTCACGGTCAACGACCGCAACCTGCCGGTGATCCTGGAGTCGAATGCGCGCGGCGCGACCGACCCGCAGGCCTTGTTGGGCTACAGCGTGCGCGCCGCCACGCCCGCGGGCGAGCGGCTGGTGCCGCTGTCGCAGTTCGTGCGCTTCGAGGAAACGGCCATACCGTCCGAACTCGAACGCCTGGGCCAGCGCCGCGCGGTGCAGCTCAGCGCGATCACGGCCCCCGGCGTGCCCCTGCAGAACGCCGTGGACGACCTGCGCGCGCTGGCGCGCGCCGAGCTGCCCGAGGGCATGGGCCTGCTGTTCCGCGGCGACGCCGCCACGCTGGAGCAGACCGGGCGCGACGTGGCCATCACCTTCGCCATCGCGCTGGTCGTGGTGTTCCTGGTGCTGGTGGCGCAGTTCGAGAGCGTCACCAGCGCGGCGGTGGTGCTCATCACGGTGCCGTTCGGCCTGGCGGCGGCCGTCTTTGCCATGGGCCTGAGCGGCACGTCGATCAACATCTACAGCCAGATCGGCCTGTTGCTGCTGGTGGGCGTGATGGCCAAGAACAGCATCCTGATGGTGGAGTTCGCCGACCAGTTGCGCGACGCCGGGCGCAGCGTGGCCGAAGCCGCGCAGGAGGCCGCGGCCACCCGCCTGCGCCCGATCCTGATGACCATGGCCTCAACCGTGCTGGGCGCCCTGCCGCTGGTGCTCGGCAGTGGGCCCGGCGCGGAGTCGCGCGCCTCGATCGGCTGGGTCATCTTCGGCGGGCTGTCGCTGGCCGCGGTCTTCACCCTGTTCCTCACGCCCGTGGTCTACCTCGGGCTGGCCCGCTTCGCCCGGCCGCGCGCCAGCCAGGGCGAGCGCCTGGCCACCGAGATGAAGCAGGCCGCCGCGCAGCAGACGGAGGAGTTCTCATGAACGCCCCGCTGCGTGGCCTGGGTGCGGTGGCGCTGGCCCTGGGCCTGATCGGTTGCGGGACCATCGCGCCGCAGGTGGAGCCGCCCGAGGCGCCCACGCTCGGCATCACCGCCGCCGACCGCTTTGCCGCCGCGCCCGACGGCGGGGCGGCGGCCACCGACGCCGACCTGCGCTGGTGGCGCCGCTTCAACGACCCTGCGCTGGCGCACTGGGTGGAGCGCGCCCTGGCCAACAGCCCGGACACGGCGATCGCGCGCGAGCGTGTTGTGCAGGCGCAGGCCCTGCTGCAGGGTGCCAGCGCGCGGCGCGGGCCGCTCATCGGTGCGCAGGCCGCAGTGGACGCCCGCAGCCGGCGCGCCAGCGGCGAGCGCGCGCTCGACCCGAGCGCCGCCCTCACGCTGGACTGGGATCTGGACCTCTGGGGCGGCCTGCGGCAGGCCGAACGGTCGGCCGCGGCCGCCTTGCTGCAGGCCGGGGATCGGGCCCAGGCGGTGCGCCTGTCCGTCGCGGGCCTGACGGCCCGGGCCCACGTGGCCTGGCAGGAGGCCCTGCTTGACGAAGCCTTGCTCGCCGACGGCCTGGCGCTGCAGCGCGAGGCGCTGCGCGTGGTGGAGGTGCGGGTGCGCGCGGGGCTCGCGCCCCGGCTGGACCTGGACCGAGCGCAGAGCGAAGCCGCCACGCTGGAGGCCAACGCGGCCGATGCCCGTGTGCGCGTGCGCCAGTCGGCCGCGGCGCTGCAGGTGCTCGCGGGCGTTCGTCCAGTGCCCATGGACGCGCCATCGGCACAGCTGCCGGTGCTGCAGGGCGATGCCCCGTCGGCGCGCCCGATCGACCTGCTGCGCCGGCGCCCCGACCTTCGCGCGGCCGAGCGCGGCCTGGCGGTGGCCGCGGCCGACCTGGGCGTGGCGCAGGCCGAGTTGTACCCGCGGCTGCGCCTGCCAGGGGCGATCATGCTTACCTCCAGCGGGCTCGGCGGCGGCGTGCTCGACATCGTGAGCGCCACGCTGTCCGCCGTGCTGGAGGTGGCGCTGTTCGACGGTGGCGAGCGCCGTGCCGGCGTGGACGCCGCGCGATCGCGCATGGCCGAGGCCGGCGAGATCTACCGCCAGACGCTGCTGCAGGCCCTGCAGCAGGCGGAGGCGACCCTGGTCGCGGCGCAAGGCACGGCCACACGCATCCGGGCGCTGGAGCGCGCCAACGCCGCCGCCGCCTCGGCCGTGGATCAGGCCCGCACGCTCTACACCAACGGCCTGGTCGGCTTCCTCGACGTGCTGGAGGCCCAGCGCAGCGCGCTGGACACGCGCCGCGCACTGCTGCGCGCCCGGGCCGACGCGACGCGCCAGGCCATTGCCACCTTCGAGGCCCTGGGCCTGATCGATCCAGGCGAGGCCCCCCTCAGGCCGGCTGCAGCCGCCGCGCCACCGGCGCCTCGCGAATCGGCAGGTGGATGAGCGCCGCGCCCACCGCCAGCACGATGTCGATGTACCAGACCCAGTCGTAACTGCCCGTGGCCTCGAACACCTGGCCACCGAGCCAGGCACCGAGAAAACCGCCCACCTGGTGCGCCAGCATCACGATGCCGAACAGCATGGCCATGTTGCCGGTCCCAAAGAACTTGGCCACCAGCCCCACCGTGGGCGGCACGGTGGAGAGGAAGGTCAGCCCCATCACGGCGGCGAAGGTGAGCATCACCGCCTCGGTCTTGGGCGCGAGCAGGAACACCAGCACGGCCAGCGCGCGCGACGCGTACACGAGCGAGAGCAGCGACTTCATGCGCCAGCGGCCCACCGCCCAGCCCATGGCCAGGCTGCCGACGATGTTGAACAGGCCGATCACGCCCAGCGCCCAGGCACCCACCGGCGCGGGCAGGCCGCACGCGGCGACCACGCCGGGCAGGTGCGTGGCCAGAAACGCCACGTGAAAGCCGCAGACGAAGAAGCCGGCCGACAGCATCAGGTAGCTCGGGTTGCCCAGGGCAACGCGGATCGCCTCGCCCGCCGGCAACGCGACGGCTGCCGGCGGCGCGCCGGCTGTGGCCGCCGGGCCGGGCCCGCGCAGCACCCAGGCCGCCGGCAGGGCCAGCAGCACGAGCAGGGCCAGCGCCTGCATGGCACCGGCCCAGCCCAGGCCCAGCGTGAGCGCGGCGGCCAGGGGCGCCATGAGGAACTGGCCGAACGAGCCGCCCGCGTTCACGATGCCGGTGGCCATGCCCCGGCGCTCGGCCGGGATCAGGCGCGCGGTGGCGGCCATCAGCACCGACGGCCCGGCCATGCCGGCGCCCCCGGCTGAGAGCACGCCAATGGCCACGATCAGGCCCCAGGTGCTCGTCATGAGAGGCGTGATGTAGGTGCCCAGCGCCACCAGCAACACGCCCGCCAGCAGCACCCGCCCGGCGCCAATGCGGTCGGCCACGGCACCGGCGAAGGGCTGCGTGAGGCCCCACCAGAGCTGGCCGAACGCAAAGGCCAGGCTGATGCTGCCCACGCCCAGGCCGGTGGCCGTGTTCAGCGGCGACAGAAAGAAGCCCATGGTCTGGCGTGTGCCCATGGTGAGCGCAAACGTGCCGGCCGCGGCCAGCAAGACCAGCCACCACACATAGGGCACGCGCGCGGGTGCCGGGGTCGTTGTTTCAGTCTTCATGGGCATCCTCCTCGTGAAACGCCGCCAGCCCCTGGTCCAGCAGGTCGTGCAGCGCCACCACCGTGGCGGCGCCAAGCTTGTGATTGAGCGCGAGCTGCGCGGACTTCCAGCGGCGCTGCGCCTGGCGGCGCGTCTCGCGCCCGGTGTCGGTGATGTGCACCGTGCGGCTGCGCGCGTCGGCACCCTCGCCCATCGACAGCCAGCCCGCCGCGATCATGGGTTGCAGGTTGCGCGTGAGGGTGGATGCGCTCATGTCCATGCGCCGCGCCAGCTCGCCGGGCGCCAGCGGCCCGAGCCGGTCCACGTGCGAGAGCAGCGAATACTGCGTGATCTTCAGCCCTACGCCCGCGAGGTGCTGGTCGTAGTGCTGGGTCACGCGGCGCGTGAGCTGGCGCAGCTTGAAGTTGGTGCAGCCCACCGGGGTCGGCGCTGTCACGTGGGTGTCGGCGTTCATGCAAATATTGTATCTACAATATTTGCATCAGCACATATCCACAGGAACCGACATGACCACCGAAGAAACCCTGGCGCAATGGAACCAGCAGTACGACGCCGTCGTGCAACGCCTCAAGGCCGGCGTCGGCGTGGGCCTGGCCAACCCGGCCGACCTCGCCGGGCTGTCCGGCATGCAGCAGATGCAGGCCATGCTCGAGGGCCGCCTGCCCTACCCCCACATCGCCGACACGCTGGACTTCTCGCTGGTGGAAATCGGCGAGGGCCGCGCCATCTTCCAGGGCCAGCCGCAGCTCAAGCACTACAACCCGCTGGGCACGGTGCACGGCGGCTGGTACGCCACGCTGCTGGACTCGGCGCTGGGCTGCGCGGTGCACACCGTCATGCCGGTGGGCCGCGCCTACACCACCGCCGAGCTGGGCGTGAACATCGTGCGCGCGGCCTCGTTCAAGAGTGGGCCGCTGCGCGCCATCGGCACCGTCGTGCACGCCGGGCGCCAGCTGGCCACGGCCGAGGCGCGCATCGTCGGGCCCGACGGCAAGCTCTATGCCCATGCCACGACCACCTGCCTGGTCTTTGAAGTGCCGTCAAAATAGCGCGCATGCGACTTCTTCACACCATGCTGCGCGTGGGCAACCTCCAGCGCTCGATCGATTTCTACACCCAGGTGCTGGGCATGCAACTGCTGCGCACCTCCGAAAACCCCGAGTACAAGTACTCGCTGGCCTTTGTGGGCTACGAGGGCAACCCGGCGCAGGCCGAGATCGAACTCACCTACAACTGGGGCACCGAGAGCTACGAACTCGGCACGGCCTACGGCCACATCGCCCTGGGCGTGCCCGACGCCTACGCCGCCTGCGAAAAGATCAAGGCGGCCGGCGGCAACGTGACGCGCGAGGCGGGCCCGGTCAAGGGCGGCACCACGGTCATTGCCTTCGTGACGGACCCGGACGGCTACAAGATCGAATTGATCCAGGAGAACTCGCGCAGGCATGGCGTCTGACGCCGCTGCGATCGTCAAAGCCACCGGCTTGCAGGTCAGGCCGGCGAAAACGCCTCAGCCGGCTGGCGCCACGGTCAGCCCCCGGCGAACCAGCCGTGGCGGATCCTGAAAGTCGCGGAAGCTCCCGCCGCCTACCCGATCGAGCCAGGCATCGGCCCGCTCCCGATCCGTGCCTTCCAGCGCCCGGTACGCGTCCCTCGCCCGCTGCAGCATCCACAGGCTGTAGGGTCGAATGACCCTTTCTCCGCGTACGCCCTCCAGCTCGAAAGCGTGCTGGCCGATCATGCGCGGAACCTCGGTTTGCGGATGATCGGCCAACCATTCACACAACCGCTGGGCGCTGTCGGCCAGCACCGACATCTGTTCTCTCATCTGCCGGCGCACGATGGGATCCAGCGTGGCGGGGACTTCATCGCCGTCCAGAAAGTCGCCGCCCCGTGGCGCGTCCTGGGTCTCCAGCCTCTGGATCCAGCGCACCACATTCGGAGCGATGCGGCGCATCAGTTCGCCGCTGGCTGGATCGCGGTACTGGTGGGCGTAGAGCGGCCCATAGAGACCGATGTCCGCCATGGAAGGCCTCGTGCCCAGCGTGTAGGGCATGACCTGAAAATGGGCATTGAGCTCGGCCAGCAAGGCCTCGTAGGATCGCTCGACAGCCGCCTGCATCTGGGGTGTGGCCGCGCCGAGCAACACCGCGGCCTGGGAGAACGGGCCCGCCCGCCGCACGCCGATGGCCCACTGCTCGTCCGGCGACGCGTCCGGCAGGCTGAGTTCACCGAAGGCTCGCATGGCCCAGTCGCGGTTGTGGTGCCAGCGGTAGTGCATCGCTGGAATGACCAGCCACTCGTCGCCGTACAGCTCCATCAGCGCGGCAAACAGTCGCTGCAGCCCGCCGGGCGGCGTGATCGACGGCGCACCGTGGCGCAACTCCAGGGTGTCGATGATGTCCGTGCTGTCCTGCAGGGTTTCGCCGGCGTCGGTCACCACGATGGGTATCACGGGAAACCCGACCCGCGGCACCACGACGTTGCGGTAGATCTCGGCCGTGGACAACACCTCTTCGTAGGGAATGCCCTTCCAGTCCAGGTAGGCGCGCACCTTTCCCGTGAAGAAGCTGATCGGTGCGCCATACAGTGTGTAGCGGGTCATGGGAGCGATGGATTCCGGTGGGACATCGCCGCCGATGCTGCCTCATGGGCCGGTCTGCCCGCGTCCCCTGTGCGTCAAAGAGGCTCACCCGAGGGGGTGCACCGCTCGGCTCGCTGGTGCGAGCTACCAACAAAAAAGCCGGCGCGAAGCCGGCTTTTTCGTCAGGCGCGTGCACGCCGCGTCAGGGTGCGATCATCACTTCCACGCGGCGGGCCTCGGCGTTGTTGCCGCTGCCCGTGGTCTGCTCGGGCTTCTTCAGTTCCATCGCGCTCTCGGCCACGCCCGCACCCGCCAGGGCGTCGCGCACCACCATCGCGCGCTGCTTGGCCAGCTCGGCGTTGAAGGCCGGGTCGCCCGTGGCGTCGTGAAAGCCGGAGATCACCAGCTTCCTGCCCGCCTTGGCGGCGTCGATGGCTTCACCCAGCGCATCGAGCGCACCCGAGGCCAGGTCGGACTTGCCGGACGCGAAATAGAACTTGACCACGCCGTTTTCCACCACGACGCTGGCGTCGTCCGCGCCCATCGGCAGGGCAGCCGGGGCGGCGGTGGTGGGGGTGGGCATGGCCATGCCGGATGCGCCGGCACCACCGCGCGATGCCTGCACGCCGATGCCCACCGCCAGGCCCACCGCCAGCACCACGGCCGCCATCAGCACAAAAGCCATCACGCGGATTTCGGGATCATCGTCCTGAGAAGACATGGGTCACACTCCGTGAAGAATAATGAGAAGCAACTGGACAAAGATTGTAGATGGCCGACCGTGACACCCTGAAGGCGCGAACCGCCCACGACCCCGCCTTGCGCGACGGCGCGGCGATGATGGCGCAGACGCTGGCGCAGTGGCGCGCACAAGGCCCGCGACCCGACCTCTGGGTGTTCGCCTACGCCTCGCTGGTCTGGCGCCCCGACTTCGAAGCGGCCGAACAACGCCCGGCGCGCGTGCGCGGCTACCACCGTTGCCTGGAGATGTGGAGCCGCGTCAACCGCGGCACCTACGAATGCCCGGGCCTGGTGTTCGCGCTCATGCCCGGTGGCAGCTGTGCCGGCCTCGCGCTGCGCGTGCCGCACGAACAGGTGGAGGCGCTGATGCCGGTGCTGTGGGCGCGCGAAATGCCCAACCCGGTGTACGACCCCAAGTGGCTGCGCTGCGAAACCCCGCAGGGGCCGGTGCGCGCGCTGGCGTTTACGCTCTCGCGCCACAGCCCCAGCCACACCGGCCGGCTCAGCGACGAACGCTACCGCGAGATCTTCGCGCGCTCCTGCGGGCGCTATGGCACCACGCTGGACTATGCGCGCCAGACCTTCGAGGGCCTGCTGCACCACGGCATCCATGACCGTGCGCTGCGCAAGCTGCTGCTGCTGGCCGACGACGCGGCCGTCAAGCCCGACCCACACCCCGCTCCTATACTGCCCGCATGAATATCGCCGACCTGCGCAAGAGCTACGAAAAGGCCGAACTCAGCGAATCGGCCTCGCACGCCGACCCGTTGCAGCAGTTCGACCAGTGGCTCAACGAAGCCATTCGCGGTGAGGTCCCCGAACCCAATGCCATGACCCTGGCCACCGTGGGCTCCGATCTGCGGCCCAGCACGCGCGTGGTGCTGGTCAAGGGCTACGACGAACGAGGCATCGTCTGGTACACCAACTATCACAGCCGCAAGGGCCGCGAGCTCGCAGGCAATCCGTTCGCGGCACTGCAGTTCCACTGGGTCGAGCTCGAGCGCGTGGTGCGCATCGAAGGCGTGGTGGAGAAGGTCAGCGACGAGGAAAGTGACGCCTACTTCCACAGCCGGCCGCTGGACAGCCGCATCGGCGCCTGGGCCAGCCCGCAGAGCGAGGTGATCGACAGCCGCGCTGTGCTGGTGACCAACGC
The DNA here is from genome assembly GCF_050182545.1 of Hydrogenophaga sp. GTDB lineage: Bacteria > Pseudomonadota > Gammaproteobacteria > Burkholderiales > Burkholderiaceae_C > Hydrogenophaga. The sequence goes on along the minus strand of NZ_JBFXCD010000004.1, from coordinate 222,502 downwards.
GGCGAAGTACGGCGCGCAGTTCCTGCTCAAGCCGCCGCGCCCACCGCACTGGGGCGGCTACCGCCTCAGGCCCGACCACTGGCAGTTCTGGCAAGGCCGCAAGAGTCGTCTGCACGACCGCCTGCGCTACACGCTGCAGGCCGATGGCGGCTGGCTGCGGGAGCGGCTGGCGCCCTGAACGCCCGCCTTCGTTGCTCAGCCTGCAAGCGGCCGGCGCTGCAGCCCTTCGAGCAGTTGGCGAAAGCCCGCCACCGCCTTCCTTGAGGTTTCCCCTGGATCGGTGGAGCTCGCGATCCAGGTGGCCGCATGGCTGCTGGCGCCATTGATCAGGTGCGCCAGCGCTTCGGGGTCCGCATCGACAAGCACACCTTCGGCCTTGAGCGAGGCCAGGCTTTCCGTGAGCGCGGCGATGCATCCCTTGGCGGTGGGCCGCTGCGAGATGTCCCCCAGCACCGCCGGTCCGTCGCGAAACATGATGCGCTGGATGTCGGGCTCGAGCGCCATCTCGATGTAGGCGATCCACTCGTCGACCACTCCCTGCCAGCGGTTCGGAGCGCGGGCAGAGATGGCGTCCAGGCGCACGGTCATCTCGGCATCGATCTCGTCGATCACGGCCTGCAAAAGGCCCTTCTTGTCACCGAAGTGGTGGTAAAGGGCGCCGCGGGTCAAACCCACGGCGGCGGTGAAGTCGTCCATGGACGCATCGGCGTAGCCGACGGTCCCGAACGCCTGGCGCGCCGCCGCGATCAGCTTGGCGCGTGTCTCGGCAATCATTTCCTGACGCGGTTTTCGCATTCGCACCTCCATACCCACACATACGACGCGTATATCCGTTGATATACGCGTCGTATGCAAATAACATACGCCACGTATTTTAACGCTTCATCCCTTTTTCCAGAAATTGTTCAGATGTCGAACCCGTACACAAGAATCTTCAGCGAACCCGGGGCCAAGGGTTTCTCCGCCGCGGCATTTTTCGGCCGGCTTCCCCTCGCCATGGCACCCATCGGCATCGTTGCCATGTTGTCGCAGGCCCGGGGCGAGTACTGGCTGGCCGGCGCCGTGTCGGCCATGTATGCCATCACCAACGCGTTTCTGTCGCCGCAGATCTCGCGCCTGGTCGACCGGTTCGGCCAGACCGCGGTCGCCCTGCCGGCAACCGCCATCTCGGCGGTTGCCTTCCTCTTGCTGATGCTGGCGGTCCACCTGGACTGGCCGACCTGGACCCTGTTTGCCGCCGCGATCGGCGCGGCCACGATGCCCAGCCTTTCCGCGATGGTCCGCGCCCGCTGGAGCGAGTTGTTCCGGGGCCGGCCGGAGCTCAATACCGCCTTCGCCTTCGAGTCGGCGGCCGACGAACTCATCTATATCGCGGGTGCTTCGCTCTCGGTGGGCCTGGCCGCGGCGCTCTTCCCCGAAGCGGGCGTGCTCGCGTCGACCGCCTTCCTGGTGCTGGGCACGGCGGCCTTCCTGGTGCAGCGCAAGACCGAGCCCAGGGTGCGGCCCCTGGACCCCCACGGCCCGCAAGGCTCGGCCATTCGGCTGCGCGCGGTGCAGATCGTCACGCTGACACTGGTCTTTGTGGGTGCGATCTTCGCGACGGCCGAGGTCAGCGCCATCGCCATCACCAAAGAACTCGGCCAGCCCGGCGGCGCCAGCATCGTGATCGGCGTCTATGCCGCCGGGTCCTTCGTGCTGGGCCTGGTGATGGGCGCGCTCCAGTTGAAGCTGCCGTTGCAGCGACAGCTGCTGATCGCCGTCAGCGTGCTGGCGATCACCGCGCTGCCGCTCCTCGTTGCCGGCTCCTCGGTGGCCCTGCTCGCCACGGCCGTGTTTCTGAGCGGCATTGCCGTGTCCCCCACCTTCATCACCACATTTGGCCTCATTGAGCGCCGCGTGCCCGAGTCCATGCTGACCGAGGGTGTGACCTGGGTCATGACCGGCATTGGCATCGGGATGGCGCTGGGCGCTTTCACCACGGGCTGGGTGGTGGACCACTTCGGCCCGCGCAACGGCTTCTGGGTGTCCGTGGTGGCGGGTGCCGCCGCCGTCCTGACCGTGGCCCTGGGTCAGCGCACGCTGGCCGGTGAGCGCGCCACGCCTGCATCCTGCCCCGGCGGCGCGCTGGCCAAGTGACGCAGAAGACCTTCAGCCGCGCTGCGGCTGGCAGGGCGCAATGGGTTGCCCGGCCACCGCGTCCAGGGCTTCCCTGGACACCCGCCCCGGCGCGATCTCGTGCAGTGGCACGAGCACGAACGCGCGCTCCCACATGCGCGGGTGCGGCACGGTGAGCGTCAGCGATTGAATGCGGGAATCGCCATACAGCAACAGGTCCAGGTCCAGCGTGCGCGGGGCGTTGCGGTAGGGACGTTCGCGGCCAGCCGCCTGCTCCAGGGTCTGCAATGCGTCGAGCAGTGCGGGCGCTGTGAGCGTGGTGGTGATGTCGGCCACGGCGTTGAGGTAATCCGGCCCGCTCGACTCGATCGGCGCGGTGCGGTACAGGCTGGAGGTCTTCCGCACGCGCACACCGGGCACGGCGGCCAGCGCGGCCAGTGCGGTCTGAAGGGTTTGCGTGGCGTCGCCCAGATTGGCACCGAGTGCGACGAACGCGACCACCTCGGGTCGCGTCTCGGCCTCAGTCGGCGACCGGTCCGCTGCCGCCTGCATCGCCGCCCTCCGCGCCTCCGCCCTCGCCGCGCGCGGACGCGCCTGGCTTGCGGCGCCGGCGGCGGCGCTTCTTCGCGGGCGCGGACCCTTCGGCCAGTGGTGCGCCGGACGCGCCCTCTTCATCCTCGCCACCGGCTTCGTCGTCGCTGATGTCGGCCGCGCGCCAGCGCGGATCGTCCGCGGGCGGCGCGTCGGCACCGGCCGCCCGGGCCGGGTGGTCGGTGTCTGTGCGCTTCACGCGCCGGGCCTTGCCGGCGCCGGGCTTGCCCAGGTTTTCGCGGCGCTGCGCATCGACCATGTCCTCGCGCATGTCGTCGCTGGCCATGCTGAAGGTTTCCCACCAGTGGGAGAGTTCTTCCTCCACCTCGCCCACCTGCGCGCGCAGGCGCAGGAAGTCGAAGCCGGCGCGAAAGCGCGGTTGCTCCACCAGCGTGAAGGGCGTGGTGCCCACGCGCTTGTCGAAGCGCGGCTGCATCATCCAGATCTCGCGCATGTCCGCGCCCAGCTTGCCTCGGCCCGAGACGTCGCCGATGCGCGCCTCGAAGGCTTCGTCCACCGCGTCCTGCAGTGCCGCGAACGGAGGCGGCGGGCGCTGGCCCGGGCGCGGCGTCAGGCGCTGGCTCCAGCCCTTGCGCACGTCGGCCCACAACACGCAGGCCAGCAGGAAGCTCGGCGCCACTGGCTTGCCCTCGCCCACGCGGCGGTCGGTATCCTGCAGCGCGAGCTTGACGAATTCGTCGTCCGCGCGCTGCACCACCACGTCCAGCAGCGGGTAAATGCCGGTGCCCAGACCCACAGCCTTGAGCTGCGCCACGCTGGCCAGGGCGTGCCCGGTCTGCAGCAGCTTGAGCATTTCGTCGAACAGGCGGCTTTGCGGTACGTCGGCCAGCAGCGTGTGGGACGACGCCAGCGGGGCCAGCGTCTTCGCGTCGAAGGTGAAGCCCAGGGCGTTGAGCTTGGCGGCAAAGCGCACGGCGCGGATGATGCGCACCGGGTCTTCGCGGTAGCGGGTGGCGGCGTCGCCGATCATGCGCAGGGTGCGCTTCTTCGCGTCGCGGATGCCATGGTGGAAGTCGACCACGGTCTGCGTTTCCGGGTCGTAGTACATGGCATTGATGCTGAAATCGCGCCGCGCCGCGTCCTGCTCGATCGGACCCCAGACGTTGTCGCGCAGCACCCGACCACTGGCGTCGACCGCGTGCTTCATGCCGGCGAGCTCGCCCTTGGATGTGCGCTCGTTGCCGGTCACCTGTTCGGATGCGGCGGCATCCATGTAGGCGCGGAAGGTCGAGACCTCGATGACTTCGTGTTCGCGCCCGCGGCCATAGATCACGTGCACGATGCGAAAGCGCCGCCCGATGATGAAGGCGCGGCGGAACAAGCCCTTGACCTGCTCGGGTGTGGCGCTGGTGGCCACGTCGAAATCCTTGGGGCGCAGGCCGAGCAGCAGGTCGCGCACTGCGCCACCCACCAGATAGGCCTCGAAACCTGCCTGCTTGAGCGTGTGCACCACGTCCAGCGCGCGCTGGTCCACCAGCTTGGGGTCGATGCCGTGCACGCTGGCCGGCACGTCTTCACGCTTGCCGAAGGGATTGGCGCGGCGGCCGCCGGAGGTGGCGCTGGTCTTGCCCAGCAGCCGGTCGATGAATTTCTTGATCATTCAAATAGGTTCAATGTGCGCCAGCCCCGCTCGAGGGCGATGGCGCGGAGCCGGGCATCCGGGTTGGTGGCCACGGGCTCGTGCACCCTTTCCAGCAGCGGCAGGTCGTTGATGGAGTCGCTGTAGAAGGTGCTGTGCTCCACGCGCGACCAGTCCAGCCCGCGCGCGGCCAGCCATTGTTCCACACGGGCGGTCTTGCCCTCGCGGAAGGACGGCGTGCCGCGGATCGCCCCGGTGGGCTCACCCCGGTCGTCGCGCTCGAGTTCGATGGCGATCAGCTCGTCCACGCCGAAGGCGCGGGCGATCGGGCGGGTGACAAACTCATTGGTGGCGGTGACGATGAGCACGGTGTCACCGGCGGCCTGGTGCTGGCGCACCAGCGCGCGCGCGGGCTCACCCATCGCCGGCGCGATGACTTCGTGCATGAAGCGCTCGTGCGCCTTCTGCGCCACGGCCAGGCCTTGCTCGCGCACCGCCTCGATGGCAAAGCGCACGTACCGCTGGATGTCCAGCGTGCCGGTCTTGTAGTCGTTGTAGAAGCGGTCATTGGCCTGCGAGAACACTTGCGCATCGCGCCAGCCGAGCTTGACGGTGAATTCGCCCCAGGCGTGGTCGGAATCGAGCGGGATCAGGGTGTGGTCCAGGTCGAACAGGGCCAGTCTCATACGTTCATTCGTCTTCCAGCATGGATTTGATCAGCGGGATGGTGATGGCGCGCTGGGTGCGCAGCGCGTAGGCGTCGAGCTGGTCGAGCAGCATCATCAGGCTGGAGAGGTCGCGCGAGAAGCGGCGCAGCATGTAATCCATCACCTCGTCACCCAGGAACACGCCGCGGTCGTCGGCGGCGCGCCGCAACACGGAGCGGCGTTCGGTTTCGCCCAGGGCCTGCAACTGGAACACATGGCCCCAGCCCAGGCGGGTGCGCAAGTCTTCGCGCAGACGCAGGTCGGCTGGGGGGCAAGTCGCGGCCGCCAGCACCCAGCGGGCGGGTCCGTGGGCCGGGTTCTGGGCGTTGACGAACCAGTTGAAGGCCGCGGCCTGCTGGGCCGCGGTGTACAGGTGGCAGTCGTCGAGCAGCACGGCGTCCCACTGGTCGTCGAACTCCACCGGGTCGTGCGTGCCGGCGTCGAGCCAGCCGACACGCCCACCCTGCTCGCGCAGCGCTTCGTTCACGGCGCGCAGCAAGTGTGTCTTGCCGCTTCCGCCTTCGCCCCAGAGGAAGGTGGGCACGGGCGAGCGCATGGGGTTGTCGGCCCACAGGCGCAGGTGCTCCACGGTGGCTTCGTTGCCGGCGCGGACGAAATTGGACAGCGTGGGCACCGGCGCGAAGCCGATGTCCAGTGCCAGTTGTTTCATCGGGTGTGGCCCGGTGCTCATGTCTCGGTGCACCCGGACAAGATGGAGCGCTGTCTCGCGACCGCAATCAAGCCCCCCGGCAAGGCACGATTCAGGAGGGAGGGCAGGCACATGGGGAGGGGCTGGCGAAATGGACGGGTCGCGGGAGCGAACCCTTAAAATCTGGGCCAAATTCTATCGGGCTGCCTCCAGGGTGCCCGAAAGCCCCCACCCTCCCCGCGTTCAGCCCACCGATCCACCCCGCCCCGCGCGGGGGCCCACCCGCACATGACTTCCCCCTCCACCCCCCTTTCGTACAAAGACGCCGGCGTAGACATTGATGCGGGCGACGCCCTGGTCGAGCGCATCAAGCCGCTGGCAAAGAAGACCCTGCGCGAGGGCGTGATGGCCGGCATCGGCGGCTTCGGCGCGCTCTTCGAGGTGCCCAAGCGCTACAAGGAACCGGTGCTGGTGAGCGGCACCGACGGCGTGGGCACCAAGCTCAAGCTGGCCTTCGAGTGGAACATGCATGACACCGTGGGCATCGACCTGGTGGGCATGAGCGTGAACGACGTGCTGGTGCAAGGCGCCGAGCCGCTGTTCTTCCTGGACTACTTCGCCTGCGGCAAGCTCGACGTGGACACGGCGGCCGCTGTCGTCGGCGGCATCGCCAAGGGCTGCGAACTCAGTGGCTGCGCACTGATCGGCGGCGAAACCGCCGAGATGCCCGGCATGTACCCGGCGGGCGAATACGACCTGGCCGGCTTCTGCGTCGGCGCGGTGGAGAAGTCGAAGATCCTCACCGGCCAGGGCGTGCAGCCCGGCGACGTGGTGCTGGGCCTGGCCTCGCACGGTGTGCATTCCAACGGCTTCTCGCTGGTGCGCAAGTGCATCGAGCGCGCCGGGGCCAACCTGCCCGCCACCCTGGACGGCCAGCCGTTTCGCGATGCCGTCATGAAGCCGACCCGGCTCTACGTGAAGAACGTGCTGGCCGCGCTGGCCGCGCACCCGATCAAGGCGCTGGCCCACATCACCGGCGGCGGCCTGCTGGAGAACATCCCGCGTGTGCTGCCCGAGGGCACGGCGGCGCACCTGGTCAAAGGCAGCTGGCCGCAGACCGAGCTGTTCGCCTGGTTGCAGAAGACCGCGGGCATCGACGACGTCGAGATGAACCGCACCTTCAACAACGGCATCGGCATGGTGGTGGTGATCGCCGCCGACCAGGCCACGGCCTGCGCCGCCACGCTGCGCGGCCTGGGCGAGACCGTGTTCGAGATCGGCCAGATCGCGCCGCGCGGCGACGGCGCGGCCGTGGTCGTGTCCTGAGCGACCGGGGCGCCCAGGCTCAGAGCAAGGCTTCCGACGGCAGCACGTGCACGCCGGGCGTGGACGCCACCGCGGCCTGCAGCAGGTGCGACGCGATGCGATCAGCGGGCACCACGCGGTAGCGCCTGGGCAGCAGCGGCTGCAACAGCCTGGACACATTCACCGCCAGTTGCTCCAGCGGCCGCCTTTCCTGCCGCTGGCCTCCGATCAGGCCCGGGCGCACCAGCGTGAGTGAGGGGTAGCCCACCGCCTGCAGGTCGCGCTCGGTCTCGCCCTTGGTGCGCGAATAGAACACGCGCGATGCCACGTCAGCCCCCAGCGCGGAATTGAAGGCATAGGCCCGCGCGCCATGGCGGCGCGCAAGGTAGGCCACTTCCAGCGGGTGGTCGTGGTCGACCTTGTAGAAGGCGGCCTGAGAGCCAGCCACGCGAATGGTCGTTCCAAGGGTGCAGACCACCGCGTCCACCGCCCACCAGTCGGCGCCTTCGGGCAGGCGCCAGAAATCCACCACGGGGTTAAGCAGCTTGGGGTGCGGCGCGAGGGGTTTGCGCGTGAGAGCGACCACGCGCGCCACCGCGTCACTGGCCAGCGCCTGCTGCAGCACATGGCTGCCCACCAGTCCGGTGGCGCCCACCAGCATCAGTTGTTTCATCAGTTCAGTGCGCGGCGCAGTTCCTGCAGGCGCTGGGTGATGGCCTCGCGGTCGAGTGCGTCGTCGGTGTGGGCGATGTAAGTTTCCAGGTCACTGACTGCCAGGCGCGCGTCGCCCATCTCCGCCCACGCCAGGCCGCGGTCGCGGTACTCGACCCAGGCATCGGGCAGCAGGATGAGCAGGCGGTCGAGCACGGCGATCAGGCGCAGCCAGTCCTCCTGCGTCTGGTGGATTTCCTTGAGGTTGCGCAGCAGCCGCGCGAGGATGTCGCGCGGCGTGGCGGCCTGCAGGTACAAGCCGACGGGCACATCGAAGTCGTCCACCAGGCCGTTGCGGCGCTTGTAGGGCTCCAGCCGCTCCGACAGATCTTCGCGGCTGAGCGACTGTCCGGTGAAAGGGTCGATCACCACCTGGCCGTTGGGCAGGTTGACCTTGACCATGAAGTGCCCGGGAAAGTTGACCCCCCGCGCCTTCAGGCCCATGCCCTGTGCCAGCTCCAGCCAGAGCACGGCCAGGGTGATCGGAATGCCGCGGCGCGTGCGCAGTACCGCGTTGAGAAAGCTGTTGTCGGGGTCGTAGTAGTTGTTGACGTTGCCGCCAAACCCCATGTCGCGAAAGAAGAACTGGTTGAGCGTGCGCAGGCGCTGCAGCGGGCCGGCGTCGGACGCACAGCGCCTGCGCACGCGCGCGAGCATCTGGTCCACGTCGCCCAACACCTGCTGCACGTCCAGGTCCGGGTATTCGTCCTGCGCGATGGCGGTCGCCGCCTCGAACAGGGGCAGCGCCTCGTCGTCACCCACCAGGGCGGCGAAGTAGCCCAGGGGCGTGGGCGCGGGGAATTCGTACGCGGTGGGCATGGTGGCAATCGTCCGGAACCAGCAGGTTACGTCATTTTCGGACGAATTGCCTCAGGTTCACCCCGGCCAGCAGCAAGGCCAGGAAATACACCAGCACGCCCCCCAGCACGCACAGCGTGAGCAGCCCCACGCGCTGCAGCGCGCGGCCGTCGAAAGCGAGCCAGTTCACCTGGGTGGCGACCCACATCAGGAACACCGCCAGCAGGGCACTGGCCGCCACCACCTGCATACCGAAACGCGCCCAGCCCGGCGAAGGGCTGAAAGCGCCCCGCCGCCGCAAGCCCACCAGCAGGAACAGCGCGTTGACCATCGCACCAATGCCGATGGCCAAGGCCAGGCCGGCGTGGCCGAAGCGGGGCACCAGCACCACATTGAGCAACTGGGTGAGCACCAGCACGCCGATGGCGATCTTCACGGGGGTGCGGATGTCCTGGCGCGCGTAGAAGCCGGGCGCCAGCACCTTGATCGCAATCAGCCCGACGAGGCCCGCACCGTACCCCATGAGCGCGGTCGCGGTGCGCTGCACATCGGTCGCGGTGAAGGCACCGTAGTGGTACAGAACGGCCACCAGCGGTTGTGCGAAGGTCAGCAGCGCCACCGCGCAGGGCACGGCAAAAAGCACCACCAGGCGCAGACCCCAGTCGAGCAGCCCGCTGTAGCGCTCGGCGTCTTCGCCCGCCTTGGCCGCCGCCAGTTGCGGCAGCAGCACCACGCCCAGGGCCACGCCCAGCATGGCGGTGGGGAACTCCATCAGGCGGTCGGCGTAGGTCAGCCAGCTCACGCTGCCCGTGGCCAGGTGCGAAGCGATCTGCGTGTTGATCAGCAGCGATACCTGCGCCACGCTCACGCCCAGCAGCGCGGGCAGCATGAGCGTGGTCACGCGTCGGGTGCCCGGGTGGTTCCACGCCGCCTTCAGGCCCGACCAGCGCAGGCTCACCCGCGGCACCAGCCCGAGGCGGCGCAGGGCCGGAATCTGCACCCCCAGTTGCAGAGCACCCCCCAGCAACACACCGCCGGCCATCGCATAAATGGGCTCGATGCCGAGCGAGCTGAACCAGGGCGCACCCCAGCCTGCCGCGCCGATCATCGCCACGTTGAGCAGCACCGGTGTGGCTGCGGGCACCGCAAAGCGCTTCCAGGTATTCAGGATGCCGGCCGACAAGGCCACAAAGGACATGAAGGCGATGTAGGGAAACATCCAGCGCGTCATGAACACGGCGGCATCGAATCCGGCGTCGTTCAGTCCGCTGGCCATGGCCCAGACCAGCACCGGCGCACCCAGCACGCCGAGCACACAGGTTGCGGTGAGCGCCCAGGCCAGCACGGTGGCGATCTGGTTCACCAGTTCGCGGGTGGCGTCGTCGCCGTCCTTCTCACGGGCGCCGGCCAGCACAGGCACAAAGGCCTGGCTGAAGGCTCCTTCGGCGAACAGGCGCCGCAGCAGGTTGGGGATGCGGAAAGCGACGTTGAAGGCGTCGGTCAGGGCACTGGCGCCAAACGTTGCCGCCATCAGCAGCTCGCGCACAAGGCCCGTGATGCGAGACGCCAGGGTCAGCAGCGAGACGAGGGAGGCGGACTTGAACAGGGTCACGCGGCGAGTGTAACGACCGCCATCGCCACACCCGATGGGGCCGGCAGCCCATCACCCCCGCTCGCGCGCCCCGGCCGCCCCGGGTTGGGCCAGCTTGTCACGCCCCTGCCCCGTGCTAAAATCGCGGGCTTTGCTGGCATCATCCCCAAACACTGAAGGAACCTCACCATGGCAACCAAGCCGAAGAAAAAGAACCCCCGTCTGGCGTCTGGCCGCAAACGCGCCCGCCAGGACGTCAAACTCAATGCAGCCAACACTTCGCTGCGCTCCAAATACCGCACCGCCGTCAAGAACGTCGAAAAAGCCGTTCTGACCGGCGACAAGGCCAAGGCCACCGAACTGTTCGCCAAGATGCAGCAAGTGGTCGACATCGTGGCCGACAAGGGCATCTTCCACAAGAACAAGGCCGCGCGCGACAAGAGCCGCCTGTCGGCCAAGGTCAAGGGTCTCGCAGCCGCTGCTGCCTGATACCACCCCCGGTCTGGCCCCCGCCAGACCACCAGCCCGGGCCCCAGCGGCCTGCCGTTTGAAACGGGTGCGCTGCCAGCAAAAGCAAAAAAGCCGTCGCAAGACGGCTTTTTTGTTGCCCGGCCCGAAAAGGGCTCAGGTGCTTGCGGGAGGAAGGTCGGGGAGCAGGCAGGCTTCGGCCACCTGCAGGCCGTTGTCGCGCGCGAAGTTCATGCAGAAGTCCCAGGCCATGGGCTCGGCCTCGCGCAGGTCCACATGCACCACCACGCACTTCACGCCGTTGATGGTGTTGGGCACGCACCAGGGGGAGTAGCTCAGGTGGCTGCCGGGCTGGGCCCCGCCCGGGCGGAACGAACTCATCACCCCGGCCAGGCGTTCGGCCCAGTCACTGGGGCGGAAGGTGCGTCCGTCCTTCGTGACACCCTGGATGAAGACTTGTTTGGCGGTCGGTGAAACCATGCGGGGGAAAAGCCTTCGGATGGAGGGCCTGACTGGGGAGGAATCCACCCGCGGACCGAGGATCGCTCGCCGGGATGGGCAGCAGGTATTCTATCTTATATAAGACTTGAACCAAGGGATAACCCGGACCCGGCGCGGGCGGCGGGACGCATCTCAGCGATGCCCAACTAGCAATGATGATGCCTGCTTCCTGCCCCTAAAATCGCGCTTCAACGGCTCAACCTTCGTTGAGCCGCTTTCTTTTTGGCCCCTTCACTCCCCCTTCTTCCCGGAGCCCCGCATGAACGCCGCCCCCCAGCCCGTCGCCTCGCCCCACGTGATGAACACCTACGGCCGCCTGCCGATCGCGATGTCGCATGGCCGAGGCTGCCGTCTGTGGGACACCAGCGGCAAGGAATACCTGGACGCGCTCGGCGGCATCGCTGTCAACACCCTGGGCCACGCCCACCCCAAACTGGTGCCCGCCCTGCAGGACCAAGTGGCCAAAATCATCCACTCCAGCAACTACTACCACGTGCCCGACCAGGAACGGCTGGCGCAGATGCTGGTGGAGCGTTCGGGCATGAGCAATGTGTTCTTCTGCAGCACCGGCCTGGAAGCCAACGAAGCCGCCCTGAAGCTGGCGCGCAAGTACGGGCACGACAAGGGCATCGAGCGCCCCGAGATCGTGGTCTACGAGAAAGCCTTCCACGGCCGCTCCATCGCCACGCTCTCGGCCACCGGCAACCCCAAGGTGCAGGCCGGTTTCGGCCCGCTGGTCGAAGGCTTCATCCGCGTGCCGCTCAACGACATCGAGGCGCTCAAGAAGGCCACCGCCGGCAACCCGAACGTGGTCGCGGTGTTCTTCGAGACCATCCAGGGCGAAGGCGGCGTCAACCCCATGCGCGCGCAGTACCTGAAGGACGTGCGCGCCCTGTGCGACGCCAACGACTGGCTGCTGATGATCGACGAGGTGCAGTGCGGCATGGGCCGCACCGGCAAGTGGTTTGCCCACCAGTGGGCCGGCATCGTTCCCGACGTGATGCCGCTGGCCAAGGGCCTGGGCTCGGGCGTGCCGATCGGCGCGGTGGTGGCCGGCCCCAAGGCCGCAAACATCTTCCAGCCCGGCAACCACGGCACCACCTTCGGCGGCAACCCGCTGGCCATGCGCGCCGGGGTCGAGACCATCCGCATCATGGAAGAAGACGGCCTGCTGGCGAACGCCGCGCGTGTGGGTGAGCATCTGCGCGCCGCGCTGGAGAAAGGCCTGGCGGGCCAGCCCGGCGTGAAAGAGATCCGCGGCCAGGGCCTGATGATCGGCATCGAGCTGACCAGGCCCTGCGGCGTCCTCACCCAGCGCGCGTGCGACGCAGGCCTGCTGCTCTCGGTCACCGCCGACAGCGTGATCCGCATGGTGCCGCCTCTGATCATGACCACGGCCGAGGCCGACGAGGTGGCGGGCATCCTGCTGCCGCTGATCCACGCCTTCCTGGCCGATTGAAGCCGCCCGCCATGACGAAGATTTCGCACTACCTGCAGTTCAAGGATCTCGACGCCGCCGCCTACGCCTACCTGTTCGAGCGCGCGGCCTTCATCAAGCGCAAGTTCAAGGCGGTCGAGAAGTACCAGCCCTTCGCCGACCCCGACCGCACGCTGGCCCTGATCTTCGAGAAGGCCAGCACGCGCACCCGCGTGAGCTTCGAAGCCGGCATGTACCAGATGGGCGGCTCGGTGGTGCACCTGACCACCGGCGACAGCCAGCTCGGCCGCGCCGAACCCATCGAGGACAGCGCGCGCGTGATCAGCCGCATGGTCGATCTCGTGATGATCCGCACCTACGAGCAGGCCAAGATCGAGGCCTTCGCCGCGCACTCGCGCGTGCCCGTCATCAACGGCCTGACCAACGAGTTCCATCCCTGCCAGATCCTGGCCGACATCTTCACCTTCCTTGAACACCGCGGCTCAAATTCGGAAGGCAAGCCGGACATGGCTTGCCTGCAAGGCAAGGTCGTCGCCTGGGTCGGCGACGGCAACAACATGGCCAACACCTGGCTGCAGGCGGCCGAGCTGCTGGGCTTCACGGTACACGTGAGCACGCCCGGCGGCTACGAGGTGGACCCGGTGCTCGCCGGCATCACCAACCCGGCTTGCTACAAGGTCTTCGAGGACCCGCGCGAGGCCTGCGCCGGTGCCCACCTGGTCACCACCGACGTCTGGACCAGCATGGGCTTCGAGGCCGAGAACGAAGTGCGCCGCGCGGCCTTCAAGCGCTGGTGCGTGGACGAGGACATGATGCGCGTGGCCCAGCCCGACGCCCTCTTCATGCACTGCCTGCCCGCGCACCGCGGCGAAGAAGTCAGCGCCGACGTGATCGACGGCCCGCAGTCGGTCGTCTGGGACGAGGCGGAGAACCGCATGCACGTGCAGAAGGCGCTGATGGAATACCTGCTGCTCGGCCGCCTGGCCTGAACCTCACGCGCGGTGCCCACACCGCACCGCACCACCCCATGCAAGCCCTGCTCGACGCGATCGCGCGCATCGAATCCGCCAGCGATGCCCGCCGCGTCTTCCACGGCCGCGGCGGCCTGCACCCGGGTTGCGAGCACTGGGCGCTGGACGCCTTCCCGCCGGTCTGGGTGCTCACCAGTTTCGTGCCGGTGGACGACAGCACACTCGCCACCCTGCACCAGGCCTTCACGGCGCGCTGGCAGCAGATCGCCCCTGGCGAAGCGCTGAACTGGGTGTTCCAGTGCCGGCACGAGGGCCGCACCGAAACCCGGCTGATGGCCGGCACCGTGCCCGAGCCGCACGTGGTCAGCGAGGGCGGCGCGCGCTACCGCGTGCATGTGCTCAAGGGCCAGAACCACGGCCTGTTCCTGGACATGGCCGAAGGCCGCCAGTGGGTGCGCGAACACGCCGCCGGCCACAAGGTGCTCAACCTGTTCGCCTACACCTGCGCGTTCTCGGTGGTGGCGCTGCAGGGCGGTGCGAAGCAGGTGGTCAACGTCGACATGAGCGGCGGCGCCATGGCCATCGGCCAGCAGAACCATGCGCTCAACGGGCTTTCGTCCGGTGCAGGATTCCTGGCCCACGACATCTTCAAGACCTGGGGCAAGATCACGCGCGGCGGCCCCTACGGCCTGGTCATCGTCGACCCGCCGAGCTTCCAGAAAGGCAGCTTCGTCGCCACCAAGGACTACCCGCGCCTGCTGCGCCGCCTGCCTGAGCTGCTGCGCCCCGGCGGGCAGGTGCTGCTGTGCCTGAATGCGCCCGAACTGGGCCCGGCCTTCCTGCAGGAACAGATGCAGGCGGCCGCGCCCGAACTGGTCTTCGAACAGCGGCTGCCCAACCCCGTGGCCTTTGCCGACGCGGCGCCCGAGCGCGCGCTCAAGGTGCTGCTGTACCGGGCACCATCCCTCGCCCCCCGAACTCCATGAGCGCCGCCCGGCCGTTCCGAAGGCGCTCGTCCCCGCAGTGCACAGCACGGAGGGTAGTCCAGTGAGCGCCTGCACCACATGCGGCGCCTGCTGCGCCTGCTTCCGCGTCGACTTCTCGGCGCACGAGGGCGAGGACATGGGCGGCCCTGTGCCTGCCGGCCTGGCGGTGGAGGTGAACCACGGCACCCTGCGCCTGCGCGGCACCGACCACTCGCCGCCGCGCTGCGCGGCCCTCACCGGCCAGATCGGCCACAAGGCGCTCTGCGGCATCTACGAATGGCGCCCCTCGCCCTGCCGCGAGTTCGAAGAAGGCAGCGAGGCCTGCGCCCGCGCGCGCCAGCGCCACGGCCTCCCCGCGCTCGACGGCGCGGGCTGAATCTGCCATTTGCTTCAGGCCTCAACTATTTTCGAGGCCTGTTGGGATTAACCGACACCACGGTTTTTTTCAGGGTGCTACCTTCAACGCACCATGAAAAAACTCTGGGACATCTCTCCTCCAGTGCATGCGGGCGCCCCGGTGTTCCCGGGTGACACGGCCTACTCGCAGCAATGGGCCGCCACCATCGGCCCGGGCTGCCCGGTCAACGTCAGCGCGATCACGCTCTCGCCGCACGTGGGCGCGCATGCCGACGCACCACTGCACTACGACGCCCACGGCGCGGCCATCGGTGCCGTGCCGCTGGACGCGTTCATCGGCCCCTGCCGCGTGATCCACGCCATCGGCTGCGGCCCGCTGGTCAAGTCCGAACACATCGCGCACGCGCTCAACGGACTGCCACCGCGCGTGCTGGTGCGTGTGTACGAACGCCAGCCGCAGGATGCGTTCGACAACGCCCTGCCCGCCTTCGCGCCCGAAACCGTGGAGCAACTCGCCGACCTTGACGTGCTGCTCATCGGCATCGACAGCGCCAGCATCGACCCGGCCGACAGCAAGACGCTGGACAGCCACCAGACCATCCGCCGGCGCGGCCTGCGCGTGCTGGAGAACCTGCTGCTCGACGACGTGCCCGAGGGCGACTACGAACTCATCGCCCTACCCCTGAAACTCACCACCGCCGACGCCAGCCCCGTGCGCGCCGTGCTCCGCGAACTCCCATGACCATCACCCTGCAAGACTGCCGCGCGCTCGACGCGCAAGACCCCCTGCGCGCGCTGCGCGATCTGTTCCACATCCCCGAAGGCACCATCTACCTCGACGGCAATTCGCTCGGCGTGATGCCGCGCAGCGCCCCCGCGCGCGTGGCCGACGTGGTGGCGCGCGAATGGGGCAACGACCTGATCCAGAGCTGGAACAAGAACGGCTGGTTCGCGATGCCGAAGAAGATCGGCGACAAGATCGCGCGCCTGATCGGCGCCGACCCCGGCACCGTGGTGGCCACCGACAGCACCTCCGTCAACCTCTTCAAGGTGCTCAGCGCCGCCATGCACCTGGCGCAGGCCGACAGCCCGGGCCGCAGGCGCATCGTGAGCGAGCGCAGCAACTTCCCGACCGACCTCTACATCGCCGAAGCGCTGTGCCGCGAGCACGGCTTCGAGCTCGTGCTGGTCGAACCCGAAGACATCGCCGCCGCACTCACGCCCGAGGTGGCCGTGCTCATGCTCACCCACGTGAACTACCGCACCGGCGCCATGCACGACATGGCCGCCGTCACCGCCGCCGCCCACGCCACCGGCGCGCTCATGCTCTGGGACCTGGCGCACAGCGCCGGCGCCGTGCTGGTGGACCTGACCGCCGCGGGCGCCGACTACGCCGTGGGCTGCGGCTACAAGTACCTCAACGGTGGCCCGGGCGCGCCCGCCTTCGTGTGGGTGAACCCGCGCCACACCGACCGCTTCTGGCAGCCGCTGGCCGGCTGGTGGGGCCACGCCACGCCGTTCGAATTCACGCCCGACTACAAGCCCGCCGCCGGCATCACGCGCTACCAGTGCGGCACCCAGCCCATGATCAGCCTGGCCGCGCTCGAATGCGGCGTGGACACACTGCTGGCCGCCGAGGCGCACGGCGGCATGGCCGCGCTGCGCACCAAATCGCTCGCGCTCACCGACCTGTTCATCTCCTTGGTGGACGAGCGCTGCCAGGGCCACGGCATCGGCCTGGCCACGCCGCTGGACCACACGCAGCGCGGTTCCCAAGTCTGTCTGACCCGTGACCAGGGCGCCTACGCCATCGTGCAGGCGCTGATCGCGCGCGGTGTGGTGGGCGACTTCCGCGCTGGCGACGGCGCGCGCCACAAGGACATCCTGCGCTTCGGCTTCACGCCGCTCTACATCGGCTTCGAGGACGTGTGGCGCGCGGCCGAACACCTGCGCCAGGTGCTCGAAACGGGTGAGTGGCAACGCCCCGAGTTCAACCAGAAACACGCGGTGACCTGAGCATGTGTCCGCACAACCATTCCGAACCGCAGAAGCCCGCAGACATCGTGCGCGAAGAAGGCGCACAGCTCGACTTCAGCCGCGACATGAGCTACGGCGACTACCTGCAGCTCGACAGCATCCTGAACGCGCAGAAGCCGCTCTCGCCCGCGCACGACGAGATGCTGTTCATCATCCAGCACCAGACCAGCGAACTCTGGATGAAGCTCATGCTGCACGAGCTGCGCGCCGCCATCGCGCACATCGCGCAGGACGAACTGCAACCCGCCTTCAAGATGCTCGCGCGCGTGAGCAAGATCATGGAACAGCTGGTGCACGCCTGGGACGTGCTCGCCACCATGACGCCGCCCGAATACAGCGCGCTGCGCCCCTACCTGGCGCAGTCCAGCGGCTTCCAGAGCCACCAGTACCGCTGCATCGAATTCGCCATGGGCAACAAGAACGCCGCCATGCTCAAGCCGCACGCGCACAGCCCCGAGCGGCTGGCCACGGTGCAGGCGGCCTTTGAGGCCCCATCGCTGTACGACGAAGCCCTGCGCCTGCTCTCGCGCCGCGGCTTCAGCGTGCCCGCAAGCCACACGCAGCGCGACTGGACCCAGCCCTACGAAGCCAGCGACGCCGTCGAGCAGGCCTGGCTGCAGGTCTACCGCAACCCCAAGGACCACTGGGACCTGTACCAGCTCGGCGAAGAACTCACCGACCTGGAAGACACCTTCCGCCTCTGGCGCTTCCGCCACGTCACCACCGTGGAACGCGTGATCGGCTTCAAGCGCGGCACCGGCGGCACCGGCGGCGTGAGCTACCTGCGCAAGATGCTTGACGTGGTGCTGTTTCCGGAGATCTGGCGCTTGCGGACGGATCTTTGAGCGGGAGGCACTGCCTGCCAATCAATGGTTTCGCGCGATTCCGGACCATTTCGTTCCTTCGGCTCGCGTACGTCAGGGACCGTTGTGCAGCGGTATCCGACATGGAACGCCTGAGCTGGAACTGCCGCACCCGGCCGCAAGCGGCCAGTCGCTGATGGTGTCGCGTCGCGCCTGCTACCGGTCGTGCGGCTCAATCAGCCAGCGGCCTTGATGAGTTGCAGGACCTCCCGGAACTTCGGGTGCTGGCAATTGCCAAGCCACTCGAACAGCACCATTTCGTGGGTCACGACCGTGGCACCCGCTTGCGACAGCCGGGTCATGGCCGCTGCGTGATCTGCCTGCCGTCGCGAACCGCTGGCATTCGCAACCACCCAGACGCGCTTGCCCGCACGCAGCAAGCCCAGCGCCGTCTGCATCATGCAGACATGGGCCTCGCATCCGGCGACGACGACCTGATCGCCCGTCGGCTTCGCGTCATGCAATGCTTCGATCAGTCCATCGGCACAAGCATCGAAATGCGTCTTGGCCAGCGTGGCCTGGCACTCGGCCCGGATCTTCACGACGTTCGGACCTAGGCCCGTGGGGTTCTGTTCGGTGCCGAGGACAGGGATGTCCAGGACGCGGGCCGCTCGTGCCAACAGGACGCCGTTGGCAACCACTGCAGCCGCGTCGTGGATGGCTGGCATCAGTCGGGACTGGTAGTCCACGAGTACCAGCGCACAGTCCCTCGCTTTCACGGCGTCCATGTTCATGCCTCCCCTGGACGTTCTCCGCGACCCGACGCGCGGCCCAGCAGTTGCCGAAGGTAGGTGTCGAAGAGATCCTGCGACGCCTGCTTGAACATGCGGATCCGCCCCGTGTGGCTGAGCACGAGCAGGCCAACCGAGTGCGCAAAAAGCGCCGTCACTTCTTCCAGGGCGCGCTTCGGGGGCTGCCCCAGTGCCTGCAGGGCATCCTGGACCGGCTGCAACGCGTCACGAAGACGCGCGTTCAGCTTTTCGTTCAGCTCGGGCGTCAACCCACGAGGATTCATGCCCTGGAACAGGTAGAAGCCAAGGTCCAGGTCACGCGGGTTCTCGCGGTAGAAGTCGAAGAACGCTGTTGCCGCAAGTCGCACATGCTCGGCGGCGCCGGTGCGGCCGTCGAGGGCGGCCTGCACCTGCGCATTTAGCCGCTCCAGCGATTCCGACAGCAGGGCACCGTACACCTCTTCCTTGCTGGCGAAGTAGCTGTAGATCGCGCCCACGGTGTAGCCGGCACGCTGAGCGATCTCGCGCATGCTGGTCTTCTCCATGCCCAGGTCGAAGAACGCCGAGCGTGCCGCGTCCAGCACCGCGCGGCGCCGAACGTCGGCCAGCGCCTGCTTGAGCACCTCGCGCGGCTGGGCCGCAGCCCGCTTGGCAGCCGGGCGGCGGGAGGTCGTCGTCGATGTAACCATGGGCCATTGTAAACGTTGACCATTTGCATTGAACAGTGTTTAATTGAGATGCTAAATGTTCAATCTGCCTGGAGACAACCATGCCTGCCGCTTCCTCCGACGCCGTCACCAAAGTCAACCTGATGTCCGGCGACGCCTACCGCGAGTCGCTGCGCCGCTACAAGCCGAAGGTCTTTGTCGATGGTCGCGAGGTGACCAGCGTGGTCGATGACCCGTCGCTGCGCCCCGGCGTCAACGCCCTTGCATTCACCTACGACTACGCTCTGCGCGATGAGTTGGAGCCGATCGCACTGGCCACCCAGACCAGCCGCAACCGGGTCGTCAGCCGCATGCTGCACGTCAACGAGTCGGCAGGTGACCTGCTGAACAAGCTGGAAGCCGTGCGGGTGCTGTGCCAGGAGACCGGCTGCGCACAGCGCTACCTGGCGCACGACGCGCTGAACGGTATCGCCCAGGCCACGGCCCGCATCGACGATGCCAAGGGCAGCACCGAACACCGCGGCCGCTTCGAGGCCTACCTGGCCCATGTGCAGGACAACGACTTGTCGCTCGGCATCGCAATGACCGACGCCAAGGGCGACCGCAGCCGCAAGCCGCACCAGCAGGCCAACCCCGACACCTACGTTCATGTCGTGGAGCGCAGCGCCAAGGGCATCGTCATCAGTGGCACCAAAGCCATCGTCACCGGCGGCCCGTACATGCACGAGTTCCTGGTCATGCCCAGCCGCAACATGGGCCGCGAGGACGCTGACTTTGCGGTGTGCTGCGCGGTGCGTGTGGACGAGCCGGGCATCACCATCGTGTCCCGCCCGGCAGGCCGACCGGGCGAGAAGGTCGAGCATGGCGAGGCGCTGTTCTCGCGCAAGTACGGCCAATCGACCGCCGTCGTGATCTTCGACAGCGTGTTCGTGCCGTGGGACCGTGTGTTTTTCGCCGGCGAATGGGCGTACAGCCATGTGCTGACCTACAGCTACGCCACCCACCACCGGCACAGCTGCATCGCCGCCCGGGCCGGCTTCGGTGACCTGCTGATCGGCGCGGGCGCGCTGATGTGCGAGGCCAACGGGCTGGACCCGAGCAAGAAGAGCAACCTGCGCGACCCGATGGTCGAGCTGATCACCATCACCGAAAGCTTCTTCGCCTGCGGCGTGGCGGCCAGCGTCTACGCGGAGAAGGACCCGCACAGCGGCTCGTTCATGCCCGAGCCGGTGTTCAGCAACATTGGCAAGCTGCTGCTGGCGACCAAGATCTACGACATGCACCGCATCGCGCACGAGGTGTCGGGCGGTCTGATCGTCGCTTTGCCCGGCCCGGACGAGGACCACAACCCGGCCACGGCCGCGAAGTTGTCCGAGGTGCTGCAGGCGACGCCGGACATCCCCTACGACAAGCGCATCCAGACGGCGCGCTTCATCGAAGACCTCACCGCTTCCTACCAGGGCGGCTGGTACTCGGTGATCAGCCTGCACGGCGGTGGCTCACCGGCGGCGATGAAGCAGGAGATCTGGCGCAACTACCCGGTGGGGTCGAAGGTAGAACTCGTGGAGCGTCTGCTGGAGCGCGGCGTGCTGCATGACGAAAAGCGAGGCATAACGAAGAACCGGCAGCCAGGGAAGTGCTGCGACACCGGCTGCACCACGCCGGGCCAACCGGTGATGGTGGCGTTGCCCGAAAGTCGGCGCGCCGGCGTTGCGGAATGAATGACGGCTCCGGCGGGTCGGCCCACTACAGCGAACTTCCGCTGGGGGTCGGGAGCTGTCGGCCACGCGACAAATGTGAATGTCTCAGATCAGTCTCAAGGAGACCCCACCTCCACCGCGCAACTGCCCGGAGCTGCCGACACCCTCCACGGGGCAACCCACGCAGGGCCTACCGCCTCCGATAAGCCCCGCAATGCTTCCCCGTCCATTTCTTGAACGCCCGCTGAAACGTCGGGCTGTCGCTGAAGCCGAGTTCGCTCGCCAGTTGCACCAGCGACACGCGCGAGGTCGACAGGCGCGAGATCGCGAGGTCGCAGCGCAGGTCGTCCTTGAGCCATTGCAGGGAGGTGTGTTCCTGCGCCAGGTGCCGCTGCAGCGTCGAGGGCGAGGTGTGGAGTTTCTCGGCCACCTCTTCCAGTGAAGGCCACTGCGGGTAGCTGCGCATCAGGCAGTTGCGCACCTTGTGGCCCACGGCGCCGAAGTTGCGCGGTGGCGAGATCACCTGGGTGTAGGCGTCGGTGAGGAACACGCGCAGGGCCGGCTCGTCGCGGCTCACGGGGGTCTGCAGTTCCTTGGCGTCAAACCAGAAGCCGAACGCGGCCTGGCCGTAGCGCCGCGGCGCGGGGAACACGAGGTTGTAGCCCTCCTGGGTGTCGGGCTCCGGGTAGGTGAAATCGAAATGCCGGATCGGCAGCGGCGCGTTCAGCAGCCAGGCCGCCAGCCGCCAGAGCACACGCACCATGGTCTCCTGCGCGAACACCGCCGCGTGGCCCGAGGGTTCGATCGACTTCATGTGCAGCCCGGCTTCATCGCCGCTGGCCTGCAGGGAGAAGAACACGTCGTCCTGCAGCAGGTTCAGGGCCGCGGCCATGCGCTTGATGGCGCCGCGCAGGTCGGGTGCGGACAGCCCCTCGCGCGCGGTCAGCGCGAAGCTGCCGGGCTTGAACGGGCGCGAGAACAGGCCCAGGCATTCGTCTTTCGAATCGTGCAGCAGCGCATAGAACAGCGCCACGTACTGCATGGGCGTGACGCCTGCGTAGCCCGGCGCGCGCAAGGCCTCCGGGTCTACCCCGACTTGACGCAGATGGCCATCTATGTCGATGCCCTTGCCTTGCAGCCCCGAAAGCATTCCGAAGACAAACACAGGGGCAATGGAGGCCCCCGTGTTTACCCGAGGTTTTCGGTGTTTGAGGTCTTTTGCCATGGGTTCAAGGTTTTCGGCTATCGCTGGGAAATGGGTGCGAGCCTAGCATCCGCCCCGTCTTCAGCACAAATTTTTCCGGGGCTGTTCGCCCGCTGCACAAAGGACCATCGTTCATGAAGCAAGACGTGTATGTCGTCGGGGTCGGCATGGTGCCGTTCACCAAACCCGGGGCCAGCGAGCCCTACCCGCAAATGGCCGCCAAGGCCGTCAACGCCGCGCTGCGCGACGCCGGCCTGGACTACGCCCAGGTGCAGCAGGCCTACGTGGGCTACGTGTACGGCGACTCCACCGCCGGCCAGCGCGCGCTCTACGAAGTCGGCATGACGGGCATTCCCGTCGTCAACGTCAACAACAACTGCTCCACCGGTTCGTCGGCGCTCTTCCTCGCGCGGCAGGCGGTGAGGAGCGGCGCGGCCGAATGCGTGCTCGCGCTCGGCTTCGAGCAGATGAGGCCCGGTGCACTGGGCGCGGTGTTCACCGACCGCGACAGCCCGTTCCAGCGCTTCGACGACGCGACCGAAGCGCTGGTGGGCCATGGCGAGATTCCGCTGGCGCTGCGCTACTTCGGCGGCGCCGGCCTGGCGCACATGGAAGAGTTCGGCACGCCGATGAACACTTTCGCCAAGATCCGCGCGAAGGCCAGCCGCCATGCGGCCAACAACCCGCTGGCGTTGTTTCGCACCGTGGTGACGGTAGAAGAAGTGATGAACACGCCGGTGATGTGGCCGGGGGTGATGACGCGGTTGATGGCCTGCCCGCCCACCTGCGGCGCGGCCGCGGCCATCGTGTGCTCTGAGGCCTTCGCAAAGAAGCATGGCCTGAACACCACCGTGCGCATCCGCGCGCAGGCCATGACGACCGACGGCCCGCAAACCTTCGGCGCGAAGGACATGCGCGAGGTGGTGGGCTTCAGCATGGCCCGGGCCTGCGCCGAACAGGTCTACGCCGAAGCGGGCCTGGGCCCTCGCGACGTGCAGGTGGTGGAACTGCACGACTGCTTCGCGCACAACGAACTCATCAGCTACGAGGCGCTGGGCCTGTGCGAGCGCGGCGGCGCACAGCAATTCGTGGAAGACGGCGACAACACCTACGGTGGCCGGGTGGTCACCAACCCCTCGGGCGGCCTGCTCTCCAAGGGCCACCCGCTGGGTGCCACCGGCCTGGCGCAGTGCACCGAACTCGTCCAGCAGCTGCGCGGGCAGGCGGACAAGCGACAGGTGCAAGGCGCGCGCATCGCGCTGCAGCACAACCTGGGCCTGGGCGGCGCGTGTGTGGTGACGATGTACGAAAAGGTGGCTGCATGATCGACAGGAAGTTCATCGGTCACCAGCTCCAGCCCTCGGTGCTCACGGTGGACCGCACCCGCCTGCGGTTCTTTGCCAAGGCCATCGGCGAGACCAACCCGGTTTACCTGGACCCGGCTGCCGCGAAAGCCGCCGGCTACGCCGACGTGCCGGCACCGCCCACCTTCCTGTTTGCCGCCGAGCTCGACAGCGGTGCCAACGACCAGTTGCTCGCCGACCTGGGCATCCCGCTGGCCAAGCTGCTGCACGGCGAGCAGTCGTTCCGCTACCACCAGCCGGTGTGCGCGGGCGACACGGTCACCGTGCAGTCGACCATCACCGACATCTACGACAAGAAGGGCGGCCAGCTGGAATTTGCCGTCAAGGACTCGCGCGTGACCAACCAGCGCGAAGAACTCGTCGCCGAACTGCGCACCGTTCTGGTCGTGCGCCACTGAAAAGAGAAACCACCATGACCGCTTCCATCCAGGTGGGCGACCGCCTGCCCGCCCTGCAACTGCCTCCGGTGGACCGCGCCACGCTCGCGCTGTTCGGCGGCGCCTCGGGCGACCACAACCCGATCCACATCGACACCGATTTCGCGCGCCGATCCGGCATGCCCGACGTGTTCGCACAGGGCATGCTGGGCATGGCCTGGCTGGGCCGCCTGCTCACGCAATGGGTGCCGCAGTCGCGCATCCGCCAGTACGACGCGCGCTTCGCCGGCATCACCCACCTGGGCAATGCCATCACCTGCAGCGGCGAGGTGGTCGAGCTGCTGGAACTGAATGGCGAGGCCTGCGCCCGCGTGGCCGTGAGCTCGGCCAACCAGTATGGCCAGAACAAGATCGTCGGCGAAGCCATCGTGGCGCTGAACTGAACACCCCCGCGCCGCCTTCGGCGTCACCCCCTCCAGGGGGCGATGCCAGCCGACCGGCAAAGCCGGATCGGCGGCATCCCTGAACAACTGAAACATTGAAAGAGACAACAACCATGACGAAGAAACTCGACGGCAAGGTCGCCCTGATCACGGGCTCGGGGCGTGGCATCGGCCGCTCCATCGCCATGAAGCTCGCCGCCGACGGCGCGCGCCTGGTGATCAACGACCTCGACGCCGATCCGGCACAGGAAACCGTGGACGCCATCAAGGCCCTGGGCGGCGAGGCCGTCGCCTGCGTGGGCAGCGTGACCGCGCCCGATTTCTCCGAGCGCTTCATCGGTGCGGCGGTGGAGAACTTCAAGGGCATCGACATCATCGTCAACAACGCCGGCTACACCTGGGACAACGTGATCCAGAAGATGAGCGACGAGCAGTGGTACGCCATCATGGACTGCCACCTCACGGCGCCCTTTCGCATCCTGCGCGCGGCGCAACCGGTGATCCGCGCGCTGTCCAAGGCCGAGACGGATGGTGGCGTGCGCACTGTGCGCAAGGTGGTCAACATCTCGTCGATGGCCGGTGTGTTCGGCAACGTGGGCCAGAGCAACTATTCGGCTGCCAAGGCCGGCATCATGGGCCTGACCCAGGCGCTGGCCAAGGAATGGGGCCGCATGAACGTCACCGTGAACTGCGTGGCCTTCGGCCTGATCAAGACCCGCCTGACCGGCAGCACCGCCGAGGGCGGCACCACGAACATTGACGGGCGCGACATCAAGGTCGGCGTGAACCCCGGCCTGCTGTCCATGATGGAGCAGACCATTCCCCTGGGCCGTGGCGGCACGCCCGAAGAAGCGGCGGGATCGGTCTACCTGTTCTGCATCCCCGAATCGGACTACGTCAGCGGCCAGACGCTGATCTGCTCCGGTGGCCTGACGGGCATGTGATGAGCATGTTGCCCCGCCTGTTGCAGCATCCCTGGATGGATGCGGAGATCGAGAGCTTCCGCGAGCAGGTCCGCCGCTGTGTGGCGGACAAGCTGGTGCCGCAGCTCGACACCTGGCGCCGCCAGGGCTTCATTCCCCGCGAGACCTGGCGCGCCCTGGGCGTTCTCGGCTTTCTGTTGCCCGAGATGCCCGAGGCCTATGGCGGCCCGGGCGCCACGTTGGCCTACCAGTTGGTGGTGCAGGACGAACTCGCCAGGGTCGAGGTGCCGGCCAACACGGCCGTGCATTCCATCGCGGCGCACTACATCCTGGACTACGGCACCGAAGAACAGAAGCAGCGCTGGCTGCCGCGCCTGGCCAGTGGCGAGATGCTCGCGGGCATCGCGATGACCGAACCCGGCGCCGGGTCTGACCTCAAGGCCATCCGCACGCGGGCGCGGCTGGACGGCGATCACTACGTCGTCGATGGCGCCAAGACCTTCATCACCAACGGCTTCACCGCCAACCTGCTCGTGGTGGTGGTGCGCACCGGCGAGGCCGGCGCCAAGGGCGTTTCGCTGCTGGTGCTCGAAACCGAAAACCTGCCGGGCTTCAGCGTCGGCCGGCGACTGGAAAAACTCGGGCAGCACGCCTCGGACACGGCCGAGTTGTCGTTCGACGGCGTGCGCGTGCCGGCCTCGCAGCTGCTGGGCGGCGTGGAAGGCCAGGGCTTCGTGCAACTGATGAGCCAGCTCACCTACGAACGCCTGCTGCTGGCCGTGCCGGCGGCGGCGGTGATCGAGCGCGCGGTCGAGCTCACGGTGGAATACACGAAGAACCGCAAGGCCTTCGGCCAGGCGCTGTCCGACTTCCAGAACACGCGCTTCAAGCTGGCCGAATGCGCCACGCTGGCGCACGTGGTGCGCAGCTTCGTCAACGACTGCATCCAGCGCCAGCTCGACGGCACGCTGGACAACGAGGCCGCCTACATGGCCAAGTGGTGGTGCTCGGAACAGCAATGCAAGGTGACGGACGAATGCCTGCAGCTGTTCGGCGGCTACGGCTACATGGCCGAATACCCCATTGCCCGCCTGTACGCCGATGCGCGCGTGCAGCGCATCTACGGCGGCGCCAACGAAATCATGAAGGACCTGATCGCGCGCAAGGTGGTGGCCGGATGAAGCCGCTGACCCATTTGAACGTGATCGAGTTCGAGGGCATCGGCCCGGGGCCGCTTTGCGGCCGTGTGCTCGCCGACCTCGGCGCGGCCGTCACCGTCATCGCCCGGCCCGGTGCTTCGGCCGTGGTCGACAAGCTCTCGGGCGGCGGACAACCCCCGCTGCGCGAAGGCAAGCGCGTCATCGAACTCAATCTCAAACAGCCCGACGACGTGAAGCACGCGCTGGACCTGGTGGCGCAGAGCGACGCGCTGATCGAAGGCAACCGACCCGGCGTCATGGAGCGCCTGGGCCTGGGCCCCGCCGCCTGCGCAGCGATCCATCCGAAACTGGTCTACGGCCGCATGACGGGCTGGGGCCAGCAAGGCCCGCTGGCGCAGGCGGCCGGGCACGACATCAACTACGTCGCGCTCAGCGGCATGCTCTCGCTCTCGGCGGTGCACGGCCAGTTGCCGGTCTCACCACCCACCGTGCTGGGTGATGCCGGTGGCGCGCTCGGCCTGGCGCTGGGCATCGTGAGCGGTGTGCTGCAGGCGCGGCAGAGTGGCCAGGGCTGCGTGGTCGACGCGGCCATCGTCGACGTGGTGGCCATGCTGGGCGGCCTCGCGCAATGGATCGCGGCCACCGGCGGCCTGGGCGGCCCGGCCCCGAGCGTGTTCCACGACTCGCCGTTCTACGACGTGTACCGGTGTGCGGACGGTGGTTTCGTCACGCTCGGTGCCATCGAGCCGCAGTTCTATGCGCTGTTGCTGGACAAGCTCGGCTTCACCGACGTGTCCCCTGCGGCGCAGTTCGACACCGCCGCCTGGCCAGCGCTCAAGGAACGCGTGCGCGCCCTCTTCCTCACGCAGCCACGCGCGCACTGGTGCGCGCTGCTTGAAGGCACGGACGCCTGCTTTGCCCCGGTGCTGTCGCTGGACGAGGCGGCGAGCCACCCGCACAACGCCGCGCGTGGCCTGTATGCGCAGACGCTTTCGGGCGGGCGGCGCACCGGCGCCGCGCCCCGCTTCACCACCTTGCAAGGGGCCCACACCCATGACTGACGCCCGGCGCACACCCGCGATGCTGGAAGCGCGCGACCTGACGCTGAAGTTCGGTGGCGTCACCGCCTTGTCCGAGATCTCGGTCGACATCGGTCATCAGGAACTGGTGGCCCTCATCGGCCCCAACGGCGCGGGCAAGAGTTCGCTGCTCAACGTGCTCTCCGGCTTCTACCGCCCGAGCAAGGGCTCGGTGCGTTTCGAAGGCCATGACCTCGGCGGCTGGCCGGTGCACCGCGTGGCCAGGGCCGGCCTGGCGCGCACCTTCCAGGGCACGCACCTGCTGCCGCACATGAGCGTGCTCGACAACATCCTGGCCGGTCGCTTCATGCACATGAAGAGCACGCTGACACAGGCCTTCTTCTACTACCCATTCACCCACCGCGAAGAGGTGGCACACCGCACCGTGGCCGAAGACATCCTGAGCTTTCTCGAACTCGAACACCTGCGCCACCACACGGTGGGCACGCTGGGATATGGCATGCGCAAGCGGGTGGACCTGGGCCGCGCGCTGGCCATGGAGCCGCGCATGTTGCTGCTCGACGAACCGATGGCGGGCATGAACGGCGAGGAGAAGGAAGACCTGGCCCGCTTCATCCTGGACATCCGCGAATCGCGGCAGATTCCGGTGGTGCTGGTGGAGCACGACATGGGCGTGGTGATGGACATTGCCGACCGCGTGATCGTGCTGAACTTCGGCCGCAAGATCGCCGACGCCACGCCCACCGCGGTGCAGCAGGACGAGAACGTGATCTCGGCCTACCTCGGAGCTCACGCATGAGCGCCGCCGTGGAAACGAAACCCCAGACCCTGCCGCAATGGCTGCTGCACAACGTGGCCACGCGCGGCAGCGAGGTGGCGCAACGCCACAAGCGCGAAGGCGTGTGGAAGGAATTCAGCTGGACCGATGTGCGCGACGAAGTGCGCGCGCTCGCCCTCGGCCTGCGGGCCCGCGGCGTGCAGCGCGGCCAGACGGTGGTGCTGCTGAGCGAGAACCGGCCCGAACTCTACTGGGCCGAATGGGCCGCACTGGCCGTGGGCGCCAAGGTGGTGGCGCTCTACCCCGACGCGGCCGAGAGCGAAGTCAACTACGTTGTGGAAGACGCGCAGGCCGTCTGCGTGTTCGCGGAAGACCAGGAGCAGGTCGACAAGGTGCTGCCGGTGATGGCGCGCCACCCCGGTCTGCACACCGTGGTGTGGTGGGAATCGGGTGGCCTCTGGTCCTACCGGAACGAGGGGCTGTTCGGCTGGGACGCGTTCAAGGCCCCTTCCCTTCCGGTCCAGCCGGCGGACGCCACCTGGTTCGAGCAGGCCGTGGCGCAGGGTCAGAGCAGCGACATCGCCGTGCTGTCCTACACCTCGGGCACCACGGGCCAGCCCAAGGGCGTGATCACCACGCACGCCTCCATGATGCACAACGCCGAGCTGATCGGGCAGACGATGCAGGTGCCCGTGGGCTGCGAATACCTGTCCTACATCCCGCTGTCCTGGGCCACCGAACAGTGGGTGGGCGTGACCATGGGCCTGATGCGGCCCCTGCGCGTGAGCTTCGCGGAGAAGCCGGACCAGATCCAGGAAGCGATCCGCGAACTGGCCTGCGAAATGGTGTTCTTCGGCCCGCGCCAGTGGGAGAGCCTGGCCGCGCGTGTGCACGCCCGCTTGCTGGACGCCGCGCCCTGGCGACAGGCAGTGGTGGACTGGGGGCTGCGCATTGGCCGCCTGGCACGCGCGGACCAGATGGACATGCAGGCCCGCCCATGGTGGGTGCGCGCCCTGCTGCCGGCGGCCGATGCGCTGGTGCTGCGCCCGCTGCGCGAACAGCTCGGCCTGAAGCGCGCCCGCATCGCCTTCACCGGAGGCGCAGCCGTGGCGCCCGACATCTTCCGCCTGTTTGCGTCCATGGGCGTGATGCTGCGCAACATCTACGGCTGCAGCGAGTTCGGTCTGATCACGGTTCACCAGGGCGCGCGCGTCAACGCCGAAACCATTGGCGAAGCCGTGACCTTGCGCAGCGCCTGGGGCCTGCCGATGGAGTGGCGGGTGACAGAAGGTGGCGCACTCGAAGTGCGCGGTGGCGCGGGCTTTGCCGGCTACTGGGGCAAGCCCGAGAAGAGCGCGGAGAAGATGAACGGAGACTGGTTCCAGACCGGTGACGCGGTGGGCCGGGGTTCGAGCGATGCCGAACTCATCTACTACGACCGCGTCGAGCACATGAACAGCCTCAAGGGCGGGCACCTGTTCTCCAAGCAGTTCATCGAGGTGCGCCTGCGCTTCTCGCCCTACATCCGCGAGGTGATGGTGATCGGCGACCCGACGCGCGAACACGTCACCGCGCTGGTCAACATCGACGGCGACGTGTTCGGCCGCTGGGCCGAGCGCCATGGCGTGTCGTTCACCACCTTCACCGACCTTTCGCAACGCCCCGAGGTGCTGGCGCAGGTGGCCAGGGAAATCGCCACCGTCAACCAGACCCTGCCCGAGGCCGCGCGCCTGCGGCACTTCGTGAACCTGCCCAAGGAACTTGATGCCGATGAAGGCGAGCTCACGCGCACCCGCAAGCTCAAGCGCGACTTCATCGAGCAGCGCTACGGCGTGCTCATTGAAGCGATGTACGCAGACCAGCCCAGCACGGCGATCGAAATCCCCGTGCGCTACCAGGACGGCCGCGCCGGCGTGCTGCGCGCCGACGTGACCACGGGACGCGTGCCCTCTTGCGCGCGCCACGGAGACCAGAACCCATGATCGACTTCCTCAACTACCTGTTGAACGGCTTCCTGCAGGGCCAGATCTATGCCCTGCTGGCGCTGGGCTTCATGGTCATCTACCGCGCCAGCAAGGTGTTCAACTTCGCGCAGGGTGAGCTGATGATGCTTGGCGCCTATGCCGTGTGGACGCTCACGCTCGGCGCCAACCTGTCACCCTGGCTTGCCATTCCACTGGCCTTCGTCTGCGCACTGGTCTACGGCTGGCTCATCGAGCGCCTGTTCTTCGAGCGGCTGGTCGGGGAGTCGGTGTTCTCCATGGTGATGGTCACCATCGGCCTGGTGATCCTGATCCGCGGCATCGTGCTGGTGGTCTGGGGCGCGGGGGACCGCGCCTTCCCCGTGCTGCTGCCACCTGCGCCGTTCATCGTGGGCGAGATGATCTTCCCCTCGTCCCTGGTGTTCGGCGCGGTGCTCACGCTGGTCGTCACGGTGGGCATGTCGTGGTTCTTCAACCGCACGCGCGCCGGGCTCACGCTCACCGCGGTGGCCGAGGAACCCACCACGGCGATCTCGCTCGGCATCTCGGTCAAGCGCGCCGTCACGCTGGCCTGGATGATGGGCTCGGTCATCGCCACGGCGGGCGCCATCGTGCTGCTCAGCGGCCGTTCGCTCACGGTGCAGACCGCCGACGTCGCGCTCGCGGCGCTGCCGGTGGCGCTGCTGGCCGGTCTCGAATCCATCGGTGGCCTGATCCTGGCAGGCGCCATCGTCGGCATCGTGCAGGCGCTGGTGGCGGCCTACGTCGATCCCGCCATCGGTGGCTCGGCCTCGTCCATCGTGCCCTTTGTTTTCATGCTGCTGATCCTGCTGGTGCGCCCCACCGGTCTGTTCGGCTGGCGCCACGTGGAGCGTGTGTGATGGACCCGTCCGGCATTTTCTTCACCAGCCACGCTGGCGACCGTTCCCTGGTGCGCACGCGCGCGCAGTGGGTCTGCCTGGTGCTCCTGCTGCTCGTGCTGGCCACGCTGCCCTGGTGGGCCTCGGAGCGCTGGATCAGCATCGGCTACGCCACCTTCATCACCGCGGTGGCCGTCATCGGCCTGCAGATCTGCACCGGCTATGCGGGCCAGGTCAACCTGGGTCAGTCGGCTTTCATGGGCGTGGGGGCCTACGGTGCGGCGCTGGCCATGGGGGCAGGCTGGAACGCGGTGGCGGCCTTGCTCATGGGCGGTGCCGGCGCGGCCCTCTTCGGTGTGATGTTCGGCCTCACGGCCGCGCGCATCAAGGGCTTTTACCTGGCGCTCACCACCATCGCCGCGCAGGCGCTGTTTCACTTCCTGGTGCTCAACCTGCCCTCGTCCTGGCTCGGCGGCGCCGGCGGCCTGCATGTTGATTCGGTCTCGGTGTTCGGGCTCTCGCTGAACAACGACCGCGCGATCTACTGGTTCTCATTGCTGGTGCTGCTGGTCATGACCATCGGCGCCTTCGGCATCGTGCGCTCGCGCCACGGCCGCAGCTTCGAGGCGGTGCGCGACGACGACGTGGCCGCCGGCATGATGGGCATTCCCGTGGCCGCCACCAAGGCCCGCGCGTTCCTGGTGAGCGCGTTCTACGCCGGCGTGGCCGGCGGCCTGTGGGTCGTGGCGTTGCGGCACGTGTCGGTGGAGCAGTTCACGCTGTTCAACGCCATCTGGATGATCGCCATGATGATCGTCGGCGGCCTGGGCTCCATCGTCGGCGCCCTGATCGGCACAGTGCTGATCCAGCTGGCCCGTGAGGGCGTGACCAGCCTGGGGCCGAGCGTCATTCAATGGGTGCCCGCCGTGGGGCAGGACTTCGTCTTCGCCGCCATGAACGTGCTGCTGGGCACCGTGATCATCCTCTTCCTCCTCTTCGAGCCCAAGGGCGTGATGCACCGCGTGCAGATCACCAAGAAGGCGTACCGACTCTGGCCGTTCCCGTACTGACCGCCACCGCGCGGCAGATTGTTCAACCCTAGGAGACAACATGAAGACACTGAAAACCTGGGCGGCCCACGCCGCCATCGTGGCGGGCATCGCCGCGCCGTTCACCGCACCGGTCACCGCGCAAACGGTGTACCAGGTCCCTGCCCTGTCGGACTACTCCGGCCCGTTCGCGTCCATCATGCCGATGCTGGGCGCCGGGCGCGAGGGCGTGGTGAACTGGTGGAACGTCGAACACGGCGCCAAGCTCGGCGTCAAGCTGGAGCTCAAGACCTACGACACGCGCTACGACACGGCACAGACCGCCAGCCTGTGGCCCGGCGTGCTGGCCACCAGGCCAGTGATTGGCCTCGCGCTGGGCGGACCCGACACGGCGGCGCTGCAGCAGCGTCTGCCCACCGACAAGGTCCCCATGGTGCTGGGGTCCGCGGCCAACGGTTTCGGCTGGCGCCCCAACCAGTGGGTGATGGCCACGCGCCCCACCTTCGTGCACGAGCTCACCGGCTTCATCGAGTGGTTCCAGAAGAACAAGGCGGGTGGCACGCGACCGGTGAAGATCGCAATGTTCACCACCGAGGCCTCGCCCACGTTTGCCGACATGGGCAAGGGTGTGACGGCTTACGCGAAGGCCAACCCCGCGATCGTGAACCTGGTGGAGATGGTCTACGTCGAACCCCAACCGGCCGACGTGACCCTGCAGCTGCGCCGCGTGCTCAACGCGGGCGCCGAAGTGGTGCTGGTGCCCACCAACATCCAGCAGGCGGTGGCGGTCAAGCGCGCCATGCAGGCGCTGGGCAAGAACGTGCCGATCGCCTACAGCCTGCAGAACTCGCCCGCGATGCTGCAGAAGCTGGTGGGCAGCATCGCGGCCATGGAGGGCGACTACGAGGTGCATGGCAGCGTGATCGCCACCGAGGAAGACACCGAGGCCAAGCGCTTCTACGACATGCTGGTCGCCAAGCACGGCCTGAAGGGCCCCTGGCACTCGCTCACCACCATCGGCATCAGCCAGGCGCTGGTGATGGTGCGCGTGGTGGAGGCCGCTGCGAAAAAGAATGGCGGCGACAAGCTCACCGGCGAGATGCTCTACAACACGCTGATCGACACGACCTTTCCCGCCAGGGACTTCTACGGTTTCACCGGCGGCGACATCGACTTCTCGGTCGAAGCCCCGTTCCCCACCAAGGACCCGCGCGTCAACATCGGCCAGGTGGTGGGCGGCAAGCTGACCACGGTGGCCAAGGGCGTTCCGGTGCCCAAGCTGGCCAAGTGGTGAGAGACCAGCCGTGTCAGAACCGCTGATCGCTCTCAACAACGTCGAGGTGCTCTACGCTGGCGTGATCCTTTCGCTCAAAGGCATCACGCTGGAAGTGGCCGCCGGGGGCTGCACGGTGCTGCTCGGCCCCAACGGGGCCGGCAAGAGCACCACCCTCAAGACCATCTCGGGTATGCTGGACGTGGAGGAAGGCCGCGTGTCGTCCGGCCAGGTGCGCATGCTGGGGAAGGACGTCACCGGCGTCAGTGCCGAGCAGATGGTGGCCAACGGCGTGGTGCATGTGGTGGAAGGGCGCAAGGTGCTGCGGCACATGACGGCGGAGCAAAACCTCGTCGTGGGTGGCCACCGCCTGACGCGCCTGGCCGACGTGAAACAGGGACTGGAGCGTGTCTACGGTTTCATTCCGCGCCTGGCCGAACTGCGCACCCGCACGGCGGGCTACCTCTCGGGCGGTGAACAGCAGTTGCTGCTGATCGGCCGCGCCATGATGGCCCGACCCCGGCTGCTGATGATCGACGAACCTTCGCTGGGCCTGGCGCCCATGATGGTGCAGGAGATCTTCGAGCTGCTCAGCAAGCTGCGCGCCGAAGGGGTCTCCCTGCTGATCGTGGAACAGCACGCGCAGGCCGCGCTGGAGATCGCGGACCATGGCTACATCCTCGAAAACGGCCGCGTGGTGCTGGAAGGCACAGCCGCCGAGCTGCGCGCCAACGAAGACATCCAGGA
The DNA here is from genome assembly GCF_050182545.1 of Hydrogenophaga sp. Classification (GTDB taxonomy): domain Bacteria; phylum Pseudomonadota; class Gammaproteobacteria; order Burkholderiales; family Burkholderiaceae_C; genus Hydrogenophaga. The sequence continues at coordinate 188,515 of NZ_JBFXCD010000004.1, read as the reverse complement.
GTTCTACCTGGGCCGCCAGGCCAGTGGCGAGCGGCGCAACTACCGGGAAGTCAAACACTACCGCCGGCGCAAGCGCTGGCTTGGGTAGAGATCCCCCCGCGCCGCCTTCGGCGTCACTGGGTCACTTCATGCAATGGGAACATCACGATGGACAACATGAACGGCATTGAATGGCATGTGGACAGCCAGGGCGTGGGGCGCATCGTGCTCAACCGGCCCGAGCACCACAACGCACTGGGCTGCGAGGCCGTGCCAGCGCTGGTGCGCGCCATCGATGAGGTGCTCGCGGGCCCACCGCGCGCGATCGTGATCGAGGCGCGCGGCCCCATCTTCTGCGCCGGTGGCGACATCCACGAATTCGTGAAGGCCGGCGACCACCTGGACGACCTGGTCGACGAGATCCTCGACCAGCTGTTACCGGCGTACCTCAAGCTCGCACAGGCCACCTGCCCCATCGTCACGGTGGTGGGGGGTCCGGTGGGTGGCGCCGGCGTGGGCCTGGCGCTGTGTGGTGACTTCGTGCTCGCCAGCGACACCATGAAGCTGCGCACCGGCTACGCGGCCATCGGCCTCTCACCCGACGTGGGTGCCTCCTGGTTCCTGGCGCGGCGCATCGGCGCGGTGCGCGCGCAGCAGTGGCTGATGCTCAGCGATGCCGTCGACGCCGCGCGCTGCCTGGCCGCCGGCGCGGTGGACCAGGTGCACCCGGCGGCCGACCTGAACGCCGCCGCGCAAGCGCTGGTGCAACGGCTGTGCGCCTCGGCCCCGGCTTCGCTGGCCGCCATCAAGCGGCTCTCGCTCGAAGGCCCCGCGCTCTCGCTGCAGGCCTACCTCTCGCTTGAGCAGCAAATGCTCAAGGCCTGCGCGCGCACCGCCGACGCGCGCGAAGGCACTTCGGCTTTCGTGGCCAGACGCCCACCGCAGTTCACCGGCCGCTGAAGCCACCCCACCATGGCCTTGCCCGCTGACTGGCAGCACCGCTTGCGCCTGCCGCTGATGGCCGCACCCATGCTGCACGTGAGCGGCCCGGCACTGGTGGCCGCCGCATGCCGCGCGGGCGTGATCGGTGCGTTCCCGGCCGCCAACTGCCGCCAGCACGGTGAGCTGTCCGCCTGGATCGCCGCCATCCGCCAGACCATCGGTGACACCACGAGCGCGGCACCCTTCGCCGTCAACCTCATCGTGCGCAGCGCCACACTCGCGGACGACCTCGCCTGCGTGATCCGCGAGCGGGTGGAACTGGTCATCACCAGCGTGGGCTCACCGGCCGCGCTGGTGGGGCCACTGCACGACGCGGGCTGCCGCGTCTTCGCCGACGTGGCCACGCTCGCGCACGCCGAGAAGGCACTTGCCGCGGGCGTGGACGGTCTGGTGCTGCTGTGCGCGGGGGCGGGCGGGCAGAGTGGCTGGGTCAGCCCCTTCGCCGGCGTGCGCTCGCTGCGCGCGCTGTTCGACGGCCCATTGGTGGTGGCCGGTGGCCTGTCCGACGGCCACGCGCTGTGGGCCGCCCAGGCGCTGGGTGCCGACCTCGGCTACATGGGAACACGCTTCATCGCCACGCCCGAAAGCCTGGCGAGCGAGGCGCACCGGCGCATGCTGGTCGACGCGAGCTGGGACGACGTCGTGCTGTCCAGCGCGTTCAGCGGATTGCCGGCCAACTGGTTGCGCCCTTCCCTCGTCGCCGCCGGCCTGGACCCCGATGCGCTCGACGCCACCGCCTTGAAAGCCGATGCCGCCGAACTCTTCGGCACGCGGGATGCCGGCGCTCCCCGGCGCTGGACCGAACTCTTCAGCGCCGGCCATTCGGTGGCCGGGGTGCACGGCGTACAGACCGTCGCCACCCTGGTGGACGACCTCGCCGCCGAATACGACGCCGCGCGGCGCTTCAGCCACGGGCTCGCGCCCGCCGGCCCTTCACGCTTTCAAGGATGACCCCATGTCCCCCGCCTTCGCCACCTTGATCGACCTGCTCGCGCACAACGCGAAGGCGCATGCGGACCGCGCGGCCGTGGTCACCGATGGCAACACGCTCACGCACGCGATGCTCTGCGAAGCGGTACAGCGCCAGGCGGCTGCGCTGGCCGCGATGGGCGTGAAGCGGGGCGACCGCGTGCTGCTGCTGGCGGGCAACCGCCCCGAAGTGCTGGTGTTGCTGGGCGCCGCTGCATGGCTCGGGGCCATGCTGGTGCCACTCAACCTGCGGCTCTCACCGGCCGAGATGGGTCAGCAGTCGCGCGACGCCGCACCCTCGCTCGCGGTAATCGACGCGGGCTGCGCAGCCTTGTGGCAGGCCGCCTGGCCCGAGGGCATGCCGGGTGTGACGACGGTGGTGCTGGAGGCCGTGACCTTGTCTTCACTGGTGCACGTCGGTGCGCCCACCGCGGCCGCCGCACCCCGGCAAGACGACCCCGGACTTGGCGTGCTCATGCTCTACACCGCGGCCGTGGAAGGCCAAGCACGCGGTGCGGTGCTGGCCCAATCGCAGCTCACTGCGTCGGCCCGGCAGATCGGGCGCGTGTGGTCACTGGCACCGGACGACCGCTGGCTCGGCGTGCTGCCGCTGTTCCACGCGGCCGGCATCGGCCTGTCGCTGGCGCTGCTGGCCGCGGGTGGTGCCTGCGTGCTGCAGCCCCGCTTCGACCCCACCGCAGCGGTGGCCGCGATCGACGAACACCGCGTCACCGTCTGTGCCACCTTCGCCCCCATGCTGGGCGCGATGCTCGACGCCGCTCAGGCCGGTGGCGCGTCGCTTGCCAGCCTGCGCATTGCCATGGGCCTGGAACCCGCGAGCGTGCTCGATCGCCTGGCCGAGGTGTGCCCGCAGGCCGGCTTCTGGTCCGCCTATGGTCAGGCCGAGGTCTCGAGCATGGTGTGCCTGGGCCTGCAACGCGAGCGTCCCGGCGCGGCAGGTCGTGCCGCCGCGCCGTCGGAGGTGCGCGTGCAGGATGCTGCAGGGCGACTGGTGGCGACAGGCATGGAGGGCGAAATTGCCGTGCGCGGCCCCACGGTGTTCCTGGGCTACTGGGACGCGGCCCAACAACGCCCGTACAAACCGGCCGACCCCTGGCACCGCACCGGCGACCTGGGACGCCTCGACGAGGACGGCTGGCTCTGGTTCACGGGCCGCGCGGCGCACAAGCAGCTCATCAAGACCGGCGGCGAAAACGTCTACCCCGCCGAAGTGGAGCAGGTCCTGCTCGAACACCCGGCCGTGGCCGAGGCCTTCGTGTTCGGACTGCCCGACGAGCGCTGGGGCGAGGCCGTGCACGCGGCGTGTGCGCTCAAACCGGGTGCCGTGGCCACCGAGGCGGAGCTGATCGGTTTCGTCGAAAAACGGCTGGCGCGCTACAAGCGGCCGCAGCGCGTGCGCTTCGGGCCGGCGCCACTGGATCGGGTTGCGCCCAGCCCTGAATTTCCGCGAGACTGCGGGGATGTTTCTCCTTGATGCCTTCTCATCCACCCAGCTCGCCACCCTGGCCGCGGCGTACTTCATCGCTGCCCTGGTCAAGGGCGTGACAGGCCTGGGCTATTCGTCCACCTGTCTGCCCATCCTGACGTTCGCTTTCGGCCTGAAGGAGGCCTTGCCGCTGGTGCTCATCCCGTCGGTGGCATCGAATCTGACCGTACTGGTGAGCACGGAAGGCTTCCGCACCGGCGTGCGCCGCTTCTGGCCCATGTTGCTGTGCGCGGCCGCATCGGTATTTGCCGGCCTGTGGGCGCTGACGCGGATGAGAGGTGAAAGTGCGGCCGCTGTCCTCGGTGCGGTGCTGCTGTGCTACGTCGCCTTCGCCCTGACCAACACGCGCTTTCGCCTGAACGAGGCACGGACGCGGAAGTTCGAACCCGCGATCGGTGCCGCGACCGGGTTCCTCAATGGCTTGACCGGGTCGCAGGTCATGCCCCTGATTCCCTACCTGCTCTCGCTCGACATGGCGCGCGCGCGCTTCATTCAGGCCAGCAACCAGTCCTTCACGCTGTCGAGTGCCGCGATGTTCATCGGTCTCGGTGTGGCCGGCCTGATGACCATTCAAGTCATGACAGTGTCCGCTTGCGGCATCGTGCTGGTTGCACTCGGTGTCCACATCGGCCAGCGCATCGGCCGGCATCTGGCACCGCAGGCGTTTCGGACTTCAGTCCTGATCGTCCTCGCGGCACTGGGGCTGGGCCTGATCCTGCGCGCAGCGGGCTGGCTCTGATGCCCGATGCACCCCACTCACACACGGGAGCCGGCCGACCGCTTCCGCCGCGCGGCATAGCCCTCCCGCACGCGCTGGAACGCCTCGGTGCCCAGTCGGTCGCGCAGGCCCTGCATGGCGGGGCGCACCAGTGAGACGGCAGCGTCCTTGCCCAGCAGGTCGCCCAGGGTGACCCAGGCGGAGGCCAGGCGGGCGTAGGCGTCGTCGACCTGGCCTTGTTGTTCCAGCAGGCTGGCCGATTGCACCGAGGCCGCCAGGTACGACGCCGCGTCGCGCGCATCCAGCGCGCCCTGGCGCGCGGCGCCGTAGCGGGCCAGGGCCAGCGCGGGTTGCTGGCCCAACATAGCGACGTGGCCGCCCACCAGGCCTCGGCGGGCGGCCACGGCGCCGTCGCGGGGCGGTTGCTGGTCGATCTCGCGCCACAGCGCTTCGGCGCCGGCCGGGTCCACTGCCGCGAGGGTGGACGCGGCGGCCAGGCGCGCGGCCTCGGCATCCGCCGTGAGCCCGGCCGCCTGCATGAGCGCGGCAGCGGCGCGGAAGTCGTCAGCGGCGGCGCGCTCGTCGTGCGATGCGGTGGCTGCCGCCGCGCGGCGTTGCAGCAGCACGGCGCGCAGCGCATCGTCAATGTGCTCCGCGTGGCGTTCGAGCACGAAGGCGAAGCGCTCGCGCGCCAGCGCCGCGTCGCCCGAGGCCAGGGCCTGCTCGGCCTGTTCCATGTCGACGCCACGGCGCAGGGCATCGGGCAGGGGCAGCAGTTCGGCACGGTGCACGGCGTGCGCGGCTTCGTCCATCGATCCGGCCAGGCGCAGCGTGGACGCGGCCAGCAGCCAGCATGAGCCGGCGCGCTTCGCGTCGCTCAACTCGCTCCAGATGCGCGCGGCGTGCTGCAGCAGCGCGGCCGCGCCGGGCAGGTCGGCCTGGGCCAGGCGGGCGCGCGCCTGCGCCTCCAGGGCTTCGGGGCTCACATCGTCCAAGGGTACGGTCTGGTCGCTCATGCAGGCATCTCCCTCTCGCTCGCAGCATCGTCTCACAAGAGCCCAGGGCGCAAGGCCCGGCGTCTTCGCACATTGCGGGTTATTCAACTGCCCGCCACGAGCCCGGCCAGCACGCGGTAGGGCTTGGGAAACCAGGCCCAGTGGTCGTCCACCCAGACCAGGCCGTCGTAGGCCATGCCCGCTGACGCACCGGGCTCGATGACTTTCCACGCCGCCCACACGCGCTGCGGCTGCAGGTGGTCGGCGATGGCGCGGTAGCCGCCGGGGAAGGCGCGCGAGAGCTCGTTGTCGGTGGCGAGCATGCCGGCGGGTGCCAGGTGCACGCGCACCCGCGCCTGCGCGCTGGCGCGCCGCACGCGCGGCGTTTCGGGCCAGGCCGCGGCGTAGGCCTCGCGCGCCCGGTCGGCACAGGCGGGCACGAACACGCGGTCCCAGTCGTCCTCGCGCGGCCGCAGCGACACGGCCAGCGCGCCGCCCGGGTCGCGCGCGATGTCGAGCAACAGGGGCTCCAGCCGCTGGCGCAGCACGTCGGCCGCGGCCAGCGCCGTCTCGCGCGGACCGGGCTCCGTGACCGATGTCTCCAGCGCGGTCAGCGCGCGCGTGGCGGCCTGCGCCAGCGCGGCGCGCGGGTGCGACACCAGGGCCTGCACCGCGGGCGCCAGCGCGGTCGCGCGCAGCGCCTGGGCCGCGAGGATGCCGCGCAGCGCCGTGCGCTCGTCGCCATCGGCCAGCCAGGCAGCCACTTCGGCCGGGTCCACGCGGGGCACTCCGTCGGGCCAGCCGCCGGCGCGCGCGCCATCGAGCAGGCGCAGGCGGCACACGGGGTTGAAGGTGTAGTGCAGGGCACGCTCGCCGTGCGCGAAGCTGGCCTGCTCGGGCTCGCCCGGCACGATGGGCGCGCTGCTGTGCGAAAGCAACCGCCAGCCATTGCGCTCCAGCGCCTCGCGCAGCGCGCCGAAGCCGTGCGCCGGGGGCAGCACCCGCAGGGTCTCAAGGCTGGTGTCCATCGTCATCGGTTCTGATTGTGAAGCAGCCCTGCATGAGCCGCACCATGATGTCGCGCGTGCTGCGCAGCGGTTGCCCCGTGACCGGATCGGGCGTGCCCACCGGTATCACACGCACCACGCGGCCCTGGTGGTCGAACACGCGGATCGGCGCGGTTGACGCGCGATCGAGCACGCTGGGCATGTCGTCGCCCAGCACCACGTCCACCGGCACCTCGGTGGCGCGCAGTTGCGGCAAGTCAGGATCGGTGCCGCGCAGTGGCGGCACCGTGACCATGGGCGAAGGGTTCTCGATCACCAGCCGGCCATCGCGCCAGACCACGCGACCGGTGAGCGCCACGCCCTGCGCCAGGTCCTCCAGGGTGGGCCTGGTCACCGTGCGCTCGAAGCCGTGGGTCTCGCGCATCCAGACCACGTCGACCTGCACCTGCGGGTGGTCGCGCGCGATGCGCGCGACCATGGCGCGCAGTTCGCCCGCGAACACGCCGCCCATGTAGAAATCGACGATGGCAAAGCGGGACTGGCCCAGGGCCGTGATGCGGCGGCGAATCTCGGCCTCCAGCAGCGGCGTGCGCTGCTCGCGCCCGGGCGGCCCGGACTTGGCCATGGTCACGGTGTCGGGAAAGTCGGGCGTGTCGCGCGACAGCGCCTCGGCCAGCAGCGCGCCGCCGCGTTCGACCGCCAGCACCGCGTCCGGGCGGGCGGCGCGCAGGTGATCGCGCATGTGCGCAATGGCCAGCGCGTTGAGCGTGACCGCGAGTTCATCCACCAGGCCGTCAAGCTCGCCATAGCGCGGCGGGCGACCGTCGCGCACCCGGTTGCGCAGGCTGTCGATGATTTCCTGCGCATCGATGCGGCGCCCGCTGATGCCCAGCGTGGCGTCGATGCGCTGGATCACCTCGATCAGCTGGTCCACCGACAGGCGGGTCAAGGCGGCCACCGGCAGCAGGCGCCGGCGCAGGTCTTCGTCGACCGTGGTGCGGCCCTCGCGCAGGTCGCTCAGCCGCGCGGTGGTTTCCTGGTCGATCCGCGCCTCGCGCTCCAGCCGTGCGCGCTGGTGCGCGGCGGCATCGCGCTCGGCCTGCTCGCGGCGCGCGGTGCGCGCGGCGTGTGCGGCCTCACGCGCCGTGCGCTCTTCCCGTTTGCGCGCCACGCGCGTCTGCGCGCCCAGCGCCCGCTCCTCGGGTGTGGGGGGCACCCGCACCTTGCGCAGGGTCACGACGTGGGCCATGGCCCGCTCGGGCACACCAAAGCCCGAGTGCGGCGCCACCACCGCGCGTGGTGCCTCCGCCGCCGGCCCCACCGGTTCGAGCCGCCAGCGCACACCGTGTTGATCGCTCCAGACGAGCTGCTGCGCGGCGGCCAGTTCGGCGTGGATCGAGGCCTCGTCAAACACCACCTCGATCTCGCCGCCTTCGCGCAGCACGCGCAAGGCATGCGGCGCGAGGTTGGTCACGCTCTCGACCTCGGCCTGGCGTTGCGCGATCTCGGCCAGCACCTCGTGCAAGGGACGCCCCCCCGCGGACACGCCCATCTCCATCGCCTTCTCGTGCGGCAGCGGGAAGCGCACGTGCACGCGGTCCACCGACGCGTCGGGCAGCGACTCGCCGAAACGGTCGGGCACGAAGCGCCCGCCTTGCGCCTCGAACGCCGCCACGGCGGCGGCGTCCGGCGGGTGGCTGGCCTCGCCCGCGATCACCTCCGCGCCGGGGTAGCGCGCCGCCAGTTCGGTCGGGCTGAGCAGTCCCGGGCCGACGAAGGGTTCGAAAACGCGGCGCACGCCCTGCGCGGATTTGGAGAACAGGCGCGCCGGCTGATCCAGGTAGTCGGGCCGCGCGCGGGCACCGGCGCGCACCGCGGCGCGTTCGGCCGGCCCCAGGCCGCTCACCTGTTCCTGCAGCTCGCGCAGGTTGTGCAGGGTCTGCGCGTTGCGCGCGAGTTCGGCTTCGTCGGGTGGCGTGCGCGCGCGCAGCGAGGCGTCAATGCGCTCGTGCGCGTCGATCTCCAGCTCCACCTTGGTACGGAAGAGTTCGATCTGCGTGTCCAGGTCCAGCTCATCCCAGCGCTGCAGCGTGGCCTCGTCCAGCCGCGCCACGCGCGCGGCGGTGGCGGGGTCGCGCAGCTGCATGAGGTGCGGGCCTTCGTCGGCCAGGCGGCCCACGGGCGTGCCTTCGCGCACCACCACCACCGGGTTCCCGTCGCGGTGGATCAGCACCACCTCGCCGCGCTCGCTGCCGGTGAAGCGGCGGAAGTCGGCGTCGCGCATCACGACAATGGGCACCTCGGCCATCTCGCCGTGCAGCGCCTCGGGCACGTGGCGCAGCAACTCGGCGCGCATGGCTTCGGCGTGCGCGTCGGGGTCGCGCACGGAGGCGCGCACGACACCGTCGTCGCCGTCCGGGTGCGCCGTGCTGTAGATGCGGCCCTCGGGGTCGCGGATCACCACGCCCGCGCGCTCGGCGTGTTCCAGCACGCGGCGCGGCACGGGCGCGTGCTGCTCGGGCACCTCCAGCACCATCTGGCCGCGCAGCACACCGCTGCCACCGCCGGCGGCGTCGTCGGCGCGCACGGCCGCGGTGCTGTCCACTTCGGCGATGCGCGCGCCGGGGTGGTAGATCTCGGCCAGCTGGTTGATGTAGGCGATGGCGGCGTCCTCGCTCAGGTCGGCGAGCTGGCTGAACTTGCGTTCCACGATCTCGCGGCCGACCACCACCGCGTCCGCGCGCGGGTGCCCGCGCCAGCCCTCGGGCCGTTCCAGCCGCACCTCGCTGTGCGGGTAGGCGTGTTCGCGCTCGGCATTGAAGTCGTTGCCGCGCTGCACGCGCGCCATGCCGGCTTCGGCCTCCTCGGGCGTGCGGTCAAAGACGCGCCGCGACCCGCCCTCGGTCGGCGGCGGGCCGTCGGGCAAGGTGGTCGCGCCGTCGCCATCGTCCCCTTCGGCGTCGGTGCGCGCGGGCAGTTGCTGCTCCAGCTCGGCCACGGTCCGGGCGCGCGCCTCTTCCGCGTCGGCCGCGCGGCGGCGCTTGCTGAACAGGCGCGCGGGCTGGTCCAGGTAGTCGGGCCGGCGCTCGCGGCCAGCTCGCATGGCATCGCGCCGCCCCGCGCCCAGGCCCTCCACATCGGCGGCGCGCTCGCGCAGGCTGGCCAGCGTGCCGTCGTTGAAGTCGATCTCGCTGGCCAGGCGCGCCACGCGGTCGGTGTCCCCCACGCGCACCGCATCGGCCATCTCGCGCTCGAGCGATCCGCGGATCTGCTCGTGCGCATCGATCTCCAGGTCGACCTTGTCGCGGTACAGGTCGATCTGAGTGTCCAGGTCGAGCTCGTCCCAGCGCGCCAGCGTGGCCTCGTCCAGCCGCTCCACGCGCGCGCGGGTGGCGGCATCGCGCGACTGCACCAGGTGCGGGCCTTCATCGGCCAGGCGCGCCACAGACGCCCCTTCACGCACGACCACCACCGGCTGGCCGTTCTCGATCAGGGTCACCGCGTCGCCCAGCGCACTGCGGGTGGCGGCGCGGAATTCGGCGTCGGAGAGCACACGGATCGGCACGTCGGCAAAGTCGCCGTGCAGGGCCGGGTCCACGTGGCGCAGCAGGGCCGCGCGCATGCCGTCCTGCACGATCGCGTCGGGGAAGCGCGTGACCACCGTCGCGGCCATGCCGCCGTGCTGCGCGATGTGCTCCAGGCTGAGCGCCCGGCCCAGGCTGTCGCTGCCGAAGCGGCCATGTTGCTGCATGAACATCAGGTCCTCGGCCGCATCGCGCAAGGGGGAGCCGTGGGCCAACGGGTCGCCGGGGATCGGCTCCAGGCCCATCTCGCGCCGCGTTTCGTTGATGCGCTCGGCGGCGCCCCGCAGGCGCGTGTTGTGCACGCCCTGGCCGATGGCTTCGGCACCGCCTTCGCCGATGCCCTGCACAAAGCTGTGCAGGCCGGCGTGGCCCATCTCCAGCAGGGCGTCGCCCATGTCGCCGCGGAAGCGCCCGGTGGCGCGGTCGACGGCCAGCTCGGTGCCGCGCCCGGCCACGCCACCGGCGGCCTGCACCAGCCCGCGCGTGAGGCCGCGCCGCCCGGCCGCGCTCAGGCTGCTCAGGCCGCCGCCGCCGGTGGCCGCGTTCAGCGCACTGTTGGCGCTGTCGGCTGTGCGCCCCACCACGCCCAGCGCGCCACCGGCCACCCGGCGCAGCAGCCCGCCGCGCTCGGCGATGGCCTGGGCCTGGCGCGCGATGGCCGCGCCATTGCGCGCCAGGGCCTCGATGGAGTTGGTGGCCGCGGCGGTGGCGCCACCGGCGAGCGCCCCGCGCGCCAGGCCCGCGAACAGCCAGCCCACGGCGTCGTCGGCGCCATGGGCCCAGGTGCGTTCGTCCAGCGCGGCCGTGCCCAGCCCGCTGACCGAGCCCGTGACCATGCCGACGATGATCTGGTCCACGACCGGGTTGCCGGTGAACATGCGCGAGAGGCTGGTGAGCGTGCGGCTGGCCGCGCTGGCGGCGGACGCGGCCTTGCCCGCCACCTGAGCGGCCGCGCCGAGTTGCGCGCCCACGCCGGCGGTGACGGCCTGCACCGCCGTCATGCCCAGGTCCACCGCGGCCTGCTCCCAGCCATAGCGCCCGCCTTTGATCGCATAGCTGGCCGACATCGACGCCAGGCCCGTGATGACGGCCGCGGCGATCAGCGGCGCGGCCGCGCCGCCGGTGACCACGGTGATGGCCGCCGCCGCGATCGCGCCCAGGATGGCGATGCCGGTGGTGGCGATGTCGGCGAAGGCGTCGATGCGCGAGGCATAGGTTTGCGCGATGTCCTGGGCCACGCCGGCGGTGGCGCGGAAGTGCTCGACGTCGGGCCCCCGGTAGCTGCCATCGTCCCTGAAGTTGCCCAGCCGGCCCTCGATCTCGCCGCGCGGGCCCACGGTGAACGGCCCGCCCGCGAGCAGTTGCAACTCGGCCGCGGTCTCGTCCATGGCTTCCTCGGCCAGCGTGCCGTCGGCCAGCCATTCGCCAAAGCCGCTGGCCTCGCGGCGCTGCTGCTCGAGCGCGAACGCGGCCACCTCCAGCCGCTCGCGGTCGTTGCGCGGCTGGCCGAGCATGGCGCGCTCCATGCGCAGGCGGTCGTCGCCCGAGAGCTCGGTGAAGAACTCGCCTTCGCCATAAACGCCCATATCGGCATCCAGCGAGCGCCCGGTGCGGTCCTCGTAGGCCTCGCGCATGGCGGCGATTTCGTCGCGGTCCATGCGTTCGGTGAAGCGGAACATCAGGTCCTCGTTGGTGCCCGCGCCGTCCATCGCGTGTTCCATGGCGATGGCCGCCGTCTCGGGCGAGGGCCGCGTGTCGGTCAGCAGGCCGGCGGCGAGTGCGGCACCGGTGCTGTTGGCGCCGAAGCGCTCTTCCAGAGAACCGATCAGGCGCTCGCGCGCCGCTGACACGCGGTCCTCTTCCAGCGCGGCGTCGGGGTTGGCCACATCGCTGGCGGGCGCGAAGTCCTCCGGCGTGGCCTCGCCACCGGCGTAGCGTTCGGCCGCGAGCATGAGCACGCGCGCGCGTTCGGCCGCCGCCGCGCGGTGCGCCTCGCGCTGCGCGGGCGTGGCCGTGCTCAGGTCGCCGACGAAGCGCGGGTCGAAGGTGGCGCGGTCGATGTTGACCGCGTCGGGCGGATCGCCGCGGCGCTGGATCTCCACGCCCAGGCGCGCGGCGCGCACTTCCACGCTGTCGTCGCCATGCCGGATCAGGGCCTCGGCCAGGTCGTGGTTGGCGCCGGCCAGGTCCAGCGTGATGGTCTGCCCACCGCCCTCGGGGCCACCGCCCACGTACACGTCCACCTCGCGCGTGACGAAGGCCACCGCGCGGTCCTCGTGGCTGAGCGTGGCCAGGTCGGTGCCGGGCTCCACGCCACGCGCCACGTCGGCGTCGCTGACGATGCCGCCCAGCGCGTCGACCACGGCGGTGCGGCGCTCGTCGGCGCCCATTTCCTGCTCGGCGCGCCAGTCGCCCGGCGGCGGCGCGCCGGTGTACTGCTCGATCGCGCGGTGCGTGGCATCGGCGTCGCCCTCGCGGCGCGCCTCGGTCACGGCGGTGCGCAGGCGCTCGGCGTCGGCCAGCGCGTGGTCGCCATCGGCCAGCGCATCGAACACCCGCTGGTCCGTGCCATCGAGCGCGTCGCGCACTTCGCCCAGCGTGCCGGCGTGGTCGCGACCCAGGGCGGCCAGTTCGTCGGGTGAGAGCGATCTCATCACGGCCTCGATGCGCGCCTCGTCGTCGTTGAAGAAGCCGGTGGAATCGGCCAGTTCGATCGCCGCACCGGCGGCGTTGTCGCCATTGAGGTAAGCGCTGGCGGCGCGGAAGTCGTCGCTGTCGGCGTCGAGCTGCTCGCGCAGATCGTCTTCGAGCCAGCGGCCCCGGTGGCGCCCGGGGTAGACCGTCATGTTCAGCGCGCGCCCCTGGTTGCGCGTCATGCCGCGCAGCGCGGCCAGCACGGCGCTTTCGTCCACGCTGCCCATGAAGGCGCCGCTGAAGCCGGCCACCACGCGGTTGGCGCGGCCCTCCAGCGCGCGCTCCACGTCGGTACCGGCCTGGGTCAGCTGTTCCTCGAAGAACACGTCGGCCGGCAGGTGCTCCTTGCAGTGGTCGATCTCGTCGTCGCGCTGCTGGTCCAGGCCCGGCGCGGCAGCCGCATCGCCGCCGCCCGCTCCGGTGGCCCCGCCCGCGCCGCCGCAGTGGCCGCATTCGGTGGTCGAGGTGCCGGCCTCGGCCGCAGCTTCAGGGCAATCCTCTGCCGGCGCAGGCGCCGGTGGCGCGCCACCGGCGGCGGGCGCGGGGGCTGCTTCTCCGGTGCGCAACTGGCTGAGCGCGGCCGCCGCCTCGGTGCGCTTTGCGGCAATGAACGCGGCCATGCGCACCGGCAACGGGCGTGCCCACTCGCTGGCGGCCTCGCGCACCGTGCCCGCGAGCCGGCCAAAGGCGCCGGTGAAACCCGCCGCGCCCTCGGCCAGCTGTTCGCCGGCGGTGGTCTGCTGCGTGGCGAGAAAGGTCTGCCACTGCGTCTGCGCTTCCAGCCGGTTCGCTTCGTGCGCCGCGCGCAGTCCGGCCGCGCTGTCGTCATGCCGCTGCCGGTTGTCCTGCAGCCTCTGCTGCAGCAGCGCGCCCTGGTGTGCGGTGGTGTCACGCAGCGGCGTTGCGCCGCGTTCGGCGGCCAGGCGCAGGCTGGGGGCGCCGCGCTGCGCGCTCTGGCGCAGCGACTGGCCAAAGCCGATGGCCTGACGCGCATAGGTGGGCAGGGCCGAACGCGCCGCGCCGGCGACACCGCTCACGGCACCTTGCGTCTCGCGGTGCTGCGCGGCAAGCGCGCCACGGGCCTGGCTGTGCAGCCGGCTGCGTTCGGCACCGGACTGGTGGTGCAGCTGCAGCACCTGCTGCCGGGTGATCTCGCGCAGGGCCTCGCGCCCGGCCCGGGTCTGCGTTCCGAGGGTGTCGAGCGCGTTCTGCAGCGCCTTGCCCACCTGGCAGCGGCTCTGCGCGGCCATGCGCGTGTTCTCCGCCGCGAGCGCACCGGTGTAGCTGCACCCCAGGCTGCACGAGGTGTTGTCGCGCGACTGCTCCCAGGCCTGCTTCTTGTCGTCGAAGCGCTGCCGCAGGCGCGTGAGCGCAGGGTCCACCCAGCGCGGAATGCGCAGCTGCCGCTTCTCGTTCTTGGCGCGTTCGAGCGACGGGCCGCTGTCGCTCGGATGGTGCACGGCGCGCTGGTCACGCCAGGTCTCGAGCCCCGTCACGGCCACGTCCCGCGCGGTCTGCACCTCGCGCACGGTGTCGTTGAAAGCCTGCACATGACCGGCCACCAGGCCGGAGACCACGCCACCGATCTGCGAGGCCGAGCGTGCGCTGCCGGCATTGATCAGCCCGTAGGCGCTGCGTCCGGCGGCGCGGATGGCCGCGCGCGTGCGCCGCGAGGCTCGGTTGAAGTCGCGCAGCGCCGCCGCGCCCGCCTCCTGGAGCGCAAGCTCGGCCTGTGCCGTGGCCTGGTCGAGCGCGTCGCGGTCCGCCTGGTGCGTTTGCAGAATCTCGCCCGCGCCCTGATCCCAGGCGAGTGCCAGCGCCTGCGCCACGCCATCGGTGCGGGCCACGAAGGCGTCCTGCCCGGCCTGCACCTCGCGCGCGAGGTCCTGCCAGGCCTGCAGGGCGGCGCGCGCGGCCTGTTGATCGCGCTCGCGGGTCTCGCGCGCATCCATCACGCGCCGCGCCGGGTCCGCGGGGGCCTCGCCTTCGGGCGCCTCGGGTTCGGCCTGGGCGGGCGGCAACAGTTCGTCCGGGCCCGGGGGCGTCACGGCCCAGATCGAGGGCACCGCTTCCAGCGCCAGCGGGGGCGCGAACAGCGGTTCCTCGGTCGCCTCGCGCAGGACGAGGGCGTCGGCCTGATCCGGCTCCAGCGCCTCGAGACCGCCCGCTGGTGCACGGGCGGCTGCGCCTGCTGGTGCGCGCCCACCACCCTCTGCCGCGAGTTCGCCCTCTGCACCCGCTTCGTGTTCTTCATCCCCCATGTCTTCGTGCTCGCCTTCACCAGCTTCCCCGGCTGCGCGCGCGCGCACCGGGGGCTCGTCGGCAACCGCGCCGGGTTCGGGTGCAGCCACTGCGGGCGGAGTCTCGGCATCGGTGGCACCCTCCGCGCGACGCGGCATCGGCGTGCTGGCGTAGCGCGGCAACGCGCCACTGCCGGGTTCGGCGCCGGCCCACGGGGTGGTGTCGACGTCCCGTTCCTCGTCGATGCCTTCCGCTTCCGCCACGTGCTCGTCACCCCGCGCGGCCAGGGTGTCGCGGCCATCGCGCCGGCGCGCATGCGGCAAGGCGCGGCCGGCCCGGCGGTGCTCCGGCCCGGACGCCAGCGCAACGGCGTGCGCCATGGCTCAGCGCCCGCCCGCGAGTCCGGCGGGCAGTCGCTTGCCGAGCTTGCGGTACTCGGCGTCGAGCGCCGGCTCCAGCGCGGCCCAACCCACGGGTGCGGTGATGGAGAGCGAGCGAGCGGCCAGCACCACGTTGCGGATGTGGCCACCGGCAAACTCGCACGTGGCCGCGAGGCGGTTGAGTTCCGCGGCGTCGAGCGCGTGCGCCTGGCCCAGGTGGGCCAGCCACAGCGCGCGGCGTTCATCGGCGCCGGGCTGGGGGAAATCGATGATGGCGTCGAGCCGCCGCGTGAAGGCGCTGTCGAAACGCGCGCGGCTGTTGCTGGTGAGCAGCGCCACGCCCTCGAAAGCCTCGATGCGTTGCAGCAGGTAGTTGGTCTGCTGGTTGGCAAAGCGGTCGTTGGCGTCCTTCACGTCGGTGCGCCGCGCAAACAGCGCATCGGCCTCGTCGAACATCAACACCACCTCGGCGTGCTCGGCGCGGGCGAAGAGTTCGCCGAGGTTCTTTTCGGTCTCGCCGATGTACTTGCTGCTCACGCTGGCAAGGTCGACCCGGTACAGCGGCAGGCCCAGGCGCGTGGCGAGCCAGCCGCAGGCCAGGGTCTTGCCGGTGCCCGACGCCCCCACGAGCAGCGCGCGCACACCCGGGTGGTAGCGCGTGCGTGCCGCCGCACCCAGCCCATCGACCAGTCCGTCGCGCTGGCGGCAGCGTTCAACCAGCGCCAGCAGGTCGTTGCGCAAGGCATCGGGCAGCACCAGCGCGTCGTCGGGCACCTCGTCCGGCAACAGCCGCGCCAGCGAGCCCAGCGCGTCCTGGCCCGCCGCGCGCGCCGCGCGCGCCACGTGTCGTGCCGTGATCTGCGCGGCCCCGTCGCCACGGCAGAGCGCGTGCGCGGCGTGCGCGAGTTCGTCAATCCGCGCGCAGGCATGGCGGTGCTGCCGGGCCAGCCCTTGCGCCGCGTCGCCCGGCAGACCAGCTGCGCTCCACAGGGCGGCGCGCTCGACTGCGGGTGGCACGGGCACCGTCCACGCGGGGACGGCCTGGCCGTCGAGTTCCCAGCTGCCCTCGGGCCCGCTGGCCATGAGCAGGGGCAGGTGGCGCCCGCGCAGCGCGGGTACCCGGCGGCGCTCACCCGGCGCGAGCTCGGCCACCCACACCGGCATGGCACCGTGCAGCAGCAGCCAGGGCAACAGGCCGGCCGGCGCATCGCCCGTGAGAAAAACGGCCCGCAGGCCGCGCGCATGCGCCAGGGCGGCGCAGGCCGCGCGGGCCTCGCGCGGGTGCCCGCTGCGCACCACCAGTGCCTGGCCCGGCAGGAGCCGGCGCCCGAGCTGCTCGACCTGCGCCTGCAGCGATGGCGGCAGCCGCGTGCCCTGGGCGGCGTCGGCTTGCACGCCAGGCCAGGACCCATGGCCGCCCGACAGCGCCAGCACCAGCGGCATGGGCAGTCGCAGCCGCGCGTCGGGCAGCGCGCGCGTGCCGGCTTCGAGCTGCAGCAGGCCGCAGGCCAGGGCCTCGCCATCGAGCAGCGCGGCCAGGGACTGCGCGGCGGACAGGCCGCGCTGCGCGTCCAGGCTGGCGATCAGGCCGGGCGTGGGGAACCCGTCGCGCAGCGGTGCCTGCAGCCAGCCCAGCGCGCGGCTGACGACCACGTCGGCGTCCGCGGCCAGGCTCAGCGCGAGCGCCATGCACTCGCTGTCGTTGAGCGCGAGGGCCTCGCACAGGCGGTGCAGCGGCTGGTCCTGCAGGGGTGGCGCACGCCACCACAGCGCCAGCGTGCGGGTCAGGTCGCCGCAGGCAGCGGGCAACTCGCCGGCCTGCGCGGCCAGCCAGCGGGCTTCGGCGGGGGCGTCGGCCGCCAGCGTGCCGGGCGCGAGCCAGGCCAGCAGGCCGGTGGCCAGGGGCGGCGCCAGCGGTGGCGGGGCGGCGGCGTTCACGCGCGCTCTCCCGGCCCTGCCCGGTATTCGAATGCCACCACGCGTTCCAGCCAGGGCAACCAGCCGGGATCGATGTCCAGACCGGCGCGGCGCACGCGCAGGTCGGCCTGGCCCGGCGCGAAACGCACGTCGAGGTGGGTGGCGCTCCATCGCACATGGGCGGCGCGCAGGCACAGGCTGGCCAGTCCGATGCGCGCCACGCGGCGCAGGTAGCGGCGCACGGCCAGCAGCCAGCGTTGCGCCATCGCGTCGGGCGTGCATGGACTCGTGGGTTCATGGCCCAGTCCGATGCGCGCATCACGCCAGCCCGGCGGCGGCGACCAGCAGCGCGCGGCCGTCTCGCGCGGCAGCGGCAGGCTCTCGACCAGCGAGCACATCGGATCGCCATCGGCCACTGGCAGGCGCCGCAGTGCCCGGTACAACACCAGCGCGGCCAGGGGCTGATCGGCATGGTCGGCCTGCCAGGACGCAAAGCCCAGGCGTTCAAGCACGGGCAGCAGGAACAACAGACCGCCCGCCACCGTGGCCAGGTCGGCATCGAAGTGCGGCCATGCGGTGGTGGGCACGACGATCCCGGTGTCGGCCGGCACAGGGGCCACGGGGGCCACACCCGGGCCGGGCTGGGTCGCGTTGCCGGGCCCGTGACCGGCGGGCGCCAGCGCGGCGCGCGTGGGCTGCGCGCGGTGTGGCGGGGTGCCCGGTGCGGTGACAACGGGTGGGCCGCCTTCGCCGGCGGGCGGCCGCGGCGCCACGCGGTTGATCCCGGACCGCGGCGCGGCCGGCAGCGCTTGTTCGGGGCGCGCCTGCCAGCCCGCCGCGCACAGCACCGCAGGCAGCCAGTCGGGCGCCCCGGTGGCGGGCGGCAGGGTGAACCAACTGCCGTGTGGATCGCGCAGCACCCTGGCGGTGTCGACGTCGATCGGGGTCTGCGCGCGCGCGGGCACCGGCGCTGGCCCGGGGGTTCCGGCCAGCGCCAGCACGCGCCGCGCGGTGGTGGTGGCCATGTGCCGCACCAGCCAGGGCGCCGCGCCCTGGCGCACCGCCTCGGCCACCCAGGCGCGCAACGCCGGCTGAGCGGCGGGTTGCGACGCGAGGCCATCCACCACCTGCGCCAGCCAGTCCGCAGGGGCCGCGTGCACATCCACCCCGGGCAAGGCCAGCGGCCAGAACCAGTCATCCAGCGACAGGCCAGCCGCGCGCCGGCGCAGCGCGGCCTGCGCCGCTTCCAGCCGGTTGTTGAAGAACACGGTGTCGCTGCGCGCGGCGCGGGCCTCATCGTCGCCAGGCACCCACTCGCCTCCCACCGCGGCCACGCGCTGTTCGATCAGCAGGCTCAGGCTTTGCGACGACAGGTTCGCCGGCAGGCGCCCCAGGTGCAAGCGCCGCACCAGCAGCACGCGCGCGCCGGTGTCGGGCAGGCTGGCGCAGCGCAGCGCGTCTTCGAGCCGGTGCGCGGCGTGCGTGGCGGCCTGCGCGGTGGGTGCGCGCAGTCGCAGGTGGCGCACGGTGCGGTCCATGCCGCGTTCACGCCTTGAACAGCGCCAGGCCGCGCAGGGGCGAAGCGCTGAGCACCTGGGCCTGGTCGAAGTGCACGCGCACGTCGGTGTCCAGGTCGATCTGCACGCTGCGGGTGTGCACCAGCCGGGCCGAGACCTCGCCCTGCCCCACGTCCTCGACGGTGGCGCGCGCCATGAGCTGGTCGGCCTTGTAGATCATGGCCTGCATGCCCACGCGCAGGCGGCTGTTGTCCAGCGCGGTGAGCGGGATGCGGCTGCCCACGCGCACCGCCGTGACCGGCCGGGGCAGGCGGCCCGCGACGATGCGGCCCACCGGCGCGTGGCTCGCCAGCAGCAGCGCCATGCGCACCACGTCGTTGATGAGCGCCACGGCCGCGCTGTTCGTGGGCGGCACCTGGGCGAACAGGAAGTCGGTGTAGGCCTGCATCTGCCTGCGGTCGACGTAGCCGATCTCGCTCCAGCGCGGCAGCGTGCCGAGGTTGCGCAGGTTGGGTGCGTCGTCGAACTGCGACATGACCTCGGCCCAGTCCAGGCGGATCGAGGGCAGCACGCCGGAGAACTCGGCGTGCAGGCAGGCACACACACCGGCGATGCGCTCGAACAGTTCGCTCGCGCGGCGCGCCACGTCGCCCTTGCCGTGGTCGCCGTCGATGATGTCGCCGAGCGACACCACCTCCTGCGTCTCGCGCTGCACGCCCTGCCAGGTGGCGCTGGCCAGGCGCTGCAGGTCGATGCGCTGCAGGGCCTCGGCGCGCACGCTCACGGCCTGGGTCTGGCGCAGCAGCATCTGGCCGATGTGCACGCCAAGCTGACCGGTGCCGGCGCTCACCGCCGGCGGCACGCGCTGGGTGATGACGGTGCTGCGCAGCTGCGCGCTTTTCAGGGTGCGCAGCAGCAGTTCGGGCCGGTCGATCATCTGCAGGATCGCGGGCGCACCGACAAAGTGCGCTGCGGGTGCCTCGCGCAGCACCTTGAGCAGTTCGTCCAGCTCATCGGGCACGTCGCCGTGCTCGCGCAGGCACGCCGGCACGGGCGCGTCCATCAGGCCGGGGTCGAGCACGCGCTGCGGCGCGCCGCTGCCGTTGCCGGTCTCGCGCGGGCGCACGAAGGCCAGGTACTGCACCTCTTCGGCGAGCACGCGCGCGCGGCGCTCGTTGATGGCTTGTACGCGCGCGGTCTCCTCGTCGAGCAGGGCGCGCGCCACGCCCACGTCGTGCCGGGCCTCGGCCAGGCGTTCTTCGGCGGCGCGCAGGCGCTGCGCCGCCACACGCACCTGGCCCTGCATGCGCGCCAGCGCCTGGTCGCAGCGCGTGAGTGCATTGCGGTAGAGCGTGAGGCGGCCTTCGAGCTGGCGCAGGATGGCGATGGTGTTGTCCGACAGCGCCACGGTCTGCGTGAACAGCACGGCTTCGTCGGGTTGCGTGGTGGGTGGCGGCTGCAGCAGCAGGGCCTGGCGCGCCGCGTTGCCCAGGAAGTCGGCCAGGGGCCGCCTGAGCGTGGTGCTGCCTTGCAGGAACGGATCGTTCTGCAGGCCCCCGATGTCGAAATCCTGCAGCAACGCGGGCGGCTCGCCGTTGTCTTCGTCGGTGAAGGCCTGCAGCAGGCCGAGCAGCGCCATGACGGTGCGGTGGCGGTTGGCCAGCGCGTAGTCGCGCGCCTCGGTGGACGGCGGCTGGCGCAGCCGGTCGGCAATGGCGGCGGTGCGCACTTCGGCCAGACCCACGACAGGGTTGGCATAGACGATGTTGATGGGCGCGCGCGGCGCCTGCAGCAGCACCATCTGGCTGCTCTGCTGGACTTGCTGGAGGTTGCTCACCATCGCCGCCTGGCCGAAGTTGATGGCCATCGCGCGTGGGGTTGGCGCGGGCGCGGGTGGTGGACTGGCCACCGCCTGCAGCCGCACGGCCTTCACGCTGGTGATGTACTCCTTGATCTGCGACTGCACCGTGATCGCGCTGTCGGACTTGGCAATCGCCGCGAGCGCGGGTGAGATCGCCAGGCGGCTCGCGTCGGCGGTGCTCATCATCATCTGGCGCACGCGGTGCATGTCCACCTGCATGTGGGTGAAGCCGAAGTCGGTGATGTCGTCGGCGCGGTCGGCGCGCGCGCGCAGGTAGGCCATGAAGCCTTCGAGCCCGCGCAGCGGGAGTTGCGCGCGCTCGCGCTCGGAAAGTGGCGCCAGCGCCGGATCGGCCAGCAGCTCGGCCACCTCGATGGACTGGCCCACGCGCGCGGCTGGCGTGGGTTCGATCATGTCGAGCCCCCCGAGCCACTGGAAGGCGGGCACCTGCGTCGCACCGGCAGGTGGTGTGCCGGCGAACCACACGGTCTCAGCCCGCACGCCCACCGCGCCGGGCGTGGCCTGCGCGATCCTGCCGCAGGCGCCGAAGGCGGCGCAACCGTCGAACAGCGTGAACGCGATGCCGTTGATGGTCTGGCCCACGGCGTTGAGCGCGCTGGCCGGCACCTCCAGGCGCAGCCAGCGGCCCAGCGCCGGCAGGCCACCCACGCGCAGGCGCGAAGGCGTGCCGCTGGCGCCCCAGCCGATCAGGTTCTCGCCCCAGTAGGCTCGCCGGCCGTGCGCGTTCCAGTCGCTGCCGACTTTCCACTGGATCATCAGCTCGCGCGGCGGTTCGTTCGTGTCGAGGTAGACCCAGACGAACAGGTTGTCGGTGGCGGTCAGGCCGCCGAGCGTGGCGCTGGCGCCTTCCAGGTAGTGCTGGTGCACACCCGGCGCGGCGGCCTCGACGTGGCCGCCACCGGCAGGCACGTCCGTGGCGTGCGTGGGCACGATGCCATCGTTCGGCTCGAACGGCGCCCACAGGTCGTTGTGGCTCAGCGATTCCCAGGGCTCGTCGCCATCGGTGCGGGCACCCACCGGCAGCACATGACCGAACCAGGCGCGCTCGGTGGCGCCGCTGCGCGCGCCGCTGGCACCAAAGGCCGCGCGGCCGTCGAACAGGTTGAACGCCATGCCATTGAGCGCGCGCCCCGCCAGGCCCACCAGGCTGCTGGCCACTTCCAGCCGGACCCAGCGCCCGGGTTCGGGCAAGGGGCCCACGTGGTAATGCGCGGCCACCCGGAACGGGTGCGCGCCGCTGCGGGGTCGCCCGGCGGGCAGCAGGTCCTCGCCCCAGTACGCCCGGTGTTCCCAGCCGCTGGCGTCGCGCCATTCGAGCATCAGGCTGGCCGGCGGGTTGTCGGGGTCCAGGCAGACCCAGGCGAACAGCAGCTCGGCCGCGCTGGCGGCGAAAGTCTGCGTGGCACCGTCGAAGAAGTGCCGGTGCGCGCCGGCGCGCAGCGCGCTCACATGGCCACCGCCGGCGGGTGGCGGCCCCCAGGGCGCCAGGCTTTCGGGTTCGAGCGCCAGCGCGTCGTCAAACGGCTCGGGCACGGCCTGCGCGCGCCCGGTGAGCGCGCGGTGCAGCAGCGCGCTCTCGCGCCGCAGCCCCTGGCGGCCACCGAGTTCGCGCGAGCGGCGCAGCACGAAGGCGTCCACCGTCTGCTGGAATTCGGGCGCCACGGTCTCGCGGTGCAGCAGGCGCGGCTCCCACGAGGCCTGCGTGACCGGCACCAGCAGGCGCAGCCGCTCGGGCGCGGACAGGTCGAAGGCGGCCAGCGGCGCGGCCTCGCGCAGGGCGAGGTCGAGCTGCTCCACGGGCACGGGCACGGCGTCGAGCTCGAAGCCGGGCGGGAAGAACGGGCTGCTCAGCGTGGGCTGCTCCAGCACGGTGGAGAGGTCGAGCGCGCTCTTGGGCATGAGGCCGCAGGGCGGCAGGCGCAGGAAGGGGTCGGCCAGCACCTCGGGTGCGGGCAAGGGCTCGCCCAGGTCGGCGATCTGTTGCGCGAATTGTTCGATGCGAGCCTGCCAGAGCGCGGGCAGCCGGCTGTTGGCGGCCAGGCGGGACGCCGCGGCGGCGCCGGGCAGCAGCTGCAGGCGTTCCTCGCGCGCGCGGCCACCCTGGCGCACCACCGAGGCGCGGTCCACCCAGCGCGGCACGAAGCCGTCGTCCAGGCCCACCAGCGCGATCGGCAAGCCCCAGGCTTCCCAGGGCAGCGCCTGGCCGTGCGGCAGCGCGGCCTCGGCGTCGAACACGGTGTGGGCCAGCGCGTTGCGCAGGCGCAGCGTGGTGGCGGGCAGCGCGCGCCATTCCACCGGCCAGGGGTACCAGAGCAGGTGCGCGCCGTCGGCGGTGCGCCAGTCCTCGACGCTGTCGACACCGATCTCCGTGCCTTCGCCACAGGGGCAGCGGTCGCAAGGGTCGTCCGGGTCGGCGTCCGAACGTTCCAGGGTGATGGGCTGCAGCACCAGCACGCCCACGGGCGGCAGGCGCGAGCCGGCGCTCTCGCGCAGGTCCGCCAGGGTGCGGTCCACCGGCACGCTGCGCGGGTGCACGATGCCGAGGTCGGTGGCCTCCTCCTCGCCCGCTTCGCCGGGTGCCTGCGCCACCAGCCAGGCCGGCGGCGCCACCACGGGGAGGTCCAGCAGTCGGCATTCGGCGCGGCGCGCGAGCACCACGTCCTCGCCGCTGAGGGCCAGACCCTGCCCAGGCTCGATCAGCAAGCGCGCTTCGCTGGCCGTCTCGCCGGGCTCGCTCACGAAAAACACCTCCAGCCCACGCACCACGCCGGCGGTGAGGGCCTGGCCGCGCTGCGCAATGCGCCCGGCCTGCCAGCGCTGGCGGCCCTGCAGCGTGGGCGCGGTCAGCGCGCGCCCGGCAAACAGGTTGGGCCGGCGCAGCCAGTCGGTGGCGGCGAGGGTGGCGTCCCCGGGCGAGAGCGCCACCACGCGCTCGCCCTGCAGGGGGTGGTCGATGCGTTCAATGCTCACGTCGTTTCTCCCTCAGGCCTTGCGGCGAGGTGTGCGGGTGGTCTTCGTGGTCGCGGCCTTGGCGGCGGCCTTCCCCTTCCTCGTGGCTGGCTTCTTTGCCGTGGCCTTCCCCGCAGCGGCCTTCTTCGCCGGTGCTTTCGCCGCGGCCCGGGTGGGTGGGCGCGTGGGCGTGGTGATGCGGTCGCGCGTGGGCCGCCACTCGGGAGTGGACTCGACGATCTTGCGCAGCTCATCGGCCGGCAGCGGCCGGCGCGCCTCCAGCTGGAGCCATCGGTCCAGCGCCTCGATCCGCGTGGTCTCGGCCAGGTCGGCCCGCACGCCATCGACGACCGCCGCCTCCGAGAGGAAACCGCCCTGCACCACCGGCTCGGCCAGCAGGCCGATGGCCGCAGCCGTGAGGGTGGGCGAGGTTTCGAAGCGCGCCTCGGACAGCATGCGGATCGCCGCCTGCGTCACCTCCGGCTCGGCGTTCTTGTAGACCGTGGCCCATTCGTCCGACAGGCCCAGGCCCTCGATCCGGGTGAACAGACGCCTCTCCAGCAGGTCGTCGTCCACCGGGGCTTCGTTCCACTCGGCGTTGCTGGCGATGCGCAGCAACTCGTCGGCCGGGATCGGCGCCTCGGCCTCGCGCCGCAGCAGCACCAGCAGCGCGTGGTTGCGCTCGGGCGCCCCGAGCACGGCCGACACGCCCAGGGCCTGCGTCCGGTCCAGCACCGGGTTGCCGCCCTGGGCTTCGGCGATGGCGATGGCGTCGGTGAACAACCCGAGCGCGGCGGCGGTGAGCACGGGCGACTCCTGCAGGCGCTTGCCCGAGAGCAGGCTGATCGCCACGCTGGCCGCGGCCGGCGTGGCGCGCTGGATCACAAAGTCCAGCCGCGGGGCGAGGCCCAGTTCGGTGATGCGCTCGTTGAGGTTCACCTCCAGCGCGCGTTCGTCGCCGCCGCTGATCTCGCGGTAGCTGCCCACCAGGTCGTCGCGGTACGCCAGGTGGCGCCGGCGCACGAACCACAGGTTGTCCTGGCGCGCCAGGCGCTGCCACTCGGCCTCGGCGCCGGTGGCCTGCGGCACGGGCACCGGGATGCGCGACAGGCGCAGCTTCTGCAGCACCTCGAACGGCCGGCGCTGCGCGATCAGGTTGGGCGCGGCGGGCCGGACCGGGCGCGTGGCCGGCGCCGTGCCCAGGCTCAGGCGCGCGACCACGGCGCGCCACTCGTGGCGCGGCACGGGCGCGAGCACCATCACGGCGGTGGAGTCCAGCGCCTCGGGCGCGGCGGTGAGGTCGATCGGTTGCAGCGCCAGCGCTTCCTCCACCAGCGCGGGCAGTTCGTCCTCCGGGATGACGCTGAAGTCCACGTCGACCTCGGCGGGGAAGTAGTTCTGGGTGAAGTCCTGCGCATTGATGACGCCGGCGGGCAGCGGCCCGGCCGGCGGCAGCGCGGGAAAGTGCGCGCTGGCCGGAAAGCCGCGCCCGCCGCTGCGCGCGACCACGTCGGCCAGGTGTGCCTGGTGCTGCATGAGGTGCGCCAGGCGCAGGCCGCGCGGCGCGAAACCCAGGCCCGGCAGGTCGCCGCGGTCGGCGCCGAGTTCGCGCCGCACCATGGCCTCGTCGATCCACACCACGGTGTTGTTCTGCAGCGCGACCATGGCCAGTGGCAGCACGCTGGCCGAGACGCCGCTGGCTGTGTCCTGCGTGAAGATCGCGCGCGCCGCGCGACCGCGCCGCGCGTCCAGCGCATCGGCCGCGCCGTCGTCCTGCCAGGGCACCAGGACCACGGCCGTGGCCTCGATCACGTCGCCGTCCTCCACCGTGCGCTGGCCGGTGAGCGAGGTCGGGTAGGCGCCGATGGGGTTGGCGGTGAACTCCACCGGGCGCAGCGCCAGCACGAACAGGCCGGTGCGGCTGCGCAGCGGCGGCACCGGCAGGCGCGAGAGGCCGAAGCGCGCCGAGAGCTGTTCCGTCACCGGGATGTTGGCCAGCTGCACGTCGATCGCGCGCGGCAGCAGCACGAGTTCGCCCGAGGGCGTGACGCCATGGCCGCTGTGCACGCGCAGCGTCTGCGGCGCGCCGCCCTCGATCACGAACAGGCCGGTGGCCACGCCACTGCCCGAGGCCTGGCCCAGGTCGGCCTCGCGCGTGAGGAAGTACTGCTGGTCGCGGATGAGATCGCGCGCGGCGAGGAAGCGGCCATCAAAGTAGAAGGGGCGCTCACGCCGGGGGTCCTCGATCAGCACGCCGGCCGTGCGCAGGCGCGCGACCTGGTCGGGCGGAATCGGTGCGCGGGCGGGGCCTTGGGTGAGGTTCATGGTGCGTCTCCGGTGAATGCGGGTGGGTTCGGTCGGCGCGGCGGTCAGAGTCCGTTCCAGCGCGACAGAAGGCCGGCGCCAGGCAGGAAGCGGCGGGCGAAGTTGTCGACCAGCACGGCGTCGCCGTTGCGCACGCTGGCGTCACTGGCGTCCACCGGGATCAGCACGCGCGCGATGAAGACCGCGCTCGGGTCCACACCCACCGCGTGCTCGGGGCCGGGTTCGGGCGCGCCGTCGTCGCTGCGCGCATAGCCGTGCAACACGGCGTCCTGCAGCGCGGCGCGGCGTTCGT
Organism: Hydrogenophaga sp.; assembly: GCF_050182545.1. Classification (GTDB taxonomy): domain Bacteria; phylum Pseudomonadota; class Gammaproteobacteria; order Burkholderiales; family Burkholderiaceae_C; genus Hydrogenophaga. The sequence continues at coordinate 162,557 of NZ_JBFXCD010000004.1, read as the reverse complement.
CGGCGTTGGCCGCGGGGTTGTCCATGGCGGCTTCGCGCGCGAGTGCCTCGGCCTCGGTTTCGCCGGGCAGCGTGGTCGCGCCCGCGCGCAAGGGCAGGCCGTTGAAGTCGTCGTCCAGGCCCGCGCGCGGCACCAGGTGCAGTTCATGGGCATCGCGCAGGCGCGAGACGCTTACCGCGTTGAGCGCGTCGAACGGGCCGGCGGCAAAGGCCGGCGAGAGGCCGCGCGGGCACGCCACGAAGCGCAGCAGCACATCGGCGACCACCGCGCGCGCGGGCACCGGCACCGCGCCGGGCATGGCGGCCTCGGCCACGGCGCGCGCCGACAGGAAGCGCTCGGGCGTGGTGTACGCGGCCTGCAGCAGACCATCGCCGCCGTTGCGCGCGCGCTCGGCCTCGAACCAGCGCGCCACGCGCAGACAGGCCGCGCGCGGCAGCTCGATGAGGCGGCCCAGGCGGTCGAGCGCGAGCCCGGCCTCGACGCGAATCTCCTCGGGCCGCGCGGCCACATCGTCGTCCTCGCCCGGGCCACCTTCGCTCGCCTCGACCGACGGCTGGTGCACCACGCGCAGGCCGGCGAGCGTGCCGCCACCGGCCACGAAAGCGAGTGCGCGCGCAAGGCGGCCCCGGTGGTAGGTCTGCTCGTCCAGGAAGTCCTGCGCGTACCGCAGCATGCCGGTGGCATAGCCCGGGCGCTCGGCCATAGGCTGGTGGTAGATCGGGTCGGCGGTGGTGGCGCGGGTGGCGGTGCTGCTCATGGGTCACTCCTTGGGGCGGCGCGTGCGTGCGCCGCGGCGGCTGCTGTTCTTGCGGGCTGCGCCGGTGCCGCGCGCACGCGGCAGCGCCAGCGGTTCCACGGGTTCATCGGCCACCACCACAGTGGCTGCGGCCTCGCCGCGCAGGCGCGGGTCCAGCGTCGAGGGGCCGTGCACGACATCGCCCATGCCCAGCACCGAGTGCTGCACGCGCGCGGGGCGGGGCGGCACGGCGCGCGCCAGGTAGGTGTCCACACCCACGAGGCTGGCGATGCCGACCATGAAGGGCCAACTGGCGGTGACCACGCGCACGTCCACGTGCGCGGGCGATTCGATGGCGGCGATGCGGCGCACGATCCCCAGGTCCACCGCCTCGAATGCGCGGTGCACCAGGACGGTGGCGCGGTGCGCCAGCTGGCCGTGGAAGGCGGCGATGCGCCGGTCTTCAGCGGCGCTGGTGGCCTCCTCGCGGTACAGCGCCATGAGCTCGGCGCGCTCCTGGTCGCCCAGCACCAGGGTGTCCCCCACCACCGAGTTGCCGCTGACCTGCAGGCCGGGCAGCAGCGGATCGGCCTCGTCGGCCAGGTCCACGCCGAGCAGCGTGGCCAGCACGCGGCGCAGGCGGAAGTCTTCCAGCACGACGATCTCGCCGCCGCTGACGGCGCCGCCGGTGGCCAGGTCGAGCGCGAGCGCCAGACCCCGGCGCGTGCCGTGCCAGCGCGCCAGCTCGGGCGCGGCGCGCAGCCAGGCACGGCGCCGCGCCTCCGGCAGCGCGGGATCGAAGGCGATGCCGACCCAGCCGGCCAGCCAGTCCAGGTGCGCAGCCGGCGTGCTGGCCGGGTCGGTGAGCAGGTGCGCGCTGGCCACGCGGTCTTCCAGCGGCGTGAGCACACCCTCGAAGTTGGCCAGGCTGCGCGCAAGGAAGTCGGCCGGCGTGGCCTGGGGGCGGTAGACACCGATGGCGTGGCCCTTGAGCACCAGGCGCCAGCTGCGCGGGCTGGTGCTGTCGCGCAGCAGCCAGCGGCGCCCGGCGCGCTCCACATCCACCCGCGCGCCCTCGCCCACTTCAATGCCGCCGCGCGCCAGGCGCTCCAGCAGTGAGGGGTCGGCCTCGCCGCCCATGTCGAGAAAGGCCGCGTAGCCTTCGTCCACGCTGTCGATGTGCTCGCCCGGCACCTGGGCCTCTTCGCCGAACAGGGTCTCGCGGTAGATCCGCGGCAGGTACTGCTCGGCGTAGCTGAAGCGGCTGGCCCAGGCGCGCAAGGCCACCACCTCGGGGCTGGCGCGGCCGTCGCCGTGCAGCTCCAGCCGCACCCAGAGGTAGCGCCCGGCGAGCTGGCGCACGCGCGTGCGCGCGTTTTGCACCAGCACACCGAAGAGGCCACGCAAGCCGGGTTCGGGCGACCAGCCCGCCAGCCCCGGGTGCGCCGGCAGTTCGGAGGGCGCGCGCTCCCAGGCCGCCAGCGGCACGTGCGGCGCGCGCGCGGCGGCGCTGAGAGCGCGCACGTCGCGGCCGAAGGCGTGAGGGTGCCAGGCGTCGAGCTGTTCGGGCGCGGGCGGCTCCGGGTCGTTGGTGGCGGCCAGCCACACGAGCACGCCGCAGGCCGGCGGGATGTGCGCCTCCAGGAACACGCGGTGCCACACAGTGGCGGGCGTGCCGCTGTCGATCAGCCGGGCGCGCAGTTGTTCGCCGTCGACGCGGAAGCTGGCCGCGTGGCCTTCGCGCGCGAGGTTGGGCAGGGCCAGCGGCCACAGCGGTTCGGCCGCATCGCCGCGCACCGGGTAGTGCGCCACGCCGTCGACACGGTGCACGAAGGGCGCTTCGCGCCGGTCGGCCGCGAGCGGAAAGATCTCGCCGAGCGCGGGCAGTTCACCGGTGCCGTCGGCGTCCCAGGCAAAGGCCGGGGCGTCTGCGCGCCCGGGCAGGCGCAGCGCGAAGCGCGTGGCGTCCAGCCAGGTGATCGCGCAGGCGTGCATCGCGCCGCGCAGCAGGCGCATCGGCCCGGCACTGTGCGTGGCCTCGTCCCAGGCGCGTACCCAGGTCTGGCCCGGCGTGTTCCAGCCCATGAGCAGCAGGCCACCCTGCGCGTGGCAGGCCAGCGCAAGTGGCAGCGCCACGCCCGACCAGCCCGGCGAGACGATGCGCAACGCGGGTTCACGGCAGTTCTCGGGGTCGGGCCGGAACACATCGGGCGCGTAATCGTTGGGCCGCGGTGTGGTGGCCGGCAACGGCAGGCCCCGCAGGCGCGCGAGGCGGCCGCTGCCACGTTCGAGCACCCACGCGCCGCCACCGGGGTGCGCGGCCAGGCGCCAGGGTGCGAAGCCCGGTTCACGCACCTCCACGGCGGCCCAGCGCTGTCGCAGGTCGTGCATCAGCACGCGCCCGGGCAGGGCCACGCAGAGCACACCATCGGCGCTCACGCACAGGTCGGTGGGCGCCTCGGGCAGCGGCAGCGCGACGGCCGCGTCCGGCAGGTGGCTGCGCACCACGATGGCGCCGCTGGCCGCGTGCCAGCTGGCCACCGCGCCGTGCGCATCGAGCGCGCGTGGCACGGCCTGCAGCGCCAGCCGTGCGGCGGCTTCGTTCGCCGCGAGGTCGGGGGGCGGCTCCAGTTCGCGCTCGGAAGCCAGGCGCAGCGCACGGCAGCCCGCGTGCCAGCGCAGGTGCGTGCCGGCCATGCCCAGCGTGGGCCAATGGGCCGCGGCCTGCAGCGACCAGAAGCGCGAACCGTTGGCGTCCATCAGCACAGCTCCGGTACAACGGGCACGGCGACCGCATTGGCCTGCGCGAACGGGTTGGGCAAGGCGCGCAGGTTCGTGGGCGCCTCGGGGCCTTCCACCACCACGATGGACAGCAGCTCGGGCAGTTGCCAGGGCTGCAGGTTCAGCGTCTGTTGCGCGCCGGCGCCATTGCGCGGCAGCAGCGCCCAGTCCTCCAGGCCAGCCGCGCCTTCGCGCACGAACAGGTTCAGGCCCGTGACCTCGGCCACGCCCGCCACGCGCGAGACTTCCACCTCCAGCTCGCGCTCGCGCACCGAACGGCCGAGCGCCCAGCCCTCGCCATCGAGCCCGCCGGGCGCCAGCGGCCACAGCAGACGGCGCAAGGACTCGCGCACCTCGTGCAGCAGCTTGTCGCGCGCGAAGCCCTCGCGCACGCGCAGCGCGACCGACAGGCCCAGCGGCACGTACTCGCAGCCGATCACGTACAGCTCGGTGGCCAGCGGCACGCGCGCGGCCAGGTGGGCGTGCAGGCGTTCGATGAAGGGACGGTCGGGCCGCGGGTTCGGTGCGGGCGCCAGCGGCGCGGCGGGCAGCGCGAGCACGCTGACCACGCCGGGGATGTCGAAGCGGCGATCGCGCGGCTTGAAACGCGGCAGCACCTCGACACGGCCGACGTCCACGGCGGGTGTTTCCAGTGCCAGGGCGCGGTAGTCCTGCGCGGTCACGGCCCGCTGCTGGTGGCGCAGCGCAGCGGGGATGCGGCGCTCGGCCTGCGCCAGCGTCTCGGCGTCCTCGCCGCCGTCCATGGGCAGGGGCTGGTGCACCTTCATCGCCGGGGCGCGCTGGCCATCGACCAGGGTGGCGCTGATCTCGCCCAGGCTGCCCGCTGGCAGGTTGCCCGCGCGCCCGCCGCCGAAGCGGCCGCGCGCCAGGCGGATGCGCATGAGGCGTTCGGGCACGCGCCCGCGCACACCGTCGCCAAAACGCAGGCTGCCGGCCTCGGCGTCGAGTTCGAAGGCGCCGGCTTCGCGTGCGACCTGCGGATCGTCGCTGATGGCGGCCAGGTCGTCGACCCGGTACCAGGGCTGGTAGCCGCGCCCGCCGGGTTCTTCCACCTCGATGGCCAGCGTGGCCGGATCCACCGAGGTGGCGGGCAGTGCGAACGCCTGGTCGGCCGCGCCGCTGGAGGTGCCGATCACCTGGCCTTGCAGCGTGATGCGCTGGTCCGCCTCCACCGCGTTGATGCCCAGCCAGGCCAGCGGCAGGCGCTCCACGCTCTGGCCCGGGCGCGGGCGCAGCCGCAGCCAGCCGACCAGGCGCGCGGCGCGCGCCGCGTCATCGAGCCGGGGTGGCGCGTCGCCCACGCCGGCCAGCGGGTTTTCGCCGACCTGGTTCGACGGCGCCCAGATCAGCGATTCGTCGGGCAGTGGCAGGCGCAGCGTGCCCGCGCGCGTGAAACCCCTTGAGCTGTCGCTGCCGGGCAGCGGGTCGAGCGTGAGGTAGTCCACCGCCTGCGCGCCGCGCCCGCGCGTGACCATCTCCCACAGCACCGGTACCTCGGCCGCGCGGCCCACGTCCTCGAACAGCGCGGGCATCTGCAGCGCGGGCACGATGCCCAGCGAGAGCAGCGAGGGCGCGCCCGTGTCGCCACCGCCGAGCGCGGCGCGCGCCGCCTCGTTCACCGCCGGCTGTTCGGCCGCGCTGGGCGCCGGTGGCGCGAGCAGCGCGATCCACAGCGCGCGGTCGCTGGAGCGCGCGAACACGTCGAAGCCCTCGGGTTCGGCGCGCCCTTCGGCGAACACCGGCAGCGTTTCATAACCCTGCACCGCGCCGCTGATGCGGTGCACGCGCGAGAGGCCGCTGATCACGTCGGCCATGCGCGCGGCCTCGCTGTCGTTGAGGCGGCGCTTGATGTAGGCCTCGCCGGTGACGGGCAGCACGGTCGTCTCGTTCAGGGTCTCGAACGGCAGTGCGCCCTTGATGCGCGCGCCCGGCTGCAGCGTGCAGGCACGCAGCTCGGTCGGCTGGGCGTACGACAGACCCACGATGCCGCGCGCCGGCTGGGCCGCGCGCAGGCCCTGACCGATGAGTTTGAGGAACACCAGGCGCTGGCGCTCGGGAATCAGGTTGGCGCGGTACAGCAGCGCGTCGCCCAGCCAGGCGAAGAGTTCGATCAGCGTGCGGCCCGGGTCGCCCAGGCGCGGGTTCGTCCATTCGGGGGTGTGGGCCGGGATGCGCGCGATCAGGTCTTCGACGAGGTCGTCGAAGCGGCGGTCATCGAGGCTGGGTGGAAGGATCGGCATTCAAGGCCTCGTCATCTTTGAAGAACATGTGGAGAGGCCCTAGGCCTCCAGTTGCACGTTGACGTTCATGCGGCCCGGCGCGCCGGTGCGCGCGAGCCGGTACTGGATCTCCACCCGCAGCTGGCTGGGTGCTTCGGGCACCTCCCACACCTCGACCGTGTCCACCAGGATGCGGCGCTCCCAGCGCTTGAGCGACTCCTGCACCAGGTCGCGGATGCGCCGGCGCGTGGCCAGGGTGTTGGGCTCATGCAGCAGGCGGTCCAGCCCACCGCCGAAATCGGGCCGCATGAGCTGCTCGCCCGGGCGCGTGCTCAGCACGATGCGGATGCCGTCGCGCACGCTGGTCTCCAGCGCGGGCCAGGCCAGGCGGCCATGCTCGTCGGGCAGACCCAGAAAGGGGAAACCGATCGGCGCGCGGTTCATGAGTCGCCTTTCTTCGGGAACGGGATGCAGATCTTGATGAACGCCATCCAGCGGAAGATCAGGTCGAACAGGCTGAGGAAGATGCTCAGCACGATGAAGGCGCAGATCGTGATGATGGGAATGCTGAAGCTGCAGATCCAGCCGATGGTGATGCCGGCGTCCGGTGGCTTCTTGCCCTCCATCAGGTCCTTGGGGTTGCCGCTGAGCAGGTTCTGCAGGGCCGGTGGCACGGCAAAGGACACGTTGGGCTTGAGCGAGCGCAGGAGGTTGCGGTCGCTCACGTCGGGCAGGCTGATGCGCGCGGGCGGCGCGCCCGAACCCTCGTACCACGGCGCGATGACAAAGGGTTCGGTGGCGCTGCTCCAGACGATGCGCGCGGGGCAGCCGCATTCGGGCCGCAGGCGCACGAAGGCGCGCACCACGTACTGCGCGGACGGGTCGTCGAAGCGGCCCGGTGCGGGGTTGAGCTGCGCGAACCGTTCGGCCACCGCGCGCGAGAGCGCGAGCCGCAGCGCGCGCGCCTGGTGTGCCGGCAGCGCGGGCCAGTGCGTGGGCATCTCGGGCCGGGGCGCCGTCGCGTCGCGCTCGACCAGCACGCGCACGGCCTGGCGCAGGAAGGTGTCGGCCCTGACGCTGCGCGCCGCGGTCTCGCCCTCGCGCAGCTTGAGCGGCAGTGCGATCGCCGCGAGCTGCTGGCGCAGCGCCACCGCGTGCGCCGAGCTGCCCTCGAAGGCGTTGAACTCGCCGTCGAGCTGGCGCAGCAGGCGCAACAGGCGCTGCAAACCGCTGCGCGCGTTGCCGCCTGGCTTGAGGCGGTTCCAGTGCGCACTGCTCACGCCGGGGGGCTTGTCGGTGGTGGCGATCTCGGCGGCCTCGGCCCAGTCGGCGTCGAGCAGTTCGCCGTCGAGCGGAAAGTCCATGTGCTCGCCGCGCAGGGCCTGCACCAGGTGGGCGCGGAAGTCGGCGCTCTCGGGGCCGAAGCTGCCGGCTTCATCAAAGGCTTCCGCCGTCTCCGACAACTCGCTGCTGACCGTGGGCACCAGGCCGTAGTACACGGTCTTGCCGATGGCGCGGCAGACCTCGGGCGGCGCGACGAACATGGGCACCACGTGCTCGTCGAGCAGCGCGTCCTCCTGTTCGAGGTCGATGCGGACCAGCTCGCGATCGATGTCGGCCACGCCGGTGCGGCCGTGGCGCAGACGCAGGGGGCCGGCGGGGTCGCGCGCGTCGCCGCCGATGCGCGCCACCGGCAACCAGCCGCGCAGGCGCCCGCGCGCCTGCATCCAGCCCTCCTGCGTGGCACCCGCGGCGCGGCGCACGCGGCGCACCACCAGGCCGGCGGACTCAATGCGCGCGGGGTCGACGCGGGGCGTGCCCGGCACCTCGCACCAGGCTTCCATGACGGCCAGGTGGTGCTGGCGCTGGATCGGCTGGAACAGCTTGAGCACCTGGCGCTCGTTGCGGGCGGCGGCGCGTGAGGCCACCAGCTTGCCGCGCCCGGCGTCGGTGGTGAACTCATCCAGCACGGCTTCGATGAAGTTGTCGTCCGCGCGCTGCAGGATCAGCGGCGCGCTGCCCGAGCCGATGCCGCGCGGCGCACCCAGGGCCACGTCGTGCGGGGGTTGGGTGATGAAGCGGCTGCCCATGGCGCGCTACCAGATGTTCCCGGCACCCGGGGTGTAGCTGGTGGAGATGACCGAGTTGGTCTGCAGCACATCGCACTTGACGATGCCGGAGAAGTTCGACATCGCCGCGTCCACCTTCACCATGCCGGCGCTGACCTCAACCTGCGCGGCCGTCACCGTCACCTTCGCGGCGGCCTCGACCGCGATGCCCGCGCTGTCCATCACCACGCGGTTGCCATTGGCGTCCTCCACCGTGACGGTGGCCGGCCCGTCCTGCAATGTCACCGTCTGGCCTCCGGGGGTTTCGAGCGTGAGCGTTTCCTGGCCGTCTTCGTCGAGGATGGTGATGGCCACGCCGTTCTTCGATTTGAGGCGTTTGGTGCGGTGCTGTCCGTTGGCCAGATCGGCTGGCGACGGCGCGCTTCCGTTCCACAGGCCGCCCAGGATCAGCGGGTGGCGCGGGTCGCCGTTCATGAACACCACAAGCACCTCGTCGTCCACGTCGGGCAGGAAGAACATGCCGCGGTCATTGCCCGCGAAGGGCGCCACCACGCGCGCCCACAGCGGCGCGTCCTGCCCCTGCACGCCGTCGTGCGCGAGCAGGCGCACCTGCACGCGATTGCGGCCATCGGGGTCGTCGAGAGACACCACCTGCGCCAGCGCGCCGGCCTGCAGCCAGCCCGCCGGGCGGTCGAACAGGCCGTCGCGCTTCATGGGCCTTCTCCGAGAAACGCGCACTCGCCACTGAATTCGGTGCGGTAGCCCGCCGTCTGGTCGTACAGGTGGGTGGCCGCGCAGACGTAGTAGCGGTTGTCGAATTGCGGCGACAGGCCGCTGACCGCCACCGTGGTGCCAACGCGGATGGCGGGGTTGCCTTCGCTCAGGCCTTCGATGCGCACGAAGCGGCGCGCGCGTTGGTCGTAGGCGGCCTGGGCCACCGCCTCGGCCTCGGCGTTGCTGCTCACCGCGAGGTGGCCGATGTGTTCGCCGCGCGCGCCGAAAGTCTCATCAAGCCACGACGGACCGCCACGCCCGCGGCCCGGGCCGCTGTGCGCGAACTGCGTGGCCTCGAACGACACGGCGCTGCCGTCCACGGGGTTCCAGCCGCTGGCGCTGGTGGCCGTGACCTGCTGCGACAGGTCGGCGATCACACGCGCGCTCATGAGCTGGCCAAACAGCACCAGCTCGACCTCGCCGCGTGCGACGTCGCCGCGCGGCGAGACCTGCAGTTCGTCACCGACGATCTGGAGGTCAGTGTCGAAACGCGCGAGCAGGCGGCGCAGGAAGGCCAGGTCGCTCTCGTTGATCTGCGCCCAGGTGTCGGTGGGGCTGGTCAGGCCGGTGATGGTGGGCCGCAGGTTGAGCGCGCCCGCGACCTGGCGCACCACGTCGGCTGGGGACATGTCGGCATAGACCTGGCTGCGCCGCGCCAGGCGCGCGGCCTGCAGCGCGTCCTCGGCCAGCGCGACGAACTCGGGCGCGCCGCCCATGCTGTAGACGTGCTCGATGGCGCTGACCTTGCCACGGAAGATCTCCACCGGCGCCTGCACGTCGCCGGCGTACACCTCGATCGCGGCGCCGAGTGTCAGATCCGAACGGGCGCCAAAGGCCGGCTCAGTGGCGCCGTCGGTGGTGGCCACCAGGTTGGACAGGCGCAACTCCAGCCGGCTCATGCCGCCCTCGCTCTCTTCCATGCGCATGGCGATCAACAGATTGGACAGGCGCAGGTCGGCCTCGCCCGACAGGCGCAGCGTGGGGCGTGCGCTGTAGAGCGCATGGCGGCTGAGCGCGGCTTCGGTCATGTGCCGCCCTCCATGTTCAGTCCGCCTGGGCGCGGCACTCGCGCTCGGCACGCAGGGCCAGCGCCTGCTGCACGCGGGCCAGCACCTCGCCATCCTGCGGGGTCGTCGCTTCACGCGCGGCCTCTGGCGCTGAGGGGCGCTCGGCCGGAACCTCGGCGGTGACTTCTTCAAAGGTGATCGGCATGTGCTTGTCTCCTCGTCAATCAAAGGCGATGCGCGCCTGCAGGTCGGCGGCGGCACCGACGTCGGTGCCCAGGCTGCCGCCAGCGCCGCCGCGCACCATGCCGCCCGGGGCGAAGCCTCCCGTGGATCCGGCGTGCGCCTGCGCGGCGGGCAGCAGGGACTGCGGGTGGGGCAAGGATGCGCTGGCGCCGGCGCTGCCGCGCAGGCCCGCGAAGGCCGTGCCCGCCGTGGCGGAGATGCCCGCGCCTGCGCCCAGACCCACACCAACGCCCATCCCCACGTCAACGCCCGCCCCCGCGCCAAAACCAATCCCCGCGCCGGCCGATGCCGAGGCGAACGCCGCGGGCGCACCCAGCGACACGCTCGCATCCACCAGCAGTGAGGCACTGCCGCCAAAACGCAGGCTGGCCGAGGCATTGGCACTGGCCACAGCGCGCGCCGCGCGCGGGTTGCCGCCGGCACTGGCCACGCCCGAGGGCCCGGCGCCGCCGGGCACTTCCATCGGAGCGAAACCGTCGTCGGCATCCACCGAGGCCTGCGGGTTCTTCTCGCTGTCGAAGTTGGGCGTGTCGCTGGAGAGCGTGAGGTTCACGCCCGCGCGCAGCGGCACGCCGTCGGCGGAGAACAGGTCAAGCGTTTCCTTGTACTGCTCCACCGTGCCGACAAACCTGTAGGCGCCCCAGCCGAATTCGACGCGCGGCGGCGTGCGGGTGTCGGTGCCGCCAAAGGGCTTGAGCAGCTGGGCCATCTTGTCCGTGTAGGTGCGCACGTCCTCGCCACCCCCGACCTCACCGCCCGGGTTCTGCGCGGTGGTATCAAACACCAGGTCCATGGTGAGCTTGGCCACGGTCTGGCTCACGTACTGGCGACTGCCCGCGCCCTGCGCGGCAGGCGCGAGCGTGTTGGACACCGTGTACTGCAGCGAGGCCGGGTTGAAGTGCGCCTTGACCGTGAGCGCCGGCGCGGGCGGCAAGGTCTTGAATTCGGCGATGGCGGTGCTGGACTCGGGCATGCGTCAGCTCCCGGGCTGGATGAGGGACAGGCCTTCGTGGACCAGGTGCAGTTCTTCCACCGCCACCTCCGTGCCCTTGGCGTTGAGATCGGCGGCCTTGAACTTCACCGGCAGGCACTGCGCCAGGCCCCAGGTGAGCACGGTCTCGCCGGCGGCGTTGTGCACGTCGATCTCCACGTCCACGCGCGTGGCGTAGGCACCGCCGGACACCATCTCGAACCACTTCCAGAGGTGGCGCGTGCGGGTCATGCCGCGTTTGAGGACCACCGTGGCGAAGCTCACCGGGCCGGCGCGCTGGGCGGCGCCATAGTTCATGCCACCGGCACGGATCTGCTTCGGCTCCATGGTGGCTTCCAGGCCGCTGCATTCGGCGAACGCCCCGCTGCAGATGACCACCTCGTCGCCCTGCTGCGCACCGTCGCTGGACTGACGGAACCGCACGTGGAAGCGGAACGGCACCAGCGGCGGCAGCAGGTTTTCCGCGACATCGCGGCCCTGCGGCTGCGCGCCCGGGCTGTGGCCGCCGCGCTCGCCGAGACCGAGCGAGGCTTGCGCCGACACCCCCGCGCCGACCGAGGCAGAGGCCGAGGCGCTGGCGGAGAACTGGGCGTCGAACGGCATCAGGCCACCTCCCGCACGTCGGCCTGGCCAACACCGGCCGCGGCCAGCGCGAGCACCACGGTGATGCGCTCGATGCTGTGCGCGGGCCACACGGTGATCTCGGCCACCAGGCGGCCGTTGTCGATGTCGTTCTGCGTCATCGTGCCGCGGTCGCAGCGCACACTGAAGGCGTCCGCGGGCCGGGCACCGGAGAGTGCGCCGGCGCGCCAGAACCCGGTGAGCAGGGTTTCGACGCTGCGCCGCAGGCGGCTCCAGGTCGCTGGCCCGTTGCCGTCGAACAGCACACCCTGACCGCGCAGGCGCGCCGCACGCAGCAGCGTGGCCATGAGCCGGGTCACGCCGCCGCCGCGCCAGGCTTCGTCGGCGCTGGTGGTCACGTCCGACTGCAACGCCCAGCCACCGGCCTGCGGCGCGAACAGGCACACCCGCTCGGCCAGCCGCGCGGCCGGCGAGGCGGGGCCAGCGCCCCAGCTGGGCACCGGTACGGAACTCTGCACATCGCGCAGGCGCGGCATGGAAAAGTCGCCCGCCGCGCTGGCGTGCGTGCCGCGCAGCAATGCACTGCCCGCGAGCAGACCCGCCAGCGCGCCATCGGGCGGCTCCAGGCCTTCGGGCAGGTCGATCGCCGCCGTGGTGGTCAGCCACGGGTAGCCCATCTGCACGAAGGCGCTGGCGATGGAGAGTTCACCCGCGTCGTGGCGCCCCTCGGGCTCGAACACGCCGCTGCGGCGCAGGAAGGCGAGCATGTCGCCGTGCGCGTGCACGCCACCATCGCCCGCAGGCCGGCGCGCGTCCTCGCGCGGCAAGGGCAGCGCGCCGATGAAGATCGCCTCGCGCTGGTGCCGCGCCAGAAAGGCGCGCACCGCCGCCACCGCCACGCGCCAGGGGCCGTAGCCCTGGCTGTCCAGGCGCGGCGCCTGCAGTGCGCGCAGCCCGGTGTCCGTGGGCAGCGGGGGTTCTTCCACGCTGCATTCCACGAAGCCTTCGGGCGGCGGCACCAGCGCCACGCCCAGCGGCGGCGTGCGCGGCTCGGTGGAGCAGGCGTCGGGCAGGTCCGGCAGGCACAGCAGGCTCGCCTCGCCCAGGCCGGCGATGTGCTCGATGCCGCGCCAGCTCGACGGATCCAGTGGGTCAAACACATGCGCGCCGGCCTCGCCGCCCTGGAAGCCGGGCAGCAGCCGGCCCAGCCGCGCGCGGCGCTTGGCCGCGCGGTTCGAGGCCGATTCCAGAAACGCCCAGGGGTCACCCACACGCACCACGACCGCGCGCCGACCACCGCGCGCGAAGAAGCTGCGCACGGCCGCACCGAGGTAGGTGGCGCAGCGCTGCGGCACACCGCTGACCGGATCGGGTGCGCGGCCCACCAGGCGCTGGTCCCAGGCGTAAAGGCGGTCGAACAGCGCCCAGCTGTCAATCACCACCGGCACGTTCTCCAGCGACTCCAGCGCGTCGGCGCCTTGCCGCCACGGCCCGTCCACCCAACCGGCGTCGCGCAACTGTTCGCGCACGGCATCGGGCAGCGGCTGCGTGCGACGGCGCGCCACGAAGCCGACAAAGCAGGCCACGTCGGCGCGCCCGGGCGCGGTGCGCAAACCCGGTGCGGCGGTCTCGAAGATCAGGGCCATGATGAAATAAACACGTTGCAGGAACGCGATCCGCCACCCCCTGCGCGGCGCCATCCAGAGGCACCGAGGAACCGGCTTTGCCGGGCCTCTGGTGCCGCCCCCTTCCCGCCGAAGGCGAGAGAGGGGGGAGACGCGAAGCGGCGCGGGGGGTGCTTCATGTTCAGACGGTGATTTCCATCGCCTCGGCCGACAATGCGATCTCCTCCATCGCCACGTCACCACCGCCCTTGCCCGCCAGCGTTGGGCCGGTGTACTTCATCGGGATCACGCCACGCAGCACCCAGGTCTGAACCGGCGCCTGCGCCTCGTCGAGCAGGGTGATGGTGACGTTGCGCTGCGCGGCCGGGCCTTGCGTGCGGGTCTGGCTGATCCAGTCGAACAGCGACTTGCTGTTGAGGATGCCGCGCTTGAGGGTGACGTCGGAGACCTTGTGGATGCCGGCGAGCTTGCGCACATGGTTCTCTTTCTCGTTGCCATTGCGGTACTCGGCCACGGTGACTTCGGTGCCGATGCCGCTGACATCGGAGAAGCCGCCGAAGACCTCGCCACCGTCGAAATTCACGAGGTAGTTGAAAGCGCCGTAGGGTGTGGTGCGGTTGGCCATGGTTCACTCCTGGTGTGGGGTTCACTCGCGGGCATCGGCGGTCTTCTGGCCGATGCGGAAGATCACGAACTCGGCGGGCTTGATGATGGCCACGCCCACCAGGCAGATCAGGCGCCCGTTGTCCAGGTCGTTCTGCGTCATGGTGCTGCGGTCGCAGCGCACGAAGAACGCTTCTTCAGGCGATGTGCCCAGCAGCGCGCCGCCGCGCCACTCGTTGTAGAGGTAGTCGGCAATCGTCTGGCGGATGTTGGCCCACAGGCGCTCGCCGTTGGGTTCGAACACCGCCCACTGCGTGCTGCGGTCGATCGAGGCTTCGAGGTAGTTGAAGTAGCGTCGGTCGCTGACGTATTTCCACTCCGGGTCGCTGGAGATCAGGCGCGCGCCCCAGACGCGGTTGCCGCGCCCGCTGAAGAAGCGCAGGCAATTCACGCCGGCCGGGTTGAGCAGTTCCTGCTGCGCGAAGTTGACGTCGATCTCGAAGCGCAGTGCACCGCGCACCACCTCGTTGGCCGGGGCCTTGTGCACGCCGCGCTGCACGTCGTTGCGCGCGTAGATGCCGCTGACGAAGCCGGAAGGCGGCAACGCGATCTCTTTCGGAATGTCCTCGCGCCCCGGACGCGCCAGCGGGTTGGACACCACCACCCAGGGAAAGTACATCGCGGCGTATTTCGAATCGAACAGTCCTCGATAGCCGCGCGCGGTGGTGGGCAGCAGTTCGGGCGGTGTGTCGAGCACGGCGATGCGATAGGCGCGCCGACCCTCGGCGTGCGCGATCAGTGCGCTGGCGATGGCCTGCGGGTTGTCTTCGTTGCCCTCGCCCGCGCCGTAGGCGGAACTGCCGGGCGCGGCAACGATGGAAACGTCTTCGAGCGACGCGATTTCGGAGAGCGCGAGCGCGTAGTCCGTCGGCGTGGGCTGGCCGCCATCCGCGCCACCGGCGAGCACCCACACCCGCTCGGGCTGGCCAGCCGCGTTGGTGGCGGCACCCGCGAACAGCCCGGCATGCAGTTCGGCGGGCGACACACCGGCGCCGATGTTGAGCGCATACAGGTTTTGAAGGTGGTCGCTGCGTCGCGACGGCCGGGGTGCCATCACGTGGCCGATGCCGCGCGGGTGCGAGGGCGCCAGGCCCATGCCTTCAAAGCTCATGCTGTTGCCATCTCCGTCGGTGGCCAGCGCCGATACGGTGAGCAATTGCGGCGTGCCCGCGAGCACGTCGGCCTGCGACACCTCGGTGCCAGCCAGGTTGGCCGCCGGGCGCCACGTGCTGCCCACACGCACCAGCAGCGCCGGGCTGCCCGAGACGGTGGCGCGCACCATGCTGCCGGCGGGCGCGTTGCTGAGCGTGGCCTCGGACGCCGGCACCGCGACCTCGCGCACGACCACCTGGCCATTGCCCGCAGCGCCCGGAAAGCGCGCCTGAAAGCCCACGCCCTCGTCCGTGCCCGCGAGCACCTGCGCCGCGGCGGCTGCGGCGCCGGCGCCAACCACGCGCGAGACATACAGGCGCGAGCCACCTTCGTTGAAGAAGGCGCGCACCGCGTGCGCCATGTGGTTGGTGGCGGGCACCCCAACGCCTAGCGCGAGGTCGGCGAAGCCTCCATAGATGCGTTCGAAGTCGCCGTAGCTGGTGAGGAGTTCGGGCGATTCGGGTGTGTCGTCGTCGACGCGGTATGGCCCCTTGCGCGTCGGGCCGACAAAGGCCGTGGTGCTGGTGCCCACGCCTTCGATGGACTTGGCGCGGAAGCTGGTCTCCTCGACGTAGACGCCTGGCGCGAGGTATTCAGGCATGGTGCATCTCCTTGTGAACAACGGTTGGGAACATCGCCACGGCCTTCAGACCAGGGAAATTCCGAGGGACACATGCAGCGGTCGACCGGCCGCCAGGCTGACAGGCGCGCTGGCCTGCGGCAGGCCGGCGCGCGCTGTTTCGATGGCCGCCGGATCCACCAGCGGCTGAGCGAATGAGATGCGGCCGGCGATCACGTCGGCCTGCGGTGTGCGCGTCACGCTTGCCGGGTCGGCGATGGCCTCCACGGTGGCCTCGATCTGCGTCACGATGACGTCGCCGGGGCCGGCGGACCAGGTGGTGACCGGGATGCCCGCCACCGGCACCAGGGCCTCGCCGCGCCAGTCCGACAAGCCACGCGCCAGCACCTGACCGTCGCTGACCACGCGCAGCAACACACCACCCAGGGCTTCGCCACTGCCGGCCTCTCGCAGGCTCAGGCTGAGCGCGGCCCAGTTGGCACCGAGCCGGCCAATGCTGCTCGGGTACATGGGCACCTGCAGCGGGCGGAACAGCGAGCCGGGCAGCGCGGCATTGGCGGGGTTGGCGTCGCGCGGCAGTTCCACCCGCACCAGTCGCGGCAGGTAGTGCCCCGTGGGATCGGCGATGCCCACCGTGAACGAGAGCAGGCCATCGGGCGGACCGGGCGGCGGGTTCAGGAATGCCGCGGCGTGGTCCGCCAGCGGCGCCCACTCCTGGATCACGAGCAGCCCGCTGCGGTTGCGCTGGATGCGCGCCCCGGCGGGCGCATCGATGCGCAGGGCATGGCGCAGCGGCGCGGACGTGGTGGCATCGACACAGCGCAGCGCACCCAGCACGCGGCGCTCGACACGCTCTAGTTCGCGCGATGTCTCGAGGACGAAGCTCATGAGGGCACCCCGCTGCCGCGGTAGGCAAAGCGCGTGGCCACGACCGCGCGGGCCTCG
Source organism: Hydrogenophaga sp. (assembly GCF_050182545.1). Lineage (GTDB taxonomy): Bacteria > Pseudomonadota > Gammaproteobacteria > Burkholderiales > Burkholderiaceae_C > Hydrogenophaga. Next base: position 146,169 of record NZ_JBFXCD010000004.1, on the reverse strand, counting down.
GGCAGTTCATCAGGATCGAGCCGCACGGTGCGCGCGATGTAAGAGGCCGAGACGCGGTACGAGGGCTCCAGCGCGTCCCAGATGCGCATGATGTCCTCGGTGGAGAGCTCGGCCGGCACGATCTGGATCACCTCGTCCGCGTCCCAGCCGGGCTCCGGCGTGAGCGACGAGGCATCCAGCAACGGGAACAGGTGCAACTGGCGCATGGTCCAGGCCAGCATCACCTGCTCGTCGAGGGCGCTGCCGCTCCAGGCCGAGACCAGGATGTGCAGGTCCAGGCTCAGCGGAGCGGGCAGCGCGTCCGGCGCGCGCGAGGGCCGCTGCTGGCGGCTGTGCTCGTTGACGGTGGCGCGGTAAAGGTAGAGGCTGACCCGGTTCGTGTCCTCCAGCGTGCCGGCCATCTGGTTGGACGACAGCACCTCGAAGGTGCAGGAGGGCAAGGTCAACCCGTCAAGGCTGACGGGATAGGTGTTCTGCAGGAACGTCGCGATCGACCCGCAGACGGAATGGATCGCGAAAACGTTGGCCATGGAGTGCCCTCAATGGCCATCGCATGTGGTGCGCGAGGCACCCTGAAATTCACACATATCGCCCCCTGAAAGTTGTCAAACCGTTGCGGCTCGGAACCTTTTCCACCCCATACAGCCGTCTCTTTGAAACAACTGTTGTGTGATTTATGTGGGGTTTTTATACCTTTCGTAGGCGCAACGCCGTAGAAGAAATACTTTTTTGCGGCAGGAATTACATCCCTTCACAAAAATCTGCTGCAACGCAGCACGCCGCGCGCACAGGCAAGAACAAGGGGCCTTTCGGCCCCTCGGTGATGGATGAAGGGGCGGCGTCCCGCCCACCTCAGCTTGGGCGGATGTTGTTGCGCCGGATCACCTCGGACATCGCGGCCGTGTCGCTTTTGATGCGGCGCGCCAGCCCTTCCGGGCCCGTGCCGGCCACCTGCCAGCCCTGCGCGAAGATCTTCTGGCGGATGTCTTCGCGGCGCACGATCTCGGTCAGCAGCGTGGCGAGCTTGTCCACATGGGCCTTGGGCATGCTCACCGGCGCGGCGACGGCGTTCCAGATCTCCAGCGCGAAGTCGCGCACGCCGGACTCGGACAGGCTGGGCACCTCGGGCACCACGCTGCTGCGGCCAGCCGATGTCACACCAATCGCCTTGAGCTTGCCACCGCGCACTTGCGCCATGGCCAGCCCCGGTGGCAACAGCGACATCTGCACCTGGCCACCCAGCATGGCGGTGATCACCTGCGGGTTGCCCGAGTAGGGCACGTGCACGGGCGCGATGCCCGAACGGCTCTTGAGCAACTCCATGCCGAGGTGGCCAACGGTGCCGACGCCGGGCGTGCCGTAGTTCCACTTGTCACCGGCCGCGCGTGCGGCGGCCATGAAGGCCGCGCCGCTCTCGGCGGTGGTGGCCGGCACGCTGAGCACCAGCGGGGCCACCGCGATCAGCGAGACCGGAGCCAGGTCGGTGATGGGGTCGTAGGTGGTGGCGGGGTTGAGGATCTTGGCGATCGTCATGTTGCCGTTGATCATCAGGCCGATGGTGTGGTCGTCGTCCGCGCGCGCGACCTGGGCGGCGGCGATGTTGCCGCCCGCGCCGGGTCGGTTTTCCACCACCACCGGCTGGCCCAGCGCCTGCGACAGCGGCTCGGCCAGCAGCCGCGCGGTGAGGTCGGGCGAGGAGCCGCCCGGAAAACCCACCACCATCTTGAGGGGCCGGTTGGGCCAGCCGGACTGCGCACGCGCGCTGGGCAACACGGTGGCCGCGGCCAGGGCGGCGGCGGTGGCCAGGGCGTGGCGGCGGGTGGGGGTGTTGGGGGTATGGGTATCTGTCATGTCTGCCTCTGGTTCGGGGGAAAAGAATCAGTGACCGGTCACCGGCTCGGGCTCGGGCGGTCCGTCGTAGAGCCAGGTATTGTCCAGCAAACGCTCGCCCAGCAGGCCCATGGCCCGGTCGCGCGCCCAGCGCAGTGCGCCCCGGGCATGAAAGACGGTGCCGTTGCGTTGCGAGATCTGCTGCACGCGCGCATTGCGCTGCCAGCGGGTGCGCGCGAACGCGGCGAGCAAACCGGGCCAGTCGGACCGCGCGGCGGGCACCTGCGCGAGTTGCCCGAGCGTCCACGCGTCTTCGATCGCCATGGCCGCGCCCTGGGCGAGATAGGGCCGCATCGGATGCGCCGCATCGCCCAGCAGCGCCACGGGCCCCTGGGCCTGCTCGTGCGCGCCGCGCAGGGGCGCGCGGTCATGCAGCGGCCACAGCGTCCACTCGGGGACGGCCGCGACCATGGCCATCAGCTCACCGCAAGCCGGACCCAGCGCGCGCCGCAGGTCTGTCGCGTGCGCCTCGTGCGTCCAGCCATGGGGATCGCCACCCGGTGCGAGCGCACCCTCCACCACGGCAACGACGTTGATCCAGTCGCCCTGCTTCACCGGGTAGTGCACCACGTGCAGCCGAGGCCCGAGCCAGGCCGTCACCACGTTGGCGCGCAGCGGTGCCGGCAGATCGACCGCCCGCACCAGGCCACGGTAAGCCAGGTGCCCGGTGGCGCGCGGCGGCAGATCACCCAGCAGCTGTGCGCGCACGCGGCTCCACAGGCCATCGCAGCCGATGAGGGCTGCGCCCACGAGATGCTCGCCGGTGTCCAGCCCGACCTGCACGGCCGACCCGCTAACCTGGAACGATGCCACGCGGGTGCCCCGTATCAGCTGCGCCTCGGGGCGCCGCTGCACCGCGTCCAGCAGCAGGCCGTGCAGGTCCGCGCGGTGCAGGGTGGCGTAGTGCTGCCCGTGCCGGGCCAGCGCCATGGCGCCCAGGCGCAGGTGGCCCAGCTGGCGCGCCTGGTGCGCGTCGCGCACGCGAAGCGCCTCGGGGAACGCCGCGCAGGCCTGCAAGGCGTCCATGAAGCCCCAATCGGCCAGCACACGCACTGCGTTGGGCCCGAGTTGCAGGCCCGCGCCCACCTCGCCAAACGCCTCGGCCTGCTCCAGCACCACCACCTGCACGCCCGCGCGCGACAGCGCCAGCGCGCACGCCAGACCTCCGATGCCGCCACCGGCGACGATGACTTGTGGGTTCATGGCGGCGATTGTGCCGGGGCGCGGGGCAGTTGCCTCACTGTTGGCGCCGCCGCTACAGCAGCACGGGATCCCGGTCGCGCTCGGGCTGCGTGCCCAGTGGCAACACGCACAGGGTGACACCGTCCAGTGTGAGCACCAAGCCCAGTTGCCCGGCCACCTGCACGACGCCCGATGGGGTCGCGTGCGGTGCTGCATCCGCCCTGGCGGGCACCATGGGCATGGCCGCCGCCAATGCACTGACAGGAGGATGGCGGAGCATGGCCCACAGCGCCCGCGGATCGCGCCACTGCAGTGCCTGCAGGTACAGGCGCAAGCGGGTTTCTTCCACCGCATCCAGTTCGGGTTGCGGCCGGCGCCCGGGTGCGCCACCCGCTTGCCGCAGGCGCGACAGCGCCCGCCGCAAGCGCTGCCGGCTGCCGGCTTCGGTCCTGCCGCTGGCCCGTGCGATGTCGGCGTGGCCCGCCTCGAACACCTCGTGCAGCAACACGGCGGCCCCCTCTTCCGGCGTCAGGTGGGCCGCGAGCAGGCACAAGGCGTGGTGGACCTCTTGCGCCAGCGCGGCATCCATTTCGGCCGAGGGCGAGGCCCCTACCGCATGACCGGCGTTCGCCTCGTCCAACCAGTGCTGCATCCAGTGGCGCCGCCGCAGGCGGTCGATGGCGAGGTTGCGCACCACGGTGAGCAGCCAGGCCTGCGCGACGCTGAGCACTTCGGAATCGAGCTCCAGCGCGCGGACGTAGGCGTCCTGCACGGCGTCCTCGGCGTCGGCCAGCCCCAGAAGGCGGGTTGCCGCGCGCACCAGTCGGTGGCGGTCGGCGTCGAGCAGGGCCAGCTTGTGTTCGTCGTTCATGCGCGCAGCTTGCCACAGCCCGGACGCAGACGCGGACGCGGACGTGGTGTCACACAAGCGGCGCGCCGTTCGTCAAGGCAGCTCAACCACCAGGACCTCACCATGAACACACCCGACACCACCGCGCCATCGAGCGCCACCGAACCACGCACCGCCTACCTGGAAGAAAAGGCGTTCAAGGCGCGCACGCTGCTGATCTTCGGCACCGTCACGGACGCTGTGGCAGCCGATGTCACACGCCGGCTCATCGCGCTGGACGCAGAGAGCCCCGACCCGATCGACGTGCTGGTGAGCTCGCCGGGCGGCCACCTGGAGTCCGGCGACGCGATCCACGACATCGTGCGCTTCATCGCAGCGCCCGTGAACATGATCGGCACCGGCTGGGTCGGCAGCGCCGCCACCCACCTGTACCTGTCGGCATCCCGCGAACGGCGCTACTGCCTGCCCAACACGCGCTTCCTGATCCACCAGCCCAGCGGTGGCGCCGGCGGGTCGGCCAGCGACATCGCCATCCAGGCGGTCGAGATCGTCAAGGCCCGCGAGCGCATCGCGCGCACGATCGCGCGCCAGACGGGCAAGTCATTCGAGGTGGTGCTGGCCGACATCGAGCGGGACCGATGGCTGTCGGCCGAGGAGGCGGTTGAATACGGGCTGGTGTCCCGGATCATCGAGCGCAAAGCCGAGATCCAGGGCACTTGACGTCAAGGAAAGAGGCACAGCGCGCGGTCGATGGATTGAGCCGTCGCTCCCCCCCAACGCCGAGCCATCGCACCAAAGGCCGCTGGCCCATCGCCCTGGTCGACATCCGGGCTACAGATCACGCGCCTTCGGCCGATAAACGCAGAGACAGCCCCGAAACCGACCTCAACAACCCACCCGCCATGTCTCTGCCTCCCCTTTCCGGCACGTCGGCCACCGCCATCGGCCTGAGCGGCATGCGCGCCGCGCAGGTGCGGATGGACACGCATGCCCACAACGTGGCCAACCTGCAGACGCCCGGCTTCCAGCGCCAGCTTGTCACGCAGACGGCGCGGCCCGACGCGGGAGGTGTGGACGTACAGGTCGGCCGCGAGCCCGCCGCCGCATCATTGCAAGGTGGTGACGGTTTCGACCACCTGGCGGAAGACCTGGTCGGCCAGCGCATGAGCCTTTACAGCTTTGCCGCCAACCTGCGCACCGTGCAGACACAGGACGACATGCTCGGTACCCTGCTGGACGAGAAGGCCTGAGCGAAGCCCTCGTGCAGTTGCGGCATCATGCGGGTTGCGCGTCCCGCACCGATGGGGTCGCATCGCCAGGAGACCCCATGCTCAAGACCTACCACGGCAGCTGCCACTGCGGCGCCGTCACCTTCGAGGCCGATCTCGACCTGACGCAGACCAGCTACCGCTGCAACTGCTCGATCTGCCGCCGCAACCGCTTCTGGCCGGCGGTGGCCAAACCCGAAAACTTCCGCCTGCTCACGGGCGAGGCCGACCTCACGCTCTACGTGTTCAACACGAAGAAGAACCACCACCTGTTCTGCAAGCATTGCGGCGTGCGCTGCTTCGGCATCGGCAACGAGACGCCCATGGGCACGATGTATGGCGTCAACCTGGGTTGCCTGGACGACGTGACTGACGAGGAACTCTCCCGCGTGCCCATCACCTACGTGGATGGCCGCGAAGACCGATGGCAGGCCGCGCCCGAGTTCTTCACCCACCTGTGAGCCCGGCGGGCCCGGTGCGTCACAGGATGCGGTTGAACCAGAACACGGACAGGCCGGCCGAGAACAGCGCCAGGATCGAGGCCACGAGCGCGAGCAGACCCGAGATTTCGGTCTCGCGCTTCTCCACCGTCAGGCGCGAGCTCAGCGTCTCGTAGACCTTCTTGAGGTTGTCGGCGGTGCCGGCGTAGAAATACTCCGCCTGCGTGGTGCGGGCGACTTCCTTGAGGCTGTCTTCATCGAGCCGCACGCGCATGGACCAGCCCTCGAAGCCGATGATCTCGCCATCGACCGTGCCCACGCCCACGGTGTAGACGCGCACGCCGCGGTCGGCCGCCATCTTGGCGGCCTCGGCGGTGTCCACGCCGGTGGTGCGCTGGCCGTCGGTGAGCAGGATGATGGCCGCCGAGCTGTACGAACCCGGCGCCACGGGCGTGAAGGGCTTTTCTTCGGGCCGCGGCTGGTCAAGCGAACGTCCCTTGGGCGCGAACGGGTCGGCGTTGCGGCTGTAGGTCATGTCACCGAGGTTGATGCGCTGATCGGGGAACAGTTCGGAGAGCGAGACCACGATGGCACTGCCAATGGCGGTGGCGCGCTGCAGCTGGAACTTGTCGATCGCGGCAACCAGGTCCTCGCGGCTGAGCGTGACGGGTTGCACCACCTGCGCCGAGCCGGCGAAGGCGACGATGCCGACCTTCACATGGCGCGGTAGTTCCGCCAGAAAGGCCTTGGCCGCGTTCTGCGAGGCCACCAAACGATTGGGTTGCACGTCTTCGGCGCGCATGCTGCCCGAAACATCCATGGCCAGGATGATGGTCTGCTGGTTGGAGGGCAGCACGATGGTGGCCATGGGCCGCGCCGAGGCCAGCAGCATCGCGGCGATGGCGAGGAGCAGCAGCACGGGTGGCACATGGCGGCGCCAGCCCGGCCCTTTGCCCATGGCTTCGCGCACGATGGACAGGCTGGCGTAGCGCAAGGCGGCTTGTTTGCGCCGGCGCAGCAACCACACGTAGAGCAGGACCAGCAGCGGCAGCGCGAGCATCAGCCAGAGCAACTCCGGCCAGAGGAAAGTGACGGGCAGGTCGTTCATCATGCTCGGGCTCCTTCACGGCGCGTGGTGAGGCTGCGCCGGTCGCGGGTAGGCAGTTGCGTGGGCACGTGGCGGGATGCCAGGCCATTGCGCGCCTCGCGCAGGCGGCGCTTGCGCAGGTCGATGAACCGCAGCACGGCTTCGGCCAGGTCGTCGTCGGTGGCGAGTTCGAGCGTGTCCACGCCCGCTCGCGCCAGGCTTTCGCGCAGTTGCGCCTCGCGCTGCGCCGCAATGCGCGCGAAGCGCTGGCGGAAGCCCGCATCGTGCGTGTCCACCATCAGTTGCTCGCCGGTCTCGGCGTCGCGGATCGGGATCAGGCCGAGGTCGGGCAGGTCGAGCTCGAGCGGATCGAGCAGGCGCACGGCCACCACGTCGTGCCGCCGCGCAAGCTCGCCCAGCGGTTTTTCCCAGCCGGGCTCGCTGATGAAGTCGGACACCACGAACAGCGTGCCGCGCTGGCGCACGGTGTGCACCGCCGCGCGCAGCAGATCGGCAAGCTGGGTCACGCCGTTGGGTCTGCGCGAGGCGTCCGTTCTGACCGGGGGTTGCAGCACCATCTGCATCAGTCGCAGCACCTGCGTTCGGCCGCCGCGCGCGGGCAGCACGGCGTCCACCACCGGCTGGCCACGCGAGCCGTAGAGCACCGCACCCACGCGGTTGCCATGGCGACCGATCAGGCGCGCGAGCACGGCGGTGAAGTCAAGCAGCACCTGGCTCTTGCGTTGCTCTCCGGAACCGAAGTCGACCGAGGGGCTGAGGTCGAGCAGGAACCAGGCGGCCATCTCGCGGTCTTCGGTGAACACGCGCACGTGCGGTGTCTGCAGGCGCGCGGTGACGTTCCAGTCGATGTGGCGCACGTCGTCGTGGTGCTGGTACTCGCGCAGATCCGCGAGGTCCAGCCCCGAGCCCCGCATCAGCGTGCGGTGATCGCCCTGAAGCAGACCGTCAAGACGGCGCAGCACGGTCCACTCCAGCCGGCGCAGCAGGGCGTCGGCGCGGCGTGCCACGGGGGTGGCGAGCGCGCCCGCACTCCGGTCGGCCCCGGGGGCGGGTGCTGTGCCGAGCAGGCGCTTGAAAAACATGCCGATGGTCCTGCTTCAGGCGGCGCGTTGCTCGTGTTCCAGCGGCCGTGCCGGCGGCGGGATGTGTTTCATGATGCGCGCGATCAACGCCTCGCTCGTGAGGCCTTCGGACAGGCCTTCATAGGAGAGCACCACGCGATGGCGCAGCACGTCGGGCACGAGGTCGCTCATGTCCTCGGGAAGCGCGTAGCTGCGCCCGCGCAACATGGCCAGGGCGCGCGCGCCCTCGACCAGACCGATGGTGGCGCGCGGGCTGGCGCCAAAGGTGATGAGGTGGGCCATGTCCTTGATGCCATGCCTGGCCGGCGCGCGCGTGGCCGATACCAGCTTGACGGCGTACTGCACCAGCGAGGGGTCGACGTACACCCGACGGCACTGCGCCTGCAAATCGGCGAGCTGCTCGGTGGTGGCCACGGCATTGACGTGCACCACCGGGCCGGTCACGCGCTCGACGATCACGTACTCTTCTTCGTCCGTGGGGTAGTCCACCAGCACCTTCATCATGAAGCGGTCAACCTGCGCCTCGGGCAGCGGGTAGGTGCCCTCGGTCTCGATCGGGTTCTGCGTGGCCATCACGAGGAAGGGGTTGGGCACTTTGTGGGTCTCGCCGGCGATCGTCACCTGGCGTTCCTGCATCACCTCCAGCAGCGCGCTCTGCACCTTGGCGGGCGCGCGGTTGATCTCGTCGGCCAGCAGCAGGTTGGCGAACACAGGCCCGAGCGAGGTGCTGAAGTCGCCGGTTTTCTGGTTGTAGATGCGCGTGCCCACGAGGTCGGCCGGCACCAGATCGGGTGTGAACTGGATGCGCTTGAAGCGACCGTGCACCACCTCGGCGAGTGTCTTCACGGTGAGCGTCTTGGCCAGGCCGGGCACGCCTTCGACCAGCAGGTGGCCCTGGGCCAGCATGGCCACCATGACGCGCTCCAGGAACCGGTCCTGTCCGACCACGACGCGCTTGACCTCGTACAGGATCTGCTCCATCAGTTGGGCGGTGTCGGGTGCGGTGCTTTGGTCCATGGAACGCTCCTGTGGAGATGAAACAGACTCAGAAAGGCGGCAGGCCGGCGGCGCTGGCGGCGCTCTCGATCGGCACTGCAAAACCGATGCCAACAAACGTGCGGTGGCTGGTGGGGTTGAGGATGCCGGTGACGATGCCGACCACCTCACCATCCATCGTCACCAGCGGCCCGCCCGAGTTGCCGGGGTTGGCCGCGGCATCGAACTGGATCAGGTTGCCGATTTCCTGCTCGCCCTCAGGCGACTTGAACGCGCGGTCGAAGCCCGAGATGACGCCCGATGATGTCGAGGGCCCGATACCGAAGGGAAATCCGACGGCCACGACGCCGTCACCGGGCAGGAGGTCGTTGGTGGATCGCATGGTCGCGGCGATCAGGTCGTCGGGAATGGTGTGGGCCTGGAGCACGGCCAGGTCGTTCTGGGGCTGCACGCCGGTGACGCTGGCGCCGGACTCCGTGCCGTCCGCGAACACGAGCTTGATGATCTGCGCCCCCTGCACCACGTGTAGGTTGGTCAGGATGATGCCCTTGTCGACAATGACCACCCCGGTCCCCACGCCCTGCTCCTGCTCCTCGCCCTTCTTGTCCTTGACGTAGGACATGACGCGCACCACGGCGGGGCGAATCTTCTCGGCCGCGCGCGCGGCGGCCGAGGGCAGGCTCTGCGTGGTGAGGGTGCGCAGCACGGCCGCGTCGATGTCCTTCTGCGTCAAGGCCCTGGGGGCGAGGGCCCCGCCTTGCCAGACGCTGGCCGCAAGCAACGCCGCCAGCAGCGCCAGGGCCGACCACATCACGCGCGGGCTGCTGGCGGCGCGGCCGGCAACACCACGCCAGCGGCTGCGCGGCATGGCGGCAGCCGGTTCCGCCACCGCTTCAACGGGCGCTTCCCCGCCCGGAGCGCCCCGCTTCGACCCCGCCGGACGGGCGGAGGGGCTGTACAAGGCAGGCTTTCGCATGGCGACTCCTGGGGGAGAAACGAAAACACATCATGCCGCGTTGCGGCATCCGGCTCAAGCGCTCAACAATTGCCTGAGCACGTAGGGGAGGATTCCTCCCTCGCGGTAATAGTTCACCTCCACCGGCGTGTCGATGCGCAGGATCACCGACAGCTGGTGGCGTCGGCCATCCGGGCGGGTGATCACCAGTTGCGCCTCACTCTGTGGCTGGAGTTCGGGATGCGGAATCACGTCGACGGTCTCCTCGCCGGTCAGGCCCAGGCTGTCCCACGAATCCCCCGCCTTGAACTGCAGCGGCAACACACCCATGCCGACCAGGTTGGAGCGGTGAATGCGCTCGAAGCTGCGCGCCACCACGGCCTTGATGCCCAGCAGCTGGGTGCCCTTGGCGGCCCAGTCGCGACTCGAACCGGTGCCGTACTCCTCGCCCGCGAACACGACGGTGGGAATACCGGCGGCCTGGTAGCGCATGGCGGCATCGAAGATGCTCAGCTTCTGCCCCTGGCCCACGCCCTCGAGCTGGAAGATCGTCCAGCCGCCCTCCTCGCGTGAGCCATCGGGCCCGGGGGCGAGCATCAGGTTCTTGATGCGCACGTTGGCGAAGGTGCCGCGCATCATCACCTCGTGGTGGCCGCGGCGCGCGCCATAGCTGTTGAAGTCGGCCTTGAGCACGCCACGCGAAAGCAGCCATTGCCCGGCGGGCGAGCTTTCGGCGATGTTGCCGGCCGGCGAGATGTGGTCGGTGGTGATGGAGTCGCCAAACAGCGCCATGATGCGCGCCCCGCGCACAGCCGGCGGCTCACCTGCGGCGGGCATGGCGAGCTTGAAACTGGCGAAGAACGGGGGTTCGGCGATGTAGCTGCTTCGAGGCCAGGTGTAGGCATTGCCCGAAACACCCTTGATGTGTTCCCAGAGCTTGCCCGGCTCGCTGGCCACGCGCGCGTAGTTCTCGCGATAGGCCTTGCCGTTCATGGCGAACTTCATGAGCTTGTAGATCTCGTCGCTGCTCGGCCAGATGTCGCCCAGGTACACCGGCTTGCCACCCTTGCCTTTGCCGAGCGGCTCGGTCATGAGGTCCTTCATGACGTTGCCGGCAATCGCATAGGCCACCACCAGCGGCGGGCTGGCGAGGAAGTTGGCTTTGAGGTTGGGGTGGATGCGTGCCTCGAAGTTGCGGTTGCCCGACAGCACCGCCGCACAGACCAGGTCGTTTTGCGTGATCACCGCATTGAGCTCGGGCGTGAGGTCGCCGGCGTTGCCGATGCAGGTGGTGCAACCGTAGCCCGCGAGCGCAAAACCGAGCTTTTCCAGGTAGGGCAGCAAACCGGTCTGCGTGAGGTACTCGGTGACGATGCGCGAGCCAGGGGCGAGCGACGTCTTGATGTGCGGCTTGACCTTGAGGCCGGCCTCCACCGCCTTCTTCGCCAGCAGACCGGCCGCCAGCAGCACGCCCGGGTTGCTGGTGTTGGTGCAGCTGGTGATGGCCGCGATCAGCACGTCGCCGTTGCCGATGGTGAGGTCGCCGCGCGGCGCCTGCGCGGGTGCCGGCGCGCGCTCGGGCCGGTTTTCCACCATCTCAGCCACGTCGCGCGGTGCGCCCTCGGGCGTGGGCGGGGCTTCCGGCACCGCCGCCTCGCCGTTGTCGGCGTGAAAACGCGTGTGCAGGAGTTCGGCCGGACGGTTGAAGCCGTTCTGGGCGTTGGGTTTGCTGAACAGCTCGGCAAACTGCCGCGCGACCTGGCCGAGTTCGATGCGGTCTTGCGGCCGCTTCGGGCCAGCCAGGCTGGGGGTGACCAGCCCCAGATCCAGCTTGACCACCTGGGAGTAATCGATGTCGCCGCTGGCGGGCACGCCGAACAGGCCCTGCGCCCGGAAGTACGCCTCGAAGGCCTCTATCTCGGTCTTGCTGCGGCCGGTGCCGCGGAAGTAGTCGAGCGTCTTCTCGTCGACCGGGAAGAAGCCCATGGTGGCGCCATACTCGGGCGCCATGTTGGCGATGGTGGCGCGATCGGGCAAGGCCAGTGAGGTCGTGCCTTCGCCAAAGAACTCGACGAACTTGCCCACCACCTTGTGCTGGCGCAGGATTTCGGTGACGGTGAGCACCAGGTCGGTGGCGGTGACCCCTTCGCGCAGGCGACCGGTGAGCTCGAACCCCACCACGTCGGGTGTGAGGAAGTAGACCGGCTGGCCCAGCATGGCGGCTTCGGCCTCGATGCCGCCCACGCCCCAGGCCACCACGCCGATGCCGTTGATCATGGTGGTGTGGCTGTCCGTGCCCACCAGCGTATCGGGGTAGTACAACCCGCCTTTCATGTGCACGCCGCGCGCGAGGTACTCCAGGTTCACCTGGTGCACGATGCCAAAGCCCGGGGGCACCACACCAAAGGTGTCGAAGGCCTGCATGCCCCACTTCATGAACTGGTAGCGCTCGTTGTTGCGCTGGAACTCCAGCTTCATGTTGAGGTCCAGCGCCTGCTTGCTGCCGTAGTGGTCGACCATCACCGAGTGGTCCACCACCAGGTCCACCGGCACCAGGGGCTCGATTTTTTTCGGGTCCTGGCCCAGGCGCTGCGCCACGCTGCGCATGGCGGCCAGATCGGCCAGCAGCGGCACGCCGGTGAAGTCCTGGAGCACCACGCGCGCCACGGTGAACGGGATCTCGTCGGTGCGCGCGGTGTTGGGCTGCCACTGCGCCAGTTGCGCGACGTGCTCTTGCGTCACGCGCTCACCGTCGCAGTGGCGCAGCACGCTCTCCAGCACGATGCGCAGCGACACCGGCAGGCGCTTGACCGAAGGGTATTGCCTGGCCAGCGCCGGCAACGAATAGAAACGGCCGCTCTTGCCCGAGGCGGTACGAAAAGTCTTGACGGTGGCGGCAAACGGATGCGCGAACGTGGTGGGCGTGGCCATGGGGTGCTCCTGACGGGGTCGGTGGGAAAACCGATCCATTCTGTCAGCAGCCCGGTATTCCGTGCACGCTGCAATGGAATGACACATCCCGCCACGGATTCTCATCCGCGGCTGGAGGGTATCGTCCGGCGTCCGCAGGGCAGGCAGACCGGAACGATGCGTCACAAGCGCCCGGTGAGCAGCAACACGATCACGATCACCAGCAAGATGCCGAGCAGACCGCTGGGACCATAGCCCCAGCCCCTGCTGTACGGCCAGCTGGGAACGACCCCGAGCAGAATCAGAACCAGGACAATGAGCAGCACGGTTCCAAGGGTCATGGCGTTCTCCAGTGAGGGCGGTTGAATCGGTGGTCGCTTCGACCGGCCACTCGGGCCGGCACGGCCCGTCGCTCCGGTTTGCTGCAGCGTAAGTGCTCCGGGCGGCCGCTTCTGTTCGCTGGCGCACATGGCGCCCACGACACCTTCGCGGCCTGCCCGGTTGCCGGGGCGATGGCACGGCCATGACGTCCGAGGTCATGGTCCACGTGCGCGGGTGTCCTAACATGCCGCCCATGAACGCCCTGACCCCTGCATCGCGCAACGCGCCTTCCGTCCCTTCGCCCTTTGGCGCCCGCCTGCGCCACTGGCGCCAGCACCGCCGCCTGAGCCAGCTGGACCTGGCGCATGTGGCCGACGTGTCCACGCGCCACCTGAGCTATGTGGAAACCGGCCGCGCCAGCCCCAGCCGCGACATGGTGCTGCGCCTGCTCGACCGGCTCGACATCCCCCTGCGCGAACGCAATGCGCTGCTGGAAGCGGCCGGCTATGCGCCGATGTACCGGGAACGCTCGCTGGACGCGCCCGACATGGCCTCGGCGCGCGCCGCGGTCCAGCGCATCCTGGCCTGCCACGAACCCTGGCCCGCGCTCGCGATGGACCGGCACTGGAACCTCGTGATGGCCAATCGCATGGTGCCCATGCTCATGGCCGGCGCCGACCCTGCGCTGCTGCAGCCCCCGGTCAACGTGCTGCGCCTGAGCCTGCACCCGGATGGTCTGGCGCCCCGCATCGCCAATTTGCGGCAATGGCGCGAGCACCTGTTCGAGCGCCTGCGTCAGCAGATCCATGCCACCGGCGACGACACCCTGGCGGCGCTGCTGGCCGAACTCAAAGGCTACCCCGATTCATTCGGCGCCGAGGCCCTCACCCTGCCCGGCGAACACCAGGGCGTCCTCATGCCGTTCGAGTTCCGCACGCCCGCCGGGGTGCTGCGGCTGGTGAGCACCACCACCGTGTTCGGTTCTCCGGTGGACATCACGCTGCAGGAACTCGCGCTGGAAACATTCTTTCCGGCGGATGACGCTTCTGCGGATTTGCTGCGGCAAGCCGCCGCCCAGGCGTAAAAAAACCGCAGCAAGCGCTGCGGCTTCGAGGTTTCAGTTCAGGGAAGAACCATTCCAGGCAGGATGCCAGCCCTACTTGCCCCAGTACCCGGACTTGCTGGGGAAACTGCCCTTCTTCCCACCATGGGCGGATTTGCCGGGGAACTGACCACCCTTGCTCCACTTGTTTGGTGGGTAGGCTGCCTTGTCGGGCAGTTGCCCCGTCTTGTCCATCTTGTCCATCTTGTCCATCTTGCCCGCATGGTCTGATGGCGAGGCCATGCCCTTGATGGCTTCCTTCTTCATGCCGGAATCCTGCGCCGCTGCGCCTTTTCCGGCCATGTTGTCAATGGCGAACACGGGTGTGGCCCATGCGAGCAGGCTCGCGATGCCGAGCCAGAGCAAGTGATGTTTTCTCATCGGAGTCTCCTTGTCGAGAGGGCACCCGGAGGCGGGGATCCAGAAGGCGTCTGGCAGATATCGAAAGAACGCCACCCACGTCCATGAGCCCTTGAGAGACTACCCCACACCAATCCCGGCGTCCACCCGCCGACCTGCGCAATGCCGTCCATCAAGCGAGGGAGCCCCGTGCAAGCCCCTGAGTCAGCGAAAAAAAACCCGGAGCGATGGCTCCGGGTTATTCCCTCGGGACAACGTCAGCCCTCTCAGGCGGTCACGCCCTTGGCTGCTTCAGCGTACTCCTCGATCTGGTCGAAGTTCATGTACTTGTAGATCGCCGCACCGTCCTTGTTCACGACGCTCATGGCCTCGTGGTATTCGGCCACGGTGGGGATGTGGCCCAGCTTGGAGGCGATGGCGGCGAGTTCGGCCGAGGCCAGAAAGACGTTGGTGTTCTTGCCCAGGCGGTTCGGGAAGTTGCGCGTGGAGGTCGACACCACGGTCGCGCCCTCACGGACCTGCGCCTGGTTGCCCATGCACAGCGAGCATCCCGGCATCTCGGTGCGCGCGCCGGCAGTCCCGAAGGCCGCGTAGTGCCCTTCCTTGATGAGCTCGCTCTCGTCCATCTTGGTCGGCGGCGCCACCCAGAGCTTGACCGGGATATCGCGCTGGCCGCCCAGCAGCTTGGCCGCGGCGCGGAAGTGGCCAATGTTGGTCATGCACGAGCCGATGAAGGCCTCGTCGATCTTGGTGCCCGCCACGTCCGACAGGGTCTTGGCGTCGTCTGGATCGTTCGGGCAGCACAGGATGGGTTCGTGGATGTCGGCCAGGTCGATCTCGATCACGGCAGCGTACTCGGCATCCTTGTCGGCTTCGAGCAGGCTCGGGTTGGCGAGCCAGGCTTCGACCTTCTGGATGCGACGCTCCAGCGTGCGCTTGTCGGCGTACCCATTGGCGATCATGTTCTTCATCAGCACGACGTTGCTGGTGAGGTACTCCTTGATCGGCTCAGGGTTGAGCTTGATGGTGCAGCCGGCGGCGGAGCGCTCGGCCGACGCATCGGAGAGCTCGAAGGCTTGCTCGACCTTCAGATCCGGCAGGCCCTCGATCTCCAGGATGCGGCCCGAGAAGATGTTCTTCTTGCCCGCCTTGGCCACCGTCAGCAAGCCCGCCTTGATCGCGTACAGCGGAATGGCGTGCACCAGGTCGCGCAGGGTCACGCCCGGCTGCATCTGGCCCTTGAAGCGCACCAGCACCGATTCGGGCATGTCCAGCGGCATCACGCCGGTGGCCGCACCGAAGGCCACCAGGCCCGAGCCGGCGGGGAAGCTGATGCCGATCGGGAAGCGGGTGTGCGAATCACCGCCGGTGCCCACGGTGTCGGGCAGCAGCAGGCGGTTGAGCCAGCTGTGGATCACGCCGTCGCCCGGGCGCAGGGCCACGCCACCGCGGTTGCTGATGAAAGCGGGCAGCTCACGGTGCGTCTTCACGTCCACCGGCTTGGGGTAAGCAGCGGTGTGGCAGAAGGACTGCATCACCATGTCGGCGCTGAAGCCCAGGCAGGCCAGATCTTTCAGCTCGTCGCGCGTCATCGGGCCGGTGGTGTCCTGGCTGCCGACGGTGGTCATCCGGGGCTCGCAATAGGTGCCGGGGCGCACGCCCTGGCCTTCGGGCAGGCCAACCGCGCGGCCCACCATCTTCTGCGCCAGCGTGAAACCCGCTTTGGACTCTGCGGGCGCCTGCGGCAGCCGGAACACCGTGCTCGAGGGCAGGCCCAGGAATTCGCGCGCCTTGGCGGTGAGCGAACGGCCGATGATGAGGTTGATGCGGCCGCCGGCGCGCACCTCGTCGAACAGCACGTCGCTCTTGAGCTTGAACTCGGCCACGGTGGCGCCGTTCTTCACAAGCTTGCCGTCGTAGGGCAGCACATCGATGACGTCACCCATTTCGAGCGCGCCCACGTCCACCTCGATCGGCAGCGAGCCGGAGTCTTCCTGCGTGTTGAAGAAGATCGGTGCGATCTTGCCACCCAGCGTGACGCCACCGAAGCGCTTGTTCGGCACGAAGGGGATGTCCTGGCCCGTGGCCCAGATTACCGAGTTGGTGGCGGACTTGCGCGAGGAACCGGTGCCGACCACGTCGCCCACGTAGGCGACCAGGTGGCCCTTTTTCTTCAGGTCCTCGATGAACTTCATCGGGCCGCGCTTGCCGTCTTCCTCGGGCTTGAAGGCCGCGCCCTCGCGGGTGTTCTTCAGCATGGCCAGGTAGTGCAGCGGGATGTCGGGGCGGCTCCACGCGTCGGGCGCGGGCGAGAGGTCGTCCGTGTTGGTCTCGCCGGGCACCTTGAACACGGTAACGGTGATCTTCTTCTCGACTTCGGGCCGGCTGGTGAACCACTCGGCGTCGGCCCAGCTCTGAATGACTTCTTTTGCCTTGGCGTTGCCGGCCTTGGCCTTTTCCGCCACGTCGTTGAAGAAGTCGAACATCAGCAGCGTCTTCTTCAGGCCTTCAGCAGCGACACCGGCCACCTCGGCGTCGTCGAGCAGTTCGATCAGCGGATGCACGTTGTAGCCGCCCACCATGGTGCCCAGCAGCTCGGTGGCCTTGGCCTTGGAGAGCAGACCCACCTTCACGTCGCCATGGGCCACGGCTGCGAGGAAGCTGGCCTTGACCTTGGCCGCGTCGTCCACGCCGGGCGGTACGCGGTGCGTGAGCAGATCGAGCAGGAAGGCGTCTTCACCGGCCGGCGGCGCCTTGATCAGCTCGATCAGGTCGGCCACCTGCTTCGCGTCCAGCGGCAGCGGCGGAATGCCCAGCGCGGCGCGTTCGGCGGCGTGGGCGCGGTAGTCGGTGAGGAAGGTGGACATGGTGTTCTCTCCAGAGGGATTTGAATGGCGTGGGGACAGAAATCGGATGGAATGGCGGGCAAGCAAACTCAATGCCGCATCGTGGCCGGCTCGGTAAACAGCGCACGCGCCGTCTCGGGCAACGGCAGGCCGGTCTGGTGCGCGCGCTCCAGCAACTGCCAGAAGTAGCGGTAACTCGCGCGGTCGTGCAGGCGGCCGTCGAACTGCACGGGTGCCCAGTCGGCTGCCATGGCGCGCTCGATCAATGTCGCGGCGATGTCGACCTCACGCGCCGAAGGTGCGAACGCCGACAGAATGGGACGGATCTGATCGGGGTGAATGCTCCACATGCGCGTGTAGCCGAGTTCCCGGGCGGCCTTCTTCGCAGCCGCTTGCAGCGCGCCGAGATCCTTGAACTCGGTCACCACACAATGCGACGGCACCTTGCCATGTGCATGGCATGCCGAAGCAATCTCCAGCTTGGCGCGCAGCACCAGAGGGTGTGAAAACTGGCCTGCAACGCTCATGCCGTCGGCGGGGATGGCTCCACCGTGCGCCGAGACAAAATCCATCAGGCCAAAGCTCAGACTCTGCACACGGGGATGGGCAGCGATGTCGAACACGCGGTGCACCGCGGCGGGGGATTCGATCAGGACATGCAGCGGCAGCGTGGCAGCCCCTGCGGCGTCCAGCGCCCGGACGGCGCGCTCCACATCGGCCACCGACTCGACCTTGGGCACCATCAGGTGCGTGAGCACGTGGCCGGCGCGGCCCGCGATGGTGGCCACGTCGCTCTCGAATGCGCCGTGGTCCACCGGATGCACGCGTGCCGCCACGCGCGCTCCAGGCGCAGCGTCCAGGGCAAGTTCGGTCACCAGCGCGGCGTGCTCCGCCTCGCCACCCACAGGGGCGCCGTCCTCGCAGTCCAGCGTCACGTCGAACACGCAGGTGCCGAACTCCTCGCCCATCTCGGCCTGCAGCGCCAGGCTCTTGCGCATGCGCGCATCCACCCCGCTGTAGTGGTCACAGACCGGCAGCGTGAACGCGCCGGCCTGGGCACCGAGCAGGATGGAACGCGGGTGGGTCACGTGGCGGTTACCAGCGGGTTACAGCAGGTGCTTGACGCCGTCCTGCTCGCCCTGCAGTTCAGCCAGGGTCTTGTTGATGCATTCCTGCGAGAAGGCATCGATTTCCAGGCCCTCGACCACCTTGTACTCGCCGTTCTCGCAGGTCACCGGGAAGCCGAACATGGTGTCCTTCGGGATGCCGTACCAGCCCTGCGAGGGAATGCCCATGGTCACCCACTCGCCCTTCGTGCCCAGTGCCCAGTCGCGCATATGGTCGATGGCGGCATTGGCGGCCGAGGCAGCCGAGCTCAGGCCACGCGCTTCGATGATGGCCGCGCCGCGCTTGCCGACGGTGGGCAGGAACACGTCCTTGTTCCAGGCCTGATCGTTGATCATGTCCTTGACCGATGCGCCGTCGATAGTGGCGAAACGGTAGTCGGCATACATCGTGGGCGAGTGGTTGCCCCACACGGCGAGCTTCTTGATGCTGGCGACGGCCTTGCCGGTCTTCGCTGCGATCTGCGATGCGGCGCGGTTGTGGTCCAGGCGCAGCATGGCGGTGAAGTTCTTCGCAGGCAGGTCGGGCGCGCTCTTCATGGCGATGTAGGCATTGGTGTTGGCAGGGTTGCCGACCACCAGCACCTTGACGTTGCGCGACGCCACGGCGTTGAGCGCCTTGCCCTGGGCAGTGAAAATGGCGCCGTTGATGGCGAGCAGCTCGGCGCGTTCCATGCCGGGGCCGCGCGGACGCGAGCCGACCAGCAACGCGTAGTCGGTGTCCTTGAACGCGGTCATCGGATCGCTGTGGGCTTCCATACCAGCCAGCAGCGGGAACGCGCAGTCGTCGATTTCCATCATCACGCCCTTGAGCGCCTTCTGCGCCTTCTCGTCCGGAATCTCCAGCAACTGCAGGATCACGGGCTGGTCCTTGCCGAGCATTTCGCCGGAGGCAATGCGAAACAGCAGGGCGTAACCGATCTGGCCAGCGGCGCCGGTGACGGCAACGCGAACGGGCTTCTTGTTCATGGTGAAAACTCCGGAAAAGGACGGTGGAAAGGGAGAAATGGATCAGGAATCGCCCAGGACATTGGCGGCGTCCAAGCCGCATCAATCGGCAGCCCGTGGGACCAAGATCAGCCCGCAAGTGTACTCTCGCAAACCCTGATACGTCAATTTGTCTTATGTCTTATATAAGATATGATTCGCATCGGCAACACCACCAGGCGAAGCCGAAAAAGCATGGCCACTTCACCCCCGAATCCCACCGACGCTTCCCCGGTCGAGACCGGAATGCCGGACGCCATCGCGCCGGCCTTCAGCCCGCTCTATCAGCAAATCAAGACACTGATCCTGCGCAGCCTGCAGGCGGGCGAATGGAAGCCTGGCGACATGATCCCCAGCGAGTTCGACCTCGCCGCGCGTTTCCGGGTCAGCCAGGGCACGGTGCGCAAGGCGATCGACGAACTCGCCACGGACAACCTGCTCGTTCGCCGCCAGGGCAAAGGCACCTTCGTGGCCACGCACGCCGAGGTGCATACGCAATACCGCTTCCTGCGCCTGTTGCCCGACACGGGCACTCTGGAAGACCAAGGCCGCGCGGAGCGTCGCATCGTGGAGTGCCGCCGCCTGCGCGCGCCGGCCGAAGTCGCACGCCAGCTCGGGTTGCGCACCGGCGACGCGGTGCTGCAAGTCAAGCGTGTGCTGGCCTTCACCGGCACACCCGCCATTGTCGAGGAGCTCTGGCTGCCCGGCGGTCCCTTCAAGGGTCTGACGCTCGAAGCCCTGTCTGGCGACAACGGCCCGATGTATGCGCTGTTCGAAACCCAGTTCGGCGTGCGCATGGTGCGTGCGCAGGAAAAGATCAAGGCCGTGAGCGCCGACGAGGATGCGGCCGCGCTGCTGGGTGTGCCGCCTGGCTATCCTTTGCTCAGCGTGGAACGGCTGGCCTACACCTACAACGACGAACCGATGGAGCTGCGGCGCGGGCTGTACCGCACCGACACCCGCCATTACCGCAATGAACTGAGCT
This sequence comes from Hydrogenophaga sp., assembly GCF_050182545.1. GTDB lineage: Bacteria > Pseudomonadota > Gammaproteobacteria > Burkholderiales > Burkholderiaceae_C > Hydrogenophaga. The sequence continues at coordinate 125,763 of NZ_JBFXCD010000004.1, read as the reverse complement.
GATGGCGAGCCGCAAACACCGCCGCCACGGCTTCAGCGTCCGAGCGTCAGGCTGCGGTATGGTGCGTTGCAATAGAATTTGACGCACCTTGGTAAAAGTTACCAACGCGTTACCAACCTTCCCCACGCCTCCCCACCGGAAGAAAGCCCCACCATGACCGAGTTGACCAAGAAGCGGCCCGAGTTCCGCAACATCAACGCCTTCAAGGATCTCACCACCTATCGACTGCCTCCGGCGGGTTGGGTGTCGATCCTGCACCGCGCCAGCGGTGGCCTGATGTTCGTCCTGTTGCCCCTGATCGTCTGGCTGTTCGACACCTCGGTGTCGTCCGAGATTTCCTTCGGCCGATTCACCTCGGCGTTTTCGTCGGGGCTGGGCTTCGTTCCGGCCTGGTTGTTCAAGCTGGTGGTGCTGGCCATCATCTGGGCCTACCTGCACCACCTCATCGCTGGCGTGCGCCACCTCTACATGGACGTCTGCCACGCCGTGAGCAAAGAGTTTGGCAAGTCGTCTGCCCTGTTCACCCTGATCACCAGCATCGCCCTCACCCTGCTGCTGGGCGCCAAGCTGTTCGGCATCTACTGAGCGACACCGCCCACCCGAGGATCACACAACATGTCTGCCAATTACGGTTCCAAGCGCGTCGTCACCGGCGCCCATTACGGCCTGCGCGACTGGCTCGCCCAGCGCATCACTGCCGCCATCATGGCCTTGTTCACCCTGATCGTGCTGGTGCAGGTGCTGTTCACCAGCGGCCCCATCGGCTACGAGGGCTGGGCCGGCATCTTCGCCGCCCAGTGGATGAAGGCGTTGACTTTCGCGGTCTTCCTCGCCTTGGCCTACCACGTGTGGGTCGGCATGCGCGACATCTGGATGGACTACGTCAAGCCCGCCGGTATCCGCCTCGTGCTGCACGTCTTCACCATCGTCTGGCTCCTGTCCTGCCTGGGCTGGGCTGTTCAAGTTCTCTGGAGGCTTTGAAGCCATGTCCGCATCCGCATCCCTTCCCAAGCGTCAGTTCGACGTCGTCATCGTCGGTGCTGGCGGCTCCGGCATGCGCGCCTCGCTGCAGCTCGCGCGCGCCGGCCTCAAGGTGGCCGTTCTCTCCAAGGTGTTCCCGACCCGCTCGCATACCGTCGCTGCACAAGGCGGCATTGGCGCCTCGCTCGGCAACATGAACGAGGACAACTGGCACTACCACTTCTACGACACCATCAAGGGCTCCGACTGGCTGGGCGACCAGGACGCGATCGAATTCATGTGCCGCGAAGCGCCCAAGGTCGTGTACGAGCTCGAGCACTTCGGCATGCCGTTCGACCGCAACCCCGACGGCACGATCTACCAGCGCCCCTTCGGCGGTCACACCGCCAACTACGGCGAGAAGCCGGTGCAGCGCGCCTGCGCCGCAGCCGACCGCACGGGCCATGCCATGCTGCACACGCTGTACCAGCAGAACGTGCAGGCGCGCACGACCTTCTTCGTCGAATGGATGGCGCTGGACCTGATCCGCGACGCCAGCGGCGACGTCGTCGGCGTGACCGCGCTGGAGATGGAAACCGGCGAAACCTACATCCTGGAAGCCAAGACCACACTGCTGGCCACCGGCGGCGCCGGCCGCATCTTCGCCGCCTCCACCAACGCGTTCATCAACACCGGCGACGGACTGGGCATGGCGGCGCGCGCCGGCATCCCGCTGCAGGACATGGAGTTCTGGCAGTTCCACCCCACCGGCGTGGCCGGCGCGGGCGTCCTGCTCACCGAGGGCTGTCGCGGTGAAGGCGCGATCCTGCTCAACAGCGAAGGCGAGCGCTTCATGGAACGCTACGCGCCCACGTTGAAGGACCTGGCACCGCGCGACTTCGTCAGCCGCTGTATGGACCAGGAAATCAAGGAAGGCCGTGGCTGTGGTCCCAACAAGGACTACGTGCTGCTCAAGCTGGACCACCTGGGCGCCGAGACCATCCACAAGCGCCTGCCCTCGGTGTACGAAATCGGCGTGAACTTCGCCAACGTCGACATCACGCGTGAGCCTATCCCCGTAGTGCCTACCATCCACTACCAGATGGGCGGCATCCCGACCAACATCCATGGCCAGGTCGTCACCCCGGACGGCCAGGGCACGCAAAAGGTGGTGAACGGCCTATACGCGGTGGGCGAGTGTTCCTGCGTGAGCGTGCACGGTGCCAACCGTCTGGGCACCAACTCGCTGCTGGACCTGCTGGTGTTCGGCCGCGCTGCCGGCAACCACATCGTGCAGTTCAACGACAAGAACAAGGCCCACAAGCCCCTGCCCGCTGACGCGGCCGACAAGACGCTGGCGCGCCTGGCACGCCTGGACAGCAGCACCGGCGGCGAATACGCGCAAGACGTGGCCAACGACCTGCGCGCGGCCATGCAGCAGCACGCCGGCGTGTTCCGCACCCAGGCCAGCATGGACGAAGGCGTGGCCAAGATCAACGCCATGCGTGCGCGTGTCGGCAACATCGCGCTCAAGGACAAGTCCAAGGTGTTCAACACCGCGCGCATCGAGGCGCTTGAGGTGGAAAACCTGATGGAATGCGCCCAGGCCACCATGACCTCGGCCGCGGCGCGCCGCGAGTGCCGGGGCGCCCACACTGTCAACGACTACGAGCGCCCGGCCGACGACGCGCAGTTCCCGCTGGGCCGCAACGACGCAGAGTGGATGAAGCACACGCTGTGGCACAGCGCCGACAACAGCCTGACCTACAAACCCGTCAACCTCAAGCCCCTGACCGTGGAGTCGGTGCCGCCCAAAGTGCGCACCTTCTGACATCACGCGAACCCACGACGCCCGGAGAAGAACACACCATGGCCTCACGCACCTTCAAGATCTACCGCTACGACCCGGAAAAGGACGCCAAGCCCTACATGCAGACCATCCAGGTTGAACTGGATGGCCACGAACGCATGCTGCTGGACGCGCTGATGAAGCTCAAGGCGGTCGACCCCTCGATCTCGTTTCGCCGCTCCTGCCGTGAGGGCGTGTGCGGCTCGGACGCCATGAACATCAACGGCAAGAATGGCCTGGCCTGCCTGACCAACATGAACACGCTCAAGGGCGACATCGTGTTGAAGCCCCTGCCCGGCCTGCCGGTGGTGCGTGACCTCATCGTGGACATGACGCTGTTCTTCAAGCAGTACAACAGCATCAAGCCCTACCTGATCAACGAGACCGTCGCACCCGAAAAGGAGCGCCTGCAAAGCCCTGAGGAACGCGAGGAGCTCAACGGCCTGTACGAGTGCATCCTGTGCGCGAGCTGTTCCACGAGCTGCCCGAGCTTCTGGTGGAACCCGGACAAATTCGTCGGCCCGGCCGGCCTGCTGCAGGCCTACCGCTTCATCGCCGACAGCCGCGACCAGGCCACCAGCGAACGACTGGACAACCTGGAAGACCCGTACCGCCTGTTCCGCTGCCACACCATCATGAACTGCGTGGACGTCTGCCCCAAGGGTCTGAACCCCACAAAGGCCATTGGCAAAATCAAGGAAATGATGGTGATGCGCTCAGTCTGAGCGCGCGCCCCTGAATCCCATGACCGACACTTTCCTGCAAGACGAATTGCTCGACGAGCGTGCGCTGAGCAAGCTGCGCTGGCGGTGTCGCCGTGGACTGCTCGAGAACGATCTGTTCATCGAGCGCTTCTTCGCCAGGCATGAATCTGGCTTAACAGTGCGCCAAGCCGATGCTCTCGGGGCCTTGATGGACTTGTCCGACAACGACCTGCTGGATCTGCTGCTCTGCCGAAAGCCGCTCCCAGGCGATCTTGAACGCGCTGACGTGACGCAAGTGCTTGCACTGCTGCGCGCCCTGCGACCTCTCCCTTCATCCGAGGAACCTGCATGAAACTCGTAGACAACAAAGCCACCCTGTCGTTCTCCAATGGCAGCCCCAGCGTGGAACTGCCGGTGTACGCCGGCAACATCGGCCCGGACGTGATCGACATCCGCAAGCTTTACGCGCAAACGGGTATGTTCACGTACGACCCTGGCTTCCTGTCCACGGCTTCGTGCCAGTCCGCCATCACCTACATCGATGGCGACAAGGGCGAACTGCTGTACCGCGGCTATCCCATCGAACAACTGGCCACGAAGTGCGACTACCTCGACACGTGCTACCTGCTGCTCAACGGTGAACTGCCTGACGAAAAGCAGCGCGGCGATTTCCACAAGCTTGTGACCAACCACACCATGGTCAACGAGCAGATGCAGTTTTTCTTGCGGGGTTTCCGCCGCGACGCACACCCGATGGCGATCCTGACCGGCCTGGTGGGCGGCATGTCGGCCTTCTATCACGACAGCACCGACATCAATAACCCGGAACACCGCGAGATCGCGGCGATCCGGTTGATCGCCAAGATGCCCACGCTGGTGGCCCTGGCCTACAAGTACAAGATGGGCCAGCCCTACATGTACCCGCAAAACAGCCTGTCCTACGCCGGTAACTTCATGCGCATGATGTTCGGCACGCCGTGCGAGGACTACGTGGTCAACCCGGTGCTCGAACGCGCGCTGGACCGCATCTTCATCCTGCACGCCGACCACGAACAGAACGCCTCCACCTCGACCGTGCGCCTGTGCGCCTCGTCGGGCACCAACCCGTTCGCCGCCATCGCGGCGGGCGTGGCCTGCCTCTGGGGGCCGGCCCACGGCGGCGCCAACGAAGCCTGTTTGAACATGCTGGAAGACATCCAGCGCAGCGGTGGCGTCTCCAAGGTCGGCGAGTTCATGGAGAAGGTCAAGGACAAGAACTCCGGCGTCAAGCTCATGGGCTTCGGCCACCGCGTGTACAAGAACTACGACCCGCGCGCCAAGCTCATGCAGGAAACCTGCAACGAAGTGCTGCAGGAACTGGGTCTGGAAAATGACCCACTGTTCAAGCTCGCCAAGGAGCTGGAAAAGATCGCCCTGGAAGACGAGTACTTCGTCTCGCGCAAGCTCTATCCGAACGTGGACTTCTACTCTGGCATCGTGCAGCGCGCCATCGGCATTCCTGTCAACCTGTTCACTGGCATCTTCGCGCTGGCCCGCACGGTGGGATGGATCGCGCAGCTCAACGAGATGATCGGCGATCCCGAGTACAAGATCGGCCGTCCGCGCCAGCTCTTCGCCGGCTCGCCGCGCCGCGACATCAAGTAACCGGCGTTCTGCGCCGCGTTGCCCATGAGCCCGCCACCGCGCGGGCTTTTTTGTGAGCGGTCCTCGCGCGACGGCAGCATGGCCATCTCGTTTGGCGATGGCACAGGGTCTCTGGCAGTGGGAGAATCCCTGCTCGACATCTCGCATCGAGAGGCCAGAACCCATGCTCTCCGAACGCAATTTCGCTCGCCAGATCGACCTCACCTCGCTGCAGCTCTTCGTGGCCGTGTGCGAGTTGGGCAGCATCGGGCGGGCGGCAGAGCGGGAATTCATTGCCGCCTCGGCCATCAGCAAGCGCCTCTCCGACCTGGAGGCGGCGCTGGGCACGGCGCTGCTGCACCGCCATGCGAGGGGCGTGCGGCTGACGGTTGCGGGCGAAGGTCTGTTGCACCACGCGCGCGCGGTGCTGTTCGGGCTGGAGAAGATGCAGCTGGAACTGGCCGAATACGCTGACGGGGTGCGAGGCCATGTGCGCGTGCACGCCAGCATCTCGGCCATCGTGCAGTTTCTGCCCGAAGACCTGGGTGTCTTCGCCCGACTGCATCCGCAAATCAAGATCGATCTGGAGGAGCACCTCAGCGCCGAGGTGCTGCGCGCCGTGCAGGAGGGCGCCGCCGACCTGGGCCTGTGCAATGGCGCCACCGGCGCGGGGAACCTCCAAACCCTGCCCTACCGGCGCGACAGCCTGGTGCTGGTCGTGCCCCGAGGCCACCCACTGGCAGAAGGCGGGCCGACTGCGTTCGAGAACTCGCTCTCCTTCGACCACGTGGGTCTGCACGCCAACAGCTCCATCTACCTCGCAACCCACCAGGCTGCGGTGCGGGCTGGCACCACGGTTCGCGTGCGCATCCGCGTCACAGGCCTGGACGCGATGTGCCGCATGATCACCAACGGACTGGGCGTTGGCGTGATGCCCGAGCGAGCGTTTGAGCTGCTGCATGCCGGCGATGCCCTGCACGCAGTGCCGCTGACCGACGCCTGGGCCCAGCGCCAACTGGTGCTGGTGGCCCGCGATTTCTCCAGCCTGCCGGCCACCGCACGCCTGCTGGTCGATCACCTGAGCGCCGCCGACATGCGTCAGGCCGCCTAAAATCAACCCTCCACGAGAAGACTGCACCATGCCAAGAACGCTCTACGACAAGATCTGGGACGAACACGTCGTCCACACGGAAGAAGACGGTACGTCCGTTCTCTACATCGACCGGCATCTGGTGCACGAAGTCACCAGCCCGCAGGCCTACGAAGGCTTGCGGCAGGCCGGGCGCAAGGTCTGGCGCGTGAGCTCGGTGGTGGCAACGGCCGACCACAATACCCCCACCACAGGCTGGGAACTGGGCTACGGCGGCATCACCGATCCGATCAGCAAGGAACAGATCACCACGCTGGACAGCAACATCGCCGAGTTTGGCGCAGCGGCGTTCTTCCCGTTCATGTCCCAGCGCCAGGGCATCGTGCATGTGATCGGTCCGGAGAACGGCGCGACCCTGCCCGGCATGACCGTTGTCTGTGGCGACAGCCACACCTCGACCCACGGCGCCTTCGGCGCACTCGCACACGGCATTGGCACCAGCGAAGTCGAGCATGTGCTGGCCACACAGACCCTGCTGGCCAAGAAGGCAAAGAACATGCTGGTGCGCGTGGACGGCCAACTGGCCCGGGGCTGTACGGCCAAGGACATCGTTCTCGCCATCATCGGCAAGATCGGCACGGCCGGCGGTACGGGCTACACCATCGAATTCGGTGGTTCGGCCATCCGCGCCCTGAGCATGGAGGGCCGCATGACGGTCTGCAACATGGCCATCGAAGCCGGTGCACGCGCGGGCCTGGTGGCGGTGGACGACAAGACGATTGAGTACGTCAAGGGCCGCCCGCTCTCGCCCAAGGGCCTGGAGTGGGATCAGGCCGTGGCCTACTGGAAATCGCTGCGTTCCGATGCCGACGCCACGTTCGACGCTGTCGTCGAACTCGACGCATCGCAGATCGTGCCGCAGGTCACCTGGGGCACCTCCCCCGAAATGGTGCTGGGTATCGACGGTTCGGTGCCCGATCCGGACCGCGAGAAGGACGCCAGCAAGCGCGGCGCCATCGAGCGCGCCCTTACATACATGGATCTGCCCCCTGGCAAGCCGATCAACGACATCTTCGTCGACAAGGTATTCATCGGCTCCTGCACCAACAGCCGTATCGAGGACATGCGTGAGGCTGCTGCCGTCGTCAAGAAACTCGGGCAAAAGGTCGCAAAGAACGTCAAGCTCGCGATGGTGGTGCCGGGCTCGGGCCTGGTGAAGGCACAAGCCGAGCGCGAGGGCCTGCACGAAATTTTCAAGGCCGCTGGTTTCGAATGGCGCGAACCGGGCTGCTCCATGTGCCTGGCCATGAACGCCGACCGGCTCGAACCGGGCGAGCGCTGCGCATCGACCAGCAACCGCAACTTTGAAGGCCGCCAGGGAGCGGGTGGACGCACGCACCTCGTCTCCCCCGCCATGGCCGCCGCCGCCGCCGTGCACGGCCACTTCGTGGACGTTCGCACCATCGCCTGACCCACCCACAGGAGACCGACATGAAAACCATCGCATGGATCGCAACGGCACTCGCACTCTCGCTGTCGCTGGCGGGCTGCAACACCTGGAGCGGTGTCAAGCAGGACGCCAAGGAAGTGGGGCAGGCCGCAGGCAAGGGAATCGAGAAGGCCGGCGAAAAAGTCCAGGACATCGCCAAGTAACGCGAGCACAACCTCATGCAGAAATTCACCCTTCACAAGGGCCTGGTGGCCCCGATGGACCGCGAGAACGTCGACACGGACGCGATCATTCCCAAGCAGTTCCTGAAGTCGATCCGCAAGACCGGCTTTGGCGACAACCTGTTCGATGAATGGCGCTATCTCGACAAGGGCGAGCCGGGTCAGGATCCCACCAGCCGCAAGCCCAACCCGGACTTCGTGCTCAACCAACCGCGCTATGCAGGCGCATCGGTGCTGCTGGCGCGCAAGAACTTCGGTTGCGGCTCCAGCCGCGAGCACGCGCCCTGGGCCATCGGCCAGTACGGTTTCCGCGCCCTGATCGCGCCGAGCTACGCTGACATCTTTTTCAACAACTGCTTCAAGAATGGCCTGCTGCCAATCCAGTTGCCCGAAGCCCAGGTTGCGCAATTGTTCGATGAGGTGGCGGCTTTCCCCGGCTACGAACTGACCATCGACCTGGAACGCCAGGTCGTGATCAAGCCACAAGGGGAAGAAATCCCCTTTGAAGTGCAGGCGTTCCGCAAGTTCTGCCTGCTCAACGGCCTGGACGACATCGGTCTGACCCTGCGCTACAAGGACAAGATTGCCGCCTTCGAGGCCGAGCGTCTGGCCACCAAACCCTGGCTGGCCCACACCATGACCGCCTGAGCACGACCGCCTGTTCTGCCTCGACGAGGCCAACCGCCCCGGCCACGCGCCGGGGTTTCAATTCCACATCACATGAAAATCGCAGTTCTTCCCGGTGATGGCATCGGCACCGAAATCGTGGCCGAAGCCGTCCGTGTCCTTCAGGCGCTGGAGTTGCCCATCGAAATGGAATCGGCCCTGGTCGGTGGCGCGGCCTACGAGGCGCACGGCCATCCGCTGCCCGAGTCCACACTCAAGCTGGCGATGGACGCCGACGCCGTGCTGTTTGGCGCGGTGGGTGACTGGAAGTACGACACACTGGACCGTCCGTTGCGCCCTGAGCAGGCCATCCTTGGTCTGCGCAAGCACATGGGCCTGTTCGCCAACTTCCGCCCGGCCATTTGCTATCCCGAACTGGTGGGCGCCTCCAGCCTCAAGCCTGAGTTGATCGCGGGGCTGGACATTCTGATCATTCGCGAACTCACGGGCGACATCTACTTTGGCCAGCCACGCGGCCGGCGCACCGCCACCGACGGCCACTTCCCCGGCGCGGAAGAGGCGTTTGACACCATGCGCTACAGCAAACCCGAGATCGAGCGCATTGCCCACGTTGCGTTTCAGGCAGCTCGCAAGCGCGGCAAGAAAGTCACAAGTGTGGACAAGGCCAACGTGCTCGAAACCTTCCAGTTCTGGAAGGACGTGGTGACCGAGGTGCACGCCCAGTACCCCGACGTGGAGCTGGAGCACATGTACGTGGACAACGCGGCCATGCAACTCGTCAAGGCGCCCAAGAAATTCGACGTGGTGGTCACCGGCAACATGTTCGGCGACATCCTGTCCGACGAGGCCTCGATGCTCACCGGATCCATCGGCATGCTGCCCTCGGCATCGCTGAACACGAAGAACCAGGGCCTGTACGAACCCAGCCACGGCAGCGCACCGGACATCGCGGGCAAGAATCTGGCCAATCCTCTGGCTACAATACTGTCCGCTGCCATGATGCTCAGATTCACGTTCAACCAGACCGAAGCCGCCGACCGCATTGAACATGCGGTCAGCAACGTGCTCGCGTCCGGCCTGCGCACGACCGACATCTGGTCGGAAGGCACGACCAAGGTCAGCACCCGGGGCATGGGTGACGCCGTCGTGGCCGCCATCACCAAAACCATTACCAAGGGCTGATACAGCTCCGGTTCGTCACGCCCCTCCCCGGCACGACGAGCCGGGGCATACAGGTTTTTCAACTTCAAAGGGCGTTGACATGACACAACTCGTAGGACTCGTAGGCTGGCGCGGCATGGTCGGATCCGTGCTGATGGACCGCATGGTGGCTGAGAGCGATTTCGACCTGATCGAACCGCTGTTCTTTTCCACCTCCAACGCGGGCGGCAAGGCGCCAGCCATGGCGAAGAACGAAACCCGCCTGCAGGACGCACACGATATCGCGGCCCTGCAGCGCTGCGACATCGTGATCACCGCCCAGGGCGGCGATTACACCAGTGAGGTCTACCCCAAGCTGCGTGCCGCTGGCTGGAAAGGCCACTGGATCGACGCCGCGTCCACGCTGCGCATGGACAAGAACGCGGTCATCGTCCTCGACCCGGTCAACCTTCCGGTGATCCAGAATGCGTTGACGCGGGGCGGCAAGGACTGGATCGGTGGCAACTGCACAGTAAGCTGCATGCTCATGGGCGTGGGCGCGCTGTACAAGGCGGGTCTGGTGGAGTGGATGAGCACGCAGACGTACCAGGCGGCCTCTGGCGGGGGCGCTCAGCACATGCGCGAACTGCTCACCCAGTACGGCACGCTCAACGCTGAGGTCAGGGCCCTGCTCGACGATCCCAAGAGCGCCATCCTGGAAATCGACCGCAAGGTGATCGCCAAGCAGCGAGCACTGACAGGGGCCGAAACCGCCAATTTCGGTGTGCCGTTGGGGGGGTCCTTGATTCCCTGGATCGACAAGGATCTGGGCAACGGCGTGTCCAAGGAAGAGTGGAAGGGCATGGCCGAGACCAACAAGATTCTCGGCATGGGCGAGGGATTCGAGACGCCAGCCGTTCCGGTGGACGGGTTCTGCGTTCGTGTGGGTGCGATGCGCTGCCACAGCCAGGCCCTGACCTTCAAGCTCAGGAAGGACGTACCCCTGGCGGACATCGAAGCCCTGATCGCAGCCGACAACGCCTGGGTCAAAGTGGTTCCGAACACGCGCGAAGCGACGGTCCAGGACCTGACCCCGGTGGCCGTGACGGGCACGATGACCATCCCCGTGGGCCGAATCCGCAAACTGGCCATGGGACCGGAATACCTGGGAGCCTTCACCATTGGCGATCAGTTGCTCTGGGGCGCGGCCGAACCGCTGCGGCGCATGCTGCGCATTTTGCTTGAGGCCTGATTCGCACGGGGATTGGCGAACCGAGGTAACAAATGAAGGTGTTCACGTTGCGCCTCTGCAACGCGAACACCTGTGACGCGGACGACGGATGGTCGGCTGAGAAACTCAAGCGGATTCTCAGCTTGTCACTGTAATCCGTTGATGTTAAGGTCAATTCTCGGTTTTTTACGTCGAGGTCAAAGTGCCATCCAACTCCCGCCACACCCCTTCCCACAAGCCCCGACAACTGCAACAAAGTGCTGGTTTCAAAGGGCTCGCGCGGTTGCATGCGGTCGCTGCGGCGGCGCTGCTGTGTGCGGGCCTGGTCCAGCACAACGATGCACGGGCTCTGGCCCTCGGGCGCGTTGTCGTTCAATCGGCACTCGGAGAACCCCTGCGGGCCGAAATCGATGTGCCGGAGATCACCGCCGACGAAGCGGCCTCGCTTCGAGTGGGCCTCGCCTCTGGCGACACCTTTCGTGCCGCCGGCGCTGAAATCAACGCCGCGCTGACTACCCTGCAGGTATCGCTGCAGCGCCGAGCGGACGGCCGTGCCTACCTGCGGTTGACAGGCTCACGCCCTGTGACCGAACCCTTCGTCGACCTGATCGTGGAGGCCAACTGGTCATCCGGCCGGATCGTGCGCGATTACACCCTGCTGTTTGATCCGCCGAATCTGCGGCCCGCGACGCCGCCCGCACCCGTGGCCCCTGGCATTTCCGCGCCCGTGCCTTCCACCGCGCAGGCGCCGCGCCCGATCCCTGCGCCCGTGACTCCACAGATCCAGTCACCCCGACCGGCTCCCGCGCCTGCACCCGTGGCGCAGCAAACACCTCCTACACCCGCGCCAGCCCCCAGCAGCGAGGGCGGTGGACAGGTTCGCGTGCAGCGCGGCGACACTGCCGGCGGGATCGCCGCGGCCAACAAGCCCGCCAATGTGTCGCTGGACCAGATGCTCGTGGCCATGCTGCAGCAGAACCCCAATGCCTTTATCGCGGGCAACGTCAACCGCATGAAGGCTGGCGTCGTGATGGACCTCCCGACCGCTGCACAGGCAGGCGCCATCCCCGCAGCCGAGGCCCGCCAGACCATCACGGCGCAAAGCCGTGACTTCAATGAGTTCCGTCGCCGCCTGGCAGGCAGCGCGCCTGATGCCGGTGTGCCAGCCGCCGACCGCCAGGCGGCCGGACAAGTCCAGACCGAGGTAAGGGACGCCAGCCCTGCCGCACCGACTGCCGACAAGCTGACCTTGTCCAAGGAGCCTGTGCCTGGCCAGGCCGCTGGCGAAGACAAGATCGCGCAAGAACGTCAGGCCAAGGAAGCCTCCACGCGCGTGGCCGAGCTTTCCCGCAACATCGAGGAGTTGTCCAAGCTCGGTGCGGCGGGTACCGCGCCTGCCGCCACACCGGCAACTCCGGCACCGCCCGCGGCCGCACCCACACAAGCTGAATCGCCTGCCCCAACGGTGACGGTCCCCACCGCTCCAGCGCCAGCGGAAGCCGCGTCACCCGCTGCTGCCCCCGCTGCGGAGCCAGCCCCGGCCCCTGAACCTGCGGCGGCTACCCCCTCCACCACGCCGGCACCCGTCAAGCCGCCGTTGCCGGTGCCCACGCCGTTGCCGGACGAGCCCTCGTTCATCGACCAGCTGCGCGACAACCCGCTGGTCCTGCCACTGGCCGGTGGCCTGCTCGCCCTGCTGGCGGGCTTCGGCATCTACCGCATGCGTCAACGCAAGCAAGGTTCGAGCGTGGACAGCTCGTTCCTGGAGAGCCGCCTGCAGCCGGACTCTTTCTTCGGCTCCAGTGGCGGGCAGCGCATCGACACGGCCGAGTCCGTGGCATCGGGCTCCTCCATGGTCTATTCGCCCAGCCAACTGGACGCCGCAGGAGACGTGGACCCAGTGGCAGAAGCCGATGTGTATCTGGCCTATGGCCGCGATCTTCAGGCCGAGGAAATCCTCAAAGAAGCCATGCGCAGCACGCCCACGCGCGTGGCCATCCACAACAAGTTGCTCGAGATATACGCCAAGCGCCGAGACGCCCGGGCGTTCGAAGTGGTGGCCACCGAGGCCTATGGCCTCACCCGGGGTGAAGGCCCCGAATGGGAGCATGCCTGTGAACTGGGCAAGGAACTCGATCCGTCCAACCCGCTGTACCAGCCGGGTGGCAGTCCGGCGGTCAAAGTGGCTGCGGCGGTGGGCGCCGAAGGTGGCGTCATGAACACGATGCCGTTCGGCAGCAGCACCCTGGCCGAACCCGGCAAGTCGTCTGGCACGCCCTCGGGCATGGGTGACCTGGACCTGGATCTGGACTTCTCGCTCGACGAACCTTCGGCACCGGCCCCCATTGAGAAGCCTGGCGAAGCTGCCCTCTCCGGCATGGACGATCTCAGTGCCACCGAAGAACTGACCCATCAGGCAGAGGCTGCCAAGGAGGGCCCTCCTTCATCCATGTCCATGGACTTCGATCTGGACTTCCCGTCCGGTCCCGCACCACTGTCGACCGCCGACCCGATCAGTGCCGAGCCCGAACCCGTCGCCATGTCGCCTGTGGCGTCTACCGTCGACGAGGAGGCCATCATTGATCTGGGCACGGCGGGCCATACCGACGAGGAGCCTCAAAGTCAGCCGGTGGCGGCTCCCGAGATGATGTCGTTCGATCTCAACAACCTCAACCTTGACCTCGGCACGCCACCGACACAGGAAGAGGTCACCTCGGCGGGTCGCCTGACCGAAGAGAACCCGCTCGAAACCAAGCTGTCCCTGGCCGAGGAATTCCGCGCCATTGGCGATTTCGAGGGCGCGCGTTCGCTGGCCGAGGAGGTGCTGGCCGAAGCCTCCGGATCGCTCAAGACCAAAGCCGGCACCTTCCTCGCCGATCTGGCCTGACACTTCCGCGCCGGTTTCATCTTTGCCTCTCCCGTCTCCGGCGCCCGATTCCGCGAAAACCCGCATCGCGCTGGGCGTGAGCTACAACGGTCGCGCCTACGACGGTTGGCAAAGCCAACCGGGCGGGCGCACGGTGCAGGACCGGCTTGAACAAGCCCTTGCCCGTTTCTCGGCTGGAGATCCTGTGAGGACGCTGTGCGCCGGTCGTACCGACGCAGGTGTGCACGGTCTGATGCAGGTGGTGCACTTCGACACTCCGCTGGACCGAGCAGAGAACGCCTGGGTGCGCGGCACCAACAGCTTTCTCCCGGACGACATTGCGGTGCAATGGGCACGCAAGGTACCGGGCAGCTTCCATGCCCGCGCCAGCGCGCGCTCACGCCGATACGCCTACGTCCTGCTGGAGTCACCCGTGCGCCCCAGCGTGGAGGCCGGCCAGGTGGGCTGGGTCTTCCGCCCGCTGCGCTTGGAGCCCATGTTGTATGCCGCGCAGGCGCTGGTGGGCGAACACGACTTCACGTCCTTCCGTGCGGCGCAATGCCAGTCCCATTCTCCCGTCAAGCGCCTGCTGCGGGTGGACATAGCGCGGCGTGGTAGCTACTGGCGGTTCGAGTTCGAGGCCACGGCATTCCTGCATCACATGATTCGCAACATCATGGGCTGCCTGATTGCGATTGGCACCGGCAACCGCCCACCCACCTGGATGACCGAGGTCTTGCAGGCACGCAGTCGCGACGCGGCGGCACCGACCTTTTCCCCCGATGGCCTGTATTTCCTCGGGCCGGTCTACGATGCGGCCCTGGGTCTGCCACAGCGCACGCCCGCCTTTGACTGGTTACCATGAACACCCACCGCACCCGCATCAAGATCTGCGGCCTCACGCGCGAGGCCGACGTGGATGCCGCCGTGCGCGCCGGTGCCGACTCGGTAGGCTTCGTGATGTACGAGCAGAGCCCGCGCCGCGTGAGCGCTGAGCGGGCGGGCGAACTGGCCCGCCGCCTTCCTCCCTTCGTGACACCGGTGCTGCTGTTCGTCAACGCCAGTCCGGAGCACATCACGCGCGGCTGCGCGGCCGTGCCGCAAGCGCTGCTGCAGTTCCATGGCGACGAAACGCCGGCAGACTGCCGGGCCGCAGGCCGCCCCTACCTGCGGGCCGCGCGCATTCCCACCGGACCAACGGGGGCGGGCTTCGATCTTCTAAAATACGCCTCGGAACACGCGGCTGCCCAGGCCATCCTGCTCGACGCCCTGGTCGAAGGGTATGGCGGAGGTGGTCAATCCTTTGACTGGACTGCATTCCCTTGGTCACATCCACTTCTAAACGCAAGCTCTCGCCTCGTTTTGTCTGGTGGACTCACGCCTGCAAACGTGACCGATGGCATCTCTCGCGTGCGGCCGTGGGCCGTTGACGTGAGCTCCGGGGTCGAAGCCGCCAAAGGCATCAAGGACCCCGACAAGATGCTCGCCTTCGTGGCCGCCGTGCGCGCGGCCGACGCACAGATTTCCCGCCTGCCCTGACCCTCCCTGACCGGGAGCCGGGCAAGTGGTCCTTTCAAGGCTCCCCATGCAAACCTACCAGCAACCCGACACCCGAGGCCATTTCGGCATCTACGGCGGCAGCTTCGTGAGCGAAACACTCACCCACGCCATCAACGAACTCAAGGCGGCGTACGCGAAGTACCAGCACGATCCGGAGTTCCTCGCGGAATTCGAGAGCGAGCTCGCTCACTTCGTGGGCCGGCCAAGCCCGGTCTACCACGCCGCCCGCATGAGCCGTGAGGCCGGTGGCGCGCAAATCTTCCTCAAGCGCGAAGACCTCAACCACACCGGTGCGCACAAGGTGAACAACACCATCGGCCAGGCCATGCTGGCAAGGCGCATGGGCAAGCCGCGCGTGATCGCCGAAACCGGCGCCGGCCAGCACGGCGTGGCCACCGCCACCATCTGCGCGCGCTACGGGCTGGAGTGCGTGGTCTACATGGGCAGCGAGGACGTCAAGCGCCAGAGCCCCAACGTCTACCGCATGAAGCTGCTCGGCGCCACCGTGGTGCCAGTGGAAAGCGGCAGCAAGACGCTCAAGGACGCGCTCAACGAGGCCATGCGCGACTGGGTAGCCAACGTGGACAACACCTTCTACATCATCGGCACCGTGGCCGGCCCGCACCCATACCCAATGATGGTGCGCGACTTCCAGAGCGTCATCGGCAAGGAGTGCCTGGTGCAGATGCCGCAGATGCTCAAAGCCGCGGGCTGCCGAGGCAAGCAGCCCGACGCGGTGATCGCGTGCGTGGGCGGTGGCAGCAACGCCATGGGCATCTTCCACCCCTACATCGGTCACGAGAAAACGCGCCTGATCGGTGTGGAGGCCGCGGGCGAAGGCCTGGACAGCGGCAAGCATTCGGCCTCGCTGCAGAAGGGCAGCCCGGGCGTTTTGCACGGCAACCGCACTTATGTGCTCCAGGATGACAACGGCCAGGTGACCGAGACGCACAGCATCAGCGCTGGCCTGGACTATCCCGGCGTCGGCCCGGAGCACGCCTTCCTCAAGGACATCGGCCGCGCCGAATACGTGGGCATCACGGACACCGAGGCGCTCGAAGCCTTTCACCACCTTTGCCGCACCGAGGGCATCATCCCTGCACTGGAATCCAGCCACGCGGTGGCGTACGCGATGAAACTGGCCAAGACCATGAAACCCGATCAGTCCATACTGGTCAACCTCTCGGGCCGGGGTGACAAGGACATCGGCACCGTCGCTGATCTGTCGGGAGCCGACTTCTACGACAGGCCGTCCATGCGCGGACACACGGTCAAGGGAGGGGTCACGAAATGAGCCGCATTGAAAATGCCCTCGCGCAGCTCACGGCCCAGAACCGCAAAGCCCTGATTCCCTACGTCACGGCCGGCTATCCGTTCGCCGACATCACGCCCGAACTGATGCACGGCATGGCCGAGGCCGGTGCCGACATCATCGAGCTGGGCGTGCCCTTCTCCGATCCCTCGGCCGACGGCCCCGTGATCCAGAAAGCCGGCGATCGTGCCCTGGCCTTGGGCATTGGACTGGTGCAGGTGCTGGGCATGGTGCGCACGTTTCGTGAGCGCAACACCACCACGCCCGTGGTGCTCATGGGTTACGCCAATCCCATCGAACGGTACGACCAGAAACATGGCACTGGCGCCTTCGTGCGCGACGCGAGCGCTGCGGGCGTCGATGGCGTGCTCGTGGTTGACTACCCGCCCGAGGAATGCGAAGACTTCGCAGCCTCGTTGCGTGCGCACGGCATGGACCTGATCTTCCTGCTGGCCCCGACCTCCACCGATGAGCGCATGGCCCAGGTGGCGCGTGTGGCCAGTGGCTACGTGTACTACGTCTCGCTCAAGGGAGTCACAGGTGCGGGCACGCTCGATGTCGGCCAGGTCCAGACGATGTTGCCGCGCATCCGAGCGCACGTCAGCATCCCTGTCGGCGTGGGTTTTGGCATCCGCGACGCAGAGACCGCGCGCGCCATCGGCCAGACCGCCGATGCGGTCGTGATTGGCAGCAAGATCATCCAGTTGCTGGAAAACGAACCGCACGAAAAAGTGGTGGCTGTTGCCATCCACTTCCTTCGCACCATCCGGAAAGCGCTCGACGCATAATTCGCCCATTGCGCCCTGCCGGCGCCACCGCACGGAGAAGCACCATGTCCTGGCTTGAAAAACTGCTGCCACCGAAGATCACGCCAACCGATCCCACCGAACGCCGCAGCGTGCCCGAGGGCCTGTGGATCAAGTGCCCGAGCTGCGAAGCCGTTCTCTACAAGAACGACCTGGAAAAGAACCAGAACGTCTGCCCGCACTGCAGCCACCACCACCGCATCGGTGCGCGCGCGCGTCTCAACGCCTTTCTGGACGCCGAAGGCCGCTACGAGATTGCCCAGGAAGTGCTGCCGGTCGACGCGCTCAAGTTCAAGGACAGCCGCAAATACCCCGAGCGCCTGAAGGATGCGCTGGAAACCACCGGCGAGACCGACGCGCTGGTCGTCATGGGCGGCGCGGTGCACGGTATCAACCTGGTGGTGGCCTGCTTCGAGTTCGACTTCATGGGGGGCTCGATGGGTTCGGTGGTGGGCGAGCGTTTCGTGCGCGGCGTCGAGGAAGCCATTGCCCAGAAGGTTCCCTTCGTGTGCTTTACCGCCACCGGTGGCGCACGCATGCAGGAAGGCCTGCTATCCCTCATGCAGATGGCCAAGACCAACGCGGCGCTGACCCGGCTCGCGAAAAAAGGCCTGCCCTACGTCAGCGTGCTCACCGACCCGACCATGGGCGGCGTAAGTGCGGGTTTCGCCTTCCTGGGCGACGTGGTGATTGCCGAGCCCAGGGCATTGATCGGCTTTGCGGGGCCGCGCGTGATCGAAAACACCGTGCGGGTGAAACTGCCCGACGGTTTCCAGCGCGCCGAGTTCCTGCAGACCAAAGGCGCAGTCGACTTCATCTGCGACCGGCGCGAACTGCGTTCCTCCATTGCCAACACCCTGGCGATGCTGCAGCGCCAGAGCGCCGACGCGGTGGTCGACGATTGACTT
Organism: Hydrogenophaga sp.; assembly: GCF_050182545.1. Classification (GTDB taxonomy): domain Bacteria; phylum Pseudomonadota; class Gammaproteobacteria; order Burkholderiales; family Burkholderiaceae_C; genus Hydrogenophaga. Next base: position 107,416 of record NZ_JBFXCD010000004.1, on the reverse strand, counting down.
CCCCGCGCCCGGCAGAGGCGCTCACGCTGTCGCAACTGCCCCTGTTTCCGCTGCAGACCGTGCTGTTCCCGGGGGGCTGGTTGCCGCTGCGCATCTTCGAGGTGCGCTACCTCGACATGATCGGCCGTTGCCACAAGGCAGGGGCTCCCTTTGGTGTTGTGTGTCTGAGCGAGGGCAGCGAGGTGCGGCGTATCGATCCCGCCGCTCCACCCACCGGGGATGGGTTTGCCCGGGAGGTGTTTCACCCCGTGGGAACGCTGGCACACATCGAGAGCCTGGATAGACCACAGCCGGGCCTGATGATGATCCGCTGCCGCGGCCTTCAGCGCTTTCACGTGATCCGCCGCAGTCAGTTGCCGCATGGCCTCTGGGTGGCTGACGTGCAACTGGACGAACCGGAAACCCTGGTGCCGATACCTGAGCACCTCATCCCCACCCGCGACGCATTGCAGCGACTGCTGCAGAACCTGCAAGAGCGCGATCCAGGCAGCCTGGATCAACTTCCCCTGCAAGCGCCCTATCAGTGGGACGACAGCGGATGGGTCGCCAACCGATGGGCCGAACTGTTGCCCGCGCCAGCCGAACTCAAGCAACGGCTGATGACCCTCGACAGCCCCGTGCTGCGACTCGAACTCGTCTCGGATCTGCTGGACAAACTCGGACTGGGGGGCGGCTGACATCCTCCGCCCGCTTGCGCGGGAACGCGTGTCAACCCGGCAGCAGCGACAGCGCCTGCATGTAACGTTCGCTGACCATGAGCGCCTCCCATTCCGGGGATGCCGCCCTCGGCAGCAGTGCCAGGCGGCGCTCCTCGCTCAAGGCGCCCGGTTGCCAGCGCCCTTTCAGTGCAGCCTGCGAGAGCTCATCTATCGCCTCGTCGATTGGCGCACCGCCGTCCACCACCGACTGGTTGCAGAGCAGAACCATGTCAGCGCCCGCGGCGAGCGCGGCCAGCGCGGCTTCGGTGAAACTCACTTCGCGGCCACCGATCTGACGTGCAGCGGCCATGCTCAGGTCGTCGCTGAAGATGGCGCCCCTGAAACCCAGACGGTGCCGCAGGATGTCCTGCAGCCAGCGCGACGAAAAACCCGCGGGCAGCGAGTCGACCCTGGGGTAAATCACGTGTGCCGGCATCACGGCTTCGAGGGTGGCCGAGAGCCAGCCATAAGGGGCTGCGTCCTCGGCCAGGATGGCCCTGAGGCTGCGCCGGTCCACAGGAATCGCGTGGTGCGAGTCGGCCTTGACGAAACCATGACCAGGGAAGTGTTTGCCGCAATGCGCCATGCCGCTTTGCCGCAGGCCGTGCATCAGGTTCTGCGCCAGCACCGTGACCGTGCGGGGGTCGCGGTGGAAAGCGCGGTCGCCGATCACGGAGCTTTCACCATGGTCGAGATCGAGCACCGGCGCAAAACTCATGTCCACGCCGCAGGCACGCAACTCGGCACCCAGCACATAGCCCGTGGCCACGGCCGCGTTGGCCGCCTCCAGCGCGGCAGCGCCTTCGGGCTCGCCGGCCTTCGCGGCGCGCATCCACATGGCGCCCAGCGCGGCCATGGGCGGCAGGTGGGTAAAGCCATCGGTGCGGAAGCGCTGCACGCGCCCTCCCTCGTGGTCCACCGAGATCAGCAGATCGTGCCGCACCGCCTTGATCTGGCGGCAGAGCGCGACGAGTTGTGTGCGGTCTTTCCAGTTGCGGCCAAACAGGATCACACCGCCTACCAGCGGATGGGCCAGGCGCTGGCGATCCACGGTGGTCAGGCTGTGTCCGGCCACGTCGATGACGAGAGGTGCGTGTGCGTGCATGGGGTGTCAGTCTTGCTCCACCACCACGAAGCTGGCGGCATAGTCGGTTTCGTCGGTCACGGTCACATGGGCGCGAAGGCCCTGCGTCTCGAACCAGGTCTTGAGGTCGCCATGGAGCACGATGACGGGCTGGCCACTCGGCAGATTGCTGATTTCGCAGTTGCGCCAGGTCATGGGCAGGCGCATGCCCATGCCGACGGCTTTGGAAAACGCTTCCTTGGCAGAGAAACGGGTGGCAAGGTAGCGCAGCCCCCGCTGGGGCCAGCGCGCGCCGCGTCGCTGCCAGACGGCGAACTCGGCATCGCTCAGCACCTTGCGGGCAAAGCGCTCGCCCTGGCGCCGCAGCACAGCTTCGATGCGCCGGATGTCGCAGATATCGGTACCGATGCCGTAGATCATCGGGCCTCGTCGATGCAGCGCTGGTACGCGGCGACCGTCTCGGCGTAGCCGAGCTCGAGCGCATCGGCGATCAAGGCGTGGCCAATGGACACCTCGCTCAGCCCCGGCACCGCACGCACGAACGCGGTGAGATTCTCCAGGTTGAGATCGTGTCCCGCATTCACACCCAGGCCGGCATCCAGCGCGGCCTGGGCGGCCGCACGAAAGCGTTCCAGTTGCGCGCCGCGCTGCGTCGTGTGCCAGGCGGCCGCGTAGGGCTCGGTATAGAGCTCCACGCGGTCTGCCCCGACCTCTCTGGCGCCAGCCATCTGTTCAGAATCGGCGTCCATGAACAGGCTCACACGCGCGCCGAGTGCGTGCGCCTCGTCGACCAGAGGACGCAGGCGATCAGCATCGGCTGGAAAGTTCCAGCCATGATCGCTCGTGAACTGCCCCTCGCTGTCGGGCACGAAAGTGACCTGGTGGGGACGCACCGCGCGCACGAAGCCCATGAGGTTGTGAAACGGATTGCCCTCAATGTTGAACTCTCGCCCCGGCCAGGCCTTGAGCAACTCGGCCAGATCGTGCACATCGTGCGCCCGGATGTGACGTTCATCCGGCCGCGGGTGCACGGTGATGCCATGCGCGCCCGCCTGCAGGCACAGGGTGGCCGCGCGTGTGACGGACGGAATGCCGAGATGGCGCGTATTGCGCACCAGAGCGACCTTGTTCAGGTTCACCGACAGCGCGGTCTTCATGGACAGGGTAGGGGATGCCGCGGTCATGGCGCGCTCAAGGTGGTGAGGGAATCAGAAAGGACATCAAGGTTGGGGCCCAGTGCGGCTTGCGGCCGGGTCATGGCCTGCACATCGAGCATCAACTGACGCGTCTTGAACACGCGCACGCCGCAATGGTAGTGCAGCAGGTTGCGCAATGGCTGCCTCAGGGCTTGCAGGCAGGCGGCGCAAGCGCGCAAGGTGGGAACAAACGGCGCCGGGTCGTCCATGGCTTCCTGCAAACCGAGCCACTGCTCGCCAGTGAGCGACCATTCGTCCTCAACCTGGGCGGGAATCAGCCCGCTCTCGGGTACCAGCACGTAGCGACGCCATGGCTCTATCTCGGCCAGCGAGCTGCTCTCCTTTGCCAGATCGGGCAGCAGACCGACATCGCGCAGCAACAGCAGCTCGAACGCTCGCAGCACCAACTGCTGCACATCACTCTTCTCGGCCAGCAACTGCACGGCCGTGGTGAAGTGATCGAACAGGCACTCATGCGGGTCATCGCGCGCCAGCAGGCGCATCAGCAACTCGTTGAGGTAACTGCCCGACAACAGCGCCTCGCCGGTGGGCATGACGTGGCCACCCTGCCAGTGCGCGGCCTTGAGCGTGCGCACCTCGGCATCGCCGGTCCACGACACGTTCAGTGGCTGCAAGGGCAAGAGCACAGGACGGAACTGGGATGTCGGTCGCTTCACACCCTTGGCCACCAGCGCTATCCGGCCATGGTGGCGGGTGAAGACTTCAAGCACGAGGCTGGACTCGCTCCAGTCGTAGCGGTGCAGAACGAATGCGGGCTCTTCGGAAAAGCGTTTCAGGGCCATGGCGTGCGGCCGTGCGCGTCTATTCGTAGCCGAACGAGCGCACCCGCGCATCGTCGTCGGCCCAGCCCGAGCGCACCTTGACCCACAGCTCCAGGAAAACCTTGCAGTCCCAGAGCTTTTCCAGCTCCTGCCGGGCCTCGGTGCCAATGCGCTTGAGCTTTTCGCCTTTCTCGCCGATGACCATGCCCTTGTGCCCTTCGCGTTCGACGACGATGGTGGCGGCGATGCGCTTGAGGGCGCCCTCCTCCTCGAACTTATCGATGATCACGGTGGAGGTGTACGGCAGTTCATCGCCGGTCAGGCGGAACAGCTTCTCGCGCACCATCTCTGCAGCCATGAATCGCTCGCTGCGGTCTGTCAGGTCATCTGGATCGTGCATCCAGGGTTGCCGGGGGAGGTACTTTTCGCAGATGCCGAACAGGCGTTCGATATCCTTCGGCGTTTTGGCCGACATGGGCACGAACTCGGCAAAGGCATGGCGCTCTTGCATGGAGCGCAACCAGGGCGCCAGGTCACCCCGGCGGTGAACCAAGTCGAACTTGTTGGCCACCAGCATGGTAGGCACATTGGCGGGCAGCAGCGAAAGCACCTTGGCATCGGCCAGGTTGAAATGGCCTGCCTCCACCACGAACAGAATCAGATCCACATCGTTCACGGCGCCGAGCACGGTCTTGTTCAGCGCGCGGTTGAGCGCGTTGCCATGGCGTGTCTGGAATCCCGGTGTGTCGACGAAGATGAACTGGGTGTCTCCCAGCGTGCGCATACCAGTGATGCGGTGGCGCGTGGTCTGGGCCTTGCGAGAGGTGATGCTGACCTTCTGCCCCACCAGCGCGTTGAGCAGGGTGGACTTGCCCACATTGGGCTTGCCGACAATGGCGACATACCCGCAACGCTGAGCGGCAGGGTCGACCGGGGCCGACACGGCAGGCTCCCCACCGGTGGACACATCGTCCACCGTGATCGGGCTCGCGGGATCCTTGCCCAGAACCCGGGCCAGCATGGCATCCAGATCGGGATTGGCGGGTGCTGGAGCAGGGGAAGCAGGCATGATGGTGTTCAGCGAGGCCGAATGGGTTGAACCGGAGTCTGGTTGTCCGGGGATGTCGTCGCAATAGTAGGGGTCGCTTGCGACGCAAGGTGTTGCAGCATGGCGGCGGCGGCGGCTTGTTCTCCCGCCCGGCGCGATGCGCCGATGCCACGCTCGGTGCGGCCGGTCTCGGAGACAGTGCATTCCACGTCGAAAGTCTGCTTGTGCGCCTCGCCCAGCGTGGCCACCACACGGTACACAGGCAGCTTCATTTTGCGCGCCTGCAGCCACTCCTGCAATTCGGTCTTCGGGTCTTTCCCCATGGCACTCATCTGAGCACTGAGCTCGACGCCGCTGTAGAGCCGCCGCACCAGCGCGGCGGCGGCCTCAAAACCGGCGTCAAGATAAACAGCGCCGATCACCGCCTCCAGCGCATCGGCCAGGATGGAGGGTCGCTTGTGTCCTCCGGATCGCTTCTCACCATCACCCAGGCGCAGTCCCGCTGACAAGCCCAAGTCGGAGGCGATCTGGAACAAGGTGTCCTGCTTGACGAGGTTCGCCCGCACCCGGGAGAGATCGCCCTCGGGCAACTGACTGAGCTTCTCGAACAGCAGACCGGAAACGGCCAGATTCAGAACGGAGTCCCCCAGGAACTCCAGCCGCTCATTGTGGTCGGCGGAAAAGCTGCGGTGCGTCAGTGCGCGCTCCAGCAGGCGCGGATTGGCAAACGGGTGTTCAAGGCGCTTTTGCAGCGCCAGCAGATGGGAACTCAAAGGGACCAGCGCCCGCGGGGACGCTGCCGGCCCGCCATGTTGATCACTTCGATCGGCCTTCGTACTTCATCACAAGGTGAGCAGGCCCCACGAGGTGGATCTCACGCACGTAGGCAAACGACACCACGACGCGGTCGCCTTCCTTGCCCACGGCCAGGTCCTTGCCCGAGATGGTCCTGATGTCGTCGATGGCCGCAGCCTTGTCGAAGATGCTGCGCACCTCGGCCACGGTGGAACCTGCCGAGGCCTTGTCGACCGCCTTCTGCACCGCGATGTATTCGATGTACGTGGGTGCGACCTGCGCCAGGATCACGCCCGAGTAGGCGAGCAGGATGCCCACAATGAGCAGGCCGAAGAAGGTCAGACCCTGTTGTTGCCGTTTCAGTTGCATAGTCACCATCCTCCTGAAGCTTGCGTGTTCACTCGAACCGGCCGATGCGGCCGAGATCGCCAAAGTTCATCCAGACGAAAAAGGCCTTGCCCACGATATTGGCCTCCGGGACGAATCCCCAGTAGCGCGAGTCGAGGGAGTTGTCGCGATTGTCACCCATCATGAAGTAATGACCCGCCGGCACCTTGCAAGTGACGCCCTCGACCGAGTAACGGCATTGGTCAAGGAACGGGAAGTCCGTCGTGCGGTTGATGAAGGCGGCCCTGTCGTCGTCGTTGAGGGTGTTGTAGCTGCGTGCGCCCAGCGTTTCGCGGAACTGGCGGGCATACCGCATCGTCTCGTCGTCGAAGAATTCGGGCTGCGCTGTCCGGGGGACCGGCACGCCATTGACCGTGAGCTGCTTGTTGAGGTAGGCCACCTCGTCGCCCGGAACCCCGATCACCCGCTTGATGTAGTCCAGGCTGGGTTGCGGCGGGTAGCGGAACACCATCACATCCCCGCGCTGGGGCTCGTGGTTGTCCCACAGCTTGGTGTTGAACACCGGCAAGCGCACGCCGTAGTGGAATTTGTTCACCAGAATCAAGTCGCCCACGCGCAGGGTCGGGATCATGGAGCCCGAGGGAATCTTGAACGGCTCGTACAGAAAGGAGCGCAGCACGAACACCGCCAGGATCACTGGGAACAGACCCGCGGTCCAGTCCAGCCACCAAGGCTGCGCGAGCAGCTTCTCACGCGCCGTGTCCACGTCGCCCTCAATATGGGTGAAGCCCTGCTTGAGCAAGGCCTCTTTGCGTTTGGCATGCTCGGCCATCAATTGTTGGGCCGCGCTGCGGCGCCTTGGCAGGAACACCAGCTTTTCGGCCATCCAGTACACCCCGGTGACCGCGGTGGCCAGCATCAGCAACACGGCAAAGTTGCCTTCGACAACACCGGTGTACCAGGCGCCCGCGTAGGCGGCAAACGCCGCCAGGATCACGGCAGTGATCGTGCCCATGACCGCCTGCATCAGTCCTGCACCTGCAAAATGGCGAGGAAAGCCTCCTGGGGCACTTCGACCGAGCCGATCTGTTTCATGCGCTTCTTGCCTGCTTTCTGTTTTTCGAGGAGTTTGCGTTTGCGCGTGATGTCGCCACCGTAGCATTTTGCCAGCACGTTCTTGCGCAGCGCCTTGATGGTTTCTCGGGCAATCACGTTCCCACCAATGGCCGCCTGAATCGCCACGTCGAACATCTGCCGGCTGATGATCTCACGCATCTTGGCCGCCACCGCGCGCCCCCGGTACTGCGCCTGCGTGCGGTGCACGATGATGGACAGCGCGTCGACCTTCTCACCGTTGAGCAGGATGTCCACCTTCACCACATCGGAGGCCCGGTACTCCTTGAACTCGTAGTCCATCGAGGCATAGCCACGGCTGACGGATTTGAGCTTGTCGAAGAAGTCCAGCACGATTTCGCCCAGCGGCATGTCATAGGTCAGCATGACCTGCTTGCCGTGGTAGGCCATGTTGAGCTGCAGTCCGCGTTTCTGGTTGGCCAGCGTCATGACCGCGCCCACGTACTCCTGCGGCATATACAGGTGCACGGTCACGATGGGCTCCCGGATTTCCTCGATGCGCCCCTGGTCGGGCATCTTGGAGGGGTTCTCCACCATGATGAGCTCGCCATCGGGCTTGACCACCTGATAGACGACGCTCGGGGCCGTGGTGATCAAGTCTTGGTCAAACTCCCGCTCAAGGCGCTCCTGCACGATCTCCATGTGCAGCAGGCCCAGAAAACCGCAGCGAAAACCGAAGCCCAGCGCCTGCGACACCTCCGGCTCGTAGTGCAGGGAAGCATCATTGAGCTTGAGTTTTTCCAGCGCATCGCGCAGCGCGTCGTACTGGTTGGCCTCGGTCGGATAAAGACCGGCGAACACCTGCGGCTGCACTTCCTTGAAGCCTGGCAGGGCCTCGGTCGCAGGACCGGCATTGTTCGGCAGCTTTTTCTCCAGCGTGATGGTGTCGCCCACTTTGGCAGCCTGCAGCTCCTTGATGCCGGCAATGATGTAGCCCACCTCCCCCGCTTCGAGCAACTCTCTTGACTCGTTGGAAGGCGTGAAGACACCCAGGTTGTCGGCGTTGTAGGTCGTGTTGGTGGCCATCATCTTGAAACGCTCGCCCTTGAGCAAGCGTCCATCCACCACACGCACCAGCATGACCACGCCCACATACGCGTCGTACCAGCTGTCCACGATCATCGCGCGCAGCGGCGCATCCGGCTTGCCCCGAGGCGGGGGAATGCGTGCCACCACGGCCTCAAGGATGTCCTCGACCCCCATGCCCGTCTTGGCCGAGCAGGCGATCGCATCGGTCGCGTCAATGCCGATCACATCCTCGATCTCACGCCTGGCGTTGTCGGGATCCGCATTGGGCAGATCCATCTTGTTGAGCACCGGCACCACTTCCACACCCAGGTCCAGGGCGGTATAGCAATTGGCCACGGTCTGGGCCTCGACACCCTGACTCGCGTCGACCACCAGCAGCGCACCTTCGCATGCCGACAGGGAACGCGAGACCTCGTAGGAGAAGTCGACATGCCCCGGTGTGTCAATCAGGTTGAGGTTGTAGACCTGTCCGTCGCGTGCCTTGTACTTGAGCGCGGCGGTCTGGGCCTTGATGGTGATGCCCCGCTCCTTTTCGATGTCCATGGAGTCGAGCACCTGCTCGCTCATTTCGCGCTCAGACAGCCCGCCGCACAGGGAGATGATGCGATCGGCGAGCGTGGACTTGCCATGGTCGATGTGCGCGATGATCGAAAAATTGCGGATGTGATTCATCGGGAAAACAGAAACTCGGACACGAGAAAACCGCGCGAACACAGGGAACGGGCGGCCATAAAAAAGGGCGCGTCAGCTGCTGACGCGCCCGTAACCAACAATCAATGGCAACTGCGATAGTTGGGGTTTCATTGTAGGCAAAAAGCCCCGGATGCACACCACCGAACCAGCGCCGTCGCCTTGTTGCAGCGCAGCAACGCTCAACTTACTCACAGCCTATCCACAACACATTCAAGGTACCCATCGGACAACTGTGGATGACCGGGACAGCAAGCGGTGGTACTCCCACATCGTGGTTTGGGCAAACACATCGGCACAGGAATCTGCTCAGAACGGCCGTCATTTTAACGAATTCCGTCATGAGCATGGCAATGACTGTAAGCGTTTACTAACATAAAATCTGAAAGCAGCTTGAACACCTCAGGAAAACCCGGTGTGGCGAATCGGCCACCCTCAAAAAAATCCCCCCAATCCCAATCGGGATGGGGGGTTATTGGGCAGGCGGTCGGTCTCAGCGCGGCGCGCGGATCACCGCGTACTGTGCCCACTCACCACGGCGGAACAGCACATTCACTGGCTTGGATTTCTCCAGCTTGGAGAGGGCCAACTCCACCTCTTTGATGTTGGTGGTCTCGGTGTTGGCGATGGCCACGATCACATCCCCTTCGCGCAGGCCTGCCCGCGCGGCAGGCCCTTCCGCGGAGGCCACGCGCACGCCACCCCGAATGTTGATTGCCTTTGCCTCGGCGGCACTCAGCTCTGTCAGGCTCAGGCCAAGCGACTGCAATGCATTGCTCGACTGCGCCTTCGGCGGTTCGGGCGTTGCGGCGCGGGTATCGGGGCGCTCCGGCTCGAGTTCAGCCACCGTGATCGAAAGCTCACGCTGACTGCCGCGCCGAAAAACCGTCATGCTGCTCTTGCTGCCGGGCTTGGTGTTGCCCACCAGTCGCGGCAGGTCCACCGACTTGTCGACATCCTTGCCATCAAACTTCAGGATGATGTCACCCGGTTCCACACCGGCCCTGGCAGCAGGCGAATCCGGCTCCACGCCTCGCACCAGCGCCCCCTTCGGTTGGCCAAGACCGATCGACTCGGCCACGTCCTTGCTGACCTGATCGATCTGCACACCGATGCGCCCGCGCGTCACACGGCCGGTCGCACGCAGCTGGTCGGACACACGCACCGCCTCGTCAATCGGAATCGCAAACGAGATCCCCTGAAAACCGCCAGAGCGCGAGTAGATCTGGCTGTTGATTCCGACCACCTCGCCGCGCATGTTGATCAGTGGGCCACCTGAGTTGCCGGGGTTGATCGCCACATCGGTCTGAATGAAGGGAAGGAAGTCACCGGTGTCGCGCTGCTTGGCGCTCACGATGCCCGCCGTCACAGTATTCTCCAGGCCAAAAGGCGAACCGATGGCCATGACCCATTCGCCCACGCGCAGTCGGTTGATATCGCCGATTTTCACGGCGGGAAGACCTGTGGCCTCGATCTTGACCACCGCCACATCGGTGCGTTTGTCCGCCCCAACGAGCCGGGCCTTGAATTCACGCTTGTCCGGCAACGTGACGATGAGCTCATCGGCTCCGTCCACCACGTGGGCGTTTGTCATGATCAGACCGTCGCCACTCAGGACGAAACCGGATCCGACACCGCGTGGTTGCGCCTCATCGGAGGGCCCCGGGCGCGGGCCGCGCGGCGTCATGCCGGGCGGAATGGGAATGCCGAAACGCTTGAAAAACTCCAGCATCTGCTCATCCGGCGCGCCTCCTCGGCTTTCCGAGCTGGCGCGCTCCAGGGTGCGGATGTTGACCACCGACGGACCCACCAAGTCCACCAGATCGGTGAAGTCGGGCAGCCCGCGCACGCTGGCGGAGGGTGGAATTGTTGGTACCTGAACGGTCTGGGCTTGCGACGACAAAGGCAGAGTCAGTCCGGCGCCAGCCAGCAGGGCACTGGCCAGTGCCCAGTTCAAAGGGGTTCGAATCAAGGGGGCATGCGTCATCGTGATCCTTTACACAAACACCAAACAATCCGCTTCGTCGAGACAGGAAAGGGCGCCGGGCCCAGGTCCCATCGCCAGGAACACGGCAACAATTACCGCGTGCGCTCCAACGCCATCGCAAAGCGTCGCAGCGTGGCGGTGGGCGCTTCACCCAGCACTGTCAGCCAATGATCGCCCACGCGGCGGTTGACCGAGTGCGTGGCACCTACCACCGCAGCGGACTCCTGCGTATGCCGTTGTGCATCGAACGGTTCGACGAACAGTGACACCGAGGCCAACCCGTCGGAAAACACCCACTGCATGGGAGCCATGCCTGGTGCTGGCTCGCCAGCGCTGGTGGTTTCCCGGGTATGGCAACTCATGGGCATGAAGCCTGGCACGGCCTCGCTCAGGCGCCAGCCTTCCGCCTCGGCTGTCGTCTTCCTCAGGAGGGGCTTGTGCACCTCATAGCCCCGGGTGTCTTTCATGAGCCGCTTGAGCTTCTCCATGCTCACCGGCGCGTCCAATTGCAACTCGGAGAACGCCACCTGTTCCAGTACAGCGCCCTGCTCACCCAGGGTTTGCAGCTTCACCACCAGGCCCGTCTGCCGCTCGGACCAGATGCGATAGCCAAACCGCAACGCGTCGCGCGGAAGGATTTCGACCATGTCGGCCAGATGCCCGGCCACGCGCTGCACGCCAACCTCGCGAGCGCTGTAGAACTGCTCGATCTGGTTGCCCGGCTTGCCCAGCACGTCAGGGAACATGCCCAGCGACTCCCGCTTTTCAACATACGCCGTCTTGGCCTCTGGCACGAAGGTGATGACTTCCTTGTTGCGGCGAATCGTGGTGCGCGGCGCGCCAGTCAGCGTGTCGACGCGCTCCATCTGTTGCGCGCCGTCGCAGACATGCCAGATCTTCGAGGCCGACATGGCCGCTCCCGCCGACACCACAAGCGTGCCGACATAGGCACGCTGCCGCGACGCCTCATGCATGCGCGTGAGCCATTCGTTGACGCTGCGCGTGCCCTCAGGGGACGAGGGCAGGTTCTGCGCATACAACGGTGCCATGACACCGCAAGCCAGCGCCATCAACGCGGCGGCGCCCCGGCGCCGGATGCCCGGTCGCCCTGGCAGCAGCATGGGCCGTCGTACCGAACGCACTTGATCGCCGACAAAGAGCCCGGACATGGCGAACGTCATGGTGTTTCAGCGAGCTGCCGCGTCGTACGTGGCACTGCGAATGAAGCCCGTGGGCATCTGCAGGGCAGACATGCCCCCATTCTGGCGGTGCTCGGCCAACAGCTCTTCGAGGCGGGCGTCACGGATCAGCGGCCCTTGCCCGGTATTCACCACCAGGGCAGTGGATGGTACAGACCCGGATGCCGCCGCACGAGGCGTTGCTGTCTCGACTGTCACGGTGGCGGCAGGCGCGGCGGCCAGCTGAGGGCCGCTGCCCCCTGCATTGGAGGGCGCTCCGCTCAAGACAGTCCAACTCACCGCGATCACCGCAGCCAGCGAAGCCACGCCAGCCACCATTTGCCAGCGAAAGACCGAGTCGTTGGCGGCCACGGCGCGCGCAGGGATAACCGGGGGCATCGGCGCCACAAAGGGTGCCGCTTCGGCCGCCAACCGTCCACGTACTGCGGCGAGAAAGTCACCAGGTGGTTGAGCGGTGAACGCCGCCGAGCGGTCACCCCGCAGCGCGCTTCCGATCACCTGATAGCTGTGCCAATTCGCCAGAACCTCCGCGGCATCGTCCTTGGAGGTGAACAGCGCATCGAGTTGCTCGGTATCGATCTCCCCATCCACAAGCGCGGACAACGCGTAGCGCGGCAGCAGACGAACTTCGTCATCCCGAGAATTCAAACTGACTTGTACGGCATTCATGATCTCTTCCTGAACTTCCCGATCCTCGGGGCAAGCGCGAGCCATTTTGAACGGCTGCCATGCCCTCTTACCATCGCTTGCCTGTCTGGCGCTCCAGCATCGGCTTGATGCGCGCTGAAATCGCCTCACGCGCCCGGAATATCCGGGAGCGCACCGTGCCAATGGGGCATTCCAGCGCCGTGGCAATTTCCTCGTAACTCATGCCCTCGATTTCACGCAGGGTAATCGCCATGCGCAGCTCTTCGGGCAGCGCATCCATGGCGGCATTGACCGCTTGAGCAATTTCCTTGCTGGCCAGCACCGCTTCGGGCGTCTCGGCATCGGCCGCTCCCGAATTTAGTTCGCGTTCGGGACCGGAAGTTTCATCGTCTTCCCCGGATTTCATCTGCGACTGGAAAACCAGCGGGTCTCGCTTGAGTTCCAGGAGCTGCTTTTTGGCCGTATTGACCGCAATGCGATAAAGCCAGGTATAGAACTGGGCGTCGCCCCGAAACTGGGCGAGCGCCCGGTAGGCCCGGATAAAGGTTTCCTGGGCAATGTCCTGCACGAGGTCGGTATCGCGCACCATGCGCCCGATCAGACGCTCCACCCGCCGCTGGTATTTCACGACCAGCAACTCGAACGCCCGTTGCTCCCCCGCGAGCGTGCGCTGCACCAGCATGACATCGCTGTCGGGCGGTGGTGGAGCGGTGTGGTCTTCGAGTGTCATGCGCGCGGAAATATAACCCAGGCCTTGCGTCCCTTCAGTTGCGCACGACCAGCGCGCGGCGTAGGTCGTGCCAGCGCCCTGGATTCTTCGCGCGCTCCGCCCACACCCAGCGAGTGCGCGCGTCCGCGCCGTGCAGACGGAGCAGGACGCGGGTCTGCAGATCAACCACCAGGTCCACGCGCTGCAGTGGCGCCCCTTCGACACACGCGGTGCTGCGCCACGCCCAGCCACCCGGGGGTTGCGCTTGCGCCTCCCATGACAACAGTCCAGTCGGAGAACGCCACCAGCTCCATGCGGCAAAAAGCAGCCAACTCCCCCAGAGAGCAGCACCCCACAGGCCATGCCACTGCCGGTGCGACGCGGCGTAAACAACCCAGGCTCCCAGCACCAGGACCCCTAGCGCGGCCAGCGTCAACAGAAACCAGAGGTAAAAGCGGCAGCGCCCCACCGGAAACGACACCGATGGGGCGCTGCGCATGCGAACCGTGAAAAAAACGATGTATGCGGCTTGTTCAAACGCGGCGGAACACCAGCGTGCCGTTGGTGCCGCCGAATCCAAAGTTGTTCTTCATTGCCACATCAATCCTCAAGTCCCGCGCGGTGTTGGCGCAGTAGTCCAGATCACACTCAGCGTCCTGATTGAAGATGTTGATGGTAGGTGGCACCTTCTGATGGTGAAGCGCCAGCACGGTGAAAACCGACTCGATGCCTCCGGCGCCCCCCAGAAGGTGGCCGGTCATCGATTTGGTTGAGCTGACCACCATCTGCTTCGCATGGTCACCCAGCGCAGCCTTGATGGCATTCGTTTCGTTGATGTCTCCCAGGGGCGTAGAGGTGCCATGCGCGTTCAGGTAGTCGACCTGATCCGGATTCACGCCCGCGTTGCGCAGGGCGCTCAACATAGCGCGGCGAGGGCCGTCCATGTTGGGCGCTGTCATATGCCCAGCGTCGGCGCTCATGCCGAATCCACCGAGTTCCGCGTAGATCTTCGCTCCGCGCGCCTTGGCGTGCTCGTATTCTTCGAGCACCATCACGCCCGCGCCCTCGCCCAGCACAAAGCCATCGCGGTCCTTGTCCCAGGGGCGCGAGGCCGTCTTCGGGTCGTCGTTGCGCGTCGACAAGGCCCGCATGGCCGCAAAGCCACCAATGCCCAGGGGAGACACTGTGGCCTCGGAGCCCCCAGCGATCATCACGTCGGCGTCGCCGTACTCGATCATGCGACCGGCCTCGCCAATGCAGTGCAGGCCAGTGGTGCACGCCGTGACGATGGCGATGTTCGGGCCCTTGAAGCCGAACTTCATCGACACGTGACCAGAGATCATGTTGATGATCGATGCCGGCACAAAGAATGGCGTGATGCGACGCGGACCACGGGTGGTCAGTTCGGTGTGCGTTTCCTCGATCAGCGGCAGGCCGCCGATGCCGGAGCCAATCACGCAGCCGATGCGCGTGGATTGCTCCTCGCCCAACCGGTCGCCGGTGGGAAGACCCGAATCGGCCACCGCCTGCATGGAGGCAGCCACACCATAGTGAATGAAGGTGTCCATCGTCCGCGCTTCCTTGGCGGTGATGTACTCCTCCAGGTTGAACCCTTTGACCTCTCCCGCAAACCGGCAGGCAAAGTTCGACGCATCGAACCTCGTGATGGAATCAATGCCGGACTGTCCAGCCAGGAGGTTGGCCCAGGAATCGGCCACCGTGTTGCCCACGGGGCTGACGCAACCCAGGCCGGTCACGACGACACGGCGACGGCTCATCGGTTTTTCAGGCCTTCTGGTTGGCCAACGCGTAATCGATGGCTTTCTGAACCGTGGTGATCTTTTCGGCTTCCTCGTCGGGAATCTCGATACCGAATTCGTCTTCCAGCGCCATCACCAGCTCAACCGTGTCCAGCGAATCAGCGCCCAGGTCGGCCACGAAAGCCTTTTCGTTGGTGACCTGCCCCTCTTCAACACCGAGTTGTTCGGCAATGATTTTCTTCACACGTGCTTCGATATCGCTCATAGGTCCCTCTGAGGGTGGTTGAAATACAGGCCGCCATTTTAGCCGTGCCGGGAATGTGGCCCCGGATGGCCCGCCGGGCGGCTGGCTCGGCGCAAGTATTCCATGCGGCGTCCCGAGTCAGGACATGAACATGCCGCCATTGACGTGCAATTCCTGGCCCGTGACATAGGCGGCCTGTGGGCTGGCGAGGTAGGCCACCGCATGCGCAATGTCGGCCGGCTTGCCCAGATGGCCCAGTGGGATCTGTCCCAGCAACGCCTTTTGCTGCTCTTCAGGCAGCGCGGCGGTCATGTCGGTTTCTATGAAGCCCGGCGCCACGCAGTTGACCGTGATGCTGCGGCTGCCAAGCTCACGCGCCAGCGCCCGCGTCATGCCGGCCACCCCGGCCTTGGCAGCAGCATAGTTGGCCTGGCCCGCATTACCCGAAGCACCCACCACGCTGGTGATGCTGATGATGCGGCCATAGCGCTGCTTCATCATGGGGCGGATCACCGCACGGCTGATGCGGAACACAGCCTTCAGGTTGGTGTCAAGCACCGCATCCCAGTCATCGTCCTTCAGCCGCATGGCCAGCATGTCGCGCGTGATGCCGGCATTGTTCACAAGCACCTGCAGGCCGCCGTGGGTCTTGACAATCTCATCGATGAGCGCCTCGGCCGCCGCCGCGTCGTTCACGTCGAGCTTCGCACCACGGCAGCCACCGACGGCTCTCGGCAAGGCAGAAAGTGCCAAGCCAATCTTCGCGGCACCCTCGTCACTGGTGGCGGTACCGATCACGACCAGCCCCCGGCCGACAAGCTCGGCCGCAATGGCGGCCCCGATTCCGCGCGAAGCGCCGGTGACCAGAGCCACCTGGCCAGCAAACTTGATTTCAGACATGGGAGTTCTCCAAGCTTCAGGCCAGCAAGGCCTTGACTTCCGCAAGAGTGGCTGGATCAAAAAGGGCCGCGCCAGTGAGGGAGGAATCGACTCGCTTGACCATTGCGGTCAGTACCTTGCGCGGACCGCACTCAACCACTATATCGATGCCGCGAGCCTTGATCGAGCCCACGCATTCCACCCAGCGCACCGGTCCGAAGGCCTGGCGGTACAGCGCATCGCGGATGCGATCAGGATCGGATTCGACCGCCACGTCGATGTTGTTGATCACCGCGATCTGTGGCGCGGCAATCGGCGTATCGGCAAGTCGTTCCTTGAGCCTCTCCGCGGCCGGCTTCATCAGGCTTGAGTGAAAAGGAGCGGACACCGGCAGGGGCAACGTACGTTTGGCACCCAGTGCCTTGAGCACCTCACAGGCCTTGTCAACGGCCGCCTTGCTGCCAGCGATCACGGTCTGCATGGGGTCGTTGTAGTTCACCGCCTCCACCACCTCGGCGCTGCCAGGCCCGAAACTGTCCTGGGCCTCAAGGCATCCGGCCACGACGGCTTCGGCGCTCAACCCGAGCACCGCCGCCATCGCACCAGTGCCGGACGGTACAGCCTCCTGCATGGCCTGCGCGCGAAACCGCACCAGGGGCGCGGCCTGCGCCAGCGTCAGGGACCCCGCAGCCACCAGGGCGGAATACTCGCCCAGCGAGTGCCCGGCAACCACTGCTGGCAATGCACCGCCTTCTGCGCGCCACACGCGCCATGCTGCAACGCCGGCGACCAGCATCACAGGCTGGGTGTTCACCGTCATGGCCAGCACATCGGCCGGGCCATGGTGGATCAGCCTGCCCAGATCTTCGTTCATGGCGTCAGACGCCTCTTTCAAGGTCTCCACGACAGCAGGATGGTCTGCCCAATCGTCAAGCATGCCCACGGCCTGAGAGCCCTGGCCGGGGAACACGAAGGCAAAGTTCTTCTTCATTTATTTGAATGTCATTCCAGTGGAGAACGGGGGCAGCGCCGTTCAGAAGTCCAGCAACACCGAGCCCCACGTGAAGCCACCGCCCACGCCTTCGAGCATCAACGTGTCACCGGGTTTCACCATGCCACGGCGCACCGCGTGATCCAGCGCCAACGGGATCGAGGCAGCGGACGTATTTCCATGCTGGTCCACGGTGACGACGACCTTGTCCAGCGGCAGTTTGAGCTTGCGCGCCGTGCTGTGCATGATGCGGATGTTGGCCTGATGGGGAATCAACCAGTCGATGTCCGCGGTGGTTCTGCCCGCCTTGACCAGCGTGGTCTGCGCCGTTTCTTCCAGCACGCCCACCGCCAGTTTGAACACTGCTTGGCCATCCATCTTGAGCAAGGGATCGCCCAGAATCTGGCCACCAGAAACATGGCCAGGCACGCAGAGGATGCCCGTGTGTTTGCCGTCAGCATGAATGTCGGTAGCCAGGATACCGGGCACGTCCGAAGCCTCCAGCACCACCGCGCCTGCGCCATCGCCGAACAACACACAGGTCGTGCGGTCGTTGAAGTCGAGCAGGCGGCTGAATATCTCGGTCCCCACCACCAGCGCCTTGCGCGCGCTGCCCGAACGGATGAGCGCGTCCGCCACGGTCAGCGCATAGATGAAGCCACTGCACACGGCCTGCACGTCAAACGCCGGGCACCCCGCAATACCCAGCTTGTGTTGCAGGATGGACGCCGTGGAAGGAAACACCATGTCGGGCGTGGAGGTGGCGACAATGATCAGATCAATGTCACCGGCGTCGACGCCAGCGGCGCCCATCGCCTGGCGGCAAGCCTCGACGGCCAGGTCGCTGGCGTATACGCCGTCCGCCACGAAATGGCGCGCCCTGATGCCGGTGCGTTCCACGATCCAGTCATCACTGGTCTCCACACCACGAGGGGCCAGCATGGCCACCATGTCGGCGTTGGTCAGTCGCTGGGGGGGCAGGCTGCTTCCAGTGCCAGTGATGCGGGCGTAGCGTGTCATGCGGGACGACTCGGAATATTCAAATGGTCGGGATGCTCTTCAATTCGCTCGGCACGGACTCCGGCGACATCAGTGGCCGGGCGTGGGCGATGCGCTCCCGCACGTTGTCCAGCAATTGATTGAGGGCCGCATCATAAGCCCGGCCCAAGGCTTGCTCGAACGCAAAGGCGTCGGCGGAGCCATGGCTCTTGAACACCAGGCCTTGCAGGCCAAGCAGTGCCGCGCCGTTGTAGCGCCGATGGTCAACGCGGTTTTTGAATGACTTTAGAACCGGATAGGCGAAGATTGCGCCCATTCTCCGAAAAATGCTCTTTGAAAACTCCTCACGGATGAATCCACTGATCATCGAGGCAAGGCCTTCGCTTGCCTTGAGCGCCACGTTCCCGACAAAGCCATCACACACGACGATATCTGTCGTTCCCTTGAAGATATCGTCGCCTTCGATATTGCCGAAAAAATTAAGATCACCGGTGTTGGCCGCATTTCGCAGCAGAACACCGGCTTTTTTTATGACTTCGCTGCCTTTTATGACCTCTTCACCAACGTTCAACAATCCGACGCTGGGCTCCTTGTGTCCGGTTGACGCAGCCACCAGCGCAGAACCCATGACGGCGAACTGCAGCAAGTGCTCGGCCGAACAATCGACGTTGGCACCCAGATCAAGCACCGTGGTCGCGCCGCCGCGCGCATTGGGCATCTGGGTCGCAATGGCAGGGCGATCAATCCCGTCCATGGTCTTGAGCACGTAGCGGGCAATGGCCATCAAGGCGCCGGTATTTCCCGCCGACACCGCCGCCTGGGCCTCGCCCGCCTTGACCTGGTTGATGGCCACGCGCATCGAGGAATCCTTCTTACGGCGCAAGGCCACCTCCACCGGGTCCTCCATGGAGACGATTTCGCTTGCGGGCACCACGCTGCAGCGCACGTTGTTAAGCACTTGAGGCCAGGCCTGGAGTTCTGCGGGCTTGCCCACAAGCAGCAAATGCACCTGTGGGTGACTGGAGAGAAAGGCGGCACAAGCGGGCATGGTCACCGCCGGCCCGACATCGCCTCCCATGCAATCCACAGCGATGGTGATCATGGCAACTACATCCCGGATCGGGCGCTTAACGCAACCCAAGAATGAAAAAAGCCCGCATGCAGCATGCGGGCCAGCGTCTCACAGGCCAACCGGCAACCCCGTTCGCGACACCGCGGCGAGGCCCCTGGCCACCCGCCATCAGGCTTCGGACTTGTTTTTCAGCACCTGGCGACCCCGGTAAAAGCCATTGGGGCTGATGTGGTGACGCAGGTGGGTCTCGCCGGTGGTCGGCTCAACGGCGATGCCGGGCACGTTCAGCGCATTGTGCGAACGGTGCATTCCACGCTTGGAAGGGGACTTCTTGTTTTGCTGAACAGCCATGATGGGCTCCTGAAATCGGTAGGGTCAAACGGAGTGGCACAAACGGAGCATTGTGGCCGCCCCGCTCAACCGGTCGTGCGCCTGACCAGAGCCGGTCAACAGACCATGCAAATGGATGCCAGCGCAAAGCCAAGCATTATAGCCCGAAGGCAGCCACACCAACAACTGCGGCCTTACTGGGCCTGCAGGTGTCATTTTTTCAACCGTGCCAGTTCGGCAAACGGGTTTTGCGGTACCGGGGCAGCATCGTCCGCCGCCTCATCGACATCACCCACCTGCATCCGGACCGGAATTGGGCAGACCTCGTGCATGGGCACAAGCGGCAGGGCCATCAGCATCTCGTCTTCCAGCACATCCAGCAGGTTGGGGCGGGGTTCCAGGGCCAGCAGGTCTTCTTCGGAGTCATCGTCCTGCGCCTCGGCGGTCGCCTCGTCCGCCACGAACCGGAACCAGCGCTCCACCGTCAGGGGCACGTCCACTGGACCCAGGCAACGCTGACAGGTCAGAGGCATGCGCACATCCACCTGCAAGAGCAGCCAGGCCTCAGGCTCGTCTCCGCTGGCCCCTGGTCGCATCTCTCCCCGTGCCAACCAGCGGACCGACTCCGATGCGACCGATGCGTCCGGCGCCCGTTCGGCATGCAGGCGCGCAAACGTCGAGAGCTGCTCCTCGGCTTGCAGACTCGCCCCCGCCTGGGCAAATGCACGCATGTCCAGGCGTCGGGGGTTCCAGACGATCTTGGGGGCGTTTTTCATCCGGGCAGTGTAAAAGAATGCGGGGAGAATACCGGGATGACACTTGCCAGAACTACGTCTTCGCCCGCACCGTCGCGCGCGCTCATCCTCGGCTCCACGTCGCGCTACCGGCATGCGCTGCTGTCCCGCCTCGGGGTGCCGTTCGAGGCAATCGCCCCCAACGTGGACGAGACGCCCGAAGCGGGCGAAAAGCCGGCCGACCTGGCGCTGCGCCTGGCACTTGCCAAGGCCCATGACGTGGCGCGAATTCGTCCTGAGGCGGTGGTAATCGGAAGCGATCAGGTGGCCGATTTACAGGGGGAGCCGCTGGGCAAACCGGGCACGCACGCACGCGCCGTGGCGCAGCTACAGCGCATGCGGGGCCAGACCGTGGTATTTCAAACCGCGCTGGCTGTGGTCTGCCAGGCCACCGGATTCGAGCGCAGCGACATCGCCGCGGTGCGCGTGGTGTTTCGCAATCTGAGCGACGACGAAATCGAACACTATCTGCACGCCGAGCAGCCCTACGACTGCGCGGGCAGTGCCAAGAGCGAGGGTCTCGGGATCGCCTTGCTGGAGCGCATCGACAACGACGACCCAACCGCGCTGGTGGGATTGCCGCTGATACGCACCTGCCACATGATCCGGGCAGCGGGGGTGAAGATACTGTGAGCGCCCCCATCAAGAAGCAGGGCACGCTTTATCTGGTTCCCACGCCGCTGGACTTCGGCATGGACCTGGAAACAGCGGCCCCGCCCGGTGAATGGTTGCCAGCCGAAACCCTGGCCATCGCTGGCCGCCTCACGCACTGGATCACGGAAAACGCCAAGAGCACGCGCGCGTTTCTCAAGCGGGTGAACGACGTCATGCCACTGGCCGCGCCGTTGCAGACCCAACACATCACCGAACTGCCCCGTGCAGCACACAAGAAGGGCGACCACGCCCCGGAAGCCGCCGGTGACGCCGCCGCGCGCGCGCTGCTGGCGCCCGCGCTGCTTGGCCACGACGTGGGCTTGATCAGCGAAGCCGGCATGCCCGCCATCGCGGACCCGGGCAGTTCCATCGTCCGGGCCGCCCACGCACTGGGCCTGCGAGTGGTTCCACTTACCGGCCCGGTCTCGCTGATGCTCGCACTGGCCGCGAGCGGGCTCAATGGGCAGAACTTCGCTTTTGTGGGCTACGTGGCGCAGGAGCCCGGCGAACGGGCCCGGCGCCTGCGCGAACTGGAAACGCTGGCGCTCAAAACCGGGCAGACGCAGATGTTCATCGAAACCCCTTATCGCAACACCAGCTTGCTCCAGGCATTGCTGCAGACGCTGCATCCCCACACCCGACTGGCCGTGTGCGGCGCGCTCACACTGCCACAGCAAACCTGCCGCAGCGCGCTGGTGAGCGAATGGAAACGGGATCAGCGGCTGAGGGCAAGCCTGCCGCTGGACGCACCGAGCGTCTTCCTGCTCGGAAGGTGATTGGCCGCGCGCCTCAGAGCCCGAGGCGCCCGAGATGGGCACGCACGGAGCCACTGAGCTCGGCGTTGGCCAGGGCCAGGTCGATCGTGGCCTCCAGAAAACCTTCCTTGCTGCCGCAGTCGTAGCGCTGACCCTCATAGCGGTACGACTGCACCTTTTCCTTGCCGATGAGAGCGGCAATGCCATCGGTGAGCTGGATCTCTCCGCCCGCACCGCGCGGCTGGCGACGGATGCTCTCGAACACTGCGGGCGTGAGCACATAGCGCCCAGCCACCGCAAGGGTCGACGGTGCCGCTTCGGGCGCCGGCTTCTCCACCATGGCGAACACCTCGGCCAGCGCCTGCGATGCACCGAGCACGTCGACCACGCCATAGCGGCGCGTTTCCTCGCGGGGCACATCCTGAACCGCGAGCACGGTACCGGGGCTCGATTCGTAGGCTTGCACCATCTGCTGAAGCACGGTGGGGCCTCCCTGGGCCTGGTTCCTGCCCATCATCAGGTCGTCGGCCAGCAGCACCGCAAACGGCTCATTGCCCACCAGACGCTCGGCGCAGAGCACCGCATGCCCCAGGCCCAGGGCCCGCGGCTGGCGCACATAGAAGCAATCCATGTCGTCGGGCTTGATGGAATGCACCAGTTGCAGCAGCGCGCTCTTGCCAGCGGCTTCGAGCTCCATTTCCAGCTCGTACGCTGTGTCGAAATGGTCCTCGATGGCGCGCTTGTGGCGACCGGTGACAAAGATCATCTCGCGGATGCCCGCCGCGTAGGCCTCCTCCACCGCATACTGGATCAGGGGCTTGTCCACCACCGGCAGCATCTCCTTGGGGATGGCCTTGGTGGCGGGCAGAAAGCGGGTGCCCAGGCCACCCACGGGGAACACGGCTTTTCGAATCGTCATCATGTGTGCACTATCTCCCAGACAGCAAAGGTGAATCGGCCACCCATGATACCGATCATGTGAGCGGCACAGAGCCGCTACACTGGTCCGCGTTGCCCGCGCAGCCTGCGCGGCGCGCCTTCACCGTCACACCGCGTATGAGCATCACCCCCGTCATTCTTTGCGGCGGCTCCGGCACCCGCCTGTGGCCGTTGAGCCGCCAAAGTTTTCCGAAACAGTTTGTGCCGCTGGTGGGTGACAAGAGCCTGCTGCAGCTCACCCTGGACCGGCTGGCCTGGTGCGACAACCCGGTGGTCTGTGTGGCGTCAGAAGATCACCGTTTTCTGGTGGCCGACGCCATCGAGGCGGAGAAGATTCCTGGCCAGGTCCTGCTGGAGCCCGCCGCGCGCAACACTGCCGCGGCCATGGCACTCGCGGCGCTGCTGGCCCGCTCTACGGAAGAGGCCGACCCCCTGTTGCTGTTCTGCCCATCCGACCACCACATCCCCGACGCCACGGCGTTCGCCCGGACCGTGCGACAGGGCGTGACGGCCGCCGAGGCGGGCGCCATCGTCACTTTCGGCGTGGTGCCCAGTTTTCCCAGCAGCGCCTATGGGTACATCCAGCAAGGCGATGACCGCGCCGACGGCAGCCGCACCGTGGCCCGCTTCATCGAGAAGCCCGCGCCCGACGCGGCGCAGGCTTTGTTGTTGCAGGGCAATGTGCTGTGGAACGCGGGCATTTTCCTGACCCGCGCCAGCACCCTGATCGCCGCGCTCGCCCAGCACGCCCCCGACATCTTGCAAGCCTGCAGGACCGCCATGGTGCAGCCCCGACAAGACACCGTGGGGCAGATCCGCTTCGTGCGCCCCGAGGCAGGCGCCTTTCTCGCGTGCCGCTCTCAAAGCATTGACTACGCCGTGATGGAGCCACACGATGAGGTGGCCGTGGTGCCCTTTCAGGGCCAATGGAGCGACGTGGGCAGCTGGAACGCCGTGGCCGAACTGAGCCAGGCCGACGGAGACGGCAACCGCGTCACCGGCCAGGGCCATGTGCTGAACGCGCGCAACACCTTCATCCACGCACCCGGTCGCACCGTGGTGGCCCTGGGCACGCAGGACCTGCTGATCATCGACACGCCCGATGCCCTGCTGGTGGCCCAGCGCGACCACGCCGAACAGGTCAAGGACGTGGTGGCCTTGCTATCACAGCGCAAGATTCCGCAGGCCGCCATGCACCGCCGCGTGGCACGTCCCTGGGGCTGGTACGACAGCGTCGACATGGGCGAACGCTTTCAGGTCAAGCGCATCGGCGTGAAACCCGGCGCATCGCTCAGCCTGCAGAAGCACCACCACCGCGCCGAGCACTGGATCATCGTCAAGGGAACGGCCGAGATCACCCGCGGTCAGGAGGTCTACCTGCTGTCCGAGAACCAGTCGACCTACATTCCCATAGGCGAGGTGCACCGGCTGCACAACCCGGGCAAGATGGCGCTGGAGATGATCGAGGTGCAGTCGGGCAGCTACCTGGGCGAAGACGACATCGTGCGACTGGATGACGTCTACGGCCGTCAATCCAACACCCCCGGCAAGACGTGACGGCGGGTCCCATGAAAATCCTGCTCACCGGCGGCGCGGGCTACATCGGCAGCCACACCGCGATTGCCCTGATCGAGGCCGGCTTCGAACCCGTGGTGCTGGACAACTTCGCCAACAGCCACCCGGTGGTGCTGGATCGCCTGGCGCACATCACCGGCCGGGCATTGCCACTGGAACGCGGCGACGTGCTCGACACGCCCTGGCTGGAAGAGGTGCTGCGCCGCCACCGCCCGGTGGGCGTGGTGCATTTCGCGGGCGACAAGGCCGTGGGCGAAAGCGTGGCGCAACCGTTGAAATACTTCCACAACAACATCGGTGGCGCGGTCAGCCTGCTGCGCGCAATGGAAACCGTGCACGCGGAAGACGCCTCGAACCCACCCACCCTGGTGTTCTCCAGCAGCGCCACGGTGTACGGTGATCCGGCCTCGGTGCCGATCACCGAAGACTTCCCGCGCAGCCACACCAACCCCTACGGCCACAGCAAGCTGGTCATCGAGGACATGCTCGGTGCCCTGTGCGCTGCCCGCCCGGCCTGGCGCGTGGGCACCCTGCGCTACTTCAACCCGGTGGGCGCCCACCCGAGCGGCCTGATCGGCGAAGACCCGGCCGGCATTCCCAACAACCTCATGCCCTACGTGGCGCAGGTGGCGGTGGGGCAGCGCGAGCACCTCAACGTGTACGGCAACGACTACCCCACGCCCGACGGCACCGGCGTGCGCGACTTCATCCACGTGCAGGACCTGGCCGTGGGCCATCTGGCCGCGCTCAAGGCGCTGCTGGGCCGGGGCGAGAGCTTCACGGTGAACCTGGGCACCGGCCGCGGCCACAGCGTGCTCGAGGTGGTGCGCGCGTTCGAGAAGGCCAGCGGCCGCACGGTGCCCTACCGGATTGCGCCGCGCCGCGCCGGCGACGTGGCCCAGTGCTGGGCCGACCCGGCTCGCGCCCGCCAGTTGCTGGGCTGGCAGGCACGGCACACACTGGACGACATGTGCGCCGACGCCTGGCGCTGGCAGCACGGCAACCCTTCGGGCTACCGCAGCTGAACACCCGCGGCGCGAGCCGCGAAAAAGATGCCTTCGCCCACACTGGCACCGAATCGCTTGGCCAGACGCAAGCCCACGTTCTCGCGCTGCGTGTAGTCCACGATGTCCTCGGCCTTGACGATTTCGCGCGCCACGTAGTCGAGATTGCCCAGGCCATCGGCCAGGCCCAGTTTCACCGCCTGCTGACCGTTCCACACCAGACCGCTGAAGGTATCGCCGTTGTCCTTGAGGCGGTCACCCCGGCCCTTCTTCACCACCTCGATGAACTGGGCATGAATTTCGCCCAGCATCTGCTGCATGTAGGCGCGCTGGTTTTCGTCCAGCGGGCTGAACGGATCGAGCATGCCCTTGTTCGCCCCGGCGGTCATGAGCCGGCGCTCGATGCCGAGCTTGTCCATCAGGCCGGTGAACCCAAAGCCGTCCATGAGCACGCCGATGCTGCCCACCAGGCTGGCCTTGTCCACATAGATGTCGTCGGCCGCCGCAGCGATGTAATAGGCGGCAGAGGCACAGGTTTCCTCGACCACCGCATAAACCTTCTTGTTGTGCAGCCCCTTGAGGCGCGTGATCTCATCGTTGATGATGCCGGCCTGCACCGGGCTGCCGCCGGGCGAGTTGATCAGCAGCACCACCGCCTGCGCGCCCTCGTCCTCAAATGCCGAGCGCAGCGATGCCACCACGTATTCGGCGCTGGCCTCGGCGCCGCTGGCGATCTCGCCCTTGACGTCAACCACCGCCGTGTGCGGCGTGCTGACCGAGGTGGCCTTGTCGCTGGTGTAAACGAACCAGACGATCGCGCCCAGGATCGCCAGCCACATCAGTCGGGTGAACATCTTCCAGCGGCGCGCGGCCTGCTGTTCGCGAATCGTCGCGAACACGAGCTTTTCGAGCGTGGCGCGCTCCCAGGCCACCTCCTGGGCGCGATCACTGGCGGTGTGGGCGGAAGGGCCGGGAAAGTCGTCGTTCATGGTCGGGCGTTTTCAGAATTCGGGGGGTTTGAGGTGGTATTGTGACCGCCAGTGCACCACCCCGCCGTGCTCGACCAGTTCGATCTTGACCAGCCCGCCGCGGCAGGGTCCCCCCTTGCAGTCTCCGGTGTCCGGCTCGTAGACCGCGCCGTGCGTGGCGCACAGCAGCCAGCGCCCACTGTCGTCGAAGAAGCGGTCCGGCTGCCAGTCCATCTCCATCGCCACGTGGGCGCAGCGGTTCAGATAGGCATGCGCGCGCCCCTCATAGCGGATGGCAAATGCCCGGCAGGTCTGGCCGGCGTACACCACGTCGAACGACACCGCCCGCCCACCATCGACCAGGTCACCGCTGTTGCACAGTGCGTAAACCGGATCGTCGGCCGACGTGCTCATGGCATCCTCAGGCGTTCTGATTCAGCCAGTGATGCAGTTCGCGCACTGAATGCGCCACGTGCAGAGGTTCGAGCACAGCGAACGTGGCCGGTTCGTGGGCGCCATAGCTCACACCCACGCTGGCGCAACCGGCATTCACCGCCATCTGCAGGTCGTGGGTGGTGTCGCCGATCATGAGCGTGCGCTCGGGCTCCACGCCAAATTCGCGCATGAGCTCGTGCAGCATGCGCGGATTCGGCTTGCCGGCGGTCTCGTCGGCCGTGCGCGAGCCGTCAAACACACCCTGCAGTTCCACTGTGTGCAGCACCTCGTTCAGCCCCGCGCGGCTCTTGCCCGTGGCGACAGCCAACCAGTGATGGCGGCTCTTGAGCTCGGCCAGCAAGGGCAACACCCCATCGAACAGACTCAGGTCATGCTGCTGCGCCAGGTAGTGATGCCGGTAGCGCTGGCCCAGCAAGGGGTATTTTTCGGGAGGCACGTCGGGCGCAGCATGCGCCAGGGCCTGCATCAGGCCCATGCCGATCACGTAGCTGGCGGCTTCGCAGGAGGGCGGCGTGCCGCCCACGTCCACCACTGCCGCCTGGATGCAGCGCGCAATCAGGGCGGTGGAATCGAACAGGGTGCCGTCCCAGTCGAAGGCGATGAGGTCAAACTGGCGGGGGCGCATGGGTCAGGGCATGGCGAGCGCCTGCGCATGGTGGCGCAGGTGATCTCCGATAAACGACGCGATGAAGTAATAGCCATGGTCGTACCCTTCGTGCCGGCGCAGCGTGAGCGGCTGGCCGGCATGGGCACAGGCCGCCTCGAACAGCTGCGGGTGCAGTTGCGTGGCGAGGAAGTTGTCGGCCAGGCCCTGGTCGACCAGCAGCGCAGGGGCCTTGTGCCCGGCCTTCACGAGTTCGGTGGCGTCGTGCGTGGCCCAGCCACCGCGATCCGCCCCCAGGTAGCCGGTGAACGCCTTCTCTCCCCAGGGGCATTGCATGGGAGCGGCTATTGGCGCGAACGCGGACACGCTCTGGTACAAGCCTGGGTGGCGCAGCGCCAGCGTGAGCGCACCGTGCCCGCCCATGGAATGGCCGAAGATGCCCACGCCATCGGCCTTCGCGGGGAACGCCCCCAGCACCAGCTCGCGCAACTCGCGGGTGACCCAGCTCTCCATTCGAAAGTATTTCGCCCAGGGCGCCGCGGTGGCGTCAAGGTAGAAGCCCGCGCCGTGGCCAAAGTCCCAGGCCGCGCTGGCCTCTGCAATGCCGGTGTCGCGCGGGCTGGTGTCAGGCGTCACCAGCATGAGGCCGAGCTCGGCAGCGACACGCTGCGCACCGGCCTTGATGGCAAAGGTCTCTTCCGTGCAGGTGAGGCCCGCAAGAAAGAACAGAACCGGCACCGGTCCCCGCGCAGCCTGCGGTGGCACGAACACGCCGAACTTCATCGGCAGGCCAGTCTCGGTCGAAGCGTGCCGGTAGAAGCCCTGCACACCACCGAAACAGCGGTGCTCGCTCAACGTCTCGAAGACCGCCGTCATCAGAACTCCACGACGCTGCGGATGGACTCGCCGCGTTTCATCAGCGCAAAGCCCTCGTTGATGTCGGCCAGCTTGAGCTTGTGGGTGATGAGGTCGTCGATATTGATCTTGCCTTCCATGTACCAGTCGACGATCTTCGGCACGTCCGTGCGGCCGCGCGCGCCGCCAAAGGCGGAACCCTCCCACTTGCGGCCGGTGACGAGCTGGAACGGTCGCGTGCTGATCTCGGCGCCCGCCTCCGCCACGCCGATGATGATGCTGCGGCCCCAGCCCTTGTGCGTGCACTCCAGCGCCTGACGCATCACCTTGGTGTTGCCGATGCACTCGAACGAGTAGTCGGCGCCACCGTCGGTGAGCTGCACGATGGCATCGACGATGTTCTCGTGGTCCTTGGGGTTGAGGAAGTGCGTCATGCCAAACTTGCGCGCCATGGCCTCGCGCTCGGGATTGAGGTCAATGCCGATGATCTTGTCGGCGCCCACCATCTTCGCGCCCTGGATCACGTTCAGGCCGATGCCCCCCAGACCGAACACCACCACGTTGGCACCCGCCTCCACCTTCGCGGTGAAGATCACCGCGCCGATGCCGGTGGTGACGCCGCAGCCGATGTAGCAGACCTTGTCGAACGGCGCGTCTTCGCGGATCTTCGCCAGCGATATCTCGGCCGCCACGGTGTAGTTGCTGAAGGTGCTGGTGCCCATGTAGTGGAAGATGGGCTTGCCGTCGAGGCTGAAGCGGCTGGTGGCGTCGGGCATCAGGCCCTTGCCCTGCGTGCCACGGATGAGCTGGCAGAGGTTGGTCTTGCGGCTCAGGCAGAACTTGCACTGGCGGCACTCGGGCGTGTAGAGCGGGATGACATGGTCACCCTTCTTGAGCGAGGTCACGCCCGGCCCCACGTCGACCACGACGCCCGCGCCTTCGTGGCCCAGGATGGCCGGGAAGATCCCTTCAGGGTCGGCGCCCGAGAGCGTGTAGTAGTCGGTGTGGCAGATGCCGGTGGCCTTGATCTCCACCAGCACTTCGCCGAACTTCGGCCCCTCCAGGTCCACGGTTTCAATCGTCAGGGGCTGGCCTGATTTCCAGGCCACGGCGGCTTGCGTTTTCATGGTGCGTCTCGCTCGGAGTTTGTGAAATCGGCCACGAGGTTACCGCAGTTCACATACCCTTCGCACGCGCCGTCCGCGCTTCACTCGATCTTTGCGCCGCCCTTGAACCACTGCCCGATCAGCGCGCGCTCTTCCTCGGTCAAACCGGTGGCGTTGTTCATCGGCATGAGACGCGTCACCACCACCTGCTGGTAGACCGCCTGAGCGTGCTGCGCCAGCCCCTCCGGTGTGTCCAGCCGCACGTTCTTGGACTGCAGCGCCTCGCCGTGGCACATCACGCAGCGCTGCTCCAGCACCGGCTTGAGTTGCGCATAGCTCACGGTGTCGGGCACGGCCACGGCCTGCACGGGTGCCGGCCTGAGCCAGACGATCAACGCGACCAGCACCACCACGCCGGCGGCCGCATAGGGCCAGGGGTGCGGGTTGCGACCCAGCTTGAAGCCGTGCCGCATGACGAAGAACTGGCGGATCGCCGCACCCGCGAACATCATGCCGATCAGGATCAGCCAGTTGTACTCGTGCGTGTAGGTGAAGCTGTAGTGGTTGCTCAGCATCGCGAACAGCACCGGTAGCGTGAAATAGGTGTTGTGCACGCTGCGCTGCTTGCCGCGCTGGCCGTGGATCGGATCGACCGGCCGACCGGCCTTGAGGTCGGCCACCACGGTGCGCTGGCCCGGGATGATCCAGAAGAACACATTGGCGCTCATGGCCGTCGCAATCATCGCGCCCATCAGCAGGAAGGCGGCACGCCCGGCGAACAGCTGCGTGGCCAGCCAGGCCGCCACGCACACCAGCGCCAGCACCAGCGCGCCGACCTTGGCGTCGCCGTTGTTCTTCTGGCCCAGCGTGCGGCAGATGGCGTCGTACAGCAGCCAGAACACCACCAGAAAGGCCAGCGCGGTGCTGATGGCTGCGGCGGGCGACCAGGCGAACACCTTGGGATCGATCAGGTAGACGCTGGGGCTCCAGAGGTATGAGATGAGAAACAGCGCAAAGCCCGAGAGCCAGGTGGAATAGCTCTCCCAGTAGAACCAGTGCAGGTGGTCGGGCAGCTTCGGCGGCGAGACCGCGAACTTCACCGGGTGGTAGAAGCCGCCACCGTGCACGGCCCAGAGCTCACCGCTGACACCATCCTTCTTCAGCTGTTCATCCTCGGGTGGCGTGAGGCTGCTGTCGAGAAAGACGAAGTAGAAGGAGGAGCCGATCCAGGCGATGGCGACGATCACGTGCAGCCAGCGCAACAGCAGATTGGCCCAGTCGAGCAGATAGGTTTCCATGGCACCTCAAGGCAAGGTCAGGACTTGCGACTCACCACCGCGGGCGCTCTGAGTCGTCTGAGGGCCGCGATCGGGTGTCGTCAGAACACCTGCGCCGCTGCGACCGGTCGCCCAAAGTGTATACAGTTTTTGAAAACATTCAAGCGGTCAACCACCGCCAGGATCGGCCTGCGCATCAAGCAACAACTGCGCCACGACGGCCGCGGCGATCACGGCGGGCTGCTTGCCTGTGATACCCGGCAGCCCGATCGGGCAGGTCACGCGGGCCAGCTCGTCGTCACTGAATCCGCGCTGGCGCAAGCGGCTGCGGAAAGTGGCCCACTTGGTGGCGCTGCCGATGAGTCCGATGAAGCCGAGGTCCGCGCGCTCGCGCAGCCGCAGCAGACAGGCCGCGACGATGTCCAGATCCTCGGCGTGCGAAAAGCTCATGACGAGCACGCGCGATCCCGCTGCGAGATCGCGCACCGCTGCCTGCACCGGGTCCGAGTGTTCCGTGCGCACATGAACGGGCACGTTTTGCGGGAACACCTCGTCGCGGCTGTCGATCCAGGTCACGTCAAAGGGCAGCGGCGTCAGCGCCTGCACCAGTGCGCGCCCCACGTGCCCGCCGCCGAACAGGGCCAGCGGCACGCAACCGCTGACCAGTCGTTGGCGCAAGGCCTCGGCGTGGGCGCAGTCCACCATTTCGAAGCGCAGCACCAGCGCGCCCCCGCAGCACTGCCCCAGGCTCGGACCGAGCACGACCGCATGCTCCCAGGTGGCCGGTGCGGCCTGGGGCGGGCGCGCCAGAGCTTCGCGCGCCTGGCGCAGCGCGTCCCATTCCAGGTGCCCGCCGCCGATCGTTCCGATCACACCGCCCATCGCTGTTGGGAAAACCGCCATCCACGCGCCCGATTCGCGCGGCACCGAACCTCGTGTCGAACCGACTGTCACGAGGACGGCGCGCTCCGTCGCCAGACGCGCCAGAAAGGCTTCAAGCTCTGCAAACATCTGTGGCGTCGACGTCAAATAATTTGTATGGATACGTAATCGCAGCCAAGGTCGACCAGTATCCGCCGTACTGTACCCACGCCCTGTCGAAATCGCCCATACACTCCATCCGCCTAGCCATATGGTCCGCTCGAAGTCCAACGCCTGGCGCCCGTTCAGCCAAACAGGTCTGCCCACATGAGACACATCGAACCCGCACCCCGCCCAGCCCAGCCCCGCACCCCCTGGGGCTGGGCAGGCGTCTGCACCGCCGCCCTGCTGGCCGCCTGCGCCGCGCCGCTGCCGCCACCTCCCCCCCCGCCACCACCTCCACCGCCCGCCCCCGTGCCGGCACCACCTCCGCCGGTCAGCGTGCGTCCCACGCCGAAGCTGGTGTCGCACGCCGTCTCGCCCTTGGACTACCGCAAGGACGGCGCGCGCCACATCTACGGCAACAACAGCCACCGCATCTACAAAGGCAAGATGCCCCCGCTGCTGCAGGGTGTGGGCGTCATGCGGCTCGACATCGACGAACTCGGCAACATCCGTCGGATGGACTGGCTGCGCCCGCCCAGCCACGCCGGCAGCCGCATCGAGATCGAGCGCACTGTGCGCGCGGCGGCACCCTTCCCGGCGCCGGTGCGCATGGGCAGCGTGAGCTACACCGACACCTGGCTCTGGCACGAAAGCGGCCAGTTCCAGCTCGACACGCTCACCGAAGGCCAGCGTGACCGCTGAATAGCGCAATCACCGCGCCATCCTGAAAGCCCGCCACCCGGCGGGCTTTTTTTGTCCCTGTTCAACTGCCCCGGTAGGTTGAATAGCTCCACGGGCTCACCAGCAGCGGCACGTGGTAATGCTGGTCCGCATGCGCCACACCGAAGTCGAGCGCCACGCGGTCGAGGAAATTGGGCTCGGGCAGCGCCACGCCCCGCGCCGCAAAGTAGCCCTTCACGTCAAAAACCAGTCGGTAGGTGCCGACCTTCAGATTGGCGTGGTCGTACAGCATGCCGTCGGGATTGCGGCCGTCGGCATTGAGCGTGAAGCGCTTGACCAAAGTGGCCTGGTCACCATTCGTGGTGTGCAACTCCACCACCATGCCGGCGGCGGGGCAGCCGTGCATGGTGTCCAGAACGTGTGTACTCAAACCCATGTCATGCGTCCTTCCAGTGTTGATGGTCGACCGAAAGTGTATACACTTTTTGTTTTTCTGGATATGATGCCCGCATGGAAACCTCCAGCACACTGCACATTGTCGAGTCGCTCACGCGGGCCATCGTGGAACACCGCCTGCACCCCGGCACCAAGCTGGCGGAGCAGAAACTGGCCGACCATTTCGGCGTCTCGCGCACGCTGGTGCGCCAGGCCCTGTTCCAGCTGTCGCAGAACCGGCTGATCCGGCTGGAGCCCGCGCGCGGCGCCTTCGTGGCCACCCCCTCGGTGCAGGAAGCGCAACAGGTGTTCGCCGTGCGCCGCATGCTTGAGGTGGAGATGACCCGCACTTTCGTCAAGACCGTCACCAACGCCAAGATCAAGGCACTGCGCGAGCACGTGGCACAGGAAAAGCTCGCGGTGACCAACGAGGACGTCGCCGGGCGCACCGAACTCCTGGGCGACTTCCACGTGCGCATGGCCGAACTCATGGGCAACCAGGTGCTGGCGGAACTGCTGCGCGAACTCATCTCGCGCTGCGCGCTGATCACCCTCATGTACCAGAGCAATCAAGCGGCCGAGCATTCCAGCGAAGAGCACGCCGACATCGTCAAGGCCCTGGCAGCGCGCGATGAGGAACTGGCGGTGCGACTGATGAACGAGCACCTGCTGCACGTCGAGGAAAACCTGACCTTCGACCGCAAGGTCCCCACCAACGACATTTCGATGGCGCTGTCATGACCCTGTACGACTCCACGGCTTCCTACCCCCGCGACCTGGCTGGCTACGGCCGCGATGTGCCGCACGTGCGCTGGCCGAACGGCGCGCGCATCGCCGTGCAGTTCGTGCTGAACTATGAAGAGGGTGGCGAGAACAGCGTGCTGCACGGCGACGACGCGTCCGAGCAGTTCCTCTCCGAGATGTTCAACCCGGCGGCCTTTCCTGCGCGGCACATCAGCATGGAGGGCATCTACGAATACGGCTCGCGCGCGGGTGTCTGGCGCATCCTGCGCGAGTTCGAGCGGCGCGGCCTGCCGCTCACCGTTTTCGGCGTGGCCACCGCGCTGCAGCGCAGCCCGGACGTGACCGCCGCGTTCGTCGACCTGGGGCACGACATCGCCTGCCACGGTCTGAAGTGGATCCACTACCAGAACGTGGACGAAGCGACCGAGCGCGCCCACATGGCGCAGGCCATGCAGATCATCGAGCGCCTCACCGGCAGCCGGCCGCTGGGCTGGTACACCGGGCGCGACAGCCCGAACACGCGCCGCCTTGTGGCCGACCACGGCGGCTTTGAGTACGACAGCGATTACTACGGCGACGACCTGCCCTTCTGGATGAAGGTGCGCAGGACCAACGGCAGCGACGCGCACCAGCTCATCGTGCCCTACACGCTGGACTGCAACGACATGCGCTTTGCGCTGCCCCAGGGCTATTCGCATGCGGACCCGTTCTTCCAGTACATGAAGGACACGTTCGACGCGCTGTACGCGGAAGGCGACCCGGGCGGGCTGGACCGCCCGAAGATGATGAGCATCGGCATGCACTGCCGCCTGCTCGGCCGGCCCGGTCGCATCACCGCCCTGCAGCGCTTCCTCGACCACATCCAGCAACACGACCAGGTCTGGGTGGCGCGCCGCATCGACATTGCGCGCCACTGGAAAGCCACGCACCCGGCGCCCGTCGCCTGAGATCACCGCCATGCCCATCACCCTGGAACAACTCAACCACGCACCGCTGGCCGAGGCCGCGCAGATGCTCGACGGCCTGTACGAGCATTCGCCCTGGATCGCGCAGCAGGCGCTGGCGCAGCGCCCCTTTGCCTCGCTGGCCGCACTGAAACACGCCATGGTGACTGTGCTCGCGCAAGCGGACGTTGACGCTCAGCTCGCACTGATTCGCGCCCACCCCGAACTCGCGGGCAAAGCCATGGTGAGCCAGTCGCTCACCGCCGAGTCCACCAACGAACAGACGAAGGCCGGGCTGACGAACTGCACGCCCGCGGAGTTCGCGCACATCCAGCAGCTCAATGCCGACTACAACGCGAAGTTCGGCTTCCCGTTCATCCTGGCGGTGCGCGGACCGCGGGGCACGGGTCTGACCAAGCGCGAGATCATCGCCACGTTCGAACGCCGCCTGGGCAACCCGGTGGACTTCGAGCGAGCCGAGTGCCTGCGCAACATCCACCGCATTGCCGAGATCCGTCTCAACGACAAGTTCGGCTTTGAACCCGCCATCGGCAACGCGGTCTGGGACTGGCACGAGGACCTGGCGCGCCACAGCGACCCCGGCTTTGCCGAACAAGGCCAGCTCACGGTGACCTACTTGACGGACGCGCACCGGGCCTGCGCCGCCGACCTGGCGGCACGCATGCGCGAGTGCGGGTTCGACGAAGTGAACATCGATGCGGTGGGCAATGTGGTGGGCAGATACCTGGGAACCTCGCCGCAAGCCCCGGCCCTGCTCACCGGCAGCCACTACGACACGGTTCGCAACGGTGGCAAGTACGACGGACGCCTGGGCATCTTCGTGCCCATGGCCTGCGTGCGGCACCTTCATGCCCAGGGCAGGCGCCTGCCCTTTGCTTTCGAGGTCGTGGGTTTCGCGGAGGAGGAAGGCCAGCGCTACAAGGCCACCTTCCTGGGTTCGGGTGCGCTCACCGGCCACTTCAACCCGGCCTGGCTCGACCAGCAGGACGCTGAAGGCGTGACCATGCGCGCGGCCATGCAGCACGCCGGCCTGCCCGCCACGCCGGACGCCATCCACGCACTGAAACGCGACCCGTCGAAGTATCTGGGCTTCGTCGAGGTGCACATCGAACAGGGGCCGGTGCTCAACGAGATGGACCTGCCGCTGGGCGTGGTCACCTCCATCAACGCCAGCGTGCGTTACCTCTGCGAAGCCATCGGCATGGCCAGCCACGCCGGCACCACGCCCATGGACCGGCGTCGCGATGCCGCCAGCGCCGTGGCCGAGCTCGCGCTCTACGCGGAACAACGCGCCAGCGCCGACGGCAACTCGGTGGCCACCATCGGCATGCTGCAGGTGCCCGGTGGCTCGATCAACGTGGTGCCGGGTCGCTGCCTGTTCTCGCTCGACCTGCGCGCGCCCAGCGACGCGCAGCGCGATGCACTGGAACGCGACATCCTCGGGCAGTTGCGCGCCATCTGCGAGCGGCGCGGCATCGGCCTCAAGACGGAAGAAACCATGCGCGCAGCCGCAGCACCGAGCGCGCCCGCGTGGCAGGCGCGCTGGGAGCGCGCCGTGGACGCGCAGGGCGTGCCACTGCACCGCATGCCCAGCGGCGCCGGCCACGACGCGATGAAGCTGCACGAGGTGATGCCGCAGGCCATGCTCTTCGTGCGCGGCCTCAACAGTGGCATCAGCCATAACCCGCTGGAATCCACCACCAGCGATGACATGGAACTCTGCGTGAACGCCTTCTCGCACCTGCTCGATCAACTCGCCACCGAACATCAGCCTTGAACCCCGATGACACACGAACAGCAACTTGACGCCTGGATCGACGCCCACTTTGACGAGGAAGTGCGCTTCCTGCAGGAACTCGTGCGCGTGCCCACCGACACGCCACCGGGCAACAACGCGCCGCACGCCGATCGCACCGCCGAACTGCTGGCCGCCATGGGCCTGCAGGCCGAGAAGCATGCCGTGCCCGCGGCCGAGGTGCAGGCCGCCGGCCTGCAAAGCATCACCAACCTAATCGTGCGCCGTCCCTACGGCCAGGGCCGGACCATTGCGCTCAATGCCCACGGCGACGTGGTGCCACCGGGCGAAGGCTGGACGCACGACCCGTATGGCGGCGAGGTCGTCGACGGCAGGATCTATGGCCGCGCCACCGCCGTGAGCAAGTGCGACATCGCCAGCTTCAGCTTCGCCATCCGCGCACTGGAATCGCTGGGCGCGAAGCTCGCGGGCGGCGTGGAACTGCACGTGACCTACGACGAGGAATACGGCGGCGAGGTCGGCCCCGACTGGCTGCTGAACAAGGGCCTGACCAAGCCCGACCTGATGATCGCCGCCGGCTTCAGCTACCAGGTGGTGGTGGCACACAACGGTTGCCTGCAGCTGGAGGTGACGGTGCACGGCGACATGGCGCACGCCGCCATTCCCGACAGCGGCACCGATGCGCTGCAGGGGGCCACGCACATCCTCAACGCGCTGTACGCACTCAACGCCGACTACCTCAAGATCAGCTCGAACGTCGAAGGCATCACCCATCCGTACCTCAACGTCGGACAGATCAGCGGCGGCACCAACACCAACGTGATTCCCGGCAAGGTGCTGCTCAAGATCGACCGCCGCATGATCCCCGAGGAAGACCCCGCCGAGGTGGAGGCGTCCCTGCGTCGCACCATCGAGCAGGCGGCCGCGAGCTATCAGCCGCCGCGTGGCGGCAGGGAGCTCAAGGTCGATGTGCGCCGCATCCTGCTCGCGCGCGCCATGAAACCGCTGCCCGGCAACCAGCCGCTGGTGCAGGCGATCCAGAAGCACGGCCAGGCCGTCTTCGGCGAGACCATTCCCGCCGTGGGCACGCCGCTCTACACCGACGTGCGTCTGTATGTCGAGCGTGGCATCCCCGGTGTGATCTACGGCGCGGGCCCGCGCACCGTGCGCGAATCAAACGCCAAACGCGCCGACGAGCACCTGGTGCTGGAAGACCTGCGCCGAGCCACCAAGGTGATCGCGCGCACGCTGTTCGATCTTCTGCAAACCCGCTGAATTCCCCTGTGGAATCACCCGTGAAACACCGCGCCGGTCGGAGCGCGGCAGGGCCGTGCGCGTGACACAATGAACACGCATTCATGCCCCCTGGAGACAACATGACACCTGCCGAACAAGCCCTGCGCGACGCCGCGTTCGAGTACCACCGCACGCCTTCTCGCGGCAAGATTGCCGTCACTCCCACCAAGCCGCTGTCCAACCAGCGTGACCTCTCTCTGGCCTACTCGCCAGGCGTGGCGTATCCCTGCCTGGCGATAGAAGCCGACCCCGCCAAGGCGGCCGAGTACACCTCGCGCGGCAACCTCGTGGGTGTGGTCACCAACGGCACGGCCGTGCTCGGCCTGGGCGACATCGGCCCGCTGGCGGCCAAGCCCGTGATGGAGGGCAAGGGCTGCCTGTTCAAGAAGTTCGCCGGCATCGACGTGTTCGACATCGAGCTCGACGAAAAGGACCCGGACAAGCTGGTCGAGATCATCGCCGCGCTCGAGCCCACGCTGGGTGGCATCAACCTCGAAGACATCAAGGCACCCGAGTGCTTCTACATCGAGAAGAAGCTGCGCGAGCGCATGGGCATTCCGGTGTTCCACGACGACCAGCACGGCACGGCCATCATCTCGGCGGCCGCCCTGCTCAACGGCCTGGAACTGGTGGGCAAGGACATCGCCTCGGTCAGGCTCGCCGTGAGCGGCGCGGGCGCTGCCGCCATCGCCTGCCTGGACGTGATGGTCGGCCTGGGCGTCAAGCGCGAGCACATCTACGTTTGCGACTCCAAGGGCGTGGTGCACGAAGGCCGTGCCGGCGGCTACGACGAATCCAAGGCCCGCTACGCGCAGAAAACCGACAAGCGCACCCTGGCCGACGCGGTGGATGGCGCCGACGTGTTCCTTGGCTGCTCGGCGCCAGGCGTGCTCACCGCCGAGATGATGAAGACCATGGGGCCGAAGCCGATCGTGCTTGCGCTGGCCAACCCCGAGCCCGAGATCCGGCCTGAACTGGCCAAGGCCGTGCGGCCCGACTGCATCATCGCCACCGGCCGCAGCGACTACCCCAACCAGGTCAACAACGTCCTGTGCTTCCCCTACATCTTCCGCGGTGCACTCGACTGCGGCGCCACGCGCATCACCGAGGAGATGAAGCTGGCCTGCGTGCGCCAGATTGCCGACCTCGCCAAGAGCGAGACCAGCGACGAGGTCGCCAGTGCCTACGCCGGACAGGACCTCAGCTTCGGCCCCGAATACCTGATTCCCAAGCCGTTCGACTCGCGCCTGATCCTGCGCATTGCGCCCGCCGTGGCGCAGGCCGCGGCGGACTCCGGCGTGGCCACGCGACCCATCGCCGACATGGACGCCTACCGCCAGCAGCTCGGCCGCTTCGTCTACCAGACCGGCATCCTGATGCAGCCGGTGTTCAACGCCGCGAAGGCGCAAGCGAAGAAGGCGCGCGTGGCCTACGCGGACGGCGAGGACGAACGCGCGCTGCGCGCCGCGCAAATGGCGATCGACGACCAGGTCGCCCTGCCCATCCTGATCGGCCGCCCGGCCGTGATCGAGGCGCGCATCGCCAAGGCCGGATTGCGCATGAAGCTCGGCCACGACGTGCAGAACGTCAACCCAGAGGACGACCCGCGCTTTCGCCAGTACTGGGAGCACTACCACCAGCTCATGGGCCGCGAGGGCGCCACGCCCGAGGTCGCCAAGGCCGCGGTGCGCCGCTCCAACACCATCATCGGTTCGCTCATGCTCTCGCTGGGTGACGCCGACGCGCTCATCTGCGGCCTGGTGGGCAGCTACATGACGCACCTGGAGCGCATCGACCATGTGCTGGGGCGCCGCGAAGGTGCCGGGCTGTACGCGGCGGTCAATGCGCTCATGACGCAGCGCGGCCCGATCTTCATCGCCGACACCTACGTCAACGACGACCCGAGCGCCGAGGAGCTGGCCGAGATTGCCTGGATGGCCGCGCAGGAAGTGCAGCGCTTCGGCCTGCCGCCGCAGGTGGCCTTTCTCTCGCATTCCAGCTATGGGTCGAGCAAGCGCGCTTCGGCGCGCAAGATGGCGCGCGCGCGCGACCTGTTCGTGGCCGCTCACCCGGGCATCGAGTGCGACGGCGAACTGCACGGCGACGCCGCGCTGCAGCCCGAAATCCGCCACGCCTACCTGGCCGAGACCACGCTCTCCGGCGCGGCCAACCTGCTGATCTGCCCCAACCTGGACGCGGCCAACATCCTCTACAACGTGATGAAGACCACCGCCAGCGGCGGCGTCACCGTGGGCCCGGTGCTCATGGGCTCGGCGGCGCCAGTGCACATCCTCACGCCGGCGGCCACCGTGCGCCGCGTGCTCAACATGACGGCGCTGGCAGCGGCGAGTACCACCACCCGCAACTGAGCGCGCACGCACCACCCCAAGGGACGCCGAGGCGTCCCCCTTTTTTTTCGCCTGTGCCTCGCCGTGCTCGCGATGCGAGCACCAGAGAGGTCGTCGGTGCCGAGGGGGAAGGGCGCAGCGACATCAAGGAGGAGAGGCGGCGCAGCCGACTCGGGGGACAGTCGCGGAGCCCTTCCCCCTCGGCACCGACGACCGGAGCCACGACAGCGAGAACACGCCGCCAGTCAGAAACCGGGTTTCCCCTAGCTCCCCATCATCAGAACGTACACATAAACTGTATACAGTTTTGCATGCATTGAAGCCCGTACAGCCCTCAAGGAGCCCTCCATGTCCACCCCCGTCCACCCGGTTGATGAAGTCCTGCCCACCGGCAAGCTCACCGCGCTCGGCCTGCAGCACGTGCTGGTGATGTACGCCGGCGCGGTCGCCGTTCCCCTCATCGTGGGCCGTGCGCTCAAGCTCAGCCCCGAGCAGGTGGCGATGCTGATCTCGGCCGACCTGTTCTGCTGCGGCCTGGTCACGCTCATCCAGTCGCTCGGCGCCACGCAGTGGTTCGGCATCAAGCTGCCGGTGATGATGGGCGTGACCTTCGCCTCCGTGGCGCCCATGGTCGCCATGGCCAGCAGCAACCCGGGCGTGCAGGGCGCGGGCCTGATCTTCGGCTCCATCATCGGCGCGGGCGTGGTGTCGATCTTGATCGCACCCATTGTCAGCCGCATGCTGCGCTTCTTCCCGCCCGTGGTCACCGGCACCATCATCGCGGTGATCGGCATCAGCCTCATGCGCATCGGCATCAACTGGATCTTCGGCAACCCCTTCGGCCCGACTGCGCCCAGCATTCCCAACCCCGAGCACCTGCAGTGGCTCGACACCGTGAAGCAGGCCGCGGCCAGCGGCGCCGTACCCGCCGTGCCGCAGGGCATGGCCATCGTGGGCAGCGTGCCCAACCCGGCCTACGCGCAGGCGCCCCACATTGCCATCGCGGCCGTGGTGCTTGCCGCCATCCTGCTGATCGCGAAATACGCCCGGGGCTTCATCGCCAATATCTCGGTGCTGCTGGGCATCGTCATCGGCGGTGTGATCGCCACCGCCGCCGGCCTGATGAACTTCGACAAGGTCGGCAAGGCGAACTGGTTCGACCTGGTGCTGCCCTTCGAGATCGCCGCCCCGGTCTTCGACCCCATCCTCATCCTCACCATGAGCCTGGTGATGATCGTGGTGATGATCGAGTCCACCGGCATGTTCCTCGCGCTGGGCGACATGACCGAGCGCAAGATCGACCAGAAGGCGCTCACCGCCGGCCTGCGCACCGATGGACTGGGCACGCTCATCGGCGGCATCTTCAACACCTTTCCCTACACCAGCTTTTCGCAGAACGTGGGCCTGGTCGGCGTCACCGGCGTCAAGAGCCGCTTCGTCTGCGTGGCCGGCGGCGTCATCCTGATCGTGCTCGGCCTGCTGCCCAAGATGGCCGCGCTGGTCGAGTCCCTGCCCACCTTCGTGCTCGGCGGCGCGGGGCTGGTGATGTTCGGCATGGTGGCGGCCACCGGCATTCGCATCCTGGCCGGCGTGGACTACAAGGGCAACCGCAACAACCTCTTCATCGTGGCGGTCTCCATCGGCTTCGGCATGATCCCGCTGGTCGCGCCGAACTTCAAGCAGTGGATGCCGCATGCCATCCACCCGCTGATCGAGTCGGGCATCCTGCTGACCTCGATCAGCGCCGTGGCGCTCAACCTGTATTTCAACGGCAGCCGGGGTGACGCCACCGCGGCCATCCACGCGGCGAAGCAGGCCGACGCGCACTGAGCGTCTTCGCCTCGCTTGAGAAAGGCCCCCTGCGCGGGGCCTTTTTCATGGGCAACGCACTTCCAATCTGGTGCAAGCCCCAATGTGGTGCGCACCATTCAGGGTTAGTCTCGATGACGCCCCATGCCCGCGCGGCAAGAATCTGTATACACATTCTGTGCTCAAAAGACGTCCTGCGGCCGCCGACGCCGCCCTGCGCGGTTGGCACCCTTATTGCTCACAGTACGACACGCCTCCCACTTCGAATTTCACAGGAGAAACCATGAACAAGCGCCACCTCATCAAGCTCACCGCCGCGCTGCTCGCCGCCGCTGCCTTTGGCGGCAGCGCCCACGCGCAGACGCCCATCAAGTTCCAGCTTGACTGGCGCTTCGAAGGCCCCGCCGCGCTGTTCCTGCAACCCGCCGCCAAGGGCTACTTCAAGGCCGCGGGCCTGGACGTGACGATCGACTCCGGCAACGGCTCGGGCGGCACCGTCACGCGCGTGGCTTCGGGCAGCTACGACATGGGCTTTGCCGACCTGGCCGCCCTGATGGAATTCCACGCCAACAACCCGGACGCCCCGAACAAGCCGGTGGCCGTGATGATGGTCTACAACAACACGCCGGCAGCGGTGCTCGCGCTCAAGAAGAGCGGCATCACCAAGCCCGCCGACCTCAACGGCAAGAAGCTCGGCGCGCCGGTGTTCGACGCGGGCCGCAAGGCCTACCCGATCTTCCAGAAGGCCAACAACATCACGACCGCCAACTGGACCTCGATGGACCCGCCGCTGCGCGAGACCATGCTGGTGCGCGGCGACATCGACGCCATCACCGGCTTCTCGTTCACCTCGCTGCTCAACCTGGAAGCGCGCGGCGTCAAGCCCGAGGACGTGGTCATCATGCCTTACGGTGACTACGGCGTGAAGCTGTATGGCAACGTCATCATTGCCTCGCCGAAGATGATCAAGGAGAACCCGGCCGCCGTGAAAGCCTTCCTCACCGCGTTCGCCAAGGGCGCCAAGGAAGTCATGGCCAACCCCGCTGCCAGCATCGAAACCGTGAAGGCGCGCGACGGCATCATCAACGTGCCGCTGGAGACCCGCCGCCTGGCCATGGCCATCGACTCCGTGATCGCCAGCCCGGACGCGCGCAAGGAAGGCTTCGGCCAGGTCAACCCGGGTCGCCTCTCGCTGATGGCCTCCCAGGTGTCCGATGCCTACAACACCAAGACCCGCATCGACCCGGCCGCCGTCTGGAACGGTTCGATGCTGCCTGCCGCGGCGGACCTCAACATCCTGCCGCCCGCGAAGAAGTAAGCGCATCCAAGGCCTCTGGCCCGGGCCAGCCTCCCTGCGGCGGCTGGCCTTTTTTTCAGGAAGATCCCATGCAAGACACCCCCGGCGAACAGCCTTTCGTCGATTTCGACCAGGTCTGGCTGGCCTACAACGACGACCTGCTGGCGAAGAACATCTTCGCGGTGGAGGACATCAACCTGCAGGTGAAACGCGGTGAGTTCATCGCCATCGTCGGTCCCTCGGGCTGCGGCAAGTCCACCTTCATGAAGCTCACCACAGGGCTGCGCATGCCCAGCATGGGGAAGATCCGCATCGACGGCCAACCCGTCACGGGCCCGCTCAAGATTTCCGGCATGGCCTTCCAGGCGCCTTCGCTGCTGCCCTGGCGCACCACGCTGGACAACGTGCTGCTGCCCCTGGAGATCGTGGAGCCCTACCGCAGCCAGTTCAAGGACCGCCGCAAGGAGTACGAGGAGCGCGCGAAGAAGCTGCTGGCCAGCGTGGGCCTGGGCGGCATGGAGAAGAAGTTTCCCTGGGAACTCTCGGGCGGCATGCAGCAGCGCGCCAGCATCTGCCGCGCGCTGATCCACGAACCCAAGATGCTGCTGCTGGACGAACCCTTTGGCGCGCTCGACGCGTTCACGCGGGAGGAACTCTGGTGCACGCTGCGCGACCTGTGGGAAGCGCAGCGCTTCAACGTCATCCTGGTCACGCACGACCTGCGTGAATCGGTCTTCCTGGCCGACACGGTGTACTGCATGAGCAAGAGCCCCGGGCGCTTCGTGGTCCAGCGCGAGATTCCGATCCCGCGCACACGCGACCTGGAGGTGACCTACACCAAGGAGTTTTCCGACATCGTGCTCGAACTGCGCGGCCACATCGGTGCCATGCGCACTCCCGTCAACCAGTGAGCGCTGAAGGAACCCCTGCATGAAACAAAAACACATGGAACGCTGGTCGCCGCTGCTGCTGCTGCTGGCGATCATCGTCATCTGGGAAGTCATCACGAGCGGCTTCGGCGTCTCGGAGTTCATCTTCCCCAGCCCTTCGCGCATCTGGGAACAGACGCTGGAACACAAGGTCACCATCCTGGGCCACGCCTGGCGCACGTTCTGGGTCACCATGGCGGGCTTCGGCATCGCCATCGTGGTCGGCGTGCTGCTGGGCTTCCTGATCGGCAGCTCGCGCCTGGCCTATGCGGCCGTCTACCCGCTCATGACGGCCTTCAACGCCCTGCCCAAGGCGGCCTTCGTGCCCATCCTGGTCGTGTGGTTCGGCATCGGCGTGGGCCCGGCCATCCTCACGGCTTTCCTGATCAGCTTTTTCCCCATCATGGTGAACATCGCCACCGGTCTGGCCACGCTCGAACCCGAGCTGGAGGACGTGCTGCGCGTGCTCGGCGCCAAGCGCTGGGACGTGCTGATCAAGGTCGGCCTGCCGCGCTCCATGCCCT
This sequence comes from Hydrogenophaga sp., assembly GCF_050182545.1. Taxonomy (GTDB): domain Bacteria; phylum Pseudomonadota; class Gammaproteobacteria; order Burkholderiales; family Burkholderiaceae_C; genus Hydrogenophaga. The sequence continues at coordinate 62,997 of NZ_JBFXCD010000004.1, read as the reverse complement.
ACTTCTTCGGCTCGCTCAAGGTGGCGATCACGCTGGCCTTCGTGGGCACGACGGTGTCGGAGATGACCGCGTCCAACGAAGGCATTGGCTACCTGCTGATCTCGGCCGGTTCGTCGATGCAGATGGGTCTGGCGTTCAGCGGCCTGCTGGTGGTGGGCGTGATGGCCATGGTGATGTACGAGCTGTTCAGCTTCATCGAGAAGCACACGACGGGCTGGGCGCACCGGGGCAGCCAGAACACATGAGTCCGGAACAGGTCGCGAAGCACCTGCGCCGGGCCAACGACGTGGCGCGCCGCGCGGCCAGCATGGGCCGGCATCCGTTCGGCGCGCTGCTGGTGGCACCCGATGGGGAAACTGTGCTGGCGGAGCAGGGCAACATCGACACGGTGAACCATGCGGAGTCGACGCTGGCGCGCACGGCGGCGGACAACTATCCCGGCGCGTACCTGGCACGCTGCACCCTGGTGACGACCTTCGAGCCCTGTGCCATGTGCACGGGCACGCTCTACTGGGCCAACATCGGGCGCGTGGTGTATGGCGCGAGTGAAGAAGCCCTGCTGGCACTCACCGGCAGCCACGAGGAGAACCCCACCCTGTCCCTGCCCTGCCGTGAGGTGCTGGCGCGGGGACAGAAACACATCGAGGTCATCGGGCCGGTGCCTGAGCTGGAGGCCGAGATGCTGGAGCCACATCAGGGGTTCTGGGCTTCGCGCTGAGTGTGTCTCCGGGTGGCTCCGGTGGGAGGCGACCGGGGTGCCTGACTCCGCTCATGTCCCCCGCCAAGGGCTACGCCCTTGGCTCCTCCTTGACTTCGCTACGCCAGGCACCCCGATCACCTCCCACCTCTGGGGCATGCGGTGCGAGCGCGCTCCAACGTCACTTCGGGCACGCGGGGGCGGGGTGCACCACGCAGCGGCATCAAGGAGGAGGCCCTGCGCAGCAGGGCCGGGGGACAGCCGCGGAGTGGAGTACCCCGCGCCCGCTTGCCCCGCGAGGTGCAACGACCGCGTCGCAGCGAACATCCACACACATCAGCGATGAACTTCGACCTCACCAGCGGAGGACAACATCGCCATCAACTTGCGCCGGATCAGAATCCCCGGCCGGTCCGAGTCCATCGAATACTCCACACCCCTGCGCCGCAAATCCACCACCGCGTCCGGATCGGTCGACTCCAGAATGTCCTTGTCCTCGCGCGTGATCTCATCGTCGAAATCGATCAGCATCTGCGCCGGGCAGTCTTCCTCCGTGTCATTGCGGAACAGCCACTGGCACAACTGCATGCGGCCGTCGTCGATCGGCGTGAACGCATTGATGATGACGTGGCGCACCCCGCTGGGGTACTCGATGTCGAGCCGGCGCGAAAACGGCTGGAAGTACGCATTGCGCATGTGCCGCTGCGTGATCGGGTCCTTCACGCCGCTGATGCGCTGGAATTTCTCCGGATTCACCGCGTCGATCACCGTCTCTGCGTAGAAGCCCGCCTCGTTCTCGACCAGTTCGTACTTGCTCGGCGTCGGCGAGGCCGCCACGCCAAAGGTCGCGCGGTGCACGAAACTGAAGTGCGAGTTGTCGAACGAATTTTCCAGCGCGCGCACCGGGCTGGTGTTCCAGGTCTCGTAGAACTGGAAGATCGTGCGCCAGCCCGCGGCCCCGAACTCCGGCAGGGTCGGGATGTCGGCCACCGGCTCTTCCATCGCCACCCAGGCATAGCCGTAGCGCGCCACGCAGTGGTAGGCCGTCGTGCCGTAGTCCTTCGGAATCTCGCGCTCGGGCGGGTACTGCGGAATCATGATCACGCGGCCGCTGCGGTTGTAGACCCAGCCGTGGTAACCGCACTGGATGTGACCATCCTTGCACCAGCCCTTGCTCAGCCGGGCGGTGCGGTGGCAGCAGCGGTCCTTCAGCGCGGCGGGTTCACCGTGTTCGTCGAGGAAGAGAACGATGTTCTCGCCGAGCAGGGTGAAAGGTTGGGGGCCGTCGGCCAGCATCGTCAGCGGCATGACGGCGTGCCAGTAACGGCGGAAGACGGGCTGTTGGGTGACCAGCATGAAGCGCTCCTGAGAGAAATGGCTTGAGGGAACTCAAGAGCAATTTCCTGTCCCGCAAGGCGCGGGCCGAACGCTTCTACTCTGGGTCGACATGCTAGCAAAAGGCAGGCCACCGCGGTGCACCGGCATGGTGAAAAGCGCTTGGCACGGCTCGTGCATGCGGGCGCTGCGCAGAGTAGAAGCGTTCAGCAGGTGCCCGCCACCCGCCCGGAAATTGCTCTTGTACGTCCCCGTGGTCCTGTGGTCCGCGGGGTTGCCACAAGTCCATGTCACCGGAGCCTTGCCATGCAACGCCGTCACTTCCTCGCTTCTTCCGCCGCCGCCGTCTCGGCCCTGGCCGCTCCCACCGTCTGGAGCCAGTCCGCACCCACGCTCACGCCCATCAAGTTCACGCTCGACTTCCGCATCACCGGACAGACCTCGCCTTTCTTCCTGGCCCAGAGCAAGGGCTACTACAAGGACGAAGGCCTGGACGTGAGCATCGACGTGGGATCGGGATCGGTCGCCTCCATCACACGCATCGCCAGCGGCGTCTACCAGATGGGCCTGGGCGACATCAGCTCGCTCATCGAGTTCCAGGCCAAGCAGACCGGCACCCCTTTGGTGCAGGCCGTCTACCAGTACTACAACCGCGCACCGTTCGCGATCATCGGCCGCAAGGACCGCGGCATCACCAGCGATTTCCGCAGCCTCCAGGGCAAGAAGGTCGCGGCCGCGGCTGTCGAGTCGACGCGCCGCGCCTGGCCCATGGTGGCGCGCAAGCTGCGTGTGGGCGACGACTTCTTCCAGTGGTCCACCACCGACTTCTCGGCACGCGACAACGTCATGGTGCGCGGCGACGTCGACGCCGCCACCTACTTCCACGATTCCGCGGTCTCGCTGTTCGCGCGCATGAAGCTGGAGGATCTGTCGGTGCTCAAGTACACCGACGCCGGCGTGAACCTGTACGGCAACGCGATCCTGGCGAGCAACGCGATGATCACGCAGAACCCCGGCGCAGTGGCCGGCTTTCTTCGCGCGACCAACCGCGCCATTCAGGCGTCGTTCGCCGATCCGGTCGCTGCCATCGCGGCCACCAAGGTGCGCGAGCCCATCCTCAATGAGGCCGTCGAGCTCGAGCGCTGGCGCATCACACGCGAGTACATTGCGGCGACCGACACGCGCAGCCATGGGCTCGGCGACGTGTTCAAGCGCACGCTGGAGCAGCAGGTTGACGAAGTGGCCGAGGTGTTCGGCCTCAAGACGCGACCCGGCGTGGAAGGCGTGTTCAACCGCGCCATGCTGCCCGCGCAGCGCGATCGCCTGATCTCGGCATGACGCCGGCGCACACACTGAGCGAGCGCGACGGCACCTACCTGCGCCAGGCCATTGCCTGGTCGCGCGTGGCGCGGGACCGGGGCAACCGGCCATTCGGCGCGGTGGTGGTCGCCGACGACGGTCGCGTGCTCGCCGAGGCCTGGTGCAACACCGGCGAGACCGGCGACTGCACCGGCCACGCCGAGACCAACGCGGTACGCCAGCTCAGCCCGGTGGTGGACCGCGAGACGCTCGCACGCGCCACGCTGTACTCGTCGGCCGAGCCCTGCGTGATGTGCGCAGGCGCCATCTTCTGGAGCAACATCGGGCGCGTCGTGTTCGGCATCGACGCCGTGAGCCTGCGCGTGTTCCGCGGCGAACGCGCCGAGCAGCGCGACGCCGAACTCTCGTGCCGCGATGTGTTCAACGCTTCACCGCACCCGATCGAATGCATCGGGCCGGTGTTGATCGAAGAGGCCAGCGAACCGCACCGGGGTTTCTGGAGGGCCGCCTGAGCCATCAGGTGCAACCGAACGAGATCGCGATGCCCCCAGGCGTGGCCTGGCTCCCAATGGTGGCGCTGTTGGTCCATTGCAATTCCACCGCGTCGCCCGCATTGAAGCCCGCAACACCCGACACGGTGCAGCTGCGTGCCACATCGTCGATCGTGCAGGAGAACGGACTGGCCAGCAGCCCGGCCACCGTGGGTGAGGGGCCGGGCGCGTGGAACAGCGTGAACTGGTGCGTCTGGCCCGCTGCGGGAATCCCCAGCGAGGCAACCCGCAGTGTGCCGGTGCCGCAGCTCTGAGGCAGCAGCTGTGCATAGCGTGAACTCACGATGCTCGCAGAGGAGCCTCCCATCAGCGAGTAGGTGCCCGGTGCCTGCACGTTGCCGCTGGACAAGGCCCAGCTGAATTCCATTGCCGCGGGCCCTGCAGGACCCGCAGGACCGGTGCTCCCCGCTGGGCCTGTCGCACCCGGGGCACCCGGGGCACCCGGGGCACCCGGTGCCCCGGTGGGGCCCGCTGGCCCCGTTGCCCCAGGGGCTCCTGCGGCGCCAGGGGCGCCATCCGCGCCCGGCGGGCCGACCAGCGAAATGGACGCCGTGGGCCAGACACCTGCGGCTTTCGGTCCGTACATCTCACCGGTCTGGTCGTTGATGAAGTAGTCGCCATCCCGGCCCACGGCAGCGGTGGGCACGCCGGACCCGGCATAAACAACGGGGTGCTCGATCGCCGGCGCGCTGAGGGCGGGGCCATCGCCGCCACCGCAGGCGCTCACGAGCGAGGCGGCCAGCACCGCGAGCATCAGCCGGCGTGTGGACAGAGAGTGATGTGTGCGGTGGCTCATGCGGAACCCCGCGTGGGATAAAGCCCTTCCAGCGCAATCACGTAATGCACACCGACATACGGGTTGCGTATGCCCACCGGTGCACCACCACCGGTAGCGGCCACGCCGACCTGCAGAGACAGCGGCAAGGGAGCCATGGTCTGGTTGGCCGCACCCGGGGTGGCAAAGGCCTGCAAGGCGCCGCCATTGAGCGGTTCAAGCACCTCTGATGGAATCGCGCCGGTGGGACTGGTGAGCGAGCCAATACCGGCGTAGCAGTTCTGTTGCGCGTGCGCGCCGGGCTGCACCGTCGCCGTGTGCGTGTGGGACGGCAGCTGGTTGGTGTTCAGGGTCACGGCTTCAGATCCGCCCTTCTGACCCACTTGCACCGGCTGCAAACCCGGGCCGACGCCCGCACCAACCGGGTGGCGGCCCCGCAGATCAGGCAGCGCGAAGGTGGTGACGCCATCGCCGCCGTAGGTCACACCGATCAGCGAATACAACGCGGGGTACTGGTCTCTGGGCAGGAGACTCCCATCGCACAGGGCGAAGCCCTTGGGCGCGAACGGAAACGCGACCATCTGTATTTCCCCGACAAAGGGTTCGGCACTCATTTTTTCCTCCTGATTGGTTGTGACAAACGCCACAGCGGCGTGGCCGGCGCCGATGCTAGGAAGCACGGGGACCCGGAGGAATACCGCAAAAGAACTAGTTTTTCGCGCCTCTTACACTTTCGCCCATGTCCTGGCATGCCCGCCTTTCGCTCGACCTGAGGTCCGAGCACCAGAAAACCACCGCCCGCTTCGAGCACGACGGCCCTCTGCGCATCCTCAAAAGCCTCTACCCCGAGGGGCCCGCGATCTGCCACAACGTGATCGTTCACCCGCCTGGCGGGCTGGTCGGCGGTGATCTGCTCGATGTGCGCGTGCGTGCCGGTGCCGGGGCGCACGGCCTGATCTCGACGCCCGGTGCCACGCGCTTCTACCGGACCGACGGCCCGGTCGCGGCGCAGCAGGTCGAACTCACGCTGGACGCCGGCGCGCGGCTCGAATGGCTGCCGCTGGAGACCATCGCCTACCCCGGCTGCCTGGCGCAGAACACACTGCGCGCCACGCTGGCCGAAGGCGCCGAGCTGATCGGCTGGGATGTGAGCGCGCTCGGCCTGCCCACCGCCGGGCAGGCATTCGACCGCGGCAGCCTCACGCAGCACCTGGAAATCCCGGGCGTGTGGCTGGAGCGTTCGCGCATCGACGCGGCCGATACGCGCCTGCTCGGCTCGCCCCTGGGCCTGGGCGGCCAGCGCTGTCTGGGCACGCTGTGGCTGGCCAGCGGCGTCGCGCTGGCGCGGGAGCGGCGCGAGCGCTTGCTCGACACGGTGCGCGCCTGCATCGACAGGAACACGCTGACCAGCGTGCAGGCGGGGGCCACCTGCCCGCATCCGCAAGTGCTGGTGCTGCGGGCCGTGGCGCCGCTGGTCGAACCCCTGATGGCACTGTTCCAGAGCGCCTGGGCGGTGTTGCGCACCGAGGCCTGGGACCTGCCGAACACGGCTCCGCGCATCTGGAAGGTCTGAGCCCCGTTCCCGGCCGCGCCGGAACAAGGCCGGAATCACCCCGCACTTTCGCCCACCGGAGGCAGGCAGCGCGGCGCAGAATGCGCAGACGCCTCGGGGCGCCCGCGTTCGCCCGTCGGCTCCGCGCATGTTCACGCCCTCCCCCCCCATCCACCTCCACGATGCCCATGCCCTGGTCATCGAAGGCAATCTGCAGTCGAGATCCATCCTCGTCTCGCAGTTGCGCGACCTGGGGCTGGCCACCGTGGCGCAGTGTTCGCGACTGACCGACGCGCGTCGCAAGCTCGAAAGCCACAGCTTCGACGTCGTGCTGTGCGAACAGAACTTTGAACGCGAATCCCAGTCGGGCCAGGACCTGCTGGACGACCTGCGGCGCAACCAGTTGCTGCCCTTCCACACGGTGTTCGTCATGATCACCGCCGAGGCCAGCTACGCGCGCGTGGCCGAAGCCGCCGAATCGGCGCTGGACGCCTACCTGCTCAAGCCGCACACCGCCGCACGCCTGGCCGACCGCATCGTGCAGGCGCGCGCGCGCAAGCTCGCGCTGCAGGACATCTTCAGCGCCATCGACGCGCAGGACTTCGAACGCGCCGCCACGCTGTGCCAGGCGCGCTTCGAGTCGCGCCAGGCCTACTGGCTGTACGCGGCGCGCATCGGCGCGGAGCTGATGCTGCGCGGCGGGCGTGTCGCCGAGGCCCAGAAGCTGTACGAAGCCGTGATCGAGGCCAAGACCCTTCCGTGGGCGCGCCTGGGCGTGGCGCGCGCGCAGCTCGACAGCGGGCAGACCGCCAAGGCCGTCACCACACTGGAGAGCCTGATCCACGACGACGACGCCTACGCCGATGCGTACGACGTGATGGGCCGCGCGCAGTTCGAGCTGGGCAACTTCCAGAATGCCCTGTCCACCTACCAGATGGCCACGCGCCTGACGCCCTCCTCCATCAGCCGCCTGCTCAAGACCGGCATGCTGGCGTACTACACGGGCGAGAAGAGCGAAGGCGTGGAATTGCTCGACCGCGCCACCCGCCTGGGCCTGGACTCCAAGATGTTCGACGCCCAGGCGCTGTTGCTGCTGGCCTTCGCGCGCCTGGACAACAACGACCAGCGCGGCCTGCAACGCACGGTGGAACAGCTCACCCGCCTGCGCGACCGCAGTTCAGCCCCGGCGAGGCCGCACCGCCTGCTGTCCATGGCGGAGAGCCTGCTCGCATTGCAGCAGCAACACACGGCACGGGCGCAGGACGACGTGCGGCGCCTGGCCAACGACATCCTGCAGCCGGACTTCGACGTTGAATCGGCCTGCAACCTGCTCATGCTGATGAGCAAGCTCGTCGCGCGCTCGCTGCCCATGCCGGATGCCGAGGGCGCGGTCGACACCCTGGCCCTGCGCTTCTGCACCAGCCGCGCCATGACCGAACTGCTGGCCTGTGCTGCCTCGGGCGCCGCTGACCACGCCGAACGCATCCGCGCGGGGCACACCCGGGTGCTCAAGATCACCCAGGAGGCCATGACGCTGAGCCTCAAGGACAACCCGCAGGGCACGGTCGAGCAGTTGCTGGAGGCGGGCGAACGCACCGGCAACGCCAAGCTGATCGAATCCGCACACCAGGTGCTGCAGCGCTACGCCGAGCGCATGGACGCCTACCCGGCATTGCACGAGCGCGCCGAGGCCCTGCGCGCGCACTACCACTCCACCGCGCCATTAACCCGGCTGGGCGAGCGCACCAGTGGCCAGACCTCCGCCGGCGGCATCTCGCTGCCGGCAGGGTACCGGCACGCCCAGGTCGACAGCGCCGCCGAGGAAGACAGCGCCAGCGTCGCAGCTGCCGCCACCTCCGCCAGCGCAGATCCCGGCGACGCGCGGCCGGCGGCGGACTGACTGCGGCGCAGCCTTAGATCGCCACCAGCTGGCGCACGCCCTTGGCCTGCATCTCGCTGCCCGGCCCGCTGGCGATCACCTCGCCGCGCTCCATCACCACGTAGCGGTCGGCCAGCGCCTCCGCGAAATCGTAGTACTGCTCCACCAGCACGATGGCCATGTTGCCGCGATCGGCCAGCGTGCGGATGACCTTGCCGATGTCCTTGATGATGTTGGGCTGGATGCCCTCGGTGGGTTCGTCCAGGATCAGCAGCTTCGGGCCAGCCGCGAGCGCGCGCGCGATCGCCAGTTGCTGTTGCTGGCCGCCCGAGAGATCACCGCCCCGGCGCCCCAGCATCTGCTTGAGCACGGGGAACAGCTCGAACAGCTCGGCGGGGATAGGCGTGCCGCCCTTCTTCGTGGCCAGGCCCATGAGCAGGTTTTCCTGCACCGTGAGGCGGCCAAAGATCTCGCGGCCCTGCGGCACGAAGCCCACGCCCATGCGCGCGCGCTCGTAGGGCGTGGTCTTGTGGATCGGCACGCCGTCGAGCTCGATGCCGCCGCTCCTGATCGGCACCAGGCCCATGAGCGACTTGAGCAAGGTGGTCTTGCCCACGCCGTTGCGGCCCAGCACCACCGTGACCTGGCCCAGCTCGGCCTGCAGGCTCACATTGCGCAGGATGTGACTGCCGCCGTAGTACTGGTTGATGTCCTTGACATTGAGCAGGCTCATCTCCGCTTACCTTCCCAAATAGACTTCAATGACCCGCTCATCGGCCTGCACCTCGTCGAGCGTGCCCTCGGCCAGCACCGCGCCATCGCACAGCACCGTCACCTTCTCCGAGATCGTGCGGATGAAGCTCATGTCGTGTTCCACCACCATCAGCGAGTGCTGGCCCTTGAGCGTGAGGAAAAGCTGCGCGGTGCGCTCGGTTTCCTCGTCGGTCATGCCCGCCACCGGCTCGTCCAGCAGCAGCAGTTTCGGGTCCTGCATCAGCAGCATGCCGATCTCCAGCCACTGCTTCTGGCCGTGGCTGAGGAGCCCGGCCAGGCGCGCGGCGCTGTCGGCCAGGTGGATGGTCTGCAACACCTCGCCCAGGCGGTCCTTTTCCTCGCCCGTGAGCCGGAACACCATGGAGCGGCGCACGCGCTTGTCGGTGGCCAGCGCCAGCTCCAGGTTCTCGAACACGCTCAGGTGTTCAAACACTGTGGGCTTCTGGAACTTGCGGCCAATGCCCATGGCCGCGATTTCGGCCTCGCGGTAGCGCAGCAGGTCGATCGTGCTGCCGAAGAACACCTGACCCGCGTCGGGCCGGGTCTTGCCGGTGATGATGTCCATCATCGTGGTCTTGCCCGCGCCGTTGGGCCCGATGATGCAGCGCAGTTCGCCCGGTGCGATGTCCAGGCTCAGCTTGTTGATGGCCTTGAACCCGTCGAAGCTCACGCTCACGTCTTCCAGGTACAGGATGCGGCCGTGCGTGGTGTCGACTTCACCTGGCGTGAGCAGGCGCGAGAAGCCCGCCTGGCGTCCACCGGACTCGGTGGCCCCGGTGTGCCCGGCAATGGCCACCCGCTCGTAGCGCTGGGCGCCTTCTTCCATCAGGTCGGGCGTCATGCCTTGCCCCCTTCCTTCGCTGGCCGCAGCTTCTTCACCAGACCCACCACGCCCTGCGGCATGTAGAGCGTGACGACGATGAACAGCGCGCCCAGCACGTAGAGCCAGTACTCGGGGAAGGTCACGGTAAGCCAGCTCTTGGCTCCGTTGACGATGAAGGCGCCGATGATCGGCCCCACCAGCGTGGCGCGCCCACCCACCGCGGCCCAGATCGCGATCTCGATGCTGTTGGCGGTGCTCATCTCTCCCGGGTTGATGATGCCGACCTGCGGCACGTACAGCGCGCCGGCCACGCCGCACATCACGGCCGAGATGGTCCAGATGGTGAGCTTGTAGGGCAGCGGGTTGTAGCCGCAGAACATGACGCGGCTCTCGGCGTCGCGCACGGCCTGCAGCACGCGGCCGAACTTGCTGCCCACCAGCCAGCGCGCGAACAGGTAGAAGCCCAGCAGCGTGAGGCCGGTGATCACGAACAGCGTCATGCGCATGCCCTGCGTGGCGATCGGCAGGTCCAGGATGCGCTTGAAATCGGTGAAGCCGTTGTTGCCGCCAAAGCCGGTCTCGTTGCGGAAGAACAGCAGCAGCGCAGCGAAGGTCAGCGCCTGCGTGATGATGGAGAAGTACACGCCCTTGATGCGCGAGCGGAACGCGAAGTAGCCGAACACGAAGGCCACCAGGCCGGGCACCAGCACGATCAGCAGCAGCGTGGCAATGAAGCTGTCGGACAGCGCCCAGTGCCAGGGCAGTTCCTTCCAGTCCAGGAACACCATGAAGTCGGGCAGCTCGCTCTTGTAGTTGCCGTCCAGCCCGATCTGGCGCATGAGGTACATGCCCATCACATAGCCACCGAGCGCGAAGAACAGGCCATGGCCCAGGCTCAGGATGCCGGTGTAGCCCCAGATCAGGTCCATGGCCAGCGCGCAGATGGCGTAGCACATGATCTTGCCCAGCAGGCCGACCATGTAGTCGCTCAGGTGGAAGGCGCTGTCGGATGGTACGAACAGGTTGAGCAGCGGCGCGACCGCGCAGACCCCCAGCAGCGCGACCACGAAGGCGCTCCAGCCGGTGCGGGTGAGCAGCGGGCCCGGTGTGGGCAACGTGGCGGGGGCGCTCATACCTCCCTCCCTTTCATGGCGAAGATGCCCTGCGGCCGCTTCTGGATGAAGACGATGATGAAGACCAGCACCGCGATCTTGGCCAGCACGGCGCCGGCCCAGCCTTCGATGAACTTGTTGAGCATGCCCAGGCCCAGCGCCGCGTACACCGTGCCCGCGAGCTGGCCCACACCACCGAGCACCACGACCATGAACGAGTCCACGATGTAGTTCTGCCCCAGGTCGGGGCCGACGTTGCCGATCTGGCTGAGCGCGCAGCCCGCCAGCCCGGCGATGCCCGAGCCCAGCGCGAAGGCGTAGGTGTCGATGCGCGCGGTGTTCACGCCCATGCAGGAAGCGATTGGCCGGTTCTGCGTGACGCCGCGCACGAACAGGCCCAGGCGCGTCTTGCCGATCATCAGCGTGACGCCCAGCAGCACCGCCAGCGCGAAGCCGATGATGATGATGCGGTTCCACGGCAGGTTGAGGTTGCCCAGCAGCGTGATGCCGCCGCTCATCCACGACGGGTTCTCCACGCCCACGTTCTGCGCGCCGAACAGGCTGCGCACCGCCTGCATCAGCACCAGGCTGATGCCCCAGGTGGCCAGCAACGTCTCCAGCGGGCGGCCGTAGAGAAAGCGGATCACCGAGCGCTCCATGGCCGCGCCCACCAGCGCCGAGGCCATGAAGGCCACCGGCATGGCCACCAGCAGGTACCAGTCGAACCACTCGGGCAGCGAGGCGCGGAAGAAGGACTGCACGAGCCAGGTGGCGTAGGCGCCGATCATGATCAGCTCGCCGTGCGCCATGTTGATCACGCCCATGAGGCCATAGGTAATGGCCAGACCCAGCGCCGCCAGCAGCAGGATGCTGCCCAGGCTGATGCCGGTGAAGGCCTGGGCCAGGGCGTTGCCCACGGCCAGCATGCGGTCGATGCCCTTGAGCGAATCGAGCAGCGCGGCCTTCACGCCCGCGTCGCTCTCCTGGTCGATCTGCTGTTGCAGCAAGGGCCGCACGATGGGCAGCTTGGCTTCACCCAGCTTCTGCGCGGCCGAGAGGCGCTGCGCCGGGTCTTCGCTGGCCAGCAGCACCGCCGCCCGGGCCAACTCCAGACTCTGCCGCGCCTGCGCATCCAGCTCGCCGGACAACGCCTTGTCGATCAGCGCGAGCTGGCTCGGGTCGGGTTCCTCGAAGGCGGAGCGCTGCAGGGTGCGCGCGGCTTCGCGCTGGCGATCGGGCGGCGCGCCCAGCAGTTCCATGCCAGCCAGCGCGTTGTCCATGGCACTGCGCAGGCGGTTGTTGATCATCACGTCGCCGGCATCTTCGGGCAGCGTGGCCAGCGTCTCGCCGGTCACGGCGTCGATGGCGCCTTCGCCCTCGACGATGAACACCCGCTCACCCTGCACGCGCACGGCCTCGTCGGCCATGGCACGGATCAGCGCGGTGGCACGCGGGTCGGGCTCGGCGGCCAGGCGGTTGATGGTCTCGATGCGGGCGTCCGTATCGCCTTCGACCACGGCCAGCGCGTCGGCGGCGGTCAGCGCCTGGGCTGTACCCAGGCCCATCCACAGCGCCACCCCCAACCCCAGCAACCGGAGCCCACGAAACGTCATGTCAATCCCTCAACGAAAAAACCGCCCTCACGCCCACACTCTCCCAGCGGGAGAGGGAGCGGACCACCCCACGACCGAGACGCGGTCGGCCCACGCCAACCCTCGCCCGATCAAGAGGCATCGAGGGACGGCTCCGCCGGCCCCAGATGCCGTCCCCCTCGAAGCGCCGAAGGCGCGCCACGGAGGGGGGAAGCCGCGTCAGCGGCGCAGGGGGGAGTCGTTACTTCACCATCGCCACGTTCTTCTTGCCCTTGTTCTCGGCGATGTAGTCGCTCCACGGATCGGCAACCACCGGGCCCGGCGTCTTCCACACCACGTTGAACTGGCCGTCGGCCTTGACTTCACCGATGAACACCGGCTTGTGCAGGTGGTGGTTTTCCTTGTCCATGGTGCTGGTGAAACCGCCCGGTGCCTTGAAGGTCTGGCCAGCCATCGCGGCGATGACCTTGTCGGTGTCGGTGGACTTGGCCTTGGCCACGGCCTGAGCCCACATGTTGATGCCGATGTAGGTCGCTTCCATGGGGTCGTTGGTCAGGGGTTTGTCCTTGTGTCCGGGGATGTTCTTGGCCTTGGCGTAGGCGCTCCACTTCTTCACGAACTCGGTGTTGGCCGGGCTCTTGATGCTCATGAAGTAGTTCCAGGCGGCCAGGTGGCCCACCAGCGGCTTGGTGTCCACGCCGCGCAGCTCTTCCTCACCCACCGAGAAGGCCACCACCGGCACGTCCTTGGCCGAGAGGCCGGCGTTGCCCAGTTCCTTGTAGAACGGCACGTTGGAGTCGCCGTTGATGGTGGAGACCACGGCCGTCTTCTCGCCGGCAGAAGCGAACTTCTTGATGTTGGCGATGATGGTCTGGTAGTCGGAGTGACCGAAGGGGGTGTACTCCTCCATGATGTCCTCTTCCTTCACGCCCTTGCTCTTGAGGAAGGCGCGCAGGATCTTGTTGGTGGTGCGCGGGTACACGTAGTCGGTGCCCAGCAGCACCCAGCGCTTGGCCGAGCCACCGTCCTTGCTCATCAGGTACTCCACGGCGGGAATGGCCTGCTGGTTGGGCGCGGCACCGGTGTAGAACACGTTCTTGCTCAGCTCCTCACCCTCGTACTGCACGGGGTAGAACAGCAGGCCGTTGGCTTCTTCCACCACCGGCAGCACCGACTTGCGCGAAACGGACGTCCAGCAGCCGAAGATGACGGCGACCTTGTCCTGCGTCAGCAGCTGCTTGGTCTTCTCGGCGAACAGTGGCCAGTTGGAGGCCGGATCCACCACCACGGGCTCGAGCTTCTTGCCCAGCACGCCGCCCTTGGCGTTGATCTCGTCGATGGCCATCAGCACCGTGTCCTTGAGCACGGTTTCCGAAATGGCCATGGTGCCCGAGAGGCTGTGCAGCACGCCGACCTTGATGGTCTCCTGCGCGTGGGCGCTCAGGCCGGTGAAGCCGAGCGTGGCAACCGTGGCGGCGGCGGCCAGGGTCTTGAGGGTGAACCGGCGGGCTGATTGGGGGGTCTTTGACATGGCGCTTCTCCAGTGTTCCTGTGGTCCCGTGATGGGGTGGGTGTTGGCGCCGCCGGCTGCCCTCTTCGGACGTGGCACAGCGGACAACTGGATGCTAGGGAAGACCCTTGGGGGCGTATGTACGCCGGGTGGCGTACGTGGAGGCGTATGGCTCACCCCCCATGCTGCGGCTGCAGCAACGGCACCCGGTTGATCGCCATGGCCGCCGCTGCGGTGCGCGTCTCCACGCCCAGCTTGGCGTAGATGCGCTCCAGGTGTTTCTTCACCGTGGCGGGGCTGGCGCCGAGGATGTCGCCGATGTCGCGGTTGATCTTGCCCTTGACCACCCAGTACAGCACCTCGGCCTCGCGCGCAGTCAGGCCGAAAGCGCCGGCCAGGGCCGAGAGCACGCTGGCGTCCGAGGTTTCCTGCATGACGATGAGCCAGTCGCCACCTTCTCCGTTGACTTCGTCGCCCACGCACTGGTGCAGGCGGAAGGTGAGGCGGCGCGGGCCGTTTTCCAGCGTCAGGCGCGGCGGCTCGCGCTGCGCGAGGGCATCACCCAGGTGGCGGCGCAGCCACTGCAGCACGGCCGGGGGGGTGGTGGGCGCCTCGGTGCCGCAGTGGTGGCGCAGCAGGTCGCGCGCCAGCGGGGTCTGCCACATCAGGCGACCGTCGCGCTCGCGCACGGTGATGGTGGCGTAGCCGAAGGCGTCGAGCGCGTTGCGCGCCTGGCTGCGTTCGACCGCGCCCTGGCGCACGTGGCGCGCGGTGCGCAGGTGCACGCCCATGCGCGCCATGACCTCGCGCGGCTTGATCGGTTTGGTCACGTAGTCGGCGCCGCCGGCATCGAGCGCGGCCACGAGGTGCTCGGTGTCGGTCAGGCCGGTCATGAAGATGATGGGGATGTGCGCGGTGGCCGCCTGCGCCTTGAGGCGGCGCGCGACCTCGAAGCCGTCGATGCCGGGCATCACCGCGTCGAGCAGCACCACGTCAGGCAAGGCCTGGGTGGCGCGGCGCAGGGCGCTCTCGCCATCGAGCGCCACCAGCACGGTGTACCCGGCCTCGTCCAGCGCGTCGTGCAGCGGCGCGACGTTATCGGGCACGTCGTCGACGATGAGCACGACCAGCGCGTCGGTCAGGGGCAGCGCCGCAGGCAGGGCAGGCGCTGCAGGCACGGAGGGTTCAACGGGTAGCGACATGGCTTTGCAGCAGCAGTTGCTGTTCGATGGCATCAAAACGGAACTCGCGCGCCAGCGTGCGCAGGCCCTGCGCGAACGTGGCCTGTTCGGGGCGGCGCTGCACCCACTCGTCGAGCCACTGCACGATGCCCTTGTAGTAGCCCAGGCGCACGAGTTCGAGCAGGGGTTCGAGTTCGGCGCGCGTGGCACGCGTGGCAGGCGCCGCAGCGGCCACGGGTGCGGCGGCAGGTGCGGTCGCGGCGTCCGCGATCCATTCGAGCGATAGACGCTGGCCCAGCCAGGCCAGCAGGTCGTCGCGCCGCACGGGCTTGACGAAGAAGTCCTGCGGCTTGTGGTCGAGGTCGTTGTCCAGACCCTTGTCGAAGGCGTTGGCCGAGACGATGGCCAGTGGCACCGGGCCCCAGCCGCGCGCGCGCAGGCGGCGCAGCGTTTCCCAGCCGTCGATGCCGGGCATGGCCAGGTCCATGAAGATGGCGTGCGGCGCACCCGCGTCACCCGGCTGCAGGCCGTCGAGCAGGGCGAGCGCGTCCAGCCCGCTCGTGGCCAGCATGACCTCGAAGCCCAGCGGTGCGAACCAGCGCGAGAGCAGTTCGCGGTCGGCCTCCTCGTTGTCCACCACCAGCACGCGCCGGCGCGGCCCGCTGTAGCCCACGTGCTGAGGCTGCGCGGCGGGGGCCGGCAGCTGCACGCCGTGCAGCTCGGGCAGGAACAGCCGCACGGTGAACACCGAACCCTCGCCCGGCGTGCTGCGCACCGTCATCTCGCCGCCCATGAGGTCGGTGAGCATCTTGGCGATGGTCAGGCCCAGGCCGGTGCCGGTGGAAGGCCCACCCTGCGCGCCGGCCTCGCCCTGCCCGCGCGCGAACGGCTCGAACACACGCTCGAGTTCGGCCTGGCCCATGCCGGGACCGGTGTCGTGCACCTCGAACTGCGCCATCTCGCGCGCGTGCGCCACGCGCAGGCGCACCTCGCCGCTGCGGGTGAACTTGACGGCGTTGCCCAGCAGGTTGATGAGGATCTGGCGCAGGCGTTTTTCGTCGGCGCGCACGGTGTCCGGCAGGCGGCTACCGGTGTCGAAGACGAAGCGCAGGCCCTTGGCCGCGGCCTGCAGCTCGAACATGCTGGCCACCTCCTGCATGGCACCGGCAAAGGCCATGGGCCGCACGTCCAGCGCGAGCTTGCCGGACTCGATGCGCGCGATGTCCAGCGTGCCCTCGATCAGCGAGAGCAGGTGCTCCCCGCCGCGGTGGATCACGCGCACGGCCTGCGCACGGTGCGGCGCCACACCACCGTCTTCCTGCAGCAGTTGCGCATAGCCCAGGATGCTGTTGAGCGGCGTGCGCAGTTCGTGGCTGATGGTGCTGATGTAGCGCGTCTTGGCCTGGTTGGCCTGCTCGGCCGCGCGGCGCGCCTGCTGCAGCGCCTCGTCGGTGCGCTGGTGCGATTCGATTTCCTGCATCAGCAGTCGCGTCTGGCGGTTCGACTCTTCCTGCGCCACCTCGCGGCTCTTGTGCGCCAGCACCAGCCACCAGGCCACGGTGGCGGCGATCAGCAGCAGCACCGCGTACACGCGCACGAAGCCCGAGCGCAGCGCGGCGTCCAGCAGCGGGGTGTTGGCCGCCACGCCCAGCCCCAGCCGCAGCCCTTCCACCTCCCGCCGGTAGAGCAGACCAAGCACCGCCGCGAGCACGGGCGCGACAATCATCATGAGCAGCAGGTAGTGCGCCAGTCCGGCTTCCAGGTAGGGCCACACACCGCGCGGCAGCACGCGCCGCAGCGCGGCCATCCACTGTTCGGACAGGCGCGCATGCGGCTTGCACAGGTCCCCGCAGCGCGCATCCAGCGTGCAGCAGAGCGAACAGATGTGGCCCTGATAGGCGGGGCAGTGGGCCATGTCCGGCCCTTCGTATTCGCGTTCACAGATCACGCACTTGAGAACACCCCCCGCACCGCCTGCGGCGTCACCCCCCTGAAGAGGGGCAACACCAGCGGCCTGGCGAAGCCATATCCGCGGTGTTCCTGGCATGGCGCCCCCTTGCACGCCACCGCTCCTGGCGATGTAGTAGCGCCCCTTGGTCAACCACGCGATTGCTGGTGCTGCCACCAGTGCCGTCACCATCGCGATCACCGCCGAGAACGCTTGCGCCCCCGGCCCCAGCAGTCCCATGTGCGCGACGATGGACAAGGCCGAGGCCAGGCCCATCGCGCCCACGCCGACGGGGTTGATGTCGTATAGGTAGGCGCGCTTGAACTCGATGCCCTTGGGGCTCCAGCCCAGTGGCTTGTTGATCACCAGGTCGGCCACCACGGCCATGATCCAGGCAATGGCGATGTTGGAGTACAGGCCCAGCACCTCGCCGAGCGCCTGGAACACGTTCATCTCCATCAGCATGAAGGCGATCAGCGTGTTGAACACCACCCACACCACGCGCCCCGGGTGGCTGTGCGTGATGCGCGAGAAGAAGTTGCTCCAGGCCAGCGAGCCGGCATAGGCGTTGGTGACGTTGATCTTGAGCTGCGACACCACCACGAACAGCGCCGTGGCCGCCACCGCCCAGCCGTAGTCGGAGAACACGAATTCGTAGGCCGCCAGGTACATCTGGTTCGGATCCACCGCGCGATCGGTGGGCACCATGTGGGTGATGGCCAGGTAGGCCAGCAGCGCGCCACCCAGCATCTTGACCACACCCAGCACCACCCAGCCCGGCCCGCCGGCGAGCACGCCGGCCCACCAGCGCAGAGCCTTGCCCGGCTCCTTCGCGGGCATGAAGCGCAGGTAGTCGGCCTGCTCGCCCATCTGGGTGATCAGCGCGATGCCCACGGTGAGTGCCGCACCAAACAGGTGCCAGTCGAACACCGTCCCCGCACCAGATTCGCCGCCATACCGCACCACATTGGTGAACGTTTCGGGCGCCATCCAGGCCACCGCCCCAAAAGGCACCACCATCATCACGAGCCACAGCGGCTGGGTCCAGACCTGGAAGCGGCTGATGACCGAGACGCCGTGCGTCACCAGGGGAATGACGACCAGCGCGCAGATGAGGTAACCCCAGGCTGGTGGAATGTCCAGCGCCAGTTCGAGCGCGTAGGCCATCACCGCGGCCTCGAGCGCGAAGAAGATGAAGGTGAAGGTGGCGTAGATCAGCGAGGTGATGGTCGAGCCGATGTAGCCGAAGCCCGCGCCGCGCGTGAGCAGGTCCATGTCGACCCCGTGGCGCGCGGCGTAGACGCTGATGGGCAGGCCGGCCAGGAAGATGATCAGGCCGGTGCAAAGGATGGCCAGCGCGGCGTTGACGAAGCCGTACTGCACCAGCAGCGTGGCGCCCACCGCCTCCAGGATCAGGAAGGACGCGGCACCGAACGCGGTGTTGGCCACGCGCCATTCGCTCCACTTGCGAAAGCGCTGCGGCGTGTAGCGCAGCGCGTAGTCCTCCATGGTCTCGCTGCCGACCCAGCTGTTGTAGTCGCGGCGCACCTTGATGATGCGCTGCGGCGCGTCCTGCCCTGCCTGCGGCTGGGCGGGCAGGGGCGGCAGTTCGGGCGCGGTGGTGTTCACACCGGGTTTTTGCAGCTTTCATGCCATGCCCGCAGCGTCGGCGGGCCAGGGCACGGGAATTGCTGATTCAAGGGCGGCTTGTATGCTCTCGCACCACCAACGACCGCGCACCCACCCGCACTGACCCCCGCGTTCGGCCGGCTCTTGCGGCCACACGCGCCATTCGAGCAAAGCAAACCATGGAACTGACCCCGCGTGAAAAAGACAAGCTGCTGATCTTCACCGCCGCCCTGCTGGCCGAGCGGCGCAAGGCGCGCGGACTCAAGCTCAACTACCCGGAAGCGGTGGCGCTGATCAGCGCGGCCGTGATGGAGGGCGCGCGCGACGGCAAGACCGTGGCGCAGCTCATGAGCGAAGGCCGCAGCGTGCTCACGCGCGCCGACGTGATGGACGGCATCGCCGAGATGATCCCCGACATCCAGGTGGAAGCCACCTTCCCCGATGGCACCAAGCTCGTCACGGTGCACCAGCCCATCAATTGATCAGGAGACCCGCCCATGAAATGCAAACACCTGCTGCCTCTCGTCCTCGCCACCCTGTCGTGCTCCGCCTTCGCCCATGTGGGCGGCGACCACGCGCATGGCGGCCTGCTCACCGGTTTCCTGCACCCCATCACGGGCCTGGACCACCTCGCCGCCATGCTGGCCGTGGGCGTCTGGAGCGCCATGACGACGAAGCGCCTGTGGATCGCGCCGGTGGCCTTCGCCGCCCTGCTGCTGGCGGGCGCGCTGATGGCGCAGGCGGGCGTGGCATTCCCTGCGATTGAGCCGATGATCGCGGCCTCCATGCTCGTGGTGGGCCTGCTGCTGGCCGCGCAGGTCAGGCTGCCCGAGGCAGCGGGTGCGGTGCTGGTGGGCGCCTTCGCGCTGTTCCATGGCGCGGCACACGGTCAGGAACTCGCGGACGGCGCGGCGCTGGCCGGCATGGTGCTGGGCACGGCGGCGCTGCATGCGGCGGGCATCGGCATCGGCCTGGGCCTGCGGCGCACCAGCCACTGGCTGCCGCGCGTGGCGGGGGGTGTGGTCGCCCTGATGGGCCTGAACATGGGCTGGTCGCTGCTGGCGGGCTGAGGAGCACACCATGATCCCCGGCGAACTCATCACCGACGGCGGCGAACACGCACTCAACCCGGGCCGGCGCACGCTCACCCTGGTGGTGAAGAACGGCGCCGACCGGCCGATCCAGGTCGGCTCGCACTACCACTTCGCCGAGACCAATGGCGCACTCGACTTCGACCGCGCCGCCGCGCGCGGCATGCGGCTGAACATCGCCAGCGGCACCGCCGTGCGCTTCGAGCCGGGTCAGCAGCGCACCGTCGAGCTGGTGGACTACGCGGGCGATCGCGTGGTCTACGGCTTTCGCGGGCTCACGCAGAGCGCACTCTGAGGAACACACTCTCATGGCAAGCATTCCCCGCAGCGCCTATGCCGACATGTTCGGCCCTACCGTGGGCGACCGCCTGCGCCTGGCCGACACCGGGCTGGTGATCGAGATCGAGAAGGACTTCACCCTGGCCGCGGGCGGCTACGGCGAAGAGGTGAAGTTCGGTGGCGGCAAGACCATCCGCGACGGCATGGCGCAGAGCCAGCGCACGCGCGCCGAGGGCGCGGTGGACACGGTGATGACCAATGCGGTGATCATCGACCACGGCGGCATCGTCAAGGCGGACATCGGTCTGAAGGACGGGCGCATCGTGGCCATCGGCAAGGCCGGCAACCCCGACACCATGCCGGGCGTGGACATCGTCATCGGCCCGGGTACCGAGGTGATCAGCTGCGAAGGCAGCATCGTGACCGCCGGCGGCATCGACAGCCACATCCACTTCATCTGCCCGCAACAGGTGGACGAGGCGCTGACCTCGGGCATCACCACCATGCTCGGCGGGGGCACCGGCCCGGCCACCGGCACCTTCGCCACCACCTGCACGCCCGGCCCCTGGCACATCGAGCGCATGCTGCAAGCGGCCGACGGCCTGCCGATGAACCTGGGCTTTCTGGGCAAGGGCAACGCCAGCCTGCCGGCCGCGCTGCACGAGCAGGTGAACGCCGGCGTGATCGGCCTGAAGCTGCACGAGGACTGGGGCACCACGCCCAGCGCCATCAGCAACTGCCTCGACGTCGCCGAAGCAGCCGACGTGCAGGTCGCCATCCACAGCGACACGCTCAACGAATCGGGCTTCGTCGAGAACACGATCGAAGCCACGAAGGGCCGCACGCTCTGCGCCTTCCACACCGAGGGCGCCGGTGGCGGCCATGCGCCCGACATCCTGCGCGTGGTCGGCGAGGCCAACTTCCTGCCCTCCTCCACCAACCCGACCATGCCCTACACGGTCAACACGCTGGACGAGCACGTCGACATGCTGATGGTGTGCCACCACCTCGACGCGGGCATTGCCGAGGACCTGGCCTTCGCCGAGAGCCGCATCCGCCGCGAGACGATCGCGGCCGAGGACATCCTGCACGACATGGGCGCCATCAGCATGATGAGCAGCGACAGCCAGGCCATGGGCCGCGTGGGCGAAGTCATCCTGCGCACCTGGCAGACCGCCGACAAGATGAAACAGCAGCGCGGCACGCTGCCCGAAGACTCGTCGCGCAACGACAACTTCCGCGTCAGGCGCTACATCGCCAAGTACACGATCAACCCGGCCATCGCGCACGGCATTTCGCACATCGTGGGTTCGCTCGAAGTGGGCAAGTGGGCCGACCTGGTGGTCTGGAAGCCGGCCTTCTTCGGTGTCAAGCCCGCGCTGGTGCTCAAGGGCGGCAGCATCGCGCTGGCCGCCATGGGCGACCCCAACGCCTCCATCCCCACGCCCCAGCCAGTGCACTACCGGCCCATGTTCGGCAGCTTCGGCGGCGCCATGGCGCACAGCAGCCTCACCTTCGTCTCGCAGGCCGCGCTGGCCGCCGGCGTGGGCGAGCGCTACGGCCTGCGCAAGACGCTGTCGGCCGTGCAGGGCTGCCGCGGCGTGACCAAGGCCGGCATGGTGCACAACGCCCTGCTGCCGAAGATGGAGATCGACCCCCAGACCTACGCCGTGCGCGCCGACGGCGTGCTGCTGACCTGCGAGCCCGCCACGAAGCTGCCCATGGCACAGCGCTATTTCCTTTTCTGACTGCCTTCCCATGCTGCAAGTCTCCAAGCTCATTCCACAAGGCCAGGGGCTGGCCAAGCCGCTGGTGCAGCGCGCGGCCCAGCTCGTCCTGGACTGGGACGTGCGCCAGAAGAGCCGCTTCGACGCGACCGCCTCCGACGAACGCCATGTGGGCGTGTTCCTGCCGAGGGGCACGGTCGTGCGTGGCGGCGACGTGCTGCTCACCCAGGACGGCTCGCTGCTGCGCGTGGTGGCCGCGCCCCAGCCGGTGATGCGCATCACCGCCTGCCCCGACCACCCCGCGCCGGAACAGGCCTTCGACCTCATGCGCGCGGCCTACCACCTGGGCAACCGCCACGTGCCGATCGAGCTGCGGCCGGATCACCTGAAGATCGAACCCGACCACGTGCTGGCAGACATGCTGCGCGACATGCACCTCACGGTGGTGGAAGCGCGGGAACCGTTCGAGCCCGAAGGCGGCGCCTACGGCGCCCAGGGGGCGTCCCACGGACACGGCCATCACCCTTTCGACCACAGTCACAGTCACGGCCATAGCCACCACGCGCACGGGCATGACCACGGTTGAAGCGAACGCTGCGGCGCGTTCGGCCGCCAGCCTGCTGCAGATTCTCTGGCTGGCATCCCCGGCCCTGCCGGTGGGAGGTTTCTCCTATTCCGAAGGCCTGGAAGCGGCGGTGGACGCGGGCCACGTGCACGACGAGACCAGCGCTGCGCAGTGGCTGGGCGACCAGCTCCATCTGGCGCTGGCCCGCAGCGACCTGGCGGTGGAGGCGCAGGCCATTCCGGCCTGGCGCGCCGATGACGTGGCACGCATCCGCGCGCTCAACCACTGGGTGCTGCAGACCCGCGAAACGCACGAGCTGCGCCTGCAGACCGAGCAGATGGGGCGCTCGCTGCTCGAATGGGCGCGCCAGCTCGGGCCACTGGGTGCCGGTGTGTTCGAGCGACTGCAAGCCGCCGACCTGAACCCGCCCACCTACCCCGTGGCCTGCGCCTGCGCCGCCGCCAGCGCCGACGCCAGCGTGCGCGACAGCCTGCTGGGCTACGCCTTTGGCTGGGCCGAGAACATGGTGCAGGCGGCGATCAAGTCGGTGCCCCTGGGCCAGAGCGCGGGGCAGCGCACGCTGGCCCTGCTGGCAGGGGAGATTCCGCTTGCAGTGGACCAGGCCATCGCCCTGTCCGACAATGACCGGCAGGCTTTCACGCCCTTGCTGGCCATTCACTCCGCCCGCCACGAAACCCAGTACTCACGCCTGTTCCGCTCATGACCACCCTGCACCACATCCCCCACCGCACCAAGTCCCTGCCCCCACTGCGCGTGGGCATCGGTGGCCCGGTCGGCTCGGGCAAGACCACGCTGCTGGAAATGCTGTGCAAGGCCATGCGAAAGCAGTACGACCTCGTGGCCATCACCAACGACATCTACACCAAGGAGGACCAGCGCATCCTCACCGTCAGCGGCGCGCTGCCGGCCGAGCGCATCATGGGCGTGGAAACCGGTGGCTGCCCGCACACCGCCATCCGCGAGGACGCATCCATCAACCTCGAGGCCATCGACCGTATGCTCGAACAGTTCCCCGACGCGGACGTGGTGTTCATCGAATCGGGCGGCGACAACCTGGCCGCCACCTTCAGCCCCGAACTCTCCGACCTCACGATCTACGTCATCGACGTGGCCGCGGGCGAGAAGATCCCGCGCAAGGGCGGCCCGGGCATCACCAAGAGCGACCTGTTCGTCATCAACAAGACCGACCTGGCCCCCCATGTGGGCGCCGACCTGGACGTCATGAAGGCCGACACCGCACGCATGCGCCCCGACGCCGCGCGCCGGCCCTGGGTGATGACCAACCTCAAGACCCTCGCGGGGGTGGACGAGGTGGTGCAATTCATCGAGCAGCGCGGCATGCTGCGCAGCGAGGCGGCGGAACCGGCGCCGGCCTGAAACCGGGGCACAGGCTAAAATCCACGCCTTGCAATCGCACCTGGAGACGTGGGTGAGCGGTTTAAACCAGCAGTCTTGAAAACTGCCGACCCGCAAGGGTCCGTGAGTTCGAATCTCACCGTCTCCGCCAGATACAGAAACACCAACGGGCCCTTGTGAGGCCCGTTGGTGTTTTTGCTTGGCAATGAAGTGCCTTCATGGGCACCGCCTTTCAATCGCAGTGGTAACAAACCCCGGTGAGATGGCTTGGAAGGTCAGTCAGGGCAACCAAACCATCTCACCGCAGCGGGCCGCCATCACTGCTGATGGAGTTGCACGACGGTGGTGGAGCTGCCGAGCACGCGCAGGCCGGCCTGGCGCACTTGCTCGGCCTGTTCCGCCGTGGCGATCTTGGGGAATTCGCTGTCGCTCACATCGAGCAGGCCCAGGCGACGGGCTTCAGCGGTTTCGGCCACCACCTGCGCGCGGGTCTTGCTGCTGCCGGTGGCGATCACGAGTTCGGGGCTTTCCTGGTTGCCCAGCTGGCCGGCGTCGCGGGCGGCGATGGCCGCGCTCTGGACTTCGGCGCGGGTCAGCGTGGAGCTGGCGGCGCGCACAGGTGCCTTGTAGGTCGAAACGTTCTTGTCGCCCAGTTGGCCGGCATCGCGGGCGGCGATGGCCTGTGCCTGGACTTCAGCGCGGGTCAGGGGCGCGCTCTGTGCCATGACGGCACCGGCCGTGGCGGTGAGGACGAGGGGAAGAAGAATGCGGGTCGAGAGATTCATGATGAAAGGTTCCTTGTGAGAGGGGGCTGGAAGGGCTGGTGTGCCGCTTCGTGTTCGGCACAGGAGAGACTGTAGAAAGCGCATCTGTCGTTTTCCGAACGCGAGAATTACCGATTCGTAATGCATGAAAACGGCCGATTCCGCGACAATTCGGTGTCACCCGACGAGGCCCGCGGCCCCGTTGCCCCATCCACCCCGACACAGAAGCCCTCTCATGCGCGTGCTGGTCATCGAAGACGAATCCAAGCTGGCGGACTACGTCAAGCGCGGCCTCGCCGAGGCCGGCTACACCGTGGACGTCGCGCGCGACGGCATCGAGGGCCGCTACCTCGCCCTGGAGGGCGACTACCAGCTGGTGGTGCTCGACATCATGCTGCCCGGCATCGATGGCTTCGGCGTGCTGGCCGCCTTGCGCGAGAAGCGCAACACGCCGGTGCTGATGCTCACGGCACGAGACCGCGTCGAAGACCGCGTGCAAGGGCTGCAGTCGGGTGCCGACGATTACCTCGTCAAGCCCTTCGCGTTTTCCGAACTGCTGGCGCGCGTGGCGGCCCTGCTGCGCCGCGGCCCGGCAGCCACCGAAGTGGCCACCACACGCATGGCGGTGAGCGACCTGGAGATGGATCTGCTCAGCCGCAAGGCCTGGCGCGCGGGCCAGCGACTTGATCTCACCGCCAAGGAGTTCTCGTTGCTCGCCCTGCTGGCGCGGCGCAAGGGCCAGATCCTCTCTCGCACCACGATTGCCGAGCAGGTCTGGGACATGAACTTCGACTCCGACACCAACGTGGTGGAAGTCGCCGTGCGTCGTCTTCGCTCGAAGATGGACGATCCGTTCAAGCCCAAGCTGCTGCACAACGTGCGTGGCATGGGCTATGTGCTGGAGGAGCGCGCATGAACAGCGCCGAAGCACTGGGTTCCCTGGCGCCGGAACGTGCGCAGGAAACGCCCTGCGCGTACTCGATCGGCCGCAGGCTCTCGCTGCTGCTGGCGATCCAGACCGTGATTGGCCTGGGCGTGCTGCTGGCCGTGATCTACGGCGCCACCACCATGCTGTTCTCCGCCAAGCACGACGAGGAACTGCGCAGCTATTCCACCGTCCTGGTCGACGTGGCGCGCGAAGCGGACGCCCACGGCGGCGAGGACGAGGTCAGGGCCAAGATGGCCTGGATCGCGGAGCGCCGCCCCGGCACCTTCGTGCAGTTGCTGCGTCCCGACGGCAGCACGTTCTACCGCGACGCCGTGACCACCTTCGACGTCACCAAGGCCAGTTCCCGCGGCATGGATTTCAATGTGCCCTTGTCCAGTGGCGAGGTGCTGCAAGGCCGGCTGGTGCTGGACTGCTCTCGGGATGCTGAAACCGCCAAACGCATGGCACTGCTGCTGGTGGGCGCGGTGCTCGCGGGTGCGGCGCTGGTCGGCTGGGGCACCTTCTGGCGCGTGCGCTGCAGCCTGCGGCCGCTGCTGGACCTGGCCGGACAGACCAAGGCCATCGATGCCCGCCGCATGGGGCAGCGGCTGTCGCTGGCCGAGCCGGTGGAGGAACTGCAGCCGCTGATCGACCAGTTCAACGGCCTGATGCACCGCGTCGAGCGCACCTATGCACAGCTCGAAGGTTTCAATGCCGACGTGGCGCACGAGCTGCGCACACCGCTTGCCAACCTGATCGGCCACACCGAGGTGGCACTCAGCCGCGAACGCAGCGTCACCGAACTGGAGGAAACGCTGCACTCCAACCTGGAAGAGCTGCACCGCATGGCGGCCATCGTCAACGACATGCTGTTCCTCGCGCAGGCCGACCGCGGCGTGAAGGCGCGGCGCGGCGCGCCGGTGAGCCTGGCCGAGCTGGTGCAGCAGGTGGTGGAGTTCCACGAGGCGCCCATGGAGGAACGCAGTCTGAGCGTGAGCGTCGAGGGCGATGCGCGCCTGCCCGTGGACGAACCCTTGATCAAGCGCGCCCTTTCCAACCTGCTGGGCAATGCGATCCGCTACGCCGATGCCAACTCCCGGCTTTGCGTGCGCATCACGGACACGGCCCATGGCGGCGCCCGCCTGTGGGTCGAGAACACCGGGCCGTCGATTGAGCCAGAGCACCTGCCCCGCTTGTTCGACAGGTTCTTCCGCGCGGACGCCGCGCGCTGCGAAATGGAGAAACCGCACCATGGATTGGGCCTGTCCATCGTCGCGGCGATCGCGCGCATGCACGATGGCGCCCCGATGGCCGAATCCAGCGCCGGCACCACGCGCGTGGGCTTCACGCTGCAAGCCATCTCCTGAGCCTTCCAGGCCAACGGCCTCCTCGCGATCAATCAGGCAGGAACAGGCCCTGCAGATTGCTCAGGAAATCGAAACCACGCGCCGTGGGCCACACGCGCGCCGCATCGCGTGCGACCAGGCCTTGTTGCGCGGCCCGTGCCAGTGCGGGCTCGATGCTGGAGAGCGGCAGGCCGGTGCGTTCCATGTACTGCTGCAGTGTGAAGCCATCCCGAAGGCGCAAGGCATTGAGCATGAACTCGAACGGCAGGGCCTTGCGCGGCACCTCGTCCGCACTCACCACGGGGCTGCCCGCGAGTGCGCGCTCCATGTACTGGCGCGGTTCGCGCACGCGCACCTGGCGGGCCACGCGGTGCGCGAAGCTCAGCTTGCTGTGCGCGCCGGCCCCGATGCCCAGGTAGTCACCGAACTGCCAGTAATTCAGGTTGTGCGCGCACCGGTGCCCGTGGCGCGCGTAGGCCGATACCTCGTAGCGCTGCAGCCCGGCCTCATCCGTCATTTCCGTGATGCGGTCCAGCATGTCCCATGCCTCGTCCTCGGGCGGCAGCGCCGGCGGGTACTTGGCGAAGTACGTGTTGGGCTCGAGCGTGAGGTGGTAGATGGAGATGTGCGGTGGCGCAAACGACAGCGCGGCGCGCACGTCGGCCTCGCAGTCGGCCAGCGTCTGCCCCGGCAGGGCGTACATGAGGTCAAGATTGAAGGTGTCGAAGGACCGCGCCGCCTCCTCCACCGCGGCCATGGCCTGGCTGCGATCGTGCACGCGGCCCAGTGCCTTGAGGTGCACGTCGTTGAAGCTCTGCACACCGATGGACAGGCGCGTCACGCCGGCCTCGCGGAAGGCGCGGAAGCGGTCCTTCTCGAAAGTTCCGGGGTTGGCCTCGAGCGTGATTTCGGCATCGGCCTCCAGTCGCAACATCGCGCGCACGTCGCCCAGCAGTTTGTCGATTGCGGCTGGGGAGAACAGGCTCGGTGTGCCACCGCCGATAAACACGCTGTGCACCGTGCGGCCCCAGATCAGCGGCAGCGAGGCCGCAAGATCAGCACGCAGGGCGTCCAGGTAGGCGCTTTCGGGCAAGACTTCCCCCGGCGCGGCCGTAGCGGTCCATTCATGGGAATTGAAGTCGCAATACGGGCACTTTTTCAGGCACCAGGGCAGGTGGACGTAGAGCGCCAGCGGTGGCAGGCTCTGCAGCTGCAATGTCCCCGGACGCATCCACTGGCGCACATCGTTCCATGCGGGGTCCGCCAGCCCCTCCTTTGCCGGCGAATCGCCCGGCCAGGACATCGGCACGCCCTCGCGCTCGCTCATGATGGTTCCGCGACTGCTGGCGCAAACCAGCGCTCACGCATCAACGCCAGCATCTGGCGCGCTGCGCGACCGCGGTGGCTGTTGGCGTTCTTCACCTCGGTGGGCAACTGCGCAAAGGTTTTTCCGAACGCGGGCAGGTACATCACCGGGTCGAAACCGAAGCCCTTGTCGCCGACCGGCTCCCTGGTGATCAAACCGGGCGCGCGGCCCGTGGCCACCAGCGGTTCGGGATCGTCCGCGCTGCGCAATGCCACCAGCGTGCTGACCAGCGCGGCGCGGCGGTCGGCGACGTCGACCATCTGCTCCAGCAAGGCACGCACGTTGTTGGCGTCGCCCTTCTCGTAACCGAATTGCGTCGCATAGTAGGCCGTGTCCACACCCGGCAGGCCACCGAAGGCCTCCACGCAAAGGCCGGCATCGTCGGCCAGCGCGGGAAGGCCGCTCTCGCGCGCGGCGTGGCGCGCCTTGGCCAGGGCGTTCTCGACAAAGGTGCGGTGCGGCTCGGGCGCTTCGGGGATGCCCAGATCAGCCTGGCGCACCAGCTCCACACCCAGCGGCGCGAACAAGGCCTGCAGCTCGGCAAGCTTGCCTGCGTTGTTCGAGGCGAGGACGAGTTGCATGCGCGGGTCAGGCCAGTCCGAGCGCCTGCTTCTGCAAGAGCACCAGCTCGGCGATGCCTTTTTCCGCCAGCGCGAGCAAGCTGTCCATCTCGCGCCGCGTGAAGGCCGCGCCTTCTGCGGTGCCCTGCACCTCGACGAAGTGACCGGCACCGGTCATGACGACGTTCATGTCGGTGTCACAGGCAGCGTCCTCGACGTATTCGAGGTCGAGCAAGGCACGGCCATCCAGGATGCCGACCGAGATGGCGGCCACATGGTCCTTGATCGGCGTGGCCGTCAGCTTGCCGCCGGCCATCAGCTTCGAAACAGCGTCGTGCGCTGCCACGAACGCACCGGTGATGCTGGCCGTGCGCGTGCCGCCATCGGCCTGCAGCACGTCGCAATCGAGCGAGATGGTGCGCTCGCCCAGGGCCTTGAGATCGAACACCGCGCGCAGGGAGCGGCCGATGAGGCGCTGGATCTCCTGCGTGCGCCCGCTCTGTTTGCCCTTGGCGGCTTCGCGGTCGCTGCGGGTATGGGTGGCGCGCGGCAGCATGCCGTACTCGGCGGTCACCCAGCCCTCGCCGCTGCCGCGCTTGTGCGGCGGCACCTTTTCTTCCACCGACGCGGTGCACAGCACGCGGGTCTGTCCGAACTCGATCAGCACGGAGCCTTCGGCATGGATGGTGAAGTCGCGCGTGACGCGCACAGGACGCAGGGCATCGGCGGCCCGTTGGCCGGGTCGGGACGTATCGCTCATGGGAAACCTCGGAGAGAGTTCAGGAATTGCGCTCGGCCGTGCGGCGGATCGCGGCATTGATCTCGGCAATCGATTTCTCGATTGCGGCATCGTCCATGTCTTCGACGGACGGGTCGGGAATGCCCGACTGGATGGTGGACGCGAACACGCCGTCGTCGATGTCCTCGGTGGAAACGCGCGTGGACTGGAATTCGTCCGCGGTCTCCCATTCCATGGCCAGCACGGTCACGTTGTCGCAGCGCGGACCGCCGCGCTTGAGCGCCATCTCGACCAGTTCGGGCACCGCCTGCTCCAGCGGTCGCTTGGACAGCTCGGAGGTGATCTCCTCGTCGTTGACCGTGCCCCACAGACCGTCGGAGCACAGCAGCACGCGGTCACCCTGCAACAGGTGCACCGGGCCGGAGAGGTCGAACACCGGCTTGGCGGGCGACCCCAGGCAGGTGAACAGGATGTTGCGGTTGATGTGGTCGGTGGAGCGGCCCAGGTGCTGTTGCTGCTCCATGTAGGAGTGGTCGCGCGTGCGGGTCAGCATCTCGCCATGGCGCACCACGTAGAGGCGCGAGTCGCCGCAGTGCACCCAGTGCACGTGGTTGCGCTCCATCACGGCGGCCACCAGCGTGGTGCGCGGCGTGTCGAGCATGCCCTTCTCGGCGGCATAGCGGATGATCTGGTGGTGCGCGGCCATGAGCGCGCTTGAGAGGAACTCGGGCACCTCGCGAACCGTCGGGTTCGCGGCTTTCTGGAAATACGCGGAAAAAGTTTGCAGCGCGAGTTGCGCGGCCATCGCACCTTCCGGGTGCCCACCCATGCCATCGGCCAGAACGAACAAGCCGGACTCCCGGGTGTAGGCATAGCCCATTCGGTCTTCGTTGCGCTCCCGGCCCCCCTGGCGGCTGATCTGGTAGACCGAGAACTTCATCGAAACTTGGTCGCGGCGTTGGTGGACTTGCGCAGGGATTTCTTGTTGTCCGACACGATATTGTCGAACTGCAGCCGCATCTTCTCGGCCACGGTGAGCTTGGTGTAGCTGCGCTCGGTCTCCCGGCTCAGTTCCTTCTGCAGTGCGAATACCGACTGCGGGCGCGACAGCGGGTCCAGCGACATGCACCACTCGACCACCTCGATCAGGTTGTCGGAGTAAACGCCGCGCAGGCGTGAGAGCGCCAGCGAAAGCCTGTCCTTCTCCAGCCGCTGCGGTGCGTCGTTCGGTGGATAACCCTGCATGCTCGCGTAGATGCAGGCGCCGATGGCGTAGATATCCGTCCAGGGGCCCATCGACGAGTCGCGCCGGTACATCTCGGGGGCGGCGAAACCGGGCGTGTACATGGGGCGGATGAAGTTGCCTTCCTTGCTCAGCACCTCGCGCGCCGCGCCGAAGTCGATCAGCACCGAGCGGTTGTCGTCCGTCACGAAGATGTTGGCCGGCTTGATGTCCAGGTGCAGCATCTTGTGCTGGTGCACGATGCGCAGGCCGCGCAGCACTTCGTCGTAGAGCGAGCGGATGGTGGACTCGCGGAACACCTTCTGCTTCTTGAGTTCCCGCGCGGTGATGATGAATTCCTGCAGGGACGCGCCCTCCAGAAAGTTCATGACCATGTAGACAGTCTCGTTCTCGCGGAAGAAGTTGAGCACGCTCACCACCGACTGGTGGGAGATCTGCGCCAGCGCCCGGCCCTCTTCGAAGAAACTCTTGAGACCCAGCCGGTACAGCGAGAGCTTTTCCGGTTGCACCTGCGGCAGCAACTCACCAGGGCCGCGCGAGGCGAGCGACGAAGGCAGGTATTCCTTGACCGCAACCTGCTGGCCCTCGGTGTCCACGGCCAGGTACACCACGCCAAAGCCCCCCGCCGCCAGCTTGCGGACAATGCGGTAACCACCAATCACGGTGTCCGGCGGCAGCGGTGCGGGTTTGACCTTTGACATAATTCGGATGGATTCCGGAACGCCTCGTTTTGGACCATTCACCCTCATCGGGGCAAAGTTCAATGGCAGTTTACAGCATGACCGGCTACGCCACGGCCCACTCTGGCGGGTCTGCGGCGCCGGTCAGCGGCGAGTCCAGCCGCGAGCCTCAGGCCGGCGTGGGGGTCGAAATCCGCTCCGTCAACAGCCGTTTTCTCGACCTCGTTTTCAAGTTGCCCGACGACCTGCGCAGCGCCGAACCGACGCTGCGTGAGTTGCTGGGCGCGCGCCTCAAACGCGGCAAGGTGGAGGTGCGCGCCTGGGTCGAGGGCCGCAACGACACCGTGCCACGCTCGCCGGGCCCCGCCGACTTGCAGAAGCTCGCCGGTCTTCAGGACACCGTGCGCGCATGGCTGCCCGGGGCGCCTGCGCTTTCGGTGGCCGACGTGCTCCAACTCACTGCACGCCAGCAAGGCAACCCTGGCGAGCTCACCGACTCGCTGGTGGCCACCGCGCAGACCGCCCTGGATGCCCTGATGGGCGCGCGCGAGCGCGAAGGCAAACGCCTCTCCACCATGCTGCAGGACCGGCTGGGACAGCTGGGCCGGCTCGCGCAGGACGCACAACCCCTGATACCCCAGCTGGTCGCACAACAGCGCCAGCGTTTCCTGGATCGCTGGAACGAAGCGCTTGGTGTGGGCACGTCAGCGGCGACCTCGGGCAACGCGGTGTCCTCGGACGTGGCGAAAGACCGCGCGCTGGCCGAAGCCACGGCCTTCGCCATTCGCATCGACGTGGCCGAGGAGCTCACGCGGCTCGACTCCCACCTGACCGAGATCGAGCGCCTGCTGAAGAAGGGTGGCGACATCGGCAAACGCCTGGACTTCCTGATCCAGGAGCTGCACCGCGAGGCCAACACCCTCGGATCGAAGTCATCCAACCTCGAACTGACGCGCATTTCGGTGGACATGAAGGTTCTCATCGAACAGATGCGCGAGCAGGTGCAGAACATAGAGTAAGCATGGAATACCCCGGAAACCTGTTTGTCGTGGCAGCCCCCAGCGGAGCGGGCAAGTCCAGCTTGGTCAAGGCCTTGATGGAACTCGACTCGCGCGTTGTGCCCTCGGTATCGCACACCACCCGCTCCCCGCGCGGCCAGGAGCTGCATGGCCGCGAGTACTACTTTGTCAGCAATGAAACCTTCGACCAGATGGTCGTCCAGGGGGCCTTCCTGGAATGGGCCAAGGTGCACGGCAACCGTTACGGCACCTCCAAGATGGCCATCGAGCAGCGCATGGCCCAGGGAGCGGACGTGGTACTCGAGATCGATTTCCAGGGTGCCATCCAGGTCAAGCGCATCTTTCCCAATGCCGTGCTGATCTTCATCCTGCCCCCCAGCTGGGAGGAGCTGCGATCTCGCCTGGAGCGCCGGGCTGAGGACTCGGCGGAGGTGATTGAGCTGCGGTTGCAGAACGCGGCGAGCGAGATGGCCCATGCCCGGGAGTTCGACTTCGTTATAATCAATGAGTTGTTCGAGCGGGCCCTGTTTGACCTCAAGGCCATCGTCCATGCCCAGCGGCTCAAGTTTGCCGCCCAGCGTATCGCCCGCGGCGATACCTTCAAGGCGCTCAACATTCTTTGATCCATCGCTCACTTCCTGAAGGCCCGCACATGGCACGCATCACCGTCGAAGACTGTCTGGAAAAGATTCCCAACCGCTTCCAGCTCGTGCTGGCCGCCACCTACCGCGCGCGCATGCTCAGCCAGGGCCATGCGCCCAAGATCGAGAGCAAGAACAAGCCCGGTGTGACCGCCTTGCGCGAGATCGCCGATGGCAAAGTCGGCCTGGAGATGCTCAAGAAGGTGCCGATCTGAAGCCTTTGAGGCGTTCGGCATGAACAGAAAAACACCGCACGGCGGTGTTTTTTTTTGCCCTGCGCGTGCGAACGCTTCTCTTCCGGCTGTGCCTGGCTTGCGCACGCATTCAGCAGGATGCGCGGTCTCGCGCTAAAGTACTAGGATGATGACCGAGGCCGACAACGGCACCCTCCAGCCCACCGCCGAGCAGGCGCACCCGGCCGCCAGCGCTGCTGCGGCCAGCTTTGCCGCGCTGCTGGGCAAGCTGGACTACCTGGGGCCCGCCGACATCGAGAGCATCCGCCAAGCCTACCGCTTCGCGGACGAGGCGCATCTGGGTCAGCTGCGAAAGAATGGCGACCCCTACATCACCCATCCGATCGC
Source organism: Hydrogenophaga sp. (assembly GCF_050182545.1). Classification (GTDB taxonomy): domain Bacteria; phylum Pseudomonadota; class Gammaproteobacteria; order Burkholderiales; family Burkholderiaceae_C; genus Hydrogenophaga. The sequence goes on along the minus strand of NZ_JBFXCD010000004.1, from coordinate 29,413 downwards.
GGTCGCGGCCCAGTGCGCTGAATGGAAGTTGGACGCGCAAGCCCTGATGGCTGCGCTGATGCACGACGCCATCGAGGACTGTGGTGTTACCAAGGAAGAACTCGTGGAGCGTTTCGGCGCGCCGGTGGCCGAGCTGGTGGACGGATTGACCAAGCTGGAAAAGCTGGAATTTGACACACGAGAGCAGAACCAGGCCGAGTCATTTCGCAAGATGCTGCTGGCCATGGCCAAGGATGTGCGCGTCATCCTGATCAAGCTCGCCGATCGCACCCACAACATGCGCACCATGGGTGACATGCCGCGCTCCAAATGGCAGCGCATCAGCAGTGAAACGCTGGAAATCTACGCCCCGATCGCGCACCGCCTGGGCCTGAATTTCACCTACCGCGAACTGCAGGATCTGGCATTCCGATTCCTGCACCCCTGGAGATACGAGGTGCTGTCCAAGGCGTTAAACAAATCGCGCCACCGCCGCCGCGACCTGATCGCGCGCGTGCAGCGGGAGGTTGAGGCCGAGTTCGTGCGACACGACATGCCCGTGCGCATCATGGGTCGCGAGAAGACGCTGTATTCGGTCTATCGCAAGATGGACAGCAAGCACCTTTCCTTTTCCCAGGTCACCGACATCTACGGCTTTCGCATCGTCGTACCCGAACTGCCCGACTGCTACACCGGCATGGGGGTGCTGCACCAGCTCTACAAGCCGCTGCCGGGCAAGTTCCGGGACTACGTGGCCATCCCCAAGGTCAATGGCTATCAGTCGCTGCACACGACGCTGATAGGTCCCTTCGGGACCAACATCGAGTTCCAGTTGCGCACCCATTCGATGGACGTGGTGGCCGAGTCCGGCGTGGCGGCACACTGGCTCTACAAGGCCAGTGAGCCCAACAGCGACATGTCGCAGCGCCTGGGCACGCAATGGCTGCAGTCCCTGCTGGACATCCAGCAGGAAACGCGCGACGCGGCCGAGTTCTGGGATCACATCAAGATCGACCTCTTCCCGGATGCGGTCTACGTGTTCACACCCAAGAGCAAGATCATGGCGCTGCCGCGCGGCGCCACCGTCATGGACTTCGCTTACGCCATCCACAGCGACGTTGGCAACCACACGGTGTCGGCCCGCATCAATGGTGAACAGCGACCGCTGCGCACCGAACTGGCCAATGGCGACGTGGTCGAGATCGTCACTGCGGACCAGGCCGAGCCCAACCCGGCTTGGCTGTCGTTCGTCAAGACGGGGCGCGCACGTTCCAAGATCCGGCATCACCTGAAAACCGTGGCGCAGGAGAAGTCGCACGAACTGGGAGAACGCATGCTCAGCCAGGCGCTGCGCTCCGAGGGGATTTCCACACTGCCGGCCGAAGAAGGTGCCTACCAGGCACCCTGGGAGAAGCTCCTGCGCTTCACGGGCAACAAGACCCGAGACGAACTGTTGTCCGACATCGGGATGGGCAAGCGCATCGCCAGCATGGTGGGCAAGAAGCTCGCAGTGCTGCTGGCCGAGACCGGTCTCAAGCCGGACGCTTTGTTGATCAGCACAGAACGGTACGCCAGCGGACACGACGAGGCCGTGTCACAGGGCGTGGTCACGCTCGATGGCAGCGAGGGCGTGTCGGTGCAGTACGCCCCGTGCTGCAAGCCCATTCCCGGCGACCGCATCGTCGGGTACCTGGGGCGCGGCGAAGGGTTGGTGGTGCACGCGGACGATTGTCCGGTTGGCAAACGGCTGCTGCACCGCGATGGCGAACGCTTCCTGGAAGTTGAGTGGGCCGACGAGCCCGTGCGCTCGTTCGACACCACGGTGGTAGTCACCGTCGCCAATGGCAAAGGGGTGCTTGCCCGCGTGGCCTCCAGCATCGCCGCGACCGAGGCGGACATCACGCACGTCGACATGGGCGACGAGCCCGCGCAGACCGCGACCGACATCCGCTTCCAGGTGGCCGTGCGAGACCGGCAGCACCTGGCCGATGTGCTGCGCAGCCTCAAACGCACCACTTCGGTGATCAAGGCGCAGCGCTACAAGCCCTGAACGTTCAGTTCAGTGATCAGCACTGCTTGCCGGGATCGGGTACTGCACCGCCAGCACCTCCAGTTCCTGCACGCCATCGGGCACCACCAGGCGCACCACGTCACCCACACGGGCCCTGAGCAGCGCGCGCGCCACCGGAGACACCCAGCTCACCTGCCCCTGGGCGCTGTCGGCTTCATCCACCCCAAGAATCGTCACCGTGGTCTCCGCGCCGCTGTCGTCGGCGTAAGTCACCGTGGCCCCGAAAAAGACCTGGTCGCCGCCAAAGTGCAGCGACGCGTCAACCACCTCGGCGATTTCGAGTCGACGCGTCAGAAAACGGATGCGGCGGTCGATCTCGCGCAGGCGCTTCTTGCCATAGAGATAGTCGCCATTCTCCGAACGGTCGCCATTGCTGGCCGCCCAGTGCACGATGTCGACGATCTTCGGCCGTTCTTCATCCATGAGCGAGAACAGCTCGGCACGCAGGCGCTCGTAGCCATCCCGGGTGATGTAGTTCTTGCCGCCCGGCGCGGGTGCTGCAGCCGCGATGCCATCGTCGTCTTCATCGCCCCCGTCGCTCTCGCGGGTGAATGCCTTGCTCATGGGGGCAGAACCTCGACAGGAAAGAAAAAACCCTGCAGCTTTTGGCTACAGGGTTTTCATAGTGGTGCGGCTGGCAGGATTCGAACCCACGACCCCTTGGTTCGTAGCCAAGTACTCTATCCAACTGAGCTACAGCCGCGAAGCCTCGCATTGTAGCAGGGTTTTTTGGTAGGCCGTGTTGGACTTGAACCAACGACCAAAGGATTATGAGTCCTCTGCTCTAACCAACTGAGCTAACGGCCCGACCCGAAGGATTGTAGAGGTCGACGGCCGCGCGACTGGCCCATCGTATTACTTGTGGTGGCTCAGCGCGTTGCCCACCAGCTTGGCAGTGACGTCCACGATCTGGATCATGCGTTCGTAGGACATGCGTTGCGGGCCAATCACGCCCAGTGTGCCAACCACGTGCCCATCCACCTCGTAGGGCGCGGTCACCACCGAGAGGTCCTCGTAGGGAACGACCTGGCTCTCACCGCCGATGTAGATGCGCACCCCGTCCGCCTGCGTCGACACATCGAGCAGGCGGATCAATTGCGTTTTCTGCTCGAACAGATCGAACATGCGGCGCAGGTTGCCCATGTCGCTGGAGAACTCGCTCACCGACAACAGGTTGCGCTCCCCGGAAACCACCACCTCGTCGCGCGCTTCCCCCTCTTCCGCGCCGATGTTGACCGCGTCCTTCATCAGGTCGGCGATTTCGCCACGCAGCACGTCGACTTCGGTCCTGAGACGTTCACGCACCGCCTCCATGGTCAGGCCCGAGTAGTGCGCATTCAGGAAGTTCGCCGCCTCCAGCAGTTGCGGTTGCGTGAAGTTGACCTGGGTGTGGATGATGCGGTTCTGCACATCACCATCGGGCGAAACAATGATCACCAGCACGCGCCGCTCGGACAGGCTGAGGAACTCGATATGACGAAACACGGACGCGCGTCGCGGCGCCATGACCACCCCGACGAACTGCGACAGGTTGGACAGCATCTGCGCCGCATTGCTGATGACGCGGTGTGGCTGCCCGGCCTCGATGCCGGGTGTCGGCATGTCGCTCATGGCGGGAATGCTGTCGCGCCGCACGGTCAACATGGTGTCGACGAACAGGCGGTAGCCGCGTGCCGTGGGAATGCGTCCGGCCGACGTGTGCGGACTGGCGATCAACCCCAGTTCCTCCAGGTCGCTCATGACGTTGCGGATGGTGGCCGGCGACAGTTCCATGCCCGCCGCCTTGGCCAGCGTGCGCGACCCCACGGGCTGGCCGTCGGCGATGTATCGCTCGACGAGGGCTTTGAGCAGCAGCTTGGCGCGGTCATCCAACATGGCTTCATTCTAAGGAAGTACGGCCCTCGACAGGCCGTCCACGGCAAGGGTTTTGTGGCAATTCGCCACGGGGAAGCTGTGTTGTAATTTCCGCATGAGCCTGCCCCCAGACACCCGGTCCGCACCTTCCCGCTGGAGCCGGCCGCTGCGTTTCGCGCATGTCGCCATCGTGGGCAAGTACCACGCGCCTGGCGCGCGGAGCGCGGTTGACGAGATCGCCCAGTTCCTCAACGGCGAGGGCTGCGACGTGTCGCTGGAGCAGGACACCGCGGCCAACACAGGTCTGCAGCAATACCCGGCGCTGGACGTGCCCGCGATCGGTCGGGCCTGCGACCTGGCGCTGGTGGTCGGCGGCGACGGCACGATGCTGGGCATTGGTCGCCAGCTCGCGCGCTACGGCGTGCCCCTGGTCGGTATCAACCAGGGCCGCCTGGGCTTCATCACAGATATTCCGTTCGACAGCTACGCCGACACGCTGCGCCCCATGCTGCGAGGCGAGTTCACGGAGGACGCCCGCGCCCTGATGGCCGCCACGGTCTGGCGTGACGGCCGCTGCGTGTTCGAGGCCACGGCCCTCAACGACGTGGTGGTCAACCGCGGGGGCGTGGCCAGCATGATCGAGCTGCGGGTTGAAGTGGACGGCCATTTCGTGGCCAACCAGCGTGCCGACGGCCTGATCATTGCATCGCCCACAGGCTCCACTGCCTATGCCCTCTCGGCCGGCGGGCCGCTGCTGCACCCCGGGATCGGTGGCTGGGTGATGGTGCCGATCGCGCCCCATACGCTGTCCAACCGGCCGGTGGTGATCCCCTCGCACAGCGAGATCGCGGTAGAAATCGTCTCCGGCCGCGACGCCAGCGCCAATTTCGACATGCAGTCGCTGACCAGCTTGCTGCACGGCGACCGCATCGTGGTGCGCCGCTCCGAGCACGCGCTGCGCCTGCTGCATCCCGTGGGCTGGAGCTACTTCGACACCCTGCGCAAGAAGCTGCACTGGAACGAAGGCACCTGAGCGACCATTCAGAATACGGCCTGCCCATTCCCCACCAGCCGCACCGCCCCACTTCATGAGCCTCAGACGCATCGTTTTGCGCGACTTCGTCATCGTGCAGTCCCTGGACCTGGAACTTGGCAGCGGCTTCGGCGTGCTGACCGGAGAAACCGGCGCGGGCAAGTCCATCCTGATCGATGCACTGCAACTCGCGCTCGGCGCCCGCGCCGACAGTGGCGTGGTGCGCGAGGGCGCCACCCGCTGCGACATCGCAGCGGAGTTCGATGCACCCGCGTCGCTCGCGCCCTGGCTGGAAGCGCAAGGATTCCCTATGGAGGACAACCTGTTGCTGCGCCGCACCGTTGACACCGACGGGCGCAGCCGGGCCTGGATCAACGGCAGCGCGGCCACCGTGAGCCAGCTCAAGTCCTTGGCCGACGGGCTGGTCGACATCCACGGACAACATGCCTGGCAAAGCCTTACGCGCGCTGATGCGGTGCGCGACCTGCTCGACGCCTATGCCAGTGTTGACACCACGCCGGCCGCGCAGGCCTGGGCGCAATGGCGACAGCGGCGCAAGGCGCTGGACGCAGCAACGGAAAAACAGAACACGCTGCGGCAGGAGAGCGAGCGCCTGTCCTGGCAGATTGCCGAAGTTGACAGGCTCGCTCCCCAGCCCGGGGAATGGGAAGAACTCAATGCGCGACACGGTCGACTGGCGAATGCCCAGGCCCTGCTCGACGCGGCGCAGAGCGCTGCAAACGCCCTGGACGAAGATGAAGCCAATGCCGCAGCCCTGATCCATCGCGCGCTTGCGGCGCTGCAAGCCCAGGCCCACATAGAACCTCGGTTCACCAGTGCGATCGAGGCGTTGCAAGCCGCGCTGGCTCAGGTGCAGGACACCGTGCATGACCTGCACCAGTACGGTCGCCACGCAGAACAGGACCCTGACGGCCTGGAAGCGCTCGACCAACGCCTGTCGCAATGGGTTTCGCTTGCGCGGCGCTACCGCCGCACGCCCGAGGAACTGGCCGAGACGCTGGTGCAATGGAAGGCCGAACTCGCCCAGGTTGACCAGGCGCTGGATATCGAAGCCTTGCAGCGCGCCGAGCAAGCTGACTGGAAGAGCTTCACGAGTGCGCTGCAGACGATCACAAAAGAACGCAAGAAGGCCGCCCCGAAACTCTCCAGGGCGGTCACCGCCACCATGCAGACACTGGGCATGCAGGGCGGCGTGTTCGAAGTGGCCCTGCTCCCACTGGACGACCCCCAGGCCCATGGAGCGGAACAGGTCGAGTTCCGTGTTGCGGGGCACGCGGGCACCACACCGAAGCCGGTGGGCAAAGTTGCGTCGGGTGGTGAACTCTCGCGCATCGCACTGGCCATTTCCGTCGTCACCAGTCGGCTGGGGCAGGCTCCCACGCTGATCTTCGACGAGGTGGACGCGGGCATCGGTGGCGCGGTGGCGCACACCGTCGGTCAGTTGCTTCGCCAGCTTGGCCGGGACCGACAGGTGCTCGCCGTGACGCATCTGCCCCAGGTGGCCGCCTGCGCCGACCACCACCTGCTCGTGAGCAAGCAGGCCGCTGGCCACCAGACCCTGAGCACGGTGGAGGCCATCGCCACCGAGGCGCGCGTGCTCGAACTCGCACGCATGCTGGGCGGTGGCGAGCGCTCCGAGATTTCCTTGGCCCACGCCCGCGAGATGCTGGACGCCTGATCGGGTGCCACGACGATGACAACACCCGCCGCCGAGCTTCCCCTTCAACTGGTCATCATCACCGGCATGTCCGGGTCCGGCAAATCGGTTGCCATCACGGCGCTGGAGGACGTGGGCTTCTATTGCGTCGACAACCTGCCGCCGGAGCTGCTTGAATCCTTCGTCGAGCTGGAGCAAAGCCACAACGCCCCCAAAGTGGCGATTGCCATGGATGTGCGCAGCGCCGCTTCCCTGCCCGGCCTGCCTCGCCGGCTGGTGCAACTGCAGCAGCGCGCCAGCCGCCCCGTCCAGCTCTCCACCGTGTTCCTCGATGCCACCACCGAGACCCTGGTGCGCCGCTTCTCCGAAACCCGCCGCCTGCACCCTCTCTCGCTCAGGCAGGCGCACGATCAGCACCAGGTCCTGACCGACGCGATCGAGCACGAACGCGAGTTGCTGGCGGAACTGCGCGATCAGGCGCTGGTGCTCGACACCAGCCTGATCCGGCCCGCACGCCTGCGCAGCCAGATCAAGGACCTGCTGGGCGCCACGCAGGCGCCAATGACCCTGGTGTTCGAATCCTTTGCCTTCAAGCGTGGCATCCCCATGGACGCCGATTTCGTGTTCGACGTTCGCATGCTGCCCAACCCGCACTACGAACCCGAACTCAAACCCCTCACCGGACTGGATGCACCAGTGGCGCAATACCTCGCGGCGCAGGCCGAGGTGATGCAGATGGAGCAGCAGATCACCACCTTCCTGCGCCACTGGCTGCCCCAGATGCTGCGCGACCACCGCAGCTATGTCACGGTGGCCATCGGCTGCACGGGCGGTCAGCACCGCTCGGTCTATCTGGTGGAGCGACTGGCGAGCGCCTTTGCCCACGAGTGGTCCACGCGCGTGCGCCATCGCGAAGACGAACACTGGCCCGGGGCGGCCAGCCGCGCCACCGCCCCGACCTAGACCAGGGTCGAGAGAAGCTGTCGCACGGGCGTGGGAAGGCCGTGCGCGGTCAACGCCGCCGCGTCCACCCACCGCCCGGGCGGCAATCCCCCAGTCCGGGCCGCCACGTCCAGATCGAGCAACAACGGATGCAACCGCAGTTCGCGGTGTGTCAGGCTGTGCGCCACGGGCTCCAGGGCCTGCAAGCGCTCACGCATCGGGGCCTCCAGTGAGTCCAGAAGGGCCGCCTCGTCGGCAAACACGGGTGGGCAGTACAAGCCCGCCCAGATGCCAACCGGTGGGCGGCGCTCCAGCCAGAAGTGGCGTTGCCCTTCACCTGTCCCGCCACGCGCCACCAGCAGCCACCAGGTCTCGAAGCGGCGCGGCACCCGACGCGTCCTGACCGGATACCGCTGCATCTGGTCCGACTCGCGGGCGAGGCACACCGTGTGCACCGGGCAACGCTCGCAGGTGGGTTTGGTGCGCAGGCACACTGTGGCCCCCAGGTCCATCAGACCTTGCGTATAAGCCGTCATGTCGCTGGGCGTGGGCGCCTGCGGCAACAGCGCCTGGGCCAGGGACCACAGCTCGCGCTGCGGGCCTGCTTGCGCCAGATCGCCGTCGAATGCCAGCAGGCGGGACAGTACCCGCCGCACGTTGCCATCGAGGATCGAGACACGTTCACCGTGGCAGAAGGCCGCGATGGCCGCAGCCGTGGAAGCGCCAATACCCGGCAGGGTCTGCAGTTGCTCGGCCGTCGTGGGGAATGCGCCACCATGGTCGCTCACCACCACCCGCGCGCAACGGTGCAGGTTGCGCGCCCGGCTGTAGTAGCCCAGGCCGCTCCACAAGGCCATCACCTCGTCGGCGGTGGCTCTGGCCAAACTGGTGACATCGGGGAATCGTGCCAGGAAACGCGGGTAGTAGGACAGCACGGTGCTGACCTGGGTCTGCTGGAGCATGACCTCGGACAACCACACGCGATACGGATCGCGCGTGTGTTGCCAGGGCAAGCCGCTGCGGCCGGCCCGGCGCTGCCACTCGATGAGCAAGGGAGCGAACGCATCCGGCACCACCAGGCCACCGGCGGTCCCCAACGACCCGCCCGCGCGACTCATGCCGCCAGGGCTTCGTCGGCGGACTCTTCCTCGGGAGCGGCAAGCAGGTGGTCGGTCAGTTCGGCCAGTTTGGCATCCAGTTGATTGAGTTCCGCCTGGTGTGCCTGCAGTTCGCGAATGCGCTCATCCAGGCCTCCGGCGGCCTGCTGGATACGCGAAACCGCCTCGATGCGGCGACTGAAGTTGCGACGGCGCTCGCGCAGCTGCGCGTCGAGCTGAGCGGCCGCGGACTTGTTCCAGAGTTCCACCTCGTTGACCGCCGTGTCGTAAACCACCCGAAGCCGGCTCATGAGCGCGCGCGCCAGGCGTTCGGCGAATTCGGGCTGTGCCAGTCGCAGCGCATTGCCAAGGCTGAGGTATTGCAGGTGGCTCTTCTCGATGAGGTCGAGATCCCTGGCGTACTGGCCCAACCGGGGCGGCGTGGGTGCCTGCAGGGAGAAACCGTATTCGGCATTGAGGTTCTTGAAACTGCCTTCCAGCATGGACTGGATATCGCCTGCCATGCGATCCGCCTTCGCGAGGTCGGTGCGCAGCCGGTCAAAGGTGTGGTCGTAGGCACGGCGCACGCCGAGCTTGATGCCGGGCTGTTTCAACGCCTTGCCCAGTGTCGCCACCTCGGCCTTCAGATGCGAGGCGCTGAGCATGGCGAAGAGGTCTTTGAGCAGGCGCAGGTGCACCGAGCGCACGGCCTGGATCTTGGCGCCGCTGGCGTCGAAGTCGGCCTGCTCCTGCTCGATGCGCAACCGCATCTGCTTGATCACACCGGTGTTCTTGCCACGCAGGCCTTCAAGTTCCTGGATCTGTTCGACCAGGTCGCGCGCCCGCGTGTGCACCATGCGGCCGGTTTCCGTGCGCAGTGCCTGGATGCCATTGGCCACCGCCGCACCGAGGATCTTGCGGCGCTGGCCCAGCAGGTCCTCGCCGAGCGCGGTTTCCAGCTCCATCAGGTTGCTCGCCGCCAGCAGCTTCTTGTCGCGGTGCACCTTGGCCAGCAGGCCCTTCTGCGCCGACACCGCCAGCACCTGCCGCGGCGACAGGCCCAGGATCTCGGCCGAATCCGTGCGCTGCGAGGCAATCTGCAACTGCACCTGCTCGGGCGAACTCAGCGCATCCCACATGGTGTCGATCTTGTTGAGCACCACCAGGCGCGACTCGCGCCCTTCGCCTAGCACGGACAGGTGCTGGCGCCAGATCGTCAGGTCGGACTTGGTCACCCCGGTGTCTGCCGCCAGGATGAACACCACCGCATGGGCCTGGGGCAGCAGGCTGACCGTGAGCTCGGGCTCGGCGCCGATGGCGTTGAGCCCTGGCGTATCCAGAATCACCAGGCCCTGCTTGAGCAGGGGGTGGGCCATATTGATCAGGGCATGGCGCCATTTCGGCACTTCGATCAGTCCATCGGGACCGGGCAAGGGGTTGTCCTCGGGCACTTCGTCGTGCCAGAAACCCAGCGCCGCGGCCTCGGCTTGCGAGACGCGGCGCACTTCGGCCACTTTCTCGATGGCGCGCGCCAGCTGTTTGGGGTTGTTCACGTCCAGGTCGACGCGCTCCCATTTGTCCGGCGCGTTGCGCCAGTCCAGCAAAGACTGCGGCTGCAAGCGGGTCTCGATCGGCAGCAGGCGCAAGCACGGAGGGACTTCAGCGTCGTAACCCAGCTCGGTCGGACACATGGTGGTGCGTCCGGCGCTGGCCGGCATGATGCGGCGACCATAGCCCGCAAAAAACACCGCATTGATCAGCTCCGACTTGCCACGCGAGAACTCGGCCACGAATGCCACTGTGATCTTGTCGTTCTTGACCTGCGCATGGAGCTGGTCCAGCCGCTCGCGCACACCGGACTCCATCAGGTCGTGATCGGTCAGCCACTCAGACAACAGCTTCAGACGCAAGGCGAACTGTTTGCGCCACACACCGTGCTGATCAAATTCCTGATTGAAGCTCATGGGCCTGATTCTCTGAGAATCGGTCAATATAGCATCGGCACGCGGGAGAAAGCCGACCGGTGTTTGAGCCCGACAGCCGGGCGGCAGCAGGCTTGTACGGCCGGTCAGCGCATCATTTTTTCTGACATGTCGGGCAGAAGAAGGTGGACCGCTGTCCCTGCCGCATGGCCTTGACCGTCGTACCGCAGACCCTGCACGGCAGGCCTTCGCGTCCATAGACCATGGCATCAAGCTGAAAGTAACCGCTCTGCCCCTCGGCACTCGAAAAGTCGCGCAACGTGCTGCCCCCGAGCGACACCGCCCGCTGCAAGACCGAGACGATGGCTCCATGCAAACGCGTGGCGCGGGGTTTGCTCAGGCGGTCGGCCCGCAGCGCGGGATGTATGCCAGCCATGAACAGCGCTTCCGAGGCGTAGATATTGCCCACGCCCACCACGATGTCACCAATCAACAGCACCTGCTTGATGGCGGCACGTCGAAGGCGCAGCGCGCGGTGGAACCCCAGCGGGTCGAAACCGGCCTCCAGGGGCTCCACCCCCAGACCGCCCAGCAGCTTGATCGCGCTTGCGTCATCCAGAGAACGCGCGTGCACCACGGCACCGAAGCGCCTCGGGTCGTGCAGGCGCAACACGCCCTGGCTGGTCTGCAGTTCGAAATGGTCGTGCTTGCCACGCGGTTCCAGGTCGGGCGCGAACTGCAGACTGCCCGACATGCCCAGATGCACGAGCAGCAGACCTTGATCCAGATGTATCAGAAGATACTTGCCGCGCCGCGCCACTGAAATCACCCGACGCCCAGCCAGCGCAGCGGGCTCACAGCCCAGCGGCCAACGCAGCGGTTTGCCCAAGGTCACGCAGAGCACCTGCGCGCCTGCTATGCGACCAGCAAAGCTGCGCCGGGTAACTTCGACTTCGGGCAATTCGGGCATGTGGGGTGAATTTCCTGCGCGGTGCCGGAACGGCGGTGCGGTCTTCGGATCACACGGCAATGCCCGACAACCTCAGCCATTATCATGACCCGATGAACACCTTGCAGCGCTCCGCGATCATTGTTGTGCTGGGCCTGGCCTTTGGCGCGTGCGCGCAGTCCGTCGCCCCCACCACCCTCAGCACTGGCACTGCTCCTGCGGCCCTCCCTACCGCCAGCGAACCGGCGGTGGTGAACTCCGACCTGAACGCATCGCTTTTCTACCAGTTGCTGCTGGGTGAGATCAACGTGGTGGGCGGCGAACCGGGCGCCGGGTACTCGCTGCTGCTCGACGCCGCTCGCAAACGCAAGGACGCTGACCTCTACCGCCGTGCGGTCGACGTGGCCCTGCAGGCACGCTCGGGCGAGGCGGCTCTGACCGCGGCGCGTGCCTGGGCCCAGGAGCTGCCTTCCAGCGCGCAAGCCAACCGCTTTGTGCTGCAGATCCTGCTGGCGCTCAACCGCGTCGCTGAGACGGCACCCGTGCTTCAGGCCATCCTGCAGGCCAGTCCGGTGATCGAACGCAACGACACCATCAACGCCATTCCGCAAACCTATGGGCGGGTGACCGACAAGGCACTCGCCGCCCAGGTGGTGCGCGAGGCCCTGGAGCCCTCGCTCAAACAGCCTTTTCACGCGGCGGCGGCATGGACCACCCTCGGTCGCATGGAACTCGCCCAGGGCCGGTTGACGCAGGCGCTGGCTGCGGCGCGCGAAGGGCACATCATCGACCCGGCTTCGCCCTTCCCCGCGTTGCTGGCCCTGGAACTGATGGAGCGCGGTCAGACCGGCGCGGAAGCGCTGGTGCGCCAGCAATTGCAGGCTGGCAGCGGCACACCGTCGCCCAACAGCACCGCAGTGGCGCTGGCCTATGCCCGCATCCTGGTCGACCTGCAACGCAACAGCGATGCGCGCACCCAACTCGAGTCCCTCAGCACGCGCCAACCGGAACAGCCCGAGCCCTGGCTGCTGCTGGGTTCGCTGCAGTTGCAGGAAAACGCCCTGCCGCAGGCGAGTGCGTCGCTGCAGAAGTACATGGCACTGGCGCGCCAGGCCGGCGATGAACGCTCGGCCCGTGGCCTCACGCAAGCCTATCTGCTGATGGCCCAGATTGCGGAACAACAGCAGGACTTCCAGACAGCCAACGCCTGGCTGGACCGCATCGAGAACGTGGACGACATCCTGGCTGCCCAGATGCGACGTGCCTCACTTCTGGCTCGACAGGGTCAGATGGCCCGGGCCCGCGAGCTGCTGCGCAGCCAGCCCGAGCGCCGCCCCGAGGACGCCCGCCTCAAGCTCGTGGCCGAGGCCCAGTTGCTGCGGGATTTCAAGAACTGGCAGCAGTCCTACGAGGTGTACAGCGAAGCCGCCGCCCGCTTCCCGCAGGACACGGACCTGATCTACGACCAGGCCATGATGGCCGAGAAGGCCGGCAAGCTGGCGGACATGGAACGGTTGCTGCGCCAGCTCATTGCCACAAATCCTGACCACCACCACGCCTACAACGCCCTGGGCTATTCGCTGGCCGATCGCAATCAGCGCCTGCCCGAGGCCAAGGAACTCATCGAAAAGGCGGTATCCCTGGCACCGGGCGATGCCTACATCCAGGACAGTCTGGGCTGGGTGGAATTCCGCATGGGCAACACCGCGCAGGCGCTGGCCATCCTGCAAGCTGCCTACGGCAAGCGGCCCGATCCGGAAATTGCCGCGCATCTCGGCGAGGTTCTCTGGGTCACGGGTCAACGCGAACAGGCCCTGAAGATCTGGCGTGAAGGCCTGCTGCTCTCGGCCGACAACGAAACCCTGCAGGGAACCTTGAAGCGCCTGCAAGTCCAGCCATGAACCCGCCTGCCTGGCGCGGCCTGCGCAGCATGGGCTGCGTCTTGGTAACGGCCTTGCTGCTCGCGGCCTGCGCCACGCGCCACCCGATGGAGCCCGGCGGCGAGGCGGTCTGGAGCGGCCGCCTGTCGCTGCAAGTGGACAGCACCCCGCCTCAGTCTTTTTCATCCACCTTCGATTTGCGCGGCGCACCCTCGGCGGGCGAGCTGCAACTGAGCTCTCCCCTGGGCAACACCCTGGCCACCGTGGTCTGGACGCCCGGCAGTGCCGAGTTGCGCCAGGGCAGCCAGATCACACGCCGCGGCAGCCTGGACGAACTCACCACCGAACTCAGCGGTACGGCGGTTCCCGTGGCCGCGCTGTTCGGCTGGCTGCGCGGGGAGCAAGGTGACGTACCCGGCTGGCAGGCCGATCTGTCGAGGCAGCCCCAAGGGCGCATCACGGCACGGCGCTCCTCACCCCTGCCCACCGCCGAACTGCGCGTGATCTTTCAGCCATGACGCGGGCCACCCCCCTGCACCGCCTGCTGGACGTACCCGCCCCGGCCAAGCTCAACCTGTTCCTGCACATCACGGGCCGACGCACCGACGGCTACCACCTGCTGCAGTCGGTCTTCATGCTGATCGACTGGTGCGATCAGTTGCATTTTGAATGTCGCAAGGATGGTGGCGTCAGCCGCGAGGACCTCACGCCCTGCCCCTTGCCGGCCGACGATCTCGCGGTGCGCGCGGCGCGCGCACTGCAGCAGGCCACCGGCTGCCGTCTCGGCGTGCACATCGGTCTGGAGAAGCGCCTGCCGGCCGAGGCCGGCATGGGCGGCGGCTCCTCCGACGCAGCCAGCACCTTGCTGGCGCTCAACCGCTTGTGGGGTCTGGGCCTGAACCGTGCGCAACTGGCTGCCATCGGCCTGCAACTCGGTGCCGACGTGCCGTTCTTCATCGGAGGGCGCAATGCCTGGGTGGAAGGCGTGGGCGAACGGCTCACCCCGGTGTCCCTGCCGCCTGCGCGCTTCGTCGTGGTCAAGCCGCCGGCCGGCGCTTCCACGCAACGCATCTTCAGTGCACAAGAGCTCAAGCGGGACACAAAAACTGCTACAATCCAAGGCTTTGCTGCAAACGACTCGCGTGAGGGCGCGGCGCTCGATCTCCAGAAGATTCTGGCCTTCGGACACAACGACCTTCAGCCCGTGGCGCAGGCGCTGTGCCCCGAAATGGGGCAATGCATCCGGTGGCTCGATGGCCTGGGATTGCAGGGGCGCATGACCGGTTCGGGTACCGCGGTATTTGCGCAACTGCCGCATGCAACGAATCTGACGGGCGCCCCTGGCGACTGGCTGATTCGCGAATGCAGCAACATGGATGCCCATCCATTGCTCGACTGGTGCCCCGATTAGAATCGGCGGTGCGCAGCCCGGGGCAGTGGTTGTGCAACCAGCGACGTTTTTTGGGTTGGTTGTCTGGCTTCGCGCCGCACAGTTGACCTGCGTAGGGGAGTCGCCAAGTTGGTAAAGGCACTGGATTTTGATTCCAGCATGCGAGGGTTCGAGTCCTTCCTCCCCTGCCACCCGTTCAACCGAAACACGTACCGGAACGGCCATCCCGGATGGCCTTTTTATTGACGGTGATCCCCTGGGGCCGTCGTTCTTACCGCTGGAACCACCATGCAAGTTCAGCCCCCGGATTTCATGATCTTCACCGGCAATGCCAACCCGGTACTGGCCTCCGAAATCGCGCAGCACCTGGGCACGCAGCTCGGCGCGGCCAATGTGGGCCGCTTCTCCGATGGCGAAGTCACGGTCGAGATCACGCAGAACGTGCGCGCGCGCCATGTGTTCGTGCTGCAGTCCACCTGCTCGCCGACCAACGAAAACCTGATGGAGCTGCTCATCATGGTTGACGCGCTCAAGCGTGCCTCGGCCGAACGCATCTCCGCCGTCATCCCGTACTTTGGCTACGCCCGCCAGGACCGCCGCCCGCGCTCGAGCCGCGTGCCGATCAGTGCCAAGGTGGTGGCCAACATGCTGCAGACTGTGGGTGTGAACCGCGTGCTGACGATGGACCTGCACGCCGACCAGATCCAGGGTTTCTTCGATATCCCGGTCGACAACATTTACGCCTCGCCGGTGCTGCTGGGCGATCTGCGCCAGAAGAACTACCCCGACGTACTCATCGTCTCGCCCGACGTGGGTGGCGTGGTGCGCGCCCGCGCACTGGCCAAGCAGCTCAACTGCGACATGGCCATCATCGACAAGCGCCGCCCCAAGGCCAACGTGTCGGAAGTGATGCACGTGATCGGCGACATCGAAGGCCGCAACTGCGTGATCATGGACGACATGATCGACACCGCCGGCACGCTGGTCAAAGCCGCCGAGGTGCTCAAGGAACGTGGCGCGAAGAATGTGTATGCCTACTGCACGCATCCGATCTTCTCGGGCCCGGCCATCGAACGCATCGCCAAGGGCAGCGCCCTGGACGAGGTGGTGGTGACGAATACGATCCCCCTGTCGCAGGCCGCTCAGGCCTGTTCCAAGATTCGCCAGCTCTCCGTGGCACCGCTGATGGCCGAAACCATCGCGCGCATTGCGTCGGGTGAGTCGGTCATGAGTTTGTTTGCCGATCAGGACAACCTCTTCTGAGAAGACACTGAAGGCAGCAAAAAGCGGGCGGCCTCCATGGTGGGGGCCGCTCTTTTGAAACAGAGGCGTTCTGGTCGCGGAACCCCTCCATTGGAGAATGTCATGCAATTTGTCGCTTTTGAGCGCGCCAAGCAGGGAACGGGTGCGAGCCGCCGTCTGCGCAACACCGGTCGCGCGCCCGGTATCGTTTTCGGTGGTGACACGCCGGCCACCACGATCGAACTCGATCACAACGCCCTGTGGCACGCCCTGAAGAAGGAAGCGTTCCACTCGTCCATCCTCGACATGGAACTGGCAGGCAAGGTGCAAAAGGTGTTGCTGCGCGACGTGCAATACCACCCGTACAAGCCGCAAGTGCTGCACGTGGACTTCCAGCGCGTGGACGAAAAAACCCGGCTGCGCAAGAAGGTGCCGCTGCACTTCGTCAATGCCGAGAACTCGCCTGCCGTGAAGGTCGACAAGTGCGTGATCAGCCACGTGATGAACGACATCGAGATCGAGTGCCTGGCCACGCAACTGCCCGAGCACATCGAGGTCGACCTGGGTGAAGTCGTCAAGGGCGCCACCGTGCACACCGGCGACATCAAGCTGGCCAAGGGCGTGAAGCTCGTGACGCACGGTCGCAAGAACCTCACCGTGGCCACTGTGGTCGAGCCGGTGGAAGAAGTGGTGGCCGCACCCGTGGCCGCCGCACCAGCGGACGACAAAAAGGCCGCCAAGGGCAAGGGCAAGAAGTAATCTCGCCCCCATGTTCCTGAGCAACGGCCCGCCCAGTGCGGGCCGTTCTGTTTTCCATCGCTGCGCCGATAATTCCAGCCATGATCAAGCTCATCGCCGGCCTGGGCAACCCGGGGCCGGACTACGAACACACGCGCCACAACGCCGGCTTCTGGTGGGTGGACGAGGCCGCTCGCCAGCTCAAGGTATCGCTGCAGATGGAACGTGGCCATTTCGGCCTGGTCGCACGCGCCAGTGTGGCGGGGCAGAGCGTGTGGCTGGTCGAACCGCAGACTTTCATGAATCTGTCTGGCAAGTCGGTGGCGTCGGTCGCCCGGTTCTTCAAGATCGCCCCGGAAGAAGTGCTGGTGGTGCACGACGAACTCGACCTGCCCCCCGGCGAGGTCAAGCTCAAGCGCGGCGGTGGCCACGCGGGGCACAACGGCTTGCGCGACATCCACGCCCAGCTCGGCAGCGCGGGCTACTGGCGCCTGCGCGTGGGCATCGGGCACCCCGGCAACAAGAACGAAGTCGCGAACTGGGTGCTGAAGAAACCGTCGCCGGACGACCGCATCGCGATCGCGCAGGCGCTGGACCGCTCACTCAGGGCCTTGCCACACCTGATCGCGGGCGAGATGGACAAGGCGACGGCACTGATCCACACCAGCAAGCCCCCGCGGCCGAAGCCCCCCAGGCCCGCCGGCCTGGCGACTCAGGTCGAGGCAGGCGGCGGCGCCTCACCCCCCGTGGACAAAGCCTGAGCATCCTTCTGCAAGCGCTGGTACTTCTGCCACAGCGTTTCGCGCGACTCGATGTGTTCCGGGTTGATCGGGATGCAGTTCACCGGGCAAACCTGCACACACTGCGGCTCGTCGAAATGCCCCACGCACTCGGTGCAGCGCGCCGGATCGATCTCGTAGAACTCCTCGCCCATGTGGATGGCCTGATTCGGGCACTCGGGCTCGCACACGTCGCAGTTGATGCATTCGTCGGTGATCAGCAAGGCCATGAGTGCCGCCCCCTAGGCTTGCAAAGGTCTGGGCGCCAGCCGCGCCGCCACGGGTGCGCTCACCATTTGCGAGACATCGCCACCGAGCTGCGAGATCTCCCGCACCAGCGTGCTGGAAATGCACTGCAACTCGGCCTGCGGCAACAGGAACACTGTCTCCACCGCCGGATGCAGCTTGCGGTTCATCGCCGCCATCTGGGCCTCGTAGTCAAAGTCGGTGATGTTGCGAATGCCGCGCACCACGGCACAGGCGCCCTGCTGGCGACAGAAGTCCATGATGAGCCCTTCGAAGGGCAGCACGCGCACGCGCCCCGGCATGCGCGCGGCGACCTCGGCCACCATGTCCAGCCGCTCCTGCAGCGTGAAGCGGGTCTTCTTGTGGTGCGCGATCGCCACCGCGATGACCACCTCGTCGAACAGCTGCGCGGCGCGGCGCGTCACGTCCTCGTGACCCAGAGTGATGGGGTCGAAGGTGCCGCTGTAGACCGCCAGGCGGCCCGTGGCGCCAGATGTGGCAAGGGCTGAACTCATGCGCAAGATTATGCGCGAGGGCCTCGCAGGCTCGCCTCACTGTGCGGGCAATGGCCGCAACAGGTGAAAGGCCACCGCACCCGCCTTGCCCTGGCGATGCAATTGCAGGCCGAGCCGGGCCAGTTCGTCATCGCCCCACATCCGGGGCGCTTCGAGATAGATGAGGCCGCCCTCGCGCACCGCCTGCCGCGCAGCGGCCAGCGCCGCGAAATACAGGGATTCGTTCTGACCCTCGCCAAATGGAGGGTCCAGGAACACCCCGTCCCAGCCCTGCCCGGCGCGCTGGCGCAGCGCTGCCACGCCGTCGCCGCGCTCCACGCGCACGGCGGTGGCCTTGAGCTGGGTGGTGATGCGGCTGAGATTCGCCAGCAAGGCACTGTCCTGTTCGACCAGCACCACCTCGGTGGCGCCGCGCGAGGCCGCCTCGAGGCCCAGTGCGCCCGTGCCCGCAAAGGCGTCGATGCAGCGCCAGCCCGCGAGATCCTGGCCCAGCCAGTTGAAGAGCGTTTCGCGCACACGAGAGGGAGTCGGGCGCAGGCCAGGCCGGTCGGCCACGGGCAGCTTCGTGCGTTTCCAGAGGCCTCCAATGATGCGCACCTCGTGCGGGGCACGGACGGTGGCGCGGACAGCGGAGGCAGCAGCAGTCTTCTTCATGGCGGAGAGCTTACGCGAGCGGTGTGACCGCGCCGCGCTCAGGGTTGCGCGCCCACCACCACGGTGACCATGCGATCAGGCTGCAGCACACGCGCGAACGCGCGGCGGATGTCGGCCACGCTAACCTGCTCCACCCGCTGCCTCCAGGTGTCGAGATAGTCGAGTGGCAGGCCATTCCAGGCGATGTTGGCCACGTTGTCGAGCAGCTTGCGGTTGCTGTCGATGCGCAGTGCGAAACCGTTGACGAGAAATTCCCTGGCCGCGCGCAGTTCTGCCTCGGTCGGCCCCTGTTCGACGAAGCGGCGCAGCACGCCGCGCGAGACGTCCACCGCCTGCGCCGCCTGGTCGGGACGGGTGGTCAGGCCGATCTGGAACGCGCCGGCGTGCCGACCGGGCGAAAAGTAGCTGTACACGCTGTAGCTCAGACCGCGCTTCTCGCGCACCTCGGTGGTCAGGCGCGAGACAAAGCCGCCGCCACCCAGGATGTAGTTGCCCACGAACAGGGGAAAAAAATCGGGGTCGTCGCGCGCAACGCCGGGCTGACCGATCAACACCTGGGCCTGCGCGGCCGCGAACGGAATGCGTTCGTCAATCGCTTGTGCGAGCGGCTGTACGTCCCGCACAGCGGGCAACAGAGCGCAACCATGGGGCGCCACCGCCGACACCAGCCGGTCGACGATGCGGGTGGCGCGGGCGCGATCGATCGCGCCGACCAGCACCACCAGTGCGCGACACGCCACCACGTGGCGCCGGAAGAAGGCCAGCATGTCGGCCACCACCATGGCAAGGAGGCAGGCGGCGGCGGTCTGGTAGCCATAAGGGTGGTCGCCATACACCGCGCGGGCAAAACGCCTGCTCGCGATCGTGCCGGGGCGGTTGTCGGCTTCCCTGAGCGCCGCCAGCATGCGTTCGCGGTCGCGTTGCCACACGCGCGCGGGCCAGGCCGGCGCGGCCAGCTGGCGCGCCGCCAGCGCCACCGCCCGTTCCAGCAGATCGGGTTCGGTCAGGGTGCGCAGGCTGACACTGAAACGGTCGGTGCTGGCCTGGGCGCCGAATTGGGCACCGAGATCCAGCCAGGCCTCGCTGAGCGCGTTCTCGTCCAGCGCGGGCAGATCGCCCTGCGCCCGGACCCCGCCCGAGAGCAGTCCCGCCGTGGCACTCGCCAGACCGGCCTGCGGCGCGGAATCGCGGCGGCTGCCGCCATCGAAGTCCATCTGCACATCGAGCATCGGGATCGATGGACTGGACACGAGGTAAACCCGCGCACCGCTGGCATGCATCCAGTGTTCGATGGGTATGGCCGCCCGCGCCTGCGCTGGCAGCATCAGCGCGGCCAGCAGCAACAGCCCCCACGCCATCGGTGGTGCACGGAACCGCCAGGACATGCGCTGGTTCATGGGGCGCCTCCGTCACGGCGAGGCGACTCAGGCACCAACACCCCGGTGTTGAGCTGCCCATCACCAAAGTAGCGCCGCGCCACCGACTGCACCTGCGCGGGAGTGACCGCGCGCAGCCGTTCCATCAGGCGTTCGCCCGTGTCCGGGGCCATGCCGTTGATCCAGTAGTTGCCGAGTTCGCGCGCCTGGCCGAATACCGAGTCGAGCTTGTAGACCTCGCTGGCCATCCATTGCGTCTTCACGCGCTGCAACTCGACCTCGCTGACGCCTTCGCGGCCGATGCGCTCGACTTCGGATTTCAGCGCGGCCGCGGCCATTTCCGGCGACACACCGCGCGCGGGCACGGCGCTGAGTGTGAACAGTTGCGGTCCTCGCCCCAAGAGGCCATACGAGGCACTCGCGCTGTCGGCGATGCGCTTGCCACCACCACCCGAGCCCTGGACCAGCGCCCGCCCCAGCCGCGCACCGCCGTAGCCGTCGAGCACGGCCGAGAGCACCGCCAGGGCCAGGGCATCGCGATCGGCATCGCTGTCGACGTCGGCGCCGCGCCACTTCGGCACCTTGTAGGCCAGTGCCACCATGGCCTGGTCGGTCACCGCACGGTACTCGAGGCGGCGCGGGCCGTGCTGCGGCGGCTCCTCGCGCGGCTTGCGATCAGGCACGGCGCGCGCGGGAATGCGGCCAAAGTGCTTCTCGGCCAGGGCTCTCGCCTGCGCCACGTCCACGTCGCCCGCGATCACGATGGCGGCATTGGCCGGCACGTACCAGCGCTGGAAGAATGCGCGCGCGTCGTCGGGCGTCATGGACTCGATGTCGCTCATCCAGCCAATGACCGGTCGCCGGTACGGACTGGCCTGGAAGACCATGGCATTGAGCGCCTCGAACATGCGCGCGCGCGGCGACTCCTCGGTGCGCTGGCGACGCTCTTCCTTGATCACCTCGATCTCGCGCCGGAACTCCTCGTCGGCCCACTGGTTGCGCGCGAAGCGGTCGGCCTCCAGTTGCATCACGGCTTCGAGCTGGTGGGCCGGTACCTGCTGGTGGTAGGCCGTGGCATCGCGGGACGTGAAGGCGTTGTCGCGCCCGCCCAGCGCGGCGATGCGGCGCGAGAACTCGCCGGGCTTGAGGTCGGGTGTGCCCTTGAACATCATGTGCTCGAGCGCGTGCGCCACGCCCGAGGTGCCGTCCACTTCGTCCATCGAGCCCACGCGCACCCACACCATGTGCGCCACCGTGGGCGCGCGGTGGTCGGGCCGCACGATCAGCGTCATGCCGTTGGAGAGCGTGAAAACGCGCGCTAGCTGGCTGTAGGCGGTGTCTCCTGCCCCCTGGGAATGGGCAACGGGCTGTGGGGGTGTACGGCCCGGTGCGGCGCATCCGAGCAACGCCAGGGCCAGCAGCAGGGGCAGGGCGCGGCGCATGCCGGCAGGGCGCAAGGGGCGTTTCATAGAATGCGATGGATTCTAGAGATTGAACAATGTTCTCGTTCTTCCGAAAAAAAACCTCCGCCCCACCCGCCCCCGCCCAGCCTGCTGCCTTGCAGGCTCCCGCGCCCGAAGCGGTGCCAGCCGGTCCGGCCCCGGCGCAGGCCACACCTCCCACCGCCCGCCAGGGCTGGCTGGACAAGCTCAGGAGCGGTTTGCGCAAGACCGGCAGCGGCATCGCCACGGTGTTCACCGGCACGCAGATCGACGACGCGCTGTACGAGGAACTCGAATCCGCCCTGTTGATGGCCGACACCGGCGTGAAGGCCACCACCCACCTGCTGGCCGATCTCAAGCGCCGCGTGAAAGAAAGCAGGACCACCGAGCCCGCCGCCGTCAAGGGCCTGCTGGCCGACGCCATCGCCGACCTGCTGACGCCGCTGCAGAAGCCGCTGGTGATCGGGGAACACAAACCCACCGTGATCATGGTCGCCGGGGTCAACGGCGCGGGCAAGACCACCTCCATCGGCAAGCTCACCCGCCACCTGGCGGATGGCGGTGCCACCGTGCTGCTGGCCGCGGCCGACACGTTCCGCGCCGCCGCGCGCGAGCAGCTCGCGGTCTGGGCCGACCGCAACACGGTGGACATCATCACCCAGCAGGGCGGTGACCCGGCGGCGGTGAGCTTCGACGCCGTGAC
The DNA here is from genome assembly GCF_050182545.1 of Hydrogenophaga sp. Lineage (GTDB taxonomy): Bacteria > Pseudomonadota > Gammaproteobacteria > Burkholderiales > Burkholderiaceae_C > Hydrogenophaga. The sequence continues at coordinate 6,923 of NZ_JBFXCD010000004.1, read as the reverse complement.
CGCCGGCAAGGCGCGTGGGCGCGACGTGGTGCTGGTCGACACCGCCGGGCGCCTGCCCACGCAGCTGCACCTGATGGATGAGTTGCGCAAGATCAAGCGCACGATTCAGAAAGCAGGAGACACGCAGGCACGTGGCACCGCCGGGCCGCCCCAAGGTGACACAGCCCCCTTGGGGGGCAGCGAACCACGCGAAGCGGGGAGCGTGGGGGCATCGCTGCCGCCGCATGAGGTGCTGCTGGTGATTGATGGCAACACCGGCCAGAACGCGCTCGCGCAGGTCAAGGCCTTCGACGAGGCCCTGCAGCTCACCGGCCTCGTCATCACCAAGCTCGACGGCACAGCCAAGGGCGGCGTGCTGTGCGCCATCGCGCGCGAGAAGCCGGTGCCGGTCTACTTCATCGGGGTGGGTGAAAAGCTCGAGGACCTCGAGACTTTCGACGCGCGCGAGTTCGCGCAAGCGCTGCTGGCCTGAGAGCCTACTCGCCGGTTTCGGTGTAGCCGCGCCACTGCCGCATGGCGTTGCGCATGGTCAGCAGCTGGCGCTCGAAGCGCGGGCAGGCCTGGCACATCGCCATATGCACCCGCAGGGCCGCGCGCTCCAGCAGCGGCAACGCGCGGTCTTCCCGGGCGATCAGCAGGGCGCTGACCTCCTTGCAGGTGCGGCGAAGCGGGTAGGCGACTTTCATGGCGTTTTCGGGCGGGCAAACCAGTTGAGTTCCAGGCACTCGCGCAGTCTCAGGCGAGCGCGGTGCAATTGAACGTAGAGATTGGTCGGTGTCAGCGACAGTTCCTTACAGATGTCCTCGCTGGAGAGTTCCAGCCACTCGCGCATCAGGAACAGGCGGGCCTGCACCGCGGGCAGGCGGTCGGTGCATGCCTCGAGCACCTCGAAGAACTGGCGGCTGTGGAGGTCCTGCTCCGGGTTGCCCCAGTCGGCCGGTTTCTCGGCATGGTGCCCGTTGGCACGGAACGCCATGTCGTCCAGCGGGTCGGCCTGTTCGTCAGGCGACCCGCTGGACGCGCAGACCTCGCGGCCATGGTGCCGCAGCGCGTCGATGATCTTGTGCTTGAGGATGCCCACCAGCCATGTCTTGAGTTGCGAGCGCTGCTGGAACCCCTGCGGTTTGGAGAGCGCGGCCAGCATCGTTTCGGACACCGCGTCCTCGGCCCAGGCGTCGTTGCGCAGTTGCAGGCGTGCGAACTTGAGCAGGTACGCGCGCAGATCGGCCACTTGCTGTTCGAACGGGGCGGCGGCGGGCTGGGACATGGGGGCTGAGTGTAATGAAACGGGCATGGTGTCGACGAACGGCACCACAGGAGGTTCCCATGTCCCCATGTCGTTCGCATTTCAACCGTGGCGGTGCCGCCATGCTCGCGCTCTGTTGCGCCCTGGCGCTGAGCGGTCCACCCGGCTTCGCCAGGGCGGCGTCCGACATGATCGACACGACCGCTGTGGTGGCACCCGAGCTGCGCGGCACCACGCTGGACGGCCGGCCTTTCGATCTTGCCGCGCTGCGTGGCAAGGTCGTGATGGTGCTGTTCTGGTCCACTGACTGCGCAGTGTGTCGCGACAAGATGCCCGAGTTGCGCGCCAACCTCAAGGGTTGGCAGGGTCGGCCCTTCGAACTGGTGGGAGTGAGCACCGATCGCGACCGAGCGGCCATCGAAACGCACCACCGGCTCGTCCAGCTCACCGTCCCCGAATCGCAGCGCTTCACCTCCCTGTGGACGGGTGACAGCCAGCATCGCAACAGCTTTGGCCCACCCGGGCAGTTGCCCGCAGTGTTCCTGCTGGACAAGTCCGGGCGTGTGGTCGAGAGCCACCACGGACGCGTACCCCCACAAGCCTGGGACCGCATCGCCGACCTGCTGTGAGCAAAAAAATTTCTCGACATCGCGTAAGAAAGCCGATGCCCGCCTGACCAACGCCCAACCAGTCCGTGCAAGCCCGGAACCCGAGCGGCGCAACTGGTTGTTCCTTTCCTACCGTCAATTTGTTCAATCCACCAGGAGCATTTCCATGAACCAACGCACCATGATCGCCGCCGCCGCCACCTCGCTGATGTCGCTGGCCCTGTTGTCGTCCCCCGCCTTCGCACAGAACGCCGCCAAGGAAAAATGCTTCGGCATCGCCAAGGCCGGCCAGAACGATTGCGCCAACCTCGCGGGCACCCACTCGTGCGCCGGCCAGTCCAAGGTCGACAACGACAAGGGCGAATGGAAGTACGTGCCCGCCGGCACCTGCAAGGACATGAAGGGCATGACGATGGAAGAAGCCAAGATGGGCATGAAGAAGTCCTGATCGGTCCTTCACGCGCACAGACGCCCCCATGACCGCCACCACCCTGCCCGCGCCCATGGCGATTCAAGCCTGTGCCACGGGCATTGGCTGGCGGCATCCCCATTACGCCGCGCTGCTCGAACAGCGGCCGGCACTGGACTTCATCGAGGTCCACTCCGAAAACTTCTTCGCCCCCGGCGGCGCCGCGCGCGCCGTGCTGCGCGCCGGGCGCGAACACTACCCGGTGAGCCTGCACGGGGTCGGCCTGTCGCTGGGCTCGGCCAGCGGCATCGACCCCTGGCACCTCGACCAGCTGGCCGCGCTGGTGCAGGAGATCGAACCCGTGCGGGTCAGCGACCATGCCAGCTTTGCGCGCGGTGTGCTGCCCGGCGCGCAGGCCGTCCATGCGTCCGACCTGCTGCCCTCGCCATTCACCCGCGCCGCGCTGGATGCGATGTGCAGCAATGTGCAACAGGTGCAGGACCGGCTGCGCCGCCCCATCGCGGTGGAGAACCTCTCGGCCTACCTGCGCTGGCAGGGCGCCGACGTGGACGAACCCGACTTCCTCAACGCACTGGCCCGCCGCACCGGCTGCCACCTGCTGGTGGACGTGAACAACGTCTACGTGAACGCACTCAATGACGGCCTGGCCGATCCGCTCGATGGCTGCCGCCGCTGGCTCGACGCGATCGCGCCCGACGCGGTCGCCGAACTGCATCTGGCCGGGCACGCGCACTGCGGCGACATCGTGATCGACGACCACGGCAGCCGCGTGTGCAGCGAAGTCTGGGCGCTCTACCGCCACGCGCTGCGGCGCTACGGCGACGTGCCCACGCTGATCGAATGGGACACCGACGTGCCCGACCTGGACGTGCTGCTGGACGAAGCCGCCAGTGCGCGCACCCATGCCGGTGCTGCCCTGCGCGAGGAGGAGACCGCATGAGCGCAGCGCCGGGCCGTTCCCGAGCCAGCTCGCACCGCAGCGCGCAGGGCGAGTGCACTCCAGTGAACACGCTCGCCCTGCAGCAACAGGCCCTGCTGGACACACTGTTCCAGCGACCGGGCAGCGACGGCGCGGCGCGAGCGCGTCAGGCGCTGGACACCTGGCTCGTGCCCCACAACGGTCGCGGCCTCGCGGCCTACCAGTCCAATGGCCATGCGCTGGCCGAACGCACCCTGCAGGCCGCCTACCCGGTGATCACCGCCATGCTGGGCGAACAGAACCTGGCACCGCTGGCCCGCCAGCTCTGGCACCGCCAGCCACCGGTGCGCGGCGATCTCGCCCATTGGGGGGGGGCGTTCGCCAGTTGCCTGGAACACGAGGAACAACTCGCCCACCTGCCCTGGCTGGCCGACGTGGCGCGCGTCGAATGGGCGCTGCACGGGGCCAGCGGTGCGTCCGATGCGCAGACCGACGCGGGCAGTTTTGCGCGCCTGGCGAACGAAGACCCGCAAGGGCTCACGCTCGCGCTCGCCCCCGGCGCCGCCGTCTTCACCAGCGCATGGCCCATCGCCAGCCTGGTGACGGCACACCGCGAAGGCCAGCCTGATCTGGACGCAGCGGCCGACCGCCTGCGCAATGGCGTGGGCGAATCCGCCGTGGTCTGGCGCCAGGGCCTGCGCCCCTGCGTGGCCGGCTGCACCGCCGCCGAGGCCCGCTGGCTCGGCGCGCTGCTGCAGGGCTGGCCCGTGCCCGACGCGCTGACCCAGGCCACCGCGTGCGACGACAGCTTCGACCTCTCCACCTGGCTGGCCCACGCGGTGCAGCAGGGTCTGGTCGTCGGCGTGGTCGACGCCCTTGCCCCCTCACACACCCCAACCATCGAGGAAGCCCCATGAACCCACCCACCACCCTGCTGCAGCGCGGCCTCGCGCTCTGGAACCTCGTCACCCGCGCGCTGGACCTCGCGCAGCCCGCCGCCGCAATGGCCGCGCGCCTCTACCTCGCACAGGCCTTCTTCCTCGCCGGCCTGACCAAGGTGCGCGACTGGGACACCACGATCCTGCTGTTCACCGAGGAATACCGCGTGCCCCTGCTCTCGCCCCAGGTCGCGGCGGTGGCCGGCACGGCGGGTGAGCTGGTGTTGCCCGTGCTGCTGCTGTTCGGCCTCGCCGGCCGTTTCGCGGCGCTGAGCCTGTCGGTGGTGAATGTCGTCGCGGTGATCAGCCTCGCCGAGATCGCGCCCGCCGCGCTGCAGCAGCACATCACCTGGGGCGTATTGCTCGCAGGTCTGGCGATCTACGGCGTGGGCCGGTGGTCGATCGACTGCGCCTGGATCCATCCGCGCCTCAAGCGCTCGCATGCAGGCGGCATGGCCATGAACTAAGCTTGTCTTTCCGCTGCGACTTCCTGGAGACACGCCTTGCCGCCCGAAACCACGCACCTCTCGCGACGCCACCTGCTGCTGGCCGCCGCTGCCGGCGCCGCCCTGCCGAAGGCCTGGGCCCAGACGCCAGCGGGCTGGGCCGACCTCGAAAAAGCCGCGCGCGGCCAGACGGTGTACTGGAACGCCTGGGCCGGCAGCGAGCAGACCAACGCCTACCTGCAGTGGGTGGCGCAGCAGGTGAAGACGGCGCACGGCATCACCCTGCAGCACGTCAAGATCACCGACACCGCCGACGTGGTCAAGCGCGTGCGCGCCGAGAAGGCCACAGGCCGGGGCGCGAACGAAGGCACCGTGGACCTGGTGTGGATCAACGGCGAGAACTTCGCCGCCATGAAACGCGAGGGCCTGCTGTTCGGTCCCTGGGCCGAGGCACTGCCGAACTTCCGTTGGGTCGACACCGTGGGCAAGCCCACCACGCTCAAAGATTTCTCCGTGCCCACCGAAGGCATGGAGTCGCCCTGGGGCATGGCGCAGTTCACCCTGTTCGCCGACAGCCAGCGCCTGCCCGAGCGGCCGCAAAGCATGCAGGCGCTGCTGGCGCTGGCGCGCCGCCAGCCCGGGCGCATCACCTACCCGCGCCTGCCCGACTTCCACGGCACCACCTTCGTCAAGCAGGCACTGGTCGAGTTCGCCCCCGACCGCGCCGCGCTCGCGAAGCCGGTCACCGATGCCGCCTTCGCCGCGCAGACCGCCGCGCTCTGGCCTTTCCTCGATGCCCTGCGCCCGCACCTGTGGCGTGCCGGCAAACAGTTCCCGCAGAACGCCGCCGCCGTGCGCCAGATGATGGCCGATGGCGAGCTGCTGCTGGCCATCACCTTCAACCCGAACGAAGCCGCCAACGAGATCGCGGCCAAACGCCTGCCCGCCACGGTGATGAGCTGGCAGTTCGAGAAAGGCACGATCGGCAACACGCACTTCGTGGCCATTCCGTACAACGCGCGCGCCAAGGCCGGCGCGCAGGTCGTGGCCAACTTCCTGCTCTCGCCGGCGGCGCAGGCGCGCAAGGCCGACATCGCGCACTGGGGCGACCCCACCGTGCTCGACCTCGCGCGCCTGCCCGCAGCCGAGCGCGCGCTGTTCGGCACCGGGCAACAACCGGGGCTGGTGAGCGCGCCCGCGCCCACCTTGCCCGAACCGCACGCCTCCTGGGTCGAACCGCTGGAGAAGGCCTGGGCGCAGCGCTACGGCGCCTGAGCCCGCCGCCCCGTGTCTGTCACCGGACTCCGCTGGCTGGGCGCTGCCGCGCTGCTCGCACTCGCGGCAGCGCCGATGGTGTGGACCGCGGCCGAGGCCTTGCGCGCGGGAGGCGACGCGGGCGCGTGGCGAACGCTGCTGGAAGAACCGTCCGTAGGACACGCGCTCGCCCTCACGCTCTGGACCGGTCTGGCGTCCACCGGGCTGGCCTGGTGGTGCGCGGCGGCGTTGCTGGCCAGCGGCTTCGTGCGCCAGCGTCTGGACCGGGTGCTGCGCGGCCTGCCACTGATGCTGGCCACGCCGCACGCGGCACTGGCCATCGGCCTGCTGTTCCTGATCGCGCCCAGCGGCTGGCTGCTGCGCCTGGTCTCGCCCGGGCTCACCGGCTTCGAGAGCCCGCCGCCCTGGGTCACCACGCAGGACCCCTGGGGCCTGGGCCTGATCCTGGTGCTGGTGGCCAAGGAGACGCCCTTCCTGCTCTGGACTGCGGCCACGCAGCTGCAGCGCGACGACGTGCGCCAGCGCTGGCGCGCCGAACACGCGCTGGCGCAGACCCTGGGCTATGCGCCACGGCGCGCCTTCTGGCTGGTGCTCTGGCCCCAGCTCGCCCGCCGGCTGCGCTGGCCGCTGCTGGCCGTGCTTGCCTATGGCCTCACGGTGGTGGACATGGCCCTGGTCATCGGCCCGGCCGCGCCGCCCACGCTGGCCGTGCTCGCTTGGCAGTGGCTGCAGGACGTGGACCCCGCCACCTACGCGCGGGGTGCCGCCGCAGGCGTGTGGCTGGCGCTGACCGTGCTGGTCTGCAGCGTGCTCTGGCTGGCCCTGCAGCGCGCCGCGCAGCGGGCGCTGGCCCACGGCCGCGGGCGGCGGGGCGATGCGCGCCGCGCGGCACCGGCCACGGTGTCCGCGGGGCTGTGGCTGCTCGGCGGCCTGTACGTCGCGGTGCTGCTGGCGCTGGCGCTGGGCAGCGTCAGCGGCGTGTGGGCCTTTCCCGCCATCTGGCCGCAGTCCTGGACGCTGGCGGCCTGGCATCAGGTGGCATGCAGATGCTCGTCCAACGT
>NZ_JBFXCD010000003.1:0-343542 GCF_050182545.1 Hydrogenophaga sp. | reverse complement strand
GCGCCACCCCTGTCACTGACCCGGAGGCGGTGGGCGCTCTGCGCAGCGAAATCAAGGAGGAGGCGGCCTCCCGCCGCCGGGGGACATTCGCGGAGCAGAGCGCCCACCGCCTCCGGGTCCGCGAGGTCCAGGAAAGAAAGGAAGCGCAATTCAGGCGGGCCGCCGAACCCGGAACCACGCTGCATACATCGCCGGCAAGGCCAGCAAGGTCAGCACCGTCGCCACGATGAGACCACCCATGATGGCCACCGCCATCGGCCCCCAGAACACGCTGCGCGACAACGGAATCATCGCCAGCACCGCCGCCGCCGCCGTCAGAACGATCGGGCGCATGCGCCGCACGGCGGCCTCCACGATCGCGTCCCAGGCCGGCACGCCGCGCGCGCGGTCCTGCTCGATCTGGTCGATCAGGATCACCGAATTGCGCTGGATCATGCCCATGAGCGCGATCACGCCCAGCAGCGCCACGAAACCGAAGGGACGGTTCAGCAGCAACAGCGCCGCAGCCACGCCAGCCATGCCCAGCGGACCGGTGAGAAACACCAGCATCGAGCGGCTGAAGCTCTGCAACTGCAACATGAGCAGCGTTAAGACGATGAACAGCATCACCGGGATGCCGACCGCGATCGACGCCGAACCCTTGCTGCTTTCCTCCACCGCGCCCGCCACCTCGATGCGGTAGGCGCCCATGCCGCGCGCGGCCCAGCCGTCGCTGATCGCCTTGAGCGCCGGTTGCAGCTCGGCCGTCACGGTCGCGCCCTGCAGGCCTTCGACCACGTCGCCCTGCACGGTGATTGCGTAGTCGCGGTTCTCGCGCCAGACCACGCCCGGCTCCCAGTCGAACACCGGCGTGGCAATCTGCAGCAGCGGAATCGCCTGGCCACTGGCCGTGGGCAGGTAGGCATTGGCCAGGTCGGTGATGGCGTTGCGCTCGTCGAGCGGCTGGCGCAGCACGATGTCGATCAGCTTGTCGCCATCGCGGTACTGCCCCACCGTGCTGCCCGAGAGCAGCGTGCGCGCGGCCTGCGCGATCGACTGACTCGAGACGCCCAGCGCTCGCGCCTTGGCCTGATCGACCTCCAGCCGCAGCTTCTTCACCGACTCGTTCCAGTTGTCGTTCACGCCGCGCATGTTGGGGCTGGCGCGCATGGCCTGCTTGACCTCGTCGGCCAGCACGCGCAGCTCGGTGGGGTCGGTACCGACCACCCGGAACTGCACGGGGTAAGGCACCGGCGGGCCATTGGGCAGCAGCTTCACGCGCCCGCGCACCTCCGGGAACTCGGTGGCCAGCAGCGCCGGCAGGGCCTGGCGCAGGCGCTCGCGCGTCTTCAGGTCCTTCGGCAGAACGATCAGCTGCGACACATTGGTCTGCGGGAAGATCTGGTCCAGCGGCAGGTAGAAGCGCGGCACGCCCGAACCCACCCACGAAGTCACGCTGCGAACGCCCTCTTCCGTCCCCAGGCGCGTCTCAAGCCGGCGCGTCACCTCGTCCATGGCGCGAATCCCACTGCCCTCGGGCAGCCAGATGTCCACCAGGATCTCCGGCCGGCTCGAATCGGGGAAGAACTGCTGCTGCACCTTGCCCATGCCGGCGATGCCGAGCACGAAGGTCAGGATGGTCGCGCCAATGGTCAGCCAGCGGTGCTGCACGCACCAGTCCACCACGGCGCGAAAGCGCACGTAGAACGGGCCGTCGAACACCTCGTGCGGCTCGCCCTCGGCGTGGGGTTTGACCTTGAGCAGCACCACGCCGAGGTAGGGCACGAACATCACCGCCACCACCCACGAGATCACCAGCGCCAGCACCGTGACCGCGAAGATGGCGAAGGTGTATTCGCCCGTGAGCGAATTGGCCAGGCCGATGGGCAGGAAGCCGGCCGCCGTGATCAGGGTCCCCGTCAGCATGGGCATGGCGGTGGCGTCCCAGGTGAAGGTGGCCGCGCGCATCATGCTGTAGCCCTCTTCGAGCTTGCGCACCATCATCTCCACCGCAATGATGGCGTCGTCCACCAGCAGGCCGAGCGCAATGATGAGCGAGCCCAGCGAAATCTTGTGCAGGCCGATGCCCCAGTAGTTCATGGCCAGGAAGGTGATGGCCAGCACCAGCGGAATGGTGATGAACACCACCAGGCCGGGGCGCATGTCCAGCACGTAGCGGCGCAGGCCCTTGCCACCCGGGCGCCGGTGCAGGCCCAGCGCCAGGAAGCTCACCGCGAGCACGATCACCACCGCCTCGATCAGCACCTTCACGAACTCGTTGACCGATGTCGTCACCGCGCTGGGCTGGTCCTGCACCTGGGCCAGCGTCATGCCCGCGGGCAGCGTGGCCTCGATGCCGGCCACCGTGGTCTTGAGCGCCTCACCCAGGGCGATGATGTCGCCGCCCTTGGCCATGGAAATGCCCAGGGCGATGCTGTCCTTGCCATCGTGGCGCACCATCACCTGCGGCGGGTCCGCGTAGCCCAGGCCGATCTGCGCGATGTCGCCCAGCCGGATCTGCGTGCCGCTGGCGGCCCGGATCGGCATGGCCCGCAACTGGTCCACCGAGTTGAAGGCCCCTGCCACGCGCACCTGCACCACATCGCCCGGGGTTTGCACCGTGCCGGCCGACTCCACCGCGTTCTGCTGGCCCAGCGCGTCCAGCACCTGCTGCAGGTTCAGCCCGAGCGTGGCCAGGCGCTTCTGCGAAATCTCGATGTAGAGCTTCTCGTCCTGCTCGCCGAACAATTCGACCTTGCTCACGTCGGGCACGCGCAGCAATTGCTGGCGCACCTCATCGGCCACCAGCTTCTTGTCGGCGGGCGAGAAGCCCTCGCCCTGCAGCGCGTAGATCACGCCATACACGTCGCCGAATTCGTCGTTGAAGAACGGGCCCAGCACGCCCTGCGGCAGGGTGCCGCGCATGTCGCCGATCTTCTTGCGCGCGGTGTACCAGATGCCGGAGACCTCGCGCGGCGGCGACGAGTCCTTGAGCTGGAAGATGATCAGCGTTTCGCCCGGCTTGGAGTAGCTGCGGATCTTGTCCGCGTAAGGCACTTCCTGCAGCGTCTTCTCGATCCGGTCGGCCACCTGCTCGGCCATCTGCTCGGCGGTGGCGCCGGGCCAGAAAGCCTGCACCACCATGGCGCGGAAGGTGAACGGCGGGTCTTCGTCCTGGCCGAGCTGGAAGTAGGCCGCCACGCCCAGCACCATCAGCACGATCATCAGGTAGCGCGTGAAGGCCTGATGGTCCAGTGCCCACTGCGAGAGGTTGAAGCGTGAAACCCAGGAGGCAGGGTGGTCGGGCGTCGTCGCGGGCGAGCTGGCGTCGTTCATGCCGGGCCTCATTGCGTGGCGGCGGCAGTGAAACGCGTGACCTTCTGGCCTGGCGAGAGCACGTGGACCCCCGTGGCCACGACCTCCTCACCCGGCTTGAGGCCGGCGGCGATCACCATCTGGTTGCCATCGGCACCCGCCACCTGCACCGCGCGCGGCTGAACCGTGCTGGCGCTGGCGTCGAACACCCACACCGCCGAACCCGAGCGGTCACCTTCGTCCGACCGCATCAGCGCCGTGGTGGGCAGCTTGATGACCTCTGCCACGGCACCGGCCGCGGCGCTCCCCAGCGTCACGTAGGCGGTGGCGCCCAGCGGCACCGCAGCGCCATCGGGCAACGCAAGTTTCACCTGGTAGGTGCGCGTGGCCACGTCAGCGCTTGCCGCCACCTCGCGCACGGTCGCCTCAAGCTGCGCCGCGCCGCCAGTGGCCGCGGCACCCGCGCCGGCCCACAGGCGCACCTTCGCCTGCATGCCGGGCCGGACCTGCGCAACCCGGTCCTCGGGCACGGCGATGACCACGTCGCGCGCCCCATCGCGGGCCAGGCGCACCACCGGCGTTCCAGCGGCCACCACCTGGCCCACCTCGGCCTCCACCGCCAGCACCACGCCAGCGCCATCGGCCAGCAAGCGCGCGTAAGCCGCCTGGTTGCCCTGTACCGCGCCCTGGGCCTTCGCCTGGCGCAGCGTGGCCTCGGCCGACCGCAGCGTGGCGGTGCGGCGCTCGATCTCAGCGCCACTCACGAAACCCTGCGCCAGCAGGTCCTGGTAGCGCCTGAGGTCGGCCGCCGCCAGGTCGCGCTGCGTCTGCGCCGCGCTCACCTGGGCCTGGGCCGCCTGGCTGGAGAGCGCCAGGTCCTGCGCGTCGAGCTGGGCCAGCAACTGCCCCGCCTTCACCCGCTGGCCCACTTCCGCCGGGCGCTGCACCAGCTTGCCGCCCACCCGGAAGCCCAGGCGCGACTCCGTGCGTGCGCGCACGTCACCCGCGTATTCGGTGCGCGCGCTCAGGCTGTCGGTGCCCACCGTGAGCAGCTTGACCGATCGGATCGGCTCTTGCGGCGGCGCGGCGGGTGCGCAGGCCGCCAGGGTCAGCGCGGCGGTCATGATCAGGACAAAATGCGGTGTTTTCATGGCGATGCAGGCGGTGGACTGGCGGGAGGCTGGCGCGGGTGTTCAAGGCCCGCAGGTCTGCCTTATATTAATGACTGACCGGTTAGTAACAAAATTGTAGACCAGAACAGGCCCCCGTTTCATGACATTGCCGTCATCCGAACCCGACCCGGCGCCACCCCACCCGCCACCATCCGGCCTGCCACTGGCGGATGGCGTGGGGCACTACGAGAACTTCCCGGTCGCATCCTGGCTCTGCCCCCCCGCCCTGCGCCCTGCCGTGGTGGCGATCTACCGTTTCGCACGCACCGCCGACGACATGGCCGACGAGGGCGAGGCCAGCACGGAAAAACGCCTGGCCGACCTGGCGGCCTACCGCGCCGAACTGCACCGCTGCCTGCAGCCCACGTCGCGCGCCACCCTGGCCGTCGCCGACGACGCGCTTCGGTGGCCGGGCATCTTTTCCCCACTCTCGCTCACGGTGCGCCAGCATGCGCTGCCCGCAGACCTGCTGCACGACCTGCTCAGCGCCTTTGAGCAGGACGTGCGCCACACCGCCAGCGGCCACTGGTACACCGACACCGCCGAGCTGCTGGACTACTGCCGCCTCTCGGCCAACCCCGTGGGCCGGCTGCTGCTGCACCTGTACGGTGTGCGCGACCAAGCCGCGCTGCACCAGAGCGACCAGATCTGCAGCGCGCTGCAACTGATCAACTTCTGGCAGGACCTCAGCGTGGACCTACGGCGCGGGCGTTGCTACCTGCCGGCCGACGTGCTGCGCCGCCACGGCGTGGGCGTGGCCGACTTCGAAGCCGGACAAGCCGGGCCGGCGATGGAGGCTGTCGTGGCCGAACTCTGCAACCAGGCACGCTCGCTGATGCAACAAGGCGCCCCGCTCGTGCACCGCGTGCCCGGCCGCGCCGGCTGGGAGTTGCGGCTCGTCGTGCAGGGCGGGCTGCGCATCCTCGAAGGCATCGCCGCACAGCAGCACCGCAGCTGGCTGGCGCGCGTGACGCTGCACAAGCGCGATCTGCCCCGGCTGGCCTGGCGCGCCCTGTGGATGTGACGCGATCAGGCCGTCCCGGCTGGCGCAGCGTCACCGGCTGAGGCCGGTGCCACCTGCCTTGGCAGGAAGACATGGAATGTGGCGCCCTGGTCGGGTCGGGCATCGGCCCAAATCCGGCCACCGTGGTGCTCGACAATCCGGCGCACCAGGGCCAGACCGATGCCCGCGCCTTCGAAGCGTGGGTCGCTGTGCAGACGCTGGAACATGCTGAACAGCCGCTCGGCCTGCCCGTTCTCGAAGCCCACGCCGTTGTCGCGCACATGAAACTCCGTGCCATCGGGTTGCGCGCGCCAGCCGACTTCGATCTCGATAATGTCGCGATGGGACGCGTACTTCACCGCGTTGTCCAGCAGGTTCATCCACACCTCGCGCAGCAGCACCGGATCGCCCTGCACACTGGGCAAATCAGGCTGTATGCGCCAGCGCAGCGGCTTGCTCCCCGCGTCCATGGCCATCGCCGAGCGCACCTCGTCCACCAGCGCTGCCATGTCCACCGTCTGCACCGTCATGCCCTGGCGCCCCAGGCGGGAAAAGGACAGCATGCCGTCGGTGAGCTGCCTCATCTGCATGGCTGCGCGGACGATCCTGTCGCAATAGGCCAGACTGCCCTGCACGTCGCCCGCGTTCACCGTCTCCTTGAGGAGCTCGGCAAATCCGGCAACGTGGCGCAGCGGCGTGCGCAGATCGTGCGAGAGCGCATAGGAAAACTCTTCCAGGGAAACATAGGCCTGCTCCAGCTGGCGCGTGCGCAACCCGACCTGCCGGTTCAGCTCTTCATTGCGCCGGTGGCGCTCCTCGATCAAGTTCTTGTACAGCGTGACGTCCTGCACCGTGAACGTGCGAGGCCAATCGACCGCCTCTGCCGCGGTATCGGGCACACCCCGGCAGCGCACCCAGCGAATGGCTCCGCTGGCGGTGAGCACCCGGAACTCGGCATCCATCGCCTCGCCTGAGCGCAGTGCCTCATCCAGCGCAGCCCGCAGACCGGCCGTGTCCTGTGGATGGGCGTGGGCGAGGAAGGCTTGAGCGTCGCGCTCCAGGTCGTCCGGCTCGCGTTCGAGGATGCGAAAGATCTCGGACGTCCATCGCGCGCGGCCGGTCTCGTCGTCGCGCTCGATGCGGCCCAGGTGCGCCAGGCGCTGCGCCAGCTCCAGGCGGTGCTGCAGATCGGCCGTGAACAGCTCCCGCTTCTTGCGCTCGGTGATGTCGCTCTGGATCGCCACGTAGCTCGTGAGCTGGCCGCTGGCGTCCAGGATCGGCTGGATGTTGAGCGAAACCCAGTAGGGCTCGCCCGAGCGCTTGTAGTTCAGCAGCTCGAAGTCCTGAACGGCCTGCTTCTGCCGGAGCATCGCCCCCAGGCGCGCCAGCTCCGTGGCATTGGTTTGCGGTCCGTGCAGCAGTTCCCCCGGGCGGCGGCCCACGCACTCTTCAAGCGACCAGCCCGTGGTGCGCGAGTACGCGGCATTGACCCAGGTGATGCGCCGCTCGGCGTCGGTCACCACGACCATGTTGGAGGTGTTCTCCACGATCATCTCCAGCATCTGCAGGCGCCGCATCACGGCTTCGGCGGCGGGCATGGTTGTCGATGGCATGGAGTGCGTGAAGGGCATGGGCGCTGATGGGGTGAGGCACCGATTTCGGCACACAAGCGGTTTGATCCACCTCAAATGCAGGCCGCTCGATCCCTCCTTTCTGCAACAGATGTGACGTGGATCGCGTTTCCCCGCCGGTTCCGGGTGTCTACTGAATCTGAAGCCTGCCGGATCGCCGCAGCGCCCGGAACGGCACGGGCGCGCGCCGGGCAGGCACTCGCCAGGAGAACCCAGATGAAACACCCCACCGTTCGATCCGCGTTCACATCCGCACAACCCGGCAACTGGCGTGCGCGATGCGCCCATTGCGCGACGCTGCAGGTCTGCCTCATGGGCTGCCTGCCTCAGTCGTCGCGGGAGCTGCTGGCGCCCTGCATTGTGGAGACGGCGTTTTCCAAGGGCGACGTGCTCCAGGCCCAGGACACGGTGGCACAGCGCATCTCCATCATCAAAGTCGGTGCGCTGATGGCCACACGCGAAGACCACGAAGGACAGGCCCATCCGGTCGCACTGCTGGGCCGGGGCAAGACCCTGGGGCAATACGCTGTCTACGGGCACCGCGAGCAGATCGGCGCCCAGGCCCTGTCGGCCGGGCGCGTCTGCAGCGTGGACGTGCCCGAGTTCTACCGGCTCGGCGTTGTCGACCGCAAGTTCCATGCGTGTGTGCAGGCGCGCATCGTGTGCGCGCATGGCCAGCTGGCCGACTGGTCGCGCGTGATGCGCATCAAGGGCCTGCAGCAGAAGCTGCTTGCCACACTGCAGCTGTATGCGCGCGAGCAGGCAAGCCAGGCGATCCGCCTGCCCAGCCACGTCGCGCTGGCGGCCCTGCTTTCGACCACGCGCGAGACCATTGCACGCTCACTGCGCCAGCTGGAAGCGGCGGGACACATCCTGCGCCACGACCGCTGGCACTGCGAAGTGGTCAGACCGGCCGGGCACGGCGCGGGCGTGAACTGAGGGTGCACCGAACCCTCAGGGCTCGCCAATGTCCTCGTTCCACAGGCCCGGCTCGGCTTCGATGAAGTCGCGCATCAGGTGCACGCAGGTCGCGTCCTGCAGCACCTCCACCGCCACGCCGCGGCCGCGCAGCCAGTCCTCCTCGCCCATGAAGGTCTGGTTCTCGCCCACGATCACCTTCGGAATGCCATAGAGCGCGATCGCGCCGCTGCACATCGGGCAGGGTGAGAGCGTGGTGTAGATCACCGACTCGCGGTAGACCTGCGCCGGCTGGCGACCGGCGTTCTCCAGCGCGTCCATCTCGCCGTGCAGGATGGCGCTGCCCTGCTGCACGCGCCGGTTGTGGCCGCGTCCGATGATGCGCCCGCGGTGCACCAGCACCGAGCCGATGGGAATGCCGCCTTCCGCGCGCCCGAGGCGGGCTTCGTCGATGGCGGCCTGCATGAACGGGTCCATGGGGGTCCTTTGCAACGGGCCACCGACGGGTGGCGCAGCGCTGCATTGTGAAGCAGGCCCCGTGCCATGCACCCGGGAACCGACCAGAAAGAGTTGCGGGCCTCATGGCTTTCCACTTACCGGTAAAAACCCCTATCAAATTTCTGAGGTGCGTACCTCAAAATATCGGCATGGAGCCCAAGACACCCGTCAAGTCACGCGCGACGCTGGAAGACGTCGCGCTCGACGCGCAGGTCAGCCTGGCGACGGCGGACCGGGTGGTGAACAAGCGCCCGGGCGTGCGCCCGGCCACGGTGGCCCGGGTCGACGCCGCCGTGCGCCGGCTGGGCTACCGCCCCGATCCGTCTGCCGCGCGGCTGGCACGCGCGCGCGCGCGCCAGGTGGTGTTCCTCCTGCCGGCGGGCAACAACCGCTTCGTGGAACTGCTGCGCGATCAGATCGAGGCCAACACCGAATGGATGCGCGACCAGCGCATCGAATCCGGGGTGCTACCGGTCAACGTCTTCAACCCGGGTGAGCTGGCCAAGGCCGTGCTCGCGCAAGAGGGCCGGTGCGACGCGGTGGTGGTGATGGCGCTGGACCACCCGGTGGTGCGCTCGGCCATCGACCAGCTCACCCAGGCCGGCACCGTTGTGATCACGCTGGTCTCGGACGTTCCCTCTTCCACGCGCCAGCACTACGTCGGCATCGACAACACGGCCGCGGGCCGCACCGCCGCCACGCTCGTCGGCCGTTTCGTCGGTCGGGGTCCGGCCACTGTTGCCGTCGTGCTGGGCAGCCTCTCGCTGCGCGACCACGCCGAGCGCTACTTCGGGTTCAACCAGGTCATGGCGCAGGAGCACCCGCACCTGAACGTGCTGCCACCGGTCGAGGGCCAGGACGACGCGGCGCGCAACGAGGTGCTGGCCACCCAGCTGCTGGCGGCGCACCCCGAGCTCGCCGCGATCTACAGCGTGGGCGCGGGCAACGCGGGCATCTGCCAGGCGCTGCGCGCAGCCGGGCGCGATCAGCACACCGTCTTCGTCGGTCACGAGCTCACCGCCGTCTCGCGCGCCGAGCTGCTCAACGGCACGATGGACGCGGTCATCAACCAGGACGCCGGCCACGAGATCCGCTCGGCCCTGCGCCTGGCGCTGGCGCAGTGGTCCCGGGAGCCGGTGATCGCGGACCAGGAACGCATCCGCATCGACATCTACCTCAAGGACAACCTGCCGTGATCACGCTTGGCCTCGACCTGGGGACCTCCGGCGTGAAGGCCCTGCTGCTGGACGGGGACGCCACCGTCGCCACGGCCACGGCGCCGCTGGCCGTGCAGCGGCCCGCGCCGGGCTGGTCGGAGCAGCACCCGCACGACTGGTGGCAGGCCACCGAGCGCTGCCTGGACGAACTGGCCGCCGCGCACCCGCGTGCCATGGCCGCCGTGCGCGGCATCGGCCTGTCGGGCCAGATGCATGGCGCCACCCTGCTGGATGCCAGCCACGACGTGCTGCGACCCTGCATCCTGTGGAACGACGGGCGCAGCGGCGCGCAGTGCGAGCCACTGGAAGCACCGGGACTGCGGCTGCGCCAGATCGCAGGCAACCCCGCCATGGCCGGGTTCACCGCGCCCAAGCTGCTGTGGGTGCGCGAGCACGAGCCCGAGGTGTTCGCGCGCATCGCCACCGTGCTGCTGCCCAAGGCCTGGCTGCGCTGGAAGCTCACGGGCGAGTTCATCGAGGAGATGTCCGACGCGTCCGGCACCCTGTGGCTGGACGTGGCACAGCGCCGCTGGTCGCTCCCGCTGCTGGCGGCCTGCGGCCTGTCTGAAGCCCAGATGCCGCGCCTGGTCGAAGGCAGCGACGCCGCCGGCACGCTGCGCGCCGAGTGGGTCCGCCGCTGGGGCTTCGCGCAGGCGCCGGTGGTGGCGGGCGGCGCGGGCGACAACGCGGCCGGCGCAGTGGGCGTGGGTGCGGTCGAGCCCGGTGACGCCTTCGTCTCGCTCGGCACCTCAGGCGTGCTGTGGGCCACCACCGCCGGCTTCGCACCCGCCGCCGACCTGGGCGTACACGCCTTCTGCCACGCCCTGCCCGGCCTGTGGCACCAGATGGGCGTGCAGCTCTCGGCCGCCGCCTCGCTGAGCTGGTGGGCGCGTGTGACCGGGGCCGACGAAGCCACGCTGCTGGACGAACTGAACGGCGCCAGTCACGGCGGCCCTGCCCCTTGCTGGTTCGCGCCCTACCTCTCGGGCGACCGCACACCCCACAACGACAGCGCCGTGCGCGGAGGTTTCCTGCACCTCTCGGCCGACACCGGGCGGCCCGACATGACCCAGGCCGTGCTCGAAGGCGTGGCCTACGCCGTGCGCGACGCGCGCGATGCGCTCGCCAGCGCCGGCACGCGGCTGCGCGAAGCCGACCTGCTCGGAGGCGGCGCGCGTTCGGCGCGCTGGAGCCAGATCCTGGCCGACGTGCTGGGCCTGCCGCTGCACCAGGTCGAGGGCGGCGAACACGGCTGCGCGCTCGGCGCCGCGCGGCTCGCGCGCGCCGCCGCCGGCGGTGGCAGCGCCTTTGCCAAGCCCCGGCGTGTGCGCAGCTTTGAACCCGACCCCTGTCGCAAGGCGCTGTACGACGAGGCCTATCCCCGCTGGCAGATGCTCTACCGCCTGGCGCGCCAGGTGACGGCGCCTCCCGCCTTGCCCTCTCCCACGCCCGCCCTGGCCGCGTGACCCACCCACCTTCACACCACAGAACCGCCCCATGATGCAGACCCTTGATGCCGCGCCGGCGGCCACCGCGCCACACGCCGCCTATTTTTCGTTGGGCCAGCCCGTCGCCTTCCGTGGCGAAGCCTTCCGGCCCACGGCCGACGAACCCCTGGCCTACCGCTACTACGACAAGAACCGCCTGGTGCTGGGCAAGCGCATGGAAGACCAACTGCGCTTCGCCACCTGCTACTGGCACAGCTTTGGCTGGGGCGGCACCGACCCCTTCGGCGAACCGAGCTTCCAGCGGCCCTGGCACGGCGCGGGCGACCCCATGGCCCAGGCGCTGCGCAAGGCCGACGTGGCCTTCGACCTGTTCCGCCTGGTCGACTCGCCCTTCTTTACCTTCCACGACCGCGATGTCGCCCCCGAAGGCGCCACGCTGCGCGAATCGAACGAGCACCTGCGCCGCATCGAGGCCGTGTTCGAACGCAAGATGGACGAGACCGGCGTGCGGCTGCTCTGGGGCACGGCCAACCTCTTCAGCAACCGCCGCTACATGGCCGGCGCCGCCACCAACCCGGACCCCGACGTGTTCGCCTACGCCGCCGCGCAGGTGAAGAACGTGCTGGAGATGACACACCGCCTCAAGGGTCAGAACTACGTGCTCTGGGGCGGTCGCGAAGGCTACGAGACCCTGCTCAACACCGACCTCAAGCGCGAGCTGGCGCAGCTCGGCCGCTTCCTGAACCTGGTGGTGGAGCACAAGCACAAGATTGGCTTCACCGGCCAGATCCTGATCGAACCCAAACCGTCCGAGCCGACCAAGCACCAGTACGACTACGACGTGGGCACGGTCTACGGCTTCCTGAAGGCGCACGGGCTGGAGAACGAGGTCAAGGTCAACCTCGAACAGAACCACGCGCTGCTGGCCGGCCACACGTTCGAACACGAGATCGCGCTGGCCGGCGCGCTGGGCATCCTGGGCTCGCTCGACATGAACCGCGGCGACGAGATGCTGGGCTGGGACACCGACCAGTTCCCCAACAACCTGCCCCAGGTGGCGATGACGATGTACGAAGTGCTCAAGGCCGGTGGCATCGGCCAGGGCGGTCTGAACTTCGACGCCAAGCTGCGCCGCCAGTCCATCGACCCCGACGACCTGGTCTGGGCCCACGCCACCGCCATGGACCTGTGCGCGCGCGGCCTGCTGGTGGCCGAGAAGATGCTGCAGGACGGCGCCCTGCAGCGCCACGTCCAGGCGCGCTACCAGGGCTGGGACACCGCGCGCGGACGCGCCATCCTCAACGGCGAACGCTCGCTGGAAGCGCTGGCGCGCGAGGTCGAGGCCGACGCCCTCGAGCCCCAGCCCCGCTCGGCCCAGCAGGAACGGCTGGAGCACCTGGTCAACAGCTACTTCTGAACACCGACAAAGGAGACAACCACATGGCCACCAACATCAAGGGCCCCGGCATTTACCTCGCGCAGTTCGCCAGCGACACCGCGCCGTTCGACTCCTGGGCGTCGATCACGAAATGGGCCGGCGGCCTGGGCTTCAAGGGGGTGCAGATCCCGTCGTGGGACAAGCGCATCTTCGACATGGACAAGGCCGCCGCATCGCAGACCTACTGCGACGAGATCGCCGGCGTGGCGCGCGAAAACGGCGTGGAAATCACCGAACTGGGCACCCACCTGCAAGGCCAGCTGGTGGCCGTGCACCCGGCCTACGACGAGGCCTTCGACGGCTTCGCGCCCGAGACCGTGCGCAAGAACCCCAAGGCGCGCCAGGCCTGGGCGGTGGAACAGATGAAGCTCTCGGCCAAGGCCTCGCAGCGACTGGGCCTGAAAAGCAATGTGAGCTTTCCCGGCGCGCTGGCCTGGCCGTTTCTCTACCCCTGGCCGCAGCGCCCGGCCGGCCTGATCGAAACCGCCTTCGACGAACTCGCCAGGCGCTGGAAGCCGATCTTCGACGCCTTCGAGGACGCCGACTGCAACGTCTGCTTCGAACTGCACCCGGGCGAAGACCTGTTCGACGGCACCACCTTCGAGATGTTCCTGGAGCGCGTGAACAACCACCCGCGCTGCTGCATCAACTACGACCCCTCGCACTTCCTGCTGCAGCAGCTCGACTACCTTGAGTTCATCGACATCTACCACGAGCGCATCAAGGCGCTGCACATCAAGGACGCCGAGTTCCGCCCCACCGGGCGCCAGGGTGTCTATTCCGGCTACCAGCCCTGGGTGCAGCGCGCGGGCCGTTTCCGTTCGCTGGGCGACGGGCAGGTGGACTTCGGCGCGATCTTCTCGAAAATGGCGCAGTACAACTACGACAGCTGGGCGGTGCTGGAATGGGAGTGCTGCCTCAAGCACCCGGAAGCCGGCGCGGCCGAAGGCGCGGAGTTCATCCGCCGCCACATCATCCGCGTGACCGAAAAGGCCTTCGACGACTTCGCCGGCGGCGACACCGACCCCGCGCAACTGCGCCGCATGCTCGGCCTGCAGGAGGCCGGCCAATGACGATCGAAGCCGGCTCCACAGCGGAAGGCGCGGGCCACCGCATCCGCCTGGGCATGGTGGGTGGCGGCGAAGGCGCGTTCATCGGCGCGGTGCACCGCATCGCCGCCCGGCTGGACGACCACTACGAACTGGTCGCCGGCGCGCTCTCGTCCACGCCCGAAAAAGCCCTGCGTTCGGCGCAGGCGCTGGGCCTGGCGCGTGCCTACCCGGACTACCGGACCATGGCGCGCGAGGAAGCCGCGCGCGGCGCCGACGGCATCGAAGCGGTGGCCATCGTCACGCCCAACGACCAGCACGCGCCGGCCGCCCAGGCCTTCCTCGAAGCCGGCATCCACGTGATCTGCGACAAGCCCGTGACGACCACGCTGGCCGAGGCGCAGCGCCTGCGCGAACTGGCTCGCTCGAAAGGCCGCCTGCTGGCCGTGACCTACAACTACAGCGGCTACCCCATGGTGCGGCACGCGCGCCGCCTGGTGCGCGATGGCGCGCTGGGCACCCTGCGCGTGGTGCAGGTGGAGTACGCGCAGGACTGGCTGACCGAGCCGCTGGAGTCCAGCGGCCAGAAACAGGCCGCCTGGCGCACCGACCCCGCGCGCGCCGGCGCGGGCGGCTGCATCGGCGACATCGGCACGCACGCCTACCAGCTGGCCGCCTTCGTGAGCGGCTTGCAGACGCAGTCGCTCTGCGCCGAACTCAGTGCCTTCGTGCCCGGCCGCGCGCTGGACGACAACGTGCAGGTCATGCTGCGCTTCGCCGGTGGCGCGCGCGGCATGCTCTGGGCCAGCCAGGTCGCGCCCGGCAACGAGAACGGCCTGCGCCTGCGCCTCTATGGCGACAAGGGCGGCCTCGAATGGCGCCAGGAGCACCCCAACCAGCTGCACTGGTCACCGTTCGGCCAGCCCACCCAGATCGTCTCGCGCGGCACCGGCGCGGCCAACGCCGATGCCGCCCGCGTGACGCGCCTGCCCTCGGGCCACCCCGAGGGCTACCTGGAAGGCTTTGCCACCGTCTACGCCGAGATCGCGCAGGCCCTGCGCGCCGCGCGGGACGGCTCGGCCGTCCCGACCGACGTGGTGTTCCCCACCATCGAAGACGGCGTGCACGGCATGGCCTTCATCGAAGCCGCCGTGCAGTCGTCCTCGCAGGGCGGGCAATGGGTGGAGGTTCCTGCGTGAGCCTGAGCGTGCGCTTCAACGACGTGGTCAAGGACTTCGGGCCGGTGCGCGTGCTGCACGGCGTGAGCTTCGAGCTCGCGCCCGGGCACATGGTGGGCCTGCTGGGCGAGAACGGCGCGGGGAAATCCACGCTGATGAAGATACTCGCGGGCTACGAACCGCTCACTGGCGGCAGCCTGGAGGTCGACGGCGTGGTGCGGCACTTCGCCAGTTCGCGCGACGCGGAAGACGCCGGCATCGTGCTGATCCACCAGGAGTTCAACCTCGCCGACGACCTGACCGTGGCGCAGAACATCTTCCTCGGGCGTGAGATGCGCCGGGGCTGGTGGCTGGACGAGGCCGGCATGCGCAGCGCCGCGCGCGAGGTGCTGCAGCAGGTGGGGCTGGACATCGACCCCGACACCCGTGCGCGCGACCTCATCGTGGCCGAGAAGCAGCTGGTGGAAATCGCCAAGGCCCTGTCGCGCCACGCGCGCCTGCTGGTGATGGACGAGCCCACGGCCACGCTCACGCCGTCCGAAACGCAGCGCCTGTTCGCACTCATCGCCCAGTTGCGTGAACAGGGGGTGAGCGTGGTCTACATCTCGCACAAGCTCGACGAGGTCAAGCGCGTGACCGATGAAATCGTCGTGATGCGCGACGGCCGCTTCGTGGCACGGGGTCCCACGGCCGAACACACGCGGCAGCAGATGGCCAACCTGATGGTGGGCCGCGAACTCTCCGACATGTTCCCCCCGCGCGTGGCGCCACCGCCCGCCGAGCCGCTGCTCTCGGTGAAGAACGTCACCGTGCCGGGCTGGGCAAAAAACGTCAGCTTCGACGTGCGCCCCGGCGAGATCCTGGGTTTTGCCGGCCTGGTGGGCGCTGGCCGCACCGAGCTGTTCGAAGGCCTGCTGGGCCTGCGCCCGCGCAGCGGTGGCCAGATGCACCTGGGCGGTCAGCCGGTGCACTTCCGCAACCCGCGCGAAGCCGCCCACGAAGGCTTGACCTACCTGAGCGAAGACCGCAAGGGTTGTGGCCTGCACGTGCGCCTGTCGCTGCAGGAGAACCTCACGCTGATGGACCTGGACCGCCACGCCAGGCCGTTGCTCGACCCACGGTCCGAGCGCCAGGCACTGGAGAAGGCCGTGGGCGATTTCGGCATCCGCACCGGCTCGCTGGACGCGCCCGCGGGCTCGCTCTCCGGCGGCAACCAGCAGAAGCTGGCCATGGCCAAGGTGCTGCAACCCGATCCGCGCGTGGTCGTGCTGGACGAACCCACGCGCGGCGTCGACGTGGGCGCCAAGCGCGACATCTATTTCCTGGTCCAGCGTCTGGCGGCCGAAGGCCGCGGCGTGGTCGTGATCTCCTCCGAACTGATGGAGCTCATCGGCCTGTGCCACCGCGTCGTGGTGATGCGCGCGGGCGCCGTGCAGGCCACGCTGGACGCTGAAGACCTGACCGAAGAGGCGTTGATCGCCCATGCCACCGGAACCCACTGACATGAACCAGACCACCGTTCAGGCCGAACTTGCCGAAGCCCCTCCCAGGCAGGACCGGAAACCGCTGAGCCACCGCCTGCGCGACGCCGGCCCCATCGTCGGTCTGGTGCTGCTGTGCATCGCCGGCACCCTGCTCAACCCCGACTTCGCGACCTGGGACAACGCGATGAACGTGCTCACGCGCACCGCCTTCATCGGCATCATCGCGGTGGGCATGTGCTTCGTCATCATCTCCGGCGGCATCGACCTCTCGGTGGGCTCCATGGCCGCGCTGATCGCCGGCTGCGTGATCATGGTGATGAACTGGGTCGCACCCCACGTGAGCAGCCCGGTGGCGGCGGTGCTGGTGGGCATGGTGGTCGCGCTCGCGCTGGGCGCGGCCTTCGGCCTGGCGCACGGCGTGCTTATCACCAAGGGCCGCATCGAACCTTTCATCGTCACGCTGGGCACGCTGGGCATCTTCCGCGCCTACCTCACCTATTTCTCCAATGGCGGCGCGCTCACGCTGGACAACGAGCTGGGCGACACCTACGGCCCGGTCTACTACAGCTCGTGGCTGGGCATCCCGATCCCGATCTGGGTGTTCCTGGCGGTCGCGCTGGCCGGTGCACTGCTGCTCAACCGCACGCGCTACGGCCGCTACGTGCAGGCCATCGGCTCCAACGAGCAGGTGGCGCGCTACGCCGCGGTGGCGGTGGACCGCATCAAGATCCTCACCTACGTGCTGCTGGGCATCTGCGTGGGCATCGCCACCCTGCTCTACGTGCCTCGCCTGGGCTCGGCCTCGCCCTCCACCGGCCTGCTCTGGGAGCTCGAAGCCATCGCCGCGGTGATCGTCGGCGGCACCGCGCTCAAAGGCGGCCAGGGTCGCATCCTGGGCACGGTGGTGGGGGCGATTCTGCTCTCCGTCATCGGCAACATCCTCAACCTCACCAGCATCATCAGCGTGTACCTGAACGCGGCGGTGCAGGGTTTCGTGATCATCGTCGTGGCCTTCCTGCAAAGAGGGCGACGATGAATTCCCCGGCTGCGCAGCCCACCGGCCGGCGAGCCATTTCAGCCTCGACAACCTAGCAAGGAGACATTCATGAACAGACGCCTTTTTTCGGCCATCTCGCTGGCCATTGCCACACTCGTGACGGCACCGGCCTTCGCCCAGAACAAGCTGGTGATGGGTGTGTCCGTCCCGGCGGCCACGCACGGCTGGACGGGCGGCGTGGTGTACTGGGCCAACCGCACCAAGACCGAGCTGGAAAAGCAGTACCCTGGCACCTCGGTCATCGTGAAGACGGCCGGCTCCGCCGCCGAGCAGGCCAACCAGGTGCAGGACCTGCAGACGGTGAACAAGATCGACACCCTGGTGATCCTGCCGTTCGAATCCGCGCCGCTGACGCGTCCCGTCGCACAGGTCAAGAGCAAGGGCGTATTCGTGACCGTGGTGGACCGCGGCCTGACCGACCCGAGCGCGCAGAACGCCTATGTGGCGGGCGACAACCCGGGCTTCGGCAAGGTCGCCGCCGAGTACATGGCCAAGGCCATGGGCGGCAAGGGCAACGTGGTGATCCTGCGCGGCATCCCCACGGTGATCGACAACCAGCGCGTTGACGCGTTCAACGAGGTGATGAAGAAGCACCCGAACATCAAGGTGCTGGACGCCAAGCACGGCAACTGGAACCGCGATGACGCCTTCAAGGTGATGCAGGACTACCTCACGCGCTTCAAGCAGATCGACGCGGTCTGGGCCTCGGACGACGACATGGCGGTGGGCGTTCAGAAGGCCATCGAGCAGGCCAAGCGCAGCGACGTCAAGCTGGTGCTGGGCGGCGCGGGCTCCAAGGACTACATCAAGAAGGTGATGGATGGCGACCCGATCGTCACGGCCGACGTGACCTACTCGCCCAGCATGATCGCCGACGCGATGAAGCTCACGGCCGAGGCCCGCGTGAAGGGCGCCAAGATGCCGGAGACGACGATCATTCCCTCGGTGCTGATCACCAAGGACAACGCCGCCAAGTACTACTTCCCGGACTCACCGTTCTGAACCGGACGCACACCGCGCCACGTCCGTCACGGACGCGGCGCGGTGGCGCGCGGATCGAGGTCGAGTTCGGCCCGCTGGCGCGGCAGGTATTGCGGGTACTCGCGCTGGATGAAGTCGATCAGGGACTCGCGCACGTGGCAGCGCAGGTCCCAGGCAGCGCCGGCCGACGCCGCGGTCACCAGGCAGCGCAGCTGCATGGCGCGCTCGCCGGCCTCGGTCACCTGCAGCAGGGCAAACCGCCTGTCCCACAACGCTGAGCCCTCGCAGACGCGCTGCAGCACCTCGCGCAGGGGCGCCAGCGGCATGCGGTAGTCCACCCACAGGAACACCGTTCCAGTCAGTTCGGACGTATTGCGCGTCCAGTTCTGGAACGGCTTTTCGATCCAGTACTGCAGTGGCACGACCAGGCGCCGCTCGTCCCAGATGCGCACCACCACGTAGGTGCCGGTGATCTCCTCGATCACGCCCCACTCGTTCTCGACGATCACCACGTCGTCGATGCGGATCGGCTGGCTCAGCCCGATCTGCAGGCCGGCGATCAGGTTGCCCAGCACCGGCCGCGCGGCAAAGCCGGCCACGATGCCGACCACCCCCGCCGAGGCCAGCAGGCTCGCGCCCACCTGGCGCACCGCGGGAAAGGTCATGAGCATGAGGGATGCACCCACCAGCACCACCATGCCCTGCACCGTGCGCGAGAGCACCAGGGTCTGCGTGCGGATGCGCCGCGCCTCCAGGTTGTCTGCCACCGCCAGCGGGTTGGCCTCGGCCACGCCGCTGGCCACCCCCTGCACCACGCGCGCGAGCAGCCAGGTCATCACGCCAATGAGCAGCAGCGCGGTCAGCCGCTCGATGCCCGGCAGCCAGCCGGCTCCGGGCGGCATCTGCTGCCACAGCAGGTGCAGGGCGAACAGGTACAGCAACAGGTGCGCCGGCGCCTGCACCGCACGGCCCACGCTGGCCACCACGGGTGCGTTGCGCGCGGCGCGCATCACCACGCGCTGCCCCAGCCGGAACACCAGTTCGGCCAGCAGTGCGAGCAACACGGCGACCACCAGGGTCGGCAGCCATTCGGCCAGCAGTGGAGGGAATCCGGTGGGGAGCCAGTCTGCAGCGGTCATGCCCCATCGTAGCCAGAACCATGCCACGGGCGAAGCGCGGCCCTGGTGTGTCGTCTACAGTGAGGGCCATGGTTCTCCCAGAAGCAGGACGCACATGCAACACCGGATCGTGATCGTGGGAGGCGGCGCAGGCGGCCTCGAACTGGCCTGCAAGCTGGGCCGCAAGCTCGGCGCCGAGCAGGTGACGCTGGTCGACCAGCAGCTCTTCCACATCTGGAAGCCCTCGCTGCACGAAGTGGCCGCCGGCACGCTGGACATCCACCAGGAGGGCCTGTCCTACGAAATGCTGGCGCACGACAACCGCTTCAACTTCTGCCTGGGCGCGATGACCGCCCTGGACAGCGCGGGCAGGACGGTCACCGTCGCGCCGGTGCAGGACGAACACGGCGAGGAACTGGTGCCCGAGCGCCGCCTGCCCTTCGACTCGCTGGTGATGGCCGTGGGCAGCACCGCCAACCACTTCAACGTGCCCGGCGCGGCCGAACACACGCTTTCGCTCAACCGCCCGGCCGACGCCGAGCTGTTCCGCCGCCGCATGCTCAAGCTGCTCACCGCGGCCGAGCTGCGCAAGAGCGCCGGCAACGAGGGCCAGGTGCGCATCGTCATCATCGGCGGGGGCGCCACCGGCGTGGAGCTGGCGGCGGAGCTGCGCGAGGCCAGCGTGGTGCACTCGCGCTACGGCTTCCGCCGGCTGGACCCGAACCGGGACGTGCGGATCACCCTGCTCGAAGGCGCGGCGCGCATCCTCGCGCCCCTGCCCGAGAAAGTGTCCGACGCCGCGGCGCAACTGCTGGGGGAACGCCACGTCGCCATCGAAACCAACTGCCGCGTCGCGCGCATCACGCCACAACAGGTGGAAGACGCCAACGGCCGGGTGTTCGACGCCGACCTGGTGGTCTGGGCCGCCGGCATCAAGGCACCCGACATGCTGGCCACGCTGGGCCTGCCCACCAACCGCTCGGGCCAGTTGGAGGTGCAGGGCAACCTGCAGGTCGCCAGCCAGGCCGACATCTTTGCCCTGGGCGATTGCGCGGCCTGCCCCATGGCCGGCGGCGGCTGGGTGCCGCCCCGCGCACAGGCCGCACACCAGCAGGCCAGCTACCTGGTGGCCGCGCTGATGCGCCGCGCCATGGGCCAGCCCGCGCGAAACACACCCTACGTCTACAAGGACCATGGCTCGCTGGTCTCGGTGGGCACGCAGACCTCGGTCGGCAGCCTCATGGGCAACCTGTTCCGCTCCACCTGGTACGTGCAGGGCATGCTGGCGCGCACCATGTACGTCAGCCTGCACCTGATGCACCACCAGGCGGTGCTGGGCAGCCTGCGCACCGCCGTGCTGGCCGTGGCGCGCTTCCTGGTCAAGCGGGCCACGCCGCTGGTGAAGCTGCATTGAGCCTTCAGTCCGACCAGCGGCGGGGGGCGGCGGGCTCAAGAAGCGCGGGCAGGTGCCGATACGCAGGTATCAACCCCCACCCCCTGGACCCATGGACGCCCTCAATACCTCCACGCCTGTCGCTTCTTCCTCCAGCGCGGCCACGCGCCGGCATGCACCGGCCATCGCCAGTGCCGGTGAATTCCTGAGCTTCCGTCTCGGCGGCGAGGAATACGGCATCGACATCCTGCGCGTGCAGGAGATCCGCTCCTACGAAGAGCCCACCCGCATCGCCAACGCGCCCGATTTCATCAAAGGCGTGGTCAACCTGCGCGGTGTGATCGTGCCGGTGGTGGACATGCGCATCAAGCTCGGCTGCGCCAAGGTGGAATACAACGACTTCACCGTGGTGATCGTGCTCAGCGTGCACGGCCGCGTGGT
The DNA here is from genome assembly GCF_050182545.1 of Hydrogenophaga sp. Classification (GTDB taxonomy): domain Bacteria; phylum Pseudomonadota; class Gammaproteobacteria; order Burkholderiales; family Burkholderiaceae_C; genus Hydrogenophaga. The sequence continues at coordinate 322,222 of NZ_JBFXCD010000003.1, read as the reverse complement.
GGGCCTGGTGGTCGATTCCGTGTGCGACGTGATCGAACTGGGCGCCGACCTGATCAAGGAAGCGCCCCAGATCAGCACCACGCTGGACGCCGGCTTCATCACCGGGATTGCCAGCGTCGGCGAGCGCATGCTCATCCTCGCCGACATCGAAGCCCTCATCGGCAGCGCCGAAATGGGCCTGGTGGCGCCGAGCGCGTCGCTGCAGTAAATCCCCTGTCTTCCGCATCGCGGTGCGCTGGCTTGGCCGCGCCACCGCGCTGCCCGTTTTCCAGAAGAACCATGAACCTCTTTCGCAACCTCTCCGTAGGCGCCAAGCTGTGGGCTGGCGTCGTCGCCATCATCGTCGCCCTGTTTGTTGTTGTGGGCACGGCCGGCTCGCGCTCGACGCAACTCAACAAGGCTTCCGAGCAGGCGCTGGGCAAACTGGCCGAGAAGACCGCCATCGCCACCGAGTGGGCCGCTCTCACCGAGCTCGCGGTCACCCGCGTGCAGGCCGCCGTGGTCAGCAGCGACCCCGCCGTGGGGGAGATGTACAAGGACGTGATTCCCGCCGGCATTGCCGCCATTTCCGAGCTGCAGAAGAAGCTCCAGGCGACCGAACTGAACGACGCGGAGCACGCGCAGCTGAACAAGATCGCCGAACTGCGCAAGACCGTGCTGGCTTCTCACGCCGTGGCGAACGACCTGAAGAAGGCTGGCGACGCTGCTGGCGCGGCCGACGAGATCCGTGCCCGCTTCAACCCCGCCGTGGTGCCCTACGTGGCCGCGCTGCGCGAGTTTGCCCGCATGCAGTCCGACATCCGCGCCCGCACCCAGCAGGATTTCGACCAGCAGCGCGCCACCAGCCTGACCATCGCCACCGCCCAGGTCGTGGCCCTGATCGCGGGCATTGCCATCGGCGCCTTCTTCCTGATCCGCAACATCCGCAACCCGCTGCGCGAAACCATGGCCTTCGCCGAGCAGATCGCCGGCGGCGACCTCACCGCGCACATCCGCAACGACCGCAAGGACGAATTCGGCGCGATGATCACGGCCCTGACCGGCATGCGCGACCGCCTGGTGAATGTGGTGGCCGACGTCAAGCGCGGCACCGAGAACATCACCGTGGCGGCGAAGGAAATCGCCACCGGCAACAACGACCTGTCGGCCCGCACCGAACAGACCGCCTCCAACCTGCAGCAGACCGCCGCGAGCATGGAGCAGATGTCGGGCGCGATCCGCCAGTCCGCCGATTCGGCCCGCGTGGCCAACCAGCTGGCCGATGTGGCCGGCCAGAGCGCACAAAAGGGCGGTGAGGTGGTCAGCCAGGTGGTGTCCACCATGGAGGACATCAACCAGTCCTCGCGCAAGATCAGCGACATCATCGGTGTGATCGACGGCATCGCCTTCCAGACCAACATCCTCGCGCTGAACGCTGCCGTGGAAGCGGCACGCGCCGGCGAACAGGGCCGCGGCTTCGCCGTCGTGGCCGGCGAGGTGCGCAACCTGGCGCAGCGCAGCGCCCAGGCCGCGAAAGAAATCAAGGTGCTGATCGGCGCCAGCGTGGACAAGGTGGCTGCGGGCACCGACCTCGTCAACCAGGCCGGCAAGACCATGGGCGAGATCGTGGAGAACGTGGTGCGCGTGCGCGACATGATCGGCGAGATCGCCAGCGCCTCGGGCGAGCAGGCCGACGGCGTGAACCAGATCAACTCGGCCGTCTCCAACCTGGACCAGCTGACGCAGCAGAACGCCGCCCTGGTCGAGGAAGGCGCCGCCGCCGCCTCCAGCATGAACGACCAGGCCGAGCGCCTGGCCGAGGTGGTGCGCGTGTTCCGCGTGGACACCAGCGCCGCCGCCCGCAGCAACATCACCGAGCTCCGCTCGTCCGACCTGCACAAGCCGGCAGCGGTCAAACCCGCCGTCTCGACAGGCGCCGCGCGCAAGGAACCCTCGCTGACCCGCCCCGCCCCCGCCGCAGCGGCCAAACCCGCGGCACCCATGGCCAGACCTGCCCCGGTCAAGCCGGCCGCATCCCCCGCCGCCGCGGCGCCCAGGCCCGTGGCCAAGGAAGTCGCCAGCGCCACGGACGATTGGGAATCCTTCTGAGAAAGTCGCCACCCGGGCGGTGATCCCCACCACCTCCCGGGGGAACTGCGTCGTCGCACAATGGCGCGATGACAACCCGATACTGGCTGATGAAATCCGAGCCCGATGAGTGCTCGATCGACGACGCGCTGGCCGCACCGAAAGCCACCGTGCCCTGGACCGGCGTGCGCAACTACCAGGCGCGCAACTTCATGCGCGACAGCATGCAGGTTGGCGACGGCGTGCTGTTCTACCACTCGAGTTGCCCCGAGCCGGGCATCGCCGGCATCGCACGGGTGGCTTCGGGCACGCGGCCCGACCCCACGCAGTTCGATGCGAAGTCGCCCTACTTCGACGCCGCCTCAAAACCCGATGCGCCGCGCTGGCTGCTGCTGGACGTGCAGGCGCTGAAGAAAACACGCCTGATCGGCCTGCCCGAGCTGCGCGCCACGCCCGAACTGGCCGACATGATCCTGCTGAAACGCGGCAACCGGTTGTCGATCACGCCGGTGAGTGAGGCGCACTGGGACTTCATCACCACTCAGTTGCTGCGAGCCTGAGGCGCGCCGGCAAGGGCCTGGGCCACGCGTTCGCGCAAGACCGGAATCAGGTCGCGTTCAAACCACGGCTGGCGCGCCAGCCAGAGATTGTTGCGTGGGCTGGGGTGAGGCAGCGGCATCACGTCCGTCTGCTGATCGCGCCACCGAAGAACGGCCTCAGCGATGGAGCCGGTTTCCCCGGGCAGGTAGTGCGCCAGCGCATGCCGGCCCACGACCAGCGTCAATCGAAGCCGGCGCAGCCTTGGCATCAGGACCGGTTGCCAGGTGCTCGCGCATTCGGGGCGCGGTGGCAGGTCGCCCGAGGAGCCCGTGCCCGGGTAGCAGAATCCCATCGGCAGGATCGCGATCTGCCTGGCGTCATAGAACACCTCGCGCGACACCCCCAGCCAGTCGCGCAGGCGCTCGCCGCTGGCGTCGTCGAACGGCACGCCCGAGGCGTGCACCTTGCGACCCGGCGCCTGTCCTGCAATGAGAATGCGCGCAGCGGGATGAAACTGCAGCACGGGGCGCGGACCCTGCGGCAGGTGAGCGGCGCACAGCGAGCAGGCCCGAACGTCTTTGAGGATGGCAGCCACCGAAGCCATGACGTCATTTTCTCCGTGTCTCAATGAAAATCCCGGCTCACCGTCGACAGGCCTTTGAGCAGCGGCGTGAGGTCTTCCAGGTGGCCGGCAATCAGGTTCGTGGCTTCGCCGTCGCGCTGCCACACGCCGCGCACCGCCAGCAGGCGTGAGTCGGCGAGCACCGCGCGCTGGCGTTCGCGGATGCGTTCCCACACGATGACCTGCACCACGCCGGTTTCGTCTTCCAGGCTCACGAACACCACGCCCGATGCGGTGCCGGGTTGCTGGCGCAGGGTGACGATGCCGCAGTGGCGCACCAGGCGGCCGTTGGGTGCGTCCTTCAGCTCTTCGGCGGTCATGAGCCGGCGCTTCCTCAGCTCATCGCGCAGCAGGGCCAGCGGGTGGCGGCGCAGTGTGAGGCCGGTGCTGGCGTAGTCCCACACGATGGCCTCGCCCTCGGGTGCGGCCGGCAGGGCCAGCGGGGCCTCGTCCACCGGTGCGTCCTTGAGCAGCGCGGGCGCCGTGCGCAGCGCGGCGGCGTCCCACACCTGCTGGCGGCGGTGGCCGCTCAGGCCCTGCAGCGCGTCGGCGGCGGCGAGCGCCTTCATCTGGGGCTGGTCCAGGCGGGCGCGGCGGGCCAGGTCTTGCGTGTTTTGAAACGGCCGCTGCGCGCGCGCGGCCACGATGCGCCCGGCGCTGTCCTTGCGAATGCCGCTGACCAGGTGCAGGCCCAGCCGCACGGCACCATCGGGTTCGAGCGTGCTGTCGTGTTCGCTGTGCAGCACATCGACCGGCCGCACTACCACACCGTGGCGTTTTGCGTCCTGCACCAGCTGGCTGGGTGTGTAGAAACCCATGGGTTGGCTGTTGAGCAGCGCGGCGAGGAATTCGGCTGGGTGGTGGCATTTGATCCAGGCGCTCACGTAGACCAGCAGGGCGAAGCTGGCGGCATGGCTTTCGGGGAAACCGTAGCTGGAGAAGCCTTTGATCTGTTCGAACACGCTTTCCGCGAAAGCCTGTTCATAGCCTTTGGCGGTCATGCCGGTGATGAGCCGGTCTCTGTATTTCTGCACATGGCCATGCCGCTTCCAGGCGGCCATGGCGCGGCGCAGTTGATCGGACTCATCGGGCGTGAAACCGGCGGCCAGCACAGCAATCTGCATGCATTGCTCCTGGAAGATGGGCACACCCATGGTGCGGCCCAGGGCTTTCTTCAAGGCCTTTCCATCGTCGGGGCCGGGGTAAGTCACGGGCATTTTCCCCTGCCGGCGATTCAGGTAAGGATGTACCGCTCCCCCCTGGATCGGTCCGGGCCGCACCAGAGCGACTTCGATCACCAGGTCGTAATACGAACGCGGCTTCAGGCGCGGCAGCATGCTCATCTGCGCGCGGCTCTCGATCTGGAACACACCCACGGTATCGGCGGCGCAGATCATGTCGTAGGTGGGACCATCGTCCTGCGTTGCGTCTTCCATCGTGAAAGTGCGGCCTTCTTTCTGGCTGATCAACGCCATGGCCTTGCGCAAGGCGGTGAGCATGCCCAGCGCGAGCACGTCCACCTTGAGCAGCCCCAAGGCGTCCAGATCGTCTTTGTCCCATTCGATCACGGTGCGGTCCTGCATGGTGGCGTTCTCGATCGGCACCAGGCGTGATAGCGGCAGTTGCGTGAGCACGAAACCACCGGTGTGCTGCGAGAGGTGGCGCGGAAAGCCCATCAGCGTCGAGGTGTGCTCCAGCAACTGGCGCACCTGGAGTCGTTCCGGGTCGAGCCCGGCTTCCCGCAGGCGCTCGGGCGCGATGCCACGGCCGTCCCACCAGCGCGACTGCCGGGCCAGGGCGTCCAGCACCCCTTCCTCGAAGCCCAGTGCCTTGCCCACGTCGCGCAAGGCGCTGCGCGGGCGGTAGCTGATGACGGCGGCGGTGAGCGCGGCGCGTTCGCGGCCGTATTTGTTGTACAGGTACTGGATGACCTCTTCGCGCCGTTCGTGCTCGAAGTCGACGTCGATGTCCGGTGGTTCGTCGCGCTCGCGTGAGATGAAGCGCTCGAACAGCAGGCCGGTGAGATCGGGATTCACTGCGGTGATGCCCAGGCAGTAGCACACCACGCTGTTGGCCGCCGAACCGCGGCCCTGGCACAAGATGTTTTGCGAGCGCGCGAAGGCGACGATGTCGTACACCGTCAGAAAGTAGTGCTCGTACCGCTTGAAGGCGATGAGTTCGAGCTCGTGTTCAATCTGCTTGGCGTTCTTGTCGCTGATGCCGTTCGGCCATTTCTGCCGGGCCCCCTCTTCGGTCAATCGGCGCAGGTGGCTTTTCGGCGTCTCTCCCTCAGGAATGACTTCGCTGGGGTACTGGTAGCGCAGCTCGTCGAGCGAGAACTGGCAGCGCGCGGCCACCGCCAGCGTCTCGGCCAGCAGCTCGGGGGGGTAGAGGCTGGCCAGCGTCGAACGCAGCCGCAACCGCTGCTCGGCATTGGGCGCCAGCGCAAAACCGCATTCGGTGAGTGGCCGGCCGATGCGCGTGGCGGTGAGCACGTCGTGCAGGGGTTTGCGCGAGCGCACGTGCATCTGCACGTCGCCCACGGCCACCAGCGGCACGGCCGTGAGCTCGCTGCTCTGGCGCAGGCGGTGCAGACGCATCTCATCGTCGAAGCGGCAGAGCTGCTCCACGCCCAGCCAGCAACGGCCCATGAAATGCTGCAGCAGCCAGCGCGCGAGGGTGTCTACCTGTTCCTGGTCACAGGTGGCGTCGGGCACCGCGATCACCACGCAATCGGCCAGGGCCTCGGCATCGATGTCGCCCAGCATCAGGCGGTAGCTGCCCTTCTTCGCCGAAGCCCGGCGCAGGCGCGTGATGAACTCACACAGATTGCCGTAACCGTTGAGGTTGCAGGCCAGCACGACCAGGGTGAAGGGCGCGTCGCAGTGCACCTGGAACTGGCTGCCGATCAGCAGCTTGAGTGCATGCTTCTTCGCGGCCACGTGGGCGCGCACCACCCCGGCGAGCGAACACTCGTCCGCCACCGCCAGCGCGTGATAGCCCAGCGCCGCCGCACGCTCGACCAGTTCCTCGGGGTGGCTGACGCCGCGCAGGAAGCTGAAGTTGGACAGGCTCCGCAGCTCGGCGTAGTCGGGCAGGACGGCCACCGTGCTCATGCGGCTCTTTCAGGCAAAGTGCCCATGCAGGAACCAGGCAGGTGATCCGTCCAGCCGGGTCTGAAAAATCCACAGCACGCCGGCCTGCGCGGACAGGGCCACCCAGTAGTCCCGCACCACGTTGTGCGTGCGGTCCTCACCGTCCACGCGGTCCCACCAGCCACCTTCCACACGCTGCGGCCCCAGCAGCAGCATCAGGCGGCCGTGGTAGACCGGGTGGTCACCCTGCACCCGCAGGCGCAGCGGCACTGGCAGCAGGAAGCCGGGCTGGGGCAGGTCGGTGCCGGCAGCACCCTTGCGCGGCAGCGGCAGCGCGGCCGGCTGCCAGTGGCACATCCATTCGGGGCGGTGGTCTTCGCACAGCACCGGGCGCAGCACGCGCTGCGGCCCCAGCCGCGCAGACAGCCGCTCCAGCACCAGGCCGAGCTGCTCGCCCTGGCGCCGGGTGTCGGGCAGGAACGAGGCGCTCACGTCATGCAGTGGCTGCACCTCGGTCGCCACCAGCACCAGGTCGCCCACGGGCGCGAGCAGTTGCACCCGTGCCAGGTGCTCGGCCAGCAGGCGGCTGAGGTGTTCGATGTCGCGTGTGGGCCCGGCCGTGCGGATGGTGATCTCACCGCCCTCGCCCGCCGCGCGCGCGCGCATCGCGTCGTGCGCCCAGCGCAGCGTGAAGGCGGTGACGCCCGCGCGCCGCGCCGCCAGCCAGCCGCCGAGCACGAGCAACAGGCGCCGCGCACCGAACACCAGGGCCGGCGCCTGCTCCACGCGCGCCATGAGCTCGAGCCGTTCCTCGAAAACCTCCGGCAACGCCACCCAGTCGTGCACCTCGGGCGCGGCCCCGTACACCTGATCGAGCGCCTGCAGCAGCCGCGCATCGAAACGCCGGGCGATGCCGCCGCGCGGCAGCGCGCGCACGTCGCCCAGTGTGCGGCAGCCGATGTGTTCGAGCGTGAGCCGGTGCGGGTGCACGGCGCTCAGTGTGTCCATCGGCAGGGTGTCGAGCAGTTCGTCGAGCGGGCGCCTGAAACCGTTCCCGATGCCGGCGCGCGCCAGCGCCAGCGCGGCCAGGCCGTTGGGTGCCCAGGCGAGTCGCGCCACGCCGAGTTCACGGCCTTCGCCCTGCACGCGCTCGCGCAGGGCACGCCGGCCACCAAACAGGCGCACGCTGGCCCCCACCTCCATCAGCACGGCCTCGTCGGCCAGGGCCACGCGCGGCGTGAACTGCAGGGCCCAGGTGGCCAGCGCGCGCTGCGGCGCGGGCTCAGTGAACGGTGCTGTGCCGGCGCTCGGGCTGGGCAACAGGGCGGACCACAACATGGTCGATCTCTTCGCGGAAAAACCACCGGCTGGGCTGGCCCAGCCGGGGCGGGAGAACGGCGGCCAGCGCACCGGGCACCGAGGCCAGGTGCAGGGTGTCGTCCAGCGGCGGGCCCTTGCGCTTGGCGATGCGCACCCGCAGCGCCCAGTCCAGGCCCACGGCGGCCTGCACGCGCAGCGGCGCGGCCGACGACTCGCGCAGGGCGCGGCTGGGCCGGCACACGAACACCGGCGCCTCAAAGCCGGCCGCGAGCACCTGCAAGCGGCGAATCTGGGCCGCCCGAGCCTGCGGCAGCCAGGCCACGAGTGCGCCACATGCCTGGGCCTTGATGAGCTGCTCGGCCGACCACAGGCGTTCGGCCGGTGTGTCGGCCTGCACCCAGACCAGTGATCGCGCGTCGATGCCTTCGAAACGCAGGCCCGGCAGGTGCGGCGGCAGCGGCGGGCCGACCACCACCACCGGCTGGCCGGCGGCACAGACACGGCGCAGCGCCGGCGCCAGCAGGCGCCATTCCAGCGTGCCGCTGTGCGGCGTGAGGATTTCGGTCAAGCCATGGCCGGGCCAGCCGCCGCCGGGCAACTGCGCGTCCAGCGCGGCAAAGCCGCTGGGCCACACGGCCGAGACCGGTGCGCCGAGCTGGTCAGCCCGCCACAGCGCGGCGGCCACGGCGGACGGCAGGCCACCCGCAGGCGGGCGTGACGGGGGCAAAGGCGTGGGGGTGTTGTACATGACAGGAAACCAGGAAACGATCAAGATACTGTATCTATGTACAGTATATGAAAGTCACCTTCCTGTCAGGATGAAAAATATTGTGGGGGTCTATCTTTTTATACAATGCGGCCATGGTGCCGACCCGAACAGATCCCCACGCCCCCCCCGCTCCCGGAGGTGCGCGTGTTCCAGCGCGCATGCTCTCGCCAGCCGAGTACGCCAAGGCCCACGGTATCAGCGCCGAACGCGTACGGCAGTTGTGCCGCGCAGGCCGAATCCAGGGCGCAACACAACAGACCCTGGGGCCGATGACGATGTGGCTCATTCCATCGGACGTGGCCGATCCCAGGCTGCCCAGGGGCCGGCCTGCCAAACCCAGGCTCTCGCTCTACCAACCGGATGCGGATGCGCAACGCCAAGCCAGGATGCGTCTGCGTCTGGGCAGGCAAGAGGCGCGCGCGATCATCGCGGCCATGAAGAGAAAGGGCGTGAAGGTCCAGTTGTTCGGCTCGATGAAAACGGGACAGGCCACGCCACATTCCGACATCGATCTGCTGATCACCGACCCCGGGCCACTGGGGGTGATGCGCGCGATCTCCGAAACGCTGGCCGAGCGTCTCACCCTGCCACTGGACGTGGTGGCCGAAGAAACCATCGGGCGCGATGCCTTCGCCCGCATTCAGGAAAGCCTGCATGCTTAAACGGGATTTCGACGCCGAAATGGCCAAGCTCGAAAAGGAACTCGGCGAGTTCGAGCAGTGGGAAGCGAACAACCCGGACGCTGGAGACTGGGCGTACGTGAAACTGGCGGGCGCCACGGTCAACAGCGTCTACACCGGCATGGAGACCATTCTGGAGGCGGTGCTCAAGCGAACGGACCCACCCATGGAACAGGATGCGGCCTATCACGCCAGGTTGATCAAGACCGCAGCAACGGCCACGCCGACACGCGACCCCCTGATCAGCGAGGAACTGCGCGAACTTCTGGATGACCTGCGGGGCTTTCGCCATGTGGGCAGACGGCGCTACGGCAGCGAGATCGACCCGGACCGTGCCAGACCCGTGCTGGGCAACGCAAGGAAAGCCGCACCGCTGTTTCGCAGGGAAATGACCCTGGCCATCTCGGCGCTGGAAGAGGCCCTGGCCATTGCCGAGGCGCAACGGCTGGAGGCCAGGAAGGCCGAGCGCCACGCCAAGAAGCGCTCCGGCTGACGCTCCTCACACCGCCTGCCCCAGCCGCCCCACCCCTTCCTCGATCTTCTCCAGCCCCACGGTGGCGAAGGACAGGCGCAGGGTCGCCATGTCGGGGTGGCTGGCGAAGAACGGCGCACCCGGCACGAAGGCCACGCCTTTTTCGATCGCGCGTTTCGCCAGTTCACCGCCGTCGTTCACCTTGCCGCCCGCGCCGGTAAGGCGCGCCCACACGAACAGGCCGCCCTGTGGTTGCACGAAGTCGATGGCGTCGCCGAGCTCGCGGCGCAAGGCATTGCCCATGGTGGCGGCGCGTTCGGCATAGACCTTGCGCACCCGCGCCAGCGTGGCGGGCATGCGGCCGGCCTTGAGGTACTGCGCGGCGGTGGCCTGCGCGAAGGTGCTGGTGTGCGCGTCGCTGAACTGCTTGCACATGGTGGCCTTGGCCAGCAAGTCGGCCGGGCCCACCATCCAGCCCACGCGCAGGCCGGGGCTGAGCACCTTGCTCAGCGAGCCGCAGTGCACCAGGCGCTCGCGGCTGCCGGGCACGGTGGCGCTGAGCGCGAGCAGGCTGGGCGGCGGCGCGGCGCCGAAGTACAGGTCGCCATACGGGTCATCTTCCACCACCAGCGTGTCGTGCTTCACCGCCATCTGCAGCACGGCCTTGCGCCGCTCCAGGCTGAGCATGGCGCCGCTGGGGTTGCCAAAGGTGGGGATGAGGTAGACGAACTTGGGCTTGTGCTCGGCAATCAGCTGTTCCAGCACATCGGTCTTCACGCCGTCGCCGTCCACCGGCGCGCTGATGAGCTCGGCACCGTAGAGGCGGAAGCACTGGATGGTGGCGAGAAAGGTCGGGCCTTCGACGATGACCTTGTCGCCGGGCGATATCAGCGTCTTGCCCAGCAGGTCCAGCGCCTGCTGGCTGCCGGTGGTGACGATGAGCTCGTTCGCGGCCACGTCCTTCGCGCCCTTGCTGGTCATGAAAGCCGCGAGCTGCTCGCGCAGCGGCTGGTAGCCCTCGGTGGCGCCGTACTGCAGCGCGCCGCCGGCTTCCTCGGTCAGCGCCGCGTTCACCGCTTCGCGGATGCCTTCCACGTCGAACATGGCGCTGTCCGGAAAGCCGCCGGCAAAACTGATGATGCCGGGCTTGCCCAGCAGCTTGAAGAGTTCGCGGATGGCGGAGGTTTCGACGTTGTTGAGGCGCTCGGCGAAAGGGATGGCAAAGGTCATGGCAGCGGTTTCCGTGAAATCGTGATGAACAACGACCGCCATTCTCGCGCACCGGCCGGGCAGGCCGGGCAGCCCGGGCGCCTCGCTCAGGCGCCGCAGTGCCCGGTCACGCGGCGACCGGCGTCGCACCACCTCGCGCGCCACTGCCGCGCAAACGCTGCGGCCACCAGCGCCAGCGTGGCGCTGGCGTGCGCCGCGTGCACACCACCGGCTCCAGCCGCAGCACCGAAGATTCCAGCGCGTAGGCGATCGCGCGTTGCTGCGGCCGCGTGGTGAAGTGCTCGCCAGGGTTCAGCACCACGTCGCGCTGTTCGTGGTCCAGCGTGATCCAGACGCTGCCTTCGCGGCAGACCAGGCGCAGCGCGCCCTGGGGGATGGACTGCATGGCCTTGTGGGGCATGTTGATGTCGACAGTCAAGGTATCGGTTTTCATGGAACTTTCCTTTCGCATCAGATATGCGCATGAATGTACGCAACCTCCCTATACTGCACAAACGTTGTTTTCGAATGCTTCGCATGCCATTCAAGAATGTGAAAACCGTGGCCCAGCCGATCCCGCGCTCGCAGATGCTGCGGCTGGACCTGCTGCCCTGCTTCGACGCGGCGGCACGCACGCTGAGCTTCACCCTGGCCGCGCAGGAACTCAAACTCACGCAGTCGGCCGTGAGCCGGCAGATCCAGCTGCTCGAAGACAGCCTGGGCACGGCCCTGTTCGAGCGCGGACACCGATCGCTCACCCTGACCGAAGCCGGCGAGGTCATGCAGCGCGCCACACGCGATGCGCTGGAGCGCCTGCGCGACGCCTCGGCGCGCGTGCGCCCCGGCCCGCGCCTGCGCCAGGTCGCGATGACCTGCACGCAAGGCTTTGCCTCGCTCTGGCTCATCCCCCGGCTCGCACGCTTTGCGGCCAACCACCCGCAAGTGGATGTGCGCATCTCCGCCACCATGGACATCATGGATCTGGAGCGCCATCGGCTTGATGTCGCGGTGCGCTTCGTGCCGTCCAGCGTCGGGCGCGGAAAAGCGCTGTTCGAGGAAACCGTGCAACCGCTATGCGCCCCCGCACTGCTGCGCGACAAGGCGGCCCCGTTGCGCCAGCCCGCCGACCTCGCCCATCACACGCTGCTGACCGTGGAGAAGCCCGCGGGCTTCTCGCTCACCTCGGACTGGGACCCCTGGTTCCAGGTGATGGGGCTGCAGGACATGCGCATGAAGAACACCGTGCATTTCAGCCAGTACGCCGACGCGGTGGCCGCCGCCGTGGCGGGGCAAGGCGTGGTGATCGGCCGGTTGCCGCTGCTGCAGTCGCTGGTGAACGAGAAGAAGCTGGTCGCGCCATTCCGCAGCGGAGCGGCGACACGCCGGGGCTATTACGTCGAGGTGGCAGACCACGCGCATGGCAACCCCGACGCGCTGGACTTCGCGAACTGGCTGCGTGCGGAGGCCGAAAGCGCGTGAGCGCATGGGACAATCCGCGCCCATGACGCCCGCCCAGATCGAAGCCTTCTTCGCCACCCTCAAGGCCGCCAACCCCAGCCCTCAGACCGAGCTGGAATACACCAGCGTGTTCGAGCTGCTCACCGCCGTGCTTCTTTCGGCGCAGGCGACCGACGTGGGCGTGAACAAGGCCACGCGCAAGCTGTTCCCGGTGGCGAACACGCCGCAGGCCATCCTCGACCTGGGCCTCGAAGGGCTGGAGGGCTACATCAAGGCCATCGGCCTGTACCGCAGCAAGGCGAAACACCTGATGCAGACCTGCCGCATGCTGGTGGAACGGCACGGCGGCGAGGTGCCCGGCACGCGCGAAGCGCTCGAAGCCCTGCCCGGCGTGGGCCGCAAGACCGCCAACGTGGTGCTCAACGTGGCCTTCGGCGAACCCACCATGGCGGTGGACACCCACATCTTCCGCGTGAGCAATCGCACCGGCCTGGCACCGGGCAAGAACCCTCTGGCGGTGGAGCTGCAGCTGATGAAGCGCGTGCCACCCCCCTACGCGGTGGACTCGCACCACTGGCTGATCCTGCACGGGCGCTATGTGTGCCAGGCGCGCAAGCCGCTGTGCCCGAAGTGCACGGTGTCGGCGTATTGCGACTTCAGGGACAAGACCGTCGCCTGAGTGCACGCAGGCGCTCAGATCGCCACCGTCACCCACCCGCCCGGCCCGGGCGCGTCCTTCGGCCACTCCGCCGCCTCGCGGATGTGCACACCGCCACTGGCCACGATGTGCTGCACCGCGCGGATCACACCGGCGTGCGTCACCCACACCACGTCGGTGCTCTTCGCGGGACGCAGGTCGCCCAGCGCGGCGGCCACGCGGTAGAGCAGCATCTGCGTGCTCTCGACGCCACCGAATCGGTGGTGCGCGAAATCGGCCATCCACTCGTCGAAAGCGCTGCGCGGCACCGCGTCCCAGCGCTGCATTTCCCAGGCGCCGAAATCCATTTCGTTCAGGCGTGTGTCCACGCGCGCAGCGCCCAGCTCGGGGCGTTCGGCCTGCAAGGCGCCCGCCATCTGCTGCGCGCGCAGCAGGCCCGAGACCCACACCGGCGTGCCTGGTGGCGGCAGCGGGGCGAAGGCCTTCGCGGCCTCGCGCGTGAGGGTGGCGTCTGCCGGCACGTCGCTGGCGCCGTAGCACAGGCCTGCGGGCAACATCACGGGCGCATGGCGCAGCAGCCAGAGTTTCATGGCACACCCATCGGCAGAAACAAGGCCAGGCCCAGGTAGAACAGCAGCTCGCTCACCTGCTGCGTGGCGCCCAGTCCGTCGCCGGTGAAGCCCTGCAGCCGGCGCCGCAGCAGGCGCCACATCCAGGCCAGGCCGATCAGCGTGCCCAGCACGGCCTGCGCCCACGGCGCATCGGGCAGCAACCAGACCACCAGCGCCATGGCCAGTGCCCACCACAGCAGGCCCGCGGCCAGGCCGGCGTTGCCGATGCTCTCGGCCAGTGGCTTGCTTTTGGACTGCGGCGTGTCCCCCACGTGCGGCAGCGTGCGGATGATGAGCAGCGGCGTGGTGCGCGAGCTGACATGCGCTGCGAACAGCGCCATCACCGCGAGCCACGCGCTCGTTTGCGCCAGCAGCGCGAGCAGCGCCACCTTGGCCAGGATCGCGAGCACCAGCGCGATCGCGCCAAAGCTGCCGATGCGCGAGTCCTTCATGATCTCCAGCGCGCGTCCGCGCTCGGCGCTGCCACCCAGCCCGTCGGCCAGGTCGGCCAGGCCGTCTTCGTGAAAGGCGCCGGTGAGCAGCACGCCGAACACCGTGCTGGCGATGGCCGCCACCCAGGCCGCGGCGGGCACCGGCGGCATGAGCTGCAACAAGCCCCAGAACACCACCGCCGTGAGCCCGCCCACGACCCAGCCGACGCCCGGAAAATGCGCCGCGCTCGCGCGCAGCATGGCCGGGCTGAAGCCCACCCAGGCGGCCAGACGGCCCGTCACCGGAATGCGGGTGAAGAACTGCAGGGCCAGCAGGAAGTGTCGAAAAAACCGGGTCATGTGCGCGCGGGTGCGACCTCGTCGCTGCGCGACACACCGGCCGCTTCAAAGCTCGCCATTTCGCGCAGCAACGCGCACGCACTGACCAGCAGCGGCCAGGCCAGCGCCGCGCCGGAGCCTTCGCCCAGGCGCAGACCGAGGTCCAGCAGCGGCTCGGCCTTGAGGTGCGCAAGCATCAGCGCGTGGCCGCGCTCACCGGAGCGGTGGGCGAACACACAACGCTGCAGCACGTGGGGCTGCAGGCGACAGGCCACCAGCACGGCCGAGGTGGCGATGAAGCCGTCGACCACGATGACGCGCCGCTCGGCCGCAGCCTGCAGCACCGCGCCCACCAGCGTGGCGATCTCGAAACCACCGAAGGCCGCGAGCGCGTCCAGCGGCGCCATCGCACGGGCGTGGCGCGCCAGCACCTCGCGCAGGATGTCGATCTTGCGCCGCACCGCATCGGCGTCGAGCCCGGTGCCGGCACCGGTGACCTCGGCCACGTCCAGCCCGGCCAGGCGCGCGAGCAACATCGACGCGGCCGAGGTGTTGCCGATACCCATCTCGCCCAGCAGCAGCGCGTTGCCCGGCAAGCCGCGCACCACGTCGCGACCGTTGGCCATGGCCTGCGCGCACTGCGCCGCGCTCATGGCCGGGCCTTCGAGCGCGTCGGCCGTGCCGTGCGCGACCTTGCGGATGAGCAGGCCTTCGCGCTCGGCGAAGTCGTGGTTCACGCCGCAGTCCACCACCGTGAGCCCGATGCCGTGCTGGCGCGCGAGCACACTCACCGCCGCGCCACCGGCCAGGAAGTTTTCCACCATCTGCCAGGTCACGTCGCTCGGGTAGGCCGAGACACCGCGCGCGGCCAGCCCGTGGTCGGCGGCGCACACCAGCATCTGCGGCGCCTGCAGCTCGGGCTGTGCGACACCGAGGATGAGGCCGATGCGTTGCGCCAGCCCTTCGAGCCGGCCGAGCGAGCCCAGCGGCTTGGTCTTGTTGTCCAGCGCGCGCTGCAGGTGCAGGGCAAGGTCGGGCTGGGTGATATCGGGGATCTCGGGGATGTTCATGTTCAGGGGGCGATGAGTTGATCGAGCACGCCCGGCTCGAAGTGGGTTTCAATGAAATCGGCGAGGCCGTCGAACACCGTCTCCAGCGTGGGGGCGGTGGCGCCGAAGAGTGCGCGCAGCGCGCGCGGGTCTTCGAACAGGCCGTGCAGGTAGACGCCAAGCACGTTGCCCTGCGCGTTCTGCCAGCCCAGGCCGTCGGGCAGCGCCGGGTGCGCCACGTCGCCGCCCGCGGCCATGGCCGGGTGCTGCGCGGTCTGGCCGTGGTGAATTTCGTAGCCGGCGACGGCCACGCCCGAGAGCGCCGCCCAGGCACCGTGCAGCGCACCGAACGTGGTGTGCGTGTGGCGCACGGTTTTCTGCCGGTCGAACTGCGTCACCAGCGGCAGCAGGCCCAGGCCGGGTGCGTTCCCATCGATGCCATGCGTGTCGATCAGCGCCTCGCCCAGCATCTGCAGCCCGCCGCACACGCCCAGCACCGCCCCGCCCTGCGCGGCGTGCGCCGCGATCGCGCGGTCCAGCCCCTGCATGCGCGACCACGCCAGGTCCGCCGCCGTGGCCTTGCTGCCGGGCAGCACGATCCAGTCCGCTCCCATGCAGTCGGCGGGCGCTCGCGCCCACACCAGGCGCACGCCGGGCACGTTTTTCAGGGGCTGGAATTCGTCCAGGTTGCTGATGCGCGGCCAGGCGATGACGGCCACCGTCTTGCTCACCGCACCCGACGCGCGCGTGCGGTCGTCGAACACACCGTCTTCCTCGGGCAGGCCGTGTTGCCACCACATCGGCAAGGTGGCCACCGTGGGCACGCCGGTGAGATCCTGCAGCATCTGCGGCGCGGGCGCGAGCAAGTTGGCATCGCCCCGGAACCGGTTGAGCACGAAACCGTGGATCAGCGCGCGTTCCTCGGGCGGCAGCAGCGCCCAGGTGCCGTAGAGGTGGGCAAAGGCGCCGCCGCGGTCGATGTCGGTCACCAGCAGGCAGCGCGCGTTGGCGTGCAGGGCCACGCGCATGTTGACGATGTCGCTGGCGTGCAGGTTGATCTCGGCCGGCGAGCCCGCACCCTCGATCACCACCACGTCGTTCTCGGCGCGCAGGGCGTCGAGCGCGGCAGCGATCTGCGGCCACACCTGCAGGCTGCGGCCGCGCCAGGGCATGGCCGAGAGCGCTTCGCTCACCTGCCCCATCAGCACCACCTGGCTGCGGGTGTCGGCCTCGGGCTTGAGCAGCAGCGGGTTCATGCGCACCTCGGGTTCGGCGCGCGCCGCCAGTGCCTGAAAGTACTGCGCAGAACCGATCTCCGCTCCCACGCTCCACCGCTGGAGCGGGTCGCTGCCCCCCAAGGGGGCTGTTTCGCCCTGGGATGGCCCGGCGGCGAAACGATCTTCGGCCGCCAGACCCTTCACCACCCGGGCGTTGTTGCTCATGTTCTGCGCCTTGAACGGCGCCACCTTCAGGCCTTGCCGCGCGTAGTGCCGGCACAGCGCGGTGGTCAGCCAGCTCTTGCCGGCCCCGCTGGTGGTGCCCAGCACCATCACGCAGCGCGCACTCGCCTGGGAACGGCCCGGGGCGGCGCTCATGCCACGGCCTCCCCGCAGGTCCGCAACGCGTCGAGCAAGGCCGCCTGTGCCTCGGGCGGCTGCGCGCTCAGCCGGTAGTGCCCCGGCAGGCCGAAGCCCGTGGTGTCGCGCAGCTTGATGCCGGCCGCACGCAGCGCCGCCACGTCCAGCGCGCGGGGCGGCGCGGCGCAAAAGAACGGCGCGTCGCTGGGCAGCACGCGCCAGCCGGCGTCCGTGAGGCCGGCACACAGTCCGGCCTTCCAGGCACGCAGGGTGTCCAGGCTCTGCGCCAGCCACGCCTGCGCGGTGGGCGACACCCAGGCATCGAGCATTGCCACGGCGTGTGCGCCCAACGGCCACGAGGGTGCCAGCCGATCCAGTTCGCGTGCCTCGGCCTCGGCGCCCTCGGGGGCGACGGCATAGGCGCCGCGCAGCCCCGTCAGGCCCAGAGCCTTGTTGGGCGTCCACAGTTGCCACACGCGGTTCAGCGCCTGGGGCTCCAGGCTGCAGCGCCCGCCCAGACGCAAGGGCTCGTAGGCGCGGTCGAACACGACCTGCGCGCCCGAGGCGACGACCTGGCGCGCGAAGGCTTCGGCCTCGCCCAGCGGGCTGGACGGCTCGCACAGCCAGGCGAGGTGGGCGCGCGCCGCATCGTGCACGCGCTCGAACCGCCAGGCCTGCGCGGCGTGGGCGTAGTCGCCATAAGCCAGCGCGGGCAACCAGATGCGCTGGCCGCCTTCGCGCGCCACCCAGGCAGTGAAACGGCCAATGAATTCGCTGGCGCTGCCGGCCAGCACGATGCGCGCGGCGTCCACCGCGTGAAAGGCCGCGAGCGATTCGCGCAGGGCCGTGTACGCAGGGTCGGGGTAGTGGCGCGCGTCGACCTGCTGCACGGCCTTGAGGGCGCTCGGGCAAGGGCCGACGGCGTTGGCGTTGGTGGAGAAATCCCAGGCGGGCACACCCTGGGCGTCGGGGCCGCCGTGCGCGATCACCGCCATGGCACCGTCCCCCAGGCCAGCAACATCCACAGCAGCGCGCCGACGGTCAGCGCCTGCACGACCCGCCCGGCGAGCTGCAAGGCCAGTGCGGTGTCGGCCGCCTGCGGGTTTCGACCTGTACCGTGCAGTTCGTAGACACCCGGTTTGGCCAGCCGCACGTCCAGCGCCAGCGCCATGGCCGCCATGGGCCAGCCGCTGTTGGGCGACGGCGTGCGCCGCGCCTGCGCGGGCAGGCTGCCCAGGCCGCGCACCGCGCCCAGCACACCCAGCAGGGCGCCGGTGATGCGGGCGGGCAACCACGAAAGCGCATCGTCCGCGCGTGCCGCCCACTTGCCGGCCCAGGTCCAGTCGCGCCCGCCCCGCTCGCCCCGATAACCCCACATGGCATCGGCCGTGTTGGCGAAGCGATACAGCGCGGCCCCGGGCAGGCCGGCGACGGCGAACCAGAACAGCGGCGCCACCACGGAATCACTGAGGTTCTCGGCCAGCGATTCGATGGCGCTCTCGCGCACCTGCGCGGCATCGAGCGTGTCCACGTCACGGCTGACCAGCATGGCCAGGCGCGCGCGGCCGGCGGGCAGCGAATCGCCCAGTGCGCCTTCGACGGCGCGCACTTCGTCGCGCAGCATGCGCCAGGCCAGCAGGGGCTTGAGCAGCGCACCCATGGCCAGGGCCTGGAGCCACCACGGCCAGCCCGCCATGGCCCACACCAGCCCCAGCGCGACCAGCACCACCAGCGCCGCGCCCAGGCACCACGCCAGCGCGCCTGACACGAAGGCGCTTGCACGGCTCGCATGGGGGGACGGCATGGTGGGCGCCACGCGCCTTCCCATGAACGACAGGCCGTGCCCCATCCACACCACCGGGTGCCAGCGCGCGGGCGGTTCGCCCAGCGCGCGGTCCAGCGCCAGCGCGACCAGCACCGCAAGCGGTGCCACCAGGCCGTGGGACGCCACCAGTTCGGGCATGCCCATGTTCAGGCGCGGCGCGGGCGCAGGCCCAGCTTCGCGAGCATGTTCATGTCCGCCGCCACGTCGGGGTTGCCGGTGGTGAGCAGCTTCTCGCCGTAGAAGATGGAATTGGCGCCGGCCAGGAAGCACAGGGCCTGCACCGCTTCGCTCATCTGCTGGCGCCCGGCCGACAGGCGCACGCGGGCGCGCGGCATGGTGATGCGCGCCACCGCAATGGTGCGCACGAATTCGAGCGGGTCCAGGTCGGGCTGATCGGCCAGCGGCGTGCCCTGCACCTTCACGAGGTGGTTGATCGGCACCGACTCGGGGTAGTCGGGCGCGAGGTTGGCGAGCTGGGCCACCAGGCCGGCGCGCTGGCGGCGCGATTCGCCCATGCCCACAATGCCGCCGCAGCACACCTTCACGCCCGCGCCGCGCACGCGCTCCAGCGTGTCCAGCCGGTCCTGGTAGTCGCGCGTGGTGATCACTTCGCCGTAGAAGTCGGGCGCGCTGTCGAGGTTGTGGTTGTAGTAGTCGAGGCCTGCGTCGCGCAGGGCTTCGGCGTGGCCCTCCGCGAGCATGCCCAGCGTGGCGCAGGCCTCCAGGCCCTCGGCCTTCACCGTGCGCACGAGTTCGGCCACGGCGTCGACGTCGCGGTCCTTGGGCGCGCGCCAGGCCGCCCCCATGCAGAAGCGCGTGGCGCCGGCCTGCTTCGCGCGCTGCGCGGCCTCGCGCACCGCGTCCACGCCCATGAGCTTGCCGGCCGTGAGCCCCGTGTCGAAGTGCACCGATTGCGGGCAGTAGCCGCAGTCCTCGGGGCAACCACCGGTCTTCACCGACAGCAGCGTGGCCAGTTCGACTTCGGTCGGATCGTGGTGCTCGCGGTGCACGGTCTGGGCCCGGTGCATCAGGTCGGCGAACGGCAGGTCGAACAGCGCGGCAACGTCGTCGACGGACCAACGTTCGGCGGTGGCTGCGGTGGCGACGGGGCGCGGCACGAGGCGCACGGGGTGTTGATTCAGGGTCGTGGTGGTCATGGTTCTTGTGTCTCCGCAGGCAGGTTCAGTCTTCGATGCCGCGCTGGGCGGGAATGCCCGCCTTGAACGCGTGTTTCACCAGGGTCATCTCGGTCACCGTGTCCGCCAGCTCGATGATCTCGGGTGGGCAGCGCCGCCCGGTGATCACCACATGCACATCGCGCGGGCGTTCGCGCAGCGTCTGCAGCACCTCGTCGAGCGGCAACCAGCCGTAGATGAGCGGGTAGGTCAGCTCGTCGAGCGTGACCATGAAGTATTCACCACCCAGGATGGCGGCGCGCGCCTTCTGCCAGCCATCGCGCGCGAGCTGCGCGGAGTGCTCCAGGTCCTGGCTCTTCCAGCTGAAGCCGTCGCCCAGTCCTTCAATCAATGGCCCCCACGCTCCGCCGCCTTGGGAGTGGCCTGGCGGCGGGCCGGTTTCGGCGAGCATTTCGAACACCCGATGTTCCCCGAAACGCGCCGAGGGCACCTTCATGAACTGATAGATCTTCACCCGCTTGCCGTGCACGTGCGTGCGGCCGAAGGCGCGCAGCGCCAGGCCGAAGGCGGCCGTGCTCTTGCCCTTGCCGTCTCCGGTGTGCACGATGAGCAGCCCCCGGCGCTCGCCTTCGGGTTTCTCGTAGCGTTTTTCGGTGGGCGGGGATTCGATCTGCATGGCGGGCTCCTGTCATCAAGCTTCATTGGGGCAGCGCCACCCACTGGTCGCCCAGCGGGTGGATCGCGACGCGGTGGCCAAAGACCTCTTCGAGCGCCCGGTGGGTGCGCGGATCGCCACAGCCGCCGTGGTGGCGCACGCGCCCGCCCGCCACCACCACCAGTTCGTCGGCGTGCAAGGCCATGCCGATTTCGTGCAGCACGCTCACGACTGTCTTGCCTTGCGCGACCAGCTCGCGCACCAGCAGCAGCCAGTCGGCCTGGTGTGGCGGGTCCAGGTTGGCCAGGGGTTCATCCATCAGCAGCACATCGGCATCCACCGCGAGCAGGCGCGCCAGCAGCACGCGCTGGCGCTCGCCGCCGGAGAGTGCGCCCAGCGCGCGTTCGCGCCAGTCCCAGGCCTGGGTGGCGCGCAGCGCCAGTTCGACCGCCACACGGTCCGCGGGTGACGGTGCGGCCAGCCAGGGCTGGTGCGGCAGGCGCCCGAGCATGGCCACGTCCCATACGCTGAGGTCGTCCGCGCCCTGCTCACCCTGCCCGAGCCAGGCCAGACAACGGGCGCGCTCACGACCACGCCACTGCGCGAGCGGTCGGTCGAGCAACTGCACCTGCCCGCTGTGCGGCAACAAGCCGGCCAGGGCCTTGAGCAGGGTCGACTTGCCCGCGCCATTGGGACCGACGACGCTGGTCCAGCGCCGTGCCGGCAGGCTCACGTCGATGCCGTGCAGCACCTCGACACCACCCAGCGCCACGCCCAGGCCCCGGGCCTGCATCGCGGCGCTCACAGGCCACTCCCGGGCCGGCGCCGACGGTGCATCAGCCACAGCAGGTAGCTGCCGCCGAGCACGGCGGTGAGCACACCCACGGGCAGTTCCTGCGGCGCGATCATCCAGCGCGCGAGCACGTCGGCGGCCATCAGCAACAGGCCGCCCATGAGGGCGCTCAGCACGATCAGGCGGCCGTGGGTGGTCTTGACGATGGACCGCACCAGATGCGGTGCCGCCAGACCGACGAAGGCAATCAGGCCGGTCTGGGCCACGGCCGCGCCGGTGGCCAGCGCCAGCACCGCCACCAGCACGGCGCGCACCGCCGCCAGTGGCAGGCCCAGGCTGAGCGCCGTGGCCTCGCCCAGCGCCAGGCCGTCGAGCACGCGGCCGAACGAACCCGCCACCAGCACGGCCAGCAGCAACATGGCCGCCATCACGCCGCAGGCGGCCCAGCCCACGAAGCCGGTGCTGCCCAGCATGAAGCCCTGCATGGCCTGCAAGGTGTCGGGCGAGGCGATGGTGACGAGATCCCGCCCGGCGCCCAGCACCACACCCACGATCACGCCGGCCAGCAGCAGGCGCAGCGTGTGCTGCACCCCTTTGGCCAGGGCCAGCGTGAGCACCACGCCCAGCACAGCGCCGGCAAAGGCCGCGCCCGTCAGGCCCACGCGCACCAGCCATTGCGTGGCGAACGGCGAGGAGCCGAACAGCGCCAGCGCGAGCGCCACGCCCAGGGCCGCGCCCGACGCGCTGCCCAGCAGGTAGGGGTCGGCCAGCGGGTTGCGAAACAGGCCCTGCGCCACCGCGCCGGCCAGACCGAGCAGACCGCCAGCCAGCCAGGCACCGAGCGTGCGCGGCAACCGGATGTCCCACAGGATCTGCCAGGCCACAGGGTCCTCGCCCGCGCGCAGCACACTGTCAAAGCCGGTGCTGCCCACGCCCGCGCCCAGCAGCAGCACGGCGGCGGCCGCGATCAGCACGGCCGCGCCGAGCCACAGGCTGTGTCGCGCACCGCTCACCGCAGCCCCTTTTCGGTGATGCAACGCGCCATGATCCGCGCCGCCTCCGCCATGCGCGGGCCGGGCCGCACCAGCACGTCGGACTCTTCGGGCGTGAAGACGCAGACGCGCTGTTCACGCAGTGCACGAATGCCGCTCCAGCCCGGACGCTGTGCCATGCCGTGCACGTTGCGCGTTCCGATCATGATGAGGTCGGGGTTGGCGCGCACCACGTACTCGGGGTTGATGCGCGGGAACGGGCCGAGCTCGGGGGTGACGATGTTGCGCACACCCAGGCGCGCCATGAGCTCACCAATGAAGGACTGCGTGCCCGCCGCGTACCCGCCCGAACTCACCTCGTAGTACACGCGCAACGAGCGTACGCCGGGCGGCAGCGACTGCGCCGCGGCCGACACGCCCGCGTCGATGGCGCGCCAGATGCGCTGCGCGTCGGGCACGGCCAGCAACTCGCCCAGCTTGCCCATGACGCGCTGCGCATCGGCCGAGCTTTTCGGCTCCATCGCCAGCACCTTCAGCCCCAGCGACTCGAGGCGCTGCACGCCGCGCGACGAGGTCGCCATGAGCACCACATCGGGCCTGAGGGCGACGATGGCCTCGATGTTGGGGTCGATGCCGCCACCGGTCTGGGGCAGCTTGCGCACGGTGGCGGGGTGGTTGGAATAGCGGTCCACGCCCACCAGGCGGTGGCACTGGCCCAGCTCGCACACGGTTTCCGTGAGCGAGGGCAGCAAGGAGACGATGCGCTGCGGCGACTGCGCCAGCGTCACCGTCACGCCGCGGTCGTCGGTGACCTGCACGTCGGCGGCGTGCGCCGCAACCGCACCCAGGAGCCACCCGAACACGCACAGCCACTGTGCGCACCACGATCTAGTCATGACGGTCCTTCAAGCTCAGGGGCAGGCCGGCGGCCATCAGGGTGACGCGCTCGCACGCCGTTGCAACACGCTGGTTCAGGCCACCCAGCGCGTCCACGAAGGCCCTCACTTCGCGCCCCATGGGAATCACGCCGAGGCCGATCTCGTTGCCCACGATCACCACGGGCCCTTGCGAGGCGCCGATGGCCGCACACAGCGCTGCGGTCGGCCCGGCGGCATCGGCCGAGGGGTTGCCATCGGCGGGCATCAGCAGGTTCGTCAGCCACAGGGTGAGGCAGTCCACCACCACCAGCGTGTGCGGCGTGCTGTGCGCATGCAGCGCCCGCGCCAGTGCAACCGGCTCCTCCACCGTCACCATGCCGGGTACACGCTCGGCGCGCTCGCGCTGGTGGCGCGCGATGCGCTCGCGCATCTCCTCGTCGCGCGCCTGTGCGGTGGCGATCAGCACGGCACGGTGCGCGGGGGAGGCATCCGTCCACCGCCGCGCGAGCCCTTCGGCCCGGCGCGACTTGCCGCTTTTCTGGCCGCCCAGGATGAACTCGCTGCGAGCGACGGTCTCAGCCATGGGCCTGCATCCAATCGGTGACGATGCGGTGCATCTGGTCCACGCCATCGGTGAGCGCGGCCGGGCCGGGTTGCAGGATGTCGACCGACTTGATCTCGAACAACTGGCCGTTCTTCACCGCGGCGACCTCCTGCCAGCCTTCGCGCGCGGCCACCTTCTCGGGCCGGAACTTCTTGCCACACCAGGAACCGATCACGATGTCCGGGTTGCGGCGCACGATCTCGGCGCCGTCCGCCACGATCCGGTCCTTGCCCAGCGGCATGGCGGCCAGTTCGGGGAACACGTCGTCGCCCCCCGCGATCGCCAGCAGCTCGGACACCCAGCGGATGCCGCTGATGTGCGGGTCGTCCCACTCTTCAAAGAACACACGCGGACGGCGCTTGCCACTCGCCTGCAGCGACCGCACCGACGCACGGATGCCATCGAGCCGCAGGCGCGTGGCGTCGACCCAGGCCAGCCCTTCCTGCGCACAGCCCACCATGGCCGCGACCTGGAACAGCATGGACAGAATCTCGTCCACGCTGCGCTGGTTGAACACGGTCACCTGCACCCCCGCACGGATCAGCTCGGCGGCGATGTCGGCCTGCAGGTCGGAGAAACCGAACACGCAATCGGGCTGAAGCGCGAGGATCCTGTCGATCTTCGCGCTCAGGAAGGCGCTGACCTTGGGCTTCTCTTCCCGTGCGCGACGCGGCCGCACCGTGTAGCCAGAGATGCCGACGATGCGGTGCGCCTGGCCGAGCAGGTACAGCCACTCGGTGGTCTCTTCGGTGAGGCAGACGATGCGCTGCGGGCCGAGGTCGGCGGTCATGCAGGGCCTCCCGGGAGGAAAAGCGACGCGGTGGCTGCCGGGCTGGAGGGGAACCAGGCGTGGAAGTAACTCGCCTGCAGCGAACCCGCGCGGTACAGGGCTTCGCCCGCACCACGCCGTTCGCCGCGCACCGATTCGGTGTGCCCCGCCGGCACCAGCGGGGACTCGCAACGCGAGTAGTGGAAGGTGTGGCCACGCAGCACACCGGCGGCCAGCGAGAGCTGTTGCGGGCCCAGCGCCGCCAGGCGCTTCTGCATCACGACGCGACCGGGCAACAGGCCCCAGGTGGCCCGGGCCTCGCCATCGCTGGACACAAGGGACTCGAAGAGCGGCATCATGCCGCCGCATTCTGCCCACAAGGGGCGTTCAGCATGCACATGGGCACGCAGGCTGTCGCGCGTGCGGGTGGCTGCTGCCAGCGCGACACCATTCAGCTCGGGATAGCCACCGGGCAACCAGACCGCATCGCAGCGCGGCAGCGGCTCATCGGCCAGTGGCGAAAAGAAGACCAGCTCCGCGCCGAGCGCGACCAGCACGTCCAGGTTGGCCGGGTAGATGAAACAGAAGGCCGCGTCGCGCGCGACCGCGATGGTCCGCCCATTGAGCAGGGGCGCCTGGGCGGGCTCCACGGCGGGTGCCTTCAGCGGCACCGACCAGCGCGCCAGCGCCGCGCCATCCATCGCGCCCAGCGGCGTGACCGCCAGCGCATCGGCCGCGGCATCGAGTCGGGCCAGGGCATCGGGCAGCTCGGCGGCCACTGTCAGGCCCAGGTGACGTTCGGGCAGCGCGAACGTCTCGTCGCGCATCACGGCACCGAGCCAGTCGCCCTTGAGGCTGTCGCGCAGCATCTGCGCATGGCGCTCGCTGGCCACACGGTTGGCCAGCACGCCGGCCCACGGCAGGCCGGGCCGGAAATGCTGCAAGCCGAAGGCCAGCGCGCCAAAGGTGCCGGCCATGGCCGAGGCGTCGATCACCGCCAGCACCGGCAGGCCGAACTGCTGCGCCAGGTCGGCGGCGCTCGGGGCGCCATCGAACAGGCCCATCACGCCTTCCACCACGATCAGGTCGGCCTCGGCTGCAGCGGCGTGCAGGCGGGCGCGGATATCGCGCTCGCCGGTCATCCACAGGTCGAGGTTGTGCACCGGGTGTCCTGTGGCCAGTGCCAGCCAGTGCGGGTCCAGAAAATCGGGGCCGCACTTGAACGCCCGCACGCGCCGTCCCGCGCGCGCATGCAGGCGGGCCAACGCGGCGGCCACGGTGGTCTTGCCTTGGCCTGAAGCCGGGGCCGCCACCAGTACGGCCGGGCAGGCGTGCGTCATCGTTGCGGTGCCCAGTTGAGCGTGACGTAGGCCGCGCGGCCCGGCTGGTTGTAGCCATAGGCCGTTTCGTAGACCTTGTCGCCCACGTTGTTGACACGCAGCGCGAGCGACCAGTCCTTGTGCAGCGCATAGCGCGCATGCACATCGACCAGGCCGAAGCCCGGCAGGCGCACCGTGTTGGCCGCGTTGTCGAAACGCTCGGACACCAGTTGCACCGAGCTGCCCCAGGTCCAGGCACCCACCTTGTGGTCCAGGCTGGCGGTGAGCATCTCGTCGGCGCGGCGGTTGAGTTTCTGGCGCGTGAGTTCGTTGCGCGCGTCGAGCAACTCAAGCTGCGTGCTCCACGACCAGGCACCCGCAGAAGCCGTGTAGCCCAGCGACCAGCCCTCCATGCGCGCTCGCGGCACATTGGCCACCACGGGTTGCAGCGTGATGAAGCCGCGCACCCGGTTGTCGAAACGCGTCAGCTTGACCTCGTGCAATCCGGCGCTCCAGGTCAGGCCGAACTCCCGGTTCTTGCCACGCTCGGGCTGCGTGGTCGGGTTGCCGTTGAAGAACGCCGACTGGTAATACAGCGTGTTGAACGAAGGCATCTTGAACGACGTGCCGTAGGCCACGTGCGGACGCCAGTTCGGCGTGATCTGGTAGCCGTAGCTGGCATAACCGGTGGTGGCGCCTCCGAACTGGGAGTTCTGATCGCGCCTCAGGTTGGCCTGCCACAGATGGTGGCCACTGCCGCCGGTGAGTCCGGCAAACACCGCGTCGGTGGTGCGCTCGCGCACCGAATAGGCTTGTGTGCCGGACACCGCCTCCTTGATCGACTCCAGCCCCACCAGCGCAGTGCCCAGCGCCGTCTTCCAGTCGTGCTGCAGCGAGACCTGCGTCTGCACGGTGTCAAAGACGTCGGGCGCACCCGGCGCGTCGAAGGTATCCGAGCGATCTTCACTGCGCGAAAGCTGAATGCGTGTGCGCGAATCGGGCGACCATTTGCGCTCCAGCCCCCAGCCCGCCGCCACCGTGGTGGTTTCGTTGCGCACGTCGAAGGTGCCCGCACCTTGGTCGTAACGGCTCACGCCATCGGCCTGGGTGTAGTTGAGCGTGGTGGCCCAGCCCGGGGAAAAAGCCCAACGCAGGGAGCCCGCCACGCTGTCCTGCTCGAAGCCGTCGCGATCGGGGTTGTGGTTGCTGAAGGCGACACGGGAATTGGTGGAAGAAAAACCGTCCTCGCGCACACGCCCGACGCTCAGGCTGTAGCTCAGTTGGCCGACGCCACCGCTCAGACCGGCGTTGGCCTCGCGATAACCCTCTTCACCCACCGTGACGCCGGCGTGCGGATGAAACCCCTGGGTGCCGCGCTTGGTGAACACCTGCACCACGCCACCCACCGCGTCGCTGCCATACAGCGCCGAGGCAGGGCCCTTGAGCACTTCAATGCGATCGATCACGCTGAGCGGAATGTTGTCCCAGTTGGGAGATCCGGCCGTCGACGAGCCGTAGCGCACACCGTCGATGAGCAGCAGCACGTGGCGCGACTCCGTACCCCGCACGAACAATCCGGACTGCTTGCCACGCCCGCCATTGGCCGTCATCTGCAGGCCGGCCTGACGGGTCAGCAACTCCGACAGCGTGCGCCCGCTGGACTGCGACAGGGTCTCGGCATCGATCACGACAACGTCGCTGAGCACCGCGTCGGTGCGGGTCTCGATCCGCGTCGCCGTGACGACCGTCTCCGGCAATGTGGCGGCTGTTGAAGAAGAAGACTGGGCGTGGGCGGCGGACGTGCCGAAACCAGCCAGCAACGCCAGCGGAAGCGCGGCCAGCGGCGCGCGCAGATTGCGATTTTTCATGATGAAGGAACAAGCGACAAAGCCCTCACCATCTTCCCCGACGGTGCATGGGCGTCACGGTGGCGCGGCCGTTGCCGGACGCACCACCACCTTGTTGGCCGGTATCCGGGCTGACAGAACGACCTCCATCGCCTTCCCAGATGGCACGGCGTGTCATCCAGTGGCTGCGTGATGGAAGCTGAGTGACCGTTCGCGCATGCGCTCATGGCCTCTCGTCTGCTTACCGTTGCGGGGGCAGCGCAGGTTAGGTCCGATCGGGGTGAGCGGTCCCTCCTGCTTCCCGTTGAACTGCGGCATGCGAACCACACCGCGAGCACCAACAGCCGGCATTCTAAGCCGCACCGGTCTGGGGCAACCCTACAATGTGAAAACTGCGAATCCGAACATGGCCGACCCCAAGCACCTTGACCAGATCACCGAGCGCGTGGAGCGGCTGTTGCTGCGACACGAGGAACTGCAACGCACGAACAGCTTGCTGGTGGAACAGGTGCATGCCCTGCAAGCCGAACGCGATACTCTCAAGTCCCGCCTGATGGCCGCGCGTGCGCGGATCGATTCGCTGCTGGAGCGGCTGCCACCTGGCATGGCCGACGCCGTCAATGAAACCCGCAAGGAGCGATCATGAGCAAGCCCGGCAGCAAGCAGATCGAAGTGCAGATCATGGGCCAGAGCTACCTGCTCTCGTGCCCGCCCGGCGGCGAAGCTTCCCTGCTCGACGCGGTCGAACGCGTGGACACGGCCATGTGCCGCATTCGCGATGCCGGCAAGGTCAAGGCGCGCGACCGCATCGCGGTGCTCGCTTCACTCAACCTCGCGTTCGAGCTCTCGCAGAAGGAGGCCGAGAGTTTTCAGGCATCGTCATTCGCGCAGGCCGAGAACAGCGCCTTCGCCGAAGCCGGCGGCGGCTTCGACAACGATCCGCTGGACCCACAGACACAGGCCCGCGTGGAAGAACTCATGCGCCGCCTGGACCAGACGCTGGACAAGGACGGCCGGCTGCTCTGATCCACCGCCCGTCACTGCGCGGATTTTTCTCGACCGGTGGTCCGCGCCGCTCGCGGTCAGCACCTACAATTCAAACCGTCTGCGGTGCGCGCCGGGCTTTATATTTCCTTGAACCAATGCTCATAGAGCCCGGGCTTGGTACATTGCGTGGCTGGTGCGAGCGTCTCGCGTCAGACGAACCCGAAGCCACGCTGCCCTCGCCCACCTGAACCCCGGTTCAGGATGCCGGTCCGGCGGCACTTGCAGACACCTTTCATGTCACTTGATCCCCTGTTGATTGCAGAACTGGCCGCGCTCGGCCTCGGTACTGGTTTCCTGGCAGGCTTGCTGGGCATTGGCGGTGGCATGCTGATGGTGCCCTTCATCACCTTCATCCTCGCGGGGCGCGGGGTCGAGGCGGATCTCGCGGTCAAGATGGCCATAGCCACGTCCATGGCCACCATCATCTTCACATCGGTCTCCAGCGTGCGCGCGCACCACAAGCGCGGCGCCGTGCGCTGGGACATCGTCAAGGGGCTGGCGCCGGGCATCGTGCTGGGTTCGGCCGTGGCCAGTCTGGGCATCTTCGCCCTGCTCAAGGGCTCCTGGCTCGCGCTGTTCTTCGCGGCCTTCGTCGGCTTCTCGGCCACCCAAATGCTGCTCAACAAGAAGCCGGCCGCCACACGCACCCTGCCCGGCACGCCAGGCCTGGTCGGAGCGGGTGGCGTCATCGGCATGCTGTCGGGCCTGGTGGGCGCGGGCGGCGGCTTCGTCAGCGTGCCCTTCATGACCTGGTGCAACGTCACCATCCACAACGCGGTCGCCACCAGCGCCGCGCTGGGTTTCCCCATTGCACTGGCCAACGCCGTGGGCTACGTCATCGCCGGCCAGGGCCTGCAGAACCTGCCCTCGGGCTCGGTGGGCTATATCTACCTGCCTGCGCTGGCCATCATTGCCGGCGTCAGCGTGTTGATGGCGCCCCTAGGCGTGCGGGCCGCGCACGCGCTGCCCGTGCATTCGCTCAAGCGCGTGTTCGCCGGCCTGCTGTACATGCTGGCGGCCTACATGCTTTACAAAGGCCTGACCGCCTGACGGCCGACGCCCTGGCTCAGGACAGCACCCGGCGCCGAGCCTGCTCACGCACCTGCGCCAGCATCGCCGCCAGCTCGGCGCAAGCGTCGTCCGTGCGCCAGACACAGAACGTCTGAGACCTCACCTCGGAAGCCAGCAGGGGCCTGCACACCACGCCTGGCGGAACGGCTCTGCCGATGCTCTGCGGGACCAGCGCCACCCCCAGGTCATGCGCCACCATGGAGACCACGGTGTGCCACTGCCGTGCCTCGTGCGTGACCACGGGGTGGAAGCCCGCGTCGGTGCACATCGCCAGGATGCGTTCGTAGTAGTCGGGCGACGCCTCCCGCGTGAACATGACGAATGCCTCCTTTTCCAGCGAGCGCAGGTCGATGCGGCGTTTGCGCGCCAGCACATGGTCCGCGTGCATGCAGCACAGGAACGGCTCGCGTGTGTACAGCAGGTGCGACAGCCCCCCGGGCAACTGGATGGTGTGGACGAAGCCGATGTCCAGCCTTTCGTGGGACAGCTCCACCAGTTGTTCCTGTGAGTTGAGTTCCCGCAGCGCCAGCCGAACGCCCGGCTGCTCCTCGCGGAACCGCGCCAGGAGCTCGGGCAGTCCGCGGTAGAGCGTGCCTCCCACGAAGCCCACACGCAAGCGGCCCATCATGCCGCGGCCGGCGTCGCGGGTCTGGTGCATCGCCTCCTGGGTGCGATCCAGGATGCCACGGGCCAGCGGCAGAAAGGTCTGGCCCGCCGGCGTCAGGCGCACCAGCTTGCTGTTGCGCTCGAAAAGCCGGGTGCCCAGCAGCTCTTCAAGCAGGCGGATGTTCTGACTCAGCGGTGGCTGCGAGATGTGCAGCCGCCGCGCGGCCCGGCCGAAATGAAGCTCCTCGGCCACAGTGAGGAAATAGCGCAAGTGGCGGAATTCAATGTTCATGACATTCGTATCGTTGCTTGATTCGATATGTATTGGACTCCTATCGATGAAAAACCAAGAATGACCTTACCGTCAACCCTCCGCACCCCGCATGCCGATGACCGCCCTCAATGCCGCGCACCCTGTCCCGGACCGCCACGGTGGCAACCTCTTCACCGCCGATGCCAGCCTGCGGGCCCTGCTTCCGGTGTACCTGCCCGGGAAACTGCTGGCGCACCTCCAGCCGATCCTGCACGAACTCGGCGCTCAAGCCGGTGGCGCGCTCGACACCCTCGCGGGCGAGGCAGACCGGCACCCTCCGACGCTGAGCCTGCGCTCCCGCGACGGCCGCGATGAGCAGCGCGTCATCAAGCACCCGTCCTACATTGAAATGGAGCGTCTGGCGTTCGGGCGCTACGCGCTGGCGGCCATCTCGCACCGGCAGGACCTGCTGGGCTGGCAGGGGCAACTGCCAGCCATCGCCAAATACGTGCTGACCTACCTGTTCGTGCAGGCCGAGTTCGGCCTGTGCTGCCCGGTGTCCATGACCGACTCGCTCACCCGAACGCTCAAGAAGTACGGCGACCCGGATCTGGTGCAGCGCTACCTGCCCGCGCTCACCAGCCAGGATCTGGACACCCTGGCCCAGGGCGCGATGTTCATGACCGAACAGGGCGCGGGCTCGGACATCGCCACCACCGCCACGCTGGCGCGTCCGGACCCGCTGCACCCTGGGCAGTGGCTGCTCAGTGGCGACAAGTGGTTCTGCTCCAACCCGGACGCCGCGCTGGCCATGGTGCTCGCGCGCGTGGAGGGTGACCCACCGGGTATGAAAGGCGTCTCGCTGTTCCTGCTGCCGCGTGATCGCGACGACGGCACGCACAACGCTTACCGCATCATCCGACTCAAGGACAAGCTGGGGACACGCTCCATGGCCAGTGGCGAGATCCGGCTTGAAGGCGCGAGCGCCTGGCTGATCGGGGAGCGGGGCCGCGGCTTCGCCCAGATGGCGGACATGGTGAACAACTCGCGCCTGTCGAACGGGGTGCGCGCCGCCGGCCTGATGCGCCGCGCCTGCACCGAGGCGACGTACATAGCGCGGCACCGTCAGGCGTTCGGGCGCAGGCTCGCGGACCTGCCCCTGATGCGGCGCCAGCTGCAGAAGATCGCGCTGCCCGCGGAGCAGGCGTTGAGCATGGTGTTCCAGACCGCACAGGCCCTGCAGCGCGCCGACGCGGGTGATGATGCGCAGGCGAAGGCCCTGGCGCGCATTCTCACGCCACTGGTGAAGTTCCGGGCCTGCCGCGACGCCCGCCGCGTCACCGCCGACGCCATGGAAGTGCGGGGCGGCTGCGGCTACATCGAGGAGTGGGCCGACCCCCGTCTGGTGCGCGACGCCCATCTGGGTTCGATCTGGGAAGGCACCAGCAACATCGTCGCGCTGGACGTGATCCGCGCTGTGCGCCGCGAAGGCTCGCTGCAGGCACTGACCAGCCACCTGGAAGACCTGTTGGCCAACACCGGACTGGACCCCGCGCACAGCGAGCTGTTCCAGACCACGCTGCGCCGGGCCACTCTGCTGACGCAAGCTGCGGCCGCCGAGGGCGGAGAGTCCCTGGCGCGCCAGGCGGCCTCGGCGCTGTACCACCTCACCAGCGCCGTCGCCATGGCCTGGGAAGCCGGACGCATGGACACGACAGAGCGCTTGCAACTCGCGCTGCGCGTGCTGTGCCATCGCCTGTTGCCGCGCGACCCGCTCAGCGTCACTGAGGAGGGGCCGGTCACCTGAATTCCGCCTTGCCATCGCTCGCAGCCTTCACAACCACACCTGGAGACACACCATGAATCTCAATCGCCGCAACGCACTTGCCCTCGGGCTGATCGCCAGCCTGTCCACCGCCGTCTGGTCGCAGGCCAGCTTCCCGGAAAAACCCGTCACCCTGGTTGTGCCCTTTGCCCCCGGTGGCCCGACGGACCTGATGGCGCGCACCCTGGCCAATGCCCTGCGCCCCGCGCTCGGCCAGCCCGTGATCGTGGAAAACAAGCCCGGCGCGGGTGGCAACATCGGCGCCGAGCTGGTCGCGCGCTCGCCGGCCGATGGCTACACGCTGCTGTTCGGCACGTCCGGTCCGCTCGCGATCAACAGCAGCCTGTACAAGGGCTTGAAGTACGACCCGATCCAGAGCTTCGCCCCCGTCATCCAGATCGGCCACTTGCCCAACGTCCTGGTCATTCACCCCAGCATTCCCGCGCAGACGGCGCAGCAACTGATCGCGCATGCCAAGGCCAACCCGGGTCGCCTGAGCTTCGCGTCGTCCGGCAACGGGGCCTCATCGCACCTTGCGGGCGTGATGTTCAACAGCCGCGCGGGCACCCAGATCCAGCACGTCCCCTATCGCGGCACCGGCCCTGCGCTCAACGACCTCATCGGCGGACAGGTGGCCATGTCCTTCACCGACGTGCTCACCGCCCTGCCCCACATCCAGGGTGGTCGCCTGCGCGTGCTCGGTGTCACCACGGCCTCGCGCTCGGGCGCCCTGCCCGAGGTGCCGACACTGGCCGAACAAGGCCTCAAGGACTTCGACGTCAGCGTGTTCTTCGGCATCGTCGCACCATCGGGCACGCCGCAGGCCGTGATCTCGCGTCTCAACAGCGCGTTTGCGCAGGTGTTGCAGGAACCCGATGTGCGCAAGACCCTCACCGCCCAGGGCCTGGAAGCGCCACCGGCGACCACGCCCGCGCAACTCGCCAGCTACATGCGCAGCGAACACGCCAAATGGGATCAGGTCATCAAGGCCTCCGGCGCCCAGGTGGACTGAACCCCACTCACCCGCAACGCACGACCGCCTTCGATCACCCATGAACACCCCGTCTTCCACCGGCGCGCTCGACGGCATCCGCGTCATCGACCTCTCGCGCATCCTCGGCGGCCCCTACTGCGGCCAGATTCTTGGAGACCATGGCGCGGACGTGCTCAAGGTCGAACCGCCGCAGGGCGACGACACGCGCACCTGGGGCCCACCGTTTCGCGAAGGCGTGGCGTCCTACTACATGGGGCTCAACCGCAACAAGCGCGGCCTGCAGCTGGACCTCGCCAGCGCGCAGGGGCGGCAGTTGCTGCTGGGCCTGCTCGAAGGCGCGGACGTGCTGGTCGAAAACTTCAAGACCGGCACGATGGAGAAGTGGGGCCTGGGTTACGACGCGCTGAGCACGCGCTTCCCCCGCCTGGTGCACTGCCGCGTCAGCGGCTTCGGCGCCGACGGCCCCCTGGGGGGCATCGCCGGCTACGACGCGGCCGTGCAGGCGCTCACCGGCGTCATGAGCGTCAACGGTGAATCCGGCGGCGAACCGCTGCGCGTGGGCCTGCCGGTGATCGATCTCGTCACCGGTCTCAACGCCGCGCTGGGCGTGATGCTGGCGCTGCATGAGCGCCAGCGCAGCGGTCGGGGCCAGTTTGTCGAGGCCAGCCTGTATGACAGCGGACTGTCGCTGTTGCACCCGCACGCAGCCAACTGGTTCATGGACGGGCGCCGCCCCACGCTCACCGGCAACGCGCACCCCAACATCTATCCCTATGACGCCTTCCCCACCCGGACCGCGCCCATCTTCCTCGCGGTTGGGAACGACCGGCAGTTCCGCCTGTTCTGCGAGCACCTGAGCGCGCCGGCGCTTGCATCGGACGGGCGCTACAGCCAGGCCGGCGCGCGTTCCAGCCACCGGAGCGAATTGCGCTCGGCCATAGAGTCGTTGCTGCGCGATCAGGATGGCGCCGCGCTGGCAGAGGACCTGATGCGCCTGGGCGTGCCCTGCGCACCCATTCATACGGTGGACCAGGCCTTGCAGCACCCGCACACCGCGCACCGGGAGATGGTCGTGCGCATCGGCGACGCCTACACCGGCATTGCCTCGCCCATCAAGCTGGGTCGCACACCCGCCAGCTACCGCCTGCCGCCGCCGGTGCGCTGCACGGCATCTGCGGAATCACCGGATCAGGCCGGCGCGGCCATCACCACCATGCCGTCCTCATCCGCATAGAGCCAGTCGCCGGGGCGCACCCACACACCCTGGATCTGCACCGCGACGTCCCGCTGACCTTCGCCGCGCTTTTCGGTCGGCAAGGGCATGGGCGCCAGGGCGCGAATGCCGACCTGGCATGCCACGAGTTCGACGACGTCGCGCACGCAGCCATCGATCACCACGCCGGCCCAGCCGTTGCGCGCGGCCGCCGCCCCCAGGTTGCCACCCAGCAATGCGCGGCGCAGCGAGGCAGCGCCATCGACCACGAGCACGCGGCCTTCGCCCGGGCTGTCCACCGCGGCCTTCACCAGCGAGTTGTCCTCGAAGCACTTCACGGTCACCACCGCACCGGAAAAACGGCGCAGCGCACCGAAATCGCGGAACACCGGTGGCAGCACGCGGAAAGCGCCGGTGCTGTCATTCTTGTGCGCGTCGCACAGATCGCAGGTGGCAAAGGCAGGCATGTCGGGCATGTTCAGACTCGCAAAAAACATCAGAGGAAATCAGCGCAGGATTTGAGCAGAAACGCTCCGCAAGGCAGGCGCAGGGCCACGCCCGAGAGGACAAGTGTTGTTTTCCCCGCCAAAAACCCGCATTCCCCCAGCGCAAAGCTTGAAAAAACAGCGCTGCCCACCTTGGATTGCGGGTGCAACTCCATTAGCATCCGAGACACCCGTGAGAAAGCGCGTTTTCCACGGGGGATTCGTCAACTTCTAGAAGGAAATTCACCATGGCAACTGCGAAGAAAGCACCCGCTAAAAAAGCGGCTCCGGCCAAGAAGGCCGCTGTGAAGAAGGCCGCACCGGCCAAGAAGGTCGCCGCGAAGAAGGCGGCTCCCGCCAAGAAGGTCGCTGCGAAGAAGGCGGCGCCCGCGAAGAAGGCCGCACCGGCCAAGAAGGTCGCCGCGAAAAAGGCTCCCGCCAAGAAGCGCACCCCCAACGCCGCGTTCATGAAAGCGCTCACCCCCAGCGCCGCCCTGGCCGCGATCGTGGGCAGCAATCCCCTGCCGCGCACCGAAGTCACCAAGAAGATCTGGGACTACATCAAGAAGAACAAGCTGCAGGACTCGGTCAACCGCCGCATGATCAACGCCGACGCCAAGCTGAAGGAAATCTTCAAGAAGGCCCAGGCGTCCATGTTCGAGATGACCAAGCTGGTCAACGCGCACCTCAAGTAATCCCGGCATCGCGCCCTCGGGGGTGCACCCGGGATGCAAACGCAAGGCCGACGCAAGTCGGCCTTGCTGTTTTTGCACCGTCCCCTGGTCCTGATTCGCGCAAGACATGTGAGAATCTGCAACAACCGTTTGATACTCCCCCAGGCATGACCGTCAGCCCCCAACCGACCGACACCGCAGAACCTGCGCAGCAGGCCATCCAGTCGGACATGCCACCGCTGCCCCAGCAGCGGCACAAAGTGGTGCTGGTGATTGACCTGGTCGAGTCGGTGCGGCTCATGGCCGCCAACGAAGCGGCCGTGGTGAACCAGTGGCGCGGATTCATGCACCACGCCACCTCGCAAGTCCTGCCCACGTGTCGCGGCCGTCTTGTGAAGAGCCTGGGTGACGGCCTGCTCGCCGAATTCGACCAGCCCACCGAGGCCGTGCAGGCCGCGCTGGCCCTGCACAAGTACTTCGCCCCGCTGAACCAGACCCTGCCCCCGGCGCAACAACTGCACCTGCGCGCCGGGCTCAACGCCACCAACCTGTACGTGGACGAGAACGACGTCTACGGCCACGGCGTGAACCTGGCCGCGCGCGTGGCCGACCTCGCCTCGCCCGGCGAGACGCTGGTGACCAGCAGCGTGTTCGACGGCATCGTGGTGGGCGTGGACGCTGAGGTGGAAGACCGTGGCGAGAGCTACCTCAAGCACTGGCCCGAGCCGGTGCGCACCTGGCAGCTTTATCCGGTCTCCAGCACCTCCGCCGCCGCGCGCCCGCGCGTGCCCGAAGGTCCCGCCACCGATTTCCGCCCGGCGATCGCGGTTGTGCCGTTCGAAACCCGCAGCCACGCGGCCGAACAGTTCGTCATCGGCGAGCTGATCGCCGACGGCGTGATCGCCCAGCTCTCGCGTAGCCAGAACCTGCGTGTGATCTCGCGCATGTCCACCACCGCATTCCGTGGCCGAAAAAGCAGTGCCGAACAGATCGGCCAGCATCTGGACGCGACTTTCGTGCTGGGCGGCAGCTACGTGACCTACGGCGACAAGGTCGTGATCATGGCCGAGCTCTCCGACCGCAAGCGCGGCGAGGTGATCTGGGCCGAGCGGCTCACGGGCGACACGCGCGACCTGCTGGAAGCCCAGAGCAGTCTGCTCGACGCGCTGTGCGAAGCCTGCGCCAAGGCCCTGCTCAACGATGTGGTCCAGCGCACCCTGGTGCTGCCCGTGCCCCAGCTCGACAGCAACGCGCTGATGCTCGGCGGCATCACGCTCATGCATCGCTCCACGCCGCGCGACCTTCAGCGCAGCCACCAGTTGCTTGAAGCCGTGGTGACACGCCACAAACGCGTGGCCACGCCCTGGGCCTGGCTGGCCAAGTGGCACATCATGCAGGTGGTGCAGGGCCTCTCGGGCGAGCCCGCGCGCGACTTCCAGCGCGCCATCGACACCGCCGACCGCGCGCTCGACCTGGAGCCGGCCAGCTCGCTGGCCATGGCCATCAAGGGTCATGCGCTGTGCCACCTGGGGGAAGATGTGGAAGCGTCGCACCGCCTGCTGCAGGAAGCCACACAGAGCAACCCGAACGACCCGATGGCCTGGCTGTACAACAGTGTGTGGTCGACGAGTGGGGAACACCCGAAGATTCGATGACAGAGGCGGAGAATGCCTTGCATCTGTCGCCACTCGACCCGCAGAAGTACTACTTCGAAATGATGCTGGCCAACAGCTATCTGGCCATGGGACGACTGGACGAGGCCGTGGCGTTGTGCCGCTCCTCCCTGGCCAAGAACCGCTATCACCTGCCGACCCTGCGGGCCATGCTGATTGCCCAGTACGAGCTCGGACAGGAGAAAGCGGCGCGCGAGACATATGAACTGATCCTGGCTCTGCAACCCGATCTCACATTGACGAAATACACGGCTGCTGGCAGCCACAGTCGACTGCGACAGCGCGGTGCAAAGGTTTTCGCGGAGCTGGGGCTGCGCCAGCATTGAACTCAACCCGTCAACAGGAGGAAACAAAATGAGCGGTGGAGCAAGTGGAGGCGCAAGCGGTGGAGCGAGTGGAGGTGCAAGCGGCGGCGCAAGCGGTGGAGCAAGTGGAGGCGCAAGCGGTGGAGCGAGTGGCGGTGCCATGGTATCGGCCGATGCCCTCATCCTCAGCCGTGCCGCCATCGTGGGTCCGTTCACCGGTGCGTCACTGCATGTAAACGAACCCGGCTTCGACAAGCCGGCCAACCTGGCCCTATGGGCCGACGGACCGCGCCTGGAGGCCTGCTTCACGCAGCTCGTCGAAGGCCTGCTGTTCAGGACACGCAACGGCCCGAAGGAAGCGGCGCTGGAGTTCGCCAACCTGCAATCGAACAACATCCAGCGCAAGCCCCTGGTGACGCTGCGCGCACCCACCAAGGCGCAGTTCAAGAAGCAGCTCGACCTGGTGGCCGCGTACGCCGACCTGCGCGCCGACCGCGCTGCCGAGACCGTTGCTCAGTTGGGGCCGCCAATCGAGTTCTGGTCGTCCATGGTCGGCCTCACCGCGCACCGCCACAAGAAGACGCTGCAGCTGATCGACCTCGTGTTCTCGCTGTGCGTCCATGTGGAGATGCGCTTCAAGCACATCTTCGCCAGCATTCGCCCGGTGGCGTTCTCGCCCCAGATCCAGCCCATGATTCCCACGCCCGGGCACGGCAGCTGGCCCAGTGGCCACGCCACCGAGGCCTTTGCCGTCGCGGTGCTGCTCGAGGCCTTGCTCAATGCCGCGCCCGGCGCCGGAACGCCCCCCAACGGCACCGAAAGCCGCGAACAGCTGCAACGCCTGGCCGCGCGCATTGCCACCAACCGTGTGGTCGCTGGCGTGCACTACCCCGTCGACAGTGCCTGCGGGCGCCTGCTCGGCACCGCACTGGCCGAATTCCTGGTGGCGCGCGCCACCGGCAGCCGCGTGCACGAGCGCGGCTTTGACGGCCGCCTGTTCGAAAACGCCGATGGCACGCCCAAGGACTTCAGCCTGCACGACCCCATGGACCACACCAGCGGCAACGCCTACACGCGCTCGGCCGGCACCGTGGGCGTGGGCAATGCACCGCTGCTCAACTGGCTCTGGGAGGAAGCGCTCAAGGAGTGGACATGAGCGCCGCAGCGTGGTCGCCGCTGCCCGAGGGGGTGTTCACGGGCATTGACTGGAACGCACCCGGCTCCATCGATGGCGAGGACCCGTACCTGGTCTGGGCCGAGGCCGACGATTTTGCGGGCTACCACTTCAAACGGGGCCGAAAGCTGCCGAAGTGGCTGCCGATCGTGATCGAACTCGGTGCGGGTGCCGACGTGCCGGCACTGGTGGCAGCCTCCTCCACCGCCTGGCTGCAGGTTCCCCGCGTGTACCTCAACGTGCCCGGCCTGCGTTTTTGCA
The DNA here is from genome assembly GCF_050182545.1 of Hydrogenophaga sp. Taxonomy (GTDB): domain Bacteria; phylum Pseudomonadota; class Gammaproteobacteria; order Burkholderiales; family Burkholderiaceae_C; genus Hydrogenophaga. The sequence continues at coordinate 282,926 of NZ_JBFXCD010000003.1, read as the reverse complement.
GCGCGCGCGTGAAGAAAAAATTCTTCGACAAGCTGCGCAACGACGCGCACCTGCGTGGCCTGATCCAGCGCTTCGAGCTCGGACTGCCGGTGGGCCACCACACGCACGCGCTGGTCGACCCCTGCACGCCCGGTGCCCAGCCCACGCCTGCCCCGGGCCTGCTCGGGGGCAAGGTGCTGGGCCTCATTGACGGAGGCCTGGCGTTCGCCAACGACCAGTTCCTGAACGCGCACGGCCGTGCACGCGTGAAGCACTTCTGGCGCCAGGACGAGACCGTCAACGGCAACTGGCCCGGCAACCAGCCGCGCCACCGCGAGCCGCTCGACCCCGCGCGCGCCGGCCCCACGCCGCACGACATGGGCTACGGCCACGAACTGTCAGGCGCGGACATCGACGCAGCCATGGCGGCCCATACGCACCACGGCCAACTGGACGAGGACGCGCTCTACCAGTACCTGCAGCTCTGGGACCTGAGCCGCCCGGTGAACCACGGCACGCATGTGATGAGCCTGGCCTGCGGCAAGGGCACCCCGCTCGCCCCGAAAGACGACCCGGCCAGCCACTGCGACCTGGTGGCCGTTCAACTCGACTGGTCCAACGTGCTCGACACCTCGGGCGGCGCGATGAACGTCAGCGTGCTCGACGGCCTGATGTACATCCTCGCGCGCTGCGCAGCCAGTGCCGATGTCGTGGTGAACATCAGCTGGGGCACGCTGGCCGGACCGCACGACGGCACCTCGGTGCTGGAGGCGGCCATGGACCAGTTGGTCACGCTGCTGGGTGGGCGACTGCAGATCACCGTGCCCGCTGGCAACGCCTACCAGAGCCGCACCCACGCCAACGACACGCTGGCACCTGGCGAATCGGTGGCACTGCACTGGCGCGTGCAGCCCGACGACCGCACCGAAAGCTACCTGGAGCTCTGGCTGCCCGATGGCGCGCAAGACGTGCAGATCAGCGTCACGCCACCGAACCACGCGCAACCGCTGCCCGCCATGCGCATGGGCCAGGCGGGTTTGTGGAACGATGCGCAGGGCTCCCCCCAGTGCGGGCTGATCTACCCCACGACCAGCGCGCTCGGCAGCGATGGCACCTGTGCCCTGCTCGCCATCGCGCCCACCTTCAGCCGCCAGGCCTCGGTGACCACCGCACCCTTCGGCTCGTGGACGGTCACGCTCACCAACACCGGTGCCACACCCACCCTGTTCGACGCCTACATCGAACGCGACGACGTGGCGATCGGCCAGAACACGGGGGCGCGACAGTCCTACCTGGAGGACCGGCGCTACGACACCAGCGGCAACCTCGGGTCCTTCGTGGACCATGCGGACAACCCGACACCCATCCGCCGCAGCGGCACCTTCAACAGCCTCTCGACCGGGCAATACACCGTGAGCGTGGGAGGCACGCGCCACCAGACGTCGGCCGGCGGGCACTTTGCGCTGTACTCGCCGCGCAAGCCGGACCCGGATGCCGGACGGCCTCAGCGCCCCGGTGTGAAGAAAGTACCGGAGACGCTGAAACCCTGCGACGACAACCCGGCGCTGTGGGGTGTGCTCGGAGCGGGCAGCCGCAGCGGCAGCGTGGTGCGGCTGGCCGGCACCAGCTCGGCCGCACCGCTGCAGGCGCGCCAGTTGATCAACCAGGCCTGAAGCCGCTCACCAGCGCGCGGGCAACGGCCGGCAGAGCACGATCCACCGTTCGCGCACGGCGATGTAGCCACCGATCTCCAGGTCTTTCAGCAGGCGGCTGACCATTTCGCGCGAACAGGCCAGGTGCTGCGCCAGTTGCTGGTGGGTCACGCGCTCCTTGAGCGGGCGCTCGCCCTGCGCGTCGGGCGCCGTGGCCATTTCGTTGAGCAGGCGCACCAGGCGGCCATAGACGTCGATCAGGGCCACGCTGCGCGCGCTGTCGGTGGCCAGGCGCGCGCGCCGGATCAGCCGGGCCATGAGTTCCAGCGCGAACTCGGGGTGCGTGGCGATGTAGTCGAGCAGCGTGGCGCGCGAGACCACCGAGCAGGTACAGGCCTCGGCGGCTTCCACGTTGGCCGAACGCGGCCCGCCATCGAGCGACATCTCGCCCACGTACTCGAGCGGGCCGTACATGCCCAGCGTGAGCTCGCGCCCCTGGTTGTCGGACACAAAGGCGCGCAGGCGACCCTGCAACACGATGAACAGCGTGTCGCCGGTGTCGCCTTCCTGGATCAGCAACGCGCCGCGCCGGTAGCGGCGCGATACCCCGAGGGCCGCGAGCGCTTCAATGTGGTGGTTGGTGGGAGAACTGACGAGGGGGACAGCGGAGGCGGGCATCCATGCTCACGGGTGGGAAAACTCCGTGGCATTGTGCGGCATCGGCGTGATGATGCGCAAGGCGGGCACCACCGGCGGCAGGCTGTTGACCCGCTGCAGCAGGCTGCGGATGCTGGGCGCGCCGGCTTTTTCGCGCAAGGTCTTGATCTGGCTGCGCACGGTAGACTCGGCCACGCCATGCTGTTCGGCGATCTCGGCGATGGACAGCCCGCGGCACAGGCCCATCAACACGGACTCCTCGCTCGGGCTGAGGTTGAGCGTGCGGGCAAACATGCGCACCGCCAGGTTGTCGCAGGTGTTCTGGCGCGAGAGCAGCACCAGCACCGAGGGTGCATCGGCTTCCAGCGGGTGGCTCAAGGGCGTGAAGGCCAGCGAAAGCTCCCTGTCCCCGGCGGTCATCATCAACAGCTTGCGCTGCCCGCGGAAAGACGATTCCATGGCCTGCTGGATCCGCGAAGTGTTTTCGGCGTTGCTGCCCAGCAGGCTGTTGCCGTAGGACATGATGACCCGGCCGCTGGCCAGTTCGTGCCGCGCCAGGTGGTTGGCGTGCAAGATGTGGCCTTGCGCATCGATGATGAGCATGCCGTAGTCGATCTCGTCGAACACCCGCATGAGGTGCTGCTGTCCCAGGCCCGCATGCGCGGCAGAACCGTCAGCAGCCTGCGTGCCGCCACTCCACGCCGTATCTGTTGCCTGCCACATGACCGTACCCCTGTTAATGGATGGGTCAGTCTAGGCAGCAGCCCTCTCAGCCGGTTGTGCGCAGGTGCCGCAAAACTTGTGACTTCTTCACATCGCGGCGCGCTGGGCGGCCTGCCGGATCGCGCCGAGCGTGCCACGCGTGGTGATCACATCCACGTCGAGCAACACCTCGATCACGGTGCCGATCGGTGCGGCCAGGGCCCGCTGCAGCGCGGGTTCGAATTCGGTGGTGTGGGTGATGCGTTCGGCCGCGTAGCCGTAGGCACGGGCCAGGGCGCAGAAGTCGGGGTTGGACAGGCCCGAACCACTCACGTGCGCCGGGTATTCGCGCTCCTGATGCATGCGGATGGTGCCGAAGCTGCCGTTGTTGAGCAGCAGAACGATGCTCTTCGCGCCATGCTGCACTGCTGTGGCCAGTTCCTGCCCGTTCATGAGAAAGTCGCCATCGCCCGCAATGGTGAAGGCCGTGCGCCCGGTGAGAATGGCCGCGCCGATGGCCGCCGGCACGCCGTAGCCCATGGCGCCGTTGGTGGGCGCGAGCTGCGTCTTGTGGCCTTTCGCCAACCCGTGGTAGCGGTAGAAGCGGTGCAGCCAGCTCGCGAAATTCCCAGCGCCGTTGGTGAGCACCGCGTCCGCGGGCAGGTGTTGCTGCAAGGTGTGGATGATGGCCGGCATGTCGATGGTGCCGGGCAGCGTGATGCCGCCATTGGCCACGTCGACATTGGCCTCGTAGTCGGCATGGCAGGCCTGCGCCCAGTCGGCCCAGGGCACGGTGGGCGGCGCGGTCAGCACTTCCAGGCTGCGCGCCGCCGCGTTCATCGTGGCGTTGATCGCCAGCACGGGCTGGTAGACGCGGCCCAGCTCCTCGGCGCTGGCATGGATGTGCACCAGCTTCTGTTTCGGCCGTGGTGCCTCGATCAGCGTGTAGCCGCCGGTGGTGGCTTCACCCAGGCGCGGGCCGATTGCGATCAGCAGGTCACACTCGCGCACACGGCGCGCCAGCGCGGGGTTGATGCCCAGCCCCACGTCGCCGGCGTAAAGCGGGTGGTGATTGTCGAAGGTGTCCTGAAAGCGGAACGCATTGGCCACCGGCAATTGCCAGTTCTCCGCGAAACGCTGCAGCGCGGCAGCCGACTGCGGCGTCCAGCCACCGCCACCGGCGATCACCAGCGGGCGCTCGCTGGCCAGCAGCAGCGTGCGCAACTCGCGCAGCGCGCCCGGGTCGCTCCAGGCCTGCACCGGCTCCACGCGCGGCAGGGGCTGGGCGTCCACCGTCTGGGTGAGCATGTCCTCGGGCAGCACCAGCACCACCGGGCCGGGGCGACCGTTCATGGCGGTGGCAAAGGCACGCGCCACGTATTCGGGGATGCGGCGCGCGTCGTCGATGCGTTCCACGCGCTTGGCCATGCCCTTGGTGGACGGGCCGAAGAACGCGGCATAGTCCACTTCCTGAAAGGCTTCGCGGTCGCGCGCGTCGCTGGCCACGTCACCCACAAAGAGCACCATGGGGGTCGAATCCTGGAACGCGGTGTGCAGGCCGATGGAAGCATTGGTCGCCCCCGGTCCTCGCGTCACGAAGCACACACCGGGTCGCCCGGTGAGCTTGCCCTGGGCCTCGGCCATGAAGGCCGCCCCCCCTTCCTGTCGATTGGTCACGAAGCGGATGCGGTCGGCGTGGGCATGAAAGCCGTCGAGCACGGCGAGGTAACTTTCACCCGGCACACCAAAGGCATGGGTCACGCCCTGAGCGATGAGACATTGCACGAGAAGGTGGCCGGCGATCTGGGGCATGGATTTGACTTTATTAACCAACTAGAGAATTATTGCGGCATGAGCAGCACACCCACACCCGCCGCGGAAGAGCGCCTGCGCGACGCCGACCGCTCGCAGAATACCATCCTGAATGCGGCCCGCGACGAGTTCGCAGAGCATGGACTGGGGGGTGCGCGCATGGACCGCATCGCCGAGCGAGCGGGCCTGAACAAGCGCCTGATCTACTACTACTTCGAGGACAAGGAGAAGCTGTTCCAGGCGGTTCTGGAGCAGGTCTACCGCCACATCCGCGAAGAGGAACGCAAGCTCAACCTGCTGCACCTCAAGCCCGCGACCGCGCTGCGCCGCCTGGTCGAGTTCACCTGGAACTACTACCTCGAGCACCCCGAGTTTCTCACCCTGCTCAACAGCGCCAACCTGCACCGCGCGCGGCACCTCGCGCAGTCCGAACGGGCACGCCAGCTCAACTCGCCACTGATCGCCACGCTGGGTGAAATTCTCGAACGCGGCCGCGCCGAGGGCGCGTTCCGCGGCGGCATCGACCCGCTGCAGCTCTACGTGTCGATCGCCGGCCTGTCGTACTTCTACCTGTCGAACAACCACACCCTCTCGGCGATCTTCGGGCGCGACCTGATGACCCCCAAGGCGCACAGCGAACGGCTCTCTCACATGTGCGACGTGATCCTAGGGTATGTACTGATGAACTGAGCGGCGGCACGGCTTGACGGTGACCGGGGCGATTCCTATTATTAACCGCTCGGTGAATTAACCCCCAGGAGACAACTGATGAAATCCGTTCCCGTCCGCCAACTTCTCGTCACCGCCGTGCTCGCGGCAGCCTCGGTCAGCGCCATGGCGCAGTGGAAGCCCGACCGCCCCATCACCCTGATCGTGCCCTGGGCCCCGGGCGGATCGACCGACCAGGTTTCGCGCGTCACGGCCGCGGAACTGGAAAAGCACCTCGGCCAGAAGATCGTCATCCTGAACCAGCCGGGTGCATCCGGCTCAGTGGGCACCAAGAACGCCATGGCCGCGCCGGCCGACGGCTACACCTGGACCGCCGGCGGCGCCAAGGACCTGGGAACCTACAAGGTGCTGGGCATGCTCGACACGTCGGCCAGTGACTGGAACCTGTACCTGAACGTGGCCCACATCGCCGTCGTCGGCGTGAACGCCGACACGCCCTACAAGACCATGCCCGAGCTGCTGGCCGCGATGAAGGCCAATCCGGGTTCGATCTCGGTGGCCACCGCCGGCGTGAACTCCAGCGGGCACTCGGCCATCGAATCGCTCTCGCGCGCCGCCGGTGTGACCTACAAGCACGTGACCTACGACGGCGGGGCTCCCGCTGCCGTGGCCGCTGCCTCGGGCGAAACCCAGGTGACGACGCAGCTCGCGGCGGAGCAGACCGACATGATCCGCGCCAAAAAGATCCGTCCGCTGGCGGTGGTGGGCGACAAGTCGATCGAGATCGAAGGCTACGGCACCATCCCGCCGCTGTCACAGTTCATCCCGGGCTACAAGGACCCGATCAACTACTTCGGCATCTTCGTGCCCAAGGCCGTTCCCGCCGAGGTGTCGGCCACGCTGAACAAGATCTGGGCCACCGAGATGGTCAAGAGCGAGGCGCTGCGCAAGTACGCGCAGTCGCGTGGCGCCATGTTCGCGCCGATGGCGGGTGAAGAAGCCCAGAAGGCCGTGTTCCCGGCGATCCAGTCCTACGCCTGGACGCAACAGGCCGCCGGCAAGGCCAAGGTGTCGCCCGACACCGTGGGCATTCCCAAGCCCTGAGCCCCTTCAAGCACGACGGAACACACAGCATGACCGAGGGTGGTAAATCCGCCCGCTCCGACCTCTGGGGCGGCGCGGGGTGGGCAGGCTTTGGCCTGTTGATCGTGGCGGAATCGCTGCGCATGGAGCGATTCGAGTCCATGGGCGCCGAGCTCTACACCATGCCGGGCTTCGTGCCCGGCATGCTGGGCGGCGTGGTGGCGCTGCTGGGGCTGGTGCTGATGCTGCGTGGGTGGCGCCGGGCCGCTGCTGGGCACGACGGGCCAGCCGCCGAACCCCTGGTCAACCGCCGCATCGGCATCACGCTGTTGCTCACGCTGGTGTACGCCGGCCTGCTGGTCGGGCGCGCGCCCTTCTGGCTGGTGACGGCGATGTTCGTGGCGGCTTTCGTCTGGCAATTCGCTCCCGAGGACGCCGCGCGCGGCCGACGCCTGGTCGTGGCGGTGGCAGCCGGCGTGCTGACCTCCGCCGTGGTCACCCTCGTGTTCCAGCACGTGTTCCTGGTCCGTCTTCCCTGAGCCTGCCCGAGTTCCCCCTGCCATGTTTGACGGACTGCTTCTTTTCGGCCAATCCATCGTCCGCTTCGGCACGCCCGAAGTCATCGCCTACGCGCTGCTGGCCTCGCTGGTCGGCGTGATCATGGGCGCCCTGCCCGGCCTCACCGCCACGATGGCGCTGGCGCTGATGACCACGCTCACGCTCAAGCTGCCGCCCAGCCAGGCGCTGCTGATCCTGATCTGCACCTACGTGGGTTCGATCTACGGCGGCTCGCGCTCGGCCATCCTGCTCAACATCCCGGGCACGCCCGCCTCGGCGGCGGCCTGCCTCGACGGCTACCAGCTCGCACGCCAGGGCATGGCGGGCCGTGCCATGGGCATCGCCACCACCGGTTCGGTCCTGGGCACGCTGATCGGCATGTTTTTTCTCGCCACCTTCACGCCCGTTCTCGGTGGCATGGCATTGAAGTTCGGTGCCTACGAGTTTTTCTGGCTCGCGCTCTTCGGCGTGATCATTGCCGGCACGCTCACCGGCGACGATCCGCTCAAGGGCTGGATCGCCGGCATCGCGGGCCTGTTCATCGCCACCATCGGCCAGGAGCCGCAGTACGGCTTTGAACGCTTTGCCTGGGGCGTGCGCGATCTGGCCGGCGGCATCCAGCTCGTGCCCGCGCTGGTGGGCGCCTTCGGCTTTGCCGAACTGCTCACCGCGATGCGCCGGCGCCAGGCACCGGTGACGATCAGCGCCTTCGACACCGTGGTTCCGAAACTGCGCGACGTGTTCCAGTACTGGCGCACCATCATCCGCTCGGGCCTCATCGGCACCGGCGTGGGCATCGTGCCCGGCGTGGGCGAGGACGTGGCGGCCTGGTCGTCCTACGCCGCCGCCAAGCGCGGCAGCAAGGAAAAGGAAAAGTTCGGCAAGGGTTCGGTGGAAGGCCTGATGGCCGCCGAAACCGGTGACAACGCCTGTGTGCCCGGCGCCATGATCCCCGTGCTCACGCTGGCCATTCCCGGCTCGGCACCGGCAGCGGTGCTGATGGCGGCCATGATCATCCACGGCATCAAGCCGGGCCCGCTGATCATGGTGGAGAACCCGTCCTTCGTGTACGACGTGGTGGCCATGATGCTGTTCGCCACCATCGGTATCCTGATCTACGGCCTGGTGCTCACCAAGGCGCTGGTGCAGGTGCTGCGCGTGCCGCAGCATCTGATCGTGCCCATCATCTTCGTGCTCTGCGCGGTCGGCAGCTTTGCCATCTCGGGCCGGCTGTTCGACGTCTACGTGATGCTGGCCTTCGGCCTGATCGGCTTCTTCCTGCGCCACTTCGGCTACCCCATGGCACCACTGGTGCTGGGCATCGTGCTGGGCGACCTGCTGGAAAAGAACCTGCGCCGCGCGCTGATCCTCTCCGACGGCGACCTCTCGCCCTTCTTCACCCGCCCGATTGCGGGCACGGTCGCCGCGCTGATTTTCGCCACCGTGGGCTGGAAGCTCTGGAGCCTGTACATCCGACCGGCACGGCGCGAGGCCCGGGCATGAGGCTGTCCCTGTGCAACGAGGTGCTGCGGCCACTGCCGCTGGCCGAGCAGTGCGATGCCGCCGCCCGCCTGGGCTACGACGCGCTGGAAATCGCACCCTTCACGCTGGCGGACGACCCGTTCACGCTCGACGACGCCATGGCCCGCCACGTGCGTGCCACGGCACTGGCGCGCGGGCTGCGCATCTCCAGCCTGCACTGGCTGCTGGTGAAACCCGAGGGTCTGTCGCTGGTGACGGACGATGCCGCCCTGCGCCGCCGAACGCTCGACCTGCTGCGCCGGTTGATCGATTTCGCGGCCGCGTGCGAGGCCGGCATTCTTGTGCACGGATCGCCCGCGCAGCGCTCGCCCGCGCCGGGCCAGAGCGTGGCCGACGCCACCGCGCGGCTGGAAGCGGCGCTGGCCGAACTGGCGCCGCATGCGGCTGCCGCGGGCGTGGTCTATTGCCTCGAACCACTGGGGCCCTTTGAGACCCCGGTCATCAACACCGTGGCCGAGGCCGCCGCGCTGGTGGATCGCATCGGCTCGCCCGCCCTGCGCACCATGCTCGACGTGAGCGCGGCCTCGCACAGCGAGAGCGACCCCGTGCACGAGGTGCTGCGCCGCTACCTCGCCAACGGCCACATCGCCCACGTTCAGGTGAATGACAAAAACCGCCGCGCTCCCGGCCAGGGCGAGACCGAGCAGCGCCCGGTGCTGCAAGTCCTCAAGGACATGGACTACGCAGGATGGGTGGCGGTGGAACCGTTCGAGTACGTGCCCGACGGCCCGGGCTGCGCGGAGGCCTCTTCCCTGCACCTGCGCGAACTCTGGAGGACCCTGTCATGAGCACCGCCGTGACCCTGCGCATCCGCGAGGTGCAGCTGTTCCAGCGCCACGTCACCCTGCGCCTGCCCTTCCGGTTCGGTGCCGCCACGGTCACGCAGTGCCCCCAGGCCTTCGTGCAAGTGCGCGCCGAGGTGCAGGGCCGCCTCGTGGAAGGCGCGAGCGCCGAGCTGATGGTGCCCAAGTGGTTCGACAAGACGCCTGCGTTCACGCACGAACAGAATTTCGAGCAGTTGCGCGAATCGCTGCGCAACGCGCGCGACGCCCTGCTGGCGAGCCAGGACACGCTCAGTCCGCACACGCACTCGCAGACCGCGGGTGACGCGGCCATCGCCGTCTCACTCGCGCGCGGGCTGCCGCGCCTGGCCGCGCAGTTCGGCCCGGCCCTGCTCGACAAGGCCGTGGCCGATGCCGCCCTGCGTGCGGCCGGCGTCTCATGGGTGGACGGCCTGCGCGCCGGTGCACTGGGCGACCCGTGGAGCGCGCGCCTGGAACTGGTGCGCCCCACCCATGTGGTGCTGCGCCACACCGTGGGCCTGGCCGACCGCCTGACCGAGAGCGACCCCGGCGCGGATCCGCAGGACGGCCTGCCCGCCACGCTGGAAGCCGCCATCCGGCGCCATGGCCTGCACCACTTCAAGCTCAAGCTCAGCGGCCAGATCGAGGCCGATGTCGAGCGCCTCTCGCACATCGCCGGCTTGCTGCAGCGGCTCGGCGTTGACTACCGCGCCACGCTCGACGGCAACGAAACCTTTGCCGACGCGGCCAGCCTGGGCCGCTTCTGGCAGGTGCTGCTCGCCACGCCCGCGCTGGCCGAGCTGCTGCGCCGCACGCTGTTGCTGGAGCAGCCACTGGCGCGCGCGGTGGCGCTGCGCGAGTCCATCGCGTCGCTGGGCATCGGCGTGCCGGTGATCCTGGACGAGTCCGACGACCACCCCACAGCGCTCGAAGAGGGCCTGGCGCTGGGCTACCGCGGCATCTCCAGCAAGGCCTGCAAGGGCATCTACCGTTCACTGCGCAATGCCCACCGCATCGCGCAGGACCCGCGACTGCTGCTCTCGGGCGAAGACCTCACCTGCCAGGCCGGCCTGGCGGTGCAGCAGGACACCCTGCTCGCCGCCAGCCTGGGCGTGCGCCACATCGAGCGCAACGGTCACCACTACGTCGATGGCTTCGGCACCGCACCAGTGGAGGAAGCACAGGCCTTCGCCGAAGCGCACCCCAGCCTGTACGAAAGCACGTCGGGCCGCCCGCACCTGGCGGTGCGCCACGGCCAGCTCGACCTGATTTCCCTGCACGTCGCCGGCTTCGCGTCGGCCGCCACGCCGCACTGGCGCAGCCTGCAACCCATTCAATGAACCCCCTGCCTTCACGGAGACCCCACATGGCAACACAGACCCTCGGCCTCATCATGCACGGCGTGACCGGGCGCATGGGCATGAACCAGCACCTGATCCGCTCGATCTGCGCCATCCGCGCGCAAGGCGGCGTGACGCTCTCCAATGGCGACAAGGTCATGCCCGACCCGATCCTGATCGGGCGCAACGCCGAGAAGATGGAAGCGCTGGCCAAGGCCCACGGCATCGCGCGCTGGGGCACCGACCTGGATGCCGCGCTCGCCAACAAGGCCGACACGGTGTTCTTCGACGCAGGCACCACGCAGATGCGCCCCACCCTGCTGGCCAAGGCGATTCGCGCCGGCAAGCACGTGTACTGCGAGAAGCCCATTGCCACCAACCTGAACGAAGCGGTGGAGATCGCGCGCCTGGCGGAGCAGTCGGGCCTCAAGCACGGCGCCGTGCAGGACAAGCTCTTCCTGCCCGGCCTGCGCAAGCTCGACATGCTGCGCCGCGCCGGCTTCTTCGGCCGCATGCTCAGCGTGCGCCTGGAATTCGGCTACTGGGTGTTCGAGGGCGACCTGCAGCCCATTCAGCGACCGAGCTGGAACTACCGCAAGGAAGACGGCGGCGGCATGATCCTGGACATGATGTGCCACTGGCGCTACGTGCTGGACAACCTGTTCGGCGAGGTGAAGTCGGTCTCCTGCATCGGCACCACCCACATCCCGCAACGCTGGGACGAAGCCGGCCAGCCCTATGCGTGCACGGCGGACGACGCGGCCTATGCCACCGCCGAACTGACCGGCCACAACGGTGAGCCGGTGATCGCACAACTCAACATGAGCTGGGCCACCCGCGTGAACCGCGACGACCTGGTGACCTTCCACGTCGACGGCACGCACGGCTCCGCCGTGGCCACGCTGACCGGCTGCAAGGCGCAGAGCCGCGTGAACACGCCCCGACCGGTGTGGAACCCGGACGTGAAGAACACCATGAACTTCAGCGAGCAATGGCAGGACGTGCCGGACACGCAGGTGTACGACAACGGGTTCAAGATCCAGTGGGAGCACTTCATCCGCCATGTGGTGGAGAACGAGCCCTACAAGTGGACGCTGCCCGAGGGTGCCAAGGGCGTGCAGCTGGTGGAGGCCGCACTGGAGAGCTGGAAAGAGCGCCGCTGGGTGGACGTGCCCGCCCTGAAGGTCTGACCATGGCACTGTCCCTGAAACTCCCCGACGCCTCGGGCCATGTCACGGCCTACACCCTGAGCGGCGCCACGCCCGTGAAGCCCGCACCGGGTGTGCCATTCAACCGCATCGCCTACTCCGCCGCGCACGTGGTGGCCGACCCGCTGGCGGCCATCGACCCCTGGCTGCAGTGCGCGGTGGACTGGGACGCCACCATCGCCTACCGACAACGCCTGTGGTCGCTCGGTCTGGGTGTGGCCGAGGCCATGGACACCGCGCAACGCGGCATGGGCCTGGACTGGCCGACCTCGCTGGAATTGATCCGCCGCTCGCTCGACGCCGCGAAGGACGTGCCCGGCGCGCTGGTGGCCTCGGGCTGCGGCACCGACCACCTCGTGCTGGAGAACGTGAAGACGGTCGACGAGGTCATTGCCGGCTACGAGGAACAGATGGCCGCGATCGAGAAGCTCGGCGGCAAGCTCATCGTCATGGCCAGCCGCGCGCTGGCCCGTGTGGCGAAAAACCCGGCCGACTACGAACGCGTGTACGACCGCATCCTGAGCCAGGCCAGGCAACCCGTGGTGCTGCACTGGCTGGGCGACATGTTCGACCCGGCGCTCAAGGGCTACTGGGGCAGCAACGATGTCGACCAGGCGATGGACACCGCGCTGGCGGTGATCGCCGCGCACCCCGACAAGGTGGACGGCATCAAAATTTCTCTGCTCGACAAGGACAAGGAGATCGCCATGCGCCGCCGCCTGCCGGCCGGGGTGCGCATGTACACCGGCGACGACTTCAACTACGCCGAACTCATCGCCGGCGATGCCTGGGGCAAGCTGCCCACCCACGGCCAGAGCGATGCGCTGCTGGGCATCTTTGACTCCATCGCGCCGGCCGCCGCCGCCGCACTGGGCGAACTCGCGCAGGGCAACCTGCAGCGCTTCCACGACATCCTGGGCCCCACGGTGCCGCTGTCGCGCCACATCTTTGCCGCACCCACGCGCTTCTACAAGACGGGCGTGGTCTTCATGGCGTGGCTCAACGGCCACCAGACGCACTTCACCATGGTCGGCGGCCAGCAGAGCACGCGCTCGCTGCCGCATCTGGCCGAGCTGTTCCGCCTGGCCGACGCGGCCCAACTGCTGGAGCAGCCCGATCTGGCTGTGCGGCGCATGAAGACGCTGCTGACGCTGCACGGGGTGGAGGCCTGATGCGCGATTTCTCGCAAGACCACCGCTGGCTCTCCATCAACACCGCCACGGTGCGCAAGAGCCGGGGGCAGGACCTGCCGCTGCCGCAGATCCTCGACGCGGTCGCGCACCACGGCATCCAGGCGGTCTCGCCCTGGCGCGATCAGGTGGCAGCGGCGGGCCTGAAGACCGTCTCCGCGCAGATGAAGGCGCTTGGCCTGCAGCTCTCGGGCTACTGCCGGGGCGGCATGTTTCCCGCCGCGGATGCGGCGGGCCTGCAGGCCGCGCGCGACGACAACCGCCGCGCGGTGGACGAAGCCTGCGAACTCGGTGCACCCTGTCTGGTGCTGGTGGTCGGCGGCCTGCCCGGCGCGCTGGCCGGACAGGCGGTGCACAAGGACATCGCGCGCGCGCGGCAACAGGTGAGCGATGGCATCGCCGAGCTGCTCGAGTACGCGAAGGCCAACGGCATGCCACTGGCCATCGAGCCCCTGCACCCCATGTACGCGGCCGACCGCGCCTGCATCAACACGATGGAACAGGCGCTCGATGTGTGCGACGCGCTGGACCCGGGCAAGACAGGCGCCCTCGGCGTGGCGGTGGACGTGTACCACGTGTGGTGGGACCCAAAACTGCAGGCGCAGATCGTGCGCGCGGGCAAGAGCCGCCTGCTCGCCTTCCATGTCTGCGACTGGCTCACGCCCACCACCGACCTGCTCAACGACCGCGGCATGATGGGCGACGGCGTGATCGACATCCCGCGCATCCGCGGCTGGGTGGAAGCGCAAGGCTTCACGGGCTTCAGCGAAGTGGAGATTTTTTCCACCGGCAACTGGTGGAAGCGCGGTCACGACGACGTGCTGCAGACCTGCATTGAGCGGCACCGCGGCGCCGTCTGAAGCGATCCGACTGGGTCACGCCAGCCGGTCGCGCCATCCGGAGGGGGACACGCACTCCACCTGCGCGAAGGCCTTGCCAAAGGCGCTGGTGCTGCCGTAACCGGCGTCGTGCGCCACCGCCTTGATCGGCAGCCCCCGGCGCAGCAGGCCCTTGGCCACACCGACGCGCCAGCGCTTGAGGTACTCGGCAGCGGGCACACCCACCACCGTCTTGAACTGCGCCGCGAAGCGCGAGCGCGACATGCCCGCGGTCGCCGCGAGCGAGTCCAGCGTCCACGGCGCGGACGGTTGGTCGTGCATGGCGGTGATGGCGCGCGACAGCCTCGCATCGGCCAGCCCGGCCAGGCTGCCGCTGTGCAGTTCGCCGCGCTCGATGCACCAGCGCAGCAATTGCACCACCAGCACCTCGGCCAGCCGGTCCACCACGGCGGCATGGCCGCAGCGGTTGGCGAGCGATTCGCTGGCGAGCAAGGTTTGCGTCACCTCCAGCCCCGCCATCTCCGCCAGTGGCACGCAGACCAGGTCCGGCAGGCTGCGCAGCAGCGGGTTTTCCTGCGCGCTGCCAAAGGACACGGCGGCGCAGACCACCTCGGCCGTCGCACCGGGGGCTGGCTGCAGACGATGCGCCACGCCGCGCGGGAGATAGATCATGCTGGGCGCCACCACCTTCATCCGCCGCCGACCGGGTCCCGAAAACACCACGAGGCCTTCATGCACCAGGTGCAGACGGCCTTCGCTGCCGTGCCCGTCATGGCGCAGCTCGTTCCGGATCGCACCCCCGTGGTACACGCGGGCGCGCAGTGTGAAGCGCTGAAGAAGGCTGGACAGGCGATCGGTCATGGGACGAATTATCGACCAATCAGGATCATTGAACGCCTTTCGTCCAGAAATCCGAACTACAGTGGCGGCTTGTTCCACCCTGGAGGTTCTTCCCCATGCTGATGCCCCGCCAAGCCGTTCCTGCCCTGCAGGTGCCCACCCTCGCCCACGGTGCGTTCGACCTGGCCACCGACGCGGCCGAGCACTTCACCGTCGTCGTGTTCTACCGCGGGCTGCACTGCCCCATCTGCCACAAGTACCTGCTCGAACTGGGCCGTCTGCTGCCCGAGTTCGAGAAACGCGGCCTGAAGGTCATTGCCCTGTCCAGCGACGGGGCGGAGCGAGCCAAAGCCATGGCGGACAAACTCAACGCCCCGGACCTGCGCATGGGCCACGACCTGTCGCTGACGACGGCGCGCGCGTGGGGCCTGTACATCAGCACCTCGCGCGGCACGACGTCCATCGGCATCGAGGAACCCGCGCTGTTTTCCGAACCCGGTGTGTTCCTGGTGCGCCCTGACGGCACGCTGTACTACGGGGCGGTGCAGACCATGCCGTTCGCACGGCCACATTTCGACGAGTTGCTCGCGGCGGTGGATTTCGCGCTGGCGAAGAACTACCCCGCACGAGGCGAATACACCGGCGCCGTTTGACGCGGCTTGCGCTGCAGGCGCCAGCGCGCCTCAGGCCGCTTCGGGTTCGACGCGGCGCGGTTGCTGCGATTCGACCGCCATGGCCTGCAGCGCCTTCTGCACCACGCCCTGGGCGTTGACCGGGCGCAGCAGTCGGCTGGCGATGAGGCGCTCGCAGCTGCGCTTGGTCATGGAGTGCGGGCGGCCACCGCGGCTGACGAACATGAACAGGGTGCCCTTGCTGCTGGCCCAGATGAGTTGGGCACGCAGCCATTCCCGGCGCGAGTACAGATCGACCCAGTCGCCTTCGCGCAGGCCCACCAACACCGCCGCGGCGGTGATGTCTTCCAGCTCTCCCTCCTCGGCCAGCGCGGCCGCCTGCGAATCGTCTTCGCTGGCTCGGGCCTGCACCTGGGTTTCGATCAGATCGCCGTAGTCGGTGGGCAGCGTGTCCTCGAAGCCAGCGGCCTCGATCTCGCTCTTGCCCAGCCAGGGCTGTGCCTTGGGCCGCGGCTTGCGCTGCTCGGGCGTGGCTGGCAGCGTTTCATCCAGATCCATCGACATGGACGAGATTTCCAGCGGTGCGGGATCGGAGTTGCTCGCGTCGTTGCGGATGCGCGCGCGGCGCAGGCCCAGCACCGGCTGGTGCAGGCGCATGAGCGCATCGAAGAACGCCTTGGTCTCCTCGCGCGTCTTGCCCAGCATGTCCAGGCCCGCATGCAGCGTGGCCAGCATGCCCGGCACCATGGCGAACAGTTCCTTGGGCCGCTTGAGCGTGACCTCCTTCTTCACGCTCCACAACAGGTTGGAGACCACCTTGCGGAACCCCCCGGGGTCGGGCTGGCCTTCGGTGTCGCCCAGCTTGGCCGAGGCAATCACCAGCGACCAGGGGCCATAGAGGAAGTCCAGAATGACGCCGGGGGCGTTGTCCACGTCGGGGCGCTGGCTGAGGTCCCAGGCAATCTGGTCGGCCAGGGCCTGGCGTTCCTCGGCGTATCGAATGGATTGCAGGCTGTTGTCCTGCAGCGCGAGTTCCTTCTCGTCCTGCGCGGCCCAGCCTTCGCGCAGCGCGCCGAGCGCATCCGCAAAGGGTTTCGGATCGTTCGTTGCCTGGGCGTTGAGGTCCTTGAAGGCCTGCTGCACCGGCTGGAAGAAGCTGTCGAACTCATCCGCGAATTCATCGTTGAACTTGAAGCTGCGCTGCGCCACGCTCTCGATGAGGCGTCGCGCCGGGTGTTCGTCTTCGTTGAAGAACTTCGGGTTGGCCATGGCCAGGCGCAGCAGCGCCGGCTCCAGCGCCACCACAGCCTCGCGCACCGGGCCCAGCAGCAGCGGGTCGCTGGCGACCTGGCTGACCAGGGTGCGCACCAGGTCCAGCCCCACAGCCTGGCTGACGCGCTGGGCCTTCTGCTTGAGGTGCATGAGCACGCGCGAACGCTCATGCGCCGCCGCGTAGGTGCCCCAGGCCTTCTGGCTCAACTGGCTGGAGATCCCGATCTCGCGCGCCGGCCGATCCACCACCGGCAAGTCGCGGTACTGGGTCTGCTGCTCCAGGATCATGGACTCGTCGAGCACCGGAATTGCGGCGAAGGCCTCGATCGCGGCGAGCTCCTCGCTCACCTGCTCGTAGTAGTCAGGCGTCAGGTGGCGGTCGAAATGCTTGCCGCCCTGGTTGAGGAATTCGTGAAAGACCTGATGGTCCACGCCCGGCTGCATGCGCCCGAGCGACTGCATGGGTGGCAGATGATCGGCGCTGGCCCAGGAGGGCGTGTCCTGTCCGCTGGGGACGTAACCCATGTCCTGCCACTGGCTGTTGGGGGAGACGCCCAACCCGGCGGCGCGCGAGGACAGGCCCAGGCCGCCCGATCGGGTGGACAGGCCGCCCGAGCGCGTGGAGGCGCCTGCGTCGTCCACCAGGCGCACGCGGTAGCCAGCCTCCTGCACGTTGGCGCGCTGCAGGATCAGTGCCACCCGCTCGTAGAGCTTCTGCAATTCGCGGCCAAGCGCCTTGTCCATGTGGCGCAGCCACAGGGCACGCACCTCCGGCTCGGACTCGGCCGACGACATAAGTTCACGCAGGGCGCGCACGAACACCGACGGCCGCAGCGGGTTGCGTTCGGCCTGCACGGTCTGCAGGCCGATCACCGAGCTCATGAGCGCGTCGAGCACGGCGAGCTGCTGTTCCAGCACCGGCATCAGGCCGTGCACCAGCCGCGCGGATTCGAGCGACTCGTTGACCGCGTCGTCCTCCACCAGCGACAGCAGCGAGGATTCGGACAGCAGGGCCGGGCGCGAGGAGTTGGCCTCGGGCGCGGCCATCAGCGCATCACGCAGATGCTGCGAAAACGTCTGGCCCCACTGAATCTTGTTCTGAAGCATGCCCCACCAGGCCAGCGCGAGGCGGTCGCGCTGCGCCACTTCCTTGGACGCCTTCTCCGCCGCCTGCAGGCTGGCGATGGCCGAGTCGGCGCAGCGCGCCAGCATTTCGGGCGCGCCGGAAAGTGCTTCCTGGAAGCACTGTTGCAGCAAACGGGAAGGCACCGTCATGGACAGTCTGCGGTGATTCGCCAGCAGATGGGGGAATGGATCAAGCCGCTTTTATACCTGCTGGAACTGGGCGCCCGTTTGATGCCCGGCAAATAAACGGCAGCCGGGCGCAACACGGCGCTGGGCGGCGGACGCACCCGCCGGGGCCGCAGAAGAAAGGCTTCAGGTGGTGGCCAGCGCCGTGCGCCGCACCCGCCGCACATTGAACGCGCTGGCAATCAGCACCGCCTGCACCACCGCGAGCCCGATCAGCACGCCGCGGAACTGGCCATGATCCATGAGCACGCCGAAGATCAGCGGCGAGATCGCCTGGCCGATGTCCAGCCCTGAATAGACCACGCCATAGACGCGCCCGGTGGCATTGTCGGGCGTGGACTTCTTCACCAGAAGATCGCGCGACGGTCCCGCAATACCGGCTGAAAAGCCCATGGCCCCAAACAGCACAGGCACGGCCGCCGAGGGCACATCGGCCAGCGCCAGCACCAGCGCGATGCACGCGGCCAGACCAAAACCCATGCCCACGATGCGCTCGCAGCGCGCCGGGTCGGACGCCAGGAACCCACCCAGCACCATGCCACCGGCCGCGCACACCATGTAGGTCGTCAGGCACACCGCCACCAGGGCCAGCGGCACGCCGTGCAGCTGGCGCGCCGCCTCGGGGGCGAAGGCCTGCACCACGCTCAGCGACATGGCGTAGAAGAAGAAGAAACCGAAACACATCCACACCGCGGGGATGCGCAGGAAGGCCATGGGGTCTTCGCCGCGGGCGTGGCCCGAGCCCGCCGCGGGTTTCGGTGCGGCGGGCAGGCTCAGGCGTTCACGGTTGAACCACAGCACCGCCAGTACCGCGAACGCGAGCACGCCCGCGCTGGCCAGCGCGGCGCGCCAGGACCAGGCCAGCGCGATCGGCACCATCATGGCCGGCGCCAGTGCCCAGCCCAGGCTGCCAGTGATGCCGTGCACGCTGTAGGCATGCCCCAGGCGCGGCGCGCTCACCTTGCGGTTGAGCAAGGTGTAGTCCACGGGGTGGAACACCCCGTTGCCCACACCCGCCACGATGGCGAAGAAGGCCATCATCCAGTAGCCCGTGCTGGCAGCGAAACCAAATGCGGCCAGACCCAGAAGCGCCAGGCCACCGAACAGCACCGGACGCGGGCCGAAGCGGTCCACCACGAAACCCGAGGTGGCCTGCACCGCGCAGGACACCACGAAGAAGATGGTCATCAGGAAGCCCAGTTCGGCGTAGCTGGCGTTGAACGCGTCCTTCAGCCAGGGAAACAGCGGCGCGAGCAGCAACTGGCTGAAATGGCTGATCATGTGCGCCAGTCCGACCAGGCCGATGAGGCTGGCGTCCTGGCGCAAGGCCACGGCGGGCATGGCATGGGCGGTGCTTGAAGAGGACATGGAGGGATCGTAGACTCGTGCCGTTCTGCCGGATCACGACGATCTGACAGGTTTCCTCGAATACCCGCCAACCCAGGTTCCGCCATGCCCGCGCCGCGCCGCCGCCCCCGTCCGACCCCTCTGGGGGACTCCGATCCCTTCACGCCCGACGAGGCGCGCCCCGTGCGGGTGCGCTCACGTGCACTGAGCGCGGACACCCATTTCGAGCCGCACCGCCATCCCTGGGGTCAGCTCGCCTACTGCGCCACGGGCATCGTGCAGGTCATGACGGTGCCCGACGAAGCCAACCTGCAAACGGTCACCTACATCGTGCCGCCCTCTCGCGCGGTGTGGATACCGCCGGGCACGCGCCACGCGGTCACGGTGCGCGAGGACGCGGAGCTGCGCACGCTCTATGTCTTCGCCGGGGCCACGCCAGCCGGCTGGCAGAGCTGCCGCATGATCGTCGTCTCGGCCTTGTTGCGCGAGCTGGTGCAGGCCATGGATGCGGCCACGCGGCGCGCCGCCGAACCCGCGCGAGACCAACTGCTCACCGGGCTCGTGCTCGACGAACTCGCGCACGCCGACACCCAGCCGCTGGGCGTGCCGCTGCCGCGCGACAAGCGCCTGCGCGCCCTGTGCGAAGCGGTGCTGAATGCCCCTGGCGAACGCGGCACACTGGCCGAATGGGCGGCGGACACCGGTGCGAGCGAGCGCACGGTGGCGCGCCTGTTCCGCGAGGAACTGGGCACCACCTACCAGCAATGGCGCCAGCAGGCGGTGCTGGCGCACGCGCTGCCCCTGCTCGCGCGCGGCGTTCCGGTCGGCCAGGTGGCGGCCGCCACCGGGTACGCCAGCGACAGCGCATTCAGCGCAATGTTCAAGGCCGCCATGGGCCAACCACCGACGCGCTGGAGTTTTCAGTCCGGCGGGACCGGCTGAGCAGCGCGGACCTGCCTGTCCTGAGCCTCGCTTCATCCTGCTGTCACATCCGGCAGGCAGCATGACTTGGCGGCCAGTCACACGCCGCGACAGGCATCAGGGAGAGCAAGATGACAACGAGCACAAGCGGCGTTCAACGCTATGCCAAGACGGCGCGCGCCTGGGAGGCGCTGGCCCGACCCGAGGTGGTGGGCCGCCAGGCGCACACCCTGCTCCTGATGGCCAACGGGCGGCGCAGCGAGATGGAGCTGTCCCTGCTGCTGGGCACCGACGTGACCGATCTCGCCATCCGCTTGCAGCAGCGCGGCTACCTGCAACTGCAGACGCTCTCGCCAGCCGTGGTGGCCGACGACGACAACTCTGCGGGGAACTGAGGGCCGCGGGGCCGGCCTCGCTCAGGCGTTCAGGCTCTCAGGCGCCGCCGACGGTACTTCGGCGGGCCTCGAGGGTGCCTGCCGCTCGGTCAGGCTCATCAGGTCCGTGAACCGCTGCCCCTGCACCAGCACATGTGCGCGCGCCGCCTCGGCCGCCGCCTCGCTGTCGCCCCGCCGCAGGGCGGCCACCACCTGGCGGTGCTCGTCGAGCGACTGCGCAATGCGGTTGCGCATCTGCAACTGCAGGCGGCGGTAGGGTTTGAGCCGGTTCTTAAGCCCCAGCGTCTGCTGCACCAGGAAGGCGTTGCCGCAGGCGTGGTAGATCAGCTGGTGGAAGTGTTCGTTGGCGTAGTAGTAGGCATTGACGTTGCCGGACGCGGCCTCGGCCTCGCATTGCGCCAGCGCGGCTTCGATCTCGCGCAGATCGGCCTCGTGCGCACGGCGCGTGGCCAGCCGTGCGCAGAAGGCCTCCAGCTCGGCCATCACTTCGAACATCTGGATCAGCTCAGGCATGCCCAGCCGCGACACGTACGTGCCGCGCTTGGGCTGCACCTCGATCAGACCGCTGGCCTCCAGCTGCTGCAGCGCCTCGCGCACCGGCGTGCGCGACACGCCGAACCGCACCACCAGTTGCTCCACCTGGACTTGTTCGCCTGGCAGCAGCCGCCCGTTGACGATGTCGTCCTCGAGTTGCTCGCGCACCCGTTGCACGCGGGATCGGTTGGGGGGGGTGGCGCTCATGCGGTCGCTCATTTTCTCGTGGGTGTCGGGGTTTGTCCTAGGCGGGACCTGTTTTTGTTGCATATAACATTTGGCGTCATTTATACAACAACCCTTACCAACCTGGAGACAAAGATGAAGAAAGCAAGCAACCTGGCGCGCAGCGCCCTCGCCGCCGCCCTGCTCGCCGCCGTGTCCACCGGCGCCCTGTCCGAGGTGGTGCTCAAGGCCTCGCACCAGTTTCCGGGAGGCAAGGGCGACGTGCGCGACGAGATGGTGCAGATGATCGCCCGTGAGGTCGCGGCCGCCAAGGTGGACATGACGATCAAGGTGTTTCCGGGCTCCAGCCTGGTCAAGGCCACCGAGCAGTGGAAGGCCATGCAGACCGGCCAGATCGACATGACCTCGTTCCCGCTGGACTACGCCTCCGGCTTCCACCCGCAGTTCGGCGCCACGCTGATGCCGGGCCTGGTCAAGAGCCACGAACACGCGCAGCGCATCAACGCCTCGCCCTTCATGCAGGACATCAAGGCCATCATCGAAAAGGGTGGCGCCAAGGTGCTGGCCGACGCCTGGCTGGCCGGCGCCTTCGGCAGCAAGGACAAATGCATCCGCAAACCGGAAGATGCCTCCGGACTGAAGGTGCGCTCGGCTGGCGCGACCTTCGCCCAGATGTGGGCGGGTGCGGGCGCCTCGATCGTGGCGATTCCGTCGAGCGAGGTGTACAGCGCGCTGCAGCAGGGCGTGGCCCAGGCCACCGACACGTCCAGCGGCAGCTTCGTCTCGTTCCGTTTGTACGAGCAGCTCAAGTGCCTCACCGCGCCGGGTGACAACGCGCTGTGGTTCATGTACGAGCCGGTGCTGATCTCCATGAAGAGCTGGAACGGACTCAACGACGCGCAGAAGAAGGCGCTGACCGACGCGTCGAAAAAGGCCGAGGCCTATTTCAACGCCGAGTCGAAGAAGCTCGACGACACCATGGTCGAGACCTACAAGAAGAACAACGTCCAGGTGGTGACGCTGACCGACGCAGAGGCGCAGGCCTGGCGCGACGTGGCGCAGAAGACCTCGTACAAGCTCTTCGCCGAGAAGGTGCCTGGCGGCAAGGAACTCATCGAGAAGGCGCTGAGTGTCAAGTAAGGCCGGCCAGATGCCGGCGTGGGTGGCGCTGGTGCACGGTGCCTCACGCCTGCTGGGCGTGGCGGCGGCGGCCTTGCTGCTGGTGTCGATCTTCGTGGTCTGCCAGATGGTGTTCGTTCGCGCCGTGCTGGGCGAATCGTCGATCTGGCAGACGGAGTTCGTCACCTACTCGCTGGTGGCTTCGGCCTTCATCGGCGCGCCCTACATCCTGCTCACGCGCGGCCACGTGGCGGTCGACGTGCTGCCACTCATGGTGCGTCCAGCGGCCCGCCGCTGGCTGCATCTGGTGGGCAGCCTCGTCGGTTTGAGCTTCTGCGGCTTCTTCCTCTATGCCGCCGTGCCCTGGTGGCACGAGAGCTGGAGCACCGGGCTGACCACGGCGTCGATCTGGCGCGCACGCCTGTGGATTCCCTACCTGGCCGTGCCCGTGGGCCTGGGCCTGCTGTGCCTGCAGTACGCCGCGGAGATCTGGATGGTGTGGACACGGCGCGAAGACCCGTACGGGCTGGCGCCGGAAGACCATCTGTGATCGCCCACCCATCCCTGCCCCTGCCTGTCATTTCTTCCTGTTTGCGGGATTCCTCATGAGCGCCCTTGCCATTGGCCTGTTGATTTTCGTGGTCACGATCCTGGTGCTGGCCACCGGCCTGCCCATTGCCTTCGGCCTGGGCGCGGTGGCCCTGCTGTTCATGGTGGTGTTTGACGGCTGGAACAGCGTGCACTTCGTGCCCGAGACCATCTTTGCGGGCCTGAGCGACTTCACGCTGGTGTCGCTGCCCATGTTCATCATCATGGGCGCGGCGGTGGCGTCGTCGCGCGCCGGCAGCGACCTCTATGAAGCACTTTCGCGCTGGCTGCACCGGGTGCCCGGTTCGCTGGTGATCTCCAACATCGGCGCCTGCGCGCTGTTCTCGGCCCTCACCGGCTCGTCGCCCGCGACCTGCGCGGCGATCGGCAAGATGGGCATCCCGGAAATGCGCAAGCGCGGCTACGACGCCGACCTGGCCACCGGCGCGATTGCTGCCGGGGGCACGCTGGGCATCCTGATCCCGCCCAGCATCACCATGATCCTCTACGGCATCGCGTCCGAGACCTCGATCGGGCGGCTGTTCCTGGCGGGCGTGATTCCCGGCCTGCTGCTCACCGGCCTGTTCATGGCCTGGGCCCTGTTCCTGAGCTGGAAGCGCGGCACCGTGCTGCTGGACCACGACCGCATCTACAGCCTGAAGGAAAAGCTGGAGCTGCTGCCCCGGCTGTTGCCCTTCATCGTCGTGATCATCGGTGTGGTCTACGCGCTCTATGGCGGCATCGCCACGCCGTCGGAGGCCGCCGGCGTGGGCGCGGCGCTGTGCCTGGTGATGGTGATCGTGATCTACCGCGTGTGGAAGCCGATGGACCTGTGGGTGATCCTGCGCGATGGCCTGCGCGAATCCGGCATGTTGCTGCTGATCATCGGCACCTCGATCCTGTTCGGCTACATGATGTCGTCGCTGCAGGTCACGCAGTCGGTGGCCGAGGCCATTGGCGAGATGCAGGTCAACAAATGGGTGGTGCTGGCGGCCATCAACGTGCTCCTGCTGGTGGCGGGCTGCTTCCTGCCACCCGCGGCCATCATCCTGATGACCACGCCCATCCTCATGCCGGTGATCACCGCCGCGGGCTTCGACCCCATCTGGTTCGGCGTGATCCTCACCATCAACATGGAGCTGGGCCTGATCACGCCGCCCGTGGGCCTGAACCTGTTCGTCATCAACGGCATCACGCCCGACGTGCGCCTGCCCACCATCCTGAAGGGGGCGATCCCCTTCATGTTGTGCATGGTGCTGGCGATCGTGATCCTGTGCGTGTTCCCCGAGCTCGCGACCTGGCTGCCGCAGAAGCTCATGGGCTGAGCCGGGCCGCCGCTCAGGCGGCCTGCAGCGCGTCCCCGAACTGGAACACGCCGGGGTCGCGCACCGGATCGACATCCACCGGAATCGACGATTTCGGCGGATAGCGCCCCTCCAGCAGGAACTTCGAGAGCGGGTTCTCGATGCGCTGCTGGATCGCACGCTTGAGCGGCCGCGCGCCGAACACCGGGTCGAAGCCGACCTTGGCCAGCTCGGCCAGCGCCGCGGGCGAGACCTGCAGGTGCAGGTCCATCTTCGCCAGACGCGCTTCGAGCACCTTGAGCTGGATCGCGGCGATCGACTCGATGTGCTTCGCGTCGAGCGCGTGGAACACCACGGTCTCGTCGATGCGGTTGAGGAACTCGGGCCGGAAATGATTCTTCAGCTCGCCCCACACCGCTTCCTTCACGTCGTCGTACGGCTCGCCCACCATGGCCTGGATCATGTGCGAGCCGATGTTGCTCGTCATGACGATCACGGTGTTCTTGAAGTCCACGGTGCGGCCCTGTCCATCGGTGAGACGGCCGTCGTCGAGCACCTGCAGCAGCACGTTGAACACGTCCGGGTGGGCCTTCTCGACCTCGTCGAGCAGCAGCACGCTGTAGGGCTTGCGGCGCACCGCCTCGGTCAGGTAGCCGCCCTCCTCGTAGCCCACGTAGCCGGGGGGCGCGCCGATCAGGCGGGCCACGGAGTGCTTCTCCATGAACTCGCTCATGTCGATGCGCACGAGGTGGTCTTCGCTGTCGAACAGGAAACCGGCCAGCGCCTTGCACAGCTCGGTCTTGCCCACGCCGGTGGGACCGAGGAACAGGAAGGAGCCGGTCGGGCGGTTGGGGTCGCTCAACCCTGAGCGCGAGCGCCGGATGGCGTTGGCAACCGCGCCGATGGCCTCGTCCTGGCCCACCACGCGTTCGTGCAGCTTGCCTTCCATCAGCAGCAGCTTGTCGCGCTCACCCTGCATCAGCTTGGACACCGGAATGCCGGTGGCGCGCGCCACCACCTCGGCAATCTCCTCGGCGCCCACCATGGTGCGCAGCAGCTGGGGGCGTCCGCCCTCCTTCTTGCCCGCCTCGGCGGCCTGGGCGTCCTTGAGCTTCTTCTCCAGCTCGGGCAGCTTGCCGTACTGCAGCTCGGCGACCTTGTTGAAGTCGCCCTTGCGAGTGAATTCCTCGATCTGGTGGCGCAGCTTGTCGATTTCTTCCTTCACCTGCGCCGAGCCCTGGGCCTGGGCCTTCTCGGCCTTCCAGATCTCATCCAGGTCGGCGATTTCCTTCTGCAGCTTCCCGATCTCGACCTGGATCAGCTCGAAGCGCTTCTGCGAAGCTTCGTCCTTCTCCTTCTTCACCGCCTCGGCCTCGATCTGAAGCTGGATCAGTCGGCGGTCGAGCCGGTCCATCACCTCGGGCTTGGAGTCGATCTCAATCTTGATCTTGGCCGCGGCCTCGTCGATCAGGTCGATCGCCTTGTCCGGCAGGAAGCGGTCGGTGATGTAGCGCTGGCTGAGTTCGGCGGCGGCCACGATGGCCGGGTCGGTGATCTCCACGCCGTGGTGCACTTCGTACTTTTCCTGCAGGCCGCGCAGGATGGCGATGGTCGCCTCCACGCTGGGTTCGCCCACCAGGATCTTCTGGAAGCGGCGCTCAAGCGCCGCATCCTTCTCGATGTACTTGCGGTACTCGTCCAGCGTGGTCGCGCCCACGCAGTGCAGCTCGCCGCGCGCCAGCGCCGGCTTGAGCATGTTCCCCGCGTCCATCGCGCCTTCGGCCTTGCCGGCACCCACCATGGTGTGCAGCTCGTCGATGAAGACGATGGTCTGGCCTTCGTCCTTGGCCAGTTCGTTCAGCACGGTCTTGAGGCGTTCCTCGAACTCGCCGCGGAACTTGGCGCCGGCCAGCAGCGCGGCCATGTCCAGGCTGAGCACGCGCTTGCCCTTGAGCGAATCGGGCACCTCGCCCGCCACGATGCGCTGCGCCAGCCCTTCGACGATGGCGGTCTTGCCCACGCCAGGCTCGCCGATGAGCACGGGGTTGTTCTTGGTGCGGCGTTGCAGCACCTGGATAGCGCGGCGGATCTCGTCGTCGCGGCCGATCACCGGGTCGAGCTTGCCCAGGCGGGCGCGCTCGGTAAGGTCCAGCGTGTATTTCTTGAGCGCCTCGCGCTGCCCTTCGGCCTCGGGGCTGTCCATGGTCTGGCCACCGCGCACCGCGGTGATGGCGGCCTCCAGGCTCTTGCGCGTGAGGCCGTTCTCGTTGGCGATCCGGCCGAGTTCGCCCTTGTTGTCGGCCACGGCGAGCAGGAACAGCTCGCTCGCGATGAACTGGTCGCCGCGCTTGATGGCCTCCTTCTCCGTGGCCTGAAGCAGTTTGGCCAGTTCCTGGCCGACCTGCACCTGGTCCTGCCCCTGCACCTCGGGCAGGCGCTTGACGGCGGCTTCCGTGGCCTTGGTCAGCCCGGGCACGTTGACTCCCGCGCGCTGCAACAGCGACTGCGGCCCGTCCGCCTGGCGCAGCAGGGCCAGCAGCAGGTGGGCCGGTTCGATGTAGGCATGGTCGGCGCCGAGCGCCAATGTCTGGGCTTCGCCCAGGGCTTCCTGGAACTTGGTGGTGAGTTTGTCGAGACGCATGGGTAGGCTCTCCGGGTATTCAGAACTGCATCGCACATGGCGCTGATGTGGCCATTTTCAAGGCTCGGGCCCGGTGTCGGACCTGATGCAGATCAAGGCGTCTGCGGCTGCGCGCGGCGCCAGTAGGCATAGGGCCACGCGGTGGTGAAGCCCAGCCGGCGGTAGAGCGAGAGCGCGGGCGCGTTGCTGGCGTCGACCTGGAGGAACACGCGTCCGATGCCCCGGCGGGTCGCCTCGCGCGCCATCGCGCCCAGCAGCGCGCTGGCCAGGCCGCGTCCACGCTGTGCGGCCGCCGTGCGCATGCCGTGCACGCCCAGCCAGCCGTGACCGAACGAGGCGGCGCCGCAAGCCAGCGTGATGCCGTTGACGCGCACGCTGGCGTAGCGCATGTCGGTGGCGCGGCCGAGCATGCGGGCACGGCAGGCACCGTCCACCGGGTCCAGGCCCTCGCCCAGGAACATGGCCATCCAGGCGGCGTCAGGGGTGGAATCCAGGGCCACATGGGCTGCCGACACCGGCAGCGCCAGGTCGGCCACGGCGCAAGTCTGCGTCAGCGTGGGCTGCTGGCGCACGAAACCTCTGGCGCTCAGTTCCCGTTGCCAGGCCTCGAAGGCAGACAACGCGGGCAGTCGAAACGCGGGCGCGAAACCACGGGCTTCGTATCGCGCCAGGATGGCGGGCAGAAGCCCAGGATCGGGCTCGCTGTGGTGCAGCGGCACGGCGCTGCGCGCGCGGCCTACCGTACCGTGGTCCATCGGCAGCAACCACCCGGGCAGTGCTTCCATCACTTCGGGCGGTACCGCCTGCAGCGTGGCGCGTTCGATGGATTCGACGTCGGTGGCGGGGATTTGCATGAATGCGTGCCGCCAGAGCTCAGCCGTTGCGCGCCTTGATGCCCCAGCGCGCGAGCGCGGCGTCGTCGCTCACGCGCGCATCGACCCAGCGCGCGCCGTCGGGCGTCTGCTCCTTTTTCCAGAAGGGCGCCTGGGTCTTGAGGTAGTCCATCAGGAACTCGCAGGCCTGGAAGCTCTCGCCCCTGTGCGCCGAGGTGACGGCCACCAGCACGATCTGGTCCAGTGGCTGCAACAGGCCCACGCGGTGGATCACGCGCGCGCCGTAGAGATCGAAACGCTGGAAGGCCTCGTCGATCATGGCCTCGATCGATTTTTCCGTCATGCCGGGGTAGTGCTCCAGCTCCATGGCCTGCACGCCCTGGCCGTCGTTGCGATCGCGCACGGTGCCAATGAAGCTGCAGACCGCGCCGACGCGGGCATCGTTCAGCCGCAGTTGCGCCACCTCGGCGGACAGGTCGAAGTCCGCGGTCTGGATCGAAACGCGCGTCCCCATTTCAGCCCCCGGTGACCGGCGGGAAGAAGCCCACTTCCGCGCCGTCGGTGAGCGCGGCGGACTCTTCGCTCATGGTCTGGTTCAACGCCACGCGCACGGCCCTGCCCGGGGCCAGCGCATCGGCATAGGCACCGCCGCGCGCCACCAGTTCCGCACGCAGGGCTGCAAGCGTCCGGGACTCGGTCTTCAGGGCTTCGCTGCCGGTGCCCAGGGCTTCCCGGATGGAGGCGAAATAGCGCAACTGGATGTTCATGCGAGCAAGTCCGCGAAAGAGATGTAGGACACGGGGTCGCCATGGGCGATGGTGGTGCCGGCCGGGTTGTCGACCAGGCCATCGCCCCAGACCGCCGACGTGAGCACGCCCGAACTCTGGTTGGGGAACAGGTCGAGGCCGCCGGCCGCGTTGCGGCGCACGCGCAGGAACTCGCGGCGCTTGTCCGCCCGCGCCACGGTGAAATGCGCTGGCAGCGTCGTGGCCGGCGGCAGGGGCTGGATGCGGTTGGCGGGCACGCCCTGCAGCTTGAGCAGGAAGGGCCGAACCAGCAACAGGAAGGTGACGAAACTCGAGACCGGGTTGCCCGGCAGACCGATGAAGTGGCAGGCCTGCGCCGCCGCCGCGCCGGCCCCGGCATCGCGCCGCACGGTGCCGTAGGCAAAGGGCTTGCCCGGCTTCATGCCGATCTGCCACAGGTCCAGGCTGCCGAGCTGCTGCACGGACGGTTTGATATGGTCTTCCTCGCCCACGGAGACACCGCCGCTGGTGAGGATCAGGTCGTGGTGATCGGCAGCGGTCTTGAGCGCGGCCAGTGTGGCCTCGCGCCGGTCGGGAACGATCCCCAGATCGCTGACCTCGCAGCCCATGCGCCGCAGCAGCGCACGCAGGAAGAATCGGTTGGAGTTGTAGATGGCGCCCGGCTTCATGGCCTCGGGTGGCACTTCGCCAGGCATGACGAGTTCGTCCCCGGTGGAGAACAGGGCCACTCGGGGGCGCGCCAGCACGCTCAGGTGCGAAAGGCCCAGACTGGCGGCCAGACCGAGGCTTGCCGGTGAAAGGCGCTCACCCCGGCGCAGCACCACCGCGCCATGGGTCACGTCTTCGCCTGCGCGTCGCACCCACTGACCGACCTCGGGCACGCTCTGGACGTGCACGGCGTGGATGTCGCCTCCGACCTCGACCGTGTCCTCCTGCATCACCACCGTGTCGGCACCGGCCGGAAGCGGTGCACCCGTGAAGATGCGCGCGCAGGTGCCCGGCTCCAGGGCCGTGCCCGCATGGCCGGCCGCGATGCGCTGACTCACGCGCAGGACCTGCCCGGGCTCGGTCACATCGGCGGCGCGCAGCGCATAGCCGTCCATGGACGAGTTGTCGTGCGGCGGCACCTGCAGCGCAGAGACCAGATCCTGCGCCAGCACGCGGCCGTCGGCATCGAAGGTGGCGACCGTCTCAGGGGTGGTGAGCGCTTCGACCCGCCCCAGGAGGTCGGCCAGGGCATGGTCCAGCGACAACAGGGGCGCACGCCCAGTAGGTGACTTGGCAACGGCGTTCATGGCGAGGCGGGGCGCGATGCTGCCCGGTATTCGAATCGTTCCGCATTGTCGAGCAACCAGGCAGCCACGTCATCGGGCTGGTTCAAATCCAGCACCGGCAACGGGGTGGCCTGGGGCAAGGCCTGCGCGCTGTCGGTGGCAATGGCGGTGATGCGCTCATCGGCGAGGTATCGCACCGGCTTGCCACTGGCCTCGCGCCACACCTCCACCTTCGGCAGGTCGCTTTCCTTGAAGCCTTCGACCAGCACCCAGTCCACCGCCGGGTGCAGCTCGGCGAGCAGATCGTGCACGGAATGCGCTGCCTGCTCACGCAGCTCACGCATGATCACGAGGCGGCGCGTCGAGGCGGCCAGCACCTCGAAGGCGCCGGCCTCGCGGTGACGCCAGGTGTCCTTGCCCGGGTGGTCGATGTCGAATTCGTGGTGCGCGTGCTTGACCACCGAGACGCGCAGCCCACGCAACTGCAAAGCGGGAATCAGCTGTTCCACCAGCGTGGTCTTGCCCGATCCGGAGAAGCCCGCGAACCCGACGACCTTCATGCGGCGCTGGCGCAGTGGCCGGCGATGAAGTCCTGCACGGCCGCGGTGCTGGCGGCCATGACCGTCACGCGCCTGGGCAGGGCTTCGATGCCTTCGAACTGCGACGGCCGATCAGGCTGGCGGCCCAGCGCCTCGACGATGGTCTCGGCGAACTTGATGGGCAACGCGGTCTCAAGCACGATCATCGACGTGACCTCGCCGCGGTGATCTCGCGCCACCTTCACGCCATCGGCGGTGTGGGTGTCGATCATCACGCCATGGCGCTGAAACACGTCGCGAATGGTGGTCAGGCGATCCGCATGTGTGCTCTTGCCGCTCCGGAATCCAAAGCGCCCTGCGGCGTCCGCAAAGGCCGGATCGCCCCCGAGAGCGAAGCGTCCTTCGCGCGCCAGCGCGTCGCCAAACAGTGCCTTGACGCGCGCACCGTCACGCCCCAGCAGGTCGAACACGAAGCGCTCGAAATTGCTGGCCTTGGAGATGTCCATCGAGGGGCTGGAGGTCTCGTGCGTGTCGGCGCTGGCGCGCACACGATAGACGCCGGTGCGGAAGAATTCGTCGAGTACGTCGTTTTCGTTTGTCGCGACCACGAGCCGGTCAATGGGCAAACCCATCTGGCGCGCCACATGGCCCGCGCACACGTTGCCGAAGTTGCCACTGGGCACGGCAAACGAAACCTGCTCGGCGTCCTTCGTCGTCGCCTGGAAGTACCCGGCAAAGTAGTACACCACCTGGGCCAGCAGGCGCGCCCAGTTGATCGAGTTCACCGTGCCGATCCTGTGGCGGCGCTTGAAGTCGAGGTCGTTGCTGACGTTCTTGACGATGTCCTGACAGTCGTCGAACACGCCTTCAATGGCGATGTTGTGGATGTTCTCGTCCATCAGGCTGAACATCTGGGCCTGCTGGAACGGGCTCATGCGGCCGTGCGGGCTGAGCATGAACACGCGCACACCGTGCTTGCCGCGCATCGCGTATTCGGCCGCACTGCCGGTGTCGCCCGAGGTGGCACCCAGAATGTTGAGCTCCTCGCCACGGCGCGCCAGTTCGTACTCGAACAGGTTGCCAAGCAACTGCATGGCCATGTCCTTGAAGGCCAGCGTGGGGCCATTGGACAGGGCCTCCAGGTAGAAACCGTCGTCCAGCCGCTTCAGAGGGACGATTTGCGGCGTGCCGAACACCGCCTCGGTGTACGTTTTCTCGCACAACGCGCGCAGCTCATCGGGCGGAATGTCGTCGATGTAGAGCGAGAGGATCTCGAACGCCAGCGCCGCATACCCGCCCGGAGCCCCCCCATTGAAGGCAGCGCGCAGACGCTGCAGGCCAGCGGCATCCACCAGTGGGTACTGCTCGGGCAGGTACAGCCCGCCATCGGGCGCCAGGCCTTCGAGCAGGATCTCGCAGAAGCGCTTGCGATCGGCATGACCGCGGGTCGAGATGTAGCGCATCAGTTCAGCTCTTCCTTGCGAATGCGCACGATGGGCGCGAGCACGGTGGGCAACCCCTGGAGCCGGGCCAGCGCATCGTTCATGGTGCCTTCGCGGGTGTCGTGCGTGAGGATGATCAGGTCGGTGGAGGTGCCGCCCTCTCCACTGATTTCGTCCGCTTCGCGCTGCATCACCGCGTCGATGCTGATGCCCAGTTCGGCCAGCAGGCCCGTGACGTTGGCCAGAACGCCGGCCTTGTCGGCGACGCGCAGGCGCAGGTAGTAGCTGGTGACGACCTCGCTCATGGGCAACACCGCCAGGTCGCTCATGGCGTCGGGGTGAAAGGCCAGGTGCGGCACGCGGTGGTGCGGGTCCGCGGTGTGCAGGCGGGTGATGTCCACGAGATCGGCGATCACGGCGCTGGCCGTGGGTTCACTGCCGGCTCCCTTGCCGTAGTACATCGTCGCGCCCACGGCATCGCCCTGCACCAGCACCGCGTTCATCGCACCCTCCACATTGGCGATCAGGCGCTTGCCGGGCACCAGGCTAGGGTGCACGCGCAGTTCGACGCCCTGGGGCGTGCGCTTGGTGATGCCCAGCAGCTTGATGCGATAGCCGAGTTGCTCGGCATACCGGATGTCGGTGGCGCCCAGTTGCGTGATGCCCTCGACGTGCGCCTTGTGGAACTGCACGGGAATGCCGAAGGCAATCGCGCTCATGATGGTGACCTTGTGTGCCGCGTCCACGCCCTCGATGTCGAAGGTCGGGTCCGCCTCGGCATAGCCCAGGCGCTGCGCCTCCTTGAGCACGGTGTCAAAGTCCAGCCCCTTGTCGCGCATCTCGGAGAGGATGAAGTTGGTCGTGCCGTTGATGATGCCGGCGATCCACTGGATGCTGTTGGCCGTAAGGCCTTCTCGCAATGCCTTGATGATCGGGATGCCACCGGCGACAGCGGCCTCGAAGGCCACCATCACGCCTTTCGCGGATGCCGCGGCAAATATCTCGGTGCCGTGCACCGCCAGCAGGGCCTTGTTCGCCGTGACCACGTGCTTGCCCGCCGCAATGGCCTCCATCACCAGGTCCCTCGCGATGCCGTAGCCGCCGATGAGCTCGATCACGATGTCGATTTCGGGATGGGCAATGACGGCGCGCGCGTCGTTCACCACGGTCACACCAGGGCCCACGATGGCTTGGGCACGCGCGGTGTCCAGATCCGCCACCATGGTGATTTCAATGCCACGACCGGCACGCCGGCGAATCTCCTCCTGATTGCGTCGGAGCACGTTGAACGTGCCGCTGCCCACAGTGCCTATGCCCAGAAGGCCTACTTGGATCGGTTTCATGTCGGTCATGGTTGAAGAGCGGGGAAATCAGGTGCCGTGGCGTTTGCGCCAGCCTTCAAGGAAACGGGCCACACGGCCAATGGCCTCGCGCAGATCGTCTTCGTGCGGGAGAAACACGATGCGGAAGTGCTGGTTGTCCGGGTAGTTGAAGCCCGACCCCTGCACCAGCATCACGCGCGTTTCCTGCAGAAGTTCGAGGAACATCTGCTGGTCGTCCTCGATCGGGTAGATCTTCGGATCAAGCCGGGGAAACATGTACAGCGCCGCAGAGGGTTTGACGCAGCTCACGCCCGGTATCGCGGTGATCAGTTCGTAGGCCAGGTCGCGCTGGCGACGCAGGCGACCACCTTCGCACACCAGGTCGTTGATGCTCTGGTAGCCACCCAGTGCGGTCTGGATCGCCCACTGGCCCGGTACGTTGGCGCAAAGACGCATGTTCGAGAGCATGTTCAGGCCCTCGATGTAGTCCCTGGCCGGCTTCTTGTCGCCCGAGACGATCATCCAGCCCGCACGGTAGCCACACGATCGGTAGCTCTTGGACAGCGAGTTGAAGGTCAGCGTCAGCACGTCATCCGACAGGCTGGCGATGGCCGTGTGTTGCACGCCGTCGTACAGCACCTTGTCGTAGACCTCGTCGGCGAAGATCACCAGGCCGTGTTCGCGCGCGATCTCGACGATGGCATTGAGCAATTCGTCTGAATACAGTGCGCCGGTCGGGTTGTTCGGGTTGATGACGACGATGCCCTTGGTGGCCGGCGTGATCTTGCGGCGGATGTCCTCCAGGTCAGGCATCCAGCCGTTGGACTCCTCGCACATGTAGTGCACCGGCGTGCCGCCCGAGAGACTCACCGCAGCCGTCCACAGCGGATAGTCGGGCGCAGGCAGCAGCAGCTCGTCCCCGTCATCGAGCAGCGCGTTGGTCGCCATCACGATGAGTTCGCTCGCGCCGTTACCGAGGTAGATGTCCTCCAGAGCCACTCCTTTGATGCCCTGCTTCTGCGTCTCGTGCATCACTGCCTTGCGCGCCGCGAAGATGCCCTTGCTGTCCGAGTAACCGGCCGAGTTCGGCAGGTTGCGGATCATGTCCTGCTGTATCTCCTCGGGCGCGTCAAATCCGAACACCGCCAGGTTGCCAATGTTGAGCTTGATGATCTTGTGGCCCTCTTCCTCCATCTGGCGCGCAGCGTCCATGATGGGTCCGCGAATGTCGTAGCAGACGTTGGCGAGCTTGGCGGATTTCTGAATCGTTTTCAAAGGCCCTCCAGAGGCGATTGGGATCATGGACGGCGCGTCACGGCCGGCTGGCACCGGGCGTAATATTCGGCCCTACCTGCAGGGAAAACCTGTAATTTGACCACAGTTCCCTCGCCCCTCCGCCCATGAAACTGCACGCAGACAAGCCTGACACGCTGGCCATCACCTCCTATGGCGAGGGCTGGGTCGCGGTCAATGGTCAGCGCCACACTGGCAGTCTGGTGCTTGCCTCCGGCGGCCAATTGCAGGCATGGAACTGCCAACGCTTCGAGGACCTCACTGCAACGCATTTCGAGCACCTGGCCGGTGTCATGGACGAAGCCCCTGAGCTGGTGCTGTTCGGCAGCGGTTCACGCCTGCGTTTCGTGCGGCCAGCCTTGCTGCAGGGCCTGATGACCCACCGCATCGGTGTCGAGACCATGGACTCGGCAGCGGCCTGCCGCACCTTCAACATCCTTGCCGGCGAAGGCAGGCGCGTGGTGCTTGCCCTGTTGATGGAGCCCTGACGCCTCCGCGCGCGCGTGGTGGCAATACTTCCGCATCCGTGACGGAGTACCCCTTTCAGGGTAAAATGGCGGATTGTTTCCTGCAGCGTCTTCCTTGCATCCTGTATGCCAGGCATGCCGCGATGCAGCCGGGAAGCCAACGCATCACCACCAACTCACGTCAGGGGTCCACGCAGTATGGCAGTCGTTGTCAACAAACCCATTCCCGAATTTGAATCGCTGGCCACGGGCGGCATCAAGGTCAGCAACCAGACGCATCTGGGCCAGACCATCGTGCTGTACTTCTACCCCAAGGACAACACCCCCGGCTGCACCACTGAGGCCATGCAGTTCCGCGACAAGTACAAAGACTTCGTGAAGGCGGGCGCCCAGGTGTTTGGCGTGTCGCGCGACAACATGAAGTCCCACGATGATTTCAAGGCGAAACTGGAGTTGCCCTTCGAGCTGATTGCCGACACCGAAGAAAAGATGTGCCACATGTTCGGCGTGGTCAAGAACAAGATCATGTACGGCAAGAAGGTCAAGGGCATCGAGCGCAGCACCTTCCTGATCGGCCCCGACGGCGTGCTGAAGCAGGAATGGCGCGGCCTCAAGGTGCCCGGTCATGTGGAAGACGTTCTCAAGGCAGTCAAGACCCTCAAGAAAGCCGCCTGAGGGTGAAAAAGCGACCGGTGTCAGGCCTGCGTTGACGCGCGGATTCCGCTGTCACTCGACTCGTGCATAATGAATTCATGACACCGGGAAGCTGTTCAGCCCCACCCTCTTGCAACCTGCTATGCAGTTCTCAAAGCCGCCCGGTTTCCCAGGCGGCTTTTTGTTTTCCGGCCTCGCGCTGAACCCACACGCCATCCATGCCACTGCCCCCCGCCCCTTCCAAACGCGCAGCCCTTCTCGCCCCCGATGCCTACTCCCTTCGAGCTGCAGAAGAGCCGCTGGAGTTGCTTGACCCCACCGGGGCTCCAGAGCCCTCTTCGGCCAACGAACCCATCGCGCGCAAGTTGCCCAGTAATACGCGGCCCAACGGACGAGAACGAAAATCAGGGCCACCATCGCCGGTGGTGCTCCGGAATGAGGCACCTCAGGCGCCTGTCGCTCCCTCGCCGCAGGCACGACGGCCGCGCGAAGATGGGCCTGCGGCGGTAGCGCCCGCCAACGTCGCGCCGGTGGCAAGCAAGCGCCGGCGCAATGCGGGCAAGTCCACCTACAGCGGGCCGGCACGGCTCTTCGTACTGGACACCAATGTGCTGCTGCACGATCCGATGAGCCTGTTCCGCTTTGAGGAACATGACATCTTCCTGCCGATGATCGTGCTGGAAGAGCTCGATGGTCACAAGAAAGGCATGACCGAAGTTGCGCGCAACGGGCGCCAGACCAGCCGCACGCTGGACGCCCTCGTGGCGCAACAGGGCGGAGACATGACCAAAGGGCTCAAGCTCTCGGCGACCGGCCATCAGTCGGCCCGGGGCCTGCTGTTCTTCCAGACCGAACCGCTGGACAACGCCCTGCCCGCGAGCCTGCCCCAGGGCAAGGCCGACAACCAGATTCTGGGTGTGGTGCACGCCCTGCGCGAGCATCACCCGCAGCGTGAGGTCATCCTGGTGTCGAAAGACATCAATATGCGGGTCAAGGCCCGGGCTCTTGGCCTCAACGCCGAGGACTACCAGAACGACAAGACACTGGACGATGGCGAGTTGCTGTATGCCGGTGCGCTGGCGCTGCCGCAGGACTTCTGGACGCGGCAGAGCAAGACGATCGAAAGCTGGCAGAGTGGCAGCCACACCTTCTATCGCGTGAGTGGGCCCGCGGTGGGCC
Organism: Hydrogenophaga sp.; assembly: GCF_050182545.1. Lineage (GTDB taxonomy): Bacteria > Pseudomonadota > Gammaproteobacteria > Burkholderiales > Burkholderiaceae_C > Hydrogenophaga. The sequence goes on along the minus strand of NZ_JBFXCD010000003.1, from coordinate 246,032 downwards.
AGTTCTACATCAACCAGTTCGTCTATTTCGAAGCACCGGGAGAGCCCTCGCTCTACGCGCGTGTCACCGAGATTCGCGACAAGACCGCCGTGCTCAAGACGCTCAAGGACTTCACCCATCTGAAGAACGCGGTGTGGGGGGTGACCAGCCGCAACCGCGAGCAAAATTTCGCGCTCAACCTGCTGATGGATCCGGAGATCGACTTCGTGACGCTGGCCGGCACGGCCGGCACCGGCAAGACCTTGATGGCGTTGGCCAGCGGCCTCACGCAGGTGCTCGACGACCGTCGCTACACCGAGATCATCATGACCCGCGCCACCGTGAGTGTGGGCGAGGACATCGGCTTCCTGCCGGGCACCGAGGAAGAGAAGATGGGTCCCTGGATGGGCGCCCTTGACGACAACCTCGAATTCCTGGCCAAGGGCGATGGTGGCAACGCAGGCGAATGGGGGCGGGCCGCCACCAATGAACTCATCCGCAGCCGGATCAAGGTCAAGAGCATGAACTTCATGCGCGGCCGCACCTTCATGAACAAGTACGTGATCATCGACGAAGCTCAGAACCTGACGCCCAAGCAGATGAAGACGCTGATCACCCGTGCGGGCCCGGGCACCAAGATCATCTGCATGGGCAATCTGGCACAGATCGACACGCCCTACCTCACCGAAGGCTCTTCGGGCCTGACTTTCGCGGTCGACCGCTTCAAGGGCTGGCCACACGGCGGGCACATCACCCTGGCGCGCGGCGAGCGCTCGCGCCTGGCCGACTTCGCCAGCGAAGTGCTGTGATCGCGATTCACACGACAAAAAAAACCGGCCGAGGCCGGTTTTTTTTGTCGTGGCTCCAGGCACCTGGTGACTCAAAAGTCTCCTCCACCGGCAAGACTCTCAAACCGAGTGAGCATGTTCAGGAACGCCAGCTTCACCGTACCCGTGGGTCCGTTGCGCTGCTTGCCGATGATGATCTCGGCCACGCCAGGCTCCTTGCAAGCGTCCTTGGTGTAGTACTCGTCGCGGTAGATGAACATGATGATGTCCGCATCCTGTTCAATGGCTCCAGACTCGCGCAGATCGCTCATCATCGGGCGCTTGTCGGTGCGCGTCTCCACGCTGCGGTTGAGCTGTGATAGCGCGATCACCGGACACTGCAATTCCTTGGCCAGCATCTTCAAGCCGCGCGAGATTTCTCCGAGTTCGGACGCGCGGTTGTCGCCATCACTGCCACTGCCGCTCATGAGCTGCAGGTAGTCGACCACGATCAACCCGAGCTTGCCGCACTGACGCGCCAGTCGACGGGCGTTGGCGCGCAGCACGCTGGGGTTGAGGCCAGGCGTTTCATCGATGTGCAGAGAGACGTTGCGCAGCTTCTCGATGGCCTCGGTCAGACGTGGCCACTCGTCATCCGTCAGCTTGCCATTGCGCAGATGGGACTGGTTGATGCGTCCGATCGAGCCCACGATACGCACCGCGAGCTGCGAGGCGCCCATTTCCATGGAGAACACCGCCACCGGCAGACCCTCGTTGAGGGCGACATGTTCGGCAATGTTGATCGCGAACGCGGTCTTTCCCATGGAGGGCCGCGCGGCCAGCACCACCAGGTCCCCGGCCTGCAAACCGGACGTCATGCGGTCCAGGTCGATAAAGCCCGTAGGCACGCCGGTGATGTCGTTGGGGTTGTCGGCCATTTCCTGCACACGGTCGAGCAGGTCGACCACCAGCTTGTCCATGCCCTGGAAACCTTCCTTCATGCGCGAGCCTTCCTCACCGATGTGGAAGATCTTCTGCTCGGCCTCGTCGAGGATCTTGTCGACCGGTTTGCCCTGCGTGTTGAAAGCGGCGGTGGCAATCTCGTCGCTGGCTGCAACCAGCTTGCGCAGGATGGCGCGCTCGCGCACGATCTCTGCATAGCGGCGGATGTTGGCCGCGCTGGGAACGTACTGCGCCAGCGAGTTGAGATAGGCCAGGCCACCCGCCTCGTCTGCCTTGCCCAGGTTCTGCAAGTGCTCGAACACCGTCACCACGTCGGCCGGCTTGCTGGCATTGACCAGCGTGGCAATGGCCGAGTAGGTCAGGCGGTGTTCGTACCGGTAGAAATCCGAGTCGTTGACCAGATCAGCAACCCGGTCCCAGGCCCCGTTGTCGAGCAGCAGACCGCCGAGAACGCTGGACTCGGCTTCGATCGAATGCGGAGGCACCCGCAACTGGGCCAGTTGGCGATCACCTGCGCCATCCAGAGCGGGATCAAAGTCAGGGAACGGATTCGAAAAGACAGCGGACATGAGGCCTCGGCGGGAAACGACTATGGTACGCCTCAGGGCGCGTTTGCGGAGTGGACAACCCTGTGGACATCCGGTGCGAATCGCGTGCAAAACCCGGAGCAAATGCGCCATCGCAAAAAAAAACCGCTGCCCGGAGGCAGCGGCTTCTGGCAGCCTGAGCTGCGCTGGGCTCAGGCGGTTTCGCCGAGCACCGACACGTTGACGTCCACCGTCACGTCGGTATGCAGGTTCACGCTCACCGTGTAGTCGCCCACGTTCTTGAGCGGGCCGTTGGGCATGCGGACTTGCGACTTCACGACCTTGAAGCCTTGCTTGTTCAGCTCTTCGCAGACGTCGTGGTTGGTCACGGAGCCGAACAGGCGACCGTCGACACCGGCCTTCTGCGACAGCTTGACCGTCACAGCAGAAAGCTTCTCGCCCAAAGCCTGGGCTTCGGCGTGTTTGGCAGCAGCCACTTTTTCAAGCTCGGCGCGGCGCGCCTCGAACTCGGCGATGGCGTTCTGGGTGGCACGGCGGGCACGGCCGGAGGGGATCAGGAAATTGCGGGCATAGCCGTCCTTGACCTTGACCACATCGCCCAGGGCGCCGAGATTGACAACTTTGTCGAGCAGGATGATTTGCATGTCAGTCTCTCTTTCAGACGCGATGCTGGTCGCTGTAGGGCAGCATACCCAGGAACCGCGCACGCTTGATGGCGGTGTTGACCTGGCGCTGGTAGAACGCGCGCGTGCCGGTCAGGCGCGCCGGAATGATCTTGCCGTTTTCGGCGATGAAGTCGCGCAGGACGTCCACGTCCTTGTAGTCGACCTCTTCCACGTTGGCCACGGTGAAGCGGCAGAAACGCTTGCGCTTGAAAAGCAGCGATTGGGTGTTGCGCTTGGGGCGCTTGTCTTTGTTGAAACGCTTGGGTGCAGCCATGATGGGCCTTCCTATGTTTTGCTGAAATCCTGGATGTGGAACACCACGCCTTTGCCATTGCGCGCGTTGGTCATGAAACCGTGAAACTCACATGCCGCGTCAAGTCCCTGTCGGGAGAGTGTCTCGGCCTGAGCACCGAAGGCCACGGCCCTCAGTTGCAGTTTCACCTGTCTCGGGGTGTCCATCTCGGTGACCTGGGACTCATGCTCAAGCACGAGGTTGACGGCCGGGACGCCTGCCGGTGTGTACCGCAGGCTCTGCACCTGCACCACCACGGCCGACAACTGGAGACGGTTCACCCGATGACGACGACGCGCCGCGGGCTTATGCGGCGGCCTGCTCCTGCGATTGATGCGATGCCGGCTGCTGAAGCTTGCGGGCTTCCTCGCGCTCGACAGACTTCATCATGGCCGACGGGCCGGTATCGGCCTTCTTGCGCAGCACGGTGAGGTGGCGCAGGACTGCGTCGTTGAACTTGAAAGCGTGTTCCAGCTCGGACATCACGGCTTGGTCGGCCTCGATGTTGACGCACAGGTAGTGGGCTTTGGACAGCTTGTTGATCTGGTAAGCCATCTGACGACGACCCCAGTCTTCAACGCGGTGGATCTTGCCGCCGCCGGCGGTGATCATGCCCTTGTAGCGTTCCAGCATGGCCGGAACCTGTTCGCTTTGATCCGGGTGGATCAGCAAGACGATTTCATAGTGACGCATGGACTCTCCTTGTGGATGACAACGCCATCCGGCAAGGATGGCGTTTTCGGTGAAAGCTGCCCCCAGCGTCGGTTGGGGTGCAGCAAGGCAAGCCCGCGATTCTAGCAAAAAACCCGGCACGTCGCAAAACGGGCCGGGTTGGGAACCCACCAGGCGGCGTTGCGCCGGGTGGGTCAAGCGAGCGGAAAAGCGCTGGAATCAGCTCATCTTCAGGCTCGGGTAGCGAACATGCTCCACCAGTTCCTGCACCTTGCGGCTGGGTGCCGGGGTGACGAAACTGAGCAGGATGATGATGGCAAAGCCCACCGGCACACCGAACAGACCAGCCGAGATCGGCTGAATGCCCCACCAGAGTTCCACGGGCGAGGTCACGCCGAAGACGCCGCGCAGCCAGGGCTGCGTCGTCACCATGTAGTAGAACGTGACGCCCAGGCCGGCGGCCATGCCGATCGAGGCTGCCGTCCCGGTGGCGCGCTTCCAGAAGATGCCGAGCACCAAAGCCGGGAAGAACGCCGACGCCGCGAACGAGAACGCAGCCGACACCAGGAACAGGATGTCCGCCGGTTTCTGCGCCGCCACGTACGCCGCGCACAGTGCCACCACCAGCAGCAGGACCTTGGAGATGGTCACGCGGCGCGCGGTCGAGGCATTGGGGTCGATCATCTTGTAGTACAGGTCGTGCGACAGCGCATTGGCGATCGTCAGCAGCAGGCCGTCGGCGGTCGAAAGCGCTGCGGCCAGGCCACCCGCCGCAACCAGACCGGACACCACATACGGCAGGCCGCCGATGGCGGGCGCGGCCAGCACGATGATGTCGCCGCCGATGCTCATCTCATTGAGCTGCAGCAAGCCGTCCTTGTTGACATCCGTCACGGACAGCAGGGTCGGGTCCACCCGGTTCCAGGCGCCTATCCACTCCGGCAAGTTGTTGAACGGCGTGCCCACGAGCACCGTCAGCACCTCGTACTTCACCATCACGGCCAGGGCAGGCGCGGTGAAGTACAGCAGGAAGATGAAGAACAGCGACCAGGTCACCGACTGACGGGCCTCCTTCACGCTGGGCACGGTGTAGTAGCGCATCAGGATGTGGGGCAGCGCCGCCGTGCCGATCATCAGGCAGAAGATGAGCGCCAGGAAGTTGCGTCGCGAGGTGTCGAACGCGGTTTTGGCCGCATCGTCGCCGTTCGGGTCGCCAGCGAACTGCTGGGCATGCCGCGGCATGCCGTTGAGCGGCTTGCTCTTGGCATCTGCGCCGGCTTTGGCCTTGGTCCACGCAACCTTGGCTGCAGCCGGGTCACTGGGCAAGCCACTGAGTGTCTTCTCGGCGGCGGTGATGTCCGCCGTCGGGGCGTTGGCGGCGCGCAGCTCGGCCAGCCTGGCTTCGGCAGCGGCCTTGTCGGCAACCAGCGCGGCGGCGGGGTCCTTGAGCTTCTCGGCCAGGGAGGCAGAACGCTGCTTGTAGATGTCGCGAACCTCGATCTCCTTCGGGTCGGCAATCAGCTTGGCTTCGGCCTGCGTTACTTTCTGCAGCTGCTGGCCATAAATGGCCTGCGGCACCGGCACGCTGGTCTGCTTCACCGACAGCCACACCACCGGGATCATGTACGCAATGATCAGGATGATGTACTGCGCAACCTGCGTCCACGTCACCGCGCGCATGCCCCCCAGGAAGGAGCACACCAGAATGCCACCCAGACCCAGGAAGACGCCGAGTTCGAACGCCACGCCAGTCAGGCGCGAGGTGATGATGCCCACGCCGTAAATCTGCGCCACCACGTAGGTGAACGAGCAGAGGATGGCGGCGAAGATGCCGATGAAGCGCGGCAGGTTGCCGCCGTAGCGTTCACCCAGGAAGTCGGGAATGGTGAACTGCCCGAACTTGCGCAGGTAGGGCGCAAGGAACAGCGCCACCAGACAGTAGCCTCCGGTCCAGCCCATGATGAAGGCCAGTCCGCCGTAGCCCGTCAGGTACAGGGTCCCGGCCATACCGATGAACGACGCGGCAGACATCCAGTCCGCGCCGGTGGCCATGCCGTTGTAGACGGCGGGTACCCGTCGTCCTGCAACGTAGTACTCGGCGGCGTCGGTGGTTCGGCTCATGATGCCGATGCCGGCGTACAGACCGATGGTGGCCAACAGAAAGATGAAGCCGATCCATTCGCGCGACAAGCCCATCTGCTCGAGAATGGCCAGGGCCACCACGAAGATGAAGAAGCCACCCGTGTACCACTTGTACACCTTGTTGAGTTGTTGCTTGAAGGCCTTGTTGGAGCCTCCGCCTGCGCCTGCAGTTTCAAACATGCCTGCCATGGTGTTACTCCTCGGTCTCTTCGACACCGTGCTCGATGTCGAGTTTGTTCATGTACCAGGCGTAGTAACCAATGATGGCCACGTACACCACCAGGGCCCCCTGCGCGCCCACCCAGAAACTGAAGGGCCATCCGAAGAAGTTGAAGCTCAGCTCGCGGGCGAAGTAGCTCACGACGAATGTGACCACGAACCATATTGCGAGCAATGTGGCCGTGACGTTCAGGTTTTTCCGCCAGTAACGGCGGTGCTTGTCTGTCAGTTCCATGCGATCGACCTCCATCAACAACACCCTTTCGGGCACGTCACGAACACCGCCCATCTCCTCCAGACGGTCTGCAACCGGTCCGCGTTTTTCGGTCGACAGCTGGCGCCATAGACCCCTTTTCTCAGCCACGCTACCGTGGCGCGACATCAGGCCCGGGATGACCCCAGGCCGGTCTCGCGCTCCAGCTGCGCAGCCACTTTGGGCTCGAACCCGCGCAGGTGGCGAATGATCTTCGCCGCCTCCTCGGGTTCTTGCCGGTCGACATGAACCCGGGCCAGCTGGTACCAGCCGTAGGGGCTCATGGGTTGCAGTTCTGTGTTCTTGCGCAGCGCGGTGACGGCTTCGTCGAAACGCTGCTGGCGGATGAGGCTCAGCGCCAGGCCGTACCAGGCACGGTCGAGCCTGGGGTCGATGTCGAGTGCGCGCCGAAACGCCTCTTCGGCCTGTTCGAGCAGACCCATTTCTTCGCTGAGGAATCCCAGGTTGAACCAGGGAGGCGCCGCCTGTGGTTGCAGGGCCACCTGGCGCTGCAACGCCTGCAATGCCCCTGCCTTGTCGCCCATCTCCGCCCGCAAATGGGCTTGCGTCGCGAGCGCGTACACGTCAGCGGGGTCGTTCTGCAGCCATGCGTCCAGACGGTCCAGCGCCGTCTGGCGCTGCCCGAGCAGCAGCAGGACACGCATCTGCCAGCGCGCGAACATCTGATCGAGGGTGCGGCTCACTGACACAGCGCCACCCCGATCTTGAGACAGTGGTTGATCTTGGCCCAGGTTGCCGCCAGCCACACGAAGGCCAGAAGCAGGAACGCCACCAGGGGGAGGTGGCGTTCGAGCACGACCCTGGGGGTCAGGAAGCGGGCAACCTTCACAAAAGGCAGGCCCACCTGCTGCAGCACCTGATAGAACAGGTTCTGGTGTTTTCGTTTGCCGGCCAACAGGCCCAGGACCCACTGGCCAAACAGGGCAAGCAGGGCAATTTCGGCAACGAGTTTGACAGCGGAGACAAACAGCAGCATGAAGCCCTCGGGTAGCTTGGCGCCATTCTGGAGCGCTACCTTACCGCGTTCTTACAAAAGGCAGCGCTGCGCTGCACGGCGAGGCGAAACCCTCTAGGTGTATACCCGCAGAGCAGGCGAAGCGCGATTTCCGGGATGACCAAAGTACTCGTTCATGACACCATCGCAGTGCCATGACGCAAGCCGCCAATGCCGCCGACACCGCCCCCAACATCCTGGCCACGCCGCTGCGCTCGCTGATCCAGCGGGCGCCTGTCGCTCTGCCCGCAACAGCCACCATCCGCGATGCGGCACAACTCATGAGCGAGCAGCGCGTGTCCTCTGTGCTGATTGTCGAGCAGGGCGTTCTGTTCGGTCTGGTGACCGACCGCGACCTGCGCAACCGGGTCGTGGCCACGGGCATCGACACGCAGCGCCCGGTGATGGACATCGCCACGCTCGCACCGGTGTGCGTCGACGTCGACGGCATGGCCTTCGATGCGCTGCTGCTCATGGCGCGCAACAACGTCCATCACATGCCGGTGCTCGATGGGCACCGTGTGGTCGGCCTTCTGACCGCCAACGACCTGACCGAGCACAACAGCGGTTCGGCGGTCTTCATCGCGGGCGAGATCCACAAGCAGACCACGGTCGAAGGCCTGCAGAAGGCCGTCGCCAAGGTGCCGCAGTTGCAACAGAGTCTGGCCGCGGCCAGTGCAACGGCCTACGGTACCGGCCACATCATCACGGCGATCACCGACGCGGTCACGATCCGCTTGCTGCACCTCGCCGAGTGCGAGCTGGGGCCACCCCCGGTGGACTACGTCTGGGTGGCGGCAGGCTCCCAGGCGCGCAGCGAACAGACCGCGAAAACCGACCAGGACAACGCTCTCGTGTTGGACGACAGCTACGACGAGGCGCGCCACGGTGACTACTTCCGCTCCCTCGCGCGGCGGGTGTGCGACGGCCTGCACGCCTGCGGCTACGTGCACTGCCCGGGCGACATGATGGCCATGAACGATGCGTGGCGGCTGCCGTGCAGACGCTGGGCCGACTTGTTCGCGCGCTGGATTGACGAACCCGACCCAAAGTCGCTGATGCTGACCTGCGTGTTCTTCGACCTGCGGGCCGTGCACGGCCGAGGTGAGTTGCTGGACACGTTGCGCCGCGATGTGCTCGAACGCACCCGAAAGCAAAGCATCTTCCTGGCCTACATGGTGGGCAATGCCTTGAGCCACCAGCCGCCATTGGGCATGTTCAACCAGCTCACGCTGCTGCGCAGCGGCGAACACAAGGGCACGGTGGACCTCAAGCACAACGGCATCGTGCCCATCGTCGATCTGGCGCGCGTGTGTGCTCTGGGTGGTGGAGACGAATCCGTGAACACGCACGACCGGCTGCTGCACGCCGCGAGCAGCGGCGTCCTGAGTGAACACAGCGCGCGGGATCTGCGCGACGCGCTGGAGTTTCTGGCCGCCACGCGCATCCGGCACCAGGCGCGCCAGATGGCCCAGGGGCAACCGCCCGACAACTTCCTGAGCCCAACGGAGGTATCCAATTTCGAGCGTTCCCAGCTCAAGGACGCGTTCCGGGTCGTCAAGACCTTGCAGGAGGTCCTGGGCCAGCGCTTTCAGGCCGGGCGCTTCTGAGCGTCCCACGCGGCGTGTCCAGACGCCTCAGTACTTCAGGCGCGCGTAGTACGTCCGCTGAGAAGCCTCGCGTGCCTGCCCCAGCGTGTGGATGCCACGCTCGGCCAGCTGTGGCAACAGCTTGAGGAATATCTCGGCGGTCACCATGGCGTCGCCCATGGCGGTGTGCCGACCAATCACGGGCACGTCGAGGCGCTCGGCGATGGCTTCCAGCCGGTGCGAATCCTGGTTGGGATGCAGCACGGCCGACAACAGCAGCGTATCGAGCACCGGCTGATCGAACACCACGCCGGTCTGCTTCTCCTTGAGTTGCAGAAAACGCATGTCGAAAGCCGCGTTGTGCGCCACCAACACCGTGTCTTGCGCAAACGCCCAGAAGGCCGGCAGCACCTCGGCGATGGCTGGCTGATCGGCCACCATGGAAGGCTGTATGCCATGGATCGGAATCGAGGCGGCGGGAATCGCCCGGCGGGGATTCACCAGTTGTTCAAAGCATTCATGGCGCAGCAGCTTGCCATTGACGATGCGCGCCGCGCCGATCTGGATGATCTCGTCACCCTGTGCCGGGTCCAGGCCGGTGGTTTCGGTATCGAACACGGTGTAGGCCAGATCGCTCAGCGGCCGATCATCCAGCGAACGGGTCTGCTCGGTGGTGCGAAAAAGGTCAAAGTCGTAGTACTCGGGCCGGCTCTCTCCGCGCAGGTACAGCGTCGCGTCCGATCGGTCCTGCGGATCGGCCAGCGGCACCAGCAGCCGGAAGAAAGCATGGTGGCGCGTGCGCTCGCGCTCGAACCAGAACGCGCCACCGTGACGCTCGACCACATCGCGCACCGTCAGGCCTGCAGCATCGGCGCCGCCCACCTTCATGGGATCAAGCTCCCAGCTCATCACGGTCTCGGTGCTCATGGCCTGGCCCGACCAGATCAAGTCGAGCTGCGCGCGGCCGCTGGCCGCAGGCGCGGGCGTGAGCCGCAGTTCCACAAAGCGCACACCGAATTCGTCGGACAGCCGGCCCGCCAGGTACACCAGCACCTGCAACAGCGAAAAGCTCTCCACCCTCAGCCACAAAGAGGCGTCCACTTCGAGTGTGGTGGCCGACATCCCGGTCACCGTCTCAATGCGCCGCATCGCCGCGTTCAACAGGTCGGTGCCCAACATGTCCTCGAGTGGCCAGCGTGCCTTGAAGCCGCGGGAGGCTTCGGCGTCCAGCACGGCGATGCGCTGGCTCAGCGCCCGCGTCTCTTCGCGGATCACCCCCAGAAAACGCTCGCGCGCCGAAGTCTCCAGATCAGGGTGGTCCAGCACGTCGAGCGCCGCCTGCATGTTGGCCAGGGCGGAGCGGCTGCCTTCGGTCAATGCGTGCAACGCGTGGTCGCGGTGGGACGCCTGCTCGTAGTCGCGGGTGATGTTGTCGAGCATCAACACGAAGCCGCTGAGCTCGGCGCGGTCGGCCACCAGTTCGGCGGTGTCGGGCAGGCTCATGGCCTGGGCCGAGCGCACGGGCGCCATCTGCACACGCAGCAGTTGCCCGGTCGCGGTGGTGGTGACGAACTGGGTCGAGGGTTGCCCGATGCCGCGCAGCATGCGCTGCTGGATGTTCTCCAGTGCATGCGCCACCAGCTTGCGGTCAAACACGGTGTAGATGGAGCGCCCCAGGCCGAGCAACTCCGCGCCGCCACCCACGCCCGAGGTGTGCGAAAGCGCCTGGAACTGCTGGCGCGCGCGCTGGTTGTAGAGCAGCACGCGCCCGTCCAGGTTGCAGACCACCACACTCTGCGTAAGCTCGGACATGAGCGCGGCCAGGCGGCTTTTCTCCTGTTCGATGTCCCGGCTCGCTTCGCGCACGCGTGTGTCCATGTCGCGGCGCAGCAGGGTGAGCTGCGCCACGAGGTGATTGATCAGATGGGCGAGCGCCCGGATTTCGGCGCTGCCTCGCGCGGGCAGCTCGCGCTCGACTTCGGTGCTGGCCAGCACCCGCCCCTGCTCGACCAGCTGGGCTGCGGGCGCCACGAAGTGCGCCAGCAAAGCGCGCACGGTCACCCCCGCAGCAGCAACGAGCACCAGCCCCATGAGCACGAGCAGGGGGGCGCGCGGCCCCAGCATGGACGCCACCTCGGCGCGCTGCGCCGTGTCCAGCGCGGCCCATAGCACCACCGCGACGAGAACCAGCCACAGTGCCACCCCCGCACAGAGGGCGGCCACGCCCGCAAGCCATCGGCGGTCAACAGGGCGACGCCGGCTCATCGCAAGAACTCCGTGGGACGGCACGTCGCGCTCATCCGCCCCCCTGCCCCAGCATCTCGTGCACCTTGTCCACCAGCTCTCGGGTGGAGAAGGGTTTGGTCATGTAGGCATTGGCCCCCAGGGCCAGTCCCTTGGCCACGTCGGTGTCGCGCCCTTTGGCGGTGAGCATCACGATGCGCGTGTCCTGCAAAGCGTCGTTCGCGCGCACCTCGCAACAGACGTCGAAGCCGGTCTTGACCGGCATCATCACGTCCAGCAGCACCAACGCCGGGCGCTCGCGCACGATGGCATCGATGGCCTCCTGGCCGTCGCGCGCGAGCACCACCTCGAACCCCTCGCGCTTCATGAGGAACTCCAGCGAAATCAGGATGTTCGGTTCGTCGTCCGCAATCAGGATCTTGTGGCCCATGCGTTGTCTCCGTGGTCAGGTGGCCAATACCACCGCGCGTGGCAGGAAGAAGCCAAACGTGGCGCCCTGGCCGGGGGCGGAACGCAGCCACATGCGCCCACCAAAGTGGGCCACGATCTGGCGGCTGATCGGCAGACCCAGGCCTGTGCCCCCTGGCCGGTAGTGGGCATCGCCCTCCACCTGCCGAAACCGCTCGAACACCATGTCTTGCTGGTCCAGCGGAATGCCAGGCCCATTGTCCTGCACCAGCACTTCCACGCCTTCGTCGGTCTCCTCCAGCTTCAGCACCACATGACCCGTGCCCCGAGGAGCGTATTTTGCGGCGTTCGACAGCAGGTTCAACACCACCTGCGTGAGCCGGTCGGCGTCGGCGCGGATCGGGCGCACCCGCTCGGGCAACACCCGCTCCAGCACCACGCCGCGCTCACGGCAGGTCTCCTCCATGGTGCGTGCCGCCTGTTCGAGCAACTCGCGCATGTCCAGCGTGGTCGTGTGCCACTCGGCGTGGCCGGCCTCGATCTTGGCCATGTCCAGCACCTGGTTCACCAGCCGGCTCAGGCGCTCGGTCTCGGCCACGATGATGTCGACGAACTGCTGGCGTTGCGCGGTGTCCATGTTCGCATCGTCGCGCATGAGTTCGGCCAGCGCCCTGATCGATGTCAAGGGTGTGCGCAGTTCGTGGGTCACGGAGGACATGAAGTCGTCCTTGAGGCGGTCCAGGCTCTTGAGCTGCTCGTTGGCCGTTCGCAATTCGGCCGTGGCCTGCTCCAGCGAGCGAGACTTGTCTTCCAGCGCATGCGAGTAGGCGCGCAGCTGCGAGGCCTCGTCCAGGATGCGCATCACATCGTCCAGGTCAAGCGCTTCCTCCTCCACCACCGACGAGACCATCACGCGCGCCGAGGCGCTGCCGATGGCACCGGCCAGCTGGGTCTCGACGAAATGCACCAGCCGCGCATCGGCCGGAATCTGGTCAACGCGCGCGACGCCCACACGGTGCGCGTACTCGGTGAACAGGCGCTGAGCCGTGTCGACGCCGAGGAAACGACCGACCAACGGCAGCAGGGCCGACACCTGGGCCTTGCCCTGCCAGAACACCGGCCGCGTCCCGGCGTTGCGGTGGAATACGTCGACGAACAGCAGGGCCTGGCTGGTCTCGCGCGCCGACGGTGGGCGCCACAGAGACACACCCACATACCCCACCAGGTTGGCCAGCAGGCTCCAGAACAGCGAGTGCGTGAGGTTGTCCAGTCCCTTGAGGCCGAGGAAGGTTTCGGGCATCAGCCATGCCTGCCCCCAGGGGCCATGTTCCAGAAAACCACCGGGCAGCCAGCCCGACTTGGCCAGCGAGGGCAACATGAGGGTGTAGGCCCAGAAGCCGAAGCCCAGCAGCAAGCCGGTGAGTGCCCCACCCTGCGTGCCGCCTTTCCAGTACATGCCGCCCAGCAGCGCGGGCGCGAACTGCGCCACCGCCGCGAAGCTGATGAGCCCGATGCTCACCAGCGCATAGGCTTCGCCCGCGAGGTGGAAGTACAGATAGCCCAGCAGCAGGATGCCCAGGATCGCCAGACGCCGGATCAGCAGCAACAGGCCGGTCAGGTCACCACTGGCGCGCGCGCCGAAGCGGTGCATGCGCAACAACAGCGGCATCACCAGGTCGTTGCAGACCATGGTGGAGACCGCAATGGCCTCGACGATCACCATGCCGGTGGCGGCCGACAAGCCACCGACAAAGGCGAACAGCGCCAGCGCGTACCAGCCCTGCGACAGCGGCAGCGAGAGCACGAAGGTCTCCGGGTCCATGCGGCCGACGCCGAAATGCAGCAGGCCACCGACGGCAATCGGGAGCACGAACAGGTTGATCAGCAACAGGTACAAGGGGAACGCCCAGACCGCGCGCCGCAGGTGCTGTTCGTCGACGTTCTCCACCACCATCATCTGGAACTGGCGCGGCAGGAAGATCACCGACAGCATGGCCAGCAGGGTGAGTCCCAGCCACTGGGCGTAGGCAAACGGCTGGCCCTGGTCGAACTGCAGCAGGAGGCGCAGTGCCTCGATTTCGCGGGCACGCTCGAACAATTCGGCCGGGCTGCCGAACAGGCCGAAGCTCACGAACAGGCCGACCGCGAGAAACGCCACCAGTTTGACCACGGACTCGAACGCGATCGCTGCCACCATGCCTTCGTGGCGTTCGGTGCTGTCGTGGTGGCGCGCGCCGAACACGATGGTGAAACCCGCCAGCGCAATGGCCACATAGAGCGTGCTGTCGCTCCACCAGTCCGCGCTCTGCACCGCCGGCTGGCCCAGCGGCGAGGTCAGCACTGCGTAACCACTGGCGATCGCCTTGAGCTGCAGCGCAATGTAGGGCACGATGCCCACCACCGTGATCAACGTCACCAGGCCGGCCAGCAGCTGGCTCTTGCCGTAGCGGCTGGCAATGAAGTCGGCGATGGAGGTGATGCGCCAGGTCTTGGCAATGCGGATCATCTTGCGCACCACCATCCAGGCCAGGAGCATGGCCAGCATCGGGCCCAGGTAGATCGGCAGGAACCACACACCCGACGTGGCCGCGCGGCCGACACTGCCGAAGTAGGTCCAGGCGGTGCAGTACACCGCCAGCGACAGCGCATACACCCATGGGCTGGCGATCACCGAACGCCCCTGCAGGGCGCGCAGATCGGCCCAGTAGGCCACGGCGAACAGGAGCAACAGATAGGCGAAGGAAACGCCGATGACCAGTGGAGCGGACAGCATGGCCGGCGGCTCGGGTGCTCAGTCAGGCCGCTCGGCGTCGATGCCGCGCTCGGCCACCCAGGCCAGCGCCGCGATCAGTGCGGCCCAGACCCCGAACAGCGCGAGTGGAAACAGCGGCAGCCCCCACAAGGTGGCGTCGTGGTCCCAGAGCGCCAGCAAAGGGAAATTGAACAGTGCCCAGCCGGCAAAGAACAGGGCCACCAGACGTTGGGCAGCAAGGCCTTGGAACATGCGGGTCTCCTCAACGGCACAGGCGGTGCATCGCCGCCAATGCCTTCGGTGATTGTGCCCCAGCCCCCACGCCACACCTGTTGCAACCGCACATGAAAAAGGCGGTGGGTTCGACACCCCACCGCCTTCATGCCGCGCGCGGCAAACCGGAACCTACGACGCCTTCGCCGCCAGCAATTGCCAGGTGTCGACCACCGAGTCCGGGTTCAGGGAAATCGAGCTGATGCCCTCGTCGCGCAGCCACTGCGCGAAGTCCGGGTGATCGCTGGGACCCTGGCCGCAGATGCCGACGTACTTGCCCTCGGCCTTGCAGGCACCGATGGCCATCTTCAGCATGGCCTGCACGGCCGGGTCGCGTTCGTCGAAGTCGTGCGCGAGCAGTTCCAGACCCGAGTCACGATCCAGGCCCAGGGTGAGCTGGGTCAGGTCGTTCGATCCGATCGAGAAACCGTCGAAGAATTTCAGGAACTCCCGGGCCAGCACCGCGTTGCTGGGGATCTCGCACATCATGATGACCTTGAGCTCGTTCTCGCCGCGCTTCAAGCCCTTGTCGGCCAGCAACTGCGTGACGCGTTCGGCCTGCGCAAGCGTGCGCACGAAGGGCACCATCACCTGCACGTTGGTCAGGCCCATGTCCTCGCGCACGCGCTTGAGCGCCTCGCACTCCATGGCGAAGGCCTCGCGGAAGTCCTCGCTGATGTAGCGCGCGGCACCGCGGAACCCGAGCATGGGGTTCTCTTCCTCAGGTTCGTAGCGCGAGCCGCCGACCAGCTTGCGGTACTCGTTGCTCTTGAAGTCGGACAGGCGCACGATGACCGGTTTGGGCCAGAACGCCGCAGCGATGGTGGCCACGCCCTCAGCCACCTTGTCCACGTAGAACGCGCGCGGCGAGGCGTGTCCACGTGCCACCGACTCCACCGCCTTCTTCAGGTCGGCGTCGATCTGCGGATAGTCCAGGATCGCCTTGGGGTGCACGCCGATGTTGTTGTTGATGATGAACTCCAGCCGCGCCAGGCCAACACCGCCGTTGGGAATCTGCGCGAAATCGAAAGCCAGTTGCGGGTTGCCCACGTTCATCATGATCTTCACGTCCAGCGCCGGCATGTCGCCGCGCTGCACCTCGGTGATCTCGGTCTCGAGCACACCGTCGTAGATGTTGCCGGTATCGCCTTCGGCGCAGCTCACGGTGACCAGCGTGCCGTCCTTGAGCAAGTCGGTGGCATCGCCGCAACCCACCACGGCCGGAATGCCGAGCTCGCGCGCGATGATGGCCGCGTGGCAGGTGCGCCCGCCGCGGTTGGTGACGATGGCGCTGGCGCGCTTCATCACCGGCTCCCAGTTCGGGTCGGTCATGTCGGTGACCAGCACATCGCCGGGCTGCACCTTGTCCATCTCGCTGATGTTGTGGACCAGGCGCACCGGGCCTGTGCCCACCTTCTGGCCAATGGCGCGGCCCGACGCCAGCACCGCGCCCTTGCCCTTGAGCTTGTAGCGCACTTCGGTCTTGCCGGCGCTCTGGCTCTTCACTGTCTCCGGGCGTGCCTGCAGGATGTAGAGCTGGCCGTCGGTACCGTCCTTGCCCCATTCGATGTCCATCGGGCGACCGTAATGCTCCTCGATCACCAGCGCGTATTTCGCCAGTTGCTCGACGTCGGCGTCGCTCAGGCTGTAGCGGTTGCGCTGCTCGACGGCCACGTCCACGGTCTTGACCAGCTTGCCCTTCATCGGCCCGTCAGCGGCTTTCTCCTGCGGCGTGCTGAACACCATCTGGATCAGCTTGCTGCCCAGGTTGCGGCGGATCAGCGCGCGCTTGCCCGCCTTGAGCATGGGCTTGTGCACATAGAACTCGTCGGGGTTGACGGCGCCCTGCACCACCGTTTCGCCCAGACCGTAGCTGGAGGTGATGAAGACCACGTCCTCAAACCCGCTCTCGGTATCGATGGTGAACATCACGCCGGCCGCGCCCAGGTCGGAGCGCACCATGCGCTGCACACCGGCCGACAGCGCCACGTCGGCATGGGCAAAGCCCTTGTGCACGCGGTAGCTGATGGCGCGGTCGTTGTAGAGGCTGGCAAACACCTCCTTCATCTTGTGCAGCACATCGTCGATGCCGACCACGTTCAGGAAGGTCTCCTGCTGGCCGGCAAAGGACGCGTCAGGCAGGTCCTCGGCGGTGGCCGAGGAACGCACCGCGAACGAAGCCTGGGGGTTGCCGGCGCTCAGCTTCGCAAATTCGTCGCGGATGGCCTGCTCCAGATCGGCCGGGAACGGCTGGTTCTCCACCATGGCGCGGATCTCGGCACCGGCCTCGGCCAGCGCGCGCACGTCCTCGGTGTCGAGCGCGTCCAGGCGGGCGTTGATGCGCGCGGTCAGGCCGTCGTGTTTCAGGAACTGGCGAAAGGCATGGGCCGTGGTGGCGAAGCCGGTGGGCACCTTCACGCCGGTGGGCAGTTGCGAAATCATCTCGCCAAGGCTGGCGTTCTTGCCGCCGACGGCCTCGACGTCGCTCATTCGCAATTTCTCGAAAGGCACGACCAGATCGGTCGCTCCAAACAGCTGGGACATGGGAAAGCTCCTAAGGTTGAAAAACCGGGGTTCCATGCGCCAGCGGGGCGACCTGTTGTTCTGTTGTGGGTCTGGCACCGGGCAAGGAAGCAGATGCGGGGGCCGGCGGCTGGATAATGGCCCCGGCACAACACCCAGCATTGTAAGGACGCGGCCTCATGCCCAGCAGAACGGCATTCTTCATCTCGGACGGCACCGGCATCACCGCCGAGACCTTCGGCAACGCCATCCTGGCCCAGTTCGAGGCGACGGTCCGCCGCGTGCGCCTGCCCTTCCTGGACAGTGTGGACAAGGCCCATCAGGCGGTGCGCCAGATCAACCACACGGCCGAGCTCGAAGGCCAGCGCCCGCTGGTGTTCACCACCGTGGTCAACATGGACGTGCTCTCCGTGTTCCGCGAACACTGCCGAGGCATGATGCTCGACATGTTCGGCACCTTCGTCGCGCCGCTGGAGCATGAGTTGGGCATCAAGTCCAACCACCGCGTGGGCCGCTTCTCGGACGCCTCCAAGAGCAAGGCGTACAACGACCGCATCGAGGCCATCAACTTCTCGCTCGCGCACGACGACGGCCAGAGCCACAAGGACCTGGAAGGCTCGGATGTGATCCTGGTCGGCGTGAGCCGCAGCGGCAAGACGCCGACATCGCTTTACCTGGCCATGCAGTACGGCCTGAAGGCCTCGAACTACCCGCTGATACCGGAAGACTTCGAGCGCCGCAAGCTGCCACCCGCACTGGTGCCGCACCGCAAGAAGATCTTCGGGCTGACGATCGCGCCCGAGCGCCTGAGCGAGATCCGCAACGAACGCCGTCCCAACTCGCGCTATGCCAACCTCGACAACTGCCGCATGGAGGTCAGCGAGGCCGAGGCCATGATGCGGCGCGAGGGCATTCGCTGGCTCTCGACCACGACCAAGTCGATCGAGGAGATCGCCACCACCATCCTGCAGGAAATCCGGCCCGAGCGGCTGGAGTACTGAGCGCGTCAGCGCTCCGGCGCGGCCTTCTTCTTGCCGATGCCGTGCGCCTGCCGGCTCAGGGCGAATGAGGCAAACAGCTTGAGCCACAGCGTCACGCCGGCCACGGCGATCCACTGGTCGGAGGCCAGCGCCTGGAAGCCCAGCACGGCCACCAGCACGCCCACCATCACCAGGCCCCCCGCGAGGTTGATCAGCATTTCGTACGGCGCATAGCGCTCGGCGTCGGGCGGGGCCATGCCCTTCTTGAGCGCCACCTCCGAGAAGTCGCGCCGCACGCCGATGCGCCAGGCCCGGCGCAGCCAGAAGAACGCCACCGGAAACAGGGCGAGCAGGAAGATCCAGTTGAAGATGAAGACGCTGGGCAGTTGCATGGTCGGGTGTTCCTCACGCCGGATTGTCCTCCAGCGGTGTCCAGAAGCGCGAAACCCCGTCAGCATGCCGACGGGGTTTCGCATCAGGTGTCTGCGGGCCGGCCGCTCACAGCCAGCCCGGGACGCTCGGGCTCAGTGTCCGGTGGCCGCACCCGCGCCACGAGGCACGCGCACCGACTCCACCAGTTCCTGGATGTGCTTCGGTGCCGGGGGCGACATCTTGTTCACCAGGAAGGCCACGCCGAAGTTGACGATCGCGCCCACGGTGCCGAAGGCCTCGGGGGTGATGGTGAAGAAGCCGTTGGCGCCACCCACAACGTCAAGGTACTCAGTGCCCTTGATGAAGAAGATGCCCTTGTGCGCAAACACGTAGAACAGCGTCACGAACAGGCCCGCGAGCATGCCGGCCACAGCGCCCTTGTCGCTCATGGTGCGGCTGAAAATGCCCATCATCAGCGCCGGGAAGATCGTGGAGGCCGCGATACCGAAGGCCAGGGCCACGGTACCCGCCGCGAAGCCCGGTGGATTCAGGCCCAGCCAGCCCGCCACGAAGATGGCCACGGCCATGGCGATCTTGCCCGCCATGAGTTCACCCTTCTCGCTGATGTCGGGCTTGATCGCGCCCTTGATCAGGTCGTGCGAGACCGCCGACGAAATCGCCAGCAGCAGGCCCGCGGCCGTGGACAGCGCGGCGGCCAGGCCACCGGCGGCGACCAGCGCGATCACCCAGTTGGGCAGCAGCGCGATTTCCGGGTTGGCCAGCACGATGATGTCGGCGTTGACGGTCAGCTCGTTGCCCTTCCAGCCCGCAGCCTCGGCCTTGCCCTTGACGACATCGCTCTTGGTCTTGTCGTTGTAGTACTGGATGCGGCCATCGCCGTTCTTGTCTTCCCACTTGAGCAGGCCGGTCTTTTCCCAGCGCTTCATCCACTCGGGACGCTTCTCGTACAACAGACTGGCTTCGGTGGCGTACAGATCGCCATTGGCCTTGACCACGTCCGAGTTGACGGAAATGCGGCCGTCTTCGTCCTTGGTCAGGCCCACGGCGGTATTGACCGTGCCATGCAGGTTGAGCTTGGCCATGGCACCGACGGCCGGGGCCGTGGTGTACAGCAGCGCGATGAACACCAGCGCCCAGCCAGCGGACAGGCGGGCATCGGACACCTTGGGCACGGTGAAGAAGCGCACGATCACGTGCGGCAGGCCGGCCGTGCCGATCATCAGCGAGACGGTGTAGAAGAACATGTTCAGCGTCGAGCCGGCAGCTGTGGTCGTGTACTGGCCAAAGCCCAGGTCGGTCACCACCTGGTCGAGCTTGCTCAGAAGCGACACATCGGTGCCCGCCATGTCCGAACCCAGGCCCAGCTGCGGCAGGAAGTTGCCGGTGAGGTTCAGCGAGATGAAGAACGCCGGCACCAGGTAGGCCAGGATCAGCACGATGTACTGCGCCACCTGCGTGTAGGTGATGCCCTTCATGCCACCGAACACCGCGTAGGCGAAGACGATCGCCATGCCGATGTAGATGCCCTGCGCGCTGCTCACGCCCAGGAAGCGCGCGAAGGTCACGCCCACGCCCGTCATCTGGCCAATGATGTAGGTCAGCGAAGCCACCAGCAGGCACAGCACGGCCACGTTGCGCGCCGTCTTCGAATAGAAGCGGTCGCCGATGAACTCGGGCACCGTGAACTTGCCGAACTTGCGCAGGTACGGTGCGAGCAGCATGGCCAGCAACACGTAGCCGCCGGTCCATCCCATCAGGAACACGGCACCGCCGTAGCCCATGTTGGAGATCAGGCCGGCCATGGAGATGAAGGACGCGGCGGACATCCAGTCCGCTGCGGTGGCCATGCCGTTGGTGACGGGGTGCACCCCGCCGCCGGCGACATAGAACTCGGACGTGCTGCCCGCGCGTGCCCAGAAGGCGATGCCCAGGTACAGCGCGAAACTGGCCCCGACAAAGAGGTAGGTGGTGGTTTGGAGATCCATGGGAATGTCCTGTTGATCAGTCTTCGTGCACGTCGAACCGGCGGTCGATCTGGCTCATCTTGCGGGCGTACCAGAAGATCAGCGCGATGAACACGTAAATGGAGCCTTGCTGGGCGAACCAGAAGCCCAGGGGATAGCCACCCAGCGTGATGCCGTTGAGCAGCGGCGCGAACAGAATGCCCGCTCCGTAGGACACCAGGAACCAGATGACCAACACCTTGGTCAGCAGGCCCAGCGTGGCAGACCAGTAGGCCTTTGCGTTGCTGTCGCTATTCATAAAAGTCATCTCCTGAAGAAGTGATGCCTGTCGATCGGACGGCGTGGGCCGCCACACTTGTGCACGCCACGAACACACGGTCCGAGGCGCTACGCGGCGGACTTTGTTTTCGCTTGCTTACAGATAAATTGCGCTGGGCCACCTTTTCTCCCAAAGCTAGGGAATGCCCCTAGAAGAAAGCCGCGAAGCTGACGCGCAGCTTTCAAATCAGGAGCATGGGCCGCTCGGGGCGGGGGCAGTTGCCCGGCCTGGCTGGGCAAGCACGGGGGCCCGCGTGTCCACCGGCCGCCGCGCGCATTGCGGGAACTACTGACAATCACTTACACATTGCGATTTGCGTGCACCCAGCGATGCGTCCAGAATTTGTGACGAATCTCACATCTGGAAGCTGTCACCAGGGGGAGCCATGACCCGCAAGGCAAGCACCACGTCCCAGCGCAAACCCCATGCCCTTGGACTGCACATCGGCATTAACGAGGTGAGCGCCGACCACTACGCCGGCTGGACCGGCCCACTCGCTGCCTGTGAATTCGATGCCCACGACATGGCGGCGATCTCGAAGTCTGCGGGCATGAAGAGCACCGTGCTGCTCACGAAAAAGGCCACACGCGCCAGCGTCCTTGCAGCCGTCCGCAAGGCCGCCAGGGCTCTGGTGGCGGGTGACCTGTTCTTCATGAGCTATTCAGGCCACGGCGGCCAGGTGCCCGACGTGAGCGGCGAGGAACCCGACAAGCTCGACGAGACCTGGTGCCTGTTCGACGGCCAGTTGATCGACGACGAGCTCTACTACGAACTCAGCCGCTTCAAGGCCGGCGTGCGCATCCTGGTGCTCTCCGACAGTTGCCACAGCGGCACCGTGGTGCGCGCCGCGCGCCCCGCGCCGGGCACGCCCGAGCACCGCCCACGCATCATGCCGCGCGCCGTGGGCTTGCGCGTCTATGCCGAACACAAGGCTTTTTATGACCAGCTGCAGGCCGACGTGGCCAAAGCCGCCGGTGGCGCGGTGGACGATCCCGACACGGCGCTGGCCAACGTCACCGTGAGTCCCCGGCTCACCGCGATCGTCAAGGACTTCCATCCGGCGGTGATCCTGATCTCGGGCTGCCAGGACAACCAGTTCTCGATGGACGGCAACCACAACGGCGCCTTCACCGAACAACTGCTCGGTGTGTGGAACAACGGCAGCTTCAAGGGCAGCTACGCGAGCCTGCACGCGCGTGTGCGCGCCGGCCTGCCCCCCACGCAGTCGCCCAACCTGTTCACGCTCGGACCGGCCGCGGCGTTCCTCAAACAGCAGCCCTTCTCGGTCTGAACGCCGCGCGCCCACGGTCCCGTTTCCGCATCGCTGCCCAAGGGAGGGTTTCATGCTCGGCATCCAGAACCATCGACTCACCGGACCCGATGTGAGTTTTCGCCAGACACCGAATGTCGGCGGAACGCTCAAGCCCCGCTTCGTGCTGCTGCATTACACGGCCGGGCGCAACCTGGAGAGTTCGGTCGAGTCGTTGTGCACGAAGAAGCCTCAGGGCAATGCCTCGGCGCATCTGGTGCTGGGTCGCGACGGGCGCATCGTGCAACTGGCCGCGTTCAATGCCGTGACCTGGCACGCCGGCGCCAGCCAGTGGGGCGGCCTCGATGGCCTCAACCACCACGCCATCGGCATCGAGATGGACAACGCCGGCCTGCTGCACAGGGAGGGCGAGCGCTACGTGTCCTGGTTCGGCAAGTCCTACCCCGAGGACGAGGTGCACGTCGCGGAACACCGCCATGGGGGCGGCCTGCGCCCCTGGCACGGCTTCACCGAGGTGCAGATCGGGCGCGCGCTCGAGCTCTGCGAACTGCTGGTGGCGCACTACGGCCTGGAGGACGTGCTGGGGCACGAAGACGTGGCGCGCGGGCGCAAGGTCGACCCCGGGCCCGCCTTTCCGCTGGCTGCCGTGCGCAGCCGCGCCGTGGGGCGCGGTGCCGACGTGATGCCGCGATGGCTCGTCAACGCCAGCAGTCTCAATATCCGCAGCGGTCCGGGGGCGGACCACCCCAAGGTCGCGCCGGCACTCAGGCGCGGCACTGAGCTCGTGCTGCTGGAACCGAGGGACCGCTGGAGCCGCGTTGCGGTGGTGGGCGCGACCGATCTGGAAGGCTGGGTCTGCAACGACTTCGTCGCCCGCCTGCCGGCCACGCGCGCCAGCGCCGGGGCCCCGATCTCGCGCAGCCAGCGCGCCCTGGCGCCCGCGCCGCGCCAGCGGGCGGCGACCAAGACGACCACGAAACGCCCCGCGCGCAAGAACGCGGCGAAAAAGGCCCGCGCATGAACACACCCATCACCTTCATCGTGCGCGGCCAGCCCCAGCCACTGGCGCCCGCCACGCGCGGTGCCGGCGGCGCGGCGGACACTACGTCCTCGTTCGGCGGCACAGCCACCGTCACGCAGCGTGTTCGCGTGGGCGCACTGCGCGGCAGCAGCGACGAGGTGCGCGTGAGTGCGCGCCCCGGGCTCGACGCCGTGGTGCTGCACATCAGCAATGGACCTTCGCTGATGCTGCACCCGGAAACCGCGCGCGACCTGATGCTGGCGCAGTCCGGCCTCACGCGCGGTACCGCCGCCAGCCGCTCGCGCGGCGGCGCGGGGCTGCCCGACGAGGTCAGCGTGCCCACGCAGCTGGCCTGGCAGGGCCTGGAGCGGGCCGGCGCGGTCTCGCGCGGCGCGGCGCGCGGGCGCCTGGGCGAAGTCCTGCTCTCGGCCATCGAGGTTGTCACAGGTCTGCTCAAGGAACCGGCGGCCAGGCTGACCGCCGCGAAGATCGGCGCGCGCGTCGACGGCCAGGTCGACCCGGGCGTGTACCTGCTGCCGGTCGAGGCCTTCGCGGCGCCGCTCAAGGGGCGCCCGAAATTGCAGCGCATTCCCCTGCCGGAGCAGCCCGGGGACCCGGTTCTGGTGTTGCTGCATGGCACCTTCTCCAACACCCAGGGCACTTTCGGCAAGCTGTGGCAGGAACACCCGCACAAGGTGCGCGAGCTGTTCGCGCACTACGGTGGGCGCGTCTACGGCTGCGACCACCCCACCCTGCTGGCCAGCCCGATCGACAACGCGCTGATGCTGGCCCGCGCCCTGCCCAATGGCGCGCGCGTGCACCTGCTGACGCACTCGCGTGGTGGCCTGGTGGCCGAGGTGCTGGCGAGGGTGTGCGCGCGGCCAGAGCTGACCGAGCGCTCGCTCGCGCCGTTCAAGGCCCCGGCGCAACGCGCGCAGCTCAAGGCCCTGCGTGATCTGGCCGCCGAACTCAAGGGGCGCGACATCCGCATCGAACGGGTCGTGCGTGTGGCCTGCCCGGCGCGCGGCACGCTGCTGGCGTCCCGGCGCCTGGACGCCTATGTGTCGGTGCTGAAATGGTCGCTCGAACTCGCGGCCATTCCGGTCGCGCCGCTGCTGCTCGATTTCATCGCCGAGGTGGCCAGCCAGCGCACCGACCCGGCGCTGCTGCCCGGGCTGGAGGCCATGACGCCGCAAAGCCCGCTGGTGCAGTGGCTGCACGCCAGCGAGGGCGAAGGTGGCGGCCCGCTGCCGGGGCAACTGCGCGTGGTGGCCGGCGACATCCAGGGCGACTCCATCATGTCCTGGGTCAAGACCCTGCTGGCCGACGCGTTCTACTGGACCGACAACGACCTCGTGGTGCAGACCCGCTCGATGTACGGCGGCACGCCGCGCGCGCCGGCCGGCGGCCACGCGGCGGCCACCTTCGTGCTCGAACGTGGCGGCAAGGTCACGCACTTTGCCTACTTCAGCCACCCGCGAACCTCAGAGGCCATCTGCAGCGCACTGCTGGAGGAAACACCCGCGGGTTTTCGTCCCATCGGCCCGATGTCCTGGGCCGGCAGCACCAGCGACGGCCTGCGCGGCCGCGCGCGCGCGGGTGCCGAGGCACCGGCGGCCGACCGGCCCGCGGTGATCCTGCTGCCAGGCATCCTCGGCAGCCATCTCAGCGTCGACGGCAAGCGCATCTGGCTGAGCATGCGCATCCTCGGCGGCCTCGGCCGGCTCTCGTACCAGGAGGGCACGAGCAACGTGCAGCCCGATGGCGCAATCGGCATGGTCTACGACGACCTGGCCGAATTCCTCTCGGCCACGCACCAGGTGATCGAGTTTTCCTTCGACTGGCGCCGCCCGATCGAGGAAGAAGCAAGGCGCCTGGCCGGCGTGATCGACCAGGCCCTGAGCGCGCGCGCCACCACCGGCCAGCCGGTGCGCCTGCTCGCGCATTCCATGGGCGGCGTGGTCGCGCGCACGGTGCAGCTCGAACGCCCGGACGTGTGGCAGCGCTGGCTGGAGCGCCCGGGCTCGCGCCTGCTCATGCTGGGCACACCCAACGGCGGCTCCTACGCGCCCATGCAGGTGCTCACCGGCGACGACCGCATGGGCAACGCGCTCTCGTCATTCGGACTGCCGTTCCAGGACCACAAGGCGCGCAGCCTGATGGCCGCCATGCCGGGCCTGCTGCAGTTGCAGGCCGGGCTGCTCGACCCGGCCATCGGCCTCGGGCAGAGCGCGCGCTGGCAGGCGCTGGCCGATCAGGATGCACAGGTTCTGGAGCAGGCCAACTTCTGGCACGGCGCGGAGGGCCAGCAGGCCATCTACCGCTGGGGCGTTCCCTCGCAGGCCGTGCTCGATCGGGCCATTGCGCTGCGCCAGCGGCTCGACCGCCAGCGCGACGAGGCCCTGGCCGGCTTCCGCGACCGGGTGGTGATGGTGGTGGGGCATGCGCGGTCCACGCCAGCGGGTTTCGAGTTCGATCCGCGCGAGGGTCTGGTCTACCTGGACCAGCCCGAAGGCGGCGACGGGCGGGTCACGCTCTCCAGCGCCCTGCTGCCGGGCGTGCGCGCCTGGAAGG
The DNA here is from genome assembly GCF_050182545.1 of Hydrogenophaga sp. Taxonomy (GTDB): domain Bacteria; phylum Pseudomonadota; class Gammaproteobacteria; order Burkholderiales; family Burkholderiaceae_C; genus Hydrogenophaga. Next base: position 220,207 of record NZ_JBFXCD010000003.1, on the reverse strand, counting down.
TCGACTGCTCGCATGGCGACCTGCCCGACGCCGAACAGGCCTTCGAGGCTTATCTTGAATTGCTTCGGCACGGCGACACGCAGCGACTGCCCATGGTGGCCGAGGCGCCGGCCACGCGCGGCACAGTGGCGCGTGCGGAAGCCCCGGCGCTGGTGCGCAGCCGGCCATCGCGCCAGCGCGGGCTGCCCGGCGAACCACCTGCCGACGCGGCCGAACTGTTCGGGTTCTTCGAGGAGGAGCCGAGCGGTGACACGCCCGCGCACAGCGCGCTGCGCATCAGCGTGCACAACGGCAACCTCAAGTTCGTCAGTCACCCCTTGCTCGTGGGCCACTACGTCTCCTCCGCGCTCACGGGCACCGAGGGTGTGGTGGACCACTTCATCGGAGGCGCCATGTCGGCCTCGCTCGCCGCCGGCCTGTACCCCGAGGCATCTGGCACGCACCAGATCTTCACCAACAACCGGCAGGACCCCGACAACCCACTGGCCCTGCCCAGGCCGCCGCATGTGGTGGTGGCCGGCCTGGGCGAGGAAGGCAAGCTGCGCAGCCTCTCGCTCACCGCGACCGTGCGCCAGGCCACGCTGGCCTGGGCCCAGCGCGTGGCCGAGACGCCGGGACAGGGAACGGCGCAGTTTGAACTCGCCGCCACGCTCATCGGCAGCGGCGGCAGCGGCATCAGCGTGACCGCCTCGGCGCAGGCCGTGGCGCAGGGCGTGCGCGAGGCCAACCAGAAGCTCGCCGCCGGCGGCTGGCCGCAGGTGAGCCATCTTCGCCTGATCGAGCTCTACCTGAGCCGCGCCACCGAGGCCTGGAGCGCACTGCGCCTGCTGGCGCAGGCCGCGCCCGAACACTTCGCGCTCACGCCCACCGTGGTCTCGGGCATCGGCGCGCTGCGCCGCCCGCTCGACAGCGGCTACCGCGGCACCGCCTACGACTTCATCAGCGCCACCACGGAGACCGACGAGGCGGGAGAACCCAGCATCGTCTACACGCTGGACACCCAGCGCGCGCGCGCCGAGGTGCGCGCGCAGGCCACGCAGGCCCAGCTCGTCGGCGAACTCGTGCGCCGCGCCTCCAACGACGCCAACCGGGACCCGCAGATCGGGCGCACCCTGTTCCAGTTGCTGGTGCCGGTGGAGATGGAGGCCAGCCTGGGCGACACCAGCGAGCTGCTGCTCGAACTCGACGACGGCACCGCCGGCATCCCCTGGGAACTGCTGGACGCGCCGCACGACGGGCGCGGTGGACCACGGGCACCCTGGGCCATCCGCAACAAGCTGCTGCGCCGCCTGCGCACGGTGGAGTTCCGCAGCCAGGTCAGCGACGCGCGGCGGGAGGACGCGGTGCTGGTGATCGGCGAGCCGCGCTGCGATCCGGCGCTCTACCCGCCCCTGCCGGCGGCCCGCGCCGAGGCCGAGGCAGTGCGCGACGCGCTGCGTGCCGTGCTAGACGGTGACCGGGTCAACGCGCTGATCGCACCCGACGAAGGCCTGGGGCCGGACGCGGCCGCCGTCACAACCGCCCTGCTCGCCCGGCGCTACCGCATCGTGCACATTGCCGGCCACGGCGAACCCGAGCTGGAGCGGCCGGGGCTGCCGCCGCTGCTGCGCGGCGTCGTGCTCAGCGACAACACCTTCCTGGGGCCCCGCGAGGTGCAGGCCATGCGCGTGGTGCCCGAACTGGTGTTCCTCAACTGCTGCCACCTCGCGGCCGACCCGGGCAAGCTGCTCAAGGAGGGCTACGACCGCGCGCGCTTCGCCGCTGGCGTGGCCAAGCAGCTCATCCGCGTCGGCGTGCGCTGCGTCGTGGCCGCCGGCTGGGCGGTGGAGGACGACGCGGCCAACCAGTTCGCCGCCGCGTTCTACAAGGCCCTGCTCTCGGGCCAGCGCTTCATGGACGCGGTGCAGGCCGCGCGCGTGGCGGCCTATGCCGCCAGCCCGGGCGGCAACACCTGGGCGGCCTACCAGTGCTACGGCGACCCGGAATGGGTCTGGCAGCGCGACGAGGCCGACCGGCGCCGCACCCCACCCCCGCTCGCGCAGGTGTATGCCGGCATCGCCTCGCCGGTGGCGCTGGCGCTGGCGCTGGAGACGCTGGCCGTGCAAAGCGCCACGCAGGGGGCCGCGCCCGAAGGCCAGCGCGAGCGAATCCGCTACCTCGAAGCCCGCTTCGAAGCCGAGTGGGGCGGCATGGGCGCCGTGGCCGAAGCCTTTGGCGTGGCCTGCGCGGCGGCCCATGACATTGACCACGCGCTGCAGTGGTACCGCCGCGCCGTGGCCGCCAACGACGGCAGTGCGTCCGTCAAGGCCAGCGAACAACTCGCCAACCTGATGGCGCGCCAGGCCTGGGAACGCGCCGATGCGGCCCAGCGTGCCCAGGTCGACGTCGCCCGGCTCAAGGCCCTGCTCGCGCAAGGCCGCGACGACATCGAAAGCGCGCTGCGCACGCTGGAGGCGCTGGTGGCCGTGGCGCCCACGGTGGAGCGCGAAAGCCTGCTCGGCTCGGCCTGCAAGCGCCTGGCCCTGCTCGAAGGCCTGGCACACCAAGGGGACGCCCGCCGACGGGCCGCCACCCGCATGGCCGAACACTACGCCCACGCAGAGGCGCTGGCGCTGCAGGCCGGCCTGAGCGACGCCTTCTATCCCGCGCTCAACCTGCTCGCGGCCGAGCTCGTGGCGCACGGGAGCGCGCCACGCTGGCCGGGCTTCCATGCCGAACGCCTGAGCCGCCTGCGCGAAAACCTGGAGCGCAAGCGACGCGACGACCCCGACTTCTGGAGCGTGGCCGGCCTGCCCGAACTCGGCGTGTACGAAGCACTGGCCGCGCGCAACCTGCACGCGCAGTTGCCTCGGCTGCTCGGAGCCTTTGAGGAACTGCACCGGCGCGCGGGCACCCCCTGGATGTGGGCTGCGGTCGCCGATCAGCTCGACTTCGTTCTGTCCGAGCACGTTGGCGGCGGCGCCGATGCGAAAGCCGCGCAGGAGCTGCGGTTGCGGCTGCACCAGTACGCGGGGCGCCCGGCCCCGCCCGGTGGCACCCCCACAGGACCATGAGCCGCATCTTCATCAGCTACCGGTCGTCCGACGGAAAGAAGGACGCGGACCGCCTGTGCGCGGATCTGAGCCGCCTCTACGGTGATGACCAGGTGTTCTTCGACAAGCAGGACCTGCGCGGCGGCACCGCCTGGCGCAGCGCCATCGTGGCCGCGCTCGGCGGCAAGCCCGTGGTGCTGCTGCTGTTCACGCCCGATCTGCTGGGCATGCAGCACCCCGAAGGCGGGCGGCGCATCGACCGGGACGACGACCCCATCCGCGACGAGATACTGACGGCACGACAACACGGCGCGCTCATCGTGCCGCTGTTCACCGAGGGCATGACAGCACCAGCCCGCGCCGATCTGCCCGAGCCGTTGCGCTTCCTGAAGGACGCGCACGGGCTGAAACTGCGCACCGAGGACTGGGCCACCGACCTCGCAAGGATCGTGTCCGACCTGCGGGACCAGGGCATCGTGCCGCGCGACGAACCCAACGGCGCCTCGGTGCCACGGCGCGGATTTGCCCAGCGCGTGCAGCGCGGCCTGATGTGGGTGGGCGCCTTCTTCGTGTCGCTCTTCGCGCTCGGTCTGCTGGTGTCGGCATTTGACGACGAAGACGAAGCCGCATCGACCCTGGCGTCGGACGCCGCCACGGCCGAGGCCCTCTTCAGGGCGCTGCAGGCGATCGCACCGCCCCCGGCACCGGTGGCGACACCGCAGTTGCCGGCCCCGCCCGACATCGCCGGCCTGTGGTGGTCCATCGACGAGAACAACCGGCGCCTGCGCGTGCTGTTCACGGTGGTAGGCACCACGGTGGAACTGCAGACCGATCCTTTCCCGGTGAACTGGTACCCGCACTGGCAAGCCTACGCCCAGGGCGTGCGCAGCCAGGGACTGGTCGTCAGCGAGGTGCGCTACGTCGGCAATGGCGTGCTCAGCCACGTCATGGGTGTGCCCCGCATCGAGATCCCATACCGCGCCGTCACCGGCGACGGCCGTGGCCCGCTGGACACCGGCAGCGTGGTGCTCAACGCCAGCGCCGATGGCCGCGAACTCACCGGCCAGCTCTGGAGCAATGGCGAACAGGCCGAGACACCGCTGCGCCTGGTGCGCACCCCATGAAGTTTCAGCAGGGACAGCCAAGGAGAACCCCATGAACCAACCCGTCCACGTCTGCACGCAGCGCGTGCTGCCCGCCGAACTCATGCGCTTTCAGCCTGTCGCGCGCAGCGGCGGGCGCACCCGCGCGATAGCCCTGCTCGGCAAGCTGTGGATGAACGGCAGCACGCTGCGCGTGCGCTTCATGGGTGGCACACCCGAGCAGCACGCCAAGGTGCGCGAACAGGCCGCCTGGTGGACGGCGCACGCCAACCTGGTGTTCGACTTCAACAACGCGGCGGACGCGGAAATCCGCATCGCCTTCGACCCTGGCAAGGGCGCGTGGTCCTACGTGGGCACCGATTGCCGTGGCATCCCGCTGGACCAGCCCACGATGAACCTGGGCTTCATGGACGGCGGCACAGTGGCGCATGAGTTCGGCCACGCCATTGGCCTGATGCACGAACACCAGAACCCGGCCGGCGGCATCGAATGGAACGAAGCGGCGGTGATCCGCGACCTGTCGGGGCCGCCAAACCACTGGAGCGAAGCCACCATCCGCCACAACGTGCTCAACAAGTACCGTGCCGACCAGATCAACGGGACGGCCTTCGACCCCGACTCCGTGATGCTCTACTTCTTCCCCGACAGCTGGGTAAAGAGCGGCGTGGGCACGCGCGCCAACCCCACGCTTTCAGCCGGCGACAAGACCTTCATCGGCAGCGCGCGCGCCTACCCGAAACCCGCGCCGACGGTGGTGAACGCGAAGGAGATCAAGGTGGGCGCGACGCGGCGCACCTCTGCCGCGATCGGCCAGTTCGGTGAAGAGGACCTGTTCCAGTTCGTGCTGACCGAAGGCGGCCCGCACATCATCGACACGCGCGGCTCCACCGATGTGGTGATGAAGCTGTTCGGCCCCGACAGCCCCACCGCCTTGATCGCCGAAGACGACGACAGCGGCGTGGACACCAATGCGCTGATCCGGGCCAACCTGATTCCCGGGCGCTACTACGCGCAGGTGCGGCACTACAACCGCACCGGTGGCGTCGGCAAGTACACCATCAAGGTGCGCCGGGCGGCGTGACCGGCCTCAGGCCGCGACGGCTTCGGCCTCCACCACCGGCTGGCGGATCAGGTAATCGAAGGCGCTGAGCGCGGCGGTGGAGCCGGCGCCCGCGGCGATCACGATCTGTTTGTACGGCACCGTGGTGCAGTCCCCGGCGGCGAACACGCCGTCCACGCTGGTATGGCCTTTGGCATCGATCTCGATCTCGCCAAAGCGGCTCAGCGCCACCGTGCCTTTGAGGAACTCGGTGTTGGGCACCAGGCCGATCTGCACGAACACGCCTTCGAGCTCGATGTGCTTCGCGTCGCCGCTCACACGGTCCTTGTAGCCCAGGCCGTTGACCTTGCCGTTGGCGCCGGTGATCTCGGTGGTCTGCGCGTTCACATGCACCGTCACATTGGGCAGGCTCCTGAGCTTGCTCACCAGCACGGCGTCCGCCTTGAGGGCGTCGGCGAATTCGATCAGCGTCACCTGCTGCACGATACCGGCCAGGTCGATCGCGGCCTCCACGCCCGAGTTGCCGCCGCCGATGACCGCCACGCGCTTGCCCTTGAACAGCGGGCCGTCGCAGTGCGGGCAGTAGGCCACGCCCTTGTTGCGGTACTCGGCCTCACCGGGCACGTTCACATTGCGCCAGCGCGCGCCGGTCGAAAGGACCACGCTGCGCGCGCTCAACGTGGCGCCGTTGGCCAGCTGCACCTGCACGAGGCCGCCCGGTTCACTGGCGGGAATGAGCTTCTCCGCGCGCTGCAGGTTCATGATGTCCACGTCGTAGTGGCGCACCTGTGCTTCCAGCGCCGCGGCGAACTTCGGGCCATCGGTCTCCAGCACGCTGATGTAATTCTCGATCGCCATGGTGTCATTGACCTGGCCACCGAAGCGTTCGGCTGCCACGCCCACGCGAATGCCCTTGCGCGCCGCATACACCGCCGCGGCCGCGCCGGCGGGGCCACCCCCGACGATGAGCACGTCGAACGGATCCTTCGCATCGAGCTTCGCGGCTTCGCGTGCGTCGGCGTTCACGTCAAGCCTGGCCACGATCTCCTCGGCCGTCATGCGGCCCGAGCCGAACACCTCGCCATTGAGGAAGACGATGGGCACGGCCATGATTTCGCGCGCGTTCACCTCGTCCTGGAAGGCGCCGCCTTCGATGACCGTGGTCTTGATCTTCGGGTTCAGGATGGCCATCAGGCTCAGGGCCTGCACCACGTCCGGGCAGTTGTGGCAGGTCAGGGACATGAAGACTTCAAAGTTGAAGTCACCATCCAGCGTGCGGATCTGCTCGATCAGGTCCTGCTCGACCTTGGGCGGGTGACCGCCGGTCCACAGCAGCGCCAGCACCAGGGACGTGAATTCGTGGCCCAGCGGCAGGCCGGCAAAGCGCAGCGATGTGCCGCTGCCGGCGCGCTGAAGGGTGAACGAGGGCCGGCGTGCGTCCTGTCCATCGGTCCTGAGGGTGATCTTGTCGCTGCGCAGGCCCTGGATGGTCTGCAGCAGTTCCAGCATTTCGCGGGAGTTCTCAGAGTCGCTCAGCGAGGCGACGAGCTCGAAGGGTTGCGTCACGCGCTCGAGATACGCGCCGAGTTGTGCCTTGAGGGTGTCGTCCAACATGAGTGTTTCCTTTTCAAGCGACTTTGAGAACCGGCCTCCTCATATTTCCAGAGGCGGCCAGGGGCAAGCCCGGCAGGCCTTGTGGGCCTGCGGGTTCTTCGGGGGCAAACCGGTGAGGGCAGGCCTCATCACGGTTTCACTGCCTGGTGGATCAGATCTTGCCGACCAGGTCCAGCGATGGAGCGATGGTCTTGGCGCCTTCGTTCCACTTGGCCGGGCAGACCTGGCCAGGATTCTTGGCCACGTACTGGGCGGCCTTGAGCTTGCGCAGGGTTTCCTTGACGTCGCGAGCGATCGCGTTGTCGTGGATCTCGGCGGTCTTGATCACGCCATCGGGGTTGACGATGAAGGTGCCGCGCAGCGCCAGCCCTTCTTCCTCGATGTGCACGTCGAAAGCGCGGGTCAGCTGGTGCGTGGGGTCGCCGACCAGCGGGAACTTGGCCTTGCCCACGGCGGGCGAGGTCTCGTGCCACACCTTGTGCGAGAAGTGGGTGTCGGTCGTGACGATGTAGACCTCGGCGCCGGCCTTCTGGAACTCGGCGTAGTTGTCGGCCGCGTCTTCCACTTCGGTCGGGCAGTTGAAGGTGAAGGCCGCGGGCATGAAGATCAGCACCGACCACTCACCACGCAGGCTGGCGTCGGACACGGGCACGAACTTGCCGTTGTGGAAGGCCGTGGCGGAGAAGGGTTTGACGGTGGTGTTGATCAGGGACATGGTTTTTCCTTGGTGGAGTTGAGAAAAAGGGACGCTTGCGGAACAAGCAATGGGCCAACTATAGACACAATCTATCGATGTGTCGAATTGATAGTGCCAATCCGCATCATAGCTTTTGTTGCTGTGCAGCATGGACGAGTCGCCACGACATGTCCATGAAAACGCTTCTGTTTGCTATGAATTTTTACAATTTAATGCGAATCGTTCTTGTTTGATTTATGATCGCGGGCTCCAGCCAGCCAGAACGCCCGTGCGTTGCAGCCAGCCGACAACCTCCTCTGCTCGTTGCCACCATGTCCCACCGGAAAAACCGCCAGCGTCCTGCACGCCGCCTGCCCAGCCCCCAGACCCCGACCAGCGCCCCCGCCCTCCTGCCCTTGGGCGCCATGCTGCTGGCCGGCTCCATGAACGCCATGGCTCAGACCGCGCCAGCCACTCCGTCCAACACCCTGGCCACCGTCGAGGTGCGTGAACAGGCGGAAGCGCCCGAGGGCAAAGACTCGGTTCGAGCGGTCGAAACCGGCATCGGCAAAGGCCGGCAGCAGCTGCGCGATATCCCGCAGTCGGTGACCGTGGTCACGGAAAAGCTCATTGACGATCGCAACCTGGACACACTCAAGGAAGCGCTGAAGAACACTGCGGGCATCACCTTCCTGGCGGCGGAAGGCGGCGAGGAAGACATCCGCCTGCGCGGCTTCGCTCTGCAGTCCACCGGAGATTTGTTCATCGACGGTATGCGCGATCCGGCCTTCTACGATCGCGACACCTTCAACCTGGACCGCATGGAAGTGCTGCGCGGTTCGGCCTCCATGTTGTTCGGGCGGGGATCCACCGGCGGCGCGGTCAATCAGGTCAGCAAGGTGCCGCGCCTGATCGACGAACACCAGGTGGACTTCACCCTGGGCAGTCACGCCTACCGCCGCGTCCAGGGTGACTTCAACCTCAAGACCGGCGAAAGCGCGGCGCTGCGCATCAACGCCATGATCACCAAGGCCGACAACAACGGCGCGGGCTCCAGCATCGACAAGAATGGCGTGGCGCTGGCCTACCGCTGGGGTATTGGTGAGCGCGACGAATTCCAGGCCAGCCTCTACAACCTGGACAACAACAACGGCATCAACTACGGCATTCCGTACATTGCGCCGTACGCGGGCGCACCCAACACCGAACGCGTGCTGCTGCCGCTGGACCCCAAGAACTACTACGGCCTGGCCAGCGACTACAGCGACGGCAGCGCCACCTTCGGCACCTTCAGTCACATCCACCGATTCGACCGCGAAAGCGAGCTCAAGTCCCAGGTCCGCGTGGGCACGTTCAAGCGCGACCAGCGCTCGGGCGCGATCCGCTTCGGCAACGCTGGCCTGCAGCCTGGCGGAGTGGCCGCCGACCTGACCAACTTCGGGCCCAATACCGTGCTCACCCGCGGCACGCACCTGAAGATCCAGGACATGGACAACATTCATGTGCAGAGCGACTACAACGGCAAGTTCGAGGCCCTGGGCTACAAGCACGAGTTGCTGGCGGGTGTGGACGCCTCGCGCGAGAAGAAGACCGTCTACGCCGCGCGCAACGCGGCGCAAGGTGGCGTGGTACCCACCAAACCGACCACCACCATCGGCACGCCCAATGACGGCGCCTGGGTCGACGAGTCCTCGCGTGTGCTGCGCGTGAGCAACCAGTACGTGGCCACCGGATGGGGCGCCTACGTGCAGGACGTGATGCAACTCACCCCGGCCTGGAAGCTCGTCGGCGGTCTGCGCTACGACAACCTGACGGGCGACTACGACGCGTTCTCCATCCCCAACGGTGCGCCTGGACCTGTCACCGCCACCAGCTACCGCATGAAGGTCTCGGAGGTCTCGCAGCGCGTGGGCGCTCTCTTCCAGCCGAACGCGCTGCACTCCTATCACTTCTCAGCGGGCACCTCATTCAACACGTCGGGTGACGCGTATTCGCTGGGCGCCTCGAACGTGGACACGCCGCCCGAAAAGAGCATCAACCTCGAACTGGGTGCAAAGCTCGACTCGGCCGACAAGCGTTTCACCACCCGCCTGGCCCTGTTCCGTTCCACCAAGCTCAACGAGCGCAACACCGACCCCGATCTGCCTGTGGTCACCCTCTCGGGCAGGCGCCACGTCGCCGGCTTCGAGGCCGACCTGGCAGGACGCATCACGCCGAAGTGGGAAATCTTCGCCTCCTACATGTGGATGCCGGTCGCCAAGGTGGACGAAGCCGCCCCCTGCCCGGCCGTGGGTTCGTGTTCGCAGAACACCCCCGGCGAGCGCGTGGGCGATCGCCCGGCGCTCACACCCGAGCACAGCGGTACGGTGTGGAGCACGTGGCAACTCACCCCGAAGTGGCGCGTGGGCGCCGGCCTGAACTTCCGCGGCAAGCAGAAGCCCACGCGCTCTGAATTCCATGTGCCGAGCTATGTCACGGCCGACCTGATGGCCGAATACAAGTTCGACTTCGACCGGGTTGTCCTCAAGGCCAACCTGACCAACATCGAAAACAAGCTGTACGCCGACCAGCTCTATCCGGGACACTACATTCCCGGCGCCGGTCGCACCTTGCAGGTGACCGCCAGCGTCAAGTTCTGAACGCGTCATACTCCAGGGAACTTGCCGCCCCGCTTTGCGAGGGCGGCTTTTTCGTCTTGTCGACCTCGACCCTTCGCCACCTGCCCGATGCTGCTGACCCTGCCCGACATCCTTGACGCCGACGCACTGCGCCAGAGCCGCCTTCTGCTCGATGGCGCACCCTGGGGTGATGGGCGCGAGAGTGCCGGCAGCCAGGCCGTAGAGGTCAAGAACAACCAGCAGTTGCCGCACGATTGCGAAGCCGCTCGCGGCATTCGCGAACTCGTCCTGCGCGGACTGGACCGCAGCCCGCGCTTCTTTTCGGCCGCGCTGCCACTGAAGGTGTTTACACCGCGCGTCAACCGCTATGGCGGAGACACCAACGCCTATGGCGACCACATCGACAACGCGGTGCGTGCGCTGCCCGACGGCCGGCGCGTGCGCACCGACATCTCGTGCACCGTCTTCCTCAACGAACCGTACGAATACGACGGTGGTGAACTGGTGGTGGCCGACACCTACGGTCAACACAGCGTGAAGCTGCCTGCCGGTCATGCGGTGCTCTACCCCGGCACCAGCCTGCACCAGGTGCGACCCGTCACGCGCGGCGCGCGCATCGCCTGCTTCTTCTGGGTCGAGAGCATGGTGCGCAGCGACGAACAACGCCGCCTGCTGTTCGACCTCGACATGAATCTGCTCGCACTGCGTCAGCGCCATGGCGAGAGCGCCGAGACCACCGCGCTGACGGGCACGTATCACAACCTGCTGCGGCTGTGGGCGAACACATGACGCGCACTGACGGGCGCGCCGCACCGACCACCTTGCCCGAAGGCGTGGTGAGCTTGGCCGACCACGAGCGCCACAGCGCGAAGTGGCTCGACGCGGCGGTGCAGGCCTACTTCAATGGCGGTGCGGCCGACGAGATCACGCTGCGCGCCAACATCGCGGCATGGCAGCGCATCGAATTGCTGCCGCGCGTGATGCGCCGGCTGGAAGGGGGACACACCCGGGTCGAATTGCTGGGTCGCACCCTGGTGCACCCGATGCTGGTTGCACCCATGGCCTACCAGCAACTGGCGCACCCGCAGGGCGAACAGGCCACCGCGCTCGCGGCGGCGACCCTGGGCGCAGGCCTGGTGCTGAGCACGCAGGCCACCACCTTGCTCGAGGACGTGGCGCGCCTGGTTCTGCCCGAGCCCCTGCGCGGACCGCTGTGGTTTCAGCTCTACCTGCTGCCGGACCGGGACTTCATGCGCGAACTGATCCACCGGGTCGAAGCGGCCGGGTTTGAAGCCCTCGTGCTCACGGTGGATGCGCCGGTGCAGGGCGCGCGCGACCGTGAGCGCCGCGCGGGCTTCCGTCGCGCCGGCGAGTTCAGCGCCGTCAACCTCGCGGGGCGCCGCGCCCCGAAGCCGCTGCCCCTGCAACCCGGCCAGAGCGCGCTCTTCGACGACCTGCTCACCCATGCACCCACCTGGGACGACCTGGGCTGGCTGCGCTCCATCACGCACCTGCCCATCCTGCTCAAGGGCGTGGTCCATCCGGACGATGGGCGCGAGGCCGTGGCCCATGGCGCGGCCGGGCTGATCGTCTCCAACCACGGCGGCCGCACACTCGACACCATGCCCGCCACCGCCGCGCTGCTGCCTCCCATGGTGCAGGCGGTGCAAGGCGCCGTGCCGGTGCTGGTGGATGGGGGCATTCGCCGGGGCACCGACGTGCTCAAGGCGGTCGCGCTGGGGGCCTCGGCGGTGCTGGTGGGCCGACCGGTGCTGCATGGCCTGGCCAACGCAGGCGCCGTGGGCGTGGCGCATGTGCTGCGCCTGCTGCGCGACGAGCTCGAGATCGCCATGGCCCTGAGCGGCTGCCGCACGCTTGCCGATGCGCCGGGTGCGCTCGCGCCCGACGGACGCTGAACCGCCACGCCCCGGGGGCGAGCGCCGATCGATTCAGGACAGCGGTGGCGGCTCGACCCAGTCGCCGCCCAGGGCCTTGTACAGATCCAGGGCCGCGGTCAGCCGCGAGAGGCTCTGCGTCGACAGCGCGTCGAGCGCGGCGAACAGCGTGCGCTGCGCGTCCAGCACCGACAGCAGGTCGCCGCTGCCCTCGCGGTAGCGCAGCTCGGCGAGCTGCAGCGACCGCCGCGCCTGCGCCACCACCTCGCGCTGCAGGGCTTCCTGCCGCTGGCTGCGCTCGACGCTGCCCAGGCCATCATCGACTTCCTTGAGCGCGGTGCGGATGGCCTTGCCGTAGTTCTCGATCAGCACCACACGCTGCGACTCGGTGCCACGCACCTGCAGGCGCTGGCGCCCGCCGTCGAAGATGGCCTGCGCCAGCGACAGGCCCAGCGAGACGCTGCGCGTGGGATCGGCCAGACTCAGCAGCGCCGAGCTGCCCAGGCTGCCCGAGGCAGACAGCGACAGGCTGGGCAGCAGCGCGGCGCGCGCGGCCTCCACGTTGGCGTCTGCGGCGGCCAGTTGCGCCTCGGCCGAGGCCAGGTCGGGCCGGCGCGTGAGCAGCGACGACGGCAGGCCCGCCGCGAGCTCGGGCACGCGCAGCTGGCCGAAGTCGCCCGCCTCGGGCGCATAGCCCTGCGGCACGCGGCCCAGCAAAAGGGCCAGCGCGGTGGCGGTCTGGCGCTGCTGCAGTTCCAGCGGAATCAGCGCGGTGCGCTGCGACAGCACGGTGGTGCGCTGCTGCGAGACCTCCAGCGCGGTCGCCACGCCGTTCCGCTGGCGCGCCTCGACAATACGCAGCACGCGCTCGGCGATGGCCAGGTTCTCGCGCGCGATGCGCAGGCGCTCGGCCGTGTTGAGCCAGAGGAAGTAATTGTTTGCCACGCTCGTGAGCAGGGTCAGGCGCGCGGCCTGCCAGTCGTGCTGGCTGGCCTGGAACGAGGCCTCGCCCGCGCGCACGCCTGCGGCGATGCGGCCCCAGAGGTCGACCTCGTAGCTCACGGACAGCCCGGCGCTGCTCGATTCGCGCGAGCTCGCTGGCGTGCCCGGGGCGTCGGAGCGGCTGGCACTGGTGCCCAGGCTGCCGTTGACCGATGGCAGGCGCGAGATACCAGCCTGCTGCAGGGCGACGTCGGCCTGGCGCATGCGCTCCACGGCGATGCGCAGGTCGGCGCTGCCGGCCTGTGCTTCATCGATCAGCCGCTCCAGCGGCGCCGAGCCGAACGATTGCCACCAGGCGGTCGAGAGCGGCAACGCCTCACTGGCCGGCGTGTCGGGCAACCAGGCCGGGGGCATGTCGACCACCGGCGCGCGCGCCGGTTCGCGGGTGACGGCGCAGCCCTGCAGCACCAGCGCGCACGCCAGCGCCACCAGTTTCAGGTTCGCAGAAGCAGCTTGCTTTTTCATCGGATTCATTCGGAAGACAGGGCCACCACCGGGTCCAGCCGCGCGGCCTTGCGCGCCGGCAGGTAGCCGAAGATCAGGCCGGTGGCGAAGGCACAGCCAAAGGCCAGCACCACCGGCAGGAGGGAGAACTGCACCGGCGTGCCGGTGGCGCCGATCACGCCGGCCACGCCCAGGCCGATCGCCACCCCGATGACGCCACCCAGCGCGGAAACCACCAGCGCCTCGATCAGGAACTGCTGCAGGATGTTGCGCGTGCGCGCGCCGGTGGCCATGCGGATGCCGATCTCCCGGGTGCGCTCGGTCACGCTCACCAGCATGATGTTCATGACACCAATGCCGCCCACCAGCAGAGAGATCGCGGCAATCGACCCGAGCAGGATGGTCAGGGTGTCCTGGGTCTCGGTGACCGAGTCGATGATGGACGCCATGTTGCGGATCTGGAAATCGATCACCCCATGGCGCTCGGCCAGCAGCGACTCCACCGCCGACTGCGTCTCGTCGATGCGGCTCACGTCGTCCACCGCCACGGTCACGTTGCGCAGGTAGCGCTGGCCCGAGAGGCGCAGCTGGCTCGTCGCGTACGGCACCATCACCACGTCGTCCTGGTCGTCCCCGTTGGGCGAGGCACCGCGCGTGCCCATCACGCCGATCACCTGGAAGATCAGGTTGTTGACCAGGATGTACTTGCCCAGCGGTTCCTGCCCGTCAGGAAACAGCGCGCGGGCCACGGTCTGGCCGAGCACGGCCACGGTGGCGTATTCCGCCTCGTCCTCCTCGCTGAAGAAGGTACCGCGCGCCACCGGCCACTGGCGCGCGATCGGGAACTTGGACGAGGTGCCGCGCACGCTGGTGGAATAGTCGGATTCGCCAAAGCGCAGCGTGGCGTTGCTGCTTTGCTCGGGCACGGCCGCGAGCACGTTGGGCACTTCCTTGTCGATCGCCTGCACGTCGGCCAGCACCAGCGTGGCGATGTTCTGGAAGCCGCGCTGGTTGGGCGCGCCCGGTCGCACCAGCAGCAGGTTGGATCCCATGGCGCTGATGCGGTCGATCACCACCTGCTTGGCGCCGTCGCCGATGGCCAGCATGGCGATCACCGAGGCCACGCCGATCACGATGCCCAGCAGCGTGAGGATGGCGCGGAAGACGTTGGCGCGCAGCGCGCGCACAGCGGTTCGTGCGGCCTCCACCACATCGCCCAGGTGCGAGATGCGCCCGGCGCGCGGCGTCCAGTTCTGCGCGGCCTGCGCCGCCGCGCCCTCGGGTGGGCGCGGCCCCGGATCGGACACGATCTCGCCGTCCTTGATCTCGATCACGCGGTGCGCGTGCGCGGCCACCTCGGCGGCGTGGGTGATCAGGATCACCGTGTGGCCCTGTTCGGCCAGCTGCTTGAGCAGCACCATCACGTCGGCACCGCTCTTGCTGTCGAGCGCGCCGGTGGGCTCGTCGGCCAGGATGACGCGGCCGCCGTTCATGAGCGCGCGCGCGATCGACACGCGCTGCTGCTGCCCGCCCGAGAGCTGGTTGGGCCGGTGGTGCATGCGCTCGTCCAGGCCCAGCGAGGCCAGCAGTTCCGAAGCGCGCTGGTGGCGCTCGGCCGGCGGGATGCCGGCATACACCGCGGGCACCTCGACGTTCTCGGCCGCTGTGCCGGTGGCGATCAGGTTGTAGCTCTGGAACACGAAACCGAAGGCGTCGCGGCGCAGCTCGGCCAGCTCGTCGCGCTCCAGCTCGGACACATCGCGCCCCATGAAGCGGTAGCTGCCGGTGGTGGGCTTGTCCAGGCAGCCCAGGATGTTCATGAGCGTGGACTTGCCCGAGCCCGAGGCACCCATGATGGCCACCAGTTCGCCGGGGTAAATCTGCAGGTCGATGCCGTGCAGCACCTCGACCGCCAGGTCGCCGTTGCGGTAGGTCTTGGTGATGCCGGCGAGCTCGATCAGCGGTACGCCTGCCCCCGGGCCATGCGGCGCGGCCTGCAGCGCTGCAATCTCGGGCGAGCGCGGCAGCTGGCTCATCGACGCACCCCGGCGGCCATGCCGGCGGGCAGTGGCCGCGGGCCTCCCCCCTGCGAGGCGGTGCCGCTGCGCTGCGCCGTCTCGGCCTCGCGCGTGCCGGCGATCACGCGCTCACCCTCCTTCAGGCCCGAGAGCACCTCGGCGTGCACGCGGTTGCTGATGCCGATGGTGACGTCGCGCTCCTCAATGCTGCCGTTCTCCAGCATGACTTTCACCCTGGCCTGGCGCGGCCCGCGTGGCACGCGGCCTGGCCCGGACGCCATGCCGCTGCTGACCGTGGCCGATGCCCCCCCGGCCGGCGCCTGCGCCTGCTCGCGTTGCTTGCGGCGCTGCTCGCGCAGGCGTTGGCGCTCTTCCTCGCTCAGGTTCTGGAACGCTTCGCGGCTCATGCGCGGGCGCTCGCCGCTGGCCGAAGGCGCTGCGTCGGTCACCGGTCTGAGCGCCGCCGGTGACGCGGCGTCCGGGGGCTGCGCTGTCGACGGGGTCGCATCAGGCCCCCGCCCCCCCGCACCACCCGGCGTGCCCTGCGCGCCACGCTGGATCGTCAGCGCCGACATCGGCACCACCAGCACGTCCCGGGCCTCGGCCACCACGAAGAACACCTGGGCCGTCATCTGCGTCATCAGGTTGCGGTGGGTGTTGGGCACCTCGAACAGCGCGTTGTACAGAACCACGTTGTT
Source organism: Hydrogenophaga sp. (assembly GCF_050182545.1). GTDB lineage: Bacteria > Pseudomonadota > Gammaproteobacteria > Burkholderiales > Burkholderiaceae_C > Hydrogenophaga. The sequence goes on along the minus strand of NZ_JBFXCD010000003.1, from coordinate 204,047 downwards.
GGTTACCGTGGGGGTGGGTTCGATCTTCTTGAGCTCGCCATACCAGCGCCGGCCCTGCCCGCCCAGCGTGGTGAAGTACACCGGCATGCCACCGCGCAGCTTGCTCACATCGGCTTCCGACACCTGGGTCTGCACCGTCATCACCGACAGGTCGGCAATGCGCATGAGCGTGGGCGCGGACTGGTTGGTGTTGAGCGTCTGGCCCTGGCGCGCGGTGATGCTCACCACGGTCCCCGACATGGGCGCGTAGATCCGGGTGAACTTGAGGTTGGCCTCTTCCACCCGCATGCTGGCCCGCAACTGCTCCATCGACGCCTTGAGCGACTGGATCTGCGCGCGCGCGGTCTTCACCGCCGTCTCGGCGTTCTGCAGGGTCTCGGCGGTGGTGGCTTCCTCGGCCATCAGGTTCTTCTGCCGCTGCAGGTCGCGTTCGGCCTTGGCCAGCGTGAGTTCGCGCTCGGCCATCTGGGCCTGCTGCGAGCGCAATTGGGCGCGGCTGGCGTCCACACGCGCCATCGAGGTCTCGGCATCGATCTCGGCGAGCAGGTCGCCCGCCTTCACCTCGCTGCCCACTTCCACAAGAATCTTGCGCAGTTGGCCCGACACCTGGGCGCCCACGTCCACGTAGTCGCGCGGCTGCAGCGAGCCTGTGGCGCTGACCTGGTCTTCGATGTCGCCGCGCTGCACGGTGGCGGTGATGTAGGCGCTCTCGGTCCTGGCGCCCGGACCCCAGCGGTACCACGCGTACCCGCTGCCGCCCAGCACCGCCAGCCCCACCAGCGCGAGCAGAGCCAGCCGCCAGAGGCTGCGGCGAGGGACAACGGGGACTTTGACTGGGTTCATGGCGCTGGTCTTCGTGATGGGCATGGGCCCTGGATGAGGCTGGATACTGCCCGAGAAATATGGAAGGAATGCGCAAGTGCGAGGCCGGCGCTTGCACAAAGTTTGAAAGATTTGGGTTTAGTCTTGGCCCACCATGCCCCACGACCGCCCTGCTTCGCCGTCCACCGCCCGCACCTGGCTCTCGCGCTTCGACACCCTGCGCGTCAAGCTGTTCCTGGCCATTGCGGGTGCCAACGTTGTGCTGGTCATGGCCGCCTACCTGATCCACGGCTGGAGTTTCGACAAGGGGCTGGTCGAGTACCTGAACCAGGCCGACGAGGCCCGCTTGCAGCCCCTGATCGTGCGGCTGGCCGAAGGCCACCGCCAGAACGGCAATTGGGACTGGATCGCACAGGACCACCAGCGCTGGCAGGACCTCTCGCGCGAGGTGCTGGGCACCGGCCGTATCCCCCGCCGCGCGGCCGAGCCGTCGGCGGCAGCGGGCGACATGCCGGCCGCCCCACCCGAGCCACCCCCGCCAGTCGGCCCGGAAGCGCCGCGCGTGCCACCCGCCCTCACCATCGACCCGCGGCTGCTGCTGCTCGACCCCGCTCAGCAGGTACTCATAGGCCCCGCTCACCGGGTCGAGCAGGCCGTGCTCAAGCCCATTCGGGTGGACAACGCCCTGGTCGGCTACCTGGGCTACGTGCCGCGCCTGCAGATGGTGACCTCGCTGGAGCGGGTGTTCCTCGCGCAGCAGACCCGCACCTTCGCCGCCATCGCGCTGGGCATGCTGGCGGCGGTGCTGCTCAACGCGGCGCTGATCGCGCGCTGGCTCTCGCGGCGGCTGCGCGTGCTGGGCGAAGGCACGGCCGCCATTGCCCAGGGCGACTACGGCGTGCGCCTGCCCGCGCGGGGGCACGATGAACTCGCCCAGCTTGCCCTGGCCTTCAACCACATGGCCACCTCGCTGCAGGCGGCGCAGCAGGCGCGCCAGCAGTGGATCGCCGACATCGCGCACGAACTGCGCACGCCACTGGCCACGCTGCGCGCCGAGATCGAGGCCCTGCAGGACGGCGTGCGCCGACCCGACAGCGCCAACCTGGATTCGCTCGCACAGGAGGTGCACCGCCTCACGCGGCTGGTGGACGACCTCAGGCTGCTCTCACTCTCCGACCTGGGCGCGCTCGACTACCGACTGGCGCCGGTCGACCTGGGCCGCTTCGTGAGACACCACCTGGGCGACACCGCTGCCCTGCCAGGCCGCGCGCTGCAAGTGCGCAGCGAGCTGGACGAAGGCGTGGAAGTGCGCGCCGACGGCGATCGCCTGGACCAGGTGCTGTCCAACCTGCTGCAGAACACGCAGCGCTACAGCAGCACACCGGCCACCTTGCACGTGCAGGTGCGCCGCGAAGGCGCCGAGGCCCGGCTCACCTGGGAAGACACGGGGCCGGGCGTGCCCCCCGAGGCACTGCCTCGCCTGACCGAGCGCCTGTACCGGGTGGACGAGTCTCGCGCCAGCGCCAGCGGCGGCTCGGGCCTGGGCCTGGCGATTGCGCGCGCCATCGTCGAAGGCCACGGCGGGCGCATGCGGGCTTCGGCCAGCGCGCTCGGCGGGCTGCGCTGGGACATCTGGCTGCCCCTGGCCCCGGAGGCGACCCATGGCTGAGCGCATCCTGATCGTCGAGGACGAGAACAAGATCGCCGGCGTGCTGCTGGACTACCTGGCGCAGTCGGGCTTTCGCACGCACCACCTCACGCGCGGCGACGAGGTGGAAGCCTGGCTGGCGCACAACCCGGTCGATCTCGTGCTGCTGGACCTGATGCTGCCCGGCAAGAGCGGCCTGGACATCTGCAAGGACCTGCGCGCCGGCGCGCCTGGCCGGCCGGCACCGGCCATCATCATGGTGACCGCGCGGGTGGAAGAAATCGACCGGCTGCTCGGCCTGGAGCTCGGCGCCGACGACTACATCTGCAAGCCCTTCAGCCCGCGCGAGGTGGTCGCCCGCGTGAAGGCGGTGCTGCGCCGCGGCACGCATGCCGTTGCGCCCGCCGACGAAAACCCCGGGGGACTGAAACTGGATGACGCGGCCTGGCGCGCCACGCTGGCAGGGCACGATCTGGGCCTGACCGCCGTGGAATACCAGTTGCTCAAGGTGCTCGCCGCGCGGCCCGGGCGCATCTTCTCGCGCGAACAGCTCATGGACGCGATGTACCAGGACGAGCGCATCGTCTCGGACCGCACGGTGGACAGCCACATCAAGAAGCTGCGCCGCAAGATCCAGGAACACCTGCCTGAACAGGAGCTGATCCACTCCGTCTACGGCCTCGGCTACCGGTACGACCTCCCGGAGTAGCACGACCCTCAGCGGTGCATCCGCCGAGGCAACCCATATGGGGCCATTTTTTTGGTGACGTCATGAGAATGCGAAAGATTCTCGTTTAGAATGGCTGCTCGTTCCTGTCACACGCTGCATCCGCCGCTCAAGCGAAAGGAGTCTCATGATCACCGGTCTCGCCTTCCTTGGCGCCAGCCTCATGTTCATGCTGATCGCCGCGTGGTGGATTTTTCGACTCAGGTAGTTCATAACAAGGCCTCAACCCAGGCCCGGGCCCCCGTTGCGCAGCGTTTACCCTCCACCGATCATGCCTTCCGCCAGCGCCAGTCTCGCGTCCCCCATGTCCTCGCCATCCAGCCCGCAACCGCGTCGCCTCAACCGCCGCATTCTGGTGGTGGGCGCCGTGGTGGGTTTTCATGTGCTGGCCGTGTGGGCGCTGCAGACCGGTTTGCTGCGCCGTGCCGTGGAAATGGTGATTCCGGTCCAGGTGCTGGCCGAAATGATCGAACCCGCGCAACCCTTGGTGACCCCCGAGCCGCCTCCGCCGGCGCCGGTCGTGCAACCGCCCAAACCCAGGCCGAAGCCCCGACCTGTCGCGCGGCCCGAGCCGGTGCCCCAGCCCGTGCTGCAACCCGAACCCTCCCCGGTGGCCCCGGTCGTCGCACCCCCTGAGCCCGCGCCACCCGTGGTCGTGAGCGCGCCCACGCCAGCGCCTGCGCCGCCCGCTCCACCAGCGCCACCAGCGCCCCCTCGAATCGAACTGCCTTCCAGCAGCGCCGACTACCTCAACAACCCGCGCCCGCCCTACCCGCCCCTGTCGAAACGCATGGGTGAGCAGGGCAAGGTCGTGGTGCGCGTGTTCATCGAAACCGATGGCACGGCCAGCAAGGCCGAGATCCGCACGTCCAGTGGCTACGACCGACTGGACCAGACCGCCCTGCAAACCGTGCTGCGCTGGCGCTATGTGCCCGGCAAGCGCGCCGGGGTCGCTGAAGCCATGTGGTTCAACATCCCCATCAATTTCGTTCTGGAATAAACCTTTCCCCTGGAGTCACAGAATCATGGATCCGCAAATCGCATCAACAGGCCTCGCCCACGTCTGGTCGCAAGGCGACTGGGTCACCCGCTCGGTGGCCATCGTGCTGCTGGTGATGTCGCTCGCCACCTGGATCATCATCCTGTGGAAGGCGCTCGACCAGCGTGCCCAGCGCGCCCAGGCCAAGGCCGTGGAGGGCTTCTGGCACAGCGTCGATTTCGCCGAAGGGCTGGACAAGCTGGGCTCCTCCACCGAGGGCAACCCGTTTCGCGCCGCGGCCCTGGAAGGTCGCGAAGCCACGCGCCACATCCTGCACAAGGATGGCCACAACGGCAGCCCGCCCCAGCGCCAGCTGCACGACAGCCTGGACGTGAGCGACTGGGTCGAACGCTCGCTGCGCAAGAGCGTGGACGACTTCACCGCCCGCTCGCAGAGCGGCCTCTCGGTGCTGGCGTCGGTGGCGTCCACCGCGCCATTCGTGGGCCTGTTCGGCACCGTCTGGGGGATTTACCACGCCCTGCTGGGCATCGGTGCGGCCGGCCAGGTCAGCATCGATCGTGTGGCCGGCCCGATCGGAGAGGCACTGATCATGACCGCGCTGGGCCTGCTGGTCGCGATCCCCGCCGTGCTGGGCTACAACGCCCTGGTGCGCGGCAACAAGGGCATCAGCCACCAGCTCAACCGCTTCGCGCACGACCTGCACGCCTACTTCGTGACCGGCGCCCGTGTGAGCACCAGCACCCCCGACGGCAAGGTTCTGCCGATGAAGAAAGCCTCCTGAGGAGTCACGCCATGGCCATCGGAACCCAACAGGACGGCGACGAAGTGATGAGCGAGATCAACATGATCCCGTTCATCGACGTGATGCTGGTGCTGCTGATCATCTTCATCATCACGGTGCCGGTGATCAAGCACGCGGTCAACATCGAACTGCCGCAGGCCAGCATGGAGAAGGTGCTGGACAAGCCGGACAACATCCGCCTGTCGGTGGATGCAGAGGGCACCTATTTCTGGAACGACCAGCGCGTGGACGATGCCGACTTCGCTGCCCGGTTGCAGGCGGCCGCGGCGCAGGAGCCCCAGCCCGAGTTGCACATCCGGGGGGACAAGGCGGTGCGCTACGAACGCGTGGCACAGGCCATGGCCACGGCACAACGCAGCGGCGTGCGCAAGATCGGCTTCATCACCGAGCCCGCGCCATGAACGCCACGCCCACCCCTCGCCAGGAACCTGCGGCAAGCGACGCGCCCGCGACCGACACCCCCGGGGTCGTTGCGCCGGTCGTCCCGGTGCTGCCCAGCGCCGAATTGCTGCGCGGCCAGAAGGCGGTGGCCATCGACCACAACGGATCGCTCTACCGGCTGCAAACCACGCGCCAGGGCAAGCTGATCCTCACCAAGTAGACGGGGCATACCGCCACCAACCGGTTCTTCATCGTGGGGCGACCCGGGGATCACACCTCCCCGTGCGTCGTTTTTGGCCAGCCAGGGGGCATCTTGCCCCGGTAGCCAGGCATTTTTTCCCCGCGAATCAGAGGCCGATGGCCGCGATGCCGGCCCGCGCGATCTGGGCGTCCTCGGTCGACTTCACGCCGCTCACACCCACCGCGCCGATGCACTGGCCGTCCTTCATGATCGGCACACCACCCTCCAGCATGCCGGCCAGCAGGGGCGCGCTCAGGAATGAGGTGCGGCCCTGGTTGATCACGTCCTCGTAGACCTTGCTCTCGCGCCGGCCCATGGCGGCGGTGTGGGCCTTGGCGGGCGCGATGTGCGACGAAATGGCGGCTGCGCCGTCCAGGCGCTGCAGCCACAGCAAGTGCCCGCCATCGTCGACGATGGCGATCGTGACCGCCCAGTGGTTCTTCAGCGCCTCGGCTTCGGCCGCTGCGGCAATGAGTTTGACGTCGGCGATTTCCAGAACTGCCTTGTTTTTCATGAACTTGGTCCTAAATGGTGAATCAGAGTGGCATTGCAGGCCGGAGCTTGAACGCGCCGGCGCGATGCGGGAACGATAACGCGTGCATTGGCAACCTGCCAGTCACAAGTGCCCTGACCAGAAAGGCCTGTTCCGCAAACGCCCGTCGATTCTGCCCCCTACAATGCAAGCTCGCCGGTTGCGCGTCATTCCGACGCGCAGCGACCGGCTCAAGGCGTCAGATGATGAAGGAGATCACCACCATGACCGACCACGTACAGACCAGCGGCCGCTTCGGCACCGCCGTCTCTTCCGATGCACTGCGCAACAAAGTCATGCGCAACACCTACTGGCTGCTGGCCCTGTCCATGCTGCCGACCGTGCTGGGCGCCTGGATCGGCGTGCAGACCGGCATCACCGCCGGGTTGACGGGTGGCATGGGCCTGATCGTCTTCCTGGGTGGCGCCTTTGGCTTCATGTTCGCGATCGAGAAGACCAAGAACTCGGCCGCCGGCGTGCCGGTGCTGCTGGCGTTCACCTTCTTCATGGGCCTGATGCTCTCGCGCCTGCTGGCCATGGTGCTGGGCTTCTCCAACGGCTCGAGCCTGATCATGACCGCCTTCGGTGGCACGGCCGGCGTGTTCTTCATCATGGCCAACCTCTCGACCGTGATCAAGCGCGACCTCTCCGGCATGGGCAAATGGCTCTTCGTCGGTGCCCTGGCCATCATGGTGGGCGCGATCATCAACGTGTTCGTGGGCAGCCCGGCGGGCATGGCCGTGATCGCCACCCTGGCCATCATGGTGTTCAGCCTCTATCTGCTGTACGACCTCAAGCGCATCGTCGACGGCGGCGAAACCAACTACATCACCGCCACCCTGGGCCTGTACCTGAGCCTGTTCAACATTTTCCAGAGCCTGCTGATGCTGCTGGGCCTGTTCGGCGGCGACCGCGAGTAAGCGGGCCTGTTCCGCTCCAGAGACGAAAAAGGACCTCCGGGTCCTTTTTCTTTGCCTGTTGCCAGTGCCATGATTTTTTATGGCGCAAGGCGTCAAGTTCGGCCGCGAACCGCCGAAACAGGTGTGAACCGACCCGAACAGCCATGCGACACACCGCCCTGACCCTCTGCCTCGTGTCTGCCGCCAGCCTGCTGGCCGGCTGCGAGGCCCTGGGCATCGAAACGGCCACGCAGATCAATGCGAAGAAGGAAGCCGAGGGCAAGGCCATCGGCAGCGCCTGCCGCCATGCGGTGCGCAGCATCGAGGACTGCTTTGGCGCCTATCCTCGCGCGGGCAAGGCCGCCGTGTTCGCCGGCTGGCGCGAGATGGACCAGTACATGCGCGACAACGCGGTGGTCGGCATGCCCGCCGAACCCGAGGCGGGCGAAACGCCCGCGGCGGCCGAAGCCGGCAAGTCCGGCGGTGCTTCGCAGAAGTCCTGAGCCGGCTCAGGCAACGCCATCCGCAGTCGCGGCCAGGCCGGCGCCCGGCTCACGTGCCGCATCCAGCTCGAACACCGCCATGCTTTCCACATGCGCGGTGTGCGCGAACATGTTGACCACCCCCGCAGCCACGCAACGGTAACCGGCCTGGTGCACCAGCAGGCCCGCGTCCCGCGCCAGCGTGGCCGGATTGCAGCTCACGTAGACGATGCGCCCGGGCGGCACCCAGGCGCCACGCTGCGCAGGGTTCTGGTGCAGATCGGCCAGCGCCTTGGCCAGCGCGAACGCGCCTTCCCGCGGTGGATCGACCAGCCATTTGTGCGCCACGCCATCGCCCACGAGCTGCACGGGCGTCATCTCGAACAGGTTGCGCGCGGCGAATGACGTGGGCGCCAGATGCTGTCGGCGCGCGGCCTGATTGCTCGCCAGGTTCTCGCGCGAGCGCGCCACCAGGGTCTCGCTGCCTTCAATGCCCAACACCTCCGCCGCCGTGGTCGCGATCGGCAAGGTGAAGTTGCCCAGGCCGCAGAACCAGTCGATCACCCGCTCGTGCGCCTGGGCATCCAGCAGGCGCAGGGCACGGGCCACCAGCACGCGGTTGATGAAGGGATTGACCTGCGTGAAGTCGGTCGGCCTGAACGGCATGTGAATGCCGAACTCGGGCAAGGCGTATGACAGCGCCGGCCCACCCTCGTCCAGCAACTTCACCGTGTCCGGCCCCTTGGCCTGCAGCCACCATTGCACGCCGTGCTGCGCACCGAAGGCCCGCAGGCGTGCCAGATCATCGTCGCTCAAGGGTTCGAGATGGCGCAGCACCAGCGCGGTCACGTCATCGCCGCAGGCCAGTTCGATCTGTGGACAGGTCTCGCGGGCATCCATGTCGAAAATCATCGAGCGCAGGGGCACGAGCATCGCGCTCACGTGGGCAGGGAGCACCGGGCAGACCCGCATGTCGGCCACGTAGCGGCTCTTGCGTTCGTGGAAACCGATCAGCACTTCGCCTTTCTTGTGCACGTAGCGCACCGACAGGCGGGCGCGGTAGCGGTAGCCCCACGCCGGGCCCTCGATCGGGCGCAGCAGGGTCTCGGCCCGGACCTTGCCGAGGTGCCAGAGGTTGTCTTCCAGCACACGCTGCTTGACCGCAACCTGCGCGGCCTCGTGCAGGTGCTGCATCTTGCAGCCGCCGCACGCGCCTGCGTGCAGGCCGAAATGCGGACAGCCGGGTCGCACGCGCTGGGAGGACTCGCGGTGCACCGCTGTCACGGTGCCGGCCTCCCAGTTGTTCTTCTTGCGGTGCACGTTCACGCTGACCTGCTCGAACGGCAGGGCCCCTTCGATGAACACTACCTTGCCATCGGGTCGGTGGGCGATGCCCTGGGCATCAATGTCGAGGGATTCCACTGCCAGCCAGCCATCAGGCAAGGCTGGGGCGGCATCCGGATCGGTCTGGGGCGCGCTGGCGGTGGTGAGAAGGCTGTTTTCGTAGGTGGATGACGCTGTCATCCAGCGATTGTCTCAGGCCCAGGCCTTGAGATATTCGCCCCAGTGCGATTCGGTGCGCGCCAGGTCGCCCAGTGTCTCCCTCACCATCGCGATTTCCTGCCCGTATTCGGCCTCGGTGAAGCCGCCGCGCATCTTCTGGAAGCGGCAGTAGACGAGATAGGTGTTCATCACGTCCGTCTCGCAATAACGCCGGATGTCATCCGTCTGACCGGCGAGGTACTGCGCATACACCTGCGAACCGTCCATGCCGAGCTTGCCGGGAAAGCCGCAGAGCTTGGCCATGGCGTCCAGCGGCGCGTTGTTCTTCGGCGAGTACATCGCCAGCAGGTCCATCAGGTCGAGGTGCCGCATGTGGTACCGACCGATGTAGTTGTTCCACTTGAACTCGCGGTCGTCCTCGCCCATGTCCCAGTACTTGCTGGCTTCCACGCCATGGCGCAGGCCGCGGTAGTGCAGCACCGGCAGATCAAAACCCCCACCGTTCCAACTCACCAGTTGCGGCGTGTGTTTCTCGACCGCGTGAAAGAAGCTTTGCACCACCTTGCCTTCGCTCTGGCCGTCGCGGTCCACGAAGGAATGGATGCGCAGGCCCTCGGCGTTGCGGAACACGCAGCTGATGACCAGCACGCGCTGCAGATGCAGCGGCATGAAATCGCTCTGGCCCTTTTCCTTTCGCTCGGCCAGCCAGGCCGCGTGGACCTGCTCGTCGCTGTGATCAGCCGGAGCATCGCGAAGGGCGCGCAGGCCTTCAACGTCGGGGATGGACTCGATGTCGAAGACGAGAACAGGCCAGGACATGGGTGTCGAGCGATTGGCGCTTGCCTTGAGCCAGGGGTGACGCGGGGGCCTCAGCGCTCAACGCCGAACGCCCGACGCTCAACAGCCGTCAGCGCTTGGGCAGATGACCGATTGGATCAACGGGCTTGCCCAGCCGGCGCACCTCGAAGTGCAGCTTCACGCGATCGGTGTCGCTGCTGCCCATCTCGGCGATCTTCTGACCCTGGCGAACGGCCTGATCCTCGCGCACCAGCAGCGCCTGGTTGTGCGCATAGGCGGTGAGGTAGGTGTTGTTGTGCTTGAGGATGATCAGGTTGCCGTAACCGCGCAGCCCCGCTCCAGCGTAGACCACGCGGCCATCGGCCGCGGCCACCACCGGGTCACCCACCTTGCCGGCGATCGACACGCCCTTGTTGTTGGCTTCGTCAAAGGGCGTGATCACCGCGCCCTGCGCAGGCCACACGAAGGTGAGCTCATCAGCGCCCACCGGTGCCGGTGGTGGCGCAGGCGGTGTCGACGGCGAGTTGGAAGCCACTGGCGGTGGTGGCGAGCTTTCAGTCAGCGGACGCGAAACCACCCCCGGACTGGCAACCGGGCTGGTCGATGGGCCGCTGGGCGCGGCGGGAGCCGCGGCGGCAGTCCCGTTGGTGGGCGGCAGCACACGCAGCACCTGTCCCACTTCCAGGGCGTTCGGGTTGGGCAGATTGTTCCAGGCCTGCACGTCGCGCCAGTTCTGGCCGCTCTCCAGGGCGATGCGGAACAGGGTATCGCCCGGCTTGACGGTGTAGTAGCCGACCTTGCCGGCATTCTCCGCTCCTGGAAGGGGCGGCAAGTCGGCCGGGCGCGCCATGGCGCCACCGCGGTCTTCCACCGGGGCCGGGCCGGCCACCCGGGTGGTGGAACAACCGGCCGTGATCATCAGCACGGCCAGCACCGACATGGCCACCCCGCCATGCCAGGCAGGTCGCCCAGGCGTGCGGGGCACACCCACGCAATGGAAAACTCGTTCGTTCATGAAAACTCCCACGAATGGCTGGCCACCCTGGCGACAGATACAGCCAGGGTTCCGAAATAGACACGCTGCGCCGTGCTGTACGGCCGCAACGTCATGCGACACCCGATTTTAGAGGCACAAAGAGCACGGCCTCCAGCTCTGTACGGACGATGCCGGCAGCGGTCTTGTCGATCACCACGAGGTTCTGGCGCCCGGCCACCGTCACCGCCGGCGCCACCAGACGACCGCCCACGGCCAACTGGTCGATCCAGGCCGCCGGAATGTCGTTGCCACCGGCAGCCGCGATGATGCCGGCGTAAGGCGCACCCCTGGCATAGCCCACCATGCCGTCACCGAACAGCAGGTGCAGATTGGACAGGCGAAACCAGCGAAGGTTCGCGCGCGCTTTCTCGTGCAGGCCCTTGAGCCGTTCGATGCTGTAGACCTCGCGCGCCAGATGGCTCAGCAAGGCGGCCTGGTAGCCGCAGCCGGTACCGATCTCCAGCACCCTGCCCAGCTTTTCGGTGCGCCCCTGGCAGAGCAGTTCCAGCATGCGGGCAACGACACCGGGCTTGGAGATGGTCTGACCGAGACCAATGGGCAGGCTGGTGTCCTCGTAGGCCTGGTTGACCAGCGCGGTGTCGACGAAGCGATGGCGTTCCACCGCCTGCAGGGCGGCCAGCACCCCCGGATGCGTCACACCTTGCCCCTGGATCTTGCGCACCATGGCGGCGCGCACCGCCTGCGACTCCATGCCGACGCCCGTCGGCATCGGCGCGGACCGGGCCCCCCGCAGCGCGGCCTGGGGCGGCGGCGCGTGCGGTGCGGCGGGGCTTCTCGAAGCGACACGCGCGAGCGGCTGGGCCGCGCCTCGCGGCGTGGACGGGGGCGTGCGATCCGTCCCCGGCATCCGCGCGGGAAATCCTGGCCGGGGCTTCACGAAGCGCCGCCCTCGGCTGCACCAGCGGCTTGCGACGGGACCGACATCCGGGCCGCGGTGGGCGCCCAGTAGGCCAGGCGATCGTGATCGGTCAGATCGACCTGCAACGGGGTGATGGTCGCATAGCCCTGCAGCGAGGCGTGGAAATCGGTGCCCTCCGCATCGTCCTTGGCCTTGCCGGCGCTGCCGATCCAGTACATGGTGTCACCGCGCGGGTTGGTCTGCGAGATCACCTGCTCGGCCGCGTGGCGCCGCCCCAGGCGCGCCACCTTGAAGCCGCGAATGTCGGCCAGCGGCCGACTGGGGATGTTGACATTGAGCAGCCAGGGCTGGTCCGGTGGCCCATCCTGCAGCGAGGGCAGCAATTGCGAGACGAGCCGAGCCGCCATGGCGCCCGCCGCATCCAGATGCGCCCAGCCCTTCTCGGTCTGCGAAAAAGCAATGGCCGGAATGCCGAAGAGATATCCCTCCATCGCGGCCCCCACGGTGCCGGAGTAAATGGTGTCGTCGCCCATGTTGGCGCCGTTGTTGATGCCCGAGACCACCAGGTCGGGCCGGTAGCCCAGCAGGCCGGTGAGCGCAATGTGCACGCAGTCGGCCGGTGTGCCGTTCACATAGCGAAAACCGTTGTGTGCGGTGTGCACGTACAACGGCGAATGCAGCGACAGCGCGTTGGACTTGGCGCTGTTGTTGTGCTCCGGGGCCACCACCTCCACCTCGGCCAGGCCCTTGAGGGCCTCGTACAACGCCACGATGCCCGGCGCCTGATAACCGTCGTCGTTGGAGATGAGAATTTTCATTGCGGCAATTCTAGGTGGATCGGGGGGTCTCGCCCGTGACAAGCAGCGGGACAACCCGCTGCGGCAAGCGTGCCTGGCTGCCTATCATGGAAAACTTTCCGACAACCCGAACGAGGAATCCACCATGCATGCCTGGCTCTGCGAAAACCCTGTGGGCGTCGAGGCCCTGAGCTGGAAGGAATTGCCCACGCCCGAGCCCAAGGCCGGCGAGGCGCTGATCGAGATCGAGGCCGCGAGCCTGAACTTTCCCGACCTGCTCATCGTGCAGAACAAGTACCAGATGAAGCCCGCCCTGCCCTTTGTGCCCGGTTCCGAATATGCCGGCGTGGTGCGCGCCGTGGGCGATGGCGTGAAGCACCTGCAGGTGGGCCAGCGCGTGGCCTGCCTCAGCGGCACGGGCGGCTTCGGCACGCACACCATTGCCCCGGCCGCGCTGTGCATGCCGCTGCCAGCAGGCTTCCCCGCCGTGGACGCCGCGGCCTTCATCATGATCTACGCCACCTCCTGGCACGCACTGATGGACCGCGCCGCGCTCAAGGCCGGTGAGACGGTGCTCGTGCTGGGCGCGGCCGGCGGCGTGGGCACGGCAGCGATCCAGATTGCCAAGGCGGCCGGCGCGCGCGTGATCGCCGCGGCTTCAAGCGACGAGAAGTGCGAACTGTGCAAGCAGCTCGGTGCGGACGCGACCATCAACTACAGCGTGCACACACCGAAGGAAGGCCTGCGCGATGCGATCAAGCAGCTCACCGACGGCAAGGGCCCGGACGTGATTTACGACCCGGTCGGCGGTGACTTCGCCGAACCGGCGTTCCGCTCCATCGCCTGGCGCGGACGCTATCTGGTGGTGGGCTTTGCCAGCGGCCCCATCCCGGCCCTTCCGCTGAACCTCACCTTGCTCAAGGGCGCGAGCATCGTGGGCGTGTTCTGGGGTGATTTCGCGCGCCGCGAGCCCAAGGCCAATGCGCAGATGATGCAGACCCTGGCCGAGATGTACGCCAAGGGCCAGGTCAAACCGGTGATCGACCAGACCCTGCCCATGAGCGAACTGCACAAGGCCTACGCCATCATGGGCTCGCGCTCGGTCAGGGGCAAGCTGGTCATGGTCAACTGACGCCTTTGAACCCCGCCGGAGCCATGTGAACGCCACGCCACCCTCCAACGCCAGCAACCGTCCCGCCCATGCAAAGTACCTGGGCCGGTACGAACTGCGCCAGATGCTGGGCCAGGGCCCACATTCCACGGTCTGGCTCGCGCACGACTCCCGGCTCGATCGGCTGGTCGTCATCAAGGTGCTGGCGTCACCGCAACCGGGCAGCAGCGCCAAGGTGGAAGCCTGGCTGAGCCTGGCGCGCCAGGTGGGCCGCCTTTCACACCCACACATCGCCACGCTGGTCGAAGCCGACGTCATTGACGGCCGACCGGCGCTGGTGTTCGAGCATGTGACGGACCAGACGCTGGCCGGTCACTTGCAGAGCGACGGAGCCCTGCACCCCACGGACGCGGTCAACCTCATGATCCCGGTGCTCGAGGCGCTGCAGGCGGCCCACGCGGCCGGGGTGGTGCACCGCAATCTCAAGCCCTCCAACATCCTGCTCGACCGCGCCCTCCGCCCCTGGGTGACCGACTTCGCCATGGCCGCGCGCATGGGCGCCGCGGACGAAGGCGCCCGCAACGTACAGGGCACGCCCGGCTATCTCTCTCCCGAGGCCGCCAGGGGACAAGGCGTGGCCGCGGTGAGCGACGTGTTCTGCGCCGCGCTCGTGCTCGCCGAAATGCTGTTCGGCAAGCCGCTGGTGGATGGGCGGGACCCCTTGCACGCAATCCATCGCGTCACGCACGAAGACCTTGCCCTGCCCGCGGATGGCGTGCACGAGGTGGACGACGCGCTGCGCAGCGTGCTCATGCGCGGCCTCGCGCGCGACGCGCGGCTGCGCGTCGAAAGTGCTCAGGCCTTTGCACAGGCGCTGCGCGACTGGCAGGGCCAGCAACAGCCAGAAAACACCCTCACGCCTGCGCCGCAAGGCAGCCACGCCACGCTGGGCTTCCTGCTGCGGCGCATGCGCCACCGGAGCGATTTCCCGGCCATGTCCGAGTCCATCGGGCGCGTGCAGAGCATGGCCGCATCGGAGAACGAAAGCCTGAATTCGCTGACCAGCGAAATCCTCAAGGACGTGGCACTCACCAACAAGGTGCTGCGCCTGGTCAACACGGCGCAGTTCGCTCACGCCGGTGGCGGCAGCATCAGCACGGTCTCGCGCGCGGTCAGCCTGATCGGCTTCGTCGGCATCCGCAACATCGCCATGAGCCTGGTGCTGCTCGAACACATGCAGAACAAGGCGCACGCCAACCTGCTCAAGGCCGAATTCCTGCGCGCGCTGCTGGCCGGCTCGCTCGCCAGCGACCTGTGTGCCGTCTCGCGCGAGGGCGAAGAGGTGTTCATCGGCTCGCTGTTCCAGAACCTGGGTCGGCTGCTCACGGAGTTCTACTTCCCTGAAGAAGCCCAGCTGATCCGCCAGGCGATGACCGCGGGCAAGAGCGAGGACGTCGCCGCCCTGGGTGTGCTCGGCATGACCTGCGAAGACCTGGGCCTGGGCGTGGCGCGCGTGTGGGACATGCCCGCCAGCATCCAGCGCCTGATGCACAAACCCCTTGGAAGCCCTCCGGCGCGCCCGCCTGCCGAACCCGAGGAACGCCTGCGCTGGCTGTGCCTGGCGTCCAACGAACTGGCCGATGCCTTCCTGCACAAAGAGGGTGAGGCCCAGGCGCGCGAGCTTGCACGCCTGTGCGCCCGCTACGCCCACGGGCTCGGGCTGGAGGACAGGCACATCCAGACCGTGGCGCTGGCCGCGCGCGAGAGGCTGGCCCAGACCGCTGAAGCCATGGGTTTGCAGGTGGCTGCCGATTCACCGGCCGCCCGCTTGCTGCGACCCTCTTCCGCGAAGCCCGCGCCCGTGGATGCCCTGCAACCCCACGCGCTGACGGCCAGGCCCCCGGAAGCGCAGGCATCCCCCAGCACGGACACCCCGGCGATGCCGCACGCGGTATCGGCCGAGCTGCTGGCCACCGGCATCCAGGACATCACCAACGCCATGGTCGAAGACGTCGAGCTCAACGACGTGCTCCGCATGGTGCTGGAAACCATGTACCGCGCCCTGGGTTTCCGGCGCGTGTTGCTGTGCCTGCGCGACGCCGGCAGCCACAGGCTGACCGGGCGGTTTGGCCTGGGCGAGGACGCCACGTCCGTCGCACAGCTGTTCCAGGTGCCCCTCAAGGACGCGCAAGACCTCTTCGGCATGGTGTGCAACAAAGGGCTGGACACACTGATCCGCGACGCCCGCGTGTCGTCCGTCGCGCAACGGCTGCCGGTCTGGTACCGCAGCCAGATCAACGCACCGGCCTTCCTGTTGCTGCCCTTGCAGATCAAGGGCGCGCCCTTCGGGCTGATCTATGCCGACAAGGCCAGCGCGTCCGACATCGCGCTCGATGAAAAGGAACTTGCCTTGCTCAAGACGCTGCGCAACCAGGCGGTGATGGCGTTTCGCCAGTCGCGGCACTGAGTCGCGGGGCCGCGGACAGGCCCGCGCCGCTTCAAGCCACGATCCGCTGCGCCAGTTGCCAGACGGCTGCGCGGTGTCCGGCGGCCAGGGCATCGACCGAGTTGTCAGCCAGCGGCACGTCGAGGTTCGCCTGCCCCAGTTCCGGCGCGGCGGCATCGGCGCGCTCGTCACTCAGCCACCAGCGCGCCTGCAGGCGCAGCGAGCGGCGAGCGGCGTCGGCGATCAGGACGTCGATCTGCACGCGCAGACGCCGGCCCACCGCCACGCCTGCCGGCGCCGGCGCACGCCAGACCAGTCCTTCTCCGCGCAAACGCGCCAGATCCGCCACGAGGCGGCTCGGGATGCTGTCGCGCAGCGGTTCCACCCAGCGATGCCCCACCAGCGGCAGCAAGGTCGCCGCGCCGCTGGCCACCACCAGCGTGTCGCGGTCCAGCGCGCCCGGCAGGCGCACCACGCCCGCCACTTCCCACACCGCACCGTCACCCGGCCGTGGTGCCACCGCAGGCCCCGGCGGCTCGGCCCGCAGTTCATACCAGTGCGTGGCATCGACGCTGCCGGCACAGCCCGACAGCACCCAGGGGGCCAGGCAGAGACTGGCCAGCGTTGCACGGCGCTTCATTCCGCCACCTTTCTGCCCCGCAGGAGCGCGTCGGGTTGTTGTTCCAGCGTCTCGGCCAGATCGCGAAGGGCGCGCGCCGCACGCGACAGATCCGCCAGCGCACGGTCGGCTCCCACGGCGAGTCGGGAGTCGCTCGATGTGGTCTCACGCAGCGCGGCCGCACTGCGCGCCACCTCGTCCGCCGCGCGCTGCAGGTTCTGCACCAGCGGTGCGTCCGGCGCGATCAGATCGGCGACGCGCTCGGACGTGCGCCCCAGTCCGATGGCCGTGTTGTCGACCGAGCGCGCCGCCTCGCCCATGCTGTCCATGGCGCGCCGGGTCGCGGCGAGCGAACGCTGCAGCTCGTCGGCCAACGGGTCCAGGCGCTGGTCCAGGCGGGTCGACACCCGCCGGATCGCGGCCATGGTTTCGGCCAGGTCGTCCAGCGCCTGCTTGAGCTGCGGCCCGGAGACCACCGCGCGGGCCGACGCGGCGATGGCGGCGATGTCGTCGGTGATCCGGCGCAGGTCCAGGCCCTCGATCTGGTCACGCAGGTTCTGAATCGCCGTGGCCGAGGTGGGAATCTCGATGGCGTCCGTGTGACCGCCGCGCAGCCTGCTCGCCCGATCGGGGCGCAAGTCCAGGTCCACGTAGAGCAACCCCGTCAGCAGGCTCTGTATCGAGAGCTGCGCGCTCAGCCCACGATCCACCAACGCGGGCAAGGCAGGCCGCGCCTCGGCGCGGGAGCGTTCACCATCCAGACCCCGGATCGCGTCGCTGTCGAGCACGGCCACCACGGGAATCGAGAAACTTTCTGAAGCGGGGTCATAGGCGACGGCGACGGACTCGACGCTGCCCACCCGGACGCCGCGAAACACCACCGGCGCGCCCACCTGCAAGCCATACACCGACTCGCTGAAGTGCATCACCACGCGCTCCCGCTGGGTGAAGTACGTGTTGCCCGCGAGCGCGATGATGCCAATGGCTATCACAGCGATGCCCGCGACCACGAAGGTGCCGATCAGCGTGGGATTCGCCTTGCGTTTCATGCGTGTGCCTCCTTGGCGTTCGGGACCGCGCCGCGCCGCAGGAACCGCTGCACGTCCTCGGGACCATTGCTCCGCAGCGCCTTCGGTGGACCGAGTGCCGTCATGGTCTTGCTCCGCGCATCCAGGAACAGCAGGCGGTCCGCGAGCGCAAAGATGCTCTCCAGTTCGTGGCTGACCATGACGACCGTGGTGCCAAGGTCGTCGCGCAAATGCATGATGAGTTCGTCCAGGTGCGCCGAGGTCAGTGGGTCCAGGCCGGCCGAGGGCTCGTCCAGGAACAGCAGCGGCGGGTCCAGCGCAAGCGCGCGCGCAATGGCGGCGCGCTTGCGCATGCCGCCGCTGAGCGTGGCCGGCTCGGCATCGAAGCTGCCGGCCAGTCCCACGAGCGCGAGCTTGAAGCGCGCCTCACGTTCGCGCGACCCCGCGTCCATGTCTGTCAGCACCTGCATCGGCAGCATGACGTTCTCGCCCACCGTCATGCTGCTCCACAAGGCGCCGGCCTGGAACATCACGCCGAACGATTGCAGCAGGGTGGTCCTGGCGTCATCGTCGGCCTCGTACAAATCCTGCGTGCCGTACAGCACCCGCCCTTTAGCGGGCGTCTGCAGGCCGATGAGGTGGCGCAACAGCGTGCTCTTGCCGCAGCCGCTGCCGCCCGCCAGGGCCAGGACCTCGCCGGGCAGAATGTCGAAGCTCAGGTCGCGCTGGATGACCGCGCTGCCGAAAGCCATGGTCAGACCCTGCACGCGCACCAGCGGCTCACGCACCGGGGCGGTCGCGGCGGGCTGGGTGGCATGGGAGGGGTTGAACGGTTCGTGCATCAGACGTCCAGTCGTTGAAACACCACCGTGAGCGCGGAGGCGACCACGACGATCCACACAATGGCTTGTACCACCGATGCCGTGGTGGCATCCCCCACGGCCTGCGCGCTGCGCCCGGCCGACATGCCCTGCAGGCAACCGGCGAGCGCCACCAGCACTGAGTACGACGTGCCCTTGATCAGCCCCACCAGCACGTGTGGCAAGGTCAGTGCCTGCATGCTGGCGTACACATACTCCAGCGGCGTCACACCATAGATGACCACCGCCACCAGCCAGCCCACCGCCATGCCGACCAGTGCACCGAACGCGGTGAGCATCGGCCCCACGATGAGCAGGGCCAGCACACGCGGCAGAACCAGAAAATCCACCGGATTCACGCCCATGGTGGCCAGCGCATCCACCTCCTCGTTCGCGCGCATGCTGCCGATCTGCGCGGCGAAGGCCGCACCCACGCGACCCGCAAGCACTATGCCCACCAGCAGCGCCGCCACTTCGCGCACCACACCCACCGTCACGAGGTCCGCAATGTAGTTCTGTGCGCCAAACCGCTGCAGCTGCGCCGCACCCATGTAGGCCACGATGAGGCCGACCAGAAAACACACCAGCGCCACGATGGGAAGGCTGCGAGGGCCTGTCTGCTCGATCTGCCAGGCCAGGTCGGCCGCGCGCATGTCGCTGCGACCACGGCACCAGCGTCCCAGCGACAGCAGCACCTCGCCAAAGAAGGTGAGCGTCTTGCGGCGTTGCGCCCACCAGGCCGTGAACCAGATGCCCAGACGCGCAACACGACCGGGCGAAGAAGCGTCGGCGGCGTTGGCCGCAGGCGGCGCGGTGCCCAGCGCGAGAAGAAGGATCTGTTGCAGCCCTTCGGGCAGGCTTTGCAGGTTCACGTCGGCCTGGCGACGCGCGAACGGCTCCAGTCGATGCCACAACGCCGAAGCCAGCGCAGCGTCCCAGGAACGCAGCCGATCTGCGTCAATGCGCACACGGCCTGTCACTTCCGAAGCCGGAAGGCGCGGCACCGCGGCGCGATGCCCGCGCCAGGCGCCAGCCAGCTCCAGCACCCAGTCGTCGCCGATCGAGACCCAGCGCGCATCCGGTGCAAGCGTCTCGTCATTCACCGCCATCTTGTCCGACGAGGCATCTGCGCCGGGGACATCGTGCATGGAAGAACCCATTCATCTTCGGAATCCGGATTCTATCGACGGGCTTGCCGGTCGACCGAAGTCCTCCTGTAGGACAACGCCGCATCGCGCCACCACAGGCGCAACCGTCCTCATGCCGGCCTTCCCGGCCCGCGCGAACATCCCGGATCACACGGGTGTCACTGGCCAGACGCGCCAGGCAACGAAAATGGCCGGCATGACGACAATTTCGCCGCCCAACCACACCCCCATCGAAAATGAGCGCGATCCGCGTCGACTGCTGCCGGGCGCTTCCAACTTTCGCGACCTTGGTGGCCACACCGGACACGGCGGACGGCGCGTGCGTTACGGCCGCGTCTACCGATCCGACCACCTCGCGGGACTCACGTCAGAGGACCTGCGTCTCCTCAAGGGAATGGGGCTCACTCACCGCATCGACTTCCGCGGAGTGGCCGAGTGCGCCGCCCTGCCTGCGAACGTTGCAGGCATCTCCACACTGCCACTGCCGATTGAACCCACGGTGGTGCATCGCGTGGAAGCCCTGCTGGCGCAGGGCACGGTGCCCACCGAGGCCGAGACGGTCGCGCTGATGTGCCAGACCTACCAGGGTTTCGCGCGCGAGGGCGCGCCGGTGTATGCGCGATTCTTCCGGCACCTGCTCGAACACTCGACACCGCTGGTATTTCACTGCACGGCGGGCAAGGACCGCACCGGTTTTGCCGCCGCGCTCTTGCTTGGTGCGCTGGGCGTGGCGCACGACGACATCGTGCAGGACTACCTGCTCACCAACTGCCTCTACCGCCGCAGCCCCCTGGTGCACACGCGTGGCCCGGATCATGTGATGGACGTGCTCTGGGGTGTGCAGCCCGCCTTCCTCGAAGCGGCATTCACCACCATCGAACGGGAATTTGGCGGGCTGGCGCGCTACCTGGCGGGCCCCATCGGCCTGGCGCCCACCGACCTCGAACGCCTGCGGGCTTCGCTGCTGGAAACCGGCAACTCCCCCACATGAATGCCACCGCCGCGCCGAAGCCCGCCTGATACCGTTGTTGCGCGCCCCCTCTTCAACCATCCCAGGTGAACCGTGACCCAATCCAGACCCCAGACCCTGCACAAGCACCGCTCGAAAGCCGTCACCGACGGCATTGCCCGCGCGCCCCATCGCGCCTTTCTGCGCGCCACCGGCTTTGACGATGAGGCCTTCGGCAAGTCCATCGTCGGCATCGTCAGCACACAGGGTGAGAACACACCCTGCTCCATGGGACTCGCGCCCCAGGCAGACCGCGCCCGGCTTGGCGTTGCCGCCGGTGGCGGCGTGCCGGTGACATTCACCACGATCTCCGTGTCGGACGGCACGTCGATGAACCACGGCGGCATGCGCATGAGCCTGGTGTCCAGGGAAGTGATCGCCGACAGCGTGGAGGTCGCCGTGCGTGGACACGCCTACGATGGCCTGGTGGCGTTCGCGGGATGCGACAAGACCCTGCCGGCCATGATGATGGCCATCGTGCGGCTCAACGTGCCGGCCGCCTTCGTCTACGGTGGCGCCACGCTGCCTGGCCATGCCCACGGCCAGCAGGCCACCATCCTGACAGCCATCGAATCCGTGGGCGCGGTGCAGACCGGCACGATGACGCCGCAGCATCTGCAGGGCATCGAAAGAACCTGTACCCCCACGGCAGGCTCCTGCCCCGGCCAGTTCACCGCCAACACCATGGCCATGGTCGGCGAGGCCCTGGGCCTGTCGCCACTGGGATCGTCCATGATGCCCGCCGTCTACAGCGAACGGCTGGCGATTGCGCAACGCGCCGGTCAGTCCGTGATGCGCACGATCGAACGCGGTGGCCCCCTGCCCCGCGAGCTCGTGACACGCAAGAGCCTGGAGAACGCCTGCGCCGCCGTGGCAGCCACGGGCGGATCGACCAATGCAGCGCTTCACATTCCGGCCATCGCACACGAGGCGGGGATCGACTTCACGCTCGACGACGTGGCCGCCGTGTTCCAGCGCACCCCGCTGATTGCCGACCTGCAGCCCGGGGGCAAGTACCTGGCGCGCGACCTGCACGAAGTGGGCGGCACGCCGATGATCCTCAAGACCTTGCTGGCCTCCGGGCATCTGCATGGCGACGTGCTGACGCTGGACGGCGAGCCACTGGCCGACGCACTGCAACGCTGGCCCGATGCCGACGGCACCATCGTGCGCCCCAGCGAACAGGCCATTCTGCCCACCGGTGGCGTGACCGTGCTGCGCGGCAACCTGTGCCCCGATGGCGCGCTGCTGAAGGTCGCCGGCCTGCGCTCGCTGCAGTTCAAGGGGCCGGCCCGTGTGTTCGAAAGCGAGGAAGACTGCATGCGCTCGGTGGCCGAACGCAGCTACCGGCCGGGCGAGGTCCTCGTCATTCGCAACGAAGGCCCCAAGGGCGGGCCCGGCATGCGGGAGATGCTGAGTGTGACGGCCGCACTCTACGGCCAGGGCATGGGTGAGGCGGTGGCCCTGCTCACCGACGGCCGCTTCTCCGGGGCCACCCGGGGCCTGTGCATCGGCTACGTGGGCCCCGAGGCCGCGCAGGGCGGGCCGATTGCGCTGGTGCAGGACGGCGATGTGATCCGCATCGACGCTGCGGCGGGCCTGCTCGAACTCGAAGTGAGCGCCGAGGAACTCGCCGCCCGCCAGGCCCGCTGGACGCCGCCCCCGCCCGCCCGGCTCGGCGGCGTGCTCGAAAAATACGCCATCGTCGTGCGGCCTGCCCGGCAAGGTGCGGTCACCCATTCGGGTGCGGTCGAATGGCCTTATGAGGACACGGGCCATTGATACCGCTCCAGGACACGTCTGGCTTCGGTGGCCTGGACGGGTGGGCGCGGAACACCCATCGGAAACAAAAAAAGCCCGGTCGCGACCGAGCCGTTCAATTAAAGTGTTGAACTAAACATTGCATTCGATTGACTGATGTAAGGGCTGCAGCCATGCAGCCCTTTTTTTGTTTGCGCTACTCAAATTGCGCGAAGGTCAGGCTCATCGTAGGCGTCCGTTCATCCCATCTCGACAGAGATTGAGATGCGTGTTGCGGGCGGCTTCCGAGGGCAGCGGTATCTCAGATTGCCACAAGGTCTGGCAACAGACGCTCGTACTCTGCTCTCACTACCTCATAGCACTCGCAGGTGCGCAACTCCAGCTTCGGGCGATCAAGGACCGTGATGTGGCCCCGCGAGTAACGGATGACTCCAGCGGCCTGTAACTTGAGCGCCGCCTCCGTTACGCCCTCGCGCCGCACTCCCAGCATGTTTGCAATGAGCTCCTGGGTCATCACCAGCTCGTTGCCCGTCAAGCGATCCAAGCTGAGAAGCAGCCAACGACAGAGTTGTTGATCAAGGGAGTGGTGGCGGTTGCACACTGCGGTCTGGCACATCTGCGTGAGCAGCGCTTGCGTGTAGCGCAACATCAAATGCATCACCGGCCCGGCAGTGTCGAAGTCACGCTTGATGGTGTCAGCGCGGAGACGGTATCCCATGCCAGCACTCTGAACCACAGCCCTGCTTGGAGTGGTGTTCCCGCCCATGAAGATGGAGATGCCAACCACGCCTTCATTTCCAACCACTGCGATTTCGGCCGAAGAGCCGTTCTCCAGCACGTACAGGAGCGAAACGATACCGGTCGTGGGGAAGCAGACGAATGTCATCTGCTCCCCGGATTCGTAAAGGACCTTGCCAAGGGGCAAGTGGACCAACTCGAGCATGGGCTTCCAACGCTGCCACTCTGCATCCGGTAAACACGCAAGCAGTTGATTCTTGCGAGGATCGTCGGGTTCAGTCATGTGGCTCACCTCCAAGTTGACTACTGTCACAGGACGAGGCTCGCCGATAGATTTGTAGATCTCGCAGGATCGGCCAGAATCAAATGACGGTCTGTCCGATACCGTACATAGGCCGTAACTGTACCTGCTGACCGTTGTTGATTTCATTGATCAACCCGAAATGCTAACCGGGTGAGTTGCACGAGGTGTCATCACTGTGCTCTGACTCTGAAGCGCAGACCGGTGCTTGCCAATTGGGGCATGCGCCATTGGTGCGCGCGTGCCAGTGCTTGCACAGTGCATGGTTCTGGTGGCCAAGTACGCCGACCACCTGCCGCTGTACCGCCCGGAAGCGATCTTCAGCCGAGCTGGCCTCGCCATCCCCCACTCCACCCTGGCGCAATGGGTGGGCTGCTGTGGCGTGCAGTTGCAGCCGTCACCGACTGGCTTGGTGTCAGGGGTGAACTCAGGCATCAGCAACGCCCAACTTTTGAGCAGCAGCCCGCATATCATGCTGGCCGTGGCCTGCGGGCGTTGTCCACTTGGTTATCCACAGGTTAGAGCACAGTCCCTGTGGGTAACGAACGGAAAAATACCCGCTCGACTCAGTGGGACGTGTTGTAAGGCCGTCATCAGCGTTCGCTCGCCACTCACCTGACTCAGCGCGGCCTCCGCATCAACCGGTAGACCACAGGCACCACCAGCAGCGACAGCAAAGGCGCGCTGATCATCCCGCCGATCATGGGCGCTGCAATGCGCTGCATCACCTCGCTGCCGGTGCCCATGCCCCAGAACAGCGGCAGCAAGCCAGCCACGATGGTGGCCACCGTCATGGCCTTGGGCCGCACCCGCAGCACTGCGCCCTCCCGGATCGCCTCCAGCAACGACAGCTCGTCCGTGCGCCCGGCGTCCAGCCGTTCCTGCCACGCCTGCTTGAGGTAGATCAGCATGATCACGCCGAACTCGGCCGCCACACCCGCCAGCGCAATGAAACCCACCACGCTGGCCACCGACAGGTTGTGCCCGAGCAGCCACAGGAACCACACCCCACCCACCAGCGCGAACGGCAGCGTGGCCATGATCAGCAGGGCTTCGTCGAAGCGGCGGAAGATCAGGTACAGCAGCACGAAGATGATGAGCAACGTGACCGGCACCACCAGCTTGAGCTTGGCGGTGGCGCGCTCCAGGAATTCGAACTGCCCCGACCACGACACGGAGTACCCCGCGGGCAGCGCCACCTGCTCGGCTACCGCGCGCTGCATGTCGAGCACCGCGCCGCGCAGATCGCGCCCGCGGATGTCCACGTACACAAAGCCGGTCAGGCGCGCGTTTTCGCTGCGCAGCATGGGCGGGCCTTCGGTAATGCGCAGGTCGGCCACGTCGGACAGCACCAGGCGTTGCCCGGTGGGCGCCACGATGGGCAGTGCGCGCAGCTCGGGCAACGAGTCTCGCAGCTCGCGCGGGTAGCGCAGGTTGATCGGGAAACGCTGCAGGCCCTCCACCGTCTCACCGATGTTCATGCCGCCCACGCTGCCGGCCACGATGTCCTGCACGTCGGCGATGTTCAGGCCGTAGCGCGCGGCGTCACTGCGGCGGATGTCCACGTCGATGTAGCGTCCGCCAGTCAGCCGCTCGGCCAGCGCGCTGCTCACACCGGGCACGTTCTTCACCGCGCGCTCGATCTCGCCGGTGAGGCGGTCGATGGTGGCCAGGTCGGGTCCGGCCACCTTCACGCCCACCGGGCTCTTGATGCCGGTGGCCAGCATGTCGATGCGGTTGCGGATCGGCGGCACCCAGATGTTGGAAAGACCCGGCACGCGCACGGTGCGGTCGAGCTCTTCGATGAGGGCTTCGGGCGTGAGGCCGGCGCGCCATTCGCCTCTGGGTTTGAACTGGATCGTGGTCTCGAACATCTCCAGCGGCGCCGGGTCGGTGGCGGTCTCGGCGCGCCCGGCCTTGCCGTACACGCTCTGCACCTCGGGAATGGTCTTGATGAGGCGGTCGGTCTGTTGCAGCAGCTCGGCCGCCTTGGCGGCCGAGAGGCCGGGCAGCGCGGTGGGCATGTAGAGCAGATCGCCTTCGTCCAGCGGCGGCATGAACTCGCTGCCCAGCTGGCGCAGCGGCCAGATGCTGATCACCAGCACCAGCGCCGCCACCGCCAACGTGAGCTTCGGCGCCTTCAACACCGCGTCCAGCACGGGGCGGTACAGCGCGATCAGCGCGCGGTTCAGCGGGTTGGCGGCCTCAGCCGGTATGCGCCCGCGAATCAAATAGCCCATGAGCACCGGGATCAGCGTGACCGCCAAGCCGGCAGAGGCCGCCATGGCGTAGGTCTTGGTGAAGGCCAGCGGTGCAAACAACCGGCCTTCCTGCGCCTCCAGCGTGAACACCGGGATGAAGCTCAACGTGATGATGAGCAGCGAGAAGAACAGCGCCGGCCCGACCTCGGCCGCGGCGTCGCCGATCACGCGCCAGCGCGGCTCGCCTTGCAGCGTTTCGCCGGGGTGCTGATCCGCCCAGCGCTCCAGGTGCTTGTGGGCGTTTTCGATCATCACGATGGCCGCGTCCACCATGGCACCGATGGCGATGGCGATGCCGCCCAGCGACATCACGTTGGCGTTGATGCCCTGCTGCTGCATCACGATGAAGGCCATCAACACGCCCAGCGGCAGCGAGATGCTGGCCACCAGCGCGCTGCGCAGGTGGAACAAAAAGGCCAGGCACACCAGCGCCACCACGATGAACTCCTCCAGCAGCTTTTCACCGAGGTTCTTCACCGCGCGCTCGATCAGGCCCGAGCGGTCGTACACCGGCACGATCTCCACACCGGCGGGCAGGCTGCGCTGCAGCTCGGCCAGCCGCGTCTTCACCGCCGCGATGGTCTGCAGCGCGTTCTTGCCCGAGCGCATCACCACCACACCGCCCACGGCTTCGCCCTCGCCGTTGAGCTCGCCAATGCCGCGCCGCATCTCGGGCCCGGTCTGCACCCGCGCCACATCGCCCAGGCGCACCGACACACCGCTGGCGCTGGTGATCAGGGGGATGGCGCGAAAGTCGTCCAGCGTCTTCAGGTAGCCACTGGCGCGCACCGCGTACTCGGCCTCGCCCAGCTCCAGTACCGAGCCCCCGGCCTCCTGGTTGCCGCGCGCCACCGCCTCGGCCACCATGGCCTGCGTCACGCGGTAAGCGGCCATCTTGTCGGGGTCGAGCACGATCTGGTACTGCTTGACCATGCCGCCCACGCTGGCGACCTCGGCCACGTCCGGCACGGTCTTGAGCTCGAAGCGCACGAACCAGTCCTGCAGGGCGCGCAGCTGTGCCACGTCCTGCCCGCCGGTGCGGTCGATCAGGGCGTACTGGTAGATCCAGCCCACGCCAGTCGCGTCGGGCCCGATGGAGGAAGACGCCCCGCGGGGCAGCCGCGCCTGCACCTGGTTGAGGTACTCGAGCACGCGCGAGCGTGCCCAGTACGGGTCCACCTCGTCTTCAAACAGCACGTACACGAAGCTGTCGCCGAACATCGAGAAGCCACGCACCGCGCGCGCGCCCGGCACCGAGAGCATGGTGGTGGTCAGCGGGTAGGTAACCTGGTTCTCCACGATCTGAGGTGCCTGCCCGGGCCAGGTGGTGCGGATGATGACCTGCGTGTCGGAGAGATCGGGCAGGGCATCCAGCGGCGTGCGCTGCAGGGCCACCACGCCCCAGGCGCTCAGCAGCGCGGTGGCCAGCAACACCAGAAAGCGGTTGGCAATGCTCCAGCGGATCAGACCGGCGATCATTTGCGAGGCTCCGGCGCCACGCGCTGCAGGCTGGTGATGCGCGGCACCTCGCCGTCCTGCATTTCAAACTCGATCTGCAGCCGGTCGCCGGCTTCCAGATCGCGCGGCTGCTGTGCGCGCGGCGGCAGCTGGAAGTCCATCTGCATCTGCGGCCATTTCAGCGCGGGGATGGGTGGGTGCGTGAGCGTGACCGTGTCTCCGCTGAGCGCATCGATCACCGCGTCGGTGGTGTAGCGCGGAGGTGTGGGCGCGGGTTCCTGGTTGAGACGTGCTTCGAGCCCGCGCAGGCTGGCTTCGGAGTCGATCAGGAACTGCCCCGACAGCACCACGCGCTGTCCCATTTGCAAACCAGCGCTGATCTCGGTCTGGCCGCCCACCTCCAGGCCTGCGGTCACTTCCACCGGGCGGAAGCGCCCGCCGTCTTCGGCCACCATCACCACGCTGCGCCGCCCGGTGTGGATCACGGCGTCGCTGGGAACCAGCAGCGTGGCTGCGGCCTTCGGGCGGTCCAGCCGCATGCTCACCAGCATGCCGGGCACCAGCCGCCCCTGCGGATTGGCCAGCTCGACCCGTGCGCGGATGGTGCGCGTGACGGCGTCCACCTCGGGCAGCAAGGCCTGCACCTGGCCTTCGAACGTCTGACCCGGCGCGCCGGGGCTGGTGGTGCGCACGCGCGCACCCGGTCGCAGCAGCGCGGCCTGGCTCTCGGGCAAGGCCCCCTCGGCCCACACCGTGCGCGTGCCCTGCAGGCGCATCAGCGTCATGCCCGGCATCACGGTGGCGCCCTCGCGCACCATGAGCTCGCTCACGATGCCGGCGATGGGCGCGGTGAGCGTGAAGCGCGGCTGCACCAGGCCCGAACTCACCACGCGCTGGATGTGCGCGGGCGCCATGCCGGTCTGGCGCATGCGCTGGCGCGCGGCATCCTTCAATGTGTCGGTGCCATCACCGCTCAGGCGCGCCAGCGCCAGATACTCCTCCTGCGCGGCCACCCAGTCGGGCACGTACAGCTCGGCCAGCGGCGCGCCGGCAGCCACGCGGTCCAGCGCCGCTTTCACATGCAGTTTTTCCACGAAGCCCATGGCGCGCGAACTCAGCACCACCTGCTCACGCTCGTTCCAGACCACGTTGCCGACCGCCGTCACCTCCGACACCAGCGAGCCCTCTACCACCGGCGCGGTGCGCAGCCCCAGGTTCTGCTGGATGCGCGGGCTCACCGTGACGGTGCTGGCGTCCGCCGCATCGCCGCCGGCGTAGCGCGGCACCAGCATCATGTCCATGAAGGGCGACTTGGCCGGTGCCTCGAAGTTCTTGCCCGGCACCATGGGGTCGTGGTAGTTCAGGATGCGCCGGCCGGTGGCCGGGTCCACGTCCCCCGCCTTGAGCGATTCGCGGATGTGCCGGCGCGTGGCCTCCTCGCCTTGCGGGATGGTCCAAAGCGACGGGTCGTCGCTGGCGGTGGCACTGCCGGTGATGCCCGCCGCCGGCTGTGGGGCCGGCGTTGTGTGGCCCATGCCCTGCTGCATGCCCAGCCACCAGGCACCACCACCCACCGCAGCGAGTGCGGCCACAGCGGCCAGCGCAATGAGGGACGTCGTCTTGTTCATGGCTTCACTCCAGTCAAGGTGTCGGGGAACAGGTATTCGAGTTGTGCCCAGAGGCCGGCGGTTTCACGCTCCAGCGCCAGGCGCTCCAAGGCCAGGTTCAGCGCGTCGCGGCGCGCCTGCATCACGGCGCCCAGGCCTTCGCGCCCGCCCCGGTAAGCGGCCAGTGCCACCTCGGTGCGCTGCTTGGCCAGCGGCTCGCGCTGCGCATCCAGGTGCGCGAGCCGGGCCTGTCCCGCTTGCCAGTCCTGCCGCCAGCGCTGCACCTGCAGCACACGCGCGCGCGTCTGCTCCTCGCGCTCAGCCTCCAGTTCGTTCACGCGCGCCAGGCGCGCGGCGAGCTCTCGTTGTTGGCGCTGCGGCTTGTCCCACTGCAGCGGTACCGACACGCCGATCGACACCATGTTGGAGAACTGCGAGCCTCGCTGGCTGAACATGATCTCGGCGCTCCAGTCGGGCTTGAGTTCCTGGCGGGCCACCTCGGCCTCCGCCCGGGCCACCGCTTCGCGGGCTTGCAGGGCTTTGAGGTCTGGCAACTGGTCTGGGGTGTTGACTGGTGCGGGGTTAAACTGCATCGACGGCGGATCGGCCAGCGGCTGGTCGGGCGGACCGCCGGTGAAGCGCGCCAGCGTCAAGCGTGCGTTGGCGCGCTCGGCCTGCGCGCCGATCAGGCTTTGCTCCAGCTGGGCCAGCGCTTCGCGCGCGCTGAAGGAATCGGCCGTGGAGCCGCGCCCACCCCGCAGGGCTGCCTCGGTTGTCTGCACCAGCACACGCGTCTCGGTGATCTGCGCCTGCAGCAACCCAATGCGCTGCTCTTGCATGCGCCGCTCCAGCCAGGCCTGCGCCGCTTCGGTCTGCAGCACGGCTACACGCTGTGCTCGTTCGCTCAACGCCGCGTCTGCCTCACGCTCGAATCGCTCGCCCCGGGCGCGGCGCTTGTCCGCGTTGGGCAGGGTCTGCATGAGCGCGACGGAGCGCATGGTCATGAAATCGCGCGTGGTGCTGAAGCGCTCAGGCCCATCCACCGGCAGGTTGTCCAGCGAGAGGCGCAGCACCGGGTCGGGCCGCTGTGCAGCAGCCACCGCCATCTCGCGGGCGCCATGCGCAGCAGCGGTCGAGGCATCAAGACTGCGAGAGCGCGCCACGGCTGCGCTCACCGCGCCGCTGAGGCTCAGAGGTTCGTCGGCGGCGACGGCGGGTGTGAACGCCACGAGAAAACCCGCGAAGGCGAGCCCAGCACGTGCGAGAAAAAAAGAAGGGTGTCCCATGTCTGAACTCCGGAGCAGGCACGCCCGGGCTCAATGACCCTGGCAGCGTACGGATACAGCACCACCGGAAGGTGGCCTGCGCTTTGCGGGATTTCAGACGGAAGTGGGAGGACGCCAGAGGCGCGACGTCGCGCCCGGAGGTAGGCTGCGCCAAGCGGGCGCTTGAGGGTCCTGGGTGACCGGGGTCTGGGCCACGAGGGATGGGAAAGACGACAAGCCTGCAGCGGGCGCGACGCAGCTCTGAACACTCTTGCAGGGCTGGCCGGTGCGCTCAAAGGTGGCCATGTTGTTGCAGCAGTCTTCCACGGCCTCGGCCAAGGTGGCTGCCATCACGTCGGGTTCATCCGACATGGCCATCATGCGCTGCATGGGACATGGCGCGGCAAAGCCCTGCACAGCCGCAAATCCCTGCAGGGGCAGCAGCAGACACAGGACGAGGACGAGCAAGCGGCGCATGGCTGTATTCTATGGCGCGCAGACAGACTGCGCTTGCCTGATTGGAAAGCCTGCCCGAACAAGGCACCATAGACTGTTCAGAGCGAGCCAATCTGTACTTGGAGGCCAACGTGGACATTGCTGCGCATGCGCTGTGGGCGGGAGCGGGCGTCGTCCTGCTGTTGCGCCACCGTCCAATACCCGTTGCAACTGGTCTTGCCACTGCCGCAATGGCGGCGTTGCCGGATCTGATGCACATGTTGCCTGTGGCTACGTGGGCTCTCTTGAACGGGCTGCCGGCCGAGTTCATGACCTATGTCCGAGCGCTGCCGGAAAGGGTACAGCCTTTACCCGAGAGCGTGGAACTGTGGTCGCACCATCTCCATTGCATCTTTCACAGCGGGGTGATCGCCATGGCAGTGACGCTGGTCGCTTGGCGATGGACTCGTGCCTTCTGGCTGCCGTTGGCCGGATGGTGGTCGCACATCCTCATTGATGTATTCACCCACTCGGACGACTTCTTTCCGTCTCCAGTCCTCTACCCGCTCACCTACCGAGGATTTGATGGCGTTGCCTGGAACACGCCTTGGTTTGTCGTCGCCAACTACTCGGCGCTCGCGCTCGTCTGGGTTTGGCTGTTGGCGACGCGAAGAGAACGAGATCCATGAGAGCCCGGAAACTGCAGGCAGAACCGCGTTGTTCCCTCCGACGAAGTAACCGACGCGCTCCCGCCGTGAGCGAGCATGATGGCCTTGGTAATGGCCAGACCCAGGCCAGCACCATCGGATGAGGGATGCGCGCGCGCCTTGTCCACGCGATAGAAGCGATCAAACAGGCGCGGCAGGTCGACCGCATCAACGGGGTCGCCGGTGTTCGTGACACACAGGTTGGTGCCATCCCCCTGAGGCTCGACGGTCAGTGCAACCTCGGAGCGAGGGTGCGCGTGCCGCAGTGCGTTGGACAGCAAATTGCTGATGGCTCTTCGAATCATCAGTCGATCACCCACCACGCTACCCGCTCCCACCACCCGAAGGCGAAGTTCTTTGTCCTCGGCGACCGCATCGTAGAAATCCAGAAGGCTCTTCGCCTCGTCTTCGAGTGCGACGTCTTCGCGATTCGGCAGCTGGATGCCGTGGTCCGTCTTGGCGAGAAACAGCATGTCAGACACCATGCGCGCCAGGCGCTGGAACTCCTCGGCGTTGGACGCGAGGATGTCGCGGTAGGTTTCTGGATCACGGTGCTGCGACAGGGACACCTGTGTTTGTGTCAGCAGGTTGCTGATGGGGGTGCGCAGCTCGTGGGCGATGTCGCTTGAGAATTCCATGAGCTTCGCAAAATCCTGCTGCAGCCGCTCCAGCATGGTGTTGAGGCTGTTGGCCAGCTCGGCCATCTCCACGGGCACAGCGTCGATCGGCATGCGTTGGTCGAGCTTGTGGGCCGTCACCTTGAGCGCGCGCTCCTTCATGGTCCGCAGCGGGGCCAAACCGCTACGGGCCGCCCACCACCCCAGCAAACCGCTGAGCAGGGTGGCCAGCACCACGTAGATCGCCAACTGCTGGCGCAGCATCTGCATGAAATGGGTGTGGTGTTGCGTGTCCAGCGCGAGTGTGAGGCGCATGCTCTGCCCTGGACCTGCCGCGCCACCGGGTATCTGTGCTACGGACAGCTCGGTGCTCATGCCTCGCAATTGCCGTTCACCAGCGGCCCAGTCCAGGGGCTGGTCTGCGGCGCTTCGCCCAGCGAGTTCCGCTGGAAACGTGATGCCGCCGGTGCCAAACAGCAGCTCGTCACCGCGCGTGAGCGAGATGAAAAGGCCTTGATGGCTGTTGAGCGATTCGTCCAGCTTGGCAGACAGCTCGGCTGACTTCGGCGTCTCATCCACGATCTTCTGAATGAGCTGCACCTTGTCCAGCAGGTAGTCGCGGTCAAGGTCGATGAAGTGCAGATGCGTGGACCACGCCACCAGGACACCAAGGCCCAGCAGCACCGCAGCCGAAACCAACGTGTACAGAAACGTGAGTCGTGCGGTGAGGGTCAAGCGCCGGATCATCAGGATTGCTCCGGCACTTCCAGCACGTAACCCATGCCTCGTACCGTCTGCAACAGGCGGCATTCAAACCCGTCATCCACCTTGACACGCAGCCGTCGCATGGCCACTTCGATCACGTTGGTGTCGCTGTCGAAATTGACATCCCACACCTGGGAGGCGATCAGCGAACGTGGCAACACCTCACCCTTGCGCCGCATCAGCAACTCCAGCAAGCCGAACTCCTTGGCGGTCAGGTCGATGCGCTTGCCCGCGCGGGTGACCCGGCGGCGCAGCAAGTCCAGCTCCAGATCCGCGACCTGCAGGGTGGTGGGCTCCATCCCCGAGCGCCCCCGGCGCAGGATGGTGCGCACCCTGGCCAACAGCTCGGAGAACGAAAACGGTTTGACCAAATAGTCGTCCGCACCGAGTTCCAAACCTTTGACGCGGTCATCCACATGGTCCTTGGCGGTCAGGAACAGCACCGGCATCTCCCGGCCCTGGGCGCGCAGACCCTTGAGCACCTGCCAGCCGTCCATGCCGGGCAGCATGACGTCCAGGATGACGAGGTCGTGGTCGCCTTCCAGCGCCTGGTGCAGCCCGTCCACGCCGTTGTTGAGCAACTCAACCGCGTAGCCCGCCTCGCGCAGGCCCATGCACAGGTACTCGCCCGTCTTGCGCTCGTCTTCAACAATCAAGATTTTCACATTCACTCCTGGCGTGATTTTCACTGCCAGCGCCCTCCTGCAACCGAACCTGACAACTTTGTAATGAAACC
Organism: Hydrogenophaga sp.; assembly: GCF_050182545.1. GTDB lineage: Bacteria > Pseudomonadota > Gammaproteobacteria > Burkholderiales > Burkholderiaceae_C > Hydrogenophaga. The sequence goes on along the minus strand of NZ_JBFXCD010000003.1, from coordinate 170,627 downwards.
GACAGGTTCATGACGGGTTGCCCTTTGCACACTGCCCTCAGCTTGAAACAGTTGAACAGGAGCAAATCAGTGATACATCGACTTCCCCCCTCTCCATCATTTCGGACCCTAGTGTTGGGTGTGCTGGCGCTTCCTTTGGTGGTGTCTGCCCAGATCGCACCGGCGCCTGCCGAGAAGAGCTGGCGTGAAGCCAACGACGCCGTGGGCCAGTACAAGCGAGGCCACGCCGACATTCTCAAGTGGGAAAAAGAGAACGTTCCGGTTGCGCCAAGCGAGGAGCAGGCAACCCCCAGTCTGAGCCTGATGACGGCTGAAGACGCGGTGCGCCAAGCCTGGCGGGCACACCTTGAGCTGGTGAAGCCCATGAATCGGATCGGAACTGCGAATGTGGACCTGATCGCCAAAGGCCAGTGGGTCGAGCTTGATCCCATCCATCAGCGCAAGGTCGATGACATGGACGAGCTGCTGGAAGTCGCCGCGCAGGGCCGCAAGGCGTGGTTTCAGGCGGTCGCCGCCCGCCAGGTGCTCAAGCAGCACCGCGATGCCCTGGACGCGGCCGAGGCCGGCAACGAACTGGGTCGCCGCATGGTGAGCGTGGGCAACTGGAGCAAGCTCCAGCAGGCCCAGGTTCAGCTGGCCCAGTCATCCGCAAAGATGAATATGCGACGCGCACAGAACGCCGCCACGCAGGCAGAGGCCTCACTCATCAAAACGTTGGGCCTCACCGGCATGCACAGCACTGTTGCGCTGCCTGACCGTCTGCCCGATGTACCGGTCCAAGCCTTGTCACCACAGGTTCTGGATACACGCGCCGCAGCCATCGCATCTCAACTGCCGCGCGCCGAGGGTATGCGCAACGGCGCCAACGCCCGCTTGGCTCGCCAGGCCTACCTCTCAAGCCACGCCCTGGCCGTGAGTGCGCGCGAGGAAGTGCTGAAGGTTCGCGAGTTCATCACCGAAGAAACCGTTCTTCACTACAACGGCATGCTCAAGAGCGTGTGGGACTTGTTGGGTGAGGTTTCCAGCCAGTCACAAGCCGTGGCCAGTGCCATCGAAGCGCAGCGCGACTTCTGGATCGCCGAGACCGATCTGCAGTGGGTCCTGCAAGGCGGGGCTCCGGACAGTTTTGTCTCCCTGGGTGGAGGCGGCGGTGAGCCCGCTGCCGCCGCTGGCCACTGATCGCATCGAACACACAGAAAGAAAACCAACATGAGTCTCCTCAATTCACGTCGCCAGTTTTTCGCGGGTGCTGCAGCTTCGGTGGCGGGTCTTGCAGTCGCCCGCTCTGCCATGGCCGCCCTGCCTGAACCTGTCTACCAAACGTCTGTGGACACAGCACCTCCCTTGGTGCCCACCACCGGGCGCCCGTACAACCCGGTGGTCACACTCAACGGCTGGACCCTGCCCTGGAAGATGAACAACGGCGTCAAGGAATTCCACTTGGTGGCGGAGCCTGTGGTGCGGGAAGTCTCGCCAGGCTTCAAGGTCAACATGTGGGGCTACAACGGCCAGAGCCCGGGACCGACCATCGAAGTGGTCGAGGGCGACCGTGTGCGCATCTTCGTCACCAACAAGCTGCCCGAGCACACCACCATCCACTGGCACGGCCAGCGCCTGCCCAGCGGTATGGACGGTGTGGGCGGCCTCAACCAGCCCGCCATCCCCGTGGGCAAAACCTTCGTGTATGAGTTCGAGGCGCGTCGCCCCGGCACCTTCATGTACCACCCCCACGCGGACGAAATGGTCCAAATGGCCATGGGCATGATGGGCATGTGGGTCACCCACCCCAAGGGCAAGCATCCCCACATCAGCGAGGTGGATCGCGACTTCTGCTTCCTGCTCAATGCCTTTGACGTTGAGCCTGGCAGCAAGACGCCCAAGACCGCCACGATGACCGACTTCAACATCTGGTGCTGGAACAGCCGGGTGTTTCCCGCGATCGACACCCTCAACGTGCGTCTGAACGACCGCGTGCGGATCCGCGTGGGCAACCTCACCATGACCAACCACCCGATTCACCTGCACGGGCACGAGTTTCTGGTGACCGGAACCGACGGCGGCCCAACGCCCCCAAGCACGCGTTGGTACGAGGTCACGACCGACGTGGCCGTGGGACAGATGCGCCAGATCGAACTGATCGCCGACGAAGAAGGCGACTGGGCCATGCACTGCCACAAGAGCCACCACACCATGAACGCCATGGGCCACGACGTGCCCACCATGATCGGCGTGGACCACCGTGGCCTGGTCAACAAGATCCAGAAAGTGGTGCCCGACTACATGATGATGGGCGAGCGCGGCATGGCCGACATGGGCGAGATGCAGATGCCCATTCCCGACAACACCGCGCCCATGATGACCGGCACGGGCCAGTTTGGCCCGCTGGAGATGGGTGGCATGTTCACCGTGTTCAAAGTGCGCAAGGACCAGAAGCCGGGTGACTACAAGGACCCTGGCCCTTACAAGTTCCCCGAGGGTACCGTTGCGCACGAATGGACCGGTGCACCGCTGCCCGCAGTCAGGCCCAAAGCCAGCGCAGACACGACGCCCGCCGCCGCCAGTGCGGTCAAACCCACAGGCTCAACCATGAAGCACTGATCAGACATTCACGCCGATCCTACTCAACCAGACCACAGTCAACAAGGAAACTTCACATGCACATCACCAAAACCTTGATCGTGTCCGCCATGCTGGCGGCCTCAACTGCTTCATTTGCTCATGGCGAAAAGGAGCACGCCAAAGGAGCCACGCCTATGAAGATGGAGCAAAAAGAATGGGGCATCGGCGGCCACTCGAACGCCGTCAAACGCACCGTGGAAATCCGCATGACCGACAACATGCGCTTCACGCCCGATCTCGTTGAGGTCAAGCAAGGCGAGACGATCCGGTTCGTGCACGTCAACAACGGCAAGGTGATGCACGAGTTCGTGCTGGGCACCAAGAAAGAACTCGATGAGCACGCTGCAGCGATGAAGAAGTTCCCTGGTATGGAACACGACGAGCCGTACATGGCACACGTCGGTGCTGGCAAAAAGGGCGAGATCGTCTGGAACTTCAACAAGGTCGGTGAGTTCGACTTCGCCTGCCTGCTGCCGGGCCATTACGAAGCCGGTATGGTCGGCAAGATCAAGGTCGTTGCCAAGTAAACATCACTGCTCAGAACATCTCAACCCAGGATCAACATCATGAACAAACACACGAAAACTGTCGCGCGACTTCTCACCGCTGCCGCACTCTCCCTGTCCTTGCCTTTGATGGCACAAGCGGGTGCAGACCACAGCAAAATGGGAATGGATCACAGCAAGATGACCATGACAGCCACACCCGGCATGACCGACGGCGAAATTCGCAAGATCGACAAAGAGAACGGCAAAGTCACGATCAAGCATGGCGAGATCAAACACATGGACATGCCTCCGATGTCCATGGTGTTCAACGTCAAGGACAAAGCCATGCTGGACAAAGTCCAGGTGGGCGAGAAGATCCAGTTCATCGTCATTCAGGACGCCGGCAAGATGGTCGTCACCGACATCAAAGCGATGAAGTGATTTGACTTTGCTGACCCTCTGGGTCGGTTGGGGTGAAGGGATCGGTTGTCATGACCGATCCTTTTTTTGCATGGGTGACGCCTTTCCTGCTCTGCGAATCCGATCCGACACAGTCTCGCAACCCATGGGCAGGCGTAGGTTGGCGCACAGGCAATCCAAGCATCGTTGTCGATGATGGTGAACCTGCCTCTAGGTACTTTCTAGGAAATCACATGAACCATCAATTTACCCCCAAAAGGTTTGCCACTGTCCCTTTTAAGGCGCTGTGCGCCATCTCGCTGACTGTGCTCATGTCGCTGTCGGCGAATGCCCAGTCCACCCCAGCCGCAGGCCCGGCGACGATGCCTATGGCCGATATGCACAAAGGCGCCACAGGTGCACACGACATGAAAGGTTCCATGATGATGGGCATGGACGAAATGCAGAAGATGACGATGTCGGGTAACACCGACAAGGACTTCGCAATGATGATGAAGATTCATCACCAGCAAGCATTGAACATGGCCGAGATGCAGCTCAAGACCGGCAAGTCACCCGAGATGAAGGCCATGGCAAAACAGATTATCGTGGTGCGCTGCCCCCAGATTTCGTAGCGCTGTGATCTAGAGCCCGGGGGATTGCATCGTAGTGGATGCGGTGGTTTGCGATGTGCCGCCAGCGCGCTGGCGGCACATCGCGGCGAATACGGCCGGCGGCACGTACCCTAAGGTACTGTGTGGCCGGTGGTGGTTGTAGTCCTCGCGCCAGTTGTCGATGACGCTGCGCATGTGGCTCAGGCTGGCAAACCAGTGCTGCGACAGACACTCGTCGCGGAAGCGGCTGTTGAAGCTCTCGATGTAGGCGTTCTGTACCGGCTTGCCCGGCTGGATGAAGCGCAGCTCCACCCCGTTTCTGGCCGCCCAGGCCTGCATCGTGCGTCCCGCGAACTCCGGACCGTTGTCGGTCCGGATCACCTTGGGCAGGCCTCGCTGGGCTGCCACCTGGTCGAGCACGCGCGCAACGTACAGCGCCGGGATTGAGGTGTCCACGGCGATCTGCACGACCTCCTTGCTGCAGTCATCGACCACCGTCAGCGTCTTCACCCGTCGGCCGTTGGCCAGCTCGTCAAACACGAAGTCCATGCTCCACACCTCGTTGGGTTGCTTGGGGCGTACCAAGGGCTGCCTCTCGGGCACGGGCAGCTTCTTGCGCCGGCGCTTGCGCACCATCAGACCTTCCTCGCGGTAGATCCGGTAGGTGCGCTTGACGTTGATGGCCCAGCCGTCGAATCGCAGACGGTTGTGCAGCATGCGGTAGCCGTGGCGGCGGTGCTGGCCGGCGAGCTGCGTCAGGCGCTCGCGCAGCTCCCCATTGCCGTCGTCGCGGGGTAGGTAGCGCAGGGTGCTGGCGCTCATGCCCACCAGCCGCAGCGCTTGGCGTTCGCTTAGGCCCAGCTCCTGCAACTGCCGAACGACCTCCCGACGGGCCGCCACGGCCTTCACTTTCCCTTGAGCACCTCGCGCATCGCGTCGATCTCAAGCATCGAGTTGGCCAGCAGCTTCTTGAGCTTGGTGTTCTCGGCTTCCAACGACTTCAGCCGCTGTGCGTCCGAGACGTTCATGCCGCCGAACTTGGCCTTCCAGGCGTAGTAACTCGGTTCGCTGAAACCGTGTTTCCTGCACAGCTCCTTGACTGGCAGCCCGGCATCGGCTTCGCGCAGGAAGCCAATGATCTGTTCCTCGGTGTATCGCTTCTTCATCGGTCCGATCTCCTTCTCGGGTTGATCGGACTCTAGACCTACGCGCTACAGATATCGGGAGGCAGCGCAGTGGCGCAAAAGAAAGAGATCGCTCAGTTCGACAAGTGGCTTGCCAAGCAGAAGTGATCTGTATGGCAAGGGCACAGCGGCGGTGCTGCTGACATACGCATAGGCGCCGGCTCAGGCACTCAACGAAGCGTCATTCTTCAAGGCTGCAATCAGCGGGCATCGCACCGTGCCCCTGGATGCGCCACACTGGCTAATCAATCCCTCAAGCACTGCTTCCATCCGGCGCAGGTCCTCAAGCCTGCCCTTCACATCCGCGAGCTTGGTCTGAGCTTTGATTCGGGCTTGGACACAACTGGCGCCATCGTCGAGTTGCAGCAGCTCGGCTATCTCGTCCAAGCTGAATCCGAGGCGCTGCGCCGACTTGATGAAATGAAGGCGAGAACGGGCAGCTTCTGCGTAGCGTCGAATCCCGCCAGATGGGCGGAGCGGCTCAGGCATCAATCCCTTTCGTTGGTAGAAGCGGACGGTCTCCACATTGACGTCGGCTGCCTTGGCCAATTCGCCTATCGTCATGTTGGACTCGGAAGGTGTGTGGATATCGCTCATATCGCTTGACTCCGTACTTGGGTACGGAGCTAAGGTTATCTCATGTCAACGCACACCACCACCCAGAACTCACCCGCCTTCAGTCCCGCTACCGAGCACGGAGGCACAGCCCTGCTTGCCGGTGGTCTGGCAGCCCTCATTGCATCGGCCTGCTGCCTGGGCCCACTGGTGTTGATCCTGGTGGGCATCTCGGGCGCCTGGATCAGCCATCTCACGGCCTTGGAGCCCTATCAACCGCTGTTCATGGGTGTATCGCTGGCGGCGCTGTTCTTTGCGGCAAGAAGCATCTGGAGGCCAGCGGCTGCCTGCGAAGCAGGTCAGGTGTGCGCGATCCCCCGCATCAACCGCATCTACAAACTGCTGTTCGGTGTCGTGGTGTTGCTTCTAGCCACCGCGATGGCATTCCCGCTGATCGCACACTGGTTCTATTGATGAAAGGTCTGACTGTGAAACGCATTCTGATTGCTGCCGGATTTGTCCTGAGCCCGTTTGCATGGGCTGCGCAGCAAACTGCCACCCTCTCCGTCCCTGGCATGTCCTGCGCTACTTGCCCGATCACGGTCAAGAAGGCGCTGACGAAACTCGCCGGCGTGGTCGAAGTGAAGTCCAACTTGGATAGAAGGGAGACCACGGTTGTGTACGACGACACCCAGACTTCATTGGACGCCCTGACCCGAGCAACGAAGGACGCCGGCTTTCCGTCCACTATCACGGGAGTCAGGCCTTGACCGAGGTGCTCCTGACGTCGGTGTTGACCTGTCCGCAATGCGGGTACGCCAAATCCGAGACGATGCCCACCGATGCTTGTCAGTGGTTTTATGAGTGTGAAGAATGCCACGCGGTCATCCGACCAGAGTCGGGTGACTGCTGCGTTTTTTGCTCCTACGGAACGGTTCCTTGTCCACCGATTCAGCAAGGAAAATCGCCAGGCTGCGGCAAGCCTGCCTGACTTTTCGCTGACCGAAATGTCATGCATTCGCAAGCTGCCGGTCATGGGTGCCTCGCTACATTGAACCTGTACCTCGTACCACATTGATTCAGCCGAACAGTGTGATTTGTTCTTGAAGGAGACCCTCCATGATTCGCAAGCTCAGCATTCTCGCCCTCTCCCTGGCCGCACTGGCACCGGCCTTCGCAATGGACGCCGCAAGGTCCGAGGCCAAGGAGGTCATCGCACTCCAGAACGGTGAACTTCTCTACGTCTTCAAGGACGGCCTGATGGCAAAAGAAGGCAAGTTTGGAAGAGTGATTCACCTCCGTAAAGGCGAAGTCGTTCAAACCGCTGACGGCAAAAGCATCACGACGATGGGTAACGAAACCGCACGTTTGAATTCCCTGTTGAACAAGGGACACGGGAACTGACCTACCGGCGATTTATCCAGGCGGGGACGATCAAAAGGTCCCTGACCACGCAGCCCTCCCGCCGTGACCGGTGCGAGGGCTTTTTTTTGCGGATCAGCGATCTGGACACAAGTTGCACAACAACCCCTTCGTCTGAGAAAAACGCCACGCAATCGCTGAGGCCTTTGACCGCAGCACAAACCGGTCAAATGAAACTGGGCGCCATACGAAGAACCAACGCTTCATGTCTTGCCACGCCGTAAGCGCAGCGCGTTGCCAATCACCGAGACTGAGCTCAAGCTCATGGCCAGCGCCGCAATCAAAGGCGACAGCAGCCAGCCTGTCAGTGGATACAGCACACCGGCCGCAATAGGGATGCCCAGCGCGTTGTACAAAAAGGCGAACACCAGGTTCTGCTTCATGTTGTCCACAGTCGCTTCGGACAACGCGCGCGCAACCGCAATCCCTCGCAGGTCGCCCTTGATCAGCGTGATTTGCGCACTGTTCATCGCCACGTCGGTCCCGGTACCCATGGCCACACCCACATCGGCCTTGGCCAGTGCTGGGGCATCGTTGATACCGTCACCCGCCATGGCCACCACGCGGCCTTCCTTTTGCAGTTTTTCCACCAGAAGCAGTTTGTCGGCCGGCTTGACCTCACCGTGCACCTCGTCGATGCCCAAGCGTGCTGCAACGGCTCTGGCCGTGGTCAGTCCGTCTCCGGTCGCCATCACGATGCGCAGACCGGATGCCTTGAGCGTCGCCAGCGCTTCCGGCGTGCTGACCTTGACCGGATCGGACACCGCCAACAGGCCCATCAGCTGTCCATCAACGGCCAGATGCATCACGCTGGCGCCCTCCGAGCGCAATGCTTCGGCTTGCGGTATCAAGGCGGCCACCGAGACCCCGATCTGCGCCATCAGCGTGGTGTTTCCCAGAGCCAGCTCACGTCCGCCCACCTGCCCACGCACGCCAATGCCCGAGCTGGATTCAAAGTTCTCGGGTTTATCCAACGACATGCCGCGCTCGCGGGCGGCGCGCACGATGGTCTCAGCCAGTGGGTGTTCACTGCCCTGGTCCAGGCTGGCGGCCAGGCGCAGCACCTCATCGGCATCAAAGCCAGGCGCAGGAACGGCGCGCTCAAACGTCGGACGGCCTTCAGTGAGCGTTCCGGTCTTGTCGATGATGAGGGTGTCGATCTTGCGCATGTTCTCGATGGCTGCTGCGTCTCGGAACAGCACACCGTGTGTGGCGCCCCGACCCGTGGCGACCATGATGGACATGGGCGTGGCCAGGCCCAGCGCGCAGGGACAGGCAATGATCAGCACGGCCACCGCGTTGATCAGGCCAAACACCCAACTCGGCTCGGGACCGAACAGACCCCAGCCGAAGAGGGTCAACAAGGCAATGCCCACAACAGCGAGGACAAAGTAGCCCGCCACCACGTCGGCCATGCGTTGCATCGGCGCTTTGGAACGCTGTGCCTGGGCCACCATCTGCACGATCTGCGACAGCATGGTGGACGCGCCGACACGCTCAGATCGCATCACCAGCGCGCCACTGGTGTTCAGCGTGGCGCCAATCACCTTGTCGCCCACGCGTTTGGTGACGGGCATCGGTTCGCCCGTGAGCATGGATTCATCGATCGCGCTGCCGCCTTCCGTGACCTCGCCGTCCACCGGCACCTTTTCTCCTGGGCGCACGCGCAGCAAGTCGCCAACATGAACATGGGTCAGTGGCACGTCCTCTTCGGTGCCGTCCTCCCGGATGCGCCGGGCGGTTTTTGGCGCCAGACGCAGCAACGACTTGATGGCCGCCGAGGTCTGTGACCGGGCCTTGAGTTCAAGCACCTGCCCGAGCAGCGTGAGCGAGATGATCACGGCAGCGGCCTCGAAGTACACCGCGACACGGCCCATGGAAATGAACGAGTCCGGGAACACCTGGGGCGTGACCGTGGCCACCACGCTGTACACAAAAGCCGCCCCGGTGCCCAGACCGATCAAGGTCCACATGTTGGGACTGCGGTTGACCACAGACTGCCAGCCGCGCGAAAAGAATGGCCAGCCCGCCCACATAACAATGGGAATCGACAGCACCAGTTCGATCCAGGTCTGGGTCGTGGATTCAAACCACTGCAGCCGATGACCAAACATGGCCAAGACAGTGACTAACAAGGTCAGCGGCAGCGTCCACCAGAAGCGGCGCTGGAAATCGCCCAACTCGGGGTTGTCATCGTCCTCAAGCTCCGGCAGCAAGGGCTCGAGCGTCATGCCGCACTTGGGACAGTTCCCCGGATGGCCCTGGCGAATTTCAGGGTGCATCGGACAGGTGTAGATTGCACCGGCCACCGCTGAAGAGGTCTCTGCGGGTGGCTTGGGCGCGAGGTATTGAAGCGGGTTCGCAGCGAACTTGCCTTGGCACTTGGCACTGCAAAAATAGAAGGTGCGGTCCTCGTGGGTCAGCATGTGACCAGACTGCGCCGTGACGGTCATGCCACACACGGGATCCTTCAGGCCCGTTGGTGGGGCCGATTCGGACAGCGCACTGCTGCCGTGATGTTGGTGTGCATTCATGTTGATCCGCCTATTTCCTGTCGTTGTGGGTACGCCCGGAGTCCTGCGGATGGCTGCCATGGCCCCCATGGCCGTTCCCGTGCATCAAGTGCATCAGCGGACAAGCGAGCAGCAGCAGGTAAGGCCAGTAACCCAGAACATGGCCCCAGTGCTCTCGCAGGAGGTAAAAGCCAGCGATCAGGGCGACCGTTACCAGTGCCATTCCTGCCGGGCGGCGCCAGAACGATGGCTCGTTGGATTCATTGTTGGATAGGTTCATTGCATTGCTCCTTCAGAGTTGCCTGCGAAAGGCTTGGGAGAAGGTGCCGCTCCGAGCGATCGATGTGCAGTTCAATCGCACCCGGGTTGAGCGTCAATCGCTTGTCAGTTGCCGGTGGGAGTGGTGACTGCACCCGGCATGCGCTGCATCATCATTTCCATCATGGTCTGCATCATGTCCATGCGCATCTCCATCATCTGATGGTGCTTGGACATGTCCATGGGCATGTCCTTCATGCCCGACATGCCTGGTGTGCCCGCCTTGCCGTGCATTCCGCCCATTGCCTTCATGCTCTTCATCATCTCCATGCCTTCGTGCATGGTTTTCATGTGCTCGTCCATCAAGGCTTGCCGCTCGGCTGGTGTCTTCACATTCATCATCTTGTCGCGCATGGCCTGCATGTCCTTCATGCGGCTTTGCACGGCGGTTGGCGCTGTGGACGCTGCAGCGGCTTGATGTGCGCTGTGGTCGTCGGCTTTGGATACCGAGGTTGCGCCGGTGACTGGTGCGCTCGGATTCGCGCAAGCCGTCAGCAACAAAGCGGTGGAGATCGCAAGGATGGTGCAGGAGGTTTTCATGGTTGTGCTCTTTGAATGAAGAGGGGTACCGCTACAGGCGGCTACAAGGTGGCGGACGCCAAAATGGAAAGGGGCCATACGGGCCGGTAGAGCGCAGGAGCGCTCTTGGCGATAAGCTGCAATATGGCCTATAACGTCAACCGATGGGGTCGCTCAGCAATGGGCAAACCCAGGTGCGCAAGTCTGGTGGAATGCACCTGGACTTGAACTGCGACTGCCGAGGTGTTGGCTGGCCCCCATGACCGGTACAGCACGCCGATCAATCCTGGGTTGCCATCGACGATGGGCTGGTCCACCTTGGTGATGGCCAGCGAGGCTTCATCGCAAAACTTCAAGCATCCGGCATCGTCGGGGTCGGATTGCTCGCCGTGATGGGTTTGGGCGACGGGTACATCCTGTGACATCGCCGCGAAAGAAGAGTGACTACCGCTGTTCGGTTGGTTCAAAAGGCATGCATTGGCCACCCCTGCACCCAACGCAAACAACCACACCGCCAGGATCATCCAGGTGGCATGGCGCAGCGAGTGGCGATACAGGTGCATATCAGTCAGGTGAACAGAGGCAACGATCCAAGGCTAACCCTGGACGCTTGAGAAGCCTTGACGCAGATCAAGAAAGCAGGTCGAGACACGATCTCAAGTCGATCCAGTGTGCGACTGGGCGCTACGTCGGTCGGTTCGTCACCGAACACACCGGCTCGCTGCCATGGCAGTAACGGCTTGTCCCCTCAGTGGGCGTCATGGTGAACGTGAACGCCGCGCATCCAGGCCATGAGGTCGATGGGGCTGGAAGTGCTGGCGCTGGTCACTTCTGCCTGAACCCGGGATTTCTTGAGCTGGGGCTTTTGCTGGGGCTGATGCTGGGCAAGGCTGCCGCGCGAGAGTTTGTCCAGGATGGCGCAGTGAGGCTGGTCATTGCCGTGGCAGGCCTTCACCAGCACCGAGAGACCGTCCATCATCTGCTCGATTTCGCGGCGCTTTTCTTCAAGGTCGGCCAGGTGGCGTTGCGCTACGGCCTTGACTTCGCGGCTCGTGCGCTGTGAATCACTCCACAGGCCGATGAGCTCGGCGATTTGAGCCACCGAAAACCCGAGGTGGCGCGACTGCCGCACAAATCTCAACACCGAGACTTCTCGGTCGCCATAGAGACGGTATCCCGAATCACTGCGCTCAGCCTCAGGCAGCAAACCGATCTGTTCGTAGTGACGAATCATCTTGGCGGAGACGCCTGCGGCGGCGGCGGCTTCGCCGATGTTCATGAGGGTGTTCATGGTGCGCTCCATTGGTTGGGTGAATGCATGCGTTGAAGGATGTAGCTTGTCATGGTGGGAAGGTCAAGGCCCTCACCGAGAGAGCCCTGACGAGCGGGGATCAGAGGGTTGGGTAGCCCGCGTCAGCCAGCGCTTCGACCAAAGCATCGCGGTCTTCGCCGCTTTTCACGGTGATCAGACGCCGCGGCAGATCGACCTGTATCTCGCAGGCTGGATCAACCAGTTTTAGGGTGACGTTCACCTTGGAAGCGCAATGGCCGCAGGTCATGTCAGGGAGGTGGAATTCGTGCATGGATGACTCCGTAGAGGGTTGAGGGAAACCGCACTGTGGGCATTGCCGCGGTGGCAATGTCAAGTTGCATCTGCCGTTGCGCTTGCCACCGTGGGAAGGCCAAACATCCGCTCCACCCCCAACCACCGGAGCCTGTCATGAACACCACCACCTTGTCGCTCATCGAGCACCAGTTCCCCATCGAAGGCATGACCTGCGCCTCGTGCGTCGGCCGTGTCGAAAGAGCCTTGAAGGCCGTTGCTGGCGTGAAGGAGGTCAGCGTCAACCTGACCACCGAACGGGCCACGGTGAACGCGGCCTCTTCCACGCTGGCTGCCAGCCTGGTGGCTGCGGTGCAAAAGGCCGGTTACAGCGTAGGCGAAGAACCCAGCGCAGAGCCGGGTGCCGAGCCCGCAAAACGCAAGGGCGAACCTTGGTGGCCGGTGGCGCTGGCTGCCGCGCTGTCGCTGCCTTTGGTGCTGCCCATGTTCGCCATGCTATTGGGCAGCGATTGGACGATCAATGGCTGGTTGCAGCTGGCACTGGCCACGCCCGTTCAGTTCTGGCTGGGTGCGCGCTTCTACCGCGCAGGTTGGAAGGCGGTACGTGCGGGCGCTGGCAACATGGACCTGCTGGTGGCGTTGGGCACCAGCGCCGGCTACGGCCTGAGCGTGTATCTGCTGTTCAAACACGCCGAACACGGCATGCCGCACCTGTATTTCGAAGCATCGGCTGTGATCATCACGTTGGTGTTGCTGGGCAAATGGCTGGAGTCGCGCGCCAAACGCCAGACCACCGCCGCCATCGCCGCCCTCAACGCCCTCAAGCCCGAGGTGGCGCGGGTGCGCATGCCTTATGGCGATGTGGACGTCGCAATTTCACAGGTGAAGGTGGGTGACATCGTCGTGATCCGCCCGGGTGAGCGCATTCCGGTGGACGGTGTGGTCACCATCGGCTCCAGCCAGGTGGACGAATCGCTGATCACGGGCGAGAGCCTTCCGGTGGCCAAACACGCGGGCGACAAAGTCACCGGCGGTGCCGTCAATGCCGAGGGACTGCTGCTGGTGGAGACCACCGCCGTGGGCGCCGAGTCCACGCTCTCGCGCATCGTGCGCATGGTCGAGTCGGCGCAGGCCAAGAAAGCGCCGATACAGCGCATCGTTGACCGCGTGAGTGCCGTCTTTGTTCCGGTGGTGCTGTTTATCGCCGCACTCACCCTGCTCGGCTGGGGCCTGGCCACCGGCAACTGGGAGCAGGCCGTCCTGAACGCGGTGGCGGTGCTGGTGATCGCGTGTCCTTGTGCCCTGGGCCTGGCGACACCGACCGCCATCATGGCCGGCACCGGGGTGGCCGCTCGCCAAGGCATCCTGATCAAGGACGCCGAAGCGCTGGAAGTGGCGCACCGCATCGACACCGTGGCGTTCGACAAGACGGGCACGCTCACCGAAGGCAAGCCGACGCTGGTCGCAGCGGTGGCCGCTCCTGGTCACGACGACCAGTTGCTGTCCTGGAGTGCTGCCATCCAGGCGGGCAGCGAACACCCGCTGGCACGCGCCGTGATGAACGCCGCCGAAGAGGCCGGCATTGCGCTGCTCTCAACCGCCAAGGTGAGCGCCGTGCCGGGACGCGGGATGTCGGCCGAGGTGCAGGGTCGTGCATTGCGTCTGGGCAGTCCGCGATACATGCAGGAACTGGGCGTGGACACTTCGGCACTGGCCGAGCCTGCGCGCCAGCTTGAAAGCGATGGACGCACGGTCTCATGGCTCGCCGATGTGACGGGGGCCCCCGCGCTGGTGGGCATGCTGGCGTTTGGCGATGCCCCCAAGGCCAGCGCCATCACAGCCATTCAGAGCCTGCAGGCTTTGGGCATTCGCACCGTGATGATCACCGGCGACAACCGGGGCAGCGCGCGGTCGGTGGGGAGTGTGCTGGGCATCGACCACATCGAAGCCGAGGTGTTGCCCGCAGACAAGGCGGCCATCGTGAACCGACTCAAGGAGGGTGGTCACTCGGTTGCCATGGTGGGTGATGGAATCAACGATGCTCCGGCGCTGGCCTCGGCCGACGTGGGCATTGCCATGTCCACTGGCACCGACGTGGCCATGCACGCCGCCGGCATCACCCTGATGCGGGGCGATCCCGCGCTGGTGGCCGACGCGATCGACATCTCGCGCCGAACCTACCGCAAGATCCGCCAGAACCTGTTCTGGGCATTTGCTTACAACGTGATCGGCATCCCGCTGGCAGTGGCAGGCCTGCTCAACCCGGTGGTGGCTGGTGCGGCCATGGCGCTGAGCAGCGTTAGTGTGGTGAGCAACGCGCTGCTGCTGCGGGGTTGGAAACGCCGAGGATGAGTCCTGATGCGCGTGTGCGAGGTGGGCGCTGCGACAAAAGTTGCAGCGCCCTGCATTCACTTCATTCTCGTGATGTCTGTGTAGTCACCGCGCGTGCGCAGGATGACCTTGACGTCGGCCAGACCCCGGTTGCGCCAATACCAGCCGTGGTTGCCCGTGAACGCCGCTTCCAAAACGCCTTCATCGGCCGCAACGCCACGGCCTTTTTCGTAGCTGATCGACTTGCCTGGTGCATCGCCGTGGGTGTCGAAGTTGACCTGTCCACCTTCGACGACCCACGAATATTGCGCTTTGGCACCTTGGACCATCTTCAGCTTGATCTCCGTGCCCTCGCCGGGCGTCAAGGTGACGGGCATTTCGTCGCGCCATTCAATCTTCGGCGCGGCGGCCACTGCAACTGGAGCAGGCGCTGATGGTTGTGCAGCGTTGGCCGGTTCTGCGACTACGGCGGGCGTGCCTGCTGCCTGTGCGGGAGCCGCAGGAGCGGCAGGAGCAGCAGCAGCGTCGGCCGCAGCCTCTGCCGCCAGCTGTTGCTTGATCTCGCCCATCTCAGTCATGCGCAAGACCCGGCCGATGCCGGTGGGGTCGATGCCGTATTCGGCTGGCAGCACGACGGCCCCAAGAAGAACCACCGCTGATACGGCGGCAAGGATGGTGGAACGCACAAGCTGCTTGGACGATGGAAGCTCGGCGCGGGTAGGGGAGACAACCTACCGGTACAAGCCGATCAATGGGCCATGGGTGAATCTCGGCACGGACAAGACCGAAGCCATCCGCAGGGCGTTGGAATTGAACAACGAATCGCCCGACCGTGGCACCGTCAACCACTTGTGGAAGCTGTATCAGGACACCGCCGAATGGAAAGCGCTGTCGGACGCCAGCCGCACGGACTACACGCAGTCGTCCAAGCAGTTACTGAAGACCTTCGGCATAGCTGCCCCTGCTGACATCACGCCTCAGACCTGCGCCCGATACCTGCGGGTGGAGCGCGCGGCCGCGCCGGTCCGGGCAAACCGAGAAATGGCCCTTCTGTCCAACCTGATGAACGTGGCGGTGGAGCGCGGCGACCTGCTGACCAACCCGTGCAAGCAGGTGCGCCGGAACAAAGAGCGGCCCCGCAAGACAGCCCCGGATCCTGAAACCCTGGTCGCCTTCCTCGAATGGGCCAGAAAACGCCCAGGACAGGCCCAGGTGCTCGCAGGAATGGCCGAATTCGCCGCGCTGGCAGGTAACCGCCGGATTGAGTTCCGAACGCTCTCATGGCCCCAGGTAGGCGAAATCGAGGTGCGCCTGATGCGCGGCAAGCAGCGCGACGGGAACGCTGTCGTGGAGGTCGTGGCGATCAGCACCGCTTTGCAGTCCCTGTTTTCCCGCATGCGCGCGCTGGCAAAGGACGACCGCATGGGCTATGTGTTCCCGACCGTCGCCGGCAATGCGTACACCGACAGCGGGTTTAAAGGCATGTGGAACAAGCTCATGTCGGCCGCCATGAAGGAAAAGGCGATCACCACCCGGTTCACCTTCCACGACCTGCGGGCCTACTACGTCACCCAGTACAAGCAGCAGCGCGGAGCCCTGCCCGACCTGCACGCCAACCCGGGCACAACGGCCCGGATTTACGACCGCACGAAGACCGTCAAGCGCTCGGGTCTGTGATGCTGAATTTCCACGGGCAGGGGTCTAAATACCACGGACCTAAGCCAAAATGAAAAAAGGCCAGTTAAGGCCTTGATTCATAAGTAAATTTTGGGGTGGCTGATGGGACTCGAACCCACGACAACAGGAATCACAATCCTGGACTCTACCAACTGAGCTACAGCCACCGCGAGCCGCAGATTATAGCCCGAAGCAAGATGCTCCTTCAGCGTGACGCCGATGCAGAGACAGCGGCTGGCTCGGGCACGAGGATGCGCGCCTTGTAGCGCTCCTTGAGGGTCTCCATGTAGGCCTCGTTCTCCGCCGACGACCACCACTGGCTGTACTGCTGCACTTCCTGGGCCAGCGCCTGCGCGTCGCGCTTGTCGCGTGGCAGCACTTTCTCGACCTTCACCACCGCATACCCCTGATCGGCGAGGTCCACGCCCACCCAGCCCGGCAGTTGTTTCGGGTCGGCGCGCAGCGCGGCGTTGAGCACCGGCTGAGCCGGGCCCTGAGCGTTCTCGCGCGACACCACCACCGCACTGGCCAGACCCTGGGTGCCGGCCGCGCCGGACTTCCAGGCCTGCAACTGCTTTTCGCCTTCGGCACGCGCCAGCTCGGCCGAGCGTTGCGCCACCAAGCGCGCGCGAACCTGCTCGCGCACCTCGGTCAGCGGCAGCGTGCGGGCGGCTTCGTGCTTGACGACCCGCGCCGAGGTCAGTTGCGAGGGGCCGGTCTCGATGGCTTCCGTGTTGCGCTTCTTCTCAATCGCGTCGGGCGTGAACAGCGCGGCCAGCAGCCGCTCGTTGGCGAGAGCCCCGGTGGCACCGGGCAAGGCCTGGCGCTGCACGCCCTGGGCGGTGCGGATCGTCAGCTTGAGGCGGTCAGCGGCCGGCTTGAGGCTGTCAGCCTGTTCGTAGACCGTGTTGCTGAAGGTGTCGGCGGCCTCGGCGAACAGCTTCTGTGCCTGTTGTTTCTTCAGATCAGCCTCGATCTCCGCGCGCATGGACTCGAAGCTGCGCACGGGCGGTGCCTTGATGTCGGTGAGCTGGATGATGTGAAAGCCGAACTCGGTCTCCACCAGGTCGGAGATGGCACCCTTGTCCATGGAGAACACCACGTCCTCGAACGGTTTGACCATCGCGCCACGGCCGAAGAAGTCCAGGTCGCCGCCATTGGCGGCGGAGCTGGGGTCCTGCGACTGCGCCTTGGCCACGTCGGCAAAGCTGGCGGGCTTCTCGCGCACCTGGGCCAGCAGGGCCTGCGCCCGTGCACGCACCGCGTCCTTGTCGGCTGCTGACGCGCCGGCGGGAACAGTAAGCAGAATGTGGCGCGCGCGGCGCTCCTCGGCGCCCGACAGGCGCGACGCGTTCTGGTCGTAGTAGGTCCGCACATCGGCTTCGCTGAGCGCCACGTTGTTCTGCAGCGCGGCAGCATCGAGCACGAGGTATTCCACGTCAACCTGTTCCGGCGCCTGGAACTGCGCGGTGTTGGCGTTGTAGTGGGCCTCGATGTCGGCGTCGGTAAGCGTCACACGGCCCGCGAAGTCCTTGGCGGCAAAACGCGCCACGCGGATCTCGCGGCGCTGGAAGAATGCGTCCAGCGAAACGGAGGCCAGCGCCGTGGGCGCGAAGCCCGAAGCCAGGATGCCTTGCGAGACCTGGCGCTGCGAGAGGTCGGCGCGCACGCGCGCCTCGAACATCTCGGGCGTCATGCCCTGGCGCGCGACGAGCTGTCGGTAGGCCTCGACGTCGAGCGTGCCATCGGCCTTGCGCAGCATGGCGATGGACTCGTTCTGCTGCAGATCGCGTGCCAGCCGTGCGTCGCTGGTGTACAGGTTGAGCTTGCTCGCGGCCACCGCCAGGAGGCGCTGACGCACCAGGCGCTCGAGCGTGGCGTACCGCGCGCCCTCGCTGTCGAGCAGGCGCGCGTCGAGCGTGGGCATGGCCTCGCGCAGCCGCTGCGACTCCAGCTGGTGCGCCTGGTCCCATTCGGCCTGGGTGATGTCCTGGCCGTCCACCGTGGCCACCGCCTCGCTGCTTTCGTTGAAGCGGGTGTAGCCCTCGATGCCGAACAGCACGAACGACGGGATGATCAGGATCATCAGGAAGCCCATGAGGTACTTCTTGTGGGTGCGGATGGAATCGAACATGCCTTGAATCCTGCTACTTCATCAAAAACCGGATGACCGTGTTCCCCGGGCAAACAACAAAAAAGGCGAACCCGGGTTCGCCTTCTTTTTGGTGGTGGGTGCTGACGGGGTCGAACCGCCGACCTACGCCTTGTAAGGGCGCCGCTCTACCGACTGAGCTAAGCACCCGGTGTCTGCATTCAGTTCAGCGCATCCTTGAGTGCCTTGCCCGGGCGGAACTTCGGCACCTTGGCGGCCTTGATTTTAATCTCAGCGCCGGTGCGGGGATTGCGGCCTTTGCGAGCGGGGCGTTTGGTGACGGCGAAAGAACCGAAGCCAACCAGCGACACAGTGCCGCCCTTCTTCAGGGTGGTGCGGATGGCGGTGATAGTGGAATCCAGTGCACGCGTTGCAGCCGCCTTGGAAATGTCGGCGTGCTTGGCAATGTGTTCGACGAGTTCGGTTTTGTTCACAAAAAGCCCCTCTTGATTGAGTTGAATGTTCAGTAAGGACAGGTTCTTTCCGGAGACGGCGCGGGCCGCGGGCAAAAAACCTGAATCGTTCTAGACCGCAGGACGATGCCAACACCGTGGCAAACGCTGGGTGATTAGACCCACTGGGCACAACCCCTGTCAATACATGAGGAGACCCGGCCCGATCCTTGCGGCGCAAGAGGCGAGATTCTAGACGCTTTCATCCAGGCCGGGCCACGCGCTACAAAATGTCGCACCCTTCGCACCGGCGAGGTGCGCGTTCGCTCAGACCCGCAGCGCCTGGGCAATGGCCAGGCCCACGTCACGGGTGCCCGCGCTGCCACCGAGATCGGCCGTGCGCGGCGCGCCGCTGCCGGGCTCCAGCACCGCCTCGATCGCCCGCATCACGGCGTCGTGCGCATCGCGATGACCCAGGAAATCCAGCATCATCGCGCCGCACCAGATCTGGCCGATCGGGTTGGCAATGCCCTTGCCGGCGATGTCGGGCGCCGATCCGTGCACCGGCTCGAACAGCGAAGGGTGCTGGCGCGTCGGATTGAGATTGGCACTCGGTGCAATACCGATCGTGCCGGTGCAGGCCGGCCCGAGGTCGGAGAGGATGTCGCCAAACAGGTTGCTGCCGACCACCACGTCGAAGAAATCGGGCCGTTGCACGAAGTGCGCGGTCAGGATGTCGATGTGGAACTTGTCGACACGCACGTCCGGGTACGCCTTCGCCATCTCCTGCACGCGCTCGTCCCAGTAGGGCATGGTGATGGCAATGCCGTTGGACTTGGTTGCGCTGGTCAGGTGCTTCTTCGGCCGCGAGCGCGCCAGTTCAAAGGCATGGCGCAGCACGCGGTCCACGCCGATGCGCGACATCACGGTCTCCTGCACCACGATCTCGCGCTCGGTGCCAGGGTACATGCGCCCGCCGATGCTGGAGTACTCGCCCTCGGTGTTCTCGCGCACGATGACCATGTCGATCTCGCCGGGCGCGCGCGGGCTGCCGTCGCGCCGCACCACGGGCGCGGTCACGCCAGGCATGAGCTTGGCGGGGCGGATGTTGACGTACTGGTCGAACTCGCGGCGGAACAACAGCAGCGAGCCCCACAGCGAGACGTGGTCAGGCACCTTGTCGGGCCAGCCCACCGCACCGAAGTAGATCGCGTCGTGTCCGCCGATCTGATCCTTCCAGTCGTCCGGCAGCATCTTGCCGTGGCGTTCGAAGTAGTCGCAGCTGGAGAAATCGAAGTGGTCGAACTGCAGGTCGATGCCGAACTTCGTGGCAGCGGCCTCCAGCACGCGGATGCCCTCGGGCATGACTTCGGTGCCGATGCCGTCGCCTGCGACGACGGCGATGCGGTGCTTGTGGCTCATGGGTGCTCCTCAGGGTGGGATGAAAAGAATGACAGGGCTTCGTCGATCAGTTGCCCAGGTGCTTCCTCGGCAATGTAGTGGCCACATGGCAAGCTGTGGCCGGACACGTTCGCCGCGCGCTCGCGCCACAGCGCCAGCACATCGAAGCAGCGCGCCACGGTGCCGTGTTCACCCCACAGCACGCGCAGGGGCTGCATCAGCCGCCTGCCTGCTGCGATGTCGGCGCGGTCGTGTTCCAGGTCGATGGAGGCGCTGGCGCGGTAGTCCTCGCAGACCGACGCGGCGGTGCCGGGCAGGCTCGCACAGCGCTCGTACTCGGCCAGGGCGACCGGGTCGAACGCCGCCAGGCCGGCGTGCCGGCTGCCCATGACGCTGCGCACGTAGCGCGCCGGGTCGGACTCGATCAGGGCCTCGGGCAGCGGCGGCGGCTGGATCAGGAAGAACCAGTGCCAGTAGGCGCGCGCAAAGGCTTCGCTGGTCTGTTCGTACATGGCCAGTGTGGGCGCGATGTCGAGCAGCATCAGCTGCCGCACCACCTGGGGATGGTCTGCCGCGAGCCGGTGTGCCACGCGCGCGCCGCGATCGTGCGCCAGCACGCTGAAACGCTCGAAGCCGTGCGCGGCCATCACCGCCACCGCGTCAAGCGCCATCTCGCGCTTGCTGTGGACGTGGTGCGCCGCATCGGGTGCGGGGCGCGCGGAGTCGCCGTAACCCCGCAGGTCCATCAGCACCACCGTGAAGTGCCGCGCCAGCGCCGGCGCCACACGGTGCCACATGGCCATGCTCTGCGGATGCCCGTGCAGCAACAGCATCGGCGGTCCTTCACCGCCGACACGGGTGTGCAGACGCACGCCGTCGCGGAGTACGGCATGGGAGGTGAATTGGTTCAACATGGGCGCCAGCATAGCCCGCATCGTGGCAATAATCTGGCAATTGATTCGTTCTCGAAAGGAAACAAT
Organism: Hydrogenophaga sp.; assembly: GCF_050182545.1. Taxonomy (GTDB): domain Bacteria; phylum Pseudomonadota; class Gammaproteobacteria; order Burkholderiales; family Burkholderiaceae_C; genus Hydrogenophaga. The sequence continues at coordinate 149,499 of NZ_JBFXCD010000003.1, read as the reverse complement.
TGGACCGCCCCGATCTGGAACTCGTGCTCGCCGTGCGGCAACACGGCAGCCTCGTGATGGCCGCCCGCGCATTGAAGGTGGCCCCTTCAGCCGTGACCAAGCGCCTGGCCGCGCTGGAGGCGCGCCTGGGCCTGCGCCTGTTCCAGCGCACCACACGGCGCGTGAGCCCCACCGCGGAAGGCGACACGCTGTGCGAGCGTGCGGCGCAGTTGCTGCGCACCTTCGACGAGGTCGAGGCCGAACTGCGCGAAAGGCAGGCCGAGCCGTCCGGGCCGATCCGCCTCGCGGCCACGTTTGGATTTGGCCGCTTGTGGGTGGGCCCGGCACTGGCGGCATTCCAGGCGCGCCACCCGGGCATCCAGGTGCAGCTGCAGCTCACCGAACAACTGCCCGATCTCGCAGTGGAAGGTTTTGATGGTGCGATCTGGCTCTGGAACGCGCCCCGCGAGCGCGCGGCCGAATGGGTGTCGCGCCGGCTGGCGGGCAACCAGCGCGTGCTGGTGGCCGCGCCGAACTACATCGAGCGGCACGGCGCGCCGCGCACGCTGCAGGACCTGGCCACGCATGCCTGCCTGGTGGTGCGCGAAAACGATGGGGGTCCGGGTCAGCGCTTCGACCACTGGAGGCTGCAGCGCGCGGGCGACGCGCAGGTGACGCATGTGCCCGTGACCGGCCCGCTGTCAAGCAACTCGGGTGAACTGGTGCGCGACTGGTGCATAGCGGGGCACGGCATCATGCTGCGCAGCCTGTGGGACATTGCGCCCCAGCTCGCCAGCGGCGCACTGGTGCGCGTGTTGCCCGCGTTCGCGATGCCCGACGCCGACATCCACTGGCTCGCACCCTACCGGCCCCAGACTCCCAGGCGCATCCGCCTGCTGGTGGACTGTCTGCTCGACGCCTTTCGCAAACAGCCCTGGAAGCCCGTCAGCGCGACGAGCGCACCACCAGGCTCACGCCAAAGGCGGTGAGCGCGGTGCCCGCCAGGGTGACAGCGGTGATCGGTTCAGAAAACAGCACCCAGGCAATCAGCGCGGTGCACGGCGGCACCAGGTACATGAGGCTGGTCACGGAGGCCGCCGCACCGCGCTGGATCAGCATGTACAGCAGCGAGCTGCCGCCCAGCGTGAGCCCCAGCACCGACCAGGCCATGGCGCCGATGAGTTCGCCATTCCAGCTCATCACCTCGGCTTCCAGCAACGTGAGCGGCAGCGTGACCAGCAGTGCGGCGAGCAGTTGCACCGCGTTGGCGGTGCGCACGTCGCATGCCGCCACGAAGCGCTTCTGATACAGCGTGCCCACGGTGATGGCCAGCAGCGCCATCAACGCAAACGACAGGTTGAGCCAGTTGGCCTGGTCCCCCGGCCCACCCGCGCCGAATTTGCGGGAGACCACCAGCACCAGGCCGGCAAAGCCCAGCATGAGGCCCAGCCATTGCCGCTTCGACACCCGCGAGCCGGTGCCCGAGAGCCAGATCGCGGTGAGCACGGGCTGGATGCCGACGATCAACGACGACAGGCCCGAACCCATGCCGGCCTTCACCGCCGCCCAGACGCCACCGAGGTAGCCCGCGTGCATCAGCACACCGGTGACGGCCAGGTGAAACCACTGCGCGCGGCTGGTCGGCCACTTCACGCCCGCCAGCACGATCCAGGGGAGGAAACAGGCAATGGAGAGCGCATAGCGCACGGCGAGGAACTTCATCGGCGGTGCATGCGGCATGCCGTAGCGCGCCACGATGAAACCCGTGCTCCAGATCAGCACGAACACCCAGGGCATGGCACGCAGCCACGCGTTGTCTTGCGTCGGGGAATGCATCGCCTGGACTTCAGCGCGATCTGGCGCGAATTTCGGGAATGGCCTTCTGCAGGTAATACACCATGGACCAGACGGTCAGCACGGCGGATATCCAGATCAGCCAGGTGCCCCAGAGCTGGGTGTCGATCACGCCGAACAGCGTGCCGTTGAACAGCAGGAAGGGAATGGCCACCATCTGTACCGTGGTCTTGACCTTGCCGATCATGTGCACCGCCACGCTCTTGGTCGCGCCGATGATGGCCATCCACTCGCGCAGCGAGGAGATCGCGATCTCGCGGCCGATGATGATGAGCGCCACGAACACGTCGGAACGGTCCAGGTGCACCAGCACCAGCAGGCTGGCACAGACCAGGAACTTGTCAGCCACCGGGTCGAGGAAGGCGCCGAAGGCCGAGGTCTGGTTGAGCTTGCGGGCCAGGTAGCCATCGGCCCAGTCGGTCAGGGCAAAGACGATGAACAGGGCCGTGGCGATGAGGTTCTGCTCGGTCGCGGAAAGGCTCCCCATGTAGAACACCCCCACGATCAGCGGGATGGCCACGATGCGCGCCCATGTGAGCAGGGTGGGGAGGTTGAAGAACATGGCAGCGATTATGCGTCGGGCACCTCGGTCCGGCGCGGTGCGGGCCTTTCAGTGCAGGGCGCGATAGATCGCGTCGGCCAGTTCCGCCGAGATGCCCTCCACCGTGCCGAGGTCTTCCACGCTGGCCGACGCCACGCCGCGCACCCCGCCAAAACGCTGCAGCAGCCGCGCGCGCTTCCTGGGCCCCACGCCCGGGATGTCTTCGAGCTTGCTGCCGCCGGTGCGCACCTTCGCGCGCTGGGCGCGCATGCCGGTAATGGCAAAGCGGTGGGCCTCGTCGCGGATCTGCGCCACGAGCATGAGCGCGGCGGAGTCGTGGCCCAGATACACCTTCTGGCGGCCATCGGCGAACACCAGCTCCTCCAGGCCGACCTTGCGACCCTCGCCTTTTTCCACACCGACGATGAGCGAGAAGTCCAGGCCAAGCTGCTCGAACACCTCGCGCGCCATGCTCACCTGCCCTTTGCCACCGTCCACCAGCACCAGGTCGGGCATCCGCGGGCCAGCCACCGCATTGACCGTGGGCTCGATGGCCGACGCCTCCGCGTCTTCCTGCTCGGCCAGGGCTTCGACAGGCTCAGCCCGAACGGAAGGGGGCTCTGCCTGGTCGGCGGCCAGCGGCACCGGCTCCCCCGGAACCTCGTTGACCTCTTTCATCGCCTCCGCGATCCGCCCGTAACGGCGCAGCAGCACCTGGCGCATGGCGGCGTAGTCGTCGCCCGGGGTGATGCCGTCGATCCGGTAGCGGCGGTACTGGCTGTTCTGCATCTTGTGGCCTTCAAACACCACACACGAGGCCTGGGTGGACTCCCCAGCGGTGTGCGAGATGTCGAAACACTCGATGCGCAAGGCGTCAAGCTGATCGTCCGGCAGGTTCAGCGCATCGGCCAGCGCGCGCGTGCGGGCCTGCTGCGAGCCCTCTTCCGCCAGCAGGCGCGCGAGCGCGATGTCGGCGTTCTTCTGCGCCATCTCCAGCCAGATGCGCCGGTGCTCGCGCGGGTGGTGCACGGCGTTGACTTTCGTGCCGGTCTGTTCGGTCAGCGCGTCCAGCAGCGGCTTGCCCACCGGGTGGCTGGTGACCAGCGTGTGCGGCATGGCGACGCCCAGGTAGTGCTGGGCGATGAAGGCTTCGAGCACCTGCACCGCCACGCGCTCGGCCGGATCCGCCCCGGCGGCGTTGTCACCCCCCTCCACGGCCAGCGCGTGGTCGATCGCGGTGGCGTCTTCCACGTGGGCCGGGAAGTAGGGCCGGTCGCCCAGGTGGCGGCCGCCCCGGACCATGGCCAGGTTCACGCAGGCCCGGCCGCCCTGCACCTTCACCGCAAGCACGTCCACGTCCCGGTCGGAGACGTTGTCCACCGCCTGCTGGTGCAGCACGCGCGAGAGCGCACTGATCTGGTTGCGGATCTCCGCAGCCTGCTCGAACTCCAGCTTGTCGGCGTGGGCCAGCATGCGCTGCTCCAGCGCATCCAGCACGGCCTGGGTCTCACCGCGCATGAAGCGCTCGGCGTCGCGCACGTCCTGCGCATAGGCCTCGCTGTCGATCAGGTCCACACAGGGACCGCTGCAGCGCTTGATCTGGTACAGCAGGCAGGGCCGCGTGCGGTTGGCAAACACCGAGTCCTCGCAGGTCCGCAGGCGAAACACCTTCTGCAACAAGGTGATGGACTCCTTCACGGCCCACGCGCTGGGGTACGGGCCGTAGTAGCTGTGGCGGCGATCGACCACGCCGCGGTAGTAGGCCATGCGCGGAAATGCGAGCGAGGGCGACGGCGCGCGCGCCGAAGGTTTGAACGCCTCGCGCGTGCCGGTGATCTTGAGGTAGGGGTAGCTCTTGTCGTCGCGGAACAGGATGTTGAACTTGGGGTTCAACGTCTTGATGAGGTTGTTCTCCAGCAGCAGCGCCTCGGCTTCGGAGCGCACGACCGTGGTTTCCATGCGCGCGATCCGGCTCACCATGTGGCCGATGCGCGTGCCATCGTGGTTCTTCTGGAAGTAGCTGGCCACACGCTTCTTGAGGTTGCGCGCCTTGCCCACGTAAAGCAACTGGTCCTGCGCGTCGAAATAGCGGTACACACCGGGCAAGCCAGGCAGCGCGGCCACTTCGCTCAGCAGTTGTTCGGAATGCGTGTCAGACATGGGCCGGTATTGTGCGCGGCATCGCACCCCCCTACCGCCAGTGGGCTTGCACCGACAATGGCGGCCATGCGATGGGACATTTTCTGCCGGGTGATCGACAACTTCGGCGACGTGGGGGTGTGCTGGCGTCTGTCCGCAGACCTCGCACGGCGCGGCGAACAGGTGCGGCTGTGGCTCGACGACCCGCGGGCCCTGGCCTGGATGGCGCCCGGCGCGCAGGAGGGGCGGGTTCCCGGCGTCGAGGTGCTGCACTGGACCACGCCGTTGCCCACCGGTCTCCTGGACGGCCAGCCCCCGGCGGACGTGTGGATCGAGGCCTTCGGCTGCGAGCCCCCCGCCGAATGTGTCAGCGCCCTGGCTGCCCGGGTCTCGGCGGGCGCCCCGGCGCCCGTGTGGATCAACCTCGAATACCTCAGCGCCGAGCCGTACGTGGAACGCTCGCACCGCCTGCCCTCCCCGGTCATGAGCGGGCCGGCGCGCGGCCTCACCAAATGGTTCTTCTACCCTGGCTTCACCGAACGCACCGGTGGCCTGTTGCGCGAGGCGGACCTGCTCACCCGGCAGGCGACGTTCGACGCACCGGGCTGGCTGCGCGGCCTGGGCCTGCCTCTGCGCAAGACGGCGCGGCGCGTGAGCCTGTTCTGCTACCAATCTGGCGCCCTGCCCGGCGTGCTGCGACAGGCGGGCGCGTCCGCCGAAGCGAGCGACTGGCTCATCACCCCGGGACGCGCCTGGCAGGCGGTTCAGGCTGCGGTGCAGCACGACGGCCCGCCCGGCCCGGGCTGCGCGCTCCAGGCCCTACCCCTGTTGCCCCAGCCGGACTACGACAAATTGCTCTGGGCCTGCGACCTCAACTTCGTGCGCGGCGAGGACTCGCTGGCGCGCGCCCTGTGGGCTGGTCAGCCCTTCGTCTGGCACATCTATCCGCAGCACGACGACGCCCACCACGCCAAGCTCCACGCTTTCCTGGACGGGTTGCAGGCGCCGGCTTCGCTGCGCGCCTTCCACCTGGCCTGGAACGGCATCGGCACCGGCACTGCCGTGTGGCCCGATGCCGCCACCCTCTCGGAATGGCGGGACTGCGCGCAGGCCGCGCGGCGGCACCTGCTCGCGCAGGCCGACCTGTGCAGCCAGCTCACTGGCTTCGTGCGGGAAAAGCGATAAAATTCAAGGCTTTGCGGAATACGGCCCCGGCACCGCCCCGTGCAACACCGTCCGCCAGCCTTCTGCCTCGCCGCACAGATCGCAGCCATCAGCTCAGCCCCCGGGTGTCCAGCGCACGCCGGGAGCAAGCGGCCCAACCGTTGGAACCCCTATGAAAATCGCTCAAGAACTCCGCGCCGGCAACGTCATCATGCACGGCAAGGACCCGATGATCGTCCTGAAGACCGAATACAGCCGTGGTGGCCGTGGTGCCGCCACCGTGCGCCTCAAGCTCAAGGCCCTGCTCAACAACATGGCCACCGAAGTCGTCTGCAAGGCCGACGACAAGATGGAGCAGATCATCCTGGACAAGAAGGAGTGCACCTACTCCTACTTCGCCGATCCCATGTACGTCTGCATGGACGCCGAGTACAACCAGTACGAAGTGGAAGCCGAGAACATGGGCGACGCCCTGAACTACCTCGAAGACGGCATGACCGTGGAGGTGGTGTTCTACGAAGGCAAGGCCATTTCGGTCGAACTGCCCACCAGCGTCGAGCGCGTGATCACCTGGACCGAGCCCGCCGTCAAGGGCGACACCTCCGGCAAGGTGCTCAAGCCGGCCAAGATCGCCACCGGTTTCGAAGTGGCCGTGCCGCTGTTCGTGGCACAGGACGACAAGATCGAGATCGACACCCGCACCGGCGAATACCGCCGTCGCGTCTGAGGCCGCAGGCCCTGCTCCTCCTTGAAAAGGCTCCCGCAGGAGCCTTTCTCTTTTCCGCGCGCCGCCCATGGAACTGATCGCCCGCATCGCCGAAGTCATCATCCCGGTGTTCCTGATCGTGGCCATCGGCTACGGCTACGCACGTGGCCGCGCGCTGGACATGACCGTGTTCAACCGCATCGCGCTCGACGTGCTCGCGCCCCTGCTGGTGTACTCGGCCCTGGCCTCGAAGAACTTCGTCATCGCCGAGCACGTCACGCTGCTGGCGGGCGGTGCCGTGCTGATCCTCGGCACCGGCCTGCTCGCCTGGCCACTGGCAAGGGCGTTGGGCGCGCAACCGCGCACGCTGGTGCCGGTGGTGATGTTCAACAACTGCGGCAACATGGGCCTGCCGCTGGCGCTGCTGGCCTTCGGCCCGGCGCATTTCGGCGCGGCGGTCGCGCTGTTCTCGGTCAGCAACCTGCTGCACTTCTCGCTGGGCTCGCGCATCACCAGCCGACTGGCGCGCACGCGGGACCTGCTCACCAGTCCGCTGATGATCGGCACCGCGCTCGGCTTCTTCAGCGCCCTGACCGATCTGCGACCACCCGAGGTGCTGCTCTCGGGCATGAAGCTGCTGGGCGACGCGCTGCTGCCCATGATGCTGTTCGCGCTGGGCGTGCGCCTGACGGCACTGACGCGCTCGGGTCTGGCGCTGGGCATGGTCGGCGCGCTTGCCCGCCCACTCATGGGTCTGGCCGTCGGCATCCCGCTGGCCTGGGCGCTGGGACTGGAGGGCGAGGCGCGCGGGCAATTGCTGCTGTTTGCCGCCTTGCCACCAGCCGTCATGCAGTTCATGCTGGCCGAGCGCTACCACCAGGAGCCTGACAAGGTAGGCGCCATGATCATGCTGGGCAATGCCCTGGCGGTGGTCTTCGTGCCATTGGCCCTGGCGCTCGCCCTTTGAGGCACGCGCCCCGTTTCCGTTCACCGACCACACAAGGAGTCCAACCCATGGGAGCCGCACAGAACCTGAAAGAACGCCGCCTGGCCGACGCATGGGCCGAGCTGCAGACGCAAGCCAACGAAGGCTTGCCCCTGCAGGCCGACGCCTACCGACTGGCCTTTGCCGACCCGGAGTTCCTCCTGCGACGCGAAACGCGCGGCATTCGCCTGCAGCTTGAGATGCTCAAGCCCGATCTGGCGCAGCGCGACGCCGGTATCGAGAACACCATCGTCGTCTTCGGCAGCGCGCGCTTTCGCGAGGCCAGCGAGGCACAGGAGCAGTTGGTGCGCGCCGAGCGCAGCGGTGACGCGCGCGAGATCGCCCGCGCGCGGGCCCTCGTGCGCAACGCGCACTACTACGACCACGCCCGCGAATTCGCCCGCACCGTGGCGCGCTACAGCGCACGCTGCGACAAGGCGGAACAGCTCTTCATCTGCACCGGCGGCGGCCCCGGCATCATGGAAGCGGCCAGCCGCGGCGCGCACGACGAGGGCGCGCCCAACGTGGGGCTGAACATCGCGCTGCCACACGAGCAGGCGGCCAATCCCTACGTCTCACCCGAGCTGAGCTTCAAGTTCCACTACTTCGCGCTGCGCAAGATGCACTTCATGATGCGCGCGAAGGCACTGCTGGCGTTTCCGGGTGGCTTCGGAACGCTCGACGAGTTGTTCGAGGTGATCACGCTGGTGCAATGCAAGAAGTCCAAGCCGGTACCGATCCTGCTGTTCGGCTCCGACTACTGGAAGCGCCTGGTCAACCTCGATGTGCTGGTCGAGGAAGGCACGATCTCACCCGAGGACCTCGAGCTGTTCCAGTATGTGGACGATGCGCAGACTGCGTGGGAACACATCCTGAAGTTCTATGACCTGAAGGGATGACCCCCGCCGCGCAGCGGCGCAGGGGGATTACTCCTCCTTCCAGCCGCCGCCCAGCGCCTTGTACAACGCCACCTGGTTCTGCTGCTGCGCCAGGCGTGTCTGCGCCAGTGCCTGCTGCGTCGAGAACAGCGAACGCTGTGCGTCCAGCACATCCAGGAAGCTGGCCACACCATTGCGGTAGCGCAGCTCTGCCAGGCGAAAACGCTCGGCTTCGGCGGCTTCTTGCTGTTGCTGGGCCGCGAGCTGATCGCCCAGCGTCGCGCTGCCCGCCAGTGCATCGGCCACTTCGCGGAATGCTGTCTGGATCGCCTTCTCGTACTGCGCCACCGCGATGTCGCGCGCGGCTTCGGAGGCATCGAGGTTGGCGCGGTTGCGCCCGGCGTCGAAGATCGGCAGCAGGGCCTGCGGCGCGAGCGTGAAACCCCACGAACCGTCCCTGAACAGGCCCGAGAGGCTGCTGCTGGCGGTGCCCGCGCTTGCCGTGAGCGAAATGCGCGGGAAGAAGGCGGCGCGTGCCGCGCCGATGTTGGCGTTGGCGGCGATGAGTTGCTGTTCGGCCTGGCGGATGTCGGCGCGGCGCGTGAGCAGATCCGAGGGCAGGCCTGCGGGCACATCACGCAACTGCTTTCCGGCGGCGGGATCAGCGACCAGCGGCAGCAAGGCCGCTGGCGGCGCCTGGCCCACCAGCAGCGTGAGCGCGTTCAGGTCCAGCGCGCGCAGGCGCCGCTGCTGGGCCTGCGCCGCGCGCGCGGCGGCCGTGAGCGACTCGGCCTGGCGCAGGTCCAGCGCGGAGGTGGCGCCGTTGTCGAAGCGCAGCTTGCTCAGGCGCAGCGAGTCCTCGCGCGTGGCCAGGGTGCGCTCGGTCAACGCCAGCAACTCGTCGTTGGCCTGCAGGCTCAGCCAGCTGCTGGCCACGGCCGCCACCAGGCTGGTCTGCGCGGCGCGCCGCGCCTCCTCGCTCGCCAGGTACTGGGCCAGCGCCGCTTCCTTCAGGCTGCTCAGGCGGCCGAAGAAGTCGATCTCCCAGCTGCTCAGGGCCACGCCGAAGCTGTAGGTGCTGGCGATGCCTCCGTTGCCATCGGGCTGCCGGTTGCCCGTGGCCGCGAGGTTGACGGTAGGGAACTGGTCGGCGCGGCGGATCTGGTACTGCGCGCGCACCTGCTCGATGTTGAGCGTGGCCACGCGCAGGTCCCGGTTGTTGGCCAGCGCCAGCGCAATCAGGTCGCGCAGCCGCGCGTCGCCCACGAACCTGCGCCACGCGATGTCGGCCCCCGACGGCACACCCGCCGCCGCGGCAGGCGCGAGCGCGGGGTACTGCGCCTCTACCGGCGCCGTGGGACGCTCGTAGGTGGGAATAAACGAGCAAGCCGACAAGGCGGCCGCGGCCAACGCGCTCAGCGCAAGCTGCGACGAGCGCCGAGGTGCAAATGCCAGTGCATCGGCGGAACTGGCTTCGCCAGACCGCGCGATGCGCCCCCTGGAGGGGGTGACGCCGAAAGCGGCGCGGGGGTGAGTTTGTTCAGACATCGACGTTGACTCCGGGACCATGGTGGGCAGCGGCCTGCGCCGCGTCGCGCTGGTGCTGTCGATCGCTTCCCTTGAACAGCGTGCGCACCACGACGAAAAAGATCGGCACGAACACCACTGCAAGCACAGTGCCGGTGAGCATGCCGCCGATCACGCCGGTACCGATGGCGCGCTGGCTCGCCGAGCCGGCGCCCGAGGCCAGCGCCAGCGGCAGCACGCCCAGCGAGAACGCCATCGAGGTCATGATGATGGGACGGAACCGGATATGCGCCGCCGCCAGCGCGGCCTCGATCACGCTCTTGCCCTGGGCCTGCAGGTCCTTGGCGAACTCGATGATCAGGATGGCGTTCTTCGCCGACAGGCCGATGATGGTGATCAGCCCGACCTGGAAGTACACGTCGTTCGAGTAGTTGCGCAACAGCGTCGCCAGCAGCACGCCCAGCACACCCAGCGGCACCACCAGGATGACCGACAGCGGAATCGTCCAGCTCTCGTAGAGCGCGGCCAGGCACAGGAACACCGCCAGGATGGCGAAGGCGTAGAGGATGATGGCCTGCGAACCGGCCAGCTTTTCCTCACGCGTCTGGCCGGTCCACTCGTAGCCGATGCCTTGCGGCAGCTGGGCCGCCAGACGCTCCATCTCGGCGATCGCCGCACCCGTACTGGAGCCAGGGGCGGCGCTGCCGCTGATGCGCATCGAGGGGTAGCCGTTGTAGCGCACGGTCTGCATCGGGCCGGTGATCCAGCGCGTGCTGGCAAAGGCGGACAGCGGCACCGCCTGCGCCTTGTTGTTCAACACGTTCAGGCGCAGCAGATCGTCCGGCTGCATGCGCGCCGGCGCATCGGCCTGCACCACCACGCGCTGCAGGCGCCCGGCATTGGGGAAGTCGTTCACATAGCTGGACCCGAGTGCGGTGCCGATGGCGGCGTTGATCGCGTCAAAGCCGACCCCCAGGGCATTGGCCTTGTCGCGGTCGATGTCGATCTGCAGCTGGGGCGCGTCCTCCAGCCCGTCGGGCCGCACCTGGGTGATCACCTTGCTTTGCGACGCCATGCCCAGCAGCTGGTTGCGCGCGCTGAGCAGGGCCTCGCGGCCCAGGCCGGCACGGTCCTGCAGGCGGAAACTGAAACCCGAGGAAGCCCCCAGCTCGGGAATCGGTGGCGGGCTCAGCGGATAGATGAACGCGTCTCGAATGCCGGAGAGCGCGCCAAAGGCGCGGCCCGCCACCGCCTCGGCCGAGCTGCCCGGCGCGGTGCGCTGGTCCCAGTCCTTGAGCGTCACAAAGGCCAGCGCCGCGTTCTGGCCCTGCCCCGAGAAGCTGAATCCCAGCACGCCGACCATGCTCTGCACCTCGGGCTGCTTGAGGATGTAGTCCTCGACCCGCTTGATCACCTCCAGCGTGCGCGCCTGTGTCGCGCCCGGCGGCAGTTGCACGTTGACCAGCATGGTGCCCTGGTCCTCACCTGGCAGGAAGGACGTGGGCAGGCGCATGTAGACGACCACGGCTGCCGCGACGATGGCCAGGTAGACGATCAACGTGCGCCCCGCACGCGGCAGCAGCGCCGCCACGCCACCTTCGTAGCGCTTCGCGGTGCGCGAGAAGCCGCGGTTGAACCAGCCGAAGAAGCCTTTCTTTTCGTGGTGGTGTCCCGCCTCGACCGGCTTGAGCAGCGTGGCGCACAGGGCCGGCGTGAGGGACAGCGCCATGAAGGCGGAGAAGGCGATCGACACGCCCATGACCGCCGCGAACTGGCGGTAGATGTTGCCCACGCTGCCGGCAAAGAAGGCCAGCGGGACGAACACCGAGATCAGCACCACCGTCACGCCGATGATGGCGCCGGAGATCTGCGTCATCGCCTTGCGCGTGGCCTGCAGCGGCGGCAGGCCCTCCTCGCTCATGATGCGTTCGACGTTCTCCACCACCACGATGGCGTCGTCCACCACGATGCCGATCACCAGCACCATGCCGAACATGGTCAGCACGTTGATGGAAAAGCCCATGGCCAGCAGCACGGCGAAGGTGCCCAGCAGCGCCACGGGCACCACGATGGTCGGAATGACGGTGTAGCGGAAGTTCTGCAGGAACAGGAACATCACCAGGAACACCAGCAGCATGGCTTCGCCCAGCGTCTCGGCCACCTGCTGGATGGAGATCTTCACGAAGCGCGAACTGTCGTAGGGAATGGACCAGGACATGCCGGCCGGGAAGAAGGCCTCGAGCTGCGTCATCTTGGCGCGCACGGCGTCGGCCGTGGCCAGTGCGTTGCCACTCGGCGAGAGTTGCACGCCAATGCCGACCGCGGGCTGGCCGTTGAGCCGCGCCGACGTGGCGTAGGCCTGCGCGCCCAGCTCGATGCGCGCCACGTCCTTGAGGCGCACGGTGGCGCCGTCGGCGGTCGCGCGCAGCACGATGTTGCCGAACTGCTCGACACTGCCGAGCTGGCCGTTGACCACCACGGTGGCCGCGATGGTCTGGCCACCCACGTTGGGCAGGGCACCGATTTCACCGGCCGAGACCTGCGCGTTCTGCGCGCGGATCGCGGCGGTCACGTCGGCCGCGCTCAGGTTGAAGCCGAGCAGCCTGGCCGGGTCGATCCAGACGCGCATGGCGCGTTCGGTACCGAACAGCTGGGCCTGACCCACGCCGGGCACGCGCTGCAGCTCTGGCACCACGCTGCGCGAGGCGTAGTCGCCCAGCGCGACAGGATTCCACGCCGGGTCGTCGCTTGAGAGCATGGTGAACAGCAGGAAGTTGCTGCGCGACTTGTCCACCCGCACGCCTTGCTGCGTCACCGCCGAGGGCAGGCGGGGCGAGGCGCGCGAGAGCCGGTTCTGCACGTCCACTTGCGCCAGGTCGGCGTTGGTGCCGGTCTCGAAGCTCAGCGTGATGCTGCCGGTGCCGTTGGCCTGCGCCACCGACTCCATGTAGATCAGGCCGGGCGAGCCGTTCATCTCCTGCTCGATGACCGATAGCACGCTGTCTTCGAGCGTGGCGGCCGACGCGCCCGGGTAGGTGGCATTGATGACGATGGACGGCGGCGCCACCGGCGGGTACTGCGCGATCGGCAACTGCGTGATGGACACCGCGCCCATCACCATGATGAAGAGCGCGATCACCCACGCGAAGATGGGTCGCTCGATGAAGAATTTCGCCATGTCGGGCGCTCCTTACTTCGCAGCCTCGGGCGCCGGTGCCGGCGTCGCGGGGGCCGCCGGGGCGCTGCCGGGCGGCTGCCAGGGCACGGCCTTCACCGGCGTGCCCGGCGGCATCATCTGCAGTTTCTGGAAGCCGTCGACCATCACCTGCTCGCCGGCTTTCAGCCCGTCGACGATGACCCAGCGACCGCCCTGCTCGCCGCCCACCTTCACCGTGCGCGAGGCCACCTTGCCATCCGCGCCCACCACCGAGACCTTGTCGCCCTGGGCCGAGCGCGTCACCGCCTGCTGGGGCAGCGTGATGGCATTGCCCGCCGTGGCCTGCTCCAGGCGCACGCGCACGTACAGGCCCGGCAACAGCGTGCCCTTGGGGTTGGGCACTTCGGCGCGCAAGGTGACCTGGCCCGTGGCGGCGTCGACGGAGAGGTCGGTGAACAACAGCCGCCCGGGCTGTTCGTACACGCTGCCGTCCTCCATCACCACCTGCACACGCGCGGCCTGCGCACCGGCGCCCTTGAGCTGGCCGCTCTCCATGGCCTTGCGCAACTTGTAAACCTCGCTCGCGGACTGCGTGAAGTTCACGTACATCGGGTTGATCTGCTGGATCACCGCCAGCGGTGTCGCCTCGCCCTGCCCCACCAGCGCGCCCTCGGTCACCAGCGCTCGGCCGATGCGGCCGGAAATCGGCGCGTTCACCCGCGCGTAACCGAGGTTGATGGTCGCGGTCTGCACCGCTGCCTTGCCGGCGGCCACATCGGCCTCGGCCTGCTTCTGCGCCGCGACGGCGCTGGCGTACTCCTGCTGGCTGATGGCGTTTTCCTTCACCAGCGGCGCGTAACGCTCGGCCAGTGCCGCGGCCTGCGACAGGTTGGCCTGCGAGCGCGCCAGGCTGGCTTGCGCGCTCTGCAGCGCGGCCGCGTAGGGTGCGGCATCGATACGAAACAGCGCCTGACCGGCCTTGACGTCGCTGCCCTCGCGGAACAGCCGTTCCTGCAGGATGCCGGCGGCGCGCGCTCGCACCTGCGCCACACGAGAGGCTTCCAGACGGCCTGGCAATTCGGTGAGCAGGCCCACGTCGCCCGGCGTGACCGTGATCACGCCGACCTCGGGCGCGGGCATCCCGCCACCTTGCGCACCGCCTGCTGGAGGTGCGGACTTGCCGCAGGCGGCCAGCACCGCGGCCAGAGCAAGGACAGACACGCCGCGCGCCACGCGGCACGCTGACAACGAGACAAGGCGGGCGCGCCGCTCGGACGCGGACTTGACGGGGCTCAAGGCAGGCATGGGAGACCTCGGATATGAAGGGGGGGGTATGGGGCGCGCGCTCGCCGATGGCGCCTGGCCGGCCCGCTGTCGCAAAGCGGCAAAGTATACATACATACAAGAATGTATGTATAGTCCTGCAAGGCCTCGGGGCCGTTCATTCTGGAGACATACATCATGGTTCGACGCACCAAAGCCGATGCGCTGGCAACGCGCAACAGCCTGCTGGATGCCGCCGAGCATCTGTTCCAGGCGCACGGCGTTTCGCGCACCTCACTCAACGACATCGCGGTCGAGGCCGGCACCACGCGCGGCGCCATCTACTGGCACTTCAAGGACAAGGCCGATCTGTTCAACGCCATGATGGAACGCGTCACGCTGCCGATGGAAGCCACGCTGGCGGGCACGGCGCGCACGGCCAGCACCACCGTCAACCCCCTGCTGTCGCTGCGCGAATCGATGATGAGTGCGCTGCGGCAGACCGCCACCGACGAACAGACACGGCGCGTGTTCGAGGTGGCCACGCACAAGGTGGAGTACGTCAGCGAAATGCAGGCCGTTCGTGAGCGACACCTGCAGGTGCGCAACGAGTGCATGGCCATGACCGAAGAAGCGCTGCGCGAGGCCGTGCGGCGCGAGAACATCGCGCTGGCCATGCCGGTGGCCACGGCGGCCCTCGGCCTGCACGTGATCATCGACGGCCTGATCCAGAATTGGCTGCTCGACCCCGAGGCCTTCGACCTCATGAGCAGCGGGCGCCACACCGTGGACGCCTACCTGTCCGGCCTGGGCTTCACCCTTCCCGCCGCTCGGGCACCGCGCCGGGCGGCACCGGCGCGCGCGAGGGCAGTTGCAGGTGCAAGGCCGCCTGGGCCATGAGGTTGGCCGACACCGGCGCGGTGACGAACACGAACAGTGTGATCAGCAACTCGGCCACCCCCGCGCGGCCTTGCGTTGCCGCCACCAGCATGGAAGCGATGAGCACACCGCCCACGCCCAGCGTGGATGCTTTGGTCGGCGCGTGCAGTCGCATGTAGAAGTCCGGCAGGCGCAGCAGACCGATCGCGCCCACCAGCATGAAGAAGGCCGCGATCACGATCAGGGCAGCGGCCAGCCATTCGACAACGGGATGCATGGGAAGAGCTCCTTTATTCCACCACGTCGCCGCGGCTGAGGTAGCGCGCCAGCGCCACGGTGGAGGCAAAGCCCAGCATGGCCACCAGCAGCGCGGCCTCGAACAGCAGGCCGGTTTGCCAGCGCATGCCCAGCAGCACGATCAGGGCCACGGTGTTCAGGTACAGCGTGTCGATCGCGAGCAGGCGGTCGGTGACTTCGGGGCCGCGCAGTAGGCGCCAGCCGCACAGCAGCGTGGCCAGCGCGACCGCCACCGTGCCGATGTTCAAGGCCAGGTCGAGGACGTTCATGACGGGTTCCTTTCCACGGGTGTCTGGCCGAAGATGGCCAACAGCGGGGCTTCGTAACGCGCCTTCATGTCGTCGATCATGGTTTGCGCGTCGTCGCAGTCGAGCGCATGCACCAGAATCAGGTGGCGCTGCTCGTCGATCACGCACGACACCGTGCCCGGCGTGGTCGTGATGATGGAGGCGAACAGCGCGTTTACCCGCGCGTGATCGCAGGCCAGTGGCACCGGCAGCCAGGCCGGCCGGGGCCGGCTCATCGGTCCGAGCACCAGCCTGGCCACTGCGATGTTGGACATCACGATGTCGCGCAACACCACCACCATCAGGCGCAGCACCGGCGCCCAGTGAATGCGGCTGACCGGCGCGAGAAACGGTCGCAGCAGCCGCGGCACGATCAGGCCGATCAGCAGCGCCGAGAGCAGGTGCACGGGCGCCAGGCTGTGCGAGAGCGCCAGCCAGCTCGCCGCCAGCAGCAGCGAGAGCACCGGGTGGCTGAACCATCCGTCCTTGTGTGCAACGGCATCGGTTTGCGGTTCCGTGGTCATGGATGCTCCTTCGGGGTGGGTGCCGGCACCGCACCGTCGTACGGCCGGGTGGTGGGCTGGCTCGCGGCGTCCGGGCCCAGCACGGCGCGCACGTACGCGGCCTGATCGGCCAGCTGGGCCGCGGCGGCATCGGTGTAGCGCTTCACGGGCGAGGCCAGCACGGCCATCGCCACCGTGACCAGCATGAAGGCCCAGACCGCCGAGAGCAGCTTCACGCTGGAGCCGGAGGCGGCGCCCACGGCCTCGTGCGTCTCGACGTGCCAGAACACGATGACCCCGGCACGCGCCAGCCCCACGATGGAGAGAAAACCGACCACGAGCACCACCGACCAGACCCAGGCCTGGGCGGGCAGGCCCGAGGCGCTCTCGAGCACCATGAGCTTGCCCAGGAAGCCGGGCAGCGGTGGCAGGCCAGCCACGGAGGCGGCGCCAAAGATCATCATCAGGCCCAGCAGCACCGGTTCGCGCACGGCCACCGCGGGGCGCAACCGGTCCAGCGCCTCGCCGCGCTGCGACGCCATCAGCTCGACCAGCAGGAACAGGCCGGCGATCACCACCGTGCTGTGCAGCGTGTAGTACAGCGCCGCCGACAGCGTGGCCGGCGTGAACAGGCCCACACCGGCCAGGATGGTGCCGACCGAGGACACCGTGAGGTAGGCGACCATGCGGCCCATGCTGTGCGCGGCAAGCGCGCCCAGCACGCCCAGCACACTGGTGGTGAGCGCCAGCGGCAGCAGCCAGCCCTGCGCAGCCAGCGCGGCCTCGCCCGCCTGCGGGCCGAACACCACCCAGTGCACGCGGATGATGCTGTACACGCCGACCTTGGTCATGATGGCGAAGAGCGCGGCCACCGGCGCGCTCGCGGCCGCATAGGTCGCGGGCAGCCAGAAGTACAGCGGCACCAGCGCGGCCTTGAGGCCGAACACGGCGAGCAGCACCAGGGCGGCCGCGCGCGCGATCAGCGCCGCGTCGCCCGTGAGCCCGCCCAGGCGCAGCGCCACATCGGCCATGTTGAGCGTGCCGGTGACGGCGTACACCATCGCCAGACCGATGAGGAACAGGCCGGAGGCGGTGAGGTTGAGCACCACGTAGTGCACACCCATGCGGAAGCGCTCGCGCCCCTGGCCGTGCAGCAGCAACGCATAGGATGCGATCAGCAACACCTCGAAGAACACGAACAGGTTGAACAGGTCACCGGTGAGGAAGGCACCGCACAGCCCCATGAGCTGGAACTGGAACAGGGCGTGGAAATGGCGACCGCGCATGTCCCAGCCGCCGGTGGCGTACCAGAGCGCGGGCACGGCCACCGCGTAGGTCAGCAGGACCATCAGGGCCGAGAGCCGATCCAGCACCAGCACGATGCCGAAGGGCGCGGGCCACTCGCCGAGCTGGTAGACGAGCAGCTCGCCCCCGGCCGCGCGCTGCACCAGTTGCACCGCCATGAACAGCCCCAGCAGGACCGAGGCCATGGCCAGGTTGCGGCGCCAGCGCACACGCGCGCTGCCATGGCCACCGCCCTGCTCCGCCAGGCCCGAGGGATCTCCCAGCAACAACATGCCCACGGCGGTGAACGCCGGCAGCAACACCGACAGCACGGGCGCGTGCAGTTGCCAGAACGAGGCGATGGCGTCAAACATCGGTGGCACCTCCCGCCTGAGGCGCGGCGGGCCTGCGGCCCTGCACCGCCCGGGGTTCGTGCCCGTCTACGTGGTCGCTCCCGCTTTCGTGGTTGCTGCGCAGCGCCAGCTCGATGACGAAGCCCGTGGTGGCGAAACCGATCACGATGGCGGTGAGCACCAGCGCCTGCGGCAGCGGGTCGGCCACCGTGGTGTTGCCCGCCAGGATGGGCTGCGCATTGGTCCACAGCCGGCCCATCACGAAGATGAACACGTTGACGGCATAGCCGAACAACGACAGGCCGAGCACCACCGGGAAGGTGCGGCCGCGCAGCATGAGGTAGATGGCGCAGGCGGTCACGATGCCGATGCCGGTGGCCAGCAGGAATTCCATGCTCATGTGAGGCTCCTGGACGAAGAGGAGGGCGCGGGGTCAACCTCGCGCGAGACGGTGCCCAGCACCGAAATGGTCAGCAGGGTCGCGCCGACCACGGTGAGGTAGACCCCCAGATCGAACAGCGCGGCCGAGGCCAGGGGCAGATCACCCAGCACCGGCACATGCGGGTGTCCGTGTGCGCTGGTGAGAAACGGGCGGCCCCAGAAGAACGCGCCCACGCCCGTCAGGCCGGCGATGCCCAGGCCAGCGCCGACCCAGCGCACAAAACGGCGCCCGGCCTGCGCGCGCAGCAGCGCCTCGGCCCGCCCCTGCCCCATCGACATGAACTGCAGCACCAGGGCCACTGCGGTGATCAGGCCGGCGATGAAGCCCCCACCCGGCATGTTGTGGCCGCGCATGAAGATGTAGACCGTGAACACCAGCGCCAGCGGCAGCACGACCGACGCGGCGACGCGCAGCAGCAGCGGCTGCTGGGCAAAGGTCCAGGTGCGGCCTTGCGGGTCGGTCGTGGCGCGCCGCGTGCGCAAGCCGTCCATCAGGGCCAGCACGCCCACGGCCGCGATGCCGAGCACGGTGATCTCACCAAAGGTGTCGTAGCCGCGGAAGTCGACCAGGATCACGTTGACCACGTTGCTGCCGCCGCCCACGGGCATGGACTTCTCCAGGAAGTACCAGCTGATGGAATCGTGGTCGCGCGTGAGCAGCACCCAGGCGACCCAGGCGATGGCGCCGCCACCGGCCAGCGCGAGCGCGGCGTGGCCGGTGCGGCGCGCGGGGCTGCTCTCGCGCGGTGAGTGCTGGGGCAGCAGGGCCAGCCCCATGAGCAGCAGCACGGTCGACACCACCTCGACCGACAGCTGGGTGAGGGCCAGATCGGGCGCGGACAGGCTCACGAAGGCCAGCGCGGTGACCAGCCCCACCAGGCCCACCAGCACCACGGCCTGGAAACGCTGGTGGTGGCTGAAGGCCAGCGCGATGCAGGTCGCCAGCAGCAGCAACCAGATCGCGATCGCCAGCGGCGAGGCCGGCAGCAGTTCGCGCGCGCCCACGCCGATGCCACTGCCCAGCAAGGGGCCGGCGCCGAACACGATGGCCGCGCCCAGCAGCCAGGCCACGTAGCGCTGCAGGGCACCGTTCTCCAGCAACACCGACAGCCGGCCGGCGAATCCGAACAGCCTGTCGATCGAACCTTCGAACATCTGCCGACCGGTGGCCCGGCCGAACCACGCCTCCGAGCTGATGCGGTGCAGCCACTTGCCGCGCGCGAGCCACAGGTACATCGCCGCGCCACCCACCAGGGCGACCGCGCTCATCAACAGCGGCAGGTTGAAACCGTGCCAGATCGCGAGGTGGTACTCGGGCAGCGCCTTGCCGGCCAGCGCGCCGGCCGCGACATGCACCAGCGGACCGAAGGTGAGCGCGGGCAGCAGCCCGACCACGATGCACATCGCCACCAGCAGCATCGAAGGCAGCTTCATGCCCAGCGGCGGCTCGTGCGGATGCGGGTTGGGCACGTCACCCACCGGGCCGTTGAACCAGGTGTCGTGCACCAGGCGCAAGGCATACGCCGCACTGAAGATGCTGCCCAGCGTCACCAGCACCGGCACCAGCCACGCCCACAGGCCCGAGGTGCCCACCACCGCCTCGGTGAGGAACATCTCCTTGGACAGGAAGCCATTGGTCAGCGGCACGCCCGCCATGGACGCTGCGGCCACCATGGACAGCGTGGCCGTCCAGGGCATGAAGCGGTACAGACCGCCGAGCTGGCGCATGTCACGCGAATGGGTCTCGTGGTCAACGATGCCCGCGATCATGAACAGCGACGCCTTGAAGGTGGCGTGGTTGAGCACATGGAACACCGCGGCCACGGCGGCCAGCGGCGAGCCCAGGCCCACCAGGAAGGTGATCAGGCCGAGGTGGCTCACGGTGGAATACGCCAGCAGGCCCTTGAGGTCGTGCTTGAAGATCGCCACGAAGGCCGCGAACACCATCGTCACCAGGCCGGCGGTCACCACAATGCCCTCGAACCAGCCCGAGCCCGCGAGGATGGGGTAGAGGCGCATCAGCAGGAACACGCCCGCCTTCACCATGGTGGCCGAGTGCAGGTAAGCCGACACCGGCGTGGGCGCGGCCATGGCGTCGGGCAACCAGAAGTGGAACGGGAACTGCGCGCTCTTGGTGAAGCAGCCCAGCAGGATCAGCAGCAGTGCCGGCAGGAACAGGGGGTCGGCCTGGATGCGCGCCACCTGCCCGAGCATGGCGCTGATCTCGTACGTCCCCGCGATCTGCCCCAGGAGCACGAACCCGCCGAGCATGGCCAGACCGCCGCCGCCGGTGACGGCCAGCGCTTGGCGCGCGCCGGCGCGTGCATCGGGCCGGTGGCTCCAGTAGCCCACCAGCAGGAACGACGACAGGCTGGTGAGCTCCCAGAACACGATCAGCAGCAGCAGGTTGTCCGACAGCACGATGCCGAGCATGGCCGCCATGAACAGCATCATCTCGGCATAGAACTTGGCCACCGAGTCTTTCGCGCTCAGGTACCAGTGCGCGTAGATGACGATGAGCAGGCCGATGAACAGGATCAGGCCGGCGAACATCAGCGACAGGCCGTCGAGCCTGAACACCAGGTCCAGCCCGATCTCGGGCACCCAGGGCCAGCGGTTCATGACCACATCGCCCGCCATGACCGCGGGCGCGTGAGACACCAGCACGGCCAGGCTGGCCATGGTGACCAGACCGGCGGCGAGCGCGGCCAGGCCGCGGGAGCGGGTCCCCAGCCACCAGGTGGTCAGGGTCCCCAGCAGCAGGGGGAGTAGAACGATGATCAACAGCACGGCGGACTTTCGAATGGCCCCCGATACTAATGGCAGCCCGCCTGCATTCCGCTGACACCCGCGCCAGCGCGCACGCCACTGCGCCTAGAAGCGCGTGCGAACAGGCGCGGCGGGGGTGGTATCGCCCAGCTTGCGCGTCAGGGGCGAGCCCAGGCCCACGACCGCGCCCACCAGCCAGAACACCGCGCCCACGCCGATGACCGCGCCCACGGAGCCGAACAGCAGCGGCATCACCACGCTCGATCCGTTGATGGCCATGGCGCGCAGGCCCAGGGCCTCGCCATGCCGGTGCGGTGGCGTCATCTGGTGCAGGGTGCTCATGATCATGGGCTGGACCGAACCCAGCGCGAACCCCAGCAGCACCGACAGCGCGCCCATGGCCCAGGCCGCGTGCACCAGGGGATAGATCGCGAACAGCAGCGCGGTCGCGCACATGGCGGCGCCGATCACTACCGACTCGCGCAGGCGCGCCGCCAGCCACGGCATGAGCAGGCGAATGGCCGTGGCGGCCAGCGCGAAAGCACCGAGGATGGAGCCGATGACCGTGGCGCTCAGCCCGCGCTCATGACCCAGGACCGGCACCAGGAAGGTGTGCACGTCCCAGCAGGAGGAGAGCATCCAGTTGATCATCATCAGCCGGCGAAACGGCTTGTCGCGCAACAGGTTCCAGGACGATCCGCTGGACTGGCGCAGCGCCGGGGCCACCGGCTCGTGCTCGACCGCGCGGCGCACCCAGAACCAGGCCATGGAAGGCAACACCGCCAGCAGCAGGAAAGCGGCGCGAAAGCCGAAGCTGTCGATCATCACACCTGCGGCGAAGGGACCGAGGAAGTTGGAAATGGACGGGCCCACGGCCATCCAGCTGAACACCTGCTTGAGTTCCGTCGGCCCGTGCGCCAGGCGTCCCACGTGGCGTTGCAGCGCGATCATGGCGAGCCCGGTGGCCGCGCCGCAGGTGAATGCGGTGAGGCACAGCACGCCAAAGACGGGAAAGGCCACGGCCAGCACCGCACCCGCCGTGGCGGTGCCGACCGCGAGCGCCACCGGTTTCTTCAGGCCGCGCCGGTCAGCATAGCGCCCGGCAGGCAATGCCATGAACACGGGCGCCAGCGCGAACAGGGCCAGCAGCATGCCCACGGCCGCCGGGCTGTGGCCCTCGCGCAATGCCATCAGCGGGGCCGCCATGCGAAAGCCGGTCATGCAGGCATGCAGACTGATCTGCGCCGCGATCAGGCGGGCGAGGTCCAGGCGCAGCGCGGGGTTCAAGCGTCTCCGTTGTCGGCGGGGTCCAGCGGCAGCAGCGCGCTGGCCTGGTCCTGCGGCAGGGCTTCCACTGCCTTGAGCGCGCGCCCCATGGCGCGGCTGCGCGTCTCGGCGCTGTCGAGCGTGTTGAGCACGGTCTGGGTCTGGCTCTTCACGCGCGCGAGCACGTCACCGAACTTGCCGAACTCGGTCTTGACCGCCCCCAGCACCTGCCAGACCTCGCTGGAGCGCTTTTCCAGTGCGAGGGTGCGAAAACCCATTTGCAGCGAGTTGAGCATGGCCATGAGCGTGGTCGGTCCCGCCAGCGTCACGCGGTGCTCGCGCTGCAACACCTCCATCAATCCGGGGCGGCGCAGCACCTCGGCATAGAGGCCTTCGGTGGGCAGGAAGAGGATGGCGAAATCGGTGGTGTGCGGCGGCTCGAGGTACTTGTCGGCCATGGACTTCGCTTCCAGGCGGATACGCTGCTCCAGCGCCCTGCCCGCGGCCTCGGCACCATCGACATCGGCGCGCTGCTGCGCATCAAGCAGGCGCTCATAGTCCTCGTTCGGGAACTTGGCGTCGATCGGCAGCCAGCAAGGCGCGCCGTCGTCACCCCGGCCCGGCAGCTTGATGGCGAAATCAACCGTGAAGCGGCTGCCCGGCTTGGTCATCACCTGCACCGCGTACTGGTCGGGCGCGAACACCTGTTCCAGCAGGGCCGCGAGCTGCGCCTCGCCGAACATGCCGCGCGTCTTGACGTTGGTCAGCAGGTGCTTGAGGTCGCCCACGCCCTGCGCCAGCGTCTGCATCTCGCCCAGGCCCTTGTGCACCTGTTCCAGCCGGTCGGCCACCTGCTTGAAGCTCTCGCCCAGGCGGGCCTGCAGCGTGCTCTGCAGCTTTTCGTCCACCGTGGCGCGCATCTCGTCGAGCTTGGCGGCGTTGCCCTGCTGCAGCTGCTGCAACTGCGCGTCCAGCGTGGTGCGGATCTCGGCCAGGCGGCGCGCATTGCCCTCCCCCATGTCCTGCAACTGGCGCGTGAGCGTGTCGCCGAGGGTGCCGCGCAACTGCACGAGTTGTTGCGCGAAGGCGTCGAGCTGCGCATTCTGCGTGCGCGTGGTCTCGGCCGCTTGCGCGGTGATCGACTCCTGAAAGCGGCTCAGGCTCTGTTGTTGCTCCTGGCGCGCGGCGCGCGCGTTGTCACCCACTTCACGGCGCAATTCGCCTTCGACGTGCTCCACGCGCAGCGCGATCTGCTGCATCTGCGCCATCACCGCCTGGCGGTGCGCCAGCTCGTCGGCATCGGGCACAGGCCGGCGCCGCAGCAACAGGATCTGCAGCAGCACACCGGCAGCGGCGAGCAGCAGCAGGGCAAGGAGCAACCAGGTGTTCATCAGGCGCGCGCGTTCTTCCCGATGATCCCGGCGTTGAGCGGCGTGCGCGGCTGGCCGGTGGTGAGGTAGTCGATCACGTTGTCCGCCGCGAGCATGGCCATGGCTCGGCGCGTCTGGATGGTGGCGCTGGCAATGTGGGGCGTGAGCACGACGTTGGGCACGGTGAGCAGGTCGGCGTGCACCTTGGGCTCGCCCTCGAACACGTCCAGCCCGGCGGCGGCAATGCGGCGTTCCTTCAGGGCGATGGCCAGCGCCGCGTCGTCCACGATGCCGCCGCGCGCGATGTTCACCAGCGTGGCGGTTGGCTTCATCTGCGCGATCTCGGCCGCACCGATGGCATGGTGACTTTCCTTGCTGTAGGGCAGCACCAGGATGAGGTGATCGGCCTCGCGCAGCAGCGTGGCCTTGTCCACGTAAGCGGCCTTGCACTCGGCCTCGGTGGCCGCGTCCAGCCGCGAACGATTGTGGTAGATCACCTTCATGCCGAAGCCGTGCGCGCCGCGGCGCGCAATCGCCTGGCCGATGCGGCCCATGCCCAGGATGCCCAGCGTGCTGCCGTGCACCTCGGCGCCGGCGAACATGTCGAGCGCCCAGCGGTTCCACTGTCCCGCGCGCAGGAAATGCTCGCTTTCGGTGAGGCGGCGCGCGGTGGCCATGAACAGCGCGAAACCGAAATCGGCCGTGGTCTCTGTGAGCACGTCGGGCGTGTTGGTGGCGAGCACGCCGGCCGCGCTCAGTGCGGGCAGGTCGAAGTTGTTGTAGCCCACGGCGATGTTGGCCACGATGCGCAACTGCGGACAGGCCGAGACGATGGCGCCGTCGATGCGTTCGCTGCCGGTGGTGAGCACCCCGGTCTTGCCTTGAAGCCGCTCGATGAGCTGCGCAGGCGCGAGCACCCCGTCGCTGTCGTTGTGGTCGACATCGAAATGCCGACGCAGGTGCTCCACCACGTCGGGGAAAATCTTGCGCGAGACGAGGATGGCGGGTCGGGCCATGGCGCTCAGACCGCCAGCAGGTCGACTTCGAACAGCAGCGTGGCGTTGGGCGGAATCACGCCGCCGGCACCACGGGCGCCGTAGCCCAACGCGGCCGGTATGACAAGGCGGCGCGTGCCACCCACGGCCATGCCCTGCACACCCTCGTCCCAACCCTTGATGACGTGGCCCGCGCCGAGCGGGAATTCGAACGGCTGGCCGCGGTCCTTGCTGGAATCGAACTTGGCGCCCTGCACGCCGTCGTTGTAGAGCCAGCCGGTGTAGTGCACTTGCACCGGACGTCCGGCCTGTGCCACGTCGCCGTTGCCGACCACGGTGTCTTCATACTGCAGGCCGCTGGGGGTGGTGATCATGGTGTGTCCTTGGTGTGATGAATGAAATCCGCAATTATTCCAGCCAGGTCGTGAACGACCCGACCGGTTCGCGCGGCGTGTGAAAACCGTTGACCAGCGCGTCCGGGTCCGCATAGCCCAGCGCCATGCCGCACACCAGCATTTCGTTGTCGCCCGCACCAATGTGCGGAAGGATGATCTTCGCGAAGCCGTTCCAGGCCGCCTGGGGGCAGGTGTGCAGGCCGTGGGCGCGCGCGGCCACCATGATGGTCTGCAGGAACATGCCGTAGTCCACCAGCGAGCCGCGGCCCATGACGCGGTCAAGCGTGAACATCAGGCCCACGGGCGCATCGAACAGGCGGAAGTTGCGCTGGTGCTGCGCATGCATCTTGTCCTTGTCGCCCTTGGTGATGCCCAGCAGGCCGTACAGGCTCCAGCCGTTCTCGCGCCGGCGGTCGATGTAGGGACTGACCCATTTTTCCGGGTAGTAGTCGTACTCTTCGCGGTACTCGGCCGCCAGCGACGGATCGGCGCGCAGCGCATCGTGCGCGGCGCACACTTTCTGAACAAGTCCGTCACGGCTCGCGCCTTGCAGCACGTACGCCTTCCAGGGCTGGGTGTTGGTGCCCGAGGGCGCCCGGCTGGCCAGTTCCAGCAGGTGCTCGATCGTGGCGCGCGGCACCGGGTCCGGCAGAAAGGCGCGCACCGACATGCGGCTGGTGATCGCGGCGTCAACGCTGGCAGCGTCGATGACACGGGCGGTGGGGTTGTGACTCATCGCAAGGTCTCCAGGGTCAATCTGAGTGGCTCGGGCAGCGCAACCGGCCGGCGTGTCTCACGGTCGACGTACACGTGCACGAAGTGGCCGCAGGCCGCCGCCCGGTCTTCACCGTCGGCGAACAGCCCCACCTCGTAACGCACGCTGGAGCTGCCCATGTGCGCCACCCGCAAGCCTGCCCACACGGTCTGCGGGAAGGCCAGGGGCGCGAAATAGTTGCATTGCGTCTCGATCACCAGGCCGATCACCGCACCTGTGTGAATGTCGAGTGCGCCCTGTTCGATCAGGTGCGCGTTGACCGCTGTGTCAAACCAGCTGTAATAGACCACGTTGTTCACATGACCATACACGTCGTTGTCGCTCCAGCGCGTGCCGATGGGGCGGAACACGCGGTAGGCGCTGCGGGGCAAGGGCTGCGGGCGCGCGGCCGGGCTGCTGGCGTTGTTCATGCGGCGGCATTGTGCCAGTGGCCCGTGCCCGCGCCTGTCGCCAGCGCAGGGAACAGCGAACGCCAGCGCTCGCGGTACTGCAGTGCCACGCCATAGGTGTTGACCTGCACCTGCACGGTGGTCTCAAGGTCGTGGCCATAGCCGCCGCCCATGGTGAAGGCCAGCGGAATGCGCCGGCGCCAGGCCCAGTCCATCACGCGGCGGTCGCGCGCTTCGAGGCCGTCGAAGCTGAGCTTGAGGCGGCCAAGCCGGTCGCCTTCATGCGGGTCGGCACCCGCCAGATAGAGCACGAGCCCCGGCTCGAAACGCTGTTCAAGGGCTTCCAGCGCGCGCTCCAGGGCTTCAAGGTATTGCGCATCGCCGCAGCCATCGGGCAGCTCCACATCGATGTCGCTCGGCTCCTTGCGAAAGGGGAAGTTTTTCGCCCCGTGCAGCGACAGGGTGAACACGGTGTCGTCCTGCGCGAAGATGTGGGCCGTGCCGTTGCCCTGGTGCACATCGAGGTCGATGATCGCCACGCGCAACGGGCCATGGGCACGCCGTGTGCGCGCGTGTTCGGCCTGCATCAGGCGCGCGGCCACCGCAAGGTCGTTGAACACGCAGAAGCCGCTGCCCTTGCCCGCATAGGCGTGGTGGGTGCCCCCGGCCAGATTGGCGGACACCCCCTCGCCCGCCAGGGCGCCGCGACAGGCCAGCAAGGTAGCCCCCACCGAACGCCGTGCCCGTTCCGCCATGGCCGGGCTCCAGGGGAACCCGATCTCGCGCTGCGCCGCGGCGCTCAGGCTGCCCTGGGCCACGGCCTGGATGTAGTCCGGGGTGTGCACCAGCGCCAGCTCACCGTGGCTGGCCGGCAGGGCCTCGCGCAGCTGCACTTGCGGCAATTCCGCCCGCAACCGCTCCCTCAGGCGGGCGTACTTGCCCATGGGAAAGCGGTGGCCGCTGGGCAGGGGCAGGACGAAGTGGTCGGCGTAGTAGGCGTGCACGAGGCGATGCCCACAGAGGGCCTGGCGAGATAGCGGACCATTGTGTCCGGATCGCGAATCCGTGGGGGCGCGCACGACTTTTAGAACCAGCCCCCTAGAATGCTGCATCGCAGCAAAAAACGCTTGCGCAGCCCTGGGTTATCCCTATAATTCGGGTCATGTTGCAGCGCAGCAAAGCGAACGAAAACAACAGCGTCCAGACAGCGCGGTGTTCTCAGCAGCCTTCAACTAAGCCCTGTTTTTTTACAAGTTTAGGAGTTTGAACATGTTGACCGCCGAACAAATGATTGCCGCCCAGAAAGCCAACATCGAGACCATCTTCGGTCTGACCCAGAAAGCCTTCGAAGGCGTGGAAAAGCTGGTGGACCTGAACGTGCAAGCCACCAAGGCTGCCCTGTCCGAGTCCGCCAACAGCGCCCAGGCCCTGATGAGCGTGAAAGACGCCCAGGAACTGCTGGCCCTGCAAGCCAACCTGATGCAGCCCCTGGCCGAGAAGACCGTGGCCTACAGCCGCCACCTGTACGACATCGCCTCCGGCACCGGTGCCGAATTCGGCAAGGCCGCTGAAGCACAAGCCAGCGACACCCAGAAGAAATTCCTGGCTGTCGTGGACAACGCCGCCAAGAACGCTCCCGCCGGTTCCGAAACCGCCGTGGCCGTGATGAAGAGCGCCGTTTCCGCCGCCAACAATGCCATGGAGTCGGTGCAGAAGGCCGTCAAGCAAGCCACCGAAATGGCCGAGTCCAACTTCAACACCGTGACGTCCTCCGCCGTGAGCGCCACGAAGGCCGCCGCCAAGAAGCGCTGAACAGCACCGCGATCGTGCCGTTGATCGGCCCGCTTGACACACGTCGAATGGGCCACACTAGTATCAAGTCACGTCGCGCTGACCCCCATCAAGGCAGCGCTTGAATCTCAAGTCTGTTTTTCTGGTTGTCTCCTCGGGTCCTTTTCGAAATTCGATTTCATCGGACCCCTTAAGCCCTCACTGCAAGGTGAGGGCTTTTTTTATGCCCTTGCGAAATCGCGGCCAGCCCGAACGGAGACAGAGGCAATTCCGCACCTCGCAGCACCCATCTCCCCGCGCACAAGGCCTGAGACAATCGCGCAAAACCTATTAAGAACGATTCGTGTTTGTGCTAGCATCATCCGGCTGTTTCCCTATCGGCAACGCAGAGTGCCGTCGGCAACATCCCCTCACGCGATCAGCGCTTTCCACCTACCGAAAGATCTTCACATGCACAACAGCTTCAAGTTCACCCTGGCGGCCTCGGCCCTGGTCGCTGCACTGGGCGCGCAAACCACCGCTCACGCCCAGGACAAGGTGCTCAACCTCTATTCGGCGCGCCATTACCAGACCGACGAGGCGATGTACGAAGCCTTCACCCGGACCACGGGCATCAAGATCAACCGCGTCGACGCGGACGATGCCGGCATCATTGCGCGGCTGCGTGCCGAGGGAGCGGCCTCCCCCGCCGACGTGATCATGCTGGTGGACGCCGCCCGGATGGCTTCGGCCGACAGCCAGGGGCTGTTCCAGCCCATCAAGTCGGCCAAGCTGGATGCAGCCATTCCCGCCAACCTGCGCGCCGACGCCAGCGCCGACGGCGTGACCTGGACCGGCTTTTCGACACGCGCCCGCGTGATCGTGTACGACCCGATGCGCGTGAAGCCCGCCGAGGTGGCCACCTACGAGCAACTGGCCGACCCGAAACTCAAAGGCATGGTCTGCACGCGAACGGGCTCCCACCCCTACAACCTGTCGCTGTTCTCCACGGTGGTCGAGCGCCTGGGTGACCAGAAAGGCGAGGCCTGGCTCAAGGGCCTGGTGGACAACATGGCCCGTGCGCCCAAGGGCGGCGACACCGACCAGATCAAGGCTGTCGCCTCGGGCGAGTGTGGCGTGGCGCTGACCAATTCCTACTATGTGGCACGGTTGATCAAGTCCTCCAAGCCTGAAGACCGTGCCGTGATGGAAAAGGTGCGCGTGATGTTCCCCAACCAGGGCACCAGCGGCACGCACGTGAACATCGCCGGCGCCGCTGTGGCCAAACACGCCAAGAACCGCGACAACGCCATCCAGTTCATGGAGTTCCTGGCCAGTCCGTTCGCGCAGGACTACTTCGCCAACGGCAACAACGAATTCCCGGCGGCCAAGGGCGTGAAAGTCGACAATCCCGCGATCAAGGCCATGGGTGGCGACAACTTCAAGGCAGAGACCGTCCCGCTGGGCGCGGTGGCCAGGAACATGACCAAGGTCCAGCAAATGCTGGACCGCGTCGGGTACAAGTAGCCCCTCCACCGCGCCGCGCCTGCGGCGCGTCACCCCCTCAAGGGGGCGGTCCTTCAGTACACCTGCGGCACGTAGATCTCGCCGGGCACCTGGTGGCGGCGGTAGCCTTCGTGGCGCACGCGCTCGGGCAGCGTGATCGTGGGACGCTCCACCTCGCCGTAGGGCATCTGCTGCAGCAGATGGTGGATGCAGTTCAGGCGCGCCTTCTTCTTGTCGTCCGCCTGCACCACCCACCAGGGCGACTCGGGGATGTGGGTGCGCTCCAGCATCACCTCCTTGGCCTGGGTGTACAGCTCCCAGCGGCGGCGGCTCTCCAGGTCCATGGGGCTGAGCTTCCACTGCTTGAGCGGATCGTGGATACGCCCCAGGAAGCGCAGGTGCTGCTCTTCGTCGGAGATCGAGAACCAGTACTTGATGAGCTGGATGCCCGAGCGCACCAGCATCTTCTCGAACTCGGGCACCGAGCGGAAGAACTCCTCGTACTGCTCGTCGGTGCAGAAGCCCATGACGCGTTCGACGCCCGCGCGGTTGTACCAGCTGCGGTCGAACAGCACCATCTCGCCGGCCGCCGGCAGGTGCGCGGCATACCGCTGGAAGTACCACTGCGTGCGCTCACGGTCGTTGGGCGCGGGCAGCGCGGCCACACGGCACACGCGCGGGTTCAGGCGCTGGGTGATGCGCTTGATCGCCCCGCCCTTGCCGGCCGCGTCGCGGCCCTCGAAAACAATCACCACCTTGTGCCCGGTGGCCACGACCCAGTCCTGCAGCTTGACCAGTTCGGCCTGCAGGCGGAACAGTTCGCGGAAGTAGGTGCGGCGCGCGGCCTTCTGCTGCGCGTCGTTGTCCACACCGCCCAGCGCATCCAGATGCCGGTCCTCGAACTCCATCTCCAGTTCTTCGTCGTAGCCGTCCATGAGGTCGGTGTGGATGCGGCGCATCAGCTCGTCGTGGCTGTCGAACATGGGGACTCCGTGAATGAGGCAAAGCA
Source organism: Hydrogenophaga sp. (assembly GCF_050182545.1). GTDB lineage: Bacteria > Pseudomonadota > Gammaproteobacteria > Burkholderiales > Burkholderiaceae_C > Hydrogenophaga. The sequence continues at coordinate 119,018 of NZ_JBFXCD010000003.1, read as the reverse complement.
TTCAGGCTAGGCCGCATCCATGACAACGGCGTGACACCGCCATGTCGCATAATCACTGGTCAATTGACGTTTACGTCAACGTCACATCAACCTCCACAGGAGCACACACCATGGACATCCAGGGCAAGGTTTTCATCGTCACCGGCGGCGCGTCGGGGCTGGGCGAAGGCACGGCGCGCATGCTGGCGGCCAACGGCGGGAAGGTCGTCATTGCCGACATGCAGGCGGACAAGGGCGAGGCTGTATCGAAGGCGATCGGCGGTGCTTTCGTGAAATGCGATGTGAGCAGCGAGGCCGATGGCCAGGCCGTGGTGGCCAAGGCGGTGTCGATGGGCAAGCTCATGGGCCTGATCAACTGCGCCGGCATCGCGCCGGCCGAGAAGACCGTGGGCAAGAACGGCGCGCACAACCTGGGCGTCTACACCAAGACCATCATGGTCAACCTGGTCGGCAGCTTCAACATGATCCGCCTGGCCGCCGAAGCCATGTGCAAAAACGAGCCAGAAGCCACCGGCGAGCGCGGCGTGCTGATCTCCACCGCCAGCGTGGCGGCTTATGACGGTCAGATCGGCCAGGCCGCCTACAGCGCGTCCAAGGGCGGCATCGTCGGCATGACGCTGCCGATCGCGCGCGACCTGGCGCGCAACGGCATCCGCAACATGACCATCGCCCCCGGCATCTTCGGCACCCCCATGCTGTTCGGCATGCCCAAGGAGGTGCAGGACGCGCTGGCCGCCGGCGTGCCCTTCCCCAGCCGCCTGGGCACGCCCGACGACTACGCCAAACTGGCGAAACACATCATCGAAAACGACATGCTCAACGGCGAGGTGATTCGCCTTGACGGTGCGATCCGGCTGGCACCGAAGTAAGCTCAGCCCGCGCCGCGCGCCTGCGGCGTGTCACCCCTCAAGGGGCAACACCTGAGGCCCGGCAGCACCGGTTGCGAGGTGTTCTGGCAGGGCTTCCCCGCTTGGACTGGAAGGGACATCAATGAAGCGTCTCGCATCTGTCGCCGCACTGGCACTGCTGGCCGCCTGCGCTGCACCGCCCTCGGTGCAGCAGCCCGAAGGTGCGTCCGGCCTCGCCGCCAAACCGGGCTGGAGCTTCCAGCGCCAGGCCGTCGCCGCGGCCAACCCACTGGCCACCGAGGCCGGCGCTCAGATCCTGCGCGCCGGGGGCAGCGCGGTGGATGCGGCGATCACGGTCCAGATGGTGCTCACCCTGGTCGAGCCGCAGTCCAGCGGCATCGGGGGCGGCGCCTTCCTGCTGCACCACGACGGCCAGCGCCTGCAGGCCTTCGATGGCCGCGAGACCGCGCCCGCCGCGGTTAGCGAGTCGCTGTTTCTCGATGCAACCGGCAAGCCCCTGCCCTTCGACACGGCGGTGGCCAGCGGCCGCTCGGTGGGCACGCCGGGCACGGTGGCCATGCTCGCAGCGGCCCATCGGCAACACGGCAAGCTGCCCTGGGCCCGGTTGTTCGAGCCGGCCATCTCCCTGGCCGAACAGGGCTTTGCCGTCAGCCCCCGCCTGCACACGCTGTTGCGGGCCGAGACAGCCCTGCGCCAGGACCCCGTGGCCGCTGCCTATTTCTACAGGCCCGATGGCCAGCCCCACCCAGTGGGCCACCGCCTGCGCAACCCCGAACTGGCCCAGGTGCTGCGCGGCATCGCCGCAGACGGGCAGAAGGCCTTCTACGAAGGACCCGTGGCGCGCGCCATGGTCGACAAGGTGGCCCGGCACCCCAGCCTGCCGGGCACGCTGGGACTGGACGACCTCAGGCGCTACGCCCCACGCGAGCGCGAGGCCCTCTGTCACGACCTCGCCACGGCCCTCAAGGCGCTGCGCGTGTGTGGATTTCCACCGCCGAGCTCCGGCGCCATTGCCATCGGGCAGCTCCTGGGGCTGTTGGCGCGCACGCCGCAGGGCGCCGCGCCGCTGGCCAACGGGCTGCCCACGGCCGACTGGCTGCACAGCTACGCCGAGGCCTCGCGGCTGGCCTTCGCAGACCGTGCCCTCTACCTGGCCGATCCCGACTTCGTGAACCCGCCCGCCGGCCGCTGGGACAGCCTGCTCGACGCACGCTACCTGGACGAGCGCGCGCGCCTGATCACCACCGCGCGCATGCCGCAGGCGCCAGCGGGCCGGCCCGGCGGTGCACAAACAGCCTGGGCGGCCATGCCGGAACAGCCCGAACACGGCACGAGCCACATCAGCATCGTCGACGCCTTCGGCAACGCGCTGGCCATGACCACCACCATCGAAGCCGCCTTCGGCGCGCGCCTGATGGTCACGACCGACCCGAAGCGCCCGGGCGGCTTCCTGCTCAACAACGAACTCACCGACTTCAGCTTTGCGCCGCGCGACGCGCAAGGCCGCGCCATCGCCAACCGGGTCGAGCCCGGCAAGCGACCGCGCTCGTCGATGTCGCCCACGCTGGTGCTCGACCCGGCCAGCGGCGAGGTGATCATGAGCACCGGGAGCCCCGGCGGGGCGCTCATCATCCACTTCACCGCCAAGACACTGCACGGGGCACTGCACTGGGGTTTGACGCCGCAGGCCGCCATCGACCTGCCCAACTTCGGCACCCTGGGCGGACCGTTGCTGCTGGAGCAGCAGCGTTTCCTGACCAGCACGGTGCAGACCCTGCGCGAGCGCGGACACACGGTCGTGGAAACCGCCCTGCCCAGCGGCTTGCAGGCGCTCTTGCGCGGCCGCCAGGGTGAGCAGCGCACCTGGCTGGGCGGGGCCGATCCGCGCCGCGAAGGCATCGTCGCGGGCGACTGAGCCGCCGTCCGCGCGCCGGGGCCATCGGTCAGAATACCCCGGTGGCCATCCCCCAGACCTTCATCCAGGAACTGCTCAACCGCGTGGACGTGGTCGACGTGGTGGGCCGCTATGTGCAGCTCAAGAAAGGTGGCGCCAACCTGATGGGGCTGTGCCCGTTCCACGGAGAAAAGTCGCCATCGTTCAGCGTCAGTCCCACGAAACAGTTCTACCACTGCTTCGGCTGCGGGGCCAACGGCAACGCCATCGGTTTCCTGATGGAACACGCCGGCATGAGCTTCATCGAGGCGGTGAAAGACCTGGCCCAGCAGGCCGGCATGCAGATGCCCGAAGACGAGGCTTCGCCGCAGGACCGCGAGCGCGCCGCGCAGCAGCGCCAGAAGCAGGCCACGCTGACGGAGGTGCTGGAGAAGGCCGCGCAGGCCTATGCGAAGCAGCTCAAGGTTTCGCCACGCGCGGTGGACTACCTCAAGGGTCGGGGTCTTTCGGGGCAGATCGCCAAGACCTTCGGCCTGGGCTACGCACCCGAGGGCTGGCGTGCGCTGGCCAGCGTGTTCCCCGACTACCAGGAACCGCTGCTGGTCGAGTCGGGCATGGTGATCGAACACGAGGACGAAAAAGGCGCCGACGGCCAGGCAAAACGGTATGACCGGTTTCGCGACCGCATCATGTTCCCGATCCGCAACGTCAAGGGCGAGTGCATCGGCTTTGGCGGGCGCGTGCTCGACAAGGGCGAACCCAAGTACCTCAACTCGCCCGAAACCCCCGTGTTCAGCAAGGGCCGTGAGCTCTACGGCCTCTTCGAGGCCCGCACCGCGATCCGCGTTGCCGGCTACGCACTGGTCACCGAAGGCTATATGGACGTCGTCGCGCTCGCCCAGCTCGGCTTTGCCAACGCCGTGGCCACGCTGGGCACGGCCTGCACGCCCGAGCATGTGCAGAAGCTGTTCCGCTTCACCGACAGCGTGGTCTTCAGCTTCGATGGCGACGGCGCCGGGCGGCGCGCGGCGCGCAAGGCACTGGACGCCGCCCTGCCCCTGGCCACCGACACGCGCAATGTGAAGTTCCTCTTCCTGCCGGCCGAACACGACCCCGACAGCTACATCCGCGCCCATGGCGAAGCCGCCTTTGCACAGTGCGTGAAGGAGGCCACACCGCTCTCGCGCTTCCTGGTCGAGGCCGCCAGTGCCGACTGCGACCTCTCCACGGCGGAAGGTCGCGCGCGCATGGCCAGCCAGGCGCGCCCGCTGTGGAGCGCGCTGCCGGACGGGGCCCTCAAGCGCCAGCTCATCGGCGAACTCTCCAGTGGCATCGGGATTGGCAGCACAGACCTTCTGCAGCTCTGGCAACAGGCGGGTGGTGATGCGCGCGCGCCGCGCACCGCAGGGCATGCGTCCTCCCATGCGCCGCACGAACCGGGTTACGACGGTGGCGCCACTTACGCCCAGGCGGGCAGCGCGCATGGCGGCAGTGGCTACCGCGGCGACGGTGGCAGCCATGGCAACAAGGGGTACGGCAAGTGGCGCAAAACCACGCCACCGCCGCCGCGCATGCTGGGCACGCGCCGCACCGGCGGCAGCCGGGCCGACCGCGCAGTAGGCCTCTTGCTCACCAACGCCCCGGCCTGGGACAGCCTCTCGGCCGACGACCACGCCCTGCTTGCCCACCTGGATGCGCCGCACGGGGCGCTGTTCAGCTGGCTCGAGGCCCAGTTGCACGAACACGGCCATCAGCCCTGGGCCGCGCTGCGCGAAGCCCTGCGCGGGCACGAGCACGAAGCCTTTGCCTGCGCGCAGGCGGAGCTGGTCACGCTGGGCGCCGACCCGGCCACCGAACTCTCCGAACTGGCCGACGTGATGAACCGGCTGCGCCGCGACGGCCTGGAGGAACAGGCTCGCCAGCTGGCCGAGCGCGTCGCTGCCGGCGACGGCGGCGCCATGGACGACTACAGGCGCGTGCGCGAGCAGTTGCAGGCGCTCATCGCGGCCAGCGCCACAAACTGACAGAAATGCCGCGCCAGCGGTATAATCCAAGGCTTTGCACCGCAAGCGCGACAGCAGCACCTCCGGCACCGGCCCGGCCCCCACGCATCGGGGCTGAATGGAACAACCTCCTGGCCACCTCAGCGACCCGCCCGGTCCTGACGGAACCCCGCAAGGACTGCACACCAAATGTTCGCCCCGACAGCTTGCAGGCCTGCCCTTTCCGGCGAAAGGCAGGCGTTGTGCCCAACAAAATCACCGGGGTTGGTCGTCATCGGCGGCCTTCAGGCGGTTTTTGTGTGTTCTGCCGGTTCCAGTTCGACATTTTTTTGAGGTCCCCATGCCCGCGAAGAAATCCAGTACGCCTGCCGCCTCCCGCACCAAGACCGCTCCGAAGGCCAGCGCCCGTGCCGCCTCCCCGGCTTCGCCCCCGAAGAAAGCCACCGCAGTGACCCAGAAGACCCCCGCCAAAGCCGCCCCCGCGAAGAAGTCCGCCACCAAGGCGGAAACCGAACTGCTTGAAGTGCCCGCAGCCAAGAAGAAGGCTGCGCCGGCCAAGACCGACGCGGCCGACAAGCCCGCCGCGAAGCGCGGCCGCAAGCCCAAGGCCGACACCAAGGCCAAGGGCAAGGCCAGCGCCGATCTGGACGACACCGACCTGAGCGACATTGAAGACGACCTGGCCGGCGACACCGAAGCCGAGGTGGTCGACACCACTGCGCAGGCGACCGAGAAGGTCAAGCCGCTGCGCATGAAGATCAGCAAGGCGAAAGAGCGCGCGCTGATGAAGGAATTCGGCCTGGACGAAACCGTCCTGTCCGAAGAGGAGGCGCGCAACCGCCGCGAACGCCTCAAGACCCTGATCAAGCTGGGCAAGACGCGCGGCTACCTCACGCACGGCGAGATCAACGACCACCTGCCCGACAAGCTGGTCGAGGCCGAAACGCTGGAAGTCGTGGTCTCGCTGCTCAACGACATGGGCGTGGCCGTCTACGAACAGACGCCCGACGCCGAAACCCTGCTGCTCAACAACACCGGCCCCACCGCCGCCACCGAAGAGGAAGCCGAGGAAGAAGCGGAAGCCGCCCTGTCCACCGTGGACAGCGAATTCGGCCGCACCACCGACCCGGTGCGCATGTACATGCGCGAAATGGGCACGGTCGAACTGCTCACGCGCGAAGGCGAAATCGAGATCGCCAAGCGCATCGAGGGCGGCCTCAACGACATGATGGCCGCCATCAGCGAAAGCCCCGCCACCATCGCCGAGATCCTGGTGATGGCCGAGGACATCCGCGAAGGCAAGGTCGTCATCTCCACCGTGGTGGACGGCTTTGCCGACGCCGACGAGGCCGACGACTACGTGGCCGAGGAAGACTTCGACGACTACGACGAGGCCGACGACGACGACGGCAAGGGCGGCTCCAAGGCGCTGACCCGCAAGCTCGAAGAACTCAAGCGCGAGGCGCTCGACCGCTTCGACGCCATGCGCGCGCTGTTCGAGAAACTGCACAAGACCTACGACAAGGAAGGCTACGGCACGCCGGCCTACCTGAAGACGCAGAAGTCCATCACCGAGACGCTGATGTCGATCCGCTTCACCGCCAAGGCGATCGAGAAGCTCTGCGGCACCATGCGCAGCCAGGTCGACGACGTGCGCAAGAAGGAACGCGAACTGCGCCGCATCATCGTGGACAAGTGCGGCATGCCGCAGGAAACCTTCATCAAGGACTTTCCGCCCAACCTGCTCAACCTCAAGTGGGTCGAGAAGCAGGCCGCCGCCGGCAAGCCCTGGAGCGTCGTGCTTGAGCGCAACATCCCGCCGGTGCAGGAGCTGCAGCAGGGCCTGATCAACATCCAGAGCAGCGTGGTCGTGCCGCTGGCGCATCTCAAGGACATCCACAAGAGGATGAACCAGGGCGAATCCACCTCGCGCGACGCCAAGAAGGAAATGATCGAGGCCAACCTGCGCCTTGTGATCTCCATTGCCAAGAAGTACACCAACCGTGGCCTGCAGTTCCTCGACCTGATCCAGGAAGGCAACATCGGCTTGATGAAGGCGGTGGACAAGTTCGAATACCGCCGCGGCTACAAGTTCTCGACCTACGCCACCTGGTGGATCCGCCAGGCCATCACCCGCTCGATCGCCGACCAGGCGCGCACGATTCGCATCCCGGTGCACATGATCGAGACCATCAACAAGATGAACCGCATCAGCCGCCAGCACCTGCAGGAATTCGGCTTCGAACCCGACGCGTCCATCCTGGCCGAAAAGATGGAGATGCCCGAGGACAAGATCCGCAAGATCATGAAGATCGCGAAAGAGCCGATCTCGATGGAAACCCCCATCGGCGACGACGACGATTCGCACCTGGGCGACTTCATCGAGGACCAGGCCAACACCGCGCCCATCGAAGCCGCGATGCAGGCCGGCCTGCGCGAAGTGGTCAAGGAAATCCTCGACAGCCTCACCCCACGCGAAGCCAAGGTGCTGCGCATGCGCTTCGGCATCGAGATGTCCACGGACCACACGCTGGAAGAAGTGGGCAAGCAGTTCGACGTGACGCGCGAACGCATCCGCCAGATCGAAAGCAAGGCGGTGCGCAAGCTCAAGCACCCGAGCCGCTCGGACAAGCTGCGCAGCTTCATCGACACGCTCTAAGCGCGGACGTTGAAATGAAAAGGGGAGCCAGTGGCTCCCCTTTTTTCTGGGACGTTGCGCGCGGCCTCTAGGGTGCGCGCGGCCGCACCACCAGTTCCGCATAGCCGGTCACCGGGTCCGCCTCGCGCGAGAACGCCCAGCCCGGCAGCAAGCCCAGCAGCACCTCGGCGGTGGTGCGCACGCGGCAACCGGGCAGAACGTGGCCGCCGAACACCGCCCCTGTTGCCGTGGACACCGACATGTGCAGGTGCGAGTGGCTGCGCCCTTCCTCGTCCACACCAACGGTGCCACACAGACTCAGGATCTCGCTGTCGCCGCCGAGCGTCTGCGCCTGGTCCGCCCCGGCAAAGCGGATGCGTGCATCACCCAGGCCGCCGATGCCCGAGATCACGAACGCGGCCCGGCAGCCCCGCTCACGCACCACCGCTTCCAGGGCTACGCGCAGATCCTGGCCTGGGGTGAGGCGGATGGGCAGGGTGTTCATGGGGCTCAAGCTGTTTCTTCCACATCGGCACCCAGATCCCCTGCAATCAGTTTGAACTGCTCCAGCGCAGCTTGCAGGTCTTCCACAATTTCCTGGGCAATGACATCGGGTGCGGGCAGGTTGTCGCTGTCCGCAAGCGAATCGTCCTTGAGCCAGAAAATATCGAGACTGGCCTTGTCCCGAGCCACGATGTCTTCATAGCTGTAGTCGCGCCAACGCCCTGTGGGCTGCTCGGGACTCCAGGTGGCCTGGCGCTGGTTTCTATTGGCCTGGTTGTAGAGCGCCACAAACTCTTCCAGGTGCTCGCGTTGAAGTGGATTGGTCTTGAGCGTGAAATGCTGGTTGGTGCGCAGGTCGTAGATCCACAGCCTTTTCGTCCACGGCGTTTTGCTCGCCGGCTTCTTGTCAAAGAACAGAACGTTGGCTTTGACGCCCTGTGCATAGAACAAGCCGGTCGGCAAGCGCATGCTCAAGCAAAAAATGAAATCTGACTCAGGCGCGCGATGACAGTCTCTTCGCGTTCCGGGTCACTCAAGAGACCGGGCAAGGCATTTGTGAAGGCGGGCAAGGCCAGCACTTTCGCCACTGACCGGGCGATATGCACCCGCACATTGTCGGGCGCGGCCTTGACCTCCTCCACAAGGGCTGCACGCCCCTCCACCACGGTCATGATGTCCTCCAGATCATGGCTCACAAACACGTCATTGCCCCCCCGATCCTGGAAGGCTTCGAACTTGGTGGCCAGGAAGTACGGCGCAGAAAGGTGGCGCAGAATCAGGCCGTCTTCGCCTGTGGTCTGCTCCGCGGACTCAAAGCCCGCCCGGTACCACGGGTTGGCAAAACCCAGCACCTTTTCGTCCAGCGGGACCAGGTCCAGTTGCAGACGGTTCCAGAACCAGCGAAACGGTGGCGTGTTGTCCGCCATGGTCTGCTTGAAGCCGCGTTGCGCCAATTGGTCGGCGAGTTGGTGGTAGCCCGCCAGCGACGCCACTTCCACAATGGCGTCCACGTCTTCGGTCGGCCTCACGTCCATCAAGCTCGGGCTGTCGATCAGCAGCCCCGTGGCGCAACCGCCCACGAACACCACCTGCTCGCACAGCGGGCCCATCGCCCGCGCCATGGCCATCAACAGCGCGAGGTTCGGATCAGCCACGAGGCAACTCCTTGCTCGGCGCGGGCGCACTCGGGTCAATGAGCGCCTGCAGCCGCTCCATGGCCATGTTCCGCTCGCGTGCCTTGCCCACACGCAGGGCATCGAACAGCGCCAGCATGTCGTACAGCTTCGCGTCCTGCATGGCGGCAAAGGGCGCAGAAGGGTGCAGCGGCTCCACCCCCATGCCGCGCACCGATCCGTTCGGGTGGGGCCAGACAAAGTCCGTGCTGCCGGGTGCAAACACCCCGGCAAACGCGGGTGCGCTGTGGCTCGTGGGCACCCCCACCGCCAGCGGAAGACGCACGCCGGGAAACGCGTACTTGGCCCCGTGCAAGGCGAACTCCGCCAGCGCCTGGGCATGTACACGCACCGGGTTGTCGAGCGGCCCGAGCTCTTCCGAGGGAATAGCACCGCGGCGCACCCGCTTGCGCGTGACCCGATAAATACCCTGCGGCTCCTGGAGCGCATGGGCTCCCGCGCTGGCTGCGCTCGCATTCGAAGCTGCTGACGCGCGGTTCTGCAGCAGCAACCCTGACAGCAATCCCCGCTTCACCGAAGCATGGGCCTCCGAAGCGCTCAGCCCCAGCTCTTGCGCCAGGCGCGCATACGTCCAGCGCTGATCACCCCAAGCCACGAGCTTGAGGGCAACGAGAAAGTCTTGAGGCTTGAGTTGCATTTGTTCAATATTCGCGATTTGCGAATACAGAATATAACAACCAGGCGACCTTTCCGCAAGTCGACACGGCTGGCCGTCAGGGATACAGCACCAGATCGCCCACCACCTGGACAACCCCGGCCTCTTCCAGACGGCGAGACAGGGCGTCCGCGTCTTCGACCGTCGCGCCCTGCCCCACGATGGACTTCAGGTGGCGCAGCAGCGAGGCGAGCTTGGTCGGGCGGTTCTTGCCCATCTTGGCCAAGGACGACTTGGCCCGCGCCAATGCCTTGTCCGCTGGAGCGGGCGCTGTCTGGATCGCTGGCTTGGTCGCCGCTTTCTTGGACACCGCCTGCGTGGCCGGCTGCTTCTTGGTAGGTACCTTTTTGGCCACAGCCTTCTTCGCCGGCGGCGCCACTTTTTTGGCCGGTGCGGCCTTCTCTGCCTTGGCCTTCTTCGCTGGCACGGCCTTCCTGGCGACTGGCGCCTTCCTGGCCTTGAACCCCAACCGCGTTGCTCTGAACTCCAGCAACTTGGCGTGACCAAGCATCGAGTCATAGCCCTTGTCGTTCGCCACCACCACCAGGTTGGCATCCGGGTGTTTGGCGGCCAGGTAGCCCAGGTAGAACGACAAATGGAAGTCCAGCGCGTTCTTGCCCTTGACCACCCTTGCGCTGCCGTCGATGTGCCCGCCCTGCAGGTGCTGGACGATAAACTCCTCGCCAAACTTGTAGGCGTTGTGGGGGCTGGCGTAGGCGTCAAATTCCTTCTTGGTCTGCCGCGCCAGGTTGCCGCGGTCCACCAGAAACAGCACGCGCCGCGCGCCGCCGAACTTGATGAGCCGGTAGATGGCGCTGATGGCGGTGAAGGTTTTGCCGCTGCCGGTGGCCATCTGGATGAGGGCGCGTGGCTTGTTGGCGGCCAGGCTTATTTCGAGGTTGGTCACGGCCTCGATCTGCGCGGGCCACAGCTTGTAGCTGGCGCCGCCCTGCCCCCATTCGGTGACCAGCGGTGGGCGGCTTTGCATGCGCCGCAGGAAGGTCGGGGCTTCGGTGACGTCGGTGACACCCGCGGCGAAACCCGCCGGAGCCGGCAAATAGCTCAACCACTGAACCAGCAGTTCAGGTCGAAAGAAGGCGAACACCGGGCGGGCGCGGGGCAAGGGGTCCAGCCCGTTGGTGAAACGGGTTTCCACCCCGGTGGACTCGAACACGAAGGGCAGTGGCCGGCGCCACGCGGGCAGGCTGGCTGGCAGCCCCTGGGCGTAGCGGGCGCTTTGCACCTCGACGCCGCTGAGGGTGGACCCTTCCTTCTTGGCCTCGATGACGCCGCAGGCCTTGCCGTTCACGTAGAGCAGGTAGTCTGCAAAGCCATGGCCGGCATTGAGCGGGAATTCGCGTATGGCAACACCTGTGCCAGCCCGCAGGTTGGCGTGGGCCACATCGCAGAAGTGCCAGCCCGCCGCATTCAGCAACGCATCGATGGTCTGGCGGGCGCGGGCCTCAGGGGTCATGCGTCGGGCGTCTTGGTCCTGGTTTCCTCTTGTTGCATTCTAGGTGGCGCCCGGCAACACCACCGTCACCGCCAGCCCCGGCCGCGCATTGCGCACTGAAAACGTTCCCCCGTGCGCCTGCGCCACCAGCCGGCACAGGTACAGGCCCAGGCCCACGCCGCCGGCGCTGCGGGTGCGCGCGGTGTCCGGGCGGAAGAATGGCTGGCCCAGGTGGGGCAGCTGGTCGTCGGGCACGCCGGGGCCGTGGTCGCGCACCTCCAGTTCAATGCCATGCCCCACCGCCCAGGGGCGCACATGCAGCTCCACCGGCTGCGCCGCGCCACCGCCGTGCCGCAGGGCGTTGCCCAGCAGGTTGCGCAGCAGCAGGCGCACGCGGATGCGGTCGAGCGCGATGGCGGGCAGGCCGCTGGCCGCGTGCAGCGCGATGCCCTGCGCTGCGGGCTGCGTGGCGGCCAGTTCGTCGATCACCTCGCGCGCCAGCGCGGCCGCGTCGGTGGGTTCGCGGTGCAGTGCGGCGTGGCGGCCGGCCAGGCGCTCGCTCTCCAGCAGGTCGCTGATCAGGCGGGCCATTTCGCTCAGGTCGCGCAGCAGGGCCTCGCGCTGCGGCGCGATCTCCTCGGTCTCGGGCAGCAGTTCGGTGTTGAGCCGCGCGCGGGTGAGCGGGCTGCGCAGTTCGTGGCTGATGGCCAGCAGCAGCGCGCGCTGGGCTTCGAGCATCTGGTGGATGTCCTGGCCCATGGTGTTGATGGTGGCGGCCAGTTCGCCCAGTTCGTCAGGGCCTTTGGGGTGGCGCACGGGAATGGGCTGGCCGAACTCGCCCGCGCCGAATCGCAGTGCGCCCTGGCGGATGTCGTCCAGCGGGCGCAGCAGGCGGCGCACATACAGGTAGGCCAGCAGCGTGAGCACCAGCAGCGCGGTGAGGGTGTAGCCGATGAGCTTGGGGCGGCGTTCGAACGCGGCCTCGTTCAGGCCGAACTCGATGCGGTGGCCGTCGGCGGTCGTGCGCTGCAGCAGCTGCTGCCAGTCCTGGTCGTCGCCCCAGCCGGCGCCATCGCCATCGCCAGCGTCCTCGCGACCGAAGCCCCGCGGCCGGTCGCGCAGCCAGCGCGGACGTTCCTGCTCCGGGTGCGAACGCCAGTTGACCTGCGGGCCCGTGATGTCGATGGTGAGTGGCAGGCGCTGCGTGATCGCCCGGGCGCGCTCGGTGCTCGGCACGCCACCGCCGCCCGACACCTCGGCCGCCAGCCGGTCCACGTAGTCCATAAGCAGGGGGCGCGCCGCCTCGCGCCAGCCGACCGAGAACGCCTTCTGCGCCCCACTGATGAAGGTGAAGGACATGGCCATGGCCAGCAGCAGAAACACCAGCACCATGCGCAGCTTGAGCGAGCAGCGCAGCGCATGCAACGCGCGGCGGTACCAGGGCGCGCGGGCGGGGGCCATGCTCATGGGCCGAGCCGGCGCAGCGCCAGCGCATAGCCGGCGTTGCGCAGGGTCTTGATGCAGTCCAGCGGTTCGAGTTTCTTGCGCAGGCGGCTGACCACGATGTCCACCGCGCGGGTGTACAGGTCGGCCTCGTGGCCACGCAGCTGGTTGAGGATGTCGTCGCGGCTGAACACGCGACCGCTCTCGCGCGCGAGCAGGTGCAGCAGGTCGAATTCGGTGCTGGTGAGGTCGACCATTTCCCCCTTGCGCAGCACGCTGCGGCGCGTCGGGTCGATGGTGAGGCCCTCGAACACCAGGGTGTCGGGGTCGGCTGCGCCGGTTTGCGCGGCGGGCCCATTGCCGCCGTTGCGCCGCCGCAGCACGGTCTGGAGGTGCGCCACCAGTTCGCGCGGCTCGAAGGGCTTGGGCAGGTAGGCGTCGGCGCCCAGTTCGAGGCCGACCACGCGGTCCATCACGTCGCCGCGCGCGGTGAGCATGACGATGGGGATGTCGCTTTCCTTGCGAATGGTGCGGCAGAGTTCGAAGCCGTCCATCTCGGGCAGCATCACGTCGAGGATGGCCGCGTCGAACAGGCCACTGCGCAGGCGCGCCAGGCCTTCGCTGGGCTTGAGCGCGTGCGTCAGTTCGAGCTCGAAACGCTGGAAGTACGTCGCCAGCGGCGTGCCGAGCTGTTCGTCGTCGTCAATGAGCAGTACGCGGTGCATGCGGCATTGTCACACCGCGCGCAGGGCACGGTGGCGCTCGATCAGGCGGCGCAGGTGCTGCTGGCCACCGCGGTCCATGCCGTCGAAGCGGTCGGCCACCGAGAGGATGGCCGGCAGCGTGAGCAGCGCCTCGGCGGGCTGGCGGCGCGAGAGCCGGGCCCACAGGCCCAGCGCGTGCTCGCGGTCGAAGCGCGGGCCCCAGACCAGGGCCAGCAGCTCGTCGTGCGGGTCGTCCACGTCGGCCAGCAGCGCGCGGCCGTGGTCGCGCAGACGCTGGGCGATCGGTTCAAGCGCGGGTGACATGCAACCGGCCCCCGCTCAACCGCGCGAGAACCAGCCCTTGCGCTTCTGCATGCGCTCGCGCACCTCGGCCTGTTGCGTGGGGTTCAGGCTGTCGTAGAAGTCGGCCAGGGCGTTGATCACGTCCGGGCTGCTCACCTGCACCACGCGCGTCTTCTCGTCGAGCAGGTTCAGTGCACGGGCGCGGTCGAACTTCTCGCCCGCCACCAGTGCGCTGATCTCGGCTCGGGGGTTGGTCGTCTGGCCGATCAGCGCGGTGCGCTGCGCCTGCAGCTTGTCGGCCAGCACGTTGAGCTTTTGCTGCTGTTCGGCGTTGAGGTCGAGCTTGCTGGTGACGCGGCTGATCACCTTGCCGCGCACCTCGGCCATGCGCTCGGCACTCATGGGTTGGTGCGCATGGTCGCCGCGCGAGCCGCAGGCGGCCAGGCCACCGATGGCGATGGAGATGCCGGTGAAAGCCATGAGCGAGCGCTTGATCCAGGGTTTCATGACGGTGTCCTTTCAATGGGACTGTTGAACATGAACGCCATGGTGCCGCCGAGGGCCGCTGCAGGGGTCTCAGCGCGGTTTCGGTTTTTTTCGCTTTGTATCAGCGCCCACAGCGCGCACGCGGGCCAGGTAGTCGCTGACGTGAGTCCCCAGGCGCGCGGCCACCATGCGCGCGATGTGCGGCAACGCGCGGCCGGCGCTGATGGCCACGCCCACGGTCTGCGGCTGGGCGCTCTTGTCCTTCAAGGGCACGAAGCACAGCTGGCCGGCCAGGATCTCCGGGCCCGCATCGAGTTCGGACGTCAGCGCCACGTGGCTGCCGCTGCGCACCAGGCTCTTGACCAGCTGCAGCGAGTTGGTCACCAGCGGCGGGCGGGCTTCCTGCAGCAGCCAGTTGTGGCGCCGCTCAAGGTAGCGGCGAATGGCCAGCGCGCGGCTTTGTGCCGCGAGCGGCCAGGCGGCCACGTCCTTGAACGTGGCCTGGGCCTGCGCGGCCAGGGGGTGCCCGGGGGCCACCACGCAGCCCAGGGGCAGCTCGGCGCTGGCCACCAGGTGCAGGTCGCGCCCGGGCTTGAGGTTGAACGCCACGGCCAGGTCCACCTCGCCCGCGCGCAGCTTGTGCACCGCCTCGTCCGGGCTGACGATGTCCACTTCGAGCACGATGCCGGGGTGCTCGCGCGCCACCGCGAGCACGAACTCTGGCAGGAAACCGTTGACGTGGCTGTCCATCGCGGCCAGCCGCAACTGGCCCTGGCTCACGCCCTGCAGGTGCTTGATGTCGGAGAGCGTGCGGTTGAGGTCGGCCTTCCAGCGTTGTGCCAGCGCCAGCAGCAGCTCGCCCGCCGCGGTGAGCTGCATGCCGCGCGGCAGGCGCTCGAACAGGGGCACGCCGAGGCCGTCCTCCAGCAGCAGGATGTGGCGGTCGATGGCGGAGGCCGAAATGGACACCTCACGCGCCGCGGCCTGCACCGAGCCGAGCTGGGCGACCGCCGCCACGTAGCGCAGAGCCTTGGGATGCAGCATGTGGCTGGTGGGGTTCATGCGTTCTGAAAATTGGAATGCAACGTATTGAATTATGCGATGGACAGCAATGCAATGGCGGCTCAGACTGCGGCCAGCATGAACACTTTCCCCACCAAGCCCCTGCCCTGGGACGCCCTGGCCGAACTCGACGAAGCCGGCTTTGTCGCGCGCCTGGGCTCGGTGGTCGAGCACGCGCCCTGGGTGGCCCGGGCAGCGTGGTCGGCCCGGCCGTTCGCGCACTGGGACGCGCTGTACCAGGCGTTTTCGCAGGCGATCCACAACGCCGACCCATCACTGCAACGGGCGCTGCTGCTCGGCCACCCGGAGCTGGCGGGTCGCGAGGCGCGCGAGGGCAGCATGACGCCCGACTCGCAGGGCGAACAGGGCCGCCTGGGGCTGCTGGCGCTGGACGCGCCCACCGTCGCGCGCATCGCCACGATCAACCAGCGCTACCGGGAGCGCTTCGGCTACCCCTTTGTGGTGGCGCTTCGGTTGCACACGTCCCTGGAATCGGTGTTCCACCACGCCGGGCAGCGCATGGCGCATGACGACGCCACCGAGCTACACACCGCCCTGCAGCAGGTCTGCGAAGTGATGCGCGGTCGGCTCGCCAGAGCGGTCACCCCTGTTCCTTCCCCCGTCATCCACACGCCCACATCAACCCCATCGGAGAGCCCATCATGAAATACCTGCCCCACCGCCGCCTTTTGCTGGTCAGCGCCCTGCTGGGCCTGAGCGTGCCGGCGCTGCACGCCCAGAGCTGGCCGCAGAAGCCCATCCGCATCGTCGTGACCTTCGCGCCAGGGGGGTCGTCCGACATCGTGGCGCGGCTGCTGCAGCCCGGCCTGCAGGAAAAGCTGGGCCAGGTGGTGATCGTGGAGAACAAGCCGGGCGCGGGCAGCACCATCGGCGCGAACGAGGTGGCCCGGGCCGCGCCGGACGGCTACACGCTGCTGCTGTCCAACACCGCGCCCATCAGCATCTCGCCCTTCATGATGGACAAGGCGCCGTACGACCCGGTCAAGAGCTTCAGCCATGTGGCCTACATCGGCTCCGTGCCCAATGTGTTCGTGGTGCACCCCTCGGTGCCGGCGCGCACCCTGCCCGATCTCGTGAAATGGATCAACGCGCAACCCAAACCTGTGAACTACGGTTCGGGCGGCGTGGGCTCGATCGGTCACATCGTCGGCGAGATGTTCAAGCAACAGTACAAGCTGAACATGGAGCACGTGCCCTACAAGGGTTCGTCGCCCATGCACAACGACCTGCTGGGCGGCACGCTGCAGTTCGCGGTGGACACCCTGACGCAGAACGTGCCCTACATGAAGGACGGCAAGCTGGTGGGTCTGGCGGTGACCTCGCGCACCCGCGCGTCGATGTCGCCCGACGTGCCCTCCGTCGTCGAGGCGGGCTACCCGAAACTGGTAGCCGACAACTTCCTGGGTGTGTCCGCGCCCGCGGGCACGCCGGCGGAGGTGGTCGACAAAATCAACAAGGCCGTGAGTGAGGTGGTGGCTCGGCCCGACATCACCAAACGCCTGTCCGACCTCGGCGTGGACCCCATGCCCATGAGCGCGGCGCAGTTCACCCAGTTCGTCACCGATCAGGTGCGCGACTGGGCTCCGGCGGTGAAGGCCTCCGGTGCACGCTTGAACTGAACGCGATGAGCGGCGGACTCTCCATTCATTGCGTGGACGTGGCCAGCGGCCGCGTCGCCGAAGGCCTGCAGGTTTCGCTCAGGCGCCTGGGCCCGGACGGCGAGCCGACCGGGCCTGTGCTGGCCGAAGGCCGCGTGGGTGCCAACGGCGTGCTGCAGCACCCGGCGCTGATGGGCGAAGCCATCACGGCCGGTGGCTACGAGGTGCGTTTCGAGGTGGGCGACTTCTACCGCGGCCAGGGCACGGCCGTGCCCGATCCGGCGTTCCTGGAAACCGTGCCCTACCGTTTCCACATCGCCGACGTGTCGCAGCACTACCACCTGCCATTCAAGTTCACGGCCTGGGGCTTTTCGCTGTTCCGCGGCGGCGCCTGACGCGCCAGCCGTTCAATACGTTTCCGTATCGACTTCGCGGTTCGACTGTTCGTTGTAGCGATTGCCGCTCACCGTGCGCTGGTTGATCAGTGCGTCCAGCTCGGCGAGCGTGGCGGCGTCGAGCTTCACGTCCACCGCGGCCAGGTTGTCGCGCAGGTGCTCCACGCGCGCGGTACCGGGTATTGGCAGGATGTCCGGCCCCTGGTGCAGCAGCCAGGCCAGCGCGAGCTGGGCGGGCGTGCAGCCCACCCGGTCGGCAATCGCCCGGTACGGGGGCAGCAGTTTGAGGTTGGCCGCGAAGTGCTCGGGCGTGAAGCGCGGCATGGCGCGGCGGATGTCCCTGGCCTCGAAGGCGTTGACGTCGAGATCGTCGCCGCAGAGGAAGCCGCGCGCCACCGGGCTGAAGGCCACGAAGGCGATGCCCAGCTCACGACACGTGTCGAGCACCGCGATCTCCGGGTTGCGGGTCCAGAGCGAGTACTCGGTCTGCACCGCGGTGATCGGGTGCACCGCATGCGCCTTGCGCAGGGTGCTGGCCGAGACCTCGGACAAACCCAGTGTGCGCACCTTGCCCGCGCGCACCAGGTCGCTCATGGCGCCCACGCTGTCTTCCACCGGTACCTGCTTGTCCCAGCGGTGCAGGTAGTACAGGTCGATCACGTCCGTCTTGAGCCGGCGCAGGCTGTCCTCGCAGTTGCGGCGGATCGCCTCGGGCCGGCCGTCGATCACGCGCTTGACGCCGTCGTCGAACTGCACGCCGGCCATGCCGCCCTTGCTGGCCAGCGTGAACTGGTGGCGGTGCTTCGAGAGCACGTTGCCCACATGGGTTTCGCTGGCACCAAAGCCGTAGAGCGCCGCGGTGTCGAAATGCGTCACGCCTTCGTCGAACGCGGTGAGCAGCACCCGCTCGGCCTGCTCCTTCGACACCGGCGCGCCGTAGGCGTGGCAGATGTTCATGCAGCCCAGGCCAAGGGCCGAGACACTGAAGGGGCCGAGCTGGCGTTGTTGCATGGCGTTCAGCTGTTCGCGTTGAGCTGCTGTTCCAGCTGGTGCAGCACTTCGTAGCAGGCAAACACGCGCGCCACGCTGGAATTGGGCTCGCGGCCTTCCTGGATGGCAGCAAAGAACTCGCGGTCCTGCAGCTCGATGCCGTTCATGCTCACGTCCACCTTCGACACGTCGATCTTCTCTTCCTTGCCGTTGAACAGGTCGTCGTAGCGCGCGATGTAGGTCGCGGTGTCGCCGATGTAGCGAAAGAAGGTCCCGAGCGGGCCGTCGTTGTTGAACGAGAGCGAGAGCGTGCAGATCGCGCCGCTGGCGGCCTTGAGCTGGATGCTCATGTCCATGGCGATGCCCAGCACCGGGTGGATCGGGCCCTGGATGGCGTTGGCCTGCACGATGGGGCTGTTGGCCTGGTAGGCGAACAGGTCCACCGTGTGCGCGGCATGGTGCCACAGCAGGTGGTCGGTCCAGCTGCGCGGCTGGCCCAGCGCATTGGTATTGGTGCGGCGGAAGAAGTAGGTCTGCACGTCCATCTGCTGGATGTTGAACTTGCCGGCCTGGATTTCCTTGTGCACGTACTGGTGGCTGGGGTTGAAGCGGCGCGTGTGGCCGCACATGGCGACCAGGCCGGTCTGCTTCTGCAGCGCCACCACGTCCTGCGCGCCCTTGAGGCTGTCGGCCAGGGGAATCTCCACCTGCACGTGCTTGCCGGCCTTGAGGCAGGCCATCGTCTGCTCGGCGTGCATCTGCGTGGGCGTGCAGAGGATGACGGCGTCCAGCTCCTTGAGCGCGAGCGATTCGGACAGATCGGTGGTGACGTGGCCGATGCCGTACTGGGCGGCCACTTCCCTCGTCTTCTCCAGGTCGCGGCTGATCAGCGAAATCACTTCCACGCCGTCGATGTTCCTGATGCCGTCCAGGTGCTTGATGCCGAAGGCGCCGGCGCCAGCCAGCGCCACTTTGATGGTTTTGCTCATGTCTTTACTCCAGTTGGGGACAGAGCTTGCCGCTTGGCGGCGGCGGTCTGTCCCGCAAGGTTATTGGTTTTCCAGAATCAGGTGGCCCACCGCCGTGTTCGACGCGGGCACATGGTAGAAGCGTTGCACGGCCTTCGGGCGTGGGCCGCCGGCCGCATCGGCCATCGCGCCGCGCGCGATCAGCCACATCACGAGTTCGATGCCTTCACTGCCCGCCTCGCGCACGTAGTCGATGTGCGGAATGCTGGCGGCGGCCTCGGGGTCGTTGACCAATTTGTCGAGGAAGTCGTTGTCGAAGTCCTTGTTGATCAGCCCCGCGCGCGGGCCCTGCAGCTGGTGGCTCATGCCGCCCGTGCCCCAGATGTGCACGTTGATGTCCTCGTCATAGCTCGCCACGGCTTTGGCAATGGCCTTGCCCAGGTTGTAGCAGCGCCGCCCGCTGGGCACCGGGTACTGCACGACGTTCACCGCGAACGGGATCACCGGGCAGGGCCAGGCGCCCTTCACGGGGTCCTGCTGGCCGCACATCAGCGACAGCGGCACGGTCAGGCCGTGGTCCACGTCCATCTTGTTGACGATGGTGAGGTCGAAGTCCTGCTGGATCACCGATTGCGCGATGTGCGAGGCCAGCTCCGGGTGGCCCTTCACCACCGGCACCGGACGCGGTCCCCAGCCTTCGTCGGCCGGCTGATACTCCGCCGCCGTGCCGATGGCGAAGGTCGGGATGATGTCCAGGCTGAAGGCCGTGGCGTGGTCGTTGTAGACCAGGAAGATCACGTCGGGCTTGTGGTCCTTCATCCACTGCTTGCCGAACTCGTAGCCCTGGAACACGGGCTGCCAGTAAGGCTCCTGCGTCTTGCCGAGGTCGAGCGCGGCGCCGATGGCGGGCACGTGCGAGGTGTAGACGGATGCGGTGATGCGTGCCATGTTCAGTTCACTTTCCGGCCTGCGGAGCCTTGCGGTTGGCGGTGTGCCTGGGCGTCGCCGTCTTCACCGACCACGCGGTTGCCCTGGGCCGAGCGGCCACCGGCGACCATCATGTTGCGGTATTCCTCTTCCGTCATGCCGGTCATGGAGCCCGCCATTTGCTGGAAGCTCTTGCCGTCGGTCGCGCCGATCTTGGCCAGGAAGTAGATGTTGCCGCCCAGGCGGATGCACCAGTTCAGGTCGCGCGCGAGCACGGCCTGCTTCTGTTCTTCCGTCATGGCCCATTCGTCGAGATACGCGCGCTCGTCCTTCTTGAAGCGCTCGCGGTTCTCGGCCTTCATCAGGCTCATGCAGAACTGGTTGAGCCAGTAGCCCTTGCGGCTCTGCTCGGCGTCGAAGATGGTCGTGCCGGGCACGTCCAGGTAGGGTTTGTCGAGTGCCATGGTTATGCCTCCCGCCGAGCCGCCTCAAGGGCGGCATGCGCCCCCTGGGGGGGCAGCGAATACACGAAGTGAAGAGCGTGGGGGTTCATTGATTTTCCTCCGGCCAGTAAAGGCGCATGGGGTTGTCCACCAGCAGCTTCTTCTGCAGCTCGGCCGTGGGCGCGATCTGCGGGATGAAGTCGACCAGCAGGCCGTCGTCGGGCATGTGCTTCCTGAGGTTGGGGTGTGGCCAGTCGGTGCCCCAGATCACGCGGTCGGGGAACTCGTCAACCACGCGGCGGGCGAAGGGCACCACGTCCTGGTAGGCGGCCCGCTCGCCATCGAGGGCGCTGGGGCCGGTGACGGAGAGTCGCTCGGGGCAGGTCACCTTGCTCCACACGTTGGGGTGCTCGCGCATGAACTTCAGGAACAGCTCGAACTCGGGGCCGTCCGCCGGCTTGCTCACGTCGGGCGTGCCCATGTGGTCCACCACCACGGTGGTGGGCAGCGCGGTGAAGAAGTCCCACAACTCGGGCAGGTCCACCGCCTCGAAGTAGATGACCACGTGCCAGCCCAGCTTGTGGATGCGGGACGCGATCTCCAGCAATTCCTCCTTGGGCGTGAAGTCCACCAGGCGCTTGACGAAGTTGAAGCGCACGCCTCGCACACCGGCGGCGTGCAGGCGCTGCAGTTCTTCATCGCTCACGCTGCGTTTGACCGTGGCCACGCCACGCGCCCTGCCGCCGCTGGCGACGCAGGCATCGACCATCGCGCTGTTGTCCGCCCCGTGGCAGGTGGCCTGCACCACCACGTTGCGCGAGAAGCCCAGGTGGTCGCGCAGCGCAAACAGCTGTGCCTTGCTCGCGTCGCAGGGCGTGTACTTGCGCTCGGGCGCATAGGGAAATTCGGCGCCTGGTCCGAACACGTGGCAGTGCGCGTCCACGCTGCCGGGGGGCAGCTGGAAGCGCGGCTTGCTCGGGCCGTCGTACCAGTCGAGCCAGGTGTCGGTCTTGGTGAATCCACCGGAAGTTGGTTTGCTCATGCGTTGATCTCAGTCGATGTACTTGAGGCCCGCGGCAGCCAGCGGCTCGCGCATCTTGTACATGTCCAGCCCCAGCACGCCGCTGGCCAGCTTGGCGCGCTTCTCGCCCTCGAAGCTCTCGCGCTTGCGCGCGGCGTCGAGCGTGGCGGCGGCGCGCGCGGCGGGCACGCAGACCACGCCGTCGTCGTCGGCCACGATCACGTCGCCCGGCGTGACCAGCATGCCGGCGCAGACGATAGGGATGTTCACCGACCCCAGCGTGGCCTTGATCGTGCCCTTGCTGCTGATCGCCTTGCTCCACACCGGGAAGCCCATCTTCTGCAGCTCCCTGACGTCGCGCACGCCGGCGTCGATGACCAGGGCGCGCGCGCCACGGGCCTGGAAGCTGGTGGCCAGCAGGTCGCCAAAGTAGCCATCGGTGCACTCGGCCGTGACGGCCGCCACCACGATGTCACCCGGCTGGATCTGCTCGGCCGCCACGTGCATCATCCAGTTGTCCCCCGGCTGCAGCAGCACGGTGACGGCGGTGCCGCTGACCTGCTGGCCGGGATAGATCGGGCGCATGTAGGGCTTGAGCAGGCCCACGCGGCCCATGGCCTCGTGCACCGTGGCAGAGCCCAGCGCGGCCAGGCCGTCGGCGGCCGCGCGGTCGGCGCGGTGGATGTTGCGGTAGACGACGCCCAGTTCGTACATGTTCAGCCTCCGATGAGCCGCCTCAAGGAGGCGATAGCCCCCATGGGGGGCAGCGAATACACAAAGTGAAGAGCGTGGGGGGCCATTACTTTCCTTTGGATTTGAGGCGCGCATCCAGGCGCGGGAACACGCGGCGCACATTGCCTTCGTAGATCTGGTGCTTGTCGTCCGCACTCAGGATCTTCGAGGCCTCGATGTAGCGCTTGGTGTCGTCGTAGTAGTGGCCGGTGGTCGGGTCGATGCCGCGCACCGCGCCGATCATCTCGCTGGCGAACAGCACGTTCTTCACCGGGATCACGGTGTTGAGCAGGTCGATGCCGGGCTGGTGGTAGACGCAGGTGTCGAAGAACACGTTGTTCATCAGGTGCGTGTCCAGCAGCGGTTTCTTCATCTCCTGCGCCAGGCCGCGGAAGCGCCCCCAGTGGTAGGGCACGGCACCGCCGCCGTGGGGAATGAGGAACCTCAGCGTGGGGAAGTCCTTGAACAGATCGCCCTGGATCAGCTGCATGAAGGCGGTGGTGTCGGCGTTGAGGTAGTGCGCACCGGTGGTGTGGAAGCAGGCGTTGCAGCTCGTGCTCACGTGGATCATGGCCGGCAGGTCGTACTCAACCATCTTTTCGTAGATGGGGTACCAGTGCCGGTCGGTCAGCGGCGGGCTGGTCCAGTGGCCGCCCGACGGATCGGGGTTGAGGTTGATGCCGACCGCGCCGTATTCCTTGACGCACTTTTCCAGTTCCGGAACGCAGGTCGCCGGGTCCACGCCGGGGCTCTGCGGCAGCATGGCCACGGGCACGAAGTGGTCGGGGAACAGCGTGGAGACGCGGTAGCAGAGTTCGTTGCAGATGGCGGCCCAGGTGCTGGAGACGTTGAAGTCGCCGATGTGGTGGGCCATGAAGCTCGCTCGCGGCGAGAACAGCGTGATGTCGCTGCCGCGCTCCTTCATCAGCCTGAGCTGGTTGGTCTCGATGGACTCGCGCAGCTCGTCGTCGCTGATCTTCAGATCGGCCACTCTGGGCATCTGCGCCGGGTCCTTGATGCCGGCGATCTGCTGGTTGCGCCAGGCCTCCAGCGCCTTGGGGGCGGTGGTGTAGTGGCCATGGCAATCGATGATGAGGCTCATGAGGTCTCCGGTGGTTTTCTTGAAATGGTCAGGCGGGTTCCATGCCCTGGCGGCGCTTGGCCGCCTCCGCCTCGGGCGATGTCATGAAATTCAGCAGGGCGCGCACCTGGGCGTCCCGAGGGGAACCGGCCGCCACCCCCACCGGCACGCCGGCGGAAAAGATGGTGGTGATCTCGACCCCGGGCGGCATGCCGCCGACCAGTGTGATGCCTTCGACATGGATCAGCTCGCTGAGCTGCTGGAAGCCGAGTTCGACCTCACCGCGCGCCACCAGCGTGCCCACCGGCACACCGGGCGGCGCCTGCACGGTGCGTTCGCGCACCGCGTCGGCAATGCCCCAGCGCTCGAACAGCGCCGCCAGCGCCACACCGCTGGGACCGGTGGAATAGCTGATGTTGCGCGCGGTCAGCACGGTGCGCCTGAGCGCGTCGTCCGAACCGATGTTGGGCACCGGCGCGCCCGCGCGCACGGCGATCGCCACGCTGGAGCGCACGATGTCGACGCGGCTGCCCGCACGCAGGTGGCCGGCAGCGATCAGCTTGTCGATCGCGTCCGAGCCCAGCACCACCAGATCGAAGGTCTCGCCCGCGGCCACGCGCTTCGCGGCATCGACGCCACCGACCGACTCGATCGCCACCGCACAGCCCGCGCGCTGCCCAAAGGCCTCACCCAGCTCGCTCAGCACCTGGCGGGTGGCCATGGACGAAATGCCTCGGAGGGTGGGGGTTGTCTCGGTGTTCATGGTCGGATGCGTGATGAACTTGGCATTGTGGACCTCGCCACCCCTCTAGAAAAGCTGCAGCCACCGCTAGCAGCTAGAACAAAATTACATAACTATGATCATGGATTCCACCCGGGCTCTTCGATGGATCTGAAACAACTCGAATACTTCGTGCGCGTGGCCGAACTCGGCAGCTTCACGCGCGCGGCCACCGCGCTCAACGTGGCGCAACCTGCGCTCTCGCGCCAGGTGCGCCTGCTCGAAGTGGAACTGCGACAGAACCTGCTGGTGCGCAACGGCCGCGGCGCCACGCCCACCGAAGCGGGCAAGCTGCTGCTGGCGCACGGGCGCGGCATCCTGCACCAGGTGGAGCGCGCGCGCGAGGAGCTGGGCCGCGTGCGCGGCGCGCTCGCCGGGCGTGTGGCCATCGGCCTGCCGCCCAGCCTGGCGCGTGTGCTCACGGTGCCGCTGACGCGGGCCTTCCGCCAGCACCTGCCGCAGGCCAGCCTGTCGATCAGCGAGGGGCTGTCGGTCGCGATGCAGGAGTGGCTCACCACCGGCCGGCTGGACATCGCCGTGCTCTACAACGCGCAGCCCTCGCCCGATCTGGACATCCTGCCGATGAAGGACGAGGAACTGATGCTGGTGGAGCTGCGCCCCCCAGGCCTGCCCGAAGACCCGCCTCCCGCGGCCATTCCCTTGCGCGAGGTGGCCGCCCTGCCGCTGGTGATTCCGAGCCGGCCCAACGCGATCCGCATGCACGTGGAGACCGAGATGGCCAACATCGGCTGCCGGCTCAACGTGGCCCTGGAGATCGACGGGGTCTCGGCCATCCTCGACCTGGTGGCCGATGGCGCGGGCGCGGCCCTGCTCTCGCGCAACGCCGTGGCCAGTTCGATCCGGCCCTCGGCCTACCGCATGCGGCCGGTGAGCGAGCCGCCGCTGCGCACCCGCCTGTGCCTGGCCACCAGCTCGCAGCGACCGGCCACGCTCACGCAGCAGGCGGCGCTGGACCTGATACGACAGGTGTTGAACTGAGCCCCTGCCGCGCATCGCGGCGGGCGGCTATCCCTTCAGCATCCAGAGGATGGCGCTGAGGGTGAAGAAAGAGGCCACGGTCGTGGCCAGCAGGGACGCGGCGGTGAATCCCTCGAAACCATGGCGCTGCGCCAGCAGTGGGTAGATGCCCAGCATCGGCATGGCGGCGGCCAGCACGGCGGCCACGCGCAGTTCGCCGTCCAGCGCGGGCAGGCCCAGCAGGGGCAGCACGCTGACAGCCACCCACACCGCCGCCGGGTGCAGCAGCAGCTTGCCCGTGGCCACCTGTGCCACCTGGCGCCGCAGGCCCCGCACCTGCAGGCCCACCAGCGAGCCGCCGATGATGAACAGCGCCAGGCCGCCGCTGGCCGCGCCGAACAGGTTGACGGTGCGCGCGAGCACGGCGGGGAGTTGCCATCCGGTCAGGGCGACGCCGAACCCCAGCACGATGGCGATGATCATCGGGTTGCGCGCCAGGCGGCCCAGCGTCTGGCGCAGCGCGTCTTTCCACGACAGGCGCGCCGCGCCCGATGCCCCCACGTCGGCCAGCGTCATGAGCAGGGGCAGCTTGAGCAGGTTTTCCACCAACAGGTTCATGGCCAGCGCCACGCCGGCCAGCGGGCCGACCGCGAGCAGCAGCACCGGGTAGCCCACGTAGCCGCTGTTGCAGCAGCTCATGCCCATGGCCATGTAGGCGCTCTCGCTCAGCCCGCGGCGCTGCAGGCGGTGCGCCACCCACAGGCTGGTCAGCAACAGCGCCATCGAACCGGCACCGTAAGCCAGCAGGTAGCCGGGTTGCCACACCTCGGCCAGCGGGCGCGAGGCCAGCGCGTTGAACAACAGCGCGGGCAGCGCGATCTGGATCACGAAGCTGCCCAGCACCCGCATGTCGGCCGGCGAGAACACGCGCCAGCGCACGCTGGCGAAACCCAGCGCGATGCACAGATAGATCGGCCCGGTGATGGCCAGGATGTCGAGCAAGAGATCGCCCCGAACTGGAGAAACGAAAAAAGGTCCGGCGCGCGCGGACCTTCCAGGGCACCCGAGGATCCGGCTGCGCCGGTCCCAGGGTGCGCCCCCCTTCGAGGGGGGACCCGCGCAGCGTGGCGGGGGGTGCTTACTGCTTCGGAATCCCGGCGCGCTCGATCACGCCGCTCCAGCGCTTGATGTCGGACGCCAGCAGCGCGGCGGTCTGTTCGGGCGTGCTCGAGCGCGCGTCGATGTTCAGGTTGCGCAGCTTCTCGCGCACGCCGCCGTCGGCCAGCGCGGTGGCGATTTCGCGCTGCAGGCGGTCCACCGCAGGGCGCGGCGTCTTCGACGGCACGGCCAGGGCGTTCCACGACGATGCGATGAAATCCTTCACGCCCGATTCGACGGCGGTCGGCACGTCGGGCAGCACGATGGAGCGCTTCTCGCCGGTGACGGCCAGCGCGCGCAAGGCGCCGGCCTTGATGTGCGTGAGCATGGGCGAGAGGATCTCGACCGCCACGTCGACCTGCTTGCCGCGGATGGCGCCCACCAGCGCGGGCGTTCCATTGAAGGGCACGACCTGCGCGTCGATGCCGGCCGTGCTCTTGAACAGCTCGGCCGCCAGGTTCTGCGTGCTGCCGATGTTGATGCTGCCCACGTTGAGCTTGCCGGGGTTGGCCTTGGCGAACGCGATCAACTCGGGCAGGGACTTGTGCGGCGAATCGGCGGGCACCACCACCACGATGTCGAAATAGCCCAGGGTGGACACCGGGGTGAAATCCTTGACGGTGTCGAACGGCAGGCTCTTGAACAGGCCGGCGGTGACGGCCGTGCCGTTGGACATCAGGAACATGGTGTGGCCATCGGGTTCGGAGCGCACCACCGAGTCGGCCGCCACCACGCCACCGGCACCGGGGCGGTTCTCCACCACCACCGCCTGGCCGAGCTGGCTGGAGAGCTTGTCAGCCACGATGCGCGCGGTGAGGTCACCGACGCCACCCGGGCCGAACGGCACCACGATGCGCAGACCCTTGGATGGGAACGTCGAAGTCTGTGCATGGGCCGGCACGGCGGCCAGCGCGGCCAGGGACAGGGCCACGCCCAGCAAAGCGCGGCGCGGGGTCAGGATGGGCTTGTTCATGGGTCTCCTCGGGATGGGTCGGAAGCAATCAGGGAGCGCAGACTGTAGTCCCATGCAAAAGGGCCCGCAATGCCTTGCAGGCCCTTTCAGTTATAGCGGCATGAGATAGCTGAGCCGGTCAGATTCTCAAAAGGAACAGTGTGATGGCCGGGAACGCCACCAGGATGGCGGTGCGGATCATGTCGCTGGCCACAAAGGGCAGCACCGCACGGTAGGTGTGCATGATCGGAATGTCCTTGGCCATGGAGTTGATGACGAACAGGTTCATGCCCACCGGCGGCGTGATGAGTCCGACCTCCACCACGATCAGCACCAGGATGCCGAACCAGATCGCGAACTCCTCGGGCGAGAGGCCGAAGTCCAGCACGGTCACGATGGGGAAGAACACGGGAATGGTCAGCAAGATCATGGACAGCGAGTCCATGAAACAACCCAGGACCACGTAGATCACCAGGATGCCCACCAGCACCAGCCAGGGGTTCAGGCCTGAGCCCGCCACCAGCTGCGCCGTCTCCTGTGGCAGCTGCGACAAGGCCAGGAAGGTGTTGTAGAGCCCGGCGCCGAGCACGATCATGAAGATCATGCCGGTGGCCATGGCCGTGCCCAGCACCGCACCCAGCAGCGTCTTGCGGTTGAGCCCTCCGGCGAACCAGGCCGCCAGACCGGTGCCAAAGGCGCCGATGGCCGCACCCTCGGTCGGCGTGAACAGACCGGTGTAAATGCCCCCCACCACGGTCACGAAGATCACCAGCACCGGCCACACCTTGGCGGTGGCGCTCCAGCGCTCCTTCATCGGCATGGGCGGCATGGAGCCCACTTCATGCGGCTTGAGGCGCGCGTAGATCGCGATCACGATCATGTAGCCCACGGCCGCGAGGATGCCCGGCACGAAGGCGGCGAGGAACAGCTTGGCAATGTTCTGTTCGGTCAGGATGGCGTAGATCACCAGCACCACGGAAGGCGGGATCAGGATGCCCAGCGTGCCGCCCGCGGCGAGCGCCGCGGTGGAGATGCCGCCGGCGTAGCCCGCTCGCTTGAGTTCGGGCAGGGCCACCTGGCCCATGGTGGCGGCGGTCGCCAGCGAGGAGCCGCAGATCGCGCCGAAACCGGCGCAGGCACCCACCGCCGCCATCGCCACACCGCCCTTGCGGTGCCCGATCCAGGCCTCGGCCGCCTTGAACAGCGCCTGCGAGAGTCCACCGAGCGCGGCGAACTGTCCCATCAGCAGGAACAGCGGAATGACCGAGAGGTTGTAGTTCGAGAAGGTGCTGTAGGTCACCTGCTTGAGCTGGTTGAGGATGGGGTCGGCGCTGCCATAGATCACCCAGGCGCCGCCCAGGCCGCACAGCAGCATGGCCAGCCCGATGGGGATGCGGATGAAGATCAGCAGCAGCAGGACCGGGAACGACCAGGCCGCGAGTTCGATACCTGACATCAATGTCCCCCAGTCGATTCAACGGTCCAGCCCGCGGGCTCCCTGGCCAGCCCGAGCTGGGCGGCCGTCTTGGCGATGTAGCTCAGGCAGCCGATCACGGCACCCACCATGCACAGGGCATAGGCCCACCAGATCGGCATCTGCAGGATGAAGGTGGTCTCCAGGTACTGGCGCTTCTCCAGCATGCCTTCCCAGAGCTTCCAGGTCAGCACCAGCCACACCGCGAGCATCAGCAGGTCGCTGACGATCACGACCGCCCTTTGCGCCCACGCCGGCAGGTGCATGTAAAGCAGGTCCACCGTGGCGTGGCCACCGCGCAGGTAGCACCAGGGCAGGAAGAAGAACACCGCGATGGCGGTACCGACCTCGACCAGTTCGAAATCGCCGGGCACCGGGCCGAGTCCCACGCCGATGAGCGCGCGTCCGGTCACGCTCACCACGATCATGAGGGTCAGCGCACACAGGGTGATGCCGCCCAGGATGGCCGACCATTTGGCCAACCGGTAGATGAATCCAATCATTCAGCGCTCTTTCATCGTCGAGAAGTGTCTGCCTGCCCCTGGGGGGCGATTGTCCGCCATCAGATGCGCCTGCTCGCCTAGCCTCAGGAACGAAAGCCGAGCAATATAGCGCATCATTTCTTATACGTAAATGACTTTACCCATGTTGAATATCGAACATCCTGCACCGAACAGCACTCCCTAAAAAAAACCGCCCCGGAGGGCGGCCTTGCGAGCGCGCAAGGAATCACTTGCTGTACTTCGCGATCAGGGCACGGGCCTCCGACGCCAGCTTGGCGCCATCGATGTTCTTGCCCTTCATTTCGTTGACCCAGTCGGTCTCCACCGTGGCGGCGGTGCGGCGCCAGCGCTGCGTCTCGGCCGCGTCGAGCGCGATGATGTTGTTGCCCGCCTTCTCGGCAATGGCCCGGCCGGCCTTGTCCCCCTCGTCCATCGCGCGGCCGAACAGGGCCGCGGTCTCGATGCCCGAGTTGGCGTCGATCACCTTCTTCAGGTCCGCCGGCAGCTTCTCGTAGGAGCCCTTGTTCATCGAGAACGCGAAGGTCTGCGTGTACAGGCCCGTCGAACCGGCAAAGGTGGTGTGGTTCTTAACCAGTTCGCTCACCTTGAGCGCGGGCGTCACCTCCCAAGGGATCGTGGTGCCATCGATCACGCCCTTGGACAGGGCTTCGGTCACGGCCGGCACGGGCATGCCCACCGGGGTGGCGCCGAGCTTGACCAGCATGTTGTTGATGATGCGGGAACCACCGCGGATCTTCATGCCACGCAGGCTCTCCAGCCCGGTCACCGGCGTCTTGGTGTGGAACAGGCCGGGGCCGTGGGTGTGCACCGCGAGCAGCTTGACGTCCTTGAACTCGTCGGCGGCGTTCTTCTCCACGTACTCCTGGAACGCGCGGGAAGACGCCTCGGCCGAGCCGCTCATGAAAGGCAGCTCGAACACCTCGGCCTTGTTGAAGCGGCCCGGGGTGTAACCCAGCACCGTCCAGGTGATGTCGACCACGCCGTCACGGGCCTGGTCGAACAGCTGCGGCGGTGCGCCACCGAGTTGCATGGCGTGGAACAGCTGCACCTTGATCTTCCCGCCCGACTCGGCTTCCACCTTCTGCGCCCAGGGCACGATGGCCCGCGCGGGGATGGTGGCCTGTGGCGGCAGCATCTGGTGCAGGCGCAGGGTGACCTGCTGGGCCATGGCCTGCCCGGCCACCGTGGCAGCCGCCACGGCGCCCAGGGCCAGCAAGGCGGTGCGGCGTTTGAAGATAGTCATGGTTGTCTCCGTTCCGTTGTGATGCACCGGGCCGGGAGCGTGTGGGCGCACTCCGGTCCGGCAGGGCTTGAACTCGATGAAACCCACACTGTGCATGTCCACCGGCCTCTCAGCCAGCCAAATAACCCACTTTCAGTTATGCCGTTATATTATGAAACTGTCTCGGGGCGCCAGGCCGTGTCCAGCGTGATGTGGCCCACCACACGGGACACGCAGGCGCAGATGCGGCGGTTCTCCCGCTTTTCGTGCGCACTCAGGAACACGTCGCGGTGGTCGATCTCGCCGTCCAGCGCCAGCACATCCATGGCGCACAGGCCACATTCGCCCCGGCGGCAATCGCTCATCACCTCGATGCCCGCGTCTTCGAGCGCATCGATCAGCGCCTGGTCCGGGCGCACCTCCAGCCGGGCTTTGTGGCGCGGCACCTCCACCCGGAATCCGGCGCTGGGCAGACGCCCGCCGCTGCCGAAGGTTTCAAAACGCAGGCTGGGCATTGGCCGCCCGGCGGCCGCCCACAGGCCGCGCAGCGCGTCCAGCAGGCCGGCCGGCCCGCACACATACGCCTGCGCGCTGGGCGGCAACGCGGCGACCTCGCCCGCCAGGTCCAGGCGCTCGCCGCGCTCCGAGACGCGGGCCACCAGGTCGTCGCCCAGCAGCGCGCGCAGCGACTCGCCATACGCCAGCTCGGCCTCGCTGCGCGCGGCATAAAGCAGGCGCACCGGCTGGCCGCGGCGCACCAGCGCCTGCGCCATGGACACCATGGGCGTGATGCCGATGCCCCCGGCCACCAGCAGCGTGGCCGGCGCCAGCAGCCCGAGCGGAAAGTGGTTCTGCGGTGCGCCGATCTCGATGGCGTCGCCCACGGCCAGTTGCCACATGGCGCGCGAGCCGCCGTGGCCGTCGTCCAGCCGCTTGACCGCGATGCGGTAGCCCGGCACCTCGCCCGGCAGGCCCACCAGCGAGTAGGAGCGCGTCTGCGGCCGCCCGCCCAGGATCACCTGCACCAGCAGGTGGGCGCCGGGCGCCCAGCGCTCGGCTGCGCCTTCGATCGGCGCGATGACGAATTCACGCACGGTGGGGGTGAGGTCGCGCAGGGCGTGGATGCGCGCGGATTGCCAGTTCGAATTGCTCTTCATGTCGGTCTCAACGGCGTCGAATCAGTTTGATGGCGGGCATGCTCGATGGCGCGTGCACCGTGGCATGGCCCGAGAGCACCTCGCGCAGGTTGCGCTGTGCCAGGCGCGAGTGCTCGCGCATGATGGCCTCGGCGCGCGAGCCTTCGCGCTGCTCGATGGCCTCGAGCACCTGGCGGTGCTGGTCCTGCGCCACCACTAGCATGTCGCGCGCGCGCTGGGAATGCGCCTGCATCACGACAAAGCCCGAGGGCGAGGCAAACGGCAGGCTCAGCACCTTCTCCAGCTGGCGCAGGATGGTCGGGCTGTCGGCCATCTCCCAGACCAGCGCGTGGAATTCGCTGTTGAGCGCGACGTAGTCGGAGAAGCCGTCGTCGTTGAGCGCGGGCGCGGCCAGCACTTCGTCGATGCGGTTGAGGCAGCGGCGCGCCTCGCCCAGCACCACGCCGGGCGCGCCGCGCTCGGCCGCCAGGCGCGCGAGCAGGCCTTCGAGCGTGCCGCGCAGTTCGATCGCGTCGGCGATGTCGCGCTCGGAGAAGGTCTGCACCACGTAACCGCCATTGGGCAGGGCTTCGAGCAGGCCTTCCTGCTCCAGCCGCATCAGCGCGGCGCGGATCGGCGTGCGCGAGACACCCAGGCGTTCGACGATGGCCAGTTCGGCGATGCGCGAGCCGCCTGGCAATTCGCCCGAGAGGATGAGTTCGCGCAGTTGCAGCAGCGCGCGCACCTGGGCACTTTCGGCGCCGGCTTCTGGGCGCGTGGCTTCCAGCGCACTGGACGTGACGGCGGCCATGTTCAGCCCGCCCGCCGGATCGGGATCACGGTCGGTCCCGCGCCCGGCGCGTCGCTGCGCTCGGCGTCCACCATGCGATCGATCAGGCGGCGCGCCCACATGGCGCCGGCATCGATGTTGAGGTTGTAGAACTTGTGGTCCGGGTGCTCCTCAATCGCCTTCTGCTGCGCCTCGAGCACGAACTCGTCCTCGCGGAAGATGGTGGCCACGCCCTCGCGAAGCTGGTGCGTGAGGCGCTGCTCGTCCAGGCAGTAGTTGCGCGCGAAGGCCCAGAAGTACAAGCAGGTGTTGCCGGTCTCTGGCGTGATGGTGTTGAGCACGTAGCCGTTGACGCCCTGGCCGCGGTCGCCGGGGTCGTCGCCACGCGGCACCGCTCCGCTGCCCGCGGGCGCCACGCCCACGTCGATGGTCACCGTGCACGGCGCCTCGAAGCGGATGATCTGCCAGCGGTCCACCGGGCCGGTGTAGCCCCGCGCGTGCTGGATCTGCCCGGCCCAGAACGGCGGCGCCTCGATGTTCTCCATCCAGCGCGTGACGGTGGCGGTGCGCTCGCCGTGCGTGGCCACGAACGGGGCCTCGGCCACGGCACGGTTGCCGATGCTGCTGCCATGCACGAAGGTCTCGTGCGTGAGGTCCATGAGGTTGTCCACCACCAGGCGGTAGTCGCACTGCACGCGGATCATCTTGCCGTCGCCGGCCCATGCGGGGTCATGGTTCCAGTGCAGGTCGGGCACCAGCGCCGGATCGGCCAGCGCCGGATCGCCCGGCCAGATCCAGAGGAAGCGGTGCCTCTCGACCACCGGAAACGCGCGCACGCAGGCCGAGGGGTTGAGCGTCTCCTGGCTCGGCATGTGGGTGCAGCGGCCTTCGGCGTTGAACACCAGCCCGTGGTAGCCGCAGACGAGTTCGTCGCCTTCGAGCCGCCCCATGGACAGCGGCAGCAGGCGGTGCCAGCAGGCGTCTTCCAGCGCCACCGCCGTACCGTCGGTCTGGCGGTACAGCACCAGCTTCTGGTTGCAGATCGTGCGCGCGAGCAGGCTGCGGCCCACCTCCACGTCGTAGGCGGCGGCGTACCAGGCGTTGAGCGGGAAATGGAAGGGCGTCGTGTTCATGGATACGCAATGTATACAGAAACATGGCTTTTTCAAGCGAATTCGACCAAATATTGGGGTTTTCCATAGGTTCATGTATTCATGAAAGGCTGGCAAAGTGCGCACTCCCGCTCTTTTCAGACCATCCACCACAGGACTTTCCATGAGCTTGCGCGCCCATCCCCCATTTCGTGCCGACCACGTCGGCAGCTTTCTGCGACCGGCCTACCTGCTCGAAGCGCGCGACCAGTTCTTCAACCAGAAGAGCATCAGTGCCGAACAGCTGCGCAAGGTGGAAGACCGCGCCATCACCGAGATCGTGAAGTTCCAGGCCGACGTGGGCCTGCAATCCATCACCGACGGCGAGTTCCGCCGCACCTATTTCCACATCGACTTCCTGGAACAGCTCGGTGGCGTCAAGACCGACATCCCGGTCACCATCCGCAAGCCCGACGGCACCGAAGAACTCGCGCCGCCCGTGATCCGCGTGATCGACAAGGTGCGCCACGCGAAGAACATCCAGCTCGCCGACTTCCAGTACCTCAAGGCGCAGGTGGAAGCGCTGGGCAAGCCCGGCCTCACGCCCAAGGTGACCATTCCCTCGCCCACCATGCTGCATTTCCGCGGCGGGCGCGCCGGCATCAGCAAAGAGGCCTACCCCGAGCTCGACCCGGTGTTCTACGACGACGTGGCCAAGGCCTATGGCGACGAACTGCAGAGCCTGGCCGACGCGGGCTGCACCTACGTGCAGATGGACGACACCAACATGGCCTACCTGTGCGACGAGCGCATGCGCGAAGCGGCGCGCCAGCGTGGCGACGACCCCAACGAACTGCCGCACCGCTACGCCAACTTCATCAACAAGGTGGTGGCGCACAAGCCCGCCGGCATGACGCTGGCCATGCACCTGTGCCGCGGCAACTTCAAGAGCACGCACGCGGCGGCCGGCAACTACGAACCGGTGGCCGAGGCGCTGCTGGCCGAGATGAAGCTCGACGCCTTCTTCCTCGAATACGACGACGACCGCTCGGGCGACTTCCGGCCCTTGCGCTACCTGTCGAAAGACAAGGTCGTGGTGCTGGGCCTGGTGACGACCAAGTTCGGCCAGCTCGAGAGCAAGGACGCGCTCAAGCGCCGCATCGAGGAAGCCGCGAAGTACGCGCCGCTCGACCAGATGTGCCTGTCGCCGCAGTGCGGCTTCTCCTCCACGGTGCACGGCAACAACATCGCGGTGGAAGACCAGCGCCGCAAGCTCGCGCTGGTGGTGGAGACGGCGCGGGAAGTCTGGGGGTGAAGCCGCTCCACTTCCACTTCGACTTCATCTCGCCCTACGGCTACTTCGCCTCCCTGCGCGTCGAAGACCTCGCCGCGCGCCACGGAAGGACGGTGGCCTGGCACCCCATGCTGCTCGGCGTGGCGGTGCTCAAGGTGATGGGACTCAAGCCGCTGATGGACACGCCGCTCAAGGGCGACTATGTGGAACGCGACGTGCTGCGCCATGCGCGCGAGCACGGCGTGCCCATGAAGCGCCAGCCGCGCGACGCGGTGATGCACCCGCTGGCCTGCGGCCGCGCGCTGGCCTGGGTCAACCGGCATTGCCCCGACCGCGCCGCTGCCGTGACGCACGCGCTCTACGGCGCCTGCTGGGGCGAGGGACAGGACCTGTCCACGCCGGCCTCGCTCGAACCCGTGGTGGGCGCCGAGGTTGCGCAGGCCGCCGCCAGTGAAGAAGCCGCGCTGCTGCTGCGAGCGGAAATCGACGCCTCCATCGCCGCGGGCATCTTCGGCTCGCCCACGCTGGTCATCGACGGCGAGCCGTTCTGGGGCGTGGACAAACTGGAGCAGGCCGAACGCTGGCTGGCGCGCGGCGGCTGGTAAGCCGCGCCCCGTCTCAGCCGAAGCGCACCTCGGTCGGCACGGCAATGGCCGCCAGCGCCGCCTTCAGTTGATCGGCCAGCGCTTCATCGGCCTCGCCCCCAAACCGCACGGTGGCGCGCTGGCGCCCGCCGTCGTCGACCGCGCTGACCCGCACCGGGCGCCCGGGCGCGAGCTCGCGCGCCAGATCGGTGAGCCTGAGCTCGATCGCGCGCAGCCGCAGTGCCGGCTTGAACACCTTGCCGATGGCCGTGAGCGGCAGCGCGTCGACGACGACCACGCGTCTGGGCACGGCGGGCCGCTCGTAGACCTGCGGCGCCACCGCGCGCAGCAAGGCATCGCCATCGATGGCTTCACCGCTGCGCAGCACCACGAAGGCGGCCGGCACTTCACCGGCGTAGGCATCGGGCTCGGCCACCACCGCGCACTGGGCCACCGCCGGGTGCGCCAGGAACGCGTCCTCGACCAGGCCCGGATCGATGTTGTGCGAACCACGGATGATCACGTCCTTGGCGCGGCCTGTGAGGTGCACGCGGCCTTCGGCGTCGAGGTGGCCGAGGTCGCCCGAGACGATCCAGCCCTGCTCGAACATGCCGGCGTTGCGCGTCGCGTCCAGGTAGCCCGGGCTCATGTGCGGGCCGCGCAGCACCACCACGCCGGTCTCTCCGGGCGCGCAGCGTTCGTCCAGCTTCGCTTCGCCATCGCGCCAGGGCACGGCATGCGCCTCGGTGAACGGCAGGCGCCAGCCGGCCGAGCCCGGCACGCGCGGCGCGTGCAGCGGCTCGATGCTCACCAGGCCGGCGCATTCGGTCATGCCCAGGATGTTGCGCACGGGGATGCCGGTGACGGCCTCGAAGCGCTGCGCCAGCTCGGCCGGCAGCGGCGAACCACCCGTGTAGGCGGCGCGGATGCGCGAGATGTCGGCGTCCACCGGCACGCCCAGCAGGCTGGCCAGCACGGTGGGCACGCAGGCGAGGTGGGTCACGCCTTCGCGCTCGCAGAAGCGCCAGTAGCGCTGCACGAAGCCGGTGTTGCGCATGCCGCCGAGCGTGGGCAGCACCTGGCGCGCACCGATGGCCAGCAAGGCCAGGCCATAGACGAAGGCACCCGCCACGTGAAAGAGGGGAAAACCATTCACCTCGACGCTGTGTTCGTCGCAGCCATAGTAGGCGTGCGCGAACCAGGCCGTGTGCGCCTCGTTGCCCGCGGTGTGCTGCGCCAGCTTGGGCGCGCCGGTGGTGCCGCCGGTGTGGAACAGCGCCACGACGCGGTCGGGGTTCAGGTCGGGCTCGAAGCCGAGCGTGTCGGGCTGCGCGGCCATCAGCTCCTGCAGCGAGGCCAGGCCGGGCACGGCTTCATCCACCGTGATCGGCACCAGCGCGCATGCGTGGTGCTGCTGCACCTTCAGCGCGGTGGGCCACACCGCCAGTTCGGCGTTCGGGCCGAGCGCGACCAGCAGCTTCGCGTTGGCCGCCTGCATCAGCGCGGCAATGTGGTCGGGTTGCAGCAGCACGTTGATCGGGCACACGCGCCCCGCGAGCTGGGCGCCCCACAGCACCGCATGGGCTTCGGGCGTGTTGGGCGCGAGCAGCGCCACGCTGTCGTCCGGGCCGATGCCGAGCGCGCGAAAGGCGTTGGCGGCGCGGTGGATGCCGGCCAGCAGTTCGCGGTAGCTCATGCGCCGCGGCGTGCTGGCCAGGTCCGCGTCGCGCAGGAAGGTGAAGGCCTCGCGATCGCCGAAGCGCTCGGCGGCGGTGCGGATCAGGCCATAGGGCGTGCGCTGCGGCGCCACCTCGGCCAGGGGGCGCCGCTCCAGCGCCTCGATGTCGGCCAGCGAGGCGAACGCCTTCATGCGAGACCCAGCAGGCGAACGGCATTGCCCTTGAGGATGCCGGGCATCACCTCGGGCTTGAAGCCGGCGACCTCGAAGTCCTTCATCCAGCGCTCGGGCGTGATCAGCGGGTAGTCGCTGCCGAAGAGGATGCGGTCCTTGAGCAACGTGTTGGCGTACTGCACCAGCTGTTTGGGAAAGTACTTCGGGCTCCAGCCGCTGAGGTCGATCCACACGTTGGGTTTGTGCGTGGCCACGCTCAACGCCTCGTCCTGCCAGGGGAAGCTCGGGTGCGCCATGACGATCTGCATGTCCGGGAAACTGATGGCCACGTCGTCCAGGTGCATCGGGTTGCTGTACTCCAGCCGCAGGCCACCGCCGCAGCGCATGCCCGAGCCGATGCCGCTGTGGCCGGTGTGGAAGATCGTCGGCAGCTTGTGCGCGTTGATCACCTCGTAGATCGGCCAGGCCATCTTGTCGTAGGGGTGGTAGCCCTGCACCGTGGGGTGGAACTTGAAACCCTTGACGCCCTCTTCCGCGATCAGCCGCTCGGCCTCGCGCGCGCCCATCTTGCCCTTGTGCGGATCGATGCTGGCGAAGGCGATCATCATGTCGCTGTTCTCGCGCGCGGCCTGGGCGATTTCCTCGTTCGGGATGCGGCGGCGGCCCAGTTGCGACTCGCTGTCCACGGTGAACATCACCAGGCCGATCTTGCGCTCGCGGTAGTAGGCGATGGTCTCCGCAATCGTGGGCCGGCGGTTGCTGCCGAAGTACTTGTCGGCCGCGCGGTCGTACTCCTCGCCGTAGTTGTCAAAGGGGTTGCGGCAGCTCACCTCGGCGTGGGTGTGGATGTCGATGGCGATGAGGTTCTGGTGGTCCATGTCTGTCTCCGGATGGGGCGGGGGTTGTGCAGAGCACCCTAGGGTAAACACGTAGCCGGCTGCCGGCCGGCGCGCTTGTTTTGGTTATTGTTTATAACAATAATGGCGGTATCCAACAAGCACGGGAATCCGATCGTCCCGAAGCACAGCCGAGAACCGCCATGCCCATCCATTCCACCGACATCAGCCTGAACCTGCAAGGGGAGTCCTCCGAAGTCGCCGTGATCACGCTGAACCGGCCCGCCAAGCGCAACGCGCTCAACGACGGCCTCATCCTCGCCCTGCGCGACATCTTCCAGGGCATGCCGCATGGCGTTCGCGCCGCCGTGATCCACGGTTCGGGCGACCATTTCTGCGCCGGCCTGGACCTGTCCGAGCTGAGCGAGCGCGACGCCGGCGAAGGCCTGCACCACTCGCGTATGTGGCACGCCGCGCTCGAATGCGTGCAGTCCGGCCCGGTGCCGGTCATCGCCGCGCTGCACGGCGCGGTGGTGGGTGGCGGGCTGGAACTCGCAAGCGCCTGCCACATCCGCGTGGCCGACGAATCGGCCTTCTTCGCCCTGCCCGAGGGCTCGCGCGGCATCTTCGTCGGCGGTGGCGGCTCGGTGCGCATTCCCAAGCTGATCGGCGCCGCGCGCATGACCGACATGATGCTCACCGGTCGTGTCTACAAGGCCGATGAAGGCGAGCGCATCGGACTGACCCAGTACCTCGTGCCGCAGGGCACCGCCTTCGAAAAGGCCATGGAGCTGGCCACGCGCATCGCGGGCAATGCCCCGCTGACCAACTACGCGCTGATGCACGCGCTGCCGCGCATCGCCGAACAACCGGCCGACCACGGCTTCTTCACCGAGGCACTCATGGCCGCGATCGTGCAGAACGCGCCCGAAGCCAAGGAGCGCGTGCGCGCCTTCCTCGAAGGCCGCGCGGACAAGGTCAAACGCGAT
Organism: Hydrogenophaga sp.; assembly: GCF_050182545.1. Lineage (GTDB taxonomy): Bacteria > Pseudomonadota > Gammaproteobacteria > Burkholderiales > Burkholderiaceae_C > Hydrogenophaga. The sequence continues at coordinate 79,974 of NZ_JBFXCD010000003.1, read as the reverse complement.
TGAACGTTGCTCCCCCCGCGCCGCCTTCGGCGTCCACCCCCAGGGGGCGATGCCTGCGGCCTGGCAAAGCCAGTTCCGCGGCATCTCCGGATGAAGACACGCGCGCCGATGAGAGCCGTTTTCGAACCGATCACGACAACACGGACAGAGACAACATGACAGCAGCCAAATACCGCCTCCTGACATTCGGCGTCACCCGTGCCCATCTGCGCGACGGCGCGCCCGGTGTGCACTACCTGCGCGCCGCGCAGGACCTGCCCGCCTTCCCGCAGCGCATGACCGACCGCCTGGTGCACTGGGCGAAGACCCGCCCCGACCAGACGCTGTTCGCCCGCCGCGTGAAGAACGCGGACGGCAGCACCGGCGAGTGGCGGCACATCACGTTCGCGCAGGCGCTCGATGCCGCGCGGCGCATTGGCCAGGGCCTGTTGAACCGCGGCCTCTCGGCCGAGCGCCCGGTGCTGATCCTGAGCGAGAACGACCTCGAACATGCGCTGCTGGCGCTGGGTTGCGTGTATGCCGGCGTCGCCTACTGCCCGACCTCGCCGCCCTACTCGCTGGTCAGCCAGGACTTCGACAAGCTGCACCACGTGGTCAAGACGCTCACACCCGGCCTGGTGTTCGCCAGCGACGCGAACCGCTACGCCCGCGCGATGCTGGCCACCGTGGCCGAGGACGTGGAACTGGTCGCCACCGAGGGCACGGTGCCCGGGCGCGCCACCACCTCGTTCGCGGCGCTGCTGGCCACCGAACCCACACCGGCGGTCGATGCCGCGATGGCCGCCACCGGGCCGGACACCATCGTCAAGTTCCTGTTCACCTCGGGCTCGACCAAGATGCCCAAGGCCGTGATCAACACGCAGCGCATGTGGTGCGCCAACCAGCAGCAGATGAGCGAGTCCATGCCGGTGCTGGCAGAGACCCCGCTGGTGCTGGTCGACTGGCTGCCCTGGAACCACACCTTCGGCGGCAACCACAACTTCGGCATGGTGCTGTTCCATGGCGGCACGCTCTACATCGACGACGGCAAGCCCACGCCCGCGCTCATGGGCGAGACGCTGCGCAACCTGCGCGAGATTGCGCCCACGGTGTACTTCAACGTGCCCACCGGCTTCGAAGCCATTGCCAACGCGATGAAGACCGACGCCGCGCTGCGCAAGACCCTGCTCTCGCGCGTGCGGATGTTCTTCTACGCCGGCGCCGCGCTGGCGCAACCCGTGTGGGACGCCCTGCACGCCGCGCAGGAGGCCGAGATCGGCGAGCGCATCGTGATGGGCACCGGCCTGGGCATGACCGAGTCCAGCCCCTTCGGCATCTTCGTGACCAGCCCGAACGTGAAGGCCGGCGACCTGGGCCTGCCCACGCCGGGGCTGGAGCTCAAGCTGGTGGACATCGACGGCAAGACCGAGGTGCGCTACAAGGGCCCGAATATCACGCCGGGCTACTGGCGCATGCCGGCCGAGACGGCCGACTCGTTCGACGAGGAAGGCTTCTTCAAGACCGGCGATGCGGTGAAGTGGATCGACGAGACCGACATCCACCAGGGCCTGAAGTTCGATGGCCGCATCGCCGAGGACTTCAAGCTCGCCACCGGCACCTTCGTGAGCGTCGGGCCGTTGCGCGCCAAGGTCATCGCCGCCGGCGCGCCCTACATCCAGGACGTGGTGCTCACCGGCCTGAACATGAAGGAAGTCGGCGCCATGGTGTTCCCCACGCCGGCGGTGCGCGCGCTCAGCGGCCTGGGCGCCGACGCGCCCATGCACGAGGTGCTGAATGCCGCGCCGGTGCTCGCGCACTTCCAGGGCGTGGTCAACGAGCTGGCCAAAGCCGCCACCGGCAGCGCCAGCCGCATCGCGCGCCTGTGCCTGCTGGCCGACCCGCCCACCATCGACCGCGGCGAGATCACCGACAAGGGCTCGATCAACCAGCGCGCCGTGCTCACGCACCGCGCCGAGACCGTGGCGCAGCTGCACGACGGCACGCTGCACGCGATTCTGAAACCCCAGTAGAGACACGACCACATGGCTTCCCGCGGATTCTTCAACGCCTTCGACGACGTCTGGCTGCTGGCCGGCGTGCGCACGCCCCTGGTCGACTACTGCGGCGCGCTGGGCCACATCTCGCCCACCGACCTGGGCATCAAGGCCGCGCGCGAGGCGCTCGCACGCGCCGGCGTGCCCGGCGGGCACATTGGCTCGGTGGTGACGGGCAACATGGCGCCGGGCGACTTCGACCAGTTCTTCCTGCCGCGCCACATCGGCCTGTACGCCGGCGTGCCGGTGGAGGTGCCGGCCATCATGGCGCAGCGCATCTGCGGCACCGGCTTCGAACTGTTCCGCCAGGCCGGCGAGCACATTCAGGGCGGCGCCTGCGATGCCGCGCTGGTCGTGGGCACCGAGAGCATGACGCGCAACCCCATCGCGGCCTTCGACCACCGCACCGGCTTCAAGCTGGGCGCACCTGTGGGCTTCAAGGACTACATGTGGGAAGCCCTGAAGGACCCGGCGCCCGGCATCAACATGATCCAGACCGCCGAGAACCTGGCGAAAAAGTACGGCATCACGCGCGAAGAGGTGGACAGCTTTGCCTCGGCCTCGTTCGCGAAGGCCGTGGCCGCGCAGGAGAGCGGCTATCTGGCGGGCGAAATCGTGCCGGTGGTGAGCGAGAAGTTCGAACTGGACGGCTACAAGGCGCGCGGCATCCGGCTGCAGGGCAAGCTCACCGAAGTGGCGGTCGACACGCATCCGCGCCTCTCGCCGGTGGAGGTGCTGGCGAAACTCAAGCCCGTGTTTGAAGGCGGCGTGCAGACCGGCGGAAACAGCTCCGCGCTGGTGGACGCGGCCGCGGCCTGCGTGGTGGCGTCGGGCAGCTACGCCAACGCCAACGGCAAACGGCCACTGGCGCGCGTGGTCGCCGCCGCCGCCGTGGGCGTGCCGCCCGAGATCATGGGCATCGGCCCGGCGCCCGCCATTCGCCTGCTGCTCGAACGCGCCGGCCTGTCGATGAACGACATCGCGCGCTTCGAGGTGAACGAGGCGCAGGGCGCGCAGACCCTGGCGGTCGCGCGCGAACTGGGCATGGACCTGGCGAAGCTCAACGTCAACGGCGGCGCCATCGCACTCGGTCACCCGCTGGCGGCCACCGGCGTGCGCCTGACGCTCACGCTCGCGCGCGAGCTGCAGCGCAGCGGCCAGCGCTGGGGCATTTCCAGCGCCTGCGTGGGTGGTGGCCAGGGCATGGCACTGCTCATTGAAAACACGTCCGCCTGAAACAGAACCTAGGAGAACACCATGAACATTCAAGGACACGCCGCCCTCGTCACCGGCGGTGGCTCGGGGCTCGGCGAAGCCACCGCACGCGAACTCGCCCGCCTGGGCGCCAAAGTTGCGGTGCTCGACGTGAACCTGGACAACGCGAAGCGCGTGGCGGCCGACATCGGCGGGGTCGCCTGCCAGTGCGACATCACCGACACCGACAGCCTGCAGAACGCGCTCGACCAGGCCGCCGCCGCGCACGGCCCGGCGCGCATCCTCATGAACATCGCCGGCATCGGCACGGCCAGGCGCGTGGTCGGCAAGGACGGCAATCCCGCGCCGCTGGAAGACTTCGCCAAGGTCATCAACGTCAACCTGATCGGCACCTACAACGCCAGCCGCCTGTTCGCCGCGGCCTGCGCGAAGCTGGAGCCGCTGGAAGACGGCGAGCGCGGCGTGATGATGTTCACCGCCAGCGTGGCGGCCTTCGACGGCCAGGTGGGCCAACAGGCCTACAGCGCGTCCAAGGGCGGCCTGGTCGGCATGACCCTGCCCATGGCGCGCGACCTGGCGCAGCACGGCATCCGCGTCTGCACGGTCGCGCCCGGCCTGTTCAGCACGCCGCTGATGAAACAGCTGCCCGAGCCGGTGCAGGCCTCGCTGGCGGCGAGCATCCCGTTCCCGCCGCGCCTGGGCAAGCCCGAGGAGTTCGCGCAACTGGCCGCGCACATCGTGACCAACACGCACCTCAACGGCGAGGTGATCCGCCTGGACGGCGCCTTGCGCATGGCCCCCCGGTAAGCGCCATGACCAAAACCGTGATCTACGAAGTGGAAGTGATGTTCGGCGACTGCGACCCCGCCGGCATCGTGTTCTTTCCGAACTTCTCCCGATGGATGGACGCGTCCTCGCTGAACTTCTTCGTGAAGTGCGGCGTGCCGCCCTGGCGCGAACTGGTGAAGACGCGCGGCATCGTGGGCACGCCGCTGCTGGAAATCCACACCAAGTTCGTGCGCCCCGCCACCTATGGCGAGCGCATCCAGATTCACACCAGCGTGACCGAATGGCGCGAGAAGGTGTTCATGCACCGGCATGTGGTCAAGCGCGGCGACGACCTGCTGTGCGAAGGCACCGAGACGCGCGCCTTCGTGATCCACCCGCCCGAGGCACCCGATCGCATCAAAGCCATTCCCGTGCCCGAGGACATCAAGGCCCTCTGCTCCTGAACCCTTTCCCGACCCCGTTCCCCCAACCACCCCCAGAAGGAGACATTCCATGAAAGTTGCAAAGACCCTGGTGGCCATCGCCATCACGGCCCTGACCGGCACCGCCGCCCTGGCCGACATCAACATCGGCGTGAGCCTCGCGCTCACCGGACCGGGCTCCGGCCTGGGCATCCCGATGCAGAACCAGTTCAAGCTGTTCCCCAAGACCATCGCCGGCGAAAAGGTCAACCTCATCATCCTGGACGACGCCACCGACCCCGGCAAGGGCGCGGCCAACGCGCGGCGCTTCGTGACCGAGGACAAGGTCGACATGATCATCGGCTCCTGCATCACGGCCGTGGCCGCCGCCATGAGCGACATCGCCACCGAGGCCGGCACGGTGCAGCTCACCGGCTCGCCCGTGGGCCTGCCGCCCGGCAAGGACAAGTGGGTGTTCCGCCTGCCGCAATCCAACACGGTGATGGGCCACGCCGTGGTCGAACACATGAAGAAGCAGGGCATCAAGACCCTCGGCTTCCTCGGCTACACCGACGCCTACGGCGAGCAGTGGCTGAAGGAAAGCGCGCCGATCCTGGAGAAGGCCGGCATCAAGGTGATCGCCACCGAGCGCTTCGCGCGCACCGACACCAGCGTCACGCCGCAGGCGCTCAAGATCACCGCCGCCAACCCCGACGCGGTGCTCATCGTGGCCTCGGGCTCGGGCGCGGCCATGCCGCACATGGCCATGATCGACCGCGGCTACAAGGGCAAGATCTACCAGACCCACGCCGCGGCCACGCAGGACCTGATGCGCGTGGGCGGCAAGGCGGTCGAGGGTGCCTTCGTGGTGTCCGGCCCGGCCGTGATCGCCGAGCAGTTGCCCGACAGCCACCCCTCCAAGGCGGTCGCCATCGACTTCGTGCAGAAGTACGAGAAGGCCGTCGGCGCCGGCCTGCGCAACCAGTTCGCCGGCCACGCCTACGACGCGCAGATCGTGCTGGAGAAGGTCGTGCCCATGGCGCTGAAGAAGGCCAAGCCCGGCACGCCCGAATTCCGGGCCGCGCTGCGCGACAGCATGGAGACCATGGGCCGCACCATCTTCTCGCACGGCGTGATGAACTGGACGCCCGCCGACCACTGGGGCTTCACGAACGAAACCGGCGTGATGCTCAAGGTCGTCGACGGGAAGTTCAAGGTGGAGTGATTCGGAGCACCTCCCTGCGCCGCTGACGCGGCTTCCCCTCTCTCTGGCGCGCCTTCGGCGCTGGGAGGGGGGACGGCATCTCGGGCCGGCGGAGCCGGACCCTTGATGCCCTTGGAGTTCAGGCACTTCGCGCCGGTGAGGTCTGCGCTTTTCTCCCTCTCCCCTCTGGGGAGAGGGTTGGGGTGAGGGGCAGGCGCAACGGGGTCTTTTTCTGGCAGGTCTCGTGCGTCGCCGTTCGGGTTTTTTCCGCCCATTCTTTTCTCGTTAGGCTTTTATGGATTTCTCCATTGCCAGCATTCTGTTGCTCGACGGCCTGACCAACGGCGCGGTGTACGCGCTGCTGGGCCTGGCCACGGTGCTGGTGTTCACCGTCACCCGCATCATCTTCATTCCACAGGGCGAGTTCGTCGCGTATGGCGCGCTCACGCTGGCCATCTTCCAGACCGGCAAGGTCCCCGGCACCGTGTGGTTGCTGTTGCTGCTGGCGGGCCTCGCGGCCCTGATGGAGCTGGCCGAGCGCTGGCGGCATCAACGCAACGCCCTGACGGCCGTCAAAGCCGCCGCGCGCACCCTGGCCCTGCCGCTGCTGGTCTCGGCCGTGGCCATCTGGGCGGCGCCGCGGCAGTTTCCGCTCGCGGTTCAGGCCGCGCTCAGTGTGGCTGTCGTCACCGTCTATGGCCCGCTGGTCTACCGCGTGGCCTACCAGGCACTGGAGAGCGCGACGCCACTGGTGCTGCTGATCGTCTCGGTGGGCGTGCACTTCGCCCTGACCGGCCTGGGCCTGGTGTTCTTCGGCGCCGAAGGTTTCCGCAACCCCGCGTTCTGGGACGAGCGGTACACCATCGGTCCGGTCATGCTCTCGGGCCAGGCCATCATCACCGGCGCGGCCACGCTGGCGCTCATCGTGCTGCTGTGGCTGTACTTCGAGCGCTCGCTGCGCGGCAAGGCGCTGCGCGCCACCGCCGTCAACCGGACTGGCGCGCGCCTCATGGGCATTTCCTCGCAGGCCTCCGGCCAGCTCACCATGACCATGGCCGCCTTCATCGGCGCGCTCTCGGGTCTGCTGATCGGCCCCACCACCACGGTGTTCTACGACTCGGGGTTCCTGATCGGCCTCAAGGGCTTCGTCGCCGCCGTCGCCGCCGGTCTCGCCAGCTATCCCGGCGCGCTCATTGCCGCGCTGTTCGTCGGCGTGATCGAGGCCTTCGGCTCGTTCTGGGCCAGCGCCTTCAAGGAAGTGATCGTGTTCACCCTGATCCTGCCCGTCCTTCTCTTCCGCTCGCTGCGCAGCAAGCATTCCGACGAGGACCACTGACATGCCGAAGATGCAAAACATCGGCCTGCTGATCCTGGCCCTTGCCATCCCGCTGGTGGCGGTGCTGCCCCTGCCCGACTTCTGGATCGCGCAGCTCAACTACATCGGCATGTACAGCATGACGGTGCTGGGGCTGGTGCTGCTCACCGGCGTGGGTGGCCTGACCTCTTTCGGCCAGGCCGCGTTCGTGGGCATTGGCGCCTACACCACGGCCTGGCTCACGCTCAATCTCGGCCTGTCGCCGTGGGTCACGCTGTTCATCGGCCTGGGCCTCACGGCCGGCAGCGCGCTGCTGGTGGGCCTGATCACGCTGCGCATGTCGGGCCACTACCTGCCGCTGGCCACCATCGCCTGGGGGCTGTCGCTCTACTACCTGATGGGCAACCTGGACGCGCTGGGCAAGTACGACGGCCTGCTGGGCATCCGGAGCCTGTCCATCGGCGGCTTCGACATCGGCCAGGGTCGCGCCTTTTTCGTGCTGACCTGGTTCATTCTGCTGGCCTTCGCCGCCGCGCTGCTGCACCTGCTGGACTCGCGCGCGGGCCGGGCCATCCGCTCGCTCAAGGGCGGATCGCAAATGGCCGAGGCCATGGGCATCAGCACCTTCCGCTACAAGGTCACCATCTTCGTGCTGGCGGCGCTGTTCGCCTCGGTCGCCGGCTGGCTGCTCGCGCACTTCCAGCGCACGGTCAACCCCTCGGCATTCGGGCTGAAGATGGGGATCGAGTACCTGTTCATGGCGGTCATCGGCGGCGTGGGCCATGTCTGGGGCGCCCTCGTCGGCGCGGGCCTGATCCGCGTGCTGGAGGACCAGCTGCAGGTGCTTCTGCCACGCCTCATCGGCACCAGTGGCAGCTACGAAGTGATCGTGTTCGGCATCGCGCTGGTGGTGGTGCTGAGGTACCTGCCCGACGGACTGTGGTCCCTGGTCGCGCGCTTCGTGCCGAAGCCGCCGCGCAAGGTCGACTGGCAGGACGCCGCCGCCCTGCCCGCGCGCGCGCGGCCCGCCACCGGCGCACAGGTGCTGGACGTGCGCCAGGCGCGCATGGAGTTCGGTGGCCTGGTCGCGGTGAACGACATCAGCTTCCAGGTCCATGCCGGCCAGATCGTCGGCCTGATCGGCCCCAACGGCGCGGGCAAGTCCACCACCTTCAACCTGGTCACCGGGGTGCTGCCCGCCACCCGCGGCGAGGTGCACTTCCAGGGCGGCAACGTCGTGGGCAAGCCCTCGCGCGAGATCGCGCGCCTGGGCATGGCGCGCACCTTCCAGCACGTGAAGATGATCCCGGACATGACGGTGCTGGAAAACGTGGCGCTGGGCGCGCACACGCGTGGGCGCAAGGGCGTGCTGCCGGCCATGCTGCGCGCCAACCGCGCGGAGGAACGGCAGTTGTTCCGCGAAGCGCAGCGCCAGCTGGAGCGCATCGGCATGGGCGCGTATCTGCACGAACAGGCCGGCAACCTGGCCATGGGTCCGCAACGCCTCATGGAGATTGCGCGCGCCCTCTGCGCCGACCCCACCCTCTTGCTGCTCGACGAACCCGCCGCCGGCCTGCGCCACCAGGAGAAGCAGGCCCTGGCCGGCGTGCTGCGCCAACTCAAGGGCGAGGGCATGAGCATCCTGCTGGTGGAGCACGACATGGACCTGGTGATGCAGATCTGCGACCACCTGGTGGTGATGGAATTCGGCACCCTGCTCACCCAGGGGCCGCCCGCGCAGGTGCAGCAGGACCCGAAGGTGCGCGCCGCCTACCTGGGAACGGAACACTGAATGAACACACCGATACTTCAAGTCAGGGGCCTGCGCGCCGGCTACGGCCGCGCCGAGGTGCTGCACGGCATCGACATCCAGGCCGCGCCCGGCGGCGTGATCACCGTCATCGGCCCCAACGGCGCGGGCAAGTCCACGCTGCTCAATACCTTGATGGGCATCCTGCCCGGCCAGGGCGTCATCGAGTTCCGGGGGCAAGACATCACCACCCTCACGCTCGAAGAGCGCGTGATGAACGGCATGGCGCTGGTGCCCGAGAAGCGCGAGCTGTTCGGCACCATGCCGGTGGAGGACAACCTGCTGCTCGGCGGCTTTCGCCAGATGCGCCTGGGCAACGCGAAATGGCGCAGCCGGCTCGACGACGTCTATGGCATCTTCCCGCGCCTGCAGGAGCGGCGCACGCAACTCGCCGGCACGCTCTCGGGCGGCGAGCGCCAGATGCTGGCCGTGGGCCGCGCCCTGATGTCCGCGCCCGACCTGCTCATGCTCGACGAGCCCAGCCTGGGTCTCGCGCCGCTGATCGTGCGCGAGATCTTCGCCATCATCGAACGCCTGCGCCAGACCGGCGTGACCATCGTGCTGGTGGAGCAGAACGCGCGCGCAGCGCTGCAGGTGGCCGACCACGGCTACGTGCTGGAAATGGGCGAACTCAGCGCCCAGGGGCCGGCCAGTGAACTCGCCAGCGACCCGCGCGTGATCGAGACCTACCTCGGCACCGCGCGTCAGAGCGCCTGATCGATTGTTTGTTCCCGTCCACAACAGCCAAACAGGAGACACACCATGAAGACCCCCGCACCCGTTCTGCGCGCGTCGTTGCCCGTCGCGCTCGGCCTGGCACTGACCGCCTGCGCCACCGCCCCCGGCTCGTCACCGCCAGCCGCCCTCAAGCCCGCCACGGGCGCGAGCCTGCGCCAGTGCGAGACGCTGCCGGCGCAGTTCCGCTTCGCACAGACGGCCATCGACTCCGCGGCACCAGTGGCCGCGGGCGGCCTCATGCAGACCGGCCAGCCGGTGGCGGCGCATTGCCTCGTCAAGGGCCAGATGCACAAGCGCAAGGGCAGCGACGGCCGCGACTACGCCATCGGCTTCGAGATGCGACTGCCGCAGGCCTGGAACGGCCGCTTCTACTACCAGGGCAACGGCGGCCTGGACGGCGCCGTGCGCCCGGCCGAAGGTGCGCTGGGCGGTGGCCCGCTCACCGGCGCACTGGCCCAGGGTTTCGCCGTCATCAGTTCCGACGCCGGCCACACCGGCGCACAGACCACCGTCTTCGGCCTGGAGCCGCAGGCCCGGCTGGACTATGGCTACCAGGCGGTGGCCAAGCTCACGCCCATGGCCAAGGCCCTGATCGCCAGTGCGTATGGCAAGGCGCCCGACCGCTCCTACATCGGCGGCTGCTCCAATGGCGGGCGCCACGCCATGGTGGCGGCCGCGCGGCTGGGTGAACAGTACGACGGCTACCTGATCGGCGCACCCGGCTACCGCCTGCCCAACGCGGCGCTGGCGCAGCTGTGGGGCGCGCAGCGCTGGATGCCGCTGGCCACGCCCGGCGCCACGGTGAAGCACCCGCTGAACCCCAGCGCGAACATCCCCGACCTGGGCAGTGCCTTCAACGCGGCTGAGCGCCAGACCGTGGCACGCGCCATCCTCGAGCGCTGCGACGCGATCGACGGCCTGCGCGACGGCCAGGTGCAGGCCACACAGGCCTGCCAGGCCGCCTTCGACGTGGCGCGCGACGTGCCCACCTGCGGCGGCGCGCGCGACGGCACCTGCCTCACCCCCGCGCAGAAGACCACGCTGGCCCAGGTGCAGGCGGGCGGCAAGGTCACCAGCGGCCAGTCCATCTACAGCGCCTTCCCGTGGGACGCGGGCATCGCCGGCAGCAACTGGGCCACCTGGAAGTTCGTCAATTCGGTCGCGCTGGATCCGCTCTCGGTGGGCACCATCTTCACCGTGCCGCCCGCCGCGCCGGTGAACCCCGCCAGCGTCAGCATCGACGCCTTGCTCCCGGCCATTTCCGCCACCAACGACACCTTCCGCGAATCAGGCCTCTCGCTCATGAGCCCGCCCGGCCACGACAAGCCCGGCAGCCTGCTGCCGCTGCGCGCGCGCGGCGCCAAGATGGTGCTGTACCACGGCGTGAGCGACGCGATCTTCTCCGCCGAGGACACGCGCCAGTGGGTCGAGCGCGTCAACCAGCCCGACTTCGCGCGCTACTTCCCGGTGCCCGGCATGAACCACTGCAGTGGCGGCCCCGCCACCGACCAGTTCGACCTGCTCACACCGCTGGTGAAGTGGGTCGAGCAGGGCATGGCCCCGCAGGCCGTGACGGCGAGCGCGCGCGGCGCGGGCAACCCGGGTGGCGCCAACGCCGAGTTGCCGGCCGACTGGGCCGCCAACCGCACCCGCCCTCTGTGCGCCTACCCCAGCGTGGCGCGCTACAACGGCAGCGGCCCGGTCGATGCCGCCGCCAGCTTCAGCTGCCGCTGACCTGGGCCGACACCGCCGATGAACGCCTACCTGCCCCAGCCCGAGCGCCACGCCCACATCCTGTTCGGCGTGCTGCGCGCGCACAAGCGCGTGGCCGAACTGCCTGCGCTGGCCGAGCACGCCGACACCGATCTGCTCGGCCAGGTGATCGAGGAGGCGGGCAGGTTCGTCGGCGAGGTGGTCGCGCCACTCAACCGCGAGGGCGACGAAACCGGTGCGCAATGGAAGGATGGCGCGGTCACCACGCCGCGTGGCTTTCGCGAGGCCTACCAGGCGTTCTGGCAGGCGGGCTGGCCCTCGCTGGCCTGCGCGCCCGAAGACGGGGGGCAAGGCCTGCCCACCGCCCTGGAGGCGGTGCTGTATGAAATGCTCAGCGCCGCCAACCACGGCTGGACCATGGCGCCCGGCCTGCTGCACGGTGCGTACGAATGCATCCGCCACCACGGCAGCGACGCCCTGAAGGCGCGCTACCTGGAAAAACTGGCCACCGGCGAATGGCTCGCCACCATGTGCCTGACCGAGCCGCACGCCGGCAGCGACCTGGGCCTGGTGCGCACCAAAGCGCTGCCGCTGCCCGACGGTCGTTTTTCACTCAGCGGCACCAAGATCTTCATCTCCGGTGGCGAACACGACCTGAGCGACAACATCGTGCATCTGGTGCTCGCGCGCCTGCCCGATGCACCGCCCGGGCCCAGGGGGCTGTCGCTTTTTCTGGTGCCGAAGTTTGAAGCGGATGGCTCGCGCAGCGCGGTCCACTGCGAGCGCATCGAGGAAAAGATGGGCCTGCACGGCAGCCCCACCTGCGTGATGCGTTTCGACGATGCCGCCGCCGACATCGTGGGCGAACCCGGCAAGGGGCTCAACGCCATGTTCGTGATGATGAACGCCGCGCGCCTGCACGTGGGCCTGCAGGGCATCGGCCTGCTCGACGCCGCGTGGCAGAAGGCGAATGCCTACGCGCAGGATCGCCGCCAGATGCGCGCGCCGGGCAGCAGCAGCCGGGCGGGCGAAGCGGACCTGATCGCCCTGCACCCCGCGATGCAACGCATCCTGCACACCCAGCGCGCCTGGATCGACGCCGGGCGCGTGCTCGCCTACCGCACCGCGCTCGAACTCGACACCCAGAAGCACCACCCCGAAGCCGCGCGCCGCGAGGCCGCCGCGCGCTGGTGCGGGCTCGTCACGCCGGTGCTCAAGGCCGCCTGGACGGAGCAGGCCTTCAGCGGCGCGAGCGCCTGCCTCCAGGTCTTCGGTGGCCACGGCTACGTGCGCGAATGGGGCGTCGAGCAACACGTGCGCGACGCGCGCGTGGCCATGATCTACGAGGGCACGAACGAGATCCAGGCGATCGACCTGCTGCTGCGCAAGACCCTGCCCGATGGGGGTGCCGCGCTGCAGACACTGCTGAGCGAACTCGGCGCCGATCTGGCCGCCGTGCCGGGCGCCGGACGCGCGCGCGCCGCGATCGTGCGCACGCAAACCTTCCTGCGCGACACGCTGCTGCCGCAGGCCACGGCCCAGGGCATCCCGCCCGAGCGCCCGTTCTGGCTGGCCGACGACTTCCTGCGCGCCACCGCACTGCTGCTCATGGCCTGGGCCTGGTCGCGCATCGCGGCCGCACCCGGCGGCGACGCCGCGGCCGAGGCCGCCTTCTGGCGCTGGGTCTGGCCCGAGTTCGACATGCGCATGGCCATGATGGCCGACTCCCTGGCAACGGCCTGAACCGCCAAGCTATGCTCTGACCATGCCCGACACCTCGACCCACAACGCCCTGCGCCGCCCCCGCGCGGCCCGCAAAACCCCGCGCGTGGACCCGTTCGACGGCGCCGAAGGCAGTGGCACGGCCACGCCCAGCGCACCCGAGGTGGACACGCAGTACCTCGAAACGCTGCTGGGCTACAACGCCCGGCGCGCGGCGCTGTCGGTGATCACGGTGTTCCTGCGACGCATGGAACCCTTCGGCCTGCGTCCGGTGGACTTCTCGGTGCTTTCGGTGATCGCCCACAACCCGGGCGTGACCTCGCGCCAGATCTGCGCGGCGCTCGACATCCTGCCGCCCAACCTGGTGGGCCTGGTCAAGAGCCTGCACAAGCGCGGTCTGATCCTGCGCAAGACGCATCCGACCGACCGGCGCGCGCAGGGCCTGCACCTCTCGGCCGCAGGCCAGCGCCTGTACCGCGAGGCCCAGGCCACCGCCACGATGCTCGAACACGAGGTCTCCGGCCGGCTCTCGCCCGAGGAGCTGCAAACCCTCATCGGGTTGCTGCGCAAGGTCTACCGGGCGTAGGCGCCCAACGCCTGTGCGGCAATCGGGGTAAATCCGTAGCCTTGGCCTTTGCGCCACATTGCTGCAGCGCACGCAGCTAGCAAACTGGTAGCGCACACCATTCCTGCCTATAGTGGAAATGCCCGGAACAGGGCCGCCCCAGGAGACAGCGCATGAGTGCCAAGGACCAAGCCGCCGTGATGCAGCTCTTCGACCTGCTGGAATCGCGCTACGCACTGCGCGTGATCTGGGCCCTGAGCGACGGCCACCCCCAGACCTTTCGCCTGCTGCAGGACAGCGTGGGCGGCGTGACACCCAATACCCTCAACACCCGCATCAAGGAACTGCGCGCGGCCCGCCTGGTGGACCACGGCGGCCAGGGCTACCGGCTGACGACCCAGGGCGCCGAGCTGGCGCGCCGCCTGGCCGAAGTGCAGCAGTTCGCGGGCAAGTGGTCGCACCAGCAGGCACGCACGACCACCACCCAGCCGAACGCGCACACCGCCGGGACTTAGAATCACCCCTCGGGGCCGACCCGCCCCGCTCCGGGCCGATCGTTGCTGTCGGCACCGGCACCGCCCCGGTGGCCATTCGCCACCCACCCCCTTGAATCCGCCGCCACAGGCCCCACCTGTCGCGCACGGCCCCTGCTGGCCCCTGTTTTCACGCACTTCACATACCCATGAGCCAGACGCCTGACCAGAACAAGCCTTCCGACCCGAACATGCCCGCCAGCCCGGAGGAAACCCTGGCGGCCGAAGCGGCCAACGAAGCCGACGCCATGGCGGCCCTGACCCAGGAAGTCGCCACGCTCAAGGCGCAAAACACCGATCTGGCCGACCAGTTCCTGCGCGCCAAGGCCGAGGCGGAAAACGCCCGACGCCGGGCGGAGGAAGAGGTCAGCAAGGCGCGCAAGTTCGCGGTGGAGAGCTTTGCCGACAGCCTGCTGGCCGTGGCCGACAGCCTCGAAGCCGGCCTGGCCATCCAGGAAGCCACCCGCGAACAGCTGCGCGAAGGCTCGGAGGCCACGCTCAAGCAGCTCAAGAGCGCGCTGGAGCGCCACAAGGTGCTGGAGATCAGCCCGGCCCCGACCACGAAGTTCGACCCCCACCAGCACCAGGCCATCAGCATGGTGCCGGCCGACCAGGAGGCCAACACCGTGGTGACCGTGCTGCAAAAGGGCTACCTCATTGCCGACCGCGTGCTGCGCCCGGCCCTGGTGACGGTGGCGGCGCCGAAATGACGCCCTCGCGGCCTTGAAATACCCACGGGTTATCCACACCTTCCCCACATCGTTTTTCACATCTTCATCTTTCGCATCGGAGCAACAACATGGGACGAATCATCGGCATTGACCTGGGCACCACCAACTCGTGCGTGTCCATCATGGAAGGCAACACCACCAAGGTGATCGAGAACGCCGAGGGCGCGCGCACCACGCCGTCCATCGTGGCCTACCAGGAAGACGGCGAAGTGCTCGTGGGCGCCTCGGCCAAGCGCCAGGCCGTGACCAACCCCAAGAACACTCTGTACGCGATCAAGCGCCTGATCGGCCGCAAGTTCACCGAGAAGGAAGTGCAGAAGGACATCGACCTCATGCCCTACTCCATCGTGGCCGCCGACAACGGCGACGCCTGGGTGGAAGTGCGCGGCAAGAAGATCTCGGCCCAGCAGGTCAGCGCCGACATCCTGCGCAAGATGAAGAAGACCGCCGAGGACTACCTGGGCGAGCCGGTGACGGAAGCCGTGATCACGGTGCCCGCGTACTTCAACGACGCCCAGCGCCAGGCCACGAAAGACGCCGGGCGCATCGCCGGCCTGGATGTCAAGCGCATCATCAACGAGCCCACCGCCGCGGCCCTGGCCTTCGGCCTGGACAAGCAGGAAAAAGGCGACCGCAAGATCGCCGTCTATGACCTCGGCGGCGGCACCTTCGACGTGTCCATCATCGAGATCGCCGACGTCGACGGCGAGAAGCAGTTCGAGGTGCTCTCCACCAACGGCGACACCTTCCTGGGTGGCGAGGACTTCGACCAGCGCATCATCGACTACATCATTGGCGAGTTCAAGAAGGACCAAGGCGTCGACCTGAGCAAGGACGTGCTGGCTCTGCAGCGCCTCAAGGAAGCCGCCGAGAAAGCCAAGATCGAGCTCTCCAGCTCGGCCGCGACCGACCTGAACCTGCCCTACATCACGGCCGACGCCTCGGGCCCGAAGCACCTGAACATCAAGCTCACGCGCGCCAAGCTCGAAGCCCTGGTGGAAGAGCTGATCGAGCGCACCATCGCGCCCTGCCGCACGGCCATCAAGGACGCCGGCATCAGCGCGTCCGACATCCATGACGTGATCCTGGTCGGCGGCATGACCCGCATGCCCAAGGTGCAGGAGAAGGTCAAGGAGTTCTTCGGCAAGGAGCCGCGCAAGGACGTCAACCCCGACGAGGCCGTGGCCGTGGGCGCCGCCATCCAGGGCCAGGTGCTCTCGGGAGACCGCAAGGACGTGCTGCTGCTCGACGTGACCCCGCTGAGCCTGGGCATCGAGACCATGGGTGGCGTCATGACCAAGATGATCGCCAAGAACACCACGATCCCGACCAAGTTCGCGCAGACCTTCTCGACCGCCGAGGACAACCAGCCGGCCGTGACCATCAAGGTGTTCCAGGGCGAGCGCGAGATCGCCTCGGGCAACAAGCTGCTGGGCGAGTTCAACCTGGAAGGCATCCCGAGCGCACCGCGTGGCATGCCGCAAATCGAAGTGTCGTTCGACATCGACGCCAACGGCATCCTGCACGTGGGCGCCAAGGACAAGGGCACCGGCAAGGAAAACAAGATCACCATCAAGGCGAACTCGGGCCTGTCCGAGGAAGAAATCCAGCAGATGGTGAAGGACGCCGAGCTCAACGCCGCGGACGACAAGAAGAAGGTCGAACTCGTGCAGGCGCGCAACCAGGCCGAGGCCATGGTGCACAGCGTGAAGAAGTCGCTGGGCGAGCACGGCGACAAGCTGGAGGCCGGCGAGAAGGAAGCGATCGAGGCCGCGATCAAGGACGTGGAAGAAGCCGCCAAGGGCGAGGACAAGGCCGAGATCGAGGCCAAGACCGAAGCCCTTATGGCTGCGAGCCAGAAGCTGGGCGAGAAGGTCTACGCCGCGTCCCAGGCCGAGGCGGCGGCCGCTGCCGGTGGCGAGGAAGCGGCCGCGCAACCGGGCAGCAGCAAGGCGGCCGACGACGACGTGGTCGACGCCGAAGTGAAGGAAGTCAAGAAGTCCTGACCGACCGAAGTTTTTCGATCATCCGCCGCGCCGGGGCAACCTGACGCGGCGTTCGTGTTCAAACACAAGCCCGAAAAAACATGGCCAAACGCGATTTTTACGAAGTGCTGGGCGTGCCCAAGAACGCCTCGGACGACGAGATCAAGAAGGCGTATCGCAAGCTGGCGATGAAGCACCACCCGGACCGCAACCAGGGTGATGCGGCCAAGACGGCCGAAGAAAAGTTCAAGGAGGCCAAGGAGGCCTACGAGATGCTGTCGGACCCGCAGAAGAAGGCGGCCTACGACCAGTACGGCCACGCCGGCGTGGACCCGAACATGCGTGGCGGCCCCGCGGGTGCCGATGGCTTCGGCGGCTTTTCCGAGTCCTTCGGCGACATCTTCGGCGACATCTTCGGTGGCGCACGCGGCCAGCGCGGCGGGCGCCAGGTCTACCGGGGCGCCGACCTTTCCTACGCCATGGAAATCTCGCTGGAGGAAGCCGCGGCCGGCAAGGAAACGCAGATTCGCATCCCTTCCTGGGACAACTGCGACACCTGCTCCGGCACCGGCGCCAAACCCGGCACCAGCGTGAAGACCTGCCCCACCTGCCACGGCCAGGGCGCGGTGCAGATGCGCCAGGGCTTCTTCAGCGTGCAGCAGACCTGCCCGCAATGCCATGGCAGCGGCAAGATCATCCCCGAGCCCTGCACCACCTGCCACGGCCAGGGCAAGATCAAGAAACAGAAGACGCTGGAGATCAAGATCCCCGCCGGCATCGACGACGGCCAGCGCATCCGCAGCACCGGCAACGGCGAACCCGGCCAGAACGGCGGGCCTTCGGGCGACCTCTACATCGAGGTGCGGCTGCGCAAGCACGACATCTTCGAGCGCGAGGGCGACGACCTGCACTGCCAGGTGCCCGTGAGCATGACGATCGCCGCGCTCGGCGGCGAGATCGACGTGCCCACCCTGCAGGGCAAGGCCACCATCGACCTGCCCGAAGGCACCCAAAGCGGCAAGACCTTCCGCCTGCGCGGCAAGGGCGTCAAGGGCGTGCGCAGCAGCTACCCCGGCGACCTGTACTGCCACGTCGCGGTGGAAACCCCGATCAAGCTCACCGAGCACCAGCGCAAGCTGCTCAAGGAGCTGGACGAGTCGTTCAAGAAGGGTGGACACAAGCACAGCCCGAACGACAAGGGCTGGTTCGAGAAAGCGAAGTCGTTCTTCAGCTGATCGCGCAGCCGCGCATGATCAGAAAAGGGGCACAGGGCAACCGGTGCCCCTTTTTCATTTGCAGGTCAGTGGACCGCGCGGGTTCAGGCCACCCTCTTTGCCGACAGCAGCGGCAACAGAGCGTCTGCGACGTCCTGGTATTCCTGGCCGCCACGGCGCTTGAGCGTCTGCAGCTCCTGCACGAGCCGCTGCGCCGCGCTGCCGTACTCCTGCGCCTTGATCGCCTCGATGTCGGCCTGCAACGCCTTCAGCCTGTCCACCGCGTCCCGCGTCCTGCGGTCGGTGGGCTGGGCCTGCTCGGCGATGCCGATCAGCGCTTCGGTGAGCATGCCCAGCTGCTTGCCGTAGGAGGCCCGCTCCGTGACCCGGGCCTCGATGCCGGCGTTGCCAGCCTCCTCAGGAATGTGCTGCGCGAACCAGGCCGACCGGGGTTCGATGTGCTGCGACACCGCGCCGCTCCAGGGGAAATGAATCTGAGGTGCCCAGAACCAGAACCAGGGGTACATGCCAGCTCCCGATGTCAACGAAGGTCCCTGCAATTTAACGCCCGACGGGTGCGGGCGCCAGCGCCGCGGTGAACGGGCGCGGTGGCGGGCATGGGACGGGAGGTGGAGCGTGCGCCGGGCATGGAGGTGGCTACAGGCGCGACTCGTGCAGTGTGTCGGGCGCGCGCGGGTCCAGCTGCAGCACCGCTTGCGAGCTGCTGGCCATCGGCACGTAGTGCTCCTTGGCGCCGCGCTCGCCGCGGTTCATCGGCCGCAGGCGGATGAAATACCACGCCAGCATCGACAGGGCAAACAACATGGCCACGAAATACAGCAGGAAGCTGCCCGGACCGAGCGCGTCCATCGCGGCCCCGGCCACCGTGGGACCCACCGTCGCGCCCACGCCGTGCAGCAACAGCAGGCCACCGGTGACCTGCAGCACGCGGTCGCGCTCGATCAGGTCGTTCACGTGCGCCACCGACAGGCCGTAGATGGTGAACACCAGGCCCCCGAAGGCCGCGCCGATGGCCACCAGCCACAGGGCGTCGTCCAGCGCAAACAGGTAGGCCAGTGTGGCCACCACCGACGCCAGCAGGCAGACCGTGAGCAGCACCACGCGGTGGTCGTAGCGGTCCGAGAGGTAGCCCACAGGCCATTGAAACAAGGCGCCACCCAGGATGGTGATGGCCATGAAGCTGGCACTGCCCGCCTCGCTCATGCCCACCCGCTGGCCGAACACATGGCCCAGGCTGTAGAGCGCGCCGCTGACCAGCCCCGAGCCCACCGCCCCCACCACGCCGATGGGCGAGATGCGGAACAGCTCGCGCAGCCCCAGGCGCGGCGCATGGGTGGGCGGCGGCTCGTCCACTCGCGTGAGCGTGATGGGCAACAGCGCGAACGAGAACAGGATCGAGGCCAGCGCAAACGGCACGAAGCCGCGCGGATCACCCACCAGCAGCAGCCACTGGCCCAGCGCCAGTGCGGCCTGCGACACCAGCATGTACAGGGCGAACACCCGCCCGCGCTGCCCGCTCGGCGCGAGCACGTTGAGCCAGCTTTCCACCGCGATGTACAGGCCCACCAGGCACAGCCCGTTGACAAAACGCAGCACCCCCCAGGCCCAGGGATTGAGCCAGAGCGCATGCAGGATAGGCAGCGTGGAGGCCACTGACGCCATCGCGGCGAACGTCCGGATCGGACCGACGTGACGGATGATGCCCGGGCAGGCGTAGGTGCCGTAGACAAAGCCGGCGAAGTAGGCCGACATGATCAGCCCGGTGACCAGGACCGAGAAATTGGCCGACGCCGCCTGCACACCGATCACGGAAAACATCAGGCCCGTGCCCAGCACGAGGAGGCCCACGCCACCCAGCAGCGCGGTGAGGGGAAGTGCAATGGATTTCATGGGCGCGGACCCAGCATACATCGCGTCGCGCTCGCGGCCATGCGGTGACATGGCGCGCCCCTCCAGCGCGCACAGGTGCCGCGTAAGATCGCCCGCATGAGCGTTCGCATCCGATTTCTCGGCGGGGCCGGCACCGTCACCGGCTCCAAATACCTCGTGGAACACGAAGACCAGAGCCTGCTGGTCGACTGCGGGCTGTTCCAGGGCTACAAGCAGCTGCGCCTGCGCAACCGCGACCCGCTGCCGGTGCTGCCCAACCGCATCGGCGCGGTGTTGCTCACCCACGCCCACCTGGACCACAGCGGCTACCTGCCATTGCTGGCGCGCGAGGGCTTTCACGGCAAGGTCTGGGCCACGCCGGCCACGCGCGACCTGGCGGCCATCCTGCTGCCCGACAGCGGTCACATCCAGGAAGAGGACGCGGCCTTCGCCAACCGCAAGGGTTTCTCGAAACACGCGCCCGCGCTGCCGCTCTACACCGAAAGCGATGCGCTCCAAAGCCTCAAGCTGCTGCGCACGGTGCCCATGCAGCAGGCCTTCGAGCCGCTGCGCGGCTGGACCGCGCGCTTCTCGGGTGCGGGGCACATCCTGGGTGCGGCCAGCGTGCTGCTGGAAGTGGGCGGGCGGCGCATCCTGTTCTCGGGCGACCTCGGCCGTCCGGACGATGCCCTCATGCTCGCCCCGGAGCCGCCGCCCGCGGCCGACGTGGTGGTCTGCGAATCCACCTACGGCGACCGCGAGCACCCGGAAGAAGACGTGCTCGCCGAACTGGGCCCGGCGCTGCAGCGCGTGGCCGCGCGCGGTGGCACGGCGGTGGTGCCGGTGTTCGCGGTCGGCCGCGCGCAGGCCCTGCTGCATGCCATCGCGCAGCTCAAGGCCTCGGGCAGCCTGCCGCACGGCCTGCCGGTTTACCTCGACAGTCCCATGGCCATCCACAGCACCGCGCTGTTTGCGCGCCATCTGGGCGAGCACCGGCTGAGCGCCGCGCAATGCCGCGACATGGCGCAGGTCGCGCGCATGACGCGCAGCGTGGACGAGTCCAAGGCCATCGCGCGCCAGCACGGCCCCAAGGTGATCCTGGCCGCCAGCGGCATGGCCACTGGCGGGCGCGTGCTGCACCACCTGGCGCAATACCTCGGCGACCACCGCAACATGGTCGTGCTCACCGGCTACCAGGCCCCCGGCACACGCGGCGCCACGCTGGCGCGCGGCGGCACGCAACTGCGCATCCACGGGCAGGACTGGCCGGTGCGCGCCGAGGTCGTGCAACTGACCTCGGCCTCGGCCCATGCCGACGCCAGCCAGCTTCTGGGCTGGCTGCGCTCACTGCCCCGGGCGCCGCGGCGCGTGTTCGTCACCCATGGCGACATGGAGGCCTCCGACGCGCTGCGCCGCCGCATCGAGACCGAACTGCGCTGGCAGGCCCTGGTGCCGGAGCACGGCAGCACCAGGGCCGCTTGAACATCTGCACACACAACCGACTGAACGTCTCATGCGCTCCCGACTCCGAGTCGGGAGGCGACGCGACCCATCCGATGCTCCCCTCCCCGACCACCCGACCCCGATGACCTCGTTGCGCTCCCCCCTGCTCCTGTCCGCCGTCCTGCTCGCGTGCGCGCCCGTCTGGGCCCAGGCGCCGGCCGCCGACCGCGGGTTCGACACCTGCCTGAACAGCTTGCGCGCGCCCGCCAGCGCGGCGGGCGTGCGCGACGCCGCCTTCACGCAGTTCACCCAGGGCCTGGTGCCCGACATGACGGTGATCGACAAGCTCAACTACCAGCCCGAATTCCGCACCGCGATCTGGGACTACCTCGCCGGTCTGGTGGACGGGCAGCGCGTCGACGAAGGCCTGGCCATGCTGAAGCAGCACGCCGACACCCTGGCGCGCGTGCAGGCGCGTTACGGTGTGGACCCGGCCACGGTGGTCGCGGTCTGGGGGGTGGAGAGCAACTACGGCCAGACCTTCGGCACCTCGCCGCTGGTGCAGTCGCTGGGCACGCTCTCTTGCTACGGGCGGCGCCAGGGCTATTTCCGCACCGAGCTGTTCGCGGCGCTGCGCATCCTGCAGGCCGGGCACATCGCGCCCGAGCGGCTTGTGGGCTCATGGGCCGGCGCGTTCGGGCACACGCAGTTCATGCCCAGCACCTTCGAGCGCCTCGCGGTGGACTTCGACGGCGATGGCCGCGCCGACCTGATGGACAGCGCGCCGGATGCGCTGGCGTCCACCGCCAATTACCTGGCCCGGGCCGGCTGGCAGAGCGACCAGCCCTGGGGCTTCGAGGTGAAGCTGCCGCGCGGCTTCAACACCAGCAACGAAGGACGGCGCACCAAGCGCACCATGGGCGACTGGGCCGCGCGCGGCGTCACCCGCGTTGACGGCTCGCCCCTGCCCACCAGCGTGGGCGCGGCCGGCCTGCTCACGCCAGCCGGCGCAACCGGCCCGGCCTTCCTGGTGCTGCGCAACTTCGACGCCATCTACAGCTACAACGCCTCCGAAAGCTACGGCCTGGCCATCGCGCACCTGTCGGACCGTCTGCGCGGCGGCGGCCCCTTCGTCACGCCCTGGCCCACCGACGACCCGGGCCTCTCGCGCGCCGAACGCCGCGAGCTGCAGACGCTGCTGATCCTGCGCGGCCACGACATCGGCGAGGTCGACGGCATGCTGGGCGAGCGCAGCCGCGTGGCCATCCGCGCCGAGCAGCAACGCCTGGGGCACGAGGCCAGCGGGCGCGGCGGACAGAAGCTGCTGAAAGCGCTGCGGGGCGGCTGAGGATCAGCCGTGCGCCGCCAGCGCGCGCGACACCCGATCCCCCGCCGCACGCAGCCGCTCGATGAGGGCCGGTGGCCCCAAAGGCTCGAACTCCACATCCAGCGACATCAACCAGTACACCAGCCAGTCGAGCTGGTGCGCCGGGCAGCGCATCAGGCAGCGCGTGTCGTCGATGGCTTCCAGCAGCGCCGCCGCGGGCGGAATGCGCGGTGCCATGACCGCCACAGGCTGGTGCAGCACCACCCTCGCCTCTTCGCCCTGGATGTCCACCGCGATCGCGCCCGCCACGTAGGCGCGCAGGTCGCCGCCGCCGGGCCCGGGGCGTGGCGCGAAGTGCGCGCCGTTGACCGGTTCGCCCTCCACGCGGTCGATGCGGAAGCTGCGCCAGTCGTTGCGCGCCGGGTCCCAGGCCACGAGGTACCAGCGGCTGCCGGTGTGCACCAGGCCCTGTGGCTCTACCGTGCGCGTGCTGCTGCGGCCTTTGCCGTCGCGGTAGGCAAACCCCACCCGCAGCTGGTCGCGGCAGGCGGTGGCCAGCGTGGCCAGCACGCCCGCGTCGATGGTCGGTCCCATGCGCTGCATGGGCAGGATGGCCGAGCGCAGCGCGGCGGTGCGGCGGCGCAGGCGTGCGGGCATCACCTGCTCCAGCTTCACCAGCGCGCGCAGCGAGCCTTCCTCCACACCGCTCACGGTGCCTGCCGCGGCGACCTGCAGGGCGATGGCCACGGCCAGCGCCTCGTCGTCGTCCAGCAATAGCGGCGGCAGCGCCTGCCCGGCGCGAAAGGCATATCCACCGGCCACGCCACTGCTGGCGTGAATGGGGTAGCCGAGCTGGCGCAGCCGGTCGATGTCGCGGCGCAGGGTGCGCGGGTGCACCTCCAGCCGGTCGGCCAGTTCGGGGCCTGCCCAGTGGCTGCGGGTCTGCAGCAGGGAGAGCACACGCAGCAGTCGGGTCGACGATGAGAGCATGGTCACATGCTACCTCTTGTCGAGGGTCATAACTGTCCGCAATGTCCACGACATTGCGGGCACGGGTTCGGCGCGGTGCCGGACCGGTTTTCAAACCTTGAAGGAGCCCAACATGTCCAAGATCGTTCTCTACTGGCACCCCATGTCCAGCGCCACCCCGGTCGCCTGCGCCCTCGCCGAACTCGGCGTGCCGCACGAGCGCGTCAAGGTCGACATCACCACCGGCGAGCAGCGCCGCCCGGACTTCCTGGCCCTCAACCCCAACGGCAAGGTGCCCACCCTGACGGTGGACGGCGCGCCGATGTTCGAGGCGCTGGCCATCGAACTCTGGCTGGGCCACACCTTTGGCGTGAAGAGCGGCCTGTGGCCGGCCGGCGGCACGCGGGAACACCTGCAGGCGATGTCCTGGTGCACCTGGTCCTACGTCACCTACGGCGCGCAGCTGGTGCGCCTGCAGGCCGCGCGCGACCTGGGCACGCCCGACGACGCCCATGGGCGCGCAGCGCACAAGGGGCTGGACGAACTCCTGGCCCTGCTTGACGCGCGCCTGGCGGCACAGCCCTGGATGCTGGGTGCCGACTATTCGCTGGTCGACCTCTGCGTGGGCTCCGTCATCGGCTACAGCGCCTACATCGGCGCGCCGGTGGCGTCCCACCCACACGTGCAGGCCTGGCTGCAGAAGGTGCAGGCGCGCCCGGCGATGCAGATCGAGGCCTGAAGCACACGCCCGTCGCCGTGCGGTGGCGAGCGGGCTTGCGCGCTCGGGCGCCATGCGTGGTACCGTGTCCCACACCCTCCACGAAAGCACCCATGCCAGGCTACCAGGTCCGGACCGAGACATTGCAACTCGGCGGCGAAGACTGGCACATCCGCCGCCTCAGCGACGACCAGCAATACACCGACACCGACCGCAGCGCCGCCGACATCGGCCTGCCGCCGGCGGGCTGGTCGCATTTTGGTCAGGTCTGGCCCTCATCGCGCGTGCTGGCGCTGGCCATGCTCACCCACCCCGTCGCGGGCCTGCGCGTGCTGGAAATCGGCGCGGGCCTGGCGCTGGCCAGCCTGGTGATGCACCGGCGCGGCGCGGACGTGACCGTGAGCGACTGGCATCCACTGACCGAGGAATTCCTGCGCCACAACCTCGCGCTCAACGGCCTGGGGCCCCTGCCCTACCAGACCGGCAACTGGGAGAGCACCGCCGCCACCGACAACCCGGCGCTGGGCCGCTTCGACCTGATCGTGGGCAGCGACCTGCTGTACGAACGCCAGCAGCCGGCGCAGCTCGCGGCCTTCATCTTTCGCCATGCCGCGCCTGCGGCGGTGGTCGTCATCGTCGACCCGGACCGGGGCAACCGCAGTGCCTTCGGGCGGGACATGGCCGCGCTGGGCTTCACGCTGACCATGCTCTCGGCCGCGCGCACGCTGGAAGATGGCGCGGCCTACAAGGGCCGCTTCCTGACCTTCACGCGTTGAGCGAGGCTCAGTGCGCGCCGCCGGCGTCCACCGCCGCGCCGTGCACCGGCTTCGAGAACCAGATCAGCGCCACCAGCACGAAGAACAGCGCGGCCGAAAGGTAGAACAGGTCGGTCACGGCCATCGTGAAGGCCTGCTGGTTGATCAGGCGGTCGATCGTGGCCAGCGCCTGTTCGCGGTTCATGCCGCTGCCCATGAGCTGATCCAGCATGGCCATGGCGGTGGCGTTGCCGGTGTGGATGGATTCCACCAGCTGCGCGTGGTGCAGCGACGCCCGGCTCTCCCACAGCGTGGTGAACAGCGAGGTCCCCACCGCGCCGGCCGTGATGCGCACGAAATTGGACAGGCCCGCGGCCGACGGCGTCTGGTGCGGCTGCAGGCCGGAGAACACGATGGCCTGCAAGGGAATGAAGAAGAAGGCCATGGCCGCGCCCTGCAGCAGTGTCGGGATCAGGATGGTCATGAAGTCGGCCTGGGTGTTGAAGTGCGAGCGCATCCACAGCACCGCACCGAAGCCGACAAACGCCACGGTGGCGAGCGTGCGCGGATCGATGCGGCTGACGTTCTTGCCCACCCAGGGCGAGAGCACGATGGCCAGCAGGCCCACGGGCGCGGTGGC
Organism: Hydrogenophaga sp.; assembly: GCF_050182545.1. Lineage (GTDB taxonomy): Bacteria > Pseudomonadota > Gammaproteobacteria > Burkholderiales > Burkholderiaceae_C > Hydrogenophaga. Next base: position 54,264 of record NZ_JBFXCD010000003.1, on the reverse strand, counting down.
CAGGCCCGCCCAGGTCGCCGTGTAGCCCATGTGCTGCTGCAGCCACAACGGCAGCAGCACCACGTTGCCGAAGAACAGCCCATACGCAATGGACAGCGCCAGCGTGCCGGTGACGAAGTTGCGCCGCGCAAACAGGCGCACCTCCACGATCGGGTGCTTGTCGGTCAGCTCCCATGCCAGGAAGAACAGGAAGCTCACCACCGCCACCACCGCGAGCAGCAGGATCTCGCCCGATTCAAACCAGTCGAGCTCCTTGCCCATGTCGATCATGATCTGCATCGCGCCGACGAACAGCACCAGCAGCACCAGGCCGATCACGTCCAGCGGCACGCGGCGCGGGCCGGGGTCGCGGCTGCGGTAGATCGACCAGGTCAGCGCCGCCGCGAACAGGCCGACCGGGATGTTGATGTAGAAGATCCACGGCCACGAGATGTTGTCCGTGATCCAGCCGCCCAGCAGCGGCCCGGCCACGGGCGCCACCAGCACCGTCATGCCCCACATGGCCATGGCGGTGCCCGCCAGCGCGCGCGGGTAGCTCGCCAGCAGCAGGGTCTGCGAGAGCGGGATCATCGGCCCGGCCACCAGGCCCTGCAGCACGCGAAAGGCGATCAGCGTGCCGATGTTGGGCGCCAGGCCGCACAGCCACGAGGCCAGCACGAACAGCAGCACGCTCATGGTGAACAGGCGCACCTGCCCGAAGCGCTGCGTGAGCCAGCCGGTCAGCGGCACCGAGATCGCGTTGGCCACCGCGAACGAGGTGATGACCCAGGTGCCCTGCGCGGGGCTCACGCCCATGTCACCGGCAATGGCCGGTATCGAGACGTTGGCGATCGACGTGTCGAGCACGTTCATGAACGTGGCCAGCGACAGGGCGATCGTGCCCAGCACCAGCTGCCCGCCCTTGAGCGGTTCAAACGCCACGGGCGCTGCCGCCGGTGGCGGTGGTGATGATGCGGCTGGCGGTTCAGCGGCCTGTGGCGTGGTCGCGGCGATGCTGCTCATGCGAGGTCTCTGCCCGGGCTCAACGTGCCAGGGCCACGGCCGGCGCGGCGGTGGTGCTCGGGGTGGCGGCCGGCGGCGCCGGCTTCACGTGTCTTGTCGCCGCGGTGCGCGGGCCACCGCCATGCTGGGCGATGAGTTGTCGCACGCGCGCGTCGGCCTCGCGGTTGTCCTGCTCGAACACCGCCGTCTGCACCGCCACCGGTGTGGCGCCTGCGTCGGCAAGCATGCGGCCATTGGTCTGACTCACGTCCACGCGCGCTTCCATCGACAGGCCCAGGCGCAGCGGGTGGTCCGCCAACTCCTTAGCGTCCAGGCGCACGCGCACCGGCACGCGCTGCACCACCTTGATCCAGTTGCCGGTGGCGTTCTGCGCCGGCAGCAGCGCAAAGGCCGCGCCCGTGCCCGCGCCCAAGCCTTCGATGCGGCCGTGGTAGACCACGTTCTTGCCGTAGACGTCGGCGGTGAGCTCCACCGGCTGGTCGATGCGAAGGTTCTTCAACTGGCTTTCCTTGAAATTGGCCTCCACCCAGACCTGGTCGAGCGCGATCACCGACATCAGCGGCGCCCCGGCCTGCAGGCGCTGGCCCAGCTGCACGTTGCGCCGAGCCACATAGCCGCCCACTGGCGCCTGCAGCTCGACGCGCTGGAGTGCCACATAGGCCTCCCGCACGCGCGCAGAGGCGCGCAGCACATTGGGGTGCTGCTCCACCGAGATGCCTTCGGTGAGCGACTGGCTCGACGCGAGTTGCTCGCGCGCCGCGGCCACGGCCGCGCGCGCGGCTTCGGCGTTGCTGCGGGCGGCGGCCAGCTGGGCCGTGGCGTGCTTGAACTCTTCCTGGCCCACGGCACCACTGGCCACCAGGGGCTGGCGGCGCGCCACGTCGTCCTGCAGGCGCTGCAGGTCGCTCTGCGCGCGCGCGAGATCGGCCTCGCGCAGGGCGATCTGCGCGCTCTGCGTGCGGTTGTTGGCGTACAGCGTGCGCACCTCACGCACGGTCTGCGCCAGCTGCGCCTCGGCCTGCTCGAGCGCGATTCGCGCGTCGGTCGGATCCAGTCGCACCAACCACTGACCGGCCTGCACGTGGTCGTTGTCGTTGGCGTTGATCGCCACCACGGTGCCGGCCTGCTGCGGCGTGATCTGCACCACGTTGCCCTGCACGTAGGCGTTGTCGGTGGTCTCGAAGTGGTTGAGCACCAGGGCCCAGTAAGCGCCGTAGCCGATGCCGGCCACGAGCACGGCGGCGGCCACGCCGGTCAGGGCTTTCCTGCGCGCGGGGTTGCCGGGGGTTGGAGGGGTGTCGGGAGAAGTCGTCATGCAAAGCTCCGGTGAGCTGGAAGATGGTTTGAAGGTGTTTCAGCGGTTGTCGTCGGACACGAAACCGCCGCCCAGGGCGCGCACCAGCGCCACCTGGGTCGACAGCGCGCGGGCCTGCAGGTCCACGCTCTGGCGCCGCTGGCTGAGCACCGAGGTTTCGGCCGTGAGCACCGTGAGATAGCCGCTCAGGCCCGCGCGGTAGCGCTGGGTCGCGATGTCGTAGGCCGCTTCTGCAGCGTCGCGCGCCTGCGCCTGCTGCGCACGCTGGCGCTCGATCGACTGACGGGCGCTGAGCTGGTCAGCGGTCTCGCGCACGGCTTCGAGCACGGCACCGTTGTAGCTTTCCACGGCGGCGTCCAGATCGGCCGTCTTCACGCGAAGCTGTGCGCGCAGCCGGCCTGCGTCGAACACCGGCAGGTGGATCGCCGGCCCGATGCCGGCCTGTCGGCTGCCCGCCTCGACCAGGCGGTCCAGCCCGATGCTGGACAGGCCCACAAACGCGGTCAGGCTCACGTTCGGATAGAACTGCGCCCTGGCCGCACCCACACCCTGCGTGGCGGCCTCCATGCGCCAGCGCGCGGCGCTGATGTCGGCCCGGCGGCCCAGCAGGTCGGCCGGCAGCACCTCGGGCAGGGGCAGGGTCTTCAGGTGCCGCAGGTCGGGACGCAGCGCGTCGTAACTGTTGGGGGGCAACGCGGCCAGTGCGGCCAGCGCGTGCCGCGCCGCAGCGATCTGCTCGTCCAGTTGCTCGATCTGCACGCGCGCGTCGGGCAAGGCACCTTCGCCCTGCTTGAGTTCCACGCGCGTGTCCAGCCCGGCGTCCACCCGCTGGCGGATCAGGCCGAGCATCTGCTCGCGCTGCGCGAGTGCCTGCACCGCCAGTTCGCGCTGCGCCAGCAGGCGGGCGAGCTGCACGTACGTCTGCGCCACCTGGCTGGCCAGCAGATTGCGCGCGGCCTGCAGGTCGGCGGCGGCAGCGCGCTGCGCGCCCACCGCGGCTTCAATCGCGGCGCGATGCCGGCCAAAGAAATCGAATTCCCAGTTGCCGGCGAGCTGCGCGTTGGCCAGCGTCTGCGTGGAGCCGCCCAGCGGCGCCGGATAGATGCTGTTGGCGCTGAAGCGCTGGCGCGTGGCGTCGGCGCTGGCGCTGATCTGCGGGCCGCTGGCCGCTTCTTCGCCCGCCGTGGCCGCTTGCGCACGGCGCAGCCGGGCCTGCGCCGCCTTCAAGGAGGGCTGGGCCTGCAAGGCCTGATCGATCAGGGCCGAAAGCGGGTCATCACCCCAGCCGCGCCACCAGTCTTCGGGCAGCGGATCCGGCAGTGCGGCGCTGCCCACCGGCTGAGCCAGGCCAGCGGCCTGTGGCGTCAGAACGGCGGATTGCGCCTGGATGCCGGCGCTGCTCGCGCAGCCGGCGAGCAGCGCCGCCAGGGCCAGCGACAGCGCCGCGCCCAGATGGCTTGCGTCATGGGATTTCGCAATTGGTTGATAGGGCTTCATTTGCTTAGGCAAGTAATTGGGCAAAAAAAGAGAAGGCTGCGCGGACGCGACCGGCGTCAACCCGCCTCGCGCAAGGCGTCACCGTTGTCGACCATGCGGCCCAGCAAACCCAGCAGGGTGTTCCATTCGGCCTTGCTGAAACCCGCCAGGTGCAGGTTCATCACCTCGGCCAGCACCTCGGGCACGTGCTCCATCACGGCCTCTCCCTCCGGCGTGAGTTCGACCACCACCACGCGGCGGTCCTCGGTCGAGCGCACGCGCTTGCACAAGCCCTTCTTTTCCAGGCGGTCGAGCAGACGCGTCATCGCGCCGGCGTCGATCTGCGCCCAGCGCGCGAGCTCGGCCACGGTGGACTTGCCGCGCATGCGCAGGCTCATCAGGGGGCTCCATTGCGCGGTGGTGAGGTCGTGCAGGTCCAGGCGCTTGTCGGCCTGGTGGACGATGGACAGCATCACGCGCTTCAACAGGTACCCCACGCTCTGGTCGGGTTTGAAGTTGACGCCGTCGTAGAAATGGACGGGCTTGGGTGTGCGTGGCATGTCGCGCTTGGCTGGATCGGTGAAGGCCTGAATATACATGCCTAGGCAATATTTATCCAGGCAAGCGCATAAAACCGTCCAGCCCAAAAGGAAAAAGGCCCGCGATGCGGGCCTTTTGCACGGGGCTGGCCGCTGGGGCCAGCGGGCGATCAGCCGCCCTTCTTCGAGCGCTTGCCCGGGTTCTTCTTGCTGCGCGTGGCCACGCCGCGCTCCAGGCTCACGCGCTGGCCGCGGCCCGGGGTGGTCAGCGACACACCAGCGACGGGCGTAGGACGGGGAGTGGCTTTGCGGTCGGCTTCGGTGACGATTTTGTTGCCCATGGCTGGTTCCTGAGAGAGATTGCAAAGCTGCTATTAGGCCATAGACGAACGGCAGCGCATCACCCACGGCCCGGGCACGCCGCGCCGACCCGGCCGCACAGGCCGCCAATACCCCGCGATCTTGGTAGGTTTTTGCAGACAAAGGTCGGCAAGAGCCCTAGCATTGATTCCGTAATGAATCAACGTTTCATATACAAAACGTCAACCGCCACCCGCAGAACCCCATGAACGACGCACTCCACGGCTCCAGCAGCGCAGTCCCGGCCGCAGGCACGGCGCACCCCGCGATCGAATTCATCGGTGTGGACAAACGCTTTCCCGCCCGCGGCAAGAACCCCGAGGTGCTGGCCGCGCGCAATGTGACGCTGTCCATCCAGCCGGGCGAGGTGGTGTCGCTGATTGGACCATCGGGCTGCGGCAAGAGCACGTTGCTCAACATGGGCTCGGGTCTGGCCAAGACCTCGGCCGGCACCGTCAAGGTCAACGGCGAACCCGTGACCGGCCCGAACAAGCACGTCGCCTTCATGCTGCAGAAGGACCTGCTCATGCCCTGGCGCACGATTGCGCAGAACGTGGAGTTCGGCCTGGAGCTGCGTGGCGTGAAGGCGGCCGAGCGCGCCGAGATCTCGACCCGGCTGCTGGCCCAGTGCCACCTCAAGGGTTTCGGCAACAGCTACCCGCACCAGCTCTCGGGCGGCATGCGCCAGCGCGCCGCGATGGCGCGCACGCTGGCCGTGGACCCCATCGTGCTGCTGATGGACGAGCCCTTCTCCGCGCTGGACGCACAGACCAAGATGATCCTGCAGCAGGACCTGGCCCGCACCGTCGCCGAGAACAACAAGACCGTGCTCTTCATCACCCACGACCTGAGCGAGGCGGTCGCGCTGTCCGACCGCATCCTGGTGATGAGCGAACGCCCCGGCACCATCGTCGAGGAAATCCCGGTCGACATCCCCGGCCGCGAGAACCCGATGCAGCGCCGCAAGCACGCCGCCGTCGGCGACTACGTCAGCCGGCTCATGGAGCTGCTCAAGCTCGATGCGCAGACCGAAGTGCACTGACCGGCCCTTGCCCGCAAACGCCGCCCCTTTTCTTCTCCCTTCCTTACCGTTCCACCACCACACCCTGGAGTTGCCATGAAGATGACCCGCGCTTTCAACGGAACCCGCCGTGCCTGCCTCAGCCTGCTTGCCACGGTGGCGCTGGCTTCGCCCCTGGCCGCGCACGCCCAGGTGCAGGAAATCACCTACCTGCTGCCCGCGCCCGGCACGCTGCCGGCCTTCGGCCCCTGGATGCTGGCGCAGGCCAAGGGCTACTACGAACAGGAAGGCCTGAAGGTCAACTTCGTCACCGCGCGTGGCGGCGTGGACGTGGCCAAGCAGATCGGCGCGGGCAACGCGGTGATCGGTGGCGCCATCGGCGACACGCCCATCATCGCGCGCGCCCAGGGCATCCCGGTCAAGGCGGTGGCGGTGCTGGGCGCCGGCTCGCTGATGCAACTGGTCAGCCACAAGGACGAGAAGATCGAGAGCCCGCGCGAGCTCAAGGGCAAGACCGTGACCGTGCTGGCCTACACCGACACCACCTACTACGCCCTGCTGGGCATGCTCAGCAAGGTCGGCCTGACCAAGAACGACGTGAACATCCAGGCCGCCGGCCCGGCCGGCGTGTGGCAGCAGTTCGCGGCCAAGAAGGCCTCGGCCATGGCCGGCGTGCCCGACTGGACCGTGAGCGCCATGGACGCCGGCGCGCAGGTCGACATCCTGCCGGCCGACGTGTACTTCAAGAGCATGGCCCAGGCCATCCTGGCCTCGGACGAGACCATCGCGAAGAACCCGCAGCTGATCCAGAAGCTGGTGCGCGCCACGCTCAAGGGCATGAAGGACATCATGGCCGACCCCAAGGCGGCCACCGCGGTCTACGTGAACCACGTGCAGGTGCACAAGGGCAAGGAAGCCAGCATCCAGAAGGCTTTCGAGCTGTTCAACCAGTACGTCTACGCCAAGCAGAAGGTGCCCGGCACGATGGACGAGGCGCGCCTGGGCGAGCTGCAGAAGTTCTACGTCTCCAACGGCGTGGTGCCCAAGGAGACCCCGCTCAAGGACCTCTACACCAACCAGTTCGTGATGGCCAAGTAAGCCCGAACCGCCCCCTGCCCCTCACTGCCTTCGAAAGCCCGACATGAAAGACGTACTGCAGCGGTACAGCACCGCACTCTGGAGCCTGCTGGTGCTGGTGGTGTTCATGCTGCTGTGGGAGTACGGCCCGGGCGCGCTGGAGGTGCCCGAATTCGTGCTGCCGCCGTTCACCCGCGTCGCGGAAGAAGCCGTGCGCATCTGGAACGGCGAGCGCCTGCTCTGGCATGCCGGCATCACGGCGATGGAGGTGGTGGTGGGCTTCGTGCTCGGCTCGCTGCTCGGTGCCCTGATCGGCTACGCCCTGGGCATCTCGCCCAAGGTCGAGGCCGTGCTCTCGCCCTACCTGCTGGCGCTGCAGATCGCGCCCAAGGTGGCCTTCGCGCCGCTGTTCGTGATGTGGCTGGGCTACACGGTCTACCCCAAGATCCTGGTGGCCATCCTGATCGTGTTCTTCCCGGTGCTCATCAACGTGCTCTCGGCCATGCGCACCATGGACCACGACATGATCAACTTGGCGCGCTCGTTCTCGGCCACCCGCCTGCAGGTGTTCCGCATGGTCGAGTACCCCACCACGCTGCCTTCGCTGTTCTCCGGACTGCGCATCGCCAGCACGCTGGCGGTGATCGGTGTGGTGGTGGGCGAACTGGTGGGCGGCAACATGGGCCTGGGCTATCTGCTGGTGTTCTTCGAGGGTCAGGGCAACACCGCCGGGGTGTTCGTGGTCATCGCCGCGCTCACCGTGATCGGCATCCTCGCCTACTACGCGGTGGTGATCGCCGAGAAGCGCGTGCTGCACTACCTGCCCAGCGCCGAGCGCCGCGTGGCCTGAAGACTATGAACACCCCCCTGCGCCGCTGCGCGGCTTCCCCCCTCTGTGACGCGCCTTCGGCGCTTCGAGGGAGGGACGGCGTCTCGGGCCGGCGAAGCCGGACCCTTGACGCCCCTGCACCAGCGCTCCCTCCTGCGCAACAGAAGCTGTAGTGAACACCATGATCCACAACGAAATCCAGTTGCCCGGCCGCCGTGTGCTCGTCACCGGTGCGGCGCGTGGCCTGGGCGCCAGCTTTGCCCAGGCGCTGGTGCAGGCCGGCGCGCGCGTCGTGATCAGCGACGTGCTGCACGAACAGGGGCGCGAACTGGCCCGCGACCTCGGCCCCTCGGCGCACTACGTGCCGCTGGACCTGCTGGACGCGGCCAGCGTGCGCGACGGCGTGAACGCGGCCGCGCAGTGGCTCGGTGGCCTGGACGGCCTGATCAACAACGCCGCCATCACCAACTCCGGCGGCAAGGATATGGCGCAGATCAGCCCCGAGACCTGGGACCTGGTGATGGACGTCAACGTGCGCGGCACCTGGCTCGTCACCACCGCCGCCCGCCCGCACCTGGCCGCCAGCGGCACGGGCCGCGTGGTCAACCTCGCGTCCGACACCGCGCTGTGGGGCGCGCCCAACCTGCTGGCCTATGTGGCGAGCAAGGGCGCGGTCATCGCCATGACGCGCTCGCTGGCGCGCGAGATGGGTGCCGACGGCATCACCGTCAACGCCATCGCGCCGGGTCTCACGCTGGTCGAAGCCACTGCCTACGTGCCGCAGGAGCGGCACGACTACTACCTCAAGGGCCGCGCCATCCAGCGGCCCCAGGTCCCCGAAGACGTCAACGCCGCCGCGCTGTTTTTGCTGACGCAGGCCAGCGGCTTCATCACCGGTCAGCTGCTGCCCGTCAACGGCGGCTTTTCAATGAACTGAAGAAGGAGAAAACCATGAGCACCGCGATCATCGACAAGCCAGCGGCGGCCAACGCGCCCGTGTTCAACGAACGCGGCCTGATGGACCCGAACATCCCGCCCGAAGCCGAAACCCAGCGCGGCATGATGCGCGCCGAGGGCCAGAGCTTCGCGCAGTGGATGGAGACCCGCGTGGCGCGCAAGTCCACACGCAGCTACGACTGGGACGCGCTGAAGTTCCAGGCCGACTACGACCCCAAATACCGCCGCGCGCAGATGCGCTACGTGGGCACCGGCGGCACCGGCGTGAACAAGGACACCAACACCGTGCCCGCCGCGCACTTCACCTTCTCCACCATGGTGATCCCGGCCGGCAACATCGGCCCTTCGCATATCCACTACGACGTGGAGGAAATCTTCTTCGTCATGCGCGGCGCCATGAAGGTGGTCTGCGAGAAGGACGGCGAGCGCTGGGAGACCATCGTCGGCGAGCGCGACCTGATCTCGGTGCCGCCCGGCGTGTACCGCGAGGAGCACAACGTGGGCGACGAGGACGCGCTGATGTGCGTGATGCTGGGTTCACCCAAGCCGATCACGCCGACCTACCCGCCCGATTCGCCCCTGGCAAAAATCAAGCGCTGATCGCAAGACAACCGGGCCGCCCCATGACGCCTCTCGAAGCCCTTGCCCTGCACCCGCTGCGCTCCGTTGCGCTGGCGGACGGCGCGCGCGTGTCCTTCCGCGACGCCGGTGCCGCGCCCGAGGCCACGCACGTGCTGCTGCACGGCATCGGATCGGCCTCGGGCAGCTGGGTGCGCCAGCTCGACGCGGCGCGCGGCCAGGTGCTGCGTGTGCTGGCCTGGGACGCGCCGGGCTACGGCGGCAGCGACGCGGTGGACAGCGACTGGCCACGCGCCGATGCCTACGCCGAGCGCCTGTGGGCCTGGCTCGACGCATTGGACGTGCAGGCCCCGGTCACCCTGGTGGGGCATTCGCTGGGCGCGCTCATGGCCGCGCGCACTGCCGCGAAGGCGCCGCAGCGCGTGCGGCGGCTGGTGCTGCTCTCACCGGCCGCGGGCTATGGCGACGCCGAAGCCGCCGTGCGCGACAAGAAGCTGCAGGACCGCCTGGCCACGCTGGAACGGCTCGGCCCGCAAGGCATGGCGCAGGCCCGCGCCGCGGCCATGCTCTCGCCCGGCGCGGCGCCCGAGCTGGTGGAGGCCGTGCGCGACAGCATGTCTCAGGTCATCCCGGCGGGCTACACGCAGGCCGCGCGCCTGCTCGCCCACGGCCAGATCGCTACCGACCTCGCGCAGCTGAACTGCCCGGTGGCGGTGGCCAGCGGCAGCGCCGACACCATCACCACGCCGGCGGCCTGCCAGGCCGTGGCACAGGCGGCCGGTGTGGCATGGAATGATCTGGGTCCCGTGGGCCACGCGTGCCCGCTCGAAGCCCCCGGCCAGGTCAACGCCCTGCTGGGCCTGCACTAGGAAGAGGAGAACAACGCCATGGCCAACGACAAGAACACCGACGACCGCTACACCGTGCCCGCGCTCATGCGCGGCCTGCAGTTGCTGATGCTGTTCAACCGCGACGAGCGCGAGCTCACCGGCGCCGAGATCTCGCGCCGCCTGGAGCTGCCGCGCGCCTCGGTGTTCCGCATGCTGCAGACGCTCGAACAGGGCGGCTTCGTCGAACGCGTGGGCGACGGCGCCTCCTACAAACTCGGCCTGGCCGTGCTGCGCCTGGGCTTCGAGTTCCTGGCGTCCATGGAACTCACCGAACACGGCCGCCCGATCATCGAGGCCCTGCGCGACGCCTGCGGCTACTCGGCCCATGTGGTGGTGCGCGACGCGCGCGACGTGGTCTTCATTGCAAAGGTGGCCGGGCGCAGCGCGCTCTTCCACTCCATCCAGGTCGGCGCGCGCCTGCCGGCCCACGCCACCGTGCTGGGGCGCCTGCTGCTGTCCGACCTCGACCTGAACGCGCTCAGGCAGCTCTACCCCGAACCCGAACTGCCGGTCTACACCCCGCGCACGCCGACCACGGTGGAGCAGCTCAAGGTGCTGATCGACCAGGACCGCGCCAACGGCTACGGCGTGAGCCAGGGCGGCTTCGAGACCGGCATCTCCACCATCGCCGCGCCGGTGTTCAACGACCGGGGCGAAGTCGCCGCGGCGGTGAGCATCAGCGTGCCCGCGCAACAGGTTCAACCCGGCGAGCTCGACGTGCTGATCCAGCACGTTCGCGACGCCGCGGCCCAGCTCACCGAACGCATCAGCCATTCGCCCAACCGCGGCGGCTGGCAGACCAAACCCCCTGAAAAGAAAGTCGCATGAGCCCGTCACACAAACGCATCACGGTGGGTGAGCTCGCCGCCCGATTCCTGGAGGAATGCGGCGTGCGCGCCGCCTTCGGCGTGATCTCCATCCACAACATGCCCATCCTCGACGCGTTCCACACGCGCCAGAAGATCCGCTTTGTCTCGGCACGCGGCGAGGCCGGCGCCTGCAACATGGCCGACGCGTATGCGCGGGTCAGCGGCACGCTGGGCGTGTGCGTCACCAGCACCGGCACGGGCTGCGGCAACGCGGCGGGCGCGATGGTCGAAGCCATCACCGCCGGCACGCCGCTGCTGCACCTGACGGGGCAGATCGAATCGCCCTTCCTGGACCGCGACCTGGGCTACATCCACGAGCACCCTGCGCAGCTGGCCATGCTCAAGGCCGTGGGCAAGGACGCATTCCGCATCCGCAACCCCGAGACCGCGCTGGCCACGCTGCGCGAGGCCGTGCGCCTGGCGCAGACGCCGCCCTGCGGCCCGGTGAGCATCGAAATCCCGATCGACGTGCAGAAGATGAAGCTGGACTTGCCGGCCGACCTCTCGCCGCTGGCGGTGCCCCCGGTGCAACCCAACATGGCCGCCGTCGACGTGCTGGCCGAGCGCCTGCTGGACGCCAAGCGCCCGCTGCTGTGGCTCGGTGGCGGCGCGCGCGGCGCCGGCGCGGCCGCGCAACGCCTGGTGAAGATGGGCTGGGCCGTGGTGTCCTCGGTGCAGGGCCGCGGCATCGTGCCGGAAGACCACCCCGCCACGCTGGGTTCGTACAACCTGCAGAAGCCCGCCGAGGAGTTCTACGAAACGGTGGACGCCATGCTCGCGGTGGGCACGCGCCTGCGCAGCAACGAAACGCTGAACTACAAGCTCAAGCTGCCCGCCACACGTTACCGCATCGACGCCAACCCGCTGGCCGACAACCGCGGCTACAGCAGCGAACTGTTCGTGCACGGCGACGCCGAGCTCACGCTCAACGCACTGGCTGACCGGCTTGAGGCGGCCATGGGTTCGGGCCGCATGCAGATCGACCCGAAGCTGGCCGCCGACGTGAAGCGCGCCCGCGCCGAAGCCGGCTCGCTGGTGGACGGCACGCTGGGCCAGTACGTCAAGCTCAAGAACACGCTGGCCGAGGTGGTCGGCAAGCAGCTCTGGTGGGTGCGCGACATCACGCTCTCCAACAGCATGTGGGGCAACCGCGCCCCCGCGCTGGACCACCCGCGCGGTGGTGTGCACGCCCTGGGCGGCGGCATCGGCCAGGGCCTGGCCATGGGTGTGGGCGCGGCCGTGGCCGATACCGAGCACGCGCTGGGCCGGCGCACCGTCTCGCTCTGCGGCGACGGCGGCTTCATGCTCAACGTGGGCGAACTCGCGTGCGCCGCGCAGGAGAAAGCCAACGTGGTCTTCCTGGTCATGAACGACCAGCGCTACGGCGTCATCAAGAACATCCAGGACGACATCTACGGCAGCCGCCACGCCTATGTCGAACTGCACACGCCCGACTTCGCGCAGCTCTGCGCCAGCCTGCAGGTGCCGCACCACAAGCTGGCCGACCCGGCCACCACGCGCGCGACGCTGGAGAAGGCCCTGGCGCACGGCGCCGGCCCCGTCGTGGTCGAGGTGGACATGAACGCCTGGGGCCCGTTCGCGGTCAAGTTCGCCGGCCCGCCGAAGAAGAAGGAAGAAGAGGTATGAACTTTCAGCAGCAGGTCACGATGATCGGCTTCGGCGCCATCGGCCGCACGCTGATGGCGCGCATGGCCGGACACCCTGCGGTGCGCATCACCCACGTGGTGGTGCCCGAGAGCCACCGCGCCGAGGCGCAGGCCGCAGCGGGCGACGGCGTGACGGTGTGCAGCGACGTGCCGGCCGAGACCGCCCTGCTGCTGGAGTGCGCGGGCCACGCCGCGATCGAAGACCACGTGCTGCCCGCGCTGGAGCGCGGCATCGAATGCGCAGTGCTGTCCATTGGCGCGCTGTCGGAAGACGGCCTGCCCGAGAAGCTGGCCGACGCGGCACAGCGCGGTGGCACGCGCGTGCACCTGCTCGCCGGCGCGGTCGGCGGCATCGACGCCATCGCATCGGCCCGCATCGCCGGCCTGGACAGCGTCACCTACACCGGCCGCAAGCCACCCACGGGCTGGCGCGGCACCCCCGCCGAACAGGTGGTTGACCTGGACGCCATCACCGCGCCCACCGTGATCCTGGAAGCCTCGGCGCGCGAGGCCGCGCGCCTGTACCCGAAGAACGCCAACGTGGCCGCGACCGTCTCGCTTGCCGGGCTGGGGCTGGACGCGACCCGCGTTCGCCTGGTCGCCGACCCGACCGTGACCGAGAACATCCATGAGATCGATGTGCGCGGCGCCTTCGGCGAGATGCAGATCACCATGCGCGGCAAGCCCCTGCCCGACAACCCCAAGACCTCCGCGCTGACGGTGCTCTCCGCGCTGCGCTTCCTCCACAACCGCACCTCGGCCGTGACGATATGACCACGCAACTGCAAAGCTTCTTCGCGGGCCGCTGGCGCGATGCCTCCGGCCCCCTCTACACCACCGAGTACCCGCACGACGGCAGCACCGTGGCCGAGCTTCACGCCGCCACCGCCGCCGATGTGGACGAGGCCGTGCAGGCCGCCGAGCGCGCGCGCCTGCAGCCCGCCTGGGCCGGGCTCAAGCACCACGAGCGCGCCGGCATCCTCTACCGCATCGCCAACGGCATCCGCGAGCGCGGCGAGGAACTGGCGCAGCTGCAGCGCCTGGACAACGGCAAGCCCATCAAGGAATGCCGCGCCCTGGTGGCCAGCGCCGCGGGCACCTTCCAGTTTTTCGGCGCCGCCGCCGAAACCTGGGAAGACACGATCACGCCCTCGCGCGGCGACTACCTCAGCATGAGCGTGCACGAGCCACTGGGCGTGGTCGGCGCGATCACGCCCTGGAACAGCCCCATCGCCAGCGAAGCGCAGAAGCTCGCGCCCGCGCTGGCCGCCGGCTGCGCCATGGTGTTCAAGCCGGCCGAGATCACGCCGCGCATGGCCATCGAGCTGGCGAAGATCGCGCAGCAGGCCGGCGTGCCCGACGGCATCCTGAGCGTGCTGCCGGGCAAGGGCAGCATCGTGGGCGACGCGCTCGTCAAGCACCCGCTGGTCAAGCGCATCGCCTTCACTGGCGGCACCAACGTAGGCATGGGCATCCAGCGCCTGGCGGCCGAGAAGCTCATGCCGACCTCGCTGGAACTGGGCGGCAAGTCGCCCACCATCGTCATGCCCGACGCCGACCTGGACCACGCCGTGGCCGGCGTGCTCTACGGCATCTTCAGTTCCTCGGGCGAATCCTGCATCGCCGGTTCGCGCGCCTTCGTGCACGAAAGCGTGTACGACACCTTCAAGGCCCGCCTGCTCGACGGCGTGAAGAAGCTGCGCGTGGGCGACCCGTCGCTCGAAACCACGCAGATGGGCCCGCTGGTCAATCTCGGCCACCGCGCCTCGGTGGAGCGCTACGTGCAGCTCGGCCGCGACGAAGGCGGCACCGTGCTGTGCGGCGGCGAACGCCCCACCGGCGGCTACTTCGATGGCGGCAGCTACTACCTGCCCACCATCTTCGAAGGCCTGCCCAACAGCGCGCGCATGTGCCAGGAAGAGATCTTCGGCCCGGTGCTCGCGCTGCTGCCCTGGAAGGACGAGGACGACCTGATCGCCCAGTGCAACGACAACATGTTCGGCCTGGCCTCGGGCATCTGGACGCGCGACTTCAAGAACGCCTGGCGCATCGGCCGCGCGCTGCAGACCGGCACGGTCTGGGTCAACACCTACAAGCTGTTCTCCATCAGCACGCCGTTCACCGGCGTGAAGATGAGCGGCTACGGCCAGGAGAAGGGCCGCCTGGGCATCCTCGAATACACGAGCCAGAAAAGCTTCTACATCGGCCTGAACGAGGCGCCCATGCCCTGGGCCGGCAGCTGATCCGCATGGCCTTGCCTTGCCGTGCCTTGAACCGAATTGAATTGAACTGAACCCTTGAAAGGAACCCGCTTCATGATGACCCGCCGCACCCTCGCCGCCGCCGCCGTGCTGGCCCTGGCCTCCACCCCGCTGCTGGCGCAGACCGCCGCCGAGAAGGCGCTGGCCGCCGAGAAATTCACCCTCGTCGCGCCCTTCCCGCCCGGCGGCCCCATCGACACGCTGGCGCGCGTGCTGGCCGACGGCCTGGGCAAGCGCTACAACCAGCTGGCCGTGGTGGACAACGCGCCCGGCGCTGCCGGCAACATCGGCATGGACAAGGTCAAGCGCGCCAAGGCCGACGGCCACACCCTGCTGGTGATCCCCGCCGGCAACCTCACCATCAACCCCACGCTGATGCCGAAGTTCCCCTTCAACATCCAGAAGGACTTCGTGCCCGTGGCCATGCTGGCCAAGACGCCCAACGTGCTGGTGACCAACCCCGCCACTGGCATCAAGACGGTCGCCGACGTGATCGCGCGCGCCAAGGCCAAGCCCGACACGCTGTCGTACGCCTCCCCCGGCGTGGGCAGCGGCCTGCACCTGGCGGGCGAACTGTTCAAGTCGCAGTCCGGGGCGGACATCCTGCACATCGCCTACAAGGGCACGCCGCCGGCCATCAACGACGTGATGGGAGGCAACGTGCCGCTGATGTTCAGCAACCTGCCCACCGTGCTGCCGCACATCAGGAGCGGCAAGCTCGTCGCCCTGGCCGTGACCGACAGCGCGCGCACCCCCACCGCGCCCGAGATCCCGACCCTGACCGAACTGGGCGTGCCCGGCGTGGTGGTGCCCTCCTGGTACGGCCTGCTGGCCCCGGCCGGCACGCCCGCCGACGTGGTGGCGCAGCTCGCGCGCGACGCCACCGCCATCCTGGCCGAGCCCGCCGTGCGCGAGCGCCTGCAGGGCCAGGGCCTGAGCGCCTGGGACATGCAGACCACCGCTTTCGACAAGCACATCCAGGACGAAACCGCGCGCTGGGGCAAGGTCATCAAGGACCGCGGCATCACCGTGGAGTGAGCACCGTGAGCGACGCCAGGCCCAACCCCAACGTGCTGATCACCATCGTGCTCAAGCACCACGCCGGCCTCACGCTGGACGAGGTGCAAGCAAAGCTCAAGGCCAGCGAATGGTGGGAGCGCTTCCCGGTGGAAGGCACGCGCGTGGTGTCGTGGACGGTGGCCATGGGCCTGGGCCAGATCGTCACGCTGGAGGTGCCGCCGCACCTGCTGGGCCAGGTCAATGTGGAGCTGGAGCGCTCGGCCTGGGGGGTGTTCGCCACCGAGTGCTACCCCACCTACGACTTCGTGCCGGTGCGCGAGCGCATCAAGGCGCGCGTGGCCGCCGGTGGCCAGTGACATGACATGACATGACGCCTGAAAAGATCCACTGCCCCCAGGTACCCGACCTGCCCACCGCGAGCTGGACCAACGGCTGGCGCATTGGGCAGGAGGTGGTGATGTCCGGCATGACCGCGCACCCCGCCACGCGCGAAGCCGCCGAACGCGGCGCGCCCCTGGGCGCCTACGAGCAGGCCATGCGGGTGCTGAAGAAGCTCGAAGCGCTGGTGGTGGCTGCGGGCGGCCACAAGCACAACATCGTCAAGACCGTGGTCTACCTGACCGACATCACCGACAAGGACGAGGTCGGCCGCGCGCGGCGCGACTTCTTCGGCACGCCGCACACGCCGTGCTCCACCCTGGTGGCGGTGAGCGCGCTGGTGTTCCCCGAACTGCGCGTGGAGATCGACGCCTGGGCGCGGCTCGATGTCGACCTCCGTCTAGCGCAACCCCTTTCATCCAAGGACAACTGAACATGGACCTGGGCATTGCCGGCAAGAAGGCGCTCGTGTGCGGCGCGAGCTCGGGGCTGGGCCACGCCTGCGCCGAGGCGCTGGTGAAGGACGGCGTGCACGTGGTGATTGCCGCGCGCACCGAAGGCCCGCTGCGCGAAGCCGCTGAACGCCTGGCCGCGCTGGGCGCGGGCCGCGTGGAGTTCGTGGCGGCCGACGTGACGAGCGACGCAGGCCGCGCGCGCATCTTCGCCGCGCACCCCGACTTCGACATCCTGATCACCAACGCCGGCGGCCCACCGCCCGGCGACTTCCGCACCTGGGACCGCGAGACCTGGCACCAGGCCATCGACGCCAACATGCTCGCGCCGATCGAGCTCATCAAGGCCACGGTGGACGGCATGATGGCGCGCGGCTGGGGCCGCATCGTCAACATCACCTCCAGCGCGGTGAAGTCCCCGCTGGACGGGCTGGGCCTGTCCACCGGCGCGCGCAGCGGCCTGACCGGCTTCGTCTCCGGCCTGGCGCGCACCACCGTGGCGCGCGGCGTGACCATCAACAACCTGCTGCCCGGCACCTTCGACACCGCGCGCCTGGCCGGCAACTTTGCCGCGCAGGCGAAACGCGAAGGCAAGAACGTGGACGCCGTGCGCGAGGCCCGCCTGGCCAAGCACCCGGCCCACCGCTTCGGCGCGCCCGCCGAGCTCGGCCACACCTGCGCCTACCTGTGCAGCGTGCACGCCGGCTACATCAACGCGCAGAACATCCTGCTGGACGGTGGCTCGTTCAGCGGCGTGTTCTGACGCCTTTCCCCCACACACCCAAGGAGACAACCCACATGACCGCCCGCCGCCACCTGCTGCTCAGCGCCCTCGCCGCCACCACCGCCCTCGCCCTGCCCACCGGCAGCGCGCTGGCGCAGGCCTACCCCAGCAAGACCATCAGCCTGATCGTGTCCTTCCCGCCCGGGGGGGACACCGACGCGCTGGCGCGCACCTTTGCCGAGAAGCTGTCCGCCCGCGTGGGCCAGCCGGTGGTGGTGGAGAACAAGACCGGCGCCAGCGGCACCATCGGCAACGCCTACGTGGCCAAGGCCGCGCCCGACGGCTACACGCTGCTGTTCACGCCGAACACGTTTGCCACCGCGCCGCTGGTGCTCAAGCCCGGTACCGGCGCCGTCTACAACCCGCTGACCGACTTCACGCCCATCCTGCTGGCGGGCACGCAGTCGCTGTTTCTCATCACGAACGCGGGCGCGGGCCTGAACACGGTGAGCGACGTGGTCGCCGCCGCCAAGAGCGGCAAGATCGGCAACTACGCCAGCCCGGGCAGCGGCTCGCCCATGCACATCCTGGGCGAAATGTTCAACCGCTCGGCCGGCGTGAAGATCGCGCAGATCCCCTACCGCGGCAGCGGCCCCGCCATCACCGACCTGGTGGCCGGTCACATCCCCATGATGTACACCACGCTCGGCCCGGTGGCGCAGTACATCAACACCGGCAAGCTGGTGAACGTGGCCGTGGCCGACCCGCAGCGCTCGCCGCTGGCGCCCAACGTGCCCACCCTGGCCGAAGCCGGCGTGAAGGACGCCGAGGTCGGCGCGTGGCAGGGCTTCATGGGCCCCAAGGGCATGCCCGCCGACGTGGTCAAGACGCTCAACGGCCACCTGAACGAGATCCTGAAAATGCCCGACGTGCAGGCGCGCATGACCACCATGGCACTCATCCCCGCCGGCGGCGAGCCCGCCGCGCTGGCGAAGATCAACCAGTACCACAACGAACGCTACGGCAAGGTGATCCGCGAGACCGGCATCAAGGCCGACTGACGCCGCCGCACCGATGAAGGAAGTCATCGACGTCGGCCTGCCGCCCTTCAAGCAACCGTTCTCGTGGATGGTGCGCGCCGGCGGCGTGCTCTACACCGCGCACGGCCCGGTGCGCGAAGACGGCAGCGTCGACACCACCGGCAGCATCGAGGAACAGGCCCGCCTGACCTTCAGCAACCTGCAGCGCGCGGTGGAACGCGCCGGCAAGACGATGGACGACGTGGCCCAGGTGCTGATCTACATGACCGACGTGTCAGACATGCCGGTCATCGACGCCGTGTACCGCGAATTCTTCAAAGCCCCCTGGCCCAACCGCTCCAGCGCGGGCGTGGCGCTGGTGGTGCCGGGGATGAAGATCGAGATCGTGGCTTACGTGGCTTGAGACGGCCCGGCCCGAACGCCGGTGTGCATCGGCGCGGGCCGAACGTCAACCGTGCGCCACCCGGATGCCGAACGCCGCGCGCAGCTCGCGCAGCGGCACATTCAGAAACGCCTCGTACCCCACCCACGGCCAGCGCCGCGTCTGCCTCGCACAACGCCAGAGCGTGCGAACGATCAGGTACGGCGACGCGAGAAGCGCCAGCAACGTGCTGCCCAGCGGCAGCCGGGTGTAGATGTCCAGGGTTTCGTGGTGCGTGTAGCCGCGCAGCACCGCCAGGCCACCGGTGGTGCCCAGCAGGCTGCTGAGCTTGACCACCGCCTCGTCCGGCATGGTGGTGCCGCAGCCGTACACCACGTGCACCGCATCGTGCGAACGGAAGAACTGCTTTGCCTCGGGTGAGAGCAGATCGCCGTCGCGCTTGAGCGCCGGATTCGCCTCGAAGTACTCCGCCAGCCCCTCCGCGAGCGTCTGCGTGCTGTGCGCGGACTGGAAGCGGTGGCGCATCCCGGACAAGCCCATGGTCGACTCCTTGGAGACGGTGGATGACAACGTTCGGCGCATCCTACGCGGGGAAGCGCGGCGCCGGCAGGCACCCGGTGCAGCCACGGGCAGTACAGTCCCCCGATGGACGACGACCTGACCCAAGCCCTCGCCTGGGCCGAATGGCTTGGCGCGCACGCGCTGCCCGTGCTGGTGACCGCTCTGCTCGCGGTGCTCATGGCCTGTGCTGCCCTCGTGGTCGGCTTCCACCGCTACGGCAACCACATCGCATGGAGCCGCCTGCCGCGCCCGCTGCTGCTGGGCCTGTGCCTGGCCGTTGGCGCGGGGGTGCTGGTCGGCATGGCGTCGCTCTTTGCGGAGATGCTGGAAGCGTTCGACGCGCAAGAGGAGATCGGCCAGTTCGACGAGCGGCTGACCGAGACCCTGGCGCGCGAGCTCTCACCAACCGTGCTGCGCTTCTTCGGCCTGTGGACGCAGCTGGGTGACCCGTGGCCGCTGACGCTGCTGGTGATGATGGTGGCGCTGGTGTTGCTGCTGCGCCGGTACACGTCGCTGGCGCTGGGCTGGGCGGTGACCTGCGCGGGCGGTGGCCTGCTCAACCGCTTGCTCAAGTCCATCTTCGAGCGCGTGCGCCCACTGCACGACCATGGCTTTGCGCAAGCCGATGGCTACAGCTTTCCCAGCGGGCACACCTCGGGCTCGTTGGTGGTGTACGGCATGCTGGCCTACCTGTGCCTGCGGCTGCTGCCGCCGCGCTGGCACCTGGGCGGCGTGCTGCTGGCCGCCACGCTGGCCTTCACCGTGGGCTGGAGCCGCGTGATCCTGCAGGTGCACTGGGCCAGCGATGTGATCGCCGGGTTCGCCTTTGGCGTGGCCTGGCTGACGCTGTGCATCACGGCGATCGAACTGGCTCGGCGGCATTCGCGCGCATAGCCCCGGCCTTCATCCACAGCGCGCCATTCAAGGAAGAGGAGGACACACCATGGGTCGCAAGGAATTTGAAGCCTCACGCGCAAGCGGCGTGCACGCGCAGCTGGCGCGCATGGCCGGCCAGTGGCAAGGCCGCTTTCGCCTGTGGTTCGAGCCCGGTGAGCCGGCCGAGGACTCGGTGCAGCGCGGCAGCATCCGCGTGCTGCTGGGTGGCCGCGTGCTGCTGCACGAGTACAGCGGCCACTGCAGCGGCGAGCCCATGGAAGGCGTGGCGCTGATCGCCCACCACCTGGACGAACGCCGGTACGAATCGGCCTGGGCCGAAAGCTTCGGCACCGGCACGGCCATCATGTTCAGCACCGGCGCCAGCGGCGACCCGCGCCTGTCGATGCTGGGCAGCTACGCCGACGGACAAGGCGGCGCGCGCTGGGGCTGGCGCACCGAGATCGAGCAGCCCGACGACGACACGCTCGACCTGCGCATGTACAACATCAGCCCCTTGGGGGAGGAGGTGCTGGCTGTGGAGGTGAATTACGGGCGGGTGGCTTCCGCTTAAGGCGGTAGCTGGTGTCATCGGGGCTGCACCACAACCCTCTGCTGAATCGAACCGAACACGGTCTGACCGCTGCTGTCGAAGGCCTCGATCCGCACCGTTTCACCATGCTGCAGATAGGGCGTCACAGCCTTCCCGCCTTCCAGTATCTCGAGCATCCGTTTCTCTGCAATGCAGCCGTACCCGGCCCCTGCACGGCGATTGGAGACCGTGCCGGCCCCCAGCAGCGTTCCGGCACAGGCGGAGCGAGTACGGCAAAGGTGGCAGGCGAGATCCGCGAACGAGAAGTGCATGTCGTCCCCACTGCGCAGACGCCCCACCTGCTCGCCGTTGCGCCAGACGGCCAGATCAAGATGCAGCCGCTCCCCATCCCAAGCAGGGCCGAATTCGTCGAGTGTCACCGCCACGGGTGAGAACGCCGATGCAGGTTTGCTCTGGACGAAGCCGAAGCCCTTCGCCAGTTCTGCCGGAATCAGTTCACGCAAAGAGACGTCATTGACGAGGACGGCGAGCCGAGCGCCTCTGGATCCCTCCTCCGCCGTCGCCCCGGCGGGCAGGTCACCCAGTACAAGCGCCAGCTCGGCCTCAAAGTCGATGCCCCATGCGGCATCCGCGAACACCATGTCATCGTTGGGGCCCAGCAGCGTGTCGCTCCCCCCCTGATACATCAAGGGATCGCTGTAGAGCTCGGGCGGCATGGCAGCACCTCGCGCCTTGCGCACCAGTTCCACATGGTTCAGATAGGCCGAACCATCTGCCCATTGATAGGCGCGGGGCAGTGGCGCCATGCACATGGATGCCTGAAAGGGAAAGGCTCCCGCCAGTTGGCCGGCTTCCAGTTGGGCGGCCCGAAACCTCAGGTCCTGCTCCACGGCGTTCCAGCGGTCAAGGGCTGCCTGCAGCGTCTGTGCAATGTCTGCAACGAATACAGCCCTGTCCAGTCGGTTGGTCACAAGAACCAGTTGCCCATCGCGCGACCCATCGCGGTAGGTTGCGAGCTTCATTCAATGGTCTCCAGGGTTTCGCGAGCGCGTCATCGGCGCTCAGCGCATCAGTCCTTCGGGGTCCAGGATGGCAATGCATCCTGGCTGACGGGTAACCAGGCCGCGCCGCTCAAAGTCAGCGAGCGTCAGGCTGACCCAGGTGCGGCTCGCGCCGATCATCTTTCCAAGGTCATCGTGGGTGAGATCGTGCACGGCCTGTTTGCCGTTTGGCGTTCTGGTGGCCAAGGCCACCAGAATGCGCCCAAGCCGTTGCGACGCGGAATCCAGCACAAGCGGCGCGCTGCGTTCGATGTTCTCCACGGCCAGCAAGGCCAGCAGGCGCGTGATGTTGTGAGAGAAGCGGGGAAAACGCTCCAGGCAGGCGGAAAAATCGGTGGCTGACAGGATGGAAACATCCACCTGCCCAGCCGCTTCTGCGGACAGGATCCGCGGACGCTGAAGCACGGCGGCGGCCAGTCCGAGGATGCTCCCCCCGTTGAGCATGCTGAGCGTGAATTCCTCCCCTTCGGGTGACGTGATGAACAGGCGAACCCGTCCATTGCGCACCACCACCAGCGTGTCGCTGGGTTCGCCCTGGCTGAAGATCACGGCGCGGGGTGGTGAGTAGGACCGTGCGCGCATGAGGCTGTGCACAGCCTCTGCCTCTTCGTGACTGAGGCCCTGCAGCGCCTGATTCCATTTGGGATTGTTCCGCCGTTCCATCGCGCACACTATGCCGCAGCCTCACTGAAGTACCGATCAAACTTGTCGGCCTCACCGCGAAACAGGTCTGCATCCGGTGGCGCAGGTCGGGGTTCCGAAATCGCGGGCCATTGTGCCGCCATGCGCTGATTCAGGTCGCGCCAGAGCGGTGCAGCATCCATATCAAACGCAATCGCCGCGGCCGGGCATTCCGGCTCGCACACGCCGCAGTCGATGCAGACTGCCGGGTCGATGACAAGCATGCTCCGGCCTTCCCGAAACGCGTCCACAGGGCAAATGGCGACGCAATCGGTGTACTTGCACCGGATGCAGGCCTCGGTCACGACGTAGCTCATTTCTCGACGAATGCCCGCTCGAACACGTAGTCGCCGGCCTCGCCCGTGCAGGGAGAAGCCTCAAACCCGCGGGCATCCAGTTCGGCGCGGATTTCTGCCAGAGCAGGCGGATTCCCGCAGATCATCACCCTGTCCGAAGCGGGCGAGAGCGGGGGCAATCCCAGGTCTTGCGCCAGCCGGCCGCTGCGAATCAGATCCGGTATGCGCCCCGTCACCTTGAATGGCTCGCGCGTGCAGGTCGGGTAGTACACAAGGCCGCGGGCAACCTGTTCCCCCAGGTACTCGTCGTTGGGCAGGTTTACCTGCAGGTCCTCCGCATACGCGAGTTCACTCACATACCGCACCCCGTGCACCAGAACGACGCGCTCGAACCGTTCATAGACCTCCGGGTCGCGCACAAGGCTCATGAAGGGCGCCAGGCCCGTGCCCGTCGCGAGCAGGTACAGATGGCGTCCCGGTCGCAAATCGTCGAGCACCAGGGTCCCTACGGCTTTGCTGCCAACCAGCACCTCGTCCCCTTCATGAAGGTGCTGGAGCCGCGACGTCAACGCACCATCGGGTACCTTGATGCTGAAGAACTCGAGCTCCTCCGCATGGTTCGGACTGGCGATGCTGTACGCGCGCATCAACGGCTTGCCTGCCACTGGCAGGCCCACCATGACGAAGTGTCCATTTCGAAAACGAAGACCGGGCGCACGCGTGGTGGTGAAGCTGAACAGCGTGTCGTTCCAGTGCCTTACGGAGGTAACGCGTTGGGTGGTGATGGCACTCATGCTCGGCTCACTGCACCTTGATGTTGCTCTCGCGGACCACGCGGGACCAGCGCGACACTTCCGACCGGATGAAGCGGTCGTATTCCTGCGGGCTGCTGCCCACCGGCTCCATGCCGAAGTTTCGTACCTTTGCAGCGAATGCCGGTTCCTTCACCACGGCAGCAATGTCCGCACCCAGCTTGTCGATCACGGGCCGTGGCACTTTGCTGGAAGTCACCATGCCAAAGGCAGACACCACCTCAAAGCCTGGAACCGTCTCCGCAATCGTGGGATACGTGGGGTCGCTGGGCATCCGATCCTTCAAGGTGATGCCAAGGACCTTCAGCCGGCCAGCCCGGACGTATTCCTTCACAGGTGCCCACACGTCGAACATGAGAGGGACGCGACCGCTGAGCACGTCGGCATGGGCAGCCGCACTTCCGCTGTAAGGCACGTGCAACAGGTCGGTGCCCGCGAGAGAGTTGAGCAGCGCCCCGGACATGTGGTTGAGCGTTCCGGCACCCGGCGTGGCGTAGCTCAGTGAATCCGGCTGCGCTCTGGAAAGCGCGATCAGCTCGCTCAGGTTGTTGGCCGGCACCGACGGATGGGCCACCAGCACGCAGGCCGACGTGGTGATCTGGCTCACGCCCGCAAGGTCGCCCAGCGTGTCGTAGGGCAGGTCGCTGCGAATGGCGGGGTTGACCACATGTGCCATGACCACCATGCCGATGGTGTGGCCGTCCGGAGTTGCCTTGGCAACCAGGTTGGTGCCGATGGTGGAGCCACCACCGGCACGGTTCTCGATCACCACCGGTTGTTTCCACTTCTCCGACAACCTTTCACCCAGCATGCGCGCCAGAACGTCGGTGGGGCCACCGGCGGTGAATGGCACCACGATGCGCACGGGTTTTGACGGGAACGCTTCCTGCGCTCTCAGTGGCAAGACCGCACAGGCGGCAGTTGCAATGGCGAGCACGAATCGGGTCAAGAGCTTCATGAGAGTCCTCCGGTAGTAGGTGAGTGACACATGTGGGTAGACGGGGTGAAGGTACTTCTGGGCGCATCGCTCGCCAGGCAGTCCAGGCCGCCCTTGAATTCGGCGACCGCGAAAATCTCCGCGCCATGGCGTTCCAGCCATTCGCTGTCAATCGACAGTCCGTTTTTCTGCAGCAAGGGTTGCGAAGCCTCCACGATGGCCTTCCAGTCCGCGAGGTGCCGAAGCTCCTTGAGCCGATCTGGATGAGGCGCCTGCCCCAATGCCTGGGCGAGGAGCTCCGTGAAGTTCAGCACTTCGAACTCCTCGGTTCTCTCCAGACCGATGAAGGCCATGTGGCAGCCGTGGTACAGCGTGACGAGTGCATCGGCCTGGTGGAACCTGACGCGGTCGACTAGGTGCTGATGTTCCCGGGCCTGCAATGCGGGCGTCTTGGAGCAGCCGGATCCACCGCAGGTGTAGGACGACTCCAGAACCATCTCCACCACCTCCAGTCCTGGTATCGAGCGCAACAGGGATTCAACGTTGCGCCCGATCTCGGGCATCCCCTGATGCGCGTGCAGCACCACCCGACGAGGAATTCGATGGACAAAGAGCTCCTTGAGCCGATCGGCACGCGACACGAAGTAGTCCGTCACGTGGTCGAACTCGTACTCACGGGGAACAAAGCCCTGCAGGGTTTCGTTCAGATGAACTTCACAGGTCGGGCACCAGTTCAGGATCTTCTCTGGCTCGAATGCCGCGAAACGCTTGAGCGTGTGGGCGGTGACGCGCCCGCCCACCTGCACTTCCCCCTGCCATTTGGAGGCGATGACACCGCAGCAGGATGAAGGGCCGCCCGCCACTTCGTAGTCGACTTCGAGAGCATCCAGGACCGCCATGGTGTTGAACATGAGGTTGGGCGTTCGAAGAGCGTTGCAACCGGTGTAGAACACCATCTGCGCCTTGCGAGGACGCGCCGGCACAAACAGGCGCGCATAGTCAGGAGGCAGCAATTGCATGGCGATCATCAGTTTGATGGACCGCGCCATCCGCCGAAAGAGTTGAGGAGTCCGGCTCTCTCTGGCGGCGTCGTGCATGCTCGCCAACATCAGCAGGCGACGGGGATTGACCTCTTCCGGGCACGCGGGAATGCAATCACCACACCCGTTGCACCCGTGCAGCCAGTCGGCCGAGGCTGCTTGCGGTGCCACACCGGTGCGCAGCAGTTTCAGAACGCCACCAATCACCTGGCGTGGCTCGGCGCCTGATGCCGCGCCGTGCGGCACAACGGGGCACACCTCGACGCATCGCGCGCATCCCGTGCACGCCGACAGCAAGTCCTGGGTCTCGCTGCCCAGGTAGACGTCCGCATCAGCTGTCATCACACCCATGGGGCTTGCCTCGGCAGATGCACCACCGCCTCAATTTCAACCAGCATGCGCGGGTCGATCAATCGCGAAACCTCCAGCAACGTGGCGGCAGGCTTGCCGACAAAATACGGAGCCCGGATTTCAAGCGTCTCCGTATGGAATCGCTCGATATCGGTCGTGTACAGCGTGTACTTGACGACATCCTCCCAGCGTGCGCCGGCCGCCTTGATGATGTCATCGAGGTTTCGAAAGCACTGTGCGGTCTGCTCTCGAATGTCGCCCTCGCCTACGATCCGCCCTTCGGGATCTCGTGCAGTGATGCCCGCCGTGTGCAGGGTGAGGCCCGAATGCACCACGCCCATGGAGAACCTGACCGCGTTCTCCCAGGGTTTGCCAACCTCCACCACACGGCGGCTCATGCTGGAACCCCATTCAGCAGCAGTACGACGCACTCGGCGCCTGCACGGCGGTCCCGACCGATCTCCTGGTACTCGGGCGAGTCCGACCAGGCGCGGAAGGTCGCTTCGTCGGGAAACGAAAGCACAACGACCTTGTCGCCGAACCAGGTCCCTTCTTCAACCTTCGGAGCTTCGTCGGCAGCGAGGACTTGCCCCGCGAACTTCCGGAAGACACGACCGAACGCTGCCTGATAGCGGTCGTAGGCGGATCGATCCTTGAACTTCAGCTGGGCAACAACGTATACGGCCACAAGGACACCTTGTTTCGAGTTGAGGTGTTGCAAGTGTCCTGCGACGTGTCGTTCCTTCCAGTTAACTTCTTAACATCCGACCAGCATTGCCAGCCACACCACTAGCAGCCCTCTCCCTTTGCAATGTCCTGCCCAATCATCAGCCGGTGCCCATCCGGCGTCGCCACCAGAAACTCCCGCATGCCGTGTGGCTTGTCCGCCGGCGGCTGTGGGATCAGCGCGCCGCGCTGAACGAATTCCGCGTGCAGCGCGTCGACGTCGTCGACGTGCAAGTAAGCAAAGTAGCTGTGGTCGCCCGTGGCGGACGCGGGCATGGCGTCGGGGCAGTGGCCGATCATGATGCGCACGCTGCCGCGTGCCAGCAGTTGCCACCCGCTGCCTGCTGGCCACTCGGCCTTGAAGCCCAGGGCGTCCCTGAAGTAGGCGGTGCTGCGTTCGATGTCGGGCACGGCCAGCACGAATGCAAACGGGCGCAGCGGGGGTGTCTGGGGCATGTGGCTACTTCCGGGTGTCTCGGGGCGGGCACTCGGGCACGTGGGTTATCGGTACAGGCTGTCGCCCGCGTCCAGCGCCGGCGGGCGCAGCAGGTCCTTGTCGATGCCCATGACCGCGCTGGCACGTTCCACCGCCTGCCACAGCAGGGCCGGCATCTTCAGGATGTCTTCGGGTGTGTCGGCGTTCGCAATCCAGGCGCTGATGTGCTGGTGCTGTTCGGGGGTGAGCAATGCCAGGTTCAGCATCTCGTCGATGGTTTTCATGGGGTTCGGGCGGGTTGGGTCTGGCACACAAGGCGCAGGTTACGTCATCCCCGTCATCCTGCGGCAGCGTGGGTCATTCAGCGCATGGATGTGTCCGCCGCGGCGTCCGGTCTAACATGGCCCGACCGGCCTGCCCTGTGAGCCGAACAAGGAGATGCATGAAACAACGCCAACTGGGCGCCACCGGCCCCGCGACATCCGCCATCGGCCTGGGCTGCATGGGCATGAGCGAGTTCTATGGCCAGACCGACGACGACGCCGCGCTGCGCACGCTCGAACGCGCGCTGGCGCTGGGCGTCTCGCATTTCGACACGGCCGACA
Organism: Hydrogenophaga sp.; assembly: GCF_050182545.1. Taxonomy (GTDB): domain Bacteria; phylum Pseudomonadota; class Gammaproteobacteria; order Burkholderiales; family Burkholderiaceae_C; genus Hydrogenophaga. The sequence goes on along the minus strand of NZ_JBFXCD010000003.1, from coordinate 26,494 downwards.
CCTACGGCCTGGGGCACAACGAAACGCTGCTGGGCCGCTTCATCACCGCTGGGGGCGCGGCGCGCCGCCAGCGGGTGGTGCTGGCGACCAAGTTCGGCATCGTGCGCAAGGCCGGCCAGTACGAGCGGCGCATCGACAATTCCCCAGCCTATATCCGCGAAGCCTGCGACGCGTCGCTGCGGCGCCTGGGCGTGGACCACATCGACCTGTACTACTGCCACCGCCGCGACCCGGCTGTGCCCATCGAGGACGTGGTGGGCGCCATGGGTGAACTGGTGCAGGCGGGCAAGGTCGGGGCCATCGGCCTGTCGGAGGTGTCTGCCGACACGCTGCGCCGCGCGCATGCGGTGTGCCCCGTTGCCGCGGTGCAAAGCGAGTATTCGCTGTGGAGCCGCGAGCCCGAGGCCGGCATGCTCGCCACCTGCGCCGAACTGGGCGTGGCCTTTGTGGCCTACAGCCCGCTGGGCCGCGCTTTCCTCACCGGCACGGTGGACGTGGGCCAACTGGCGGACAACGACTTCCGCAAGCACAACCCGCGCTTCGTAGGCGAGGCACAGGCCGCGAACCAGCGCCTGGTGGCCGAGCTGACGGCCTTCGCCGCCGAACGCGGGCTGAGCAATGCGCAGGTCGCGCTGGCGTGGCTGCTCAACAAGCACCCGCATGTGGTACCCATTCCCGGCACGCGCCGCATTCTCTACCTGGAGAGCAATGTGGGTGCGGTGGACATCGCGCTCACACCCGACGAGATCGCGCAGCTGGACCGCCTGTTCAACCCGCAGGCCGTGGCCGGCGCACGCTACCCGGAAGCGGGGCTCGTGGGCATCGAGGGCCGGTAGGCCGCGATCAATCCGGCGCCGACGCCGTGAGCGGGTTGCCCATGGCCGTGCGGCGTGCCACCTCGCGCTTCGCGTACGCGGTGGGGGACAAACCCGACCAGCGCCGGAACGCGCGGGCAAACACCTTGTCGGACTCATAGCCCGCGTCCTGCGCCACCCGGGCCAGCGGCAGGTGGCCGGCCTCCAGTTGCTCTGCCGCGAGGGCCATGCGGTGGCCTCCCAGGTAGCCCATGGGGGTGTCGCCCACCAGGGCCTTGAAGCGCTCGCTGAAGCGCGAGCGCGACATGGCGGCCTCGCGCGCCAGGGCTTCCACGCTCCAGCCGCGCGCGGGCTCGCGGTGCATGGCGGCGATGGCGCGGGCGATGGCCGGGTCCGACAGGCCGCGCCACCAGCTCGCTTCGGCGGGCCCGGCGGCGCGCAGCAGGTGCTCGCGCAGGATGTTGACCAGCAGCAGCTCGCCCATGCGGCTGGCCGAGAGGCGCCAGCCGGGCCGCTGGCCCAGCGTCTCCGTCACCAGCGCCTCCATCGAGGCGGCCAGGCTGACGGCGGTGGACAGTTCGCTGGCGCGCACGTGGATCAGGGGCGGCAGCACGCTCAGCACCGAGTGGCGGCAATAGGCGGAGAACCACAGCAACGCGCTGAACATCTCGCACGGCTCACCGCCACCGCCGTGGCGCAGGTCCAGCGGTGCTTCGTCGCGCGCGCCGGGCGTGCGCTGCGTCAGCAACTGCGCGAAGGGCACGGTGGGGGCGTCGGGCGCGGAGCCCATGCGGTGCGGTGCGCCCAGCGGCATCATGACCAGGTCGCCCGGTTCCACGCGCAGGGGCGCGCCGCCACCGGTCGCCTCGATCCACCAGGGCGCGCCGCGCGCCATTCGGATCATGGCCGAGCCCGACACGCCATTGGAATGCAGACCCCAGGGCGCGGAGAGGTGGAACCGGGCGGTCACGGCCCGTTCGGCGCGGCAGATGCCGAGGACTTCGCTGAGGACATCCATGGACGAATCGTACCCATTTCAGGCGTCCGGGCGGTTGAGCATGCGGGGCACGCGCTGAACAATGCAGCTCTCGTCAATGCAGGAGACACGCGCATGAGCCATCTGAAAATCGGTATCGCTGGCGGCGGTGTGGGCGGCCTGGCCGCGGCCATCGCACTGCGCCGGCAAGGCCACGACGTCACCGTGTTCGAGCAGGCCAAAGGCTTCTCGCGCGTGGGTGCGGACATCAACCTCACGCCCAACGTGGTGCGCGCCATCGACGGCCTGGGCGCGGGCGCGGCCATTCGCGAACGCGGCGCACGCCCCACCTTCCGCATCAGCCGCGACTGGGACACCGGCGCCGAAACCTCGCGCCTGGGCATGGGCAACATCGCCGAAGAGCAGTACGGCGCGCCGCAGGTCACCATCCACCGCGCCGACATCATCCACGCGCTGGCCGAACAGTTCCCGATCGAACAGATCCAGTTCGACAAGCGCATCAAGACCCTCACGCAGAACGACGCCGGTGTGACCGTGCAGTTCGAGGACGGCGGCACCGCGGCGTTCGACGCGGTGGTCGGCGCCGACGGCATCCACTCGCGCGTGCGCACCGCCCTCTTCGGCGAAGAGCACCCGCGCTTCACCGGCGTGGTGTCGTTCCGCTCGGTGGTGCCCACCGAGCGCGTGAAGCATGTGCCCGAAATCGAAGCCTTCACCAAGTGGTGGGGCCCGAACCCGCAGAGCCAGATCGTCACCTTTCCGCTCAACCAGGGCAAGGAGACCTTCATCTTCGCCACCACCGGGCAGGACAGCTGGACCGAGGAGTCCTGGACCAGCGAGGGCGACGTGAACGAGCTGCGCGGCTTCTACAAGGACTTCCACGCCGACGCGCGCGCCCTGCTCGACGCCTGCGACAGCACGCTCAAGAGCGCGCTGTACGAGCGCGACCCGCTTCCCGCATGGTCGGTGGGCACGGTCACGCTGCTGGGCGATGCCTGCCACCCCATGCTGCCCTTCATGGCGCAGGGCGCGGGCATGGCCATTGAAGACGCCGTGGTGCTGGGCCGCGCGCTCGCGGGTGTGAGCAGCCGCGCGCAGGCAGAAGCCGCGCTGCGCCGCTACGAGAAGACGCGCCAGGAACGCACCGCGAAGATCCAGATCGGATCGCGCGGCAACCAGTGGATGAAGGGCCAGGGCAACGCCGACTGGGTCTATGGCTACGACGCGTGGAACGAACCCCTGGCCAGCGCCTGAACATTTTTTGAAGGAGACAAATGACATGAGCACCCCCCACACCACCCTGGCGCGCCGCGCCCTCGCCTGCGGCCTGATCGGTTCCGCGCTGGCCCTGGCCCTGCCCTTTGCCGCGGCGCAGGGTTTCCCGAGCAAGACGGTCACCCTGGTCGTGCCCTTCCCGCCCGGCGGCGGCCCCGACCTGGCCGCGCGCGTGCTGGCCGACAAGCTCGCGCCGAAGTTCGGCCAGCCTGTGGTGGTGGAGAACCGCCCCGGCGCGGGCGCGCTGCTGGCCGCGAGCGCCGTGGCGCGTTCGGCCGCCGACGGCCACACCCTGCTGTTCTCGCCCAACACGGTGGTGATCTCGCCGCACGTGCTCGCGCCCGGCGCCGGCAGCGGCGTGGACGTGCACAAGGACCTGGTGCCCGTGATCTCGCCCGCCACCACGCCCATGGTGCTGGTGGCCAACCCCACGCTGGGCGCGACCACGCTCAAGGGCGCGCTGGACGCGGCGCGCAAGAGCCCCGGCCTGCCCTACGGCAGCCCTGGCAACGGCTCGCCCATGCACTTCGCGGGTGAAATCCTCAAGCGCTCGGCGCAGGTGGAACTGCTGCACGTGCCCTACCGCGGCGTTGGCCCCTCGATCACCGCCGCGCTCAGCGGTGAAGTCAAACTGCTGTTCACCGGGCTGGGCGGTGCGGTGCCGCACATCAAGGCGGGCAAGCTGGTGCCGCTGGCGCTGACCGAGAAGCAGCGCTCGGCCCTGTTGCCCGACTTGGCCACCGCCACCGAACAGGGCGTGGCGGGTGTCGAGGTCAACGCCTGGTACGGCGTGCTCGCACCGGCCGGCACGCCGGCGGCCGTGGTCGCGCAGCTCAACCAGGCGTTCAACGAAGCGCTCAAGTTGCCCGACGTGCGCGAGAAACTCGCCGGCGCCGGCCTGGACGTGCTCGGTGGTTCGCCGCAGGTGCTGGCCGATTTCATGAAGGCGGACAACGAGCGCTACGGCAAGCTGGCGAAGGAACTCAACATCAAGGCAGATTGAGCGCCCTATGAGCGGCCGCCCGAACTTCCTGCTGTTCATCACCGACCAGCACCGCGCGGACCACCTGGGCTGCTACGGCAGCCCCGATGTGCGCACGCCGCACATCGACGCACTCGCCGCGCAGGGCTGCCGGTTTGATCACTTCCACGTCGCCACGCCGATCTGCCAGCCCAACCGCGCCTCGCTCATGACAGGGCGGCTGCCCAGCGTGCACGGCCTGCAGATGAACGGGCGTGAGCTCTCGCTGGGCGAACGCACCTTCGTGCAGACACTGCACGAGGCCGGCTACCAGACCGGGCTGGTGGGCAAGTGCCACCTGCAGAACATCACCACCATCCCCGCGCCCTGGCCCGCCGCCGGCCAGCGCCTGCCGCAGGACGCGCTGCAGGCCTTTCCAGGCCGCTACGGGCAGGAGGTGTGGAAGCGCTGGGAGGACGACCCCGCCTTCGAGCTCGACCTGCCCTACTACGGCTTCGAACAGGTGCGCCTGACCATCGGCCACGCCGACGAACAGCACGGCCACTGGCGGCGCTGGCTGCGCGAGCAGACGCCCGAGGCCGACCGCCTGATCGGCCCGGACAACGCCATGCCCACACCTGGCCTGGCGCTGGCCGCGCTGCGCCAGGCCTGGCGCACCCGCGTGCCTGAGGAGCTGTACCCCACGAGCTACATCGCCAGCCAGACCTGCGACATGCTCGCGCGCATGGCCGGTGCGGGCCAGCCCTTCTTCGTGCAGTGCTCCTTCCCCGACCCGCACCACCCGTTCACGCCACCGGGCCGCTACTGGGACCTGTTCCACCCCGACGACGTGACGCTGCCGGCCTCGTTCCATGCCGAGCCGACCGACCCGCCGCCGCCCCTGCGCTGGCTGCGCGAACAGCGGCGCGGCAACCCGGCATTCCGCCCGGGTTACGGCAGCTTCGCCGGATCCGAGCAGGAGGTGCGCGAGGCGCTGGCCCTCAACCACGGCAGCCTGGCCCACATCGACGACAGCATCGGCCGCGTGATGGCGCAGTTGCGCGCACTCGGCCTGGACGACAACACCGTGGTCATGTTCACCAGCGACCACGGTGACCTGCTCGGCGAGCGTGGCCTGATGTTCAAGGGTGGCCTGCACTACCCGGCGCTCACGCGCGTGCCCTTCATCTGGCGCGACGGCGCTGCGGCACCGGCGACTGGAAGCAGCAAGGCTTTGACGCAGACCATCGACATCGCCGCCACCGTGCTCGACCGCGCCGGCCTGCAACCCGCCAACGGCATGCAGGGCGCCTCGCTGCTGCCGTTGGTGAGCGGTGAAGCCACCGCGGTGCGCGAGCAGTTGCTGATCGAGGAAGAAAGCCAGCGCAGCGACTTCGGCATGGACCGCCGCGTGCGCATGCGCACCCTGCGCGACCACGGCCACCGCATCACGATCTACGACGGCCAGCCCTGGGGCGAACTGGTGAACCTGCGCGACGATCCGCTGGAACTGCGCAACCTCTGGGACGATGCGGCCAGCCTTTCACTGCGCCGCGAACTCATGGAACGGCTGGCACGCACCATGCTGTCGGCGGCGGACCAGAGCCCGTACCCGGGCGCAGCGGCCTGACGGGCGCGCGCCGGGCGCGCGCGAATCAGACCAGCGTGCGCAACCAGGCCGCGCAGTCCTGCGAGGCCTGCACCGGCCAGTGCACGGTGAGGGTGGTTTCGCCGCGGCGCAGTTCCACGCGGATGTCCTGGCCAACCGCCGGGGCCTGGCCGAACAGGCGCGCCCAGAAGCCCGGGCTTTGTGCGGCACGCGCTGGTGCGGCGGGCACGGCCTGCGGCGCGGGCGCGTGGTGCACGGTGGGGGGCGGTGCCACATCCGGAGCAGATGATCCGGCTGCCGGCATAGCAACGGCAGGTTCCGCCGGCACCTCAAGGGGCATCGCCACCGCCGCACCCGTGCCCGCCAGCCGCGCCGCCGCGTTCACCCCGAACTCGTCCCACATGCGGTCGGCCTTGGTCTTCATCACGCCCAGGCCGAAGGTGCCCATGCGGCCGAGCACGTCCACCTTCACCTTCATGCGCAATTCGGTGCCGCCGCCCTCGCGTTCGGCCAGCCACATCTCGCTGGTCTGCTTGAGCGAGCTGGCCACCGAGGCGTCTTCGCCCGTGCCTTCGGCGCGCAGGTAGCGCGGCTCGTCGCGCTCGACGATGCGCGTCTTGAGCTTGAAGCGCGCGCTGATGAAGGAGATCTTCACCTTCATCACCGCGACGTATTCGTCGTCGCTGATCACGTCGATGGATTCCATGCCCGGCACGCAGGCGCCCATGGCATTCGGGTCGAGCAACAGGGCCCAGACGAGCGCGGGGGGCGCGTCGAGCAACAGGGTCTTTTCAATTTCCACGCATCTTCTCCGCGGCGGTCAGGATGGATTCGACGATCTGGGTGTAGCCGGTGCAGCGGCAGAGGTTGCCGTTGAGGCCATGGCGCACCTCGTCTTCGCTGGGCGACGGGTTGTTCGCCAGCATCGCGCACGAGGTCATGAGAAAGCCCGGCGTGCAGTAGCCGCACTGCAGGCCGCCGCACTGCATGAAGCTCTCCTGCAGCGGGTGCAGCTGTTCGCCCTGCGCCAGGCCTTCCACGGTGGTGATGCTGCGGCCCTGCGCCTGCACGGCCAGGCTCAGGCAGGACTTGACGACCTGGCCGTCGACCAGCACCGAGCAGGCGCCGCAGATGCCGGTTTCGCAGCCTCGCTTGGTGCCGGTGAGGTGCAGGTCGTCGCGCAGGAAGTCGGACAGCAGGCGCCGCGCGGGCACGGTGCATTGCACGGCTTCGCCGTTGACGGTGAGTTCAATCGGATGCTGGCTCATGGCTTAGTCCTCGGTCAGGCCAAACAGGCCGGCGATGTTGCGCTGGGCCACGACGCGCACCATCTCGCGGCGGAAGTCGGCGTCGCCGCGCGCGTCTGAGACGGGTTCGATGTCGGCCGCGACCAGGGCGGCCGCTTCGGCCGCGACTTCGGCGGTGACGGTCTTGCCGGCCAGAAAGGCCTCGGCGCGTGGCAGGCGCACGGGGATGGGGGTGGACGCGCCGACGGCGATGCGCGCTTCGGTGCAGGTGGCGCCCTGGCGCCGCGCCAGCAGTGCCACGCTGACCAGCGGCCGATGCTCAGCCGCGGTGCGCAGGAAGCGCGCGTACTGGCCACTGGCGTCGGCCGGCATCGGCGGCACGCGGATCTCGGTCAGCAGTTCGTCGGGCTCCAGCGCGGTCGTGTAGTAGTCCACCAGAAAGTCCGGCATGGCCAGCACGCGCTCGCCGCGCGCGCTGCTCAGCACCACCTGTGCGTCCAGCGCGAGCAGGCAGCCAGGTGGGTCGGTGGAGGGGTCGGCGTAGCAGAGGTTGCCGCCGATCGTGCCCTGGTTGCGCACCTGCGGGTTGGCCACGCGCGCGGCCATGCTGGCCAGCATGGGCCAGCGCTCTTGCACCAGCACAGAGGCAGCCACCTCGGCGTGCGGCGTGAGCGCGCCGATGCGCAGGCCGCCGCGCCCGTCCAGCGCGATGCCGCGCAGGTGCTGCAGCCGGCCCAGCGACACCAGGTGCGTGGGCGTGAGCATGCGCTGGCGCATGCCCAGCAGCAGCGCGGTGCCGCCCGCGATCACGCGGCACTCGTCGCCCAGGTCGGCCAGCATGCGGCTGGCTTCGGCCACGCTGGCGGGTTCGAGGAAGTCGAAATCAAGCATGGGTCGTCTCCCGCAGGGCACGCAGGCCCGCGAGCACTTTCTGCGGCGTGATCGGCAGGTCGGTGATGCGCACGCCCACGGCGTCGTACACGGCGTTGGCGATCGCTGGTGCGCCGGGCAGGATGGCGGTTTCGCTCGCGCCCTTGGCGCCGTGCGGGCCGTTGGGTTCGTGGGACTCGACCAGGCCGCCGCGCAGCATGGGCACGGCGTCGGCGGTGGGCATGGTGTAGTCGGCAAAGTTGCCGTTCATGAGCCGGCCGCCTTCCAGTTGCAGTTGCTCGTAGAGCGTCCAGCCCATGGCCTGCACGGTCGCGCCATTGGTCTGGCCGTGGATCGCCAGCGGGTTGAGCGCCTTGCCACAGTCGTCGCTGACGAAGCTGTCGGTCACCGTGACCTGGCCGGTCCGCGTGTCCACCTCGACCTCGACAGCCTGCGCGGCGAAGGAATACGCCGGCGCGATGTTGCCGTACACCTGGTCGTCGTGCATCTGCGTCTTCGCGTCCCAGTTGCCCAGCACCTGGATGCCTTCGCCACCATGGCGCCAGATGTGCTGGCGCGCCAGCTCGGCCAGCGTGCGGCGCTGTTGCGGCTGGGCCTTCACCTGCACGAAGCCATCGGCCAGTTCCAGTTGCTCGGCCGGTGTGTCCAGCATCTGCGCGGCCACGGCGAACAGCTTGTCGCGCGCGGCGTGCGCGGCCACGATGGCGGCATTGCCCGCGGCCATGGTCACGCGCGAGGCCAGCGAGCCGATGCAGAAGGGCGCGGCGTCGGTGTCGGGCGCCATCACCTGCACGTGCGCCAGGGGCAGTTGCAGTTCGTGCGCAACGATCTGGCTGAGCATGGTCATCGCGCCCTGCCCCATGTCGCCCTCGCTGCAGTGCACGACCAGGCGACCGTCCTCGTTGACCTTGATCATCACGGTGGAGCCGTCCCAGTTGCCGATGGTGCGGTTGCCGCTGACGTGCATGGCCGCGGCCATGCCCACGCCGCGGCGGCGCACACCGGTCTGCGGCGCGCGCGCGCGCCTGGCCGTCCAGCCGATGGCTTCGGTGCACTGGGCGATGCATTCGAGCAGGCCGGTGCTGCCGACCTGCCAGCCGTGCACCGAGGTCTCTCCGCGCCCGATGGCGTTGCGTTGGTGGATGTCCACCGGGTCCAGCCCGAGCTGCTCGGCCATGGTGTGGATGTGGCTGTTGAGCGCGAACAGCATCTGCGTGCCGCCGAAGCCGCGGAACGCGCCGTGGGGCGGCGTGTGCGTGTAGGCCATGACGGCGTGCGAGCGCACGTTCTTCAGGCGGTGTATGTTGTCGCTGCGCATGGCGCTGACGTGCATGACCTCGGGCGAGAGGCCGCAGTACGCGCCGCAGTCGGCCAAGATGCGCACGTCCTTGGCGACGATCAGGCCGTCGCGCGTCATGCCCAGCCTGAGCGTGATGCGCTCGGGCACGCTGGAGCACGCGGCCTGGAAGTCTTCCAGGCGGTTGTTGACCAGGCGCACCGGGCGGCCGGTTTTCAGGGCGAGCAATCCGGCCACGAGCTGGTTGTCGTCCTCGATGATCTTGCCGCCGAAGCCACCGCCGACCGTGGCCGCCTGCACGCGCACGCGCGAGACCGGCAGCTCCAGCACGGCGGCCAGGCGCGCGCGCGCCAGGAACACCGACTGCGTCGAGGTCCAGACCTGCAGGCGGCCTTCGGCGTCGACCTGCGCCACGGTGGCCATGGGTTCCAGGTAACCGGGGTACTGGGCGTGCGTGGTGTAGGTGGCTTCGTGGACCAGGTCGGCCTGCGCGAAGCCCTCGTCCACGCTGCCGCGCTCGAAGCGGATCTCGTGCGCCACGTTGCCCCGGCCCGGGTGCACGCCCGGCGCGTCGGCGTCCAGCGCCTCCTCGGGGGTGAGGATGGCGGGCAGCTCTTCGTACTCGACCTCGATCAGGTCCAGCGCGTCGCGCGCGATCTCGTCGGAAATGGCGGCCACGGCCGCCACCTCTTCACCGGCGAAGCGCACCACGCCATCGGCCAGCACGGGCCGCTCCTTGTGGTGCACGCCCCAGCGGGTGGCCGGCGCATCGGCGCTGGTGAGCACCGCCTTGACACCGGGCAGCGCGCGCGCGGCGGCGGTGTCGATGCGCACGATGCGCGCGTGCGGGTACGGGCTGCGCAGGATCTTGCCGTGCAGCATGCCGGCGAGCTGGATGTCGCCCGCGTACACCGCGCGACCCAGCACCTTGGCGCGCGCAGTGACCTGGGGCGTGTCCCGCCCGAGGGTGGATGTGCTCATGGGGTTTCCTTCCGGCCGGGTGTGGACCGCAGGCTCAGTCGGCCTGGATGTTCAGGTCCTTGACCAGGGTCGAGAGCCGCGCGAAGTCGTCGGCATTGATCTTCGCCAGGGCCTCGGGCTTGCCGCCCACCGGGCGCGAACCGAAGCTGGCCATCTTCTCGACCACGTCGGGCATGCGCAGGATCTCGTTCATGTGCTCGTTGAGCAGCCTGATCACCGCCGGCGGCGTGCCTTTGGGCGCGAAGATGCCGTTCCAGGCGCCGAGCTTCACTTCCGGATAGCCCTGCTCGGCCACGGTTCGAAGTTGCGGCATCAAGGGGCTGCGTTCGTCGTCGGTCAATGCCACAGCGACCAGCTTGCCCGACTTGAGGTGCTGCTCCACCGCGCCCAGCGTCGGGTAGCCCATGCTCACACGACCCGCCAGCATGTCCGGAATCATTGGCCCGACGCCGCGGAACGGGATGTGCTGCACCTGGATGCCGGCCGCGCGGTTGAGCCACTCGGCGGCGATGTGCATCGGCGAGCCCGCGCCCGGGCTGGCATAGGTCAGTGGCTTGCCCGCCTTGGCTTGTGCCACCAGGTCCGCCACCGTCTTGATGCCGGTGTCGGGGTGGGTCACCAGCAGCACGGACTGCATCGCGGTGAGGATCACCGGCTCGAAGTCCTTGAGCGGGTCGTAGGTCGCGCTCGACGCCAGCTTGAGCACCATGGGCGCGGTGGTGAACGGGTTGGGCGTGAACAGCAGGGTGTAGCCGTCGGGCCTGGCGCTCGCCACCAGGGTGTTGCCCAGCGTGCCGCCGGCGCCCGGCTTGTTCTCGACGATCACGGTCTGCTTCAGGCGCTGCGAGAGCTTGTCGGCGAACAGGCGCGCGGTTGCGTCCGAATCGCCCCCTGGCGGATAGGCCACGACCAGGCTGATGGTCTTTTCGGGGTAGGCATCGGCCATGGCGCTGCCTGCAAACGCGGCCCCGGCGGCCAGGGCCACGGCCATCAACTGTCGACGATCGATTTTCATCTTGCACTCCTGTGAAGGCGGTTCGGTTCATGAGCGGCCCGGCCCGATCGTGGGCTCGGCGCGGGTCTTGTTTCACATCGGAAACGTACGTTCACGATAGAGACAGATGCATGGTAGATCGGCGTCGTTGATCGATCAACAACAGAAACCCGCAATCTAACACTTTGTTGCAATTTAATTGACTGATCAACGACGGTTTTGCCCGGGAGCGGCGCACAAGCCCCGGTGAGCCGCCAGAATCCCGCCATGCGACATGAACTGCGAGACCACACACCGCTCACCCCGCCCGCCCCACCCGAAGGTGCGCCCTGCCCCTGGGCCGACCTGCCGCCCGATGGCGACGCGCTGGCGGTGCACGATTTCCTGACCACCCTGTTCAGCCACACCAGCAACGCGCTGCGCCGCGCGATCACCCTGCCCTACGCGGAGCGCTACCAGCTCTCGGTGTCAGAGTGGCGCATCCTCTCGGTGCTGGCGCACGCCGGCACCCTGCCCTTTGCCGATCTGGTGGAGCAGGCGGCGGCCGACAAGGCGCAGGTCAGCCGCACGCTGCGCCTGCTGGACGAGCGCGGGCTGGTGGCGGTCGAAACACCGGACACGGGCACGAAGAGCCGCAAGGGCCTGGTGTGCCGCATGACCGAGCAAGGGCAGGCCTTGTACGAACAGGTGATGCCCGAGGCGCGGCGCAGCCAGGCGGCGATGATCCTCACGCTCAGCCGCGAGGAGCGCAGCACCCTGTACACGGTGCTGGGCAAGCTGCGGCGCCAGTGCGAGGCTGCGGAGGGCTGAGCGCAGAAGCGCCGGCGACGCTCAGATGTCGAGCACGAGCCGCGCGCTCTTGCAGCCCGAGACGCAAACCATCATGGCCTTGTTGGCCGCGCGCTCGGCGTCGGTGAGCACCGAGTCGCGGTGGTCAGGTTCGCCTTCGAGCACCTTGGTCTCGCACGAACCGCAGATGCCCTCTTCGCAGCTGAAGGGCACGTCGGCCTTGATCTCGATCAGGCGCTGGTGCAGCGTCGTGTCCGGTGTGACCTCGAAGGTCTGACCGCTGCGGCGCAGCTCGACCGTGAAGCTCTGCTTCGCGTCGGCCGAGGCGGCGATCTCGACCGCGGTGAAGCGCTCGATGTGGGCGTTGGCGTGGCCGAGTTCGGCGCAGGTCTTCTCGAAGTTGTCGAGCATCACCGCCGGGCCGCAGGCATAGAAGTGTTCCGTGGCGGCGGGCGCTCGCCGGCCCAGCAGGGCCTTGAGGTCTGGCGGACCGCCCTGCTCGTCGTCGAAATGCCAGGTGACGGGCACGCCCAGCGCCTCGATCTCGGCCACGAAGGCCGCACTCTTGCGCGAGCGCGCGAAGTACAGGAATTCAAAGCTCTTGCCGATGTCCTTGAGCCGCCGCGCCATGCACAGCACGGGCGTGACGCCGATGCCACCGGCCACCAGCACCGAATGCGTGGCGTCCTCGTGCAGGGGGAAGTTGTTGCGCGGCGCGCTGATGGTGATGCGCATGCCCACGCGCAGTTGCTCGTGCACGCAGCGCGAGCCGCCGCGGCTGGCGCGGTCCTTGAGCACGCCCACCACGTAGCGGTCGCGCTCCTGGCAGTTGTTGCACAGCGAGTAGCTGCGCACCATGCCATTGGGCAGGTGCAGGTCGATGTGGGAACCGGCTTCGAACGCGGGAAACACCACGCCCGCCACGGGCCGCAGTTCCACGCTGATGGTGTCATCGGCCTCGAAACGCAGGGTGTGGACCCAAGCCTGCAAGGTGGTGGCGTTGCTCATCGATCAGTCCCGTGTGTCAGGCGACAGCTTTGTCGAGCTGCGCCTTGGCCAAGTTGCGCAGGTGGCGGCGCAGGCGCACGATGCCCATGTCGTGCGCGTACAGGTGCTCGCGCTTGTTGGCGTCGGGCTCCATGTTCTCCACCGCCACGCGGTCCTGCTCGAGCACGTTCCAGTGGCGCTCTTCCAGCCGGTTCTTGTACAGGAAGCGCCAGGTGTCGCGCTGCCAGCCGTCCACCTTGCGGCAGCGCCAGTGGAACACGCCGGAGCTGCGGTTGCTGATGGGCGTGTAGCTGCCGATGATGGTGAAGTTGCCGCCAGGGCCGCCGGTCTTGGGGTACGGGATTTCCAGGCGCATGACGTGGATGCCCAGGTCCATCCACTCGGTCCAGTCGAAGTTGACGCCGCGCTGGCCCTTCTTCTCGAAGCAGAAGCCGTTGGGGATGTCGCGGATCTGGAACTCGGCCTGGCTGTCGCCCTCGCTCATGGTGTGCGACTGCTTGTGCAGGTACACGCCGTGCATCGGGTCCATCACGTTGTCGACCACGTAGCGGTAGTCGCCGCCCCACTCGGTGTAGCAGAGGAAGTTCGACCACTCGGGCGAGGTCAGTTCCTCGGGCAGGCGCAGCGGCGGCGCCTCGTCCAGGATGGGGTTGCTCGCGTTGTACAGAAAGATGGCGCCGGCGGCTTCAGTGGCGTGGAACATGCGCGCGGGGCGCGAGCCTTCGAGCTTGCAGCCCGGGCTGCCGGGCACGCGGGTGACGGTGCCGTCGCAGCGCACTTCGACGCCGTGGTACGGGCAGGCCAGGCGGTCGCCCAGGTTCACGCCCAGCGAGAGCGGCGCGCCGCGGTGCGGGCAGTGGTCCTCCAGCGCGTGCACCTGGCCGGCCTGGTCGCGCCAGACGGCGATCTTGTAGCCCAGGCGGCGGATCGAGATCGGGCTGTCCTTGACGAAGCCGGACGGGCAGACCGGGAACCAGAGGTCCTTGAGGCCGACTTCGAGGACGGCATCGACCGGGTCGAGCTGGACGTTGATGACAGAGGTATCCATGGACGTTTCTCCTGGCGGGTGGGCTGGGGATCGATCGGTGGCGCTCAGGCGCCGAGGCGGGCCATTTCCTGCTGGAAGGACGCGGCGGTCCAGCGCTGGCCGTTGGGGCCCGAGGGACCCGCGTCGTTGAGGTAACTCACCAGGCCGTCGAGGTCGTGGATGCCCTGGGCATAGGCCCGCTCGATCGAGTCGCCCAGCAGGCCCTCGTAGTTGGTGGGCGGCGCGGTGCGCGCCTGGTGGGTTTCGTTGTACAGGTCAGGGGTGCGCATGGAAGAGTCTCCTTCGGGTCATTCCGTGGGGGGCTTGGGCTTGTCGGTCATGAACTTGCCGCTGGGCGCGGGCGCGTTCACCTGGCGGCGGGTGTTGCCGTCGATGCCGCCCTTGATGGCCCATTCGGCGAACACGGTGGGGCCGGGCGTGAATTCGCGCGGCTGCCAGTCGGCGGTGAGTTCGTCCTCGTCGGTGTAGTACTCCACCAGCGCGCCGGCCGGGCTCTCGAAGTACCAGAAGATGGCCGAGGAGATGGGGTGGCGGCCCGGGCCGAGTTCGGTGCTCCAGCCGCAGCGCGACATGTGCATGCCGCCGCCGAACACCTCGTGCACGTCGCGCACGGCAAAGGCCACGTGGTTCAGGCCCTTGCGCGGCTCGGGGGGCTGCAGCAGGAACAGGTCGTGGTGGCCGCCCTCGGGTGCGCAGCGCAGGAACAGGCCGCGCTCGGGGTAGCGGTCGGAGACGGCGAAGTCCAGCAACTCGGTGTAGAACGCGCCGGTGGCCTTCAGGTTGGTCACGAAGAACACCACGTGGCCGACCTCGATCGGCGTGGCGCGGTCGTAGGCCGGGCTGCGCTGGTTCACGCGCCGGCGTTCGCTCCAGGTGTTGGTGAGCGCACTTTCCACCTGCACGGGGCGCTTCTTCGTCACCTGCAAGCGGATTGCCAGGCCATTGGGGTCGGTGCAGCCCACGCGCTCGTCTCCATCCACAAAGCCGGGCTGGCCCGCGAGCCGGCTCCGGTAACGCGCCAGGCTCTCAGCGGAGTCCACACCCCACACCACTTCGCGCAGCGTCGGGTCGGGCTCGACGCCGGCGGGCAGGCCCTGGGTGTCGGAATGGGCCACCACCACGCGGCAGCCGTTGAGCGATTCGAACGTCAGTGCCTGGGGGGCTTCTTCGACCAGCGTAAGCCCCCAGTCCAGGAAGAACTGGCGGCAGCGTGCCAGGTCGGTGGCGCCGAAGGTGATCTGGTCAATGCCCAATACGCTCATCTGTCGTCCTTGAAGTGCCTGACCGCAGCGACGAATCAGACGTTTCTTTAGTAAACCCGTGTTTCTTACTTGAAACGTTTTGAATTCTACCGGCAAATGCCAGGCATGGGAAGTGGCTTCGCACAGTAATTTGCTCGGTCTTGTGCCCAGCCGCGCCCCAGGCGCCCGCTGCCCGCCCGCGTGCATCCCTCCCCGGCAGCACGGTCAGCCGGTGGGTGGCCGGGCTCAGCCGCCTGCGGGACGGCCGCCGTCGGTGGACAGCGCTTCGGCCCGGTGCACCGGCATGTCCCAGCCGCGCTGCCGGCTGGTTTCGGCCGAGATGTCGATGCGCGGCGCGTGCGTGACCACGTTGCCGAAGATGGTGGCGAACGAGGCGTCGGCCGCGTCGCGCCCGGTGCCGATGCGCACGAAGCCCATGGGAATGGCCGTGCCCGAGGGGTCGAAGATGTACCAGCGGTGGCCGATGTAGGCCTCCACATAGGCGTGGAAGTCGGTCGGCCCCAGCGCCGGGTCGGCGCCGAAGTCGATCGCGGTGGTGAAGCGCTCGGGAATGTTGAGCGCGCGACAGAAGGTGATCATGAGGTGCGCGAAATCGCGGCACACGCCCTTGCGGTCATTGAGCGTGTCCAGCGCCGAGGTCATGGAGTTGCTGGTGTTCGACTCGAACCTGACCTGCCCCTGCACCCACTGCTGGATCGCCTGCACACGGCGGTAGCCCTGCGGCATCTGGCCAAACAGCTCGATGGCCATGGCGGTGACGCAGTCGGACTGGCAGTAGCGGCTGGGGTAGATGTAGGCCAGCGCATCGGGCGGCAGCTGGGCCACCGGCGTCTCGAACACGCTGTCGGGCTGTGAGACGTGGTGGTCGATGTCGAGCGTGGCGCGGTAGCGCAGCGTCAGCGGCCCCGGGCTGGCCGTCAGGCGCAGGGTGCGCGTGCGCGTGGCGGGGTCGGTGTGCATGACCAGTGGCACGGGCTGGCTCACCTGCAGTTCCTCCCACACGACGCTCTGCTGCGGCGCATGCGCGGCCTGCACGTTGAAGATGAAGTCCGCACCGGGCGCGTTGACGCCATAGAGCAGATCGATGGCGAGATGAATGTGGACCATGAGGGGCATCATGGGGGCAAACGCCTGTCGCCGCCGGGCTTATGCTGCAAAACCATGCGCGCGCTGCTCTCCACCTTTTCGCTGCAGGAGTTGCGCCACCACCCCTGGCGCAATGCCTCGGCCGTGGTGGCCGTCATGCTGGGCGTGGCGCTGGCGTTTGCCGTGCACCTGATCAACGCGTCCGCCCTGGCCGAGTTCTCCAGTGCCGTGAGCGCCGTCAACGGTGAGCCCGACCTGGAGCTGCGGGCGCGCCAGGGCGCGCTGGACGACCGCCTGCTGGCACAGGTGGCCGCGCACCCCGGCGTGGCGCTGGCCAGCCCGGTGCTGGAGCAGCCGCTGCGGCTGGCCGCACCCGACGGTGGCACACCCGTGGCCGCGAAGCTGCTGGGCGTGGACGCGCTGGTGGTCGCGGGCCCCTCGCCCGCCCTCATGCCGGTGGCCGATGAAGCCCCCGCGGGCGGGTCGGGCACAAGGCGCTTCGACCTGTTCGCGCCGGACGCGGTGTACCTCAACGCGGCGGCGCGGCAGCGCTTCGCGAACCAGCAGGCGCTGCCGTTGCCGGCGGGTCTGGCTTTGCCCGCGCTGCGCATTGCCGGGCGGGTGAATGCGCCGGGCGCGCCGCTGCTGGTGATGGACGTGGCCGCCGCGCAGGCGCTCACGCAGCGCGTGGGCGAACTCAGCCGCGTCGACCTGCGCCTGGCGCCCGGCGCGCGCGCCGACGCGGTGCTGGCCGCGCTGCAGTTGCCGCCGAACGTGATTGCGCAGCGGCCCGAACAGGCCGGCGAGCGCGTGAGCAACCTCTCGCGCGCGTACCGGGTCAACCTCACGGTGCTGGCGCTGGTCGCCCTGTTCACGGGTGCCTTCCTTGTGTACTCGGTGCTGGCGCTCTCGGTGGCGCGGCGCCAGCCGCAGTTTGCGCTGCTGGGCGTGCTCGGTCTCTCGGCGAACGAGAGGCTGCGGCTGGTGCTGGCCGAGTCCGCCCTGCTCGGCCTGCTGGGCAGCGCGCTGGGCATTGCCCTGGGCACGGCGCTGGCCGCGCTGGCGCTGCGCCTGCTGGGCGGTGACCTGGGCGGTGGCTACTTCCCGGGCGTGGCGCCACCGCTGCGGTGGAGCCCGCTGGCGGCCCTGGTGTACCTGCTGCTGGGCGTGGCCGCTGCGCTGGTGGGCGGCTGGTGGCCGGCGCGCGCCACCGCGCGCATGGCGCCGGCGCTCGCGCTCAAGGGGCTGGGCGCGCCCGCGCCAGGCGGCGCGCGACGGCACACGCTGGCGCTGGGCCTGGTGGTGCTGGCCGGCGCGCTGGCCTGGGCGCCTCCCGTGGCCGGCATCCCGCTGGCGGCCTATGTGTCGGTCGGTCTGCTGCTGGTCGGTGGCATTGCGGCGCTGCCGCTGGCCGTGGGCGCGCTGCTGGACCGCATCGCGCCGCACATCGCGCGCCATGCCCTGCCGGTGCTCGCGGTGGAGCGCGCGCGCCGCCTGCGTGAGACCGCCGCCGTGGCCACCAGCGGCGTGGTGGCCAGCCTGGCGCTGTCGGTCGCGCTCACGGTGATGGTGGCGAGCTTTCGCGATTCGGTCACGCAATGGCTGGACGCGGTGCTGCCCGCGCAGCTGTATGTGCGCAGCGCGGGTGGCGGAGGAGACACGAACCACCTGCAGCCCGACTTCGTGGCGGCGGTCGCGCGGGTGGAAGGCGTGGCCCGCGTCGACACGCTGCGCGCCACGCCGGTGCAGCTGGACGCGGCGCGACCCGCTGTCACGCTGCTCACGCGCCCGCTGGAGGCCGCACCCGGGCGCGCGCTGGGCCTGCCGCTGGTGGGCAACCCCCTGCCCGTTCCCGACGGCGCGCAAGCGGTGCCGGTGTACGTGAGCGAAGCCATGGTGGACCTGTACGGCGCACACCCTGGCACCTGGCTGCCCGATCTGGCGCAGGCCTTTGCCGGGCCGCAGGCGCGCGGCGTGCGCTTTTTCGTGGCCGGTGTGTGGCGCGACTACGCGCGCCAGCACGGCAGCGTGGTGATGGGCCGCGCCGACTTCGTGCGCCTGACCGGCGACACGCGCGTGAACGACCTCGCGCTGCACCTACAGGAAGGCACAGACGAGAACGCCGTGCGCGAACGCATCCGCGCGCTGGCCGCGCAGTACGGTGCCGAAGACCGGATGGAGTTCGCCTCGGTCGGCCAGATCCGCGCCACCTCGCTGCGCATCTTCGACCGCAGCTTCGCCGTCACCGTGTGGCTGCAGGCGGTGGCCATCGGCATCGGCCTGTTCGGCGTGGCCGCCAGCTTCAGCGCACAGGTGCTGGCGCGGCGGCGCGAGTTCGGCCTGCTGGCCCACCTGGGCCTCACGCGCGGGCAGATCCTGGGCGTGGTCGCGCTCGAAGGCCTGGCCTGGACGCTGCTCGGCGCGCTCGCCGGCCTCGCGCTCGGCCTGGCCGTGAGCCTGGTGCTGGTGCACGTCGTCAACCCGCAGAGCTTCCACTGGACCATGGACCTGGTGCTGCCCTGGGCACGGTTGCTCGCGCTGTGCGCCGCCGTGGTGGTGGCCGGCACCCTCACCGCCTGGCTGGCCGGCCAGGCGGCGGCTGGCCGCGACGCGGTGCGGGCGGTGAAGGAGGACTGGTAAGCCGCAAGCCTACGAAAGCAGGTTCGATTGGCGCGCCTGATCGCCAAGCCGGTTGGGTGGCCCAGCGGACATTGACTCAACGAGCGCCACCTGTCGCGGCAGGCAGTACCGTTTGAGGTCATAGCGCTCGCAGACCCGTTGACGTGCCTGCCAGCCCAGCCGTTCGCGCAGCTCGGCGTTCGCGAGGAGGCGCTCGATGGCGTTCACCAGCGCCTGTGAATCGAAGAAGTCCACCAGCAAGCCCTGCTGTCCATCGTCGATCGCCTCGCGCACCGGCGCGGTGTCGCTGCCCACGATGGCGCAACCGACGCTCATGGCTTCCAGCAGGCTCCAGCTCAACACAAAGGGATAGGTGAGGTAGACGTGAACCGTGGAGAGTTGCAGCGCGCGCGTGAAGGCATCGCGCTGCAACCGGCCCACGAAGTGCACACGCCGCGCATCCTCGGCCGCAATTTTCGAGCCCATCTCGGCGAACATGAACTCGCGCCAGTTCCGGTGTGACTGGGGAGCCGAGCCATAGCTCACCCCGTCTTCTCCCACGATGAGCACGTGCCCCTTCGGACGCGCGCGCAGCAGCGCCGGCAGCGCGCGCATGAAAACGTGAAACCCGCGGTAGGGCTCCAGATGGCGGGCCACGAAGGTGATCACCTCATCGCCCCTGCTGAGCTCGACGCCATCGGTCAAGCGCACCTCCACCGCGGGGGCCGGCTGTAGCGCGTCGGTATCAATGCCGTCGTGCACTACCTCGATGCGCTCTCGCCATGGGGATGGAAAACGGCTGGCTTGCCAACGCGTGGGACTCACGAGCAGATCGGCCTGACCCAGATGCGCTAGGTGGTTGAGATTTTTCATCTGCAGACGACACATCTGCTCGCCAGCATCTCCCCGGGAAGAAAACTCCGGATCGAACCCCATGTCCGCCCCTTCGGGTGCGTAGAAGAATTCACCATAGAGAACCAGCCTGGCCGCAGGCCACAACTGCTTGAGAAACAAGGACTCACCCCAGCCCGGATGGGCGTAGATCACGTCCGGCGAAAACCCCTCGCCATCGAGTTGCCGCGCCTTGCGCCAGCATGCTTCGCCGCGGATGGTCTTGGTCTCTATGTCCGCCACCCAGGGATGGACCCCTGGCGTGGTGCGCCCCTTGAGGGCGTATCCGTGCACGCTGACGCCGCGCCAGCGCACGAGCCCGGGCGACCTGGCGACCCGCAGCGCCACCACCTCGTGACCCCGAGCGGCCAGCGCTGGAGCCAGGTGAAGAAACTGCCCGGGGAAATTCTGATGAACAAACAGTATTCTCACGAAGAGGCCCCCATCGGGATGCTCCACATCTGGCCCGTCAATCGATCCATCTCGGCATGGATCTCTTTGCTGAACGTGCGCTCGGCCTGCGCGCATTGGACCTGCAACTGAATTGCCTTGCATCTTTCGCGATAGACGTCCGTTCCCAACATTTGATCCAGCGCTTTATCCAAGCCGTGGGATGCACGCCTCGGCTTCAGGCAAATGCCCAAGCCTTGCTCATGCAGTCGTTGCGCAACCATTCCTTTTTCGATGTCGGTGGGAATGACGATCTGCGGAATGCCTGCCAGCACAGCGCGCGTTGCGATGCCGACGGACCCATAGCTCACAACAAAAGACGCCTCCCGGAACACGTCGTTCAGGTCCAGCGGCTGTGCATGGACGCTGATGCCGTGTTCTTTCATGAAAGGCAAATGGCCAGAATATCCGGGCCAGAAGCAAAGCGTGGACACCTTCCTTCGCGCCAGGGCATGCAGCAACTGCTCGGCAACGATGGGCTCCCTGACATAGACAAAAGCGCGGGTGCGCGAAGGATCTGATGGTTCACCAGGCCACGAAGCATGGGCCGGCGTTGAGGACCGCGAGAGAAACGGTGCGTAAACGGCATTCTCTCGGGCGCCATAGGGATCGGTTTGTGGAAGGCAGTCCAAAAGTTGCCTCGGGTACGCAAGCACCTCACGCAGAAAAGGCGCAGGGCCTTGATGTCCAAGCGTTGCGATCACCCGCGCGATGGCGGCATCCACCGCAGCAACTTCAGCCGCCTCCGCCACAGAGATCTCCCCCGTTCTGGAGCGGAATCGCCCCAGACCCTGGCGTGTCGGTGGCGGGGCGTCAAAGCCACTGCTGATCTGCAACGCGGGTATGCGGAGAACACAAGCGGCCAGCGATGCGACTGGAGCGTAGTCCAGCACAACCGCTGCCGGCTTGGTCAGTTGGCACAGATTGACCCAGGCCTGCATGCTGTTTCGCAGCCATGGCTCATCGGTCCAGCCCTGGCCGGACAGCACCCCGGCGAAGGAGGCGGCTTGGGCGTTCGGGTGGTGGCGTCCCTCTCGGGCCGCGCAGCGCACCACCACCTTCGCACAGGGTATGCCCGCCAACGCCTCGGCAAACTGATTTCCCAGCACATGCGACACCGCAAGAATCGCCTCGCGCTGCTGCTCACGCAGCAACTCGACAACGGCCTTGATGCGCAGCAGATGCCCGAGGTTGCCGCCTTGTTCCCAGGCGATCAGGATCGGCCGGGCGCCCTCAGCCTGAACCGTGGGTCTGCCTGAGAAACGCCCGGAAGCAGGCCATGGTGCGCCCGTCACTGCCAACTGGCCGCGATCTGCGTGCCGAGCGCGTCGGCTCGCTGCTGGTCCAGCGTGAACTGACCCATGGGTGGTGGTGAGAAAGCCGCCATGGCGGAAACGAGACTATCAACCTGGCTCTTGATCAGGGCCTCTCCACCCATCGTCCTGAACTCGTCGATGCGGTGCTCATCCTGCGCCTGACTACCTTGCGGGTACCAGCGGGGGACGGTGATCGAGTCAGTGGTGCCGATGATGCTCACGCGCAGGTCGTTGCCCACCTGTTCGAACCACAACTGCTCTCGCGCTACGTCGGCTCCGAACTGGACGATGTCTTGATCGGAGAGCCAGGTCTCGGACCCGCCTGTCACGAGGTCAGCGCCGCCGCCGCGGCCGAACAGAATGGTGTCGTTGCCGCTGCCCCCCACCAAGGTGTCATCCCCGGACCCGCCATCGAGCATGTCGTTGCCGTTCCCCGCGACGATGACATCGTTTCCGCCCAGCCCGTTGATGGTGTCGTTGCCATCCCGGCCATACAGTACGTCGTCTCCTGTACCGCCGGCCAACTGATCGCCAATGCCCCCGCCATTCGTGAAGACCTGCAATCGGTCAATCATCCCTTGCACCGTCAGCTCGACCTCGTCTTCTCCAAACACGTACCGAGAGAAGCTGTAGTAACCCTCTGGTCCATCCGAAAGAAAGAAGCCTTCCACCCACACCGTGGACGCCTCGGGTTCGCTCCGGTGAATGATGCCGAGACTGTCGTCATTGCGCACAAACGCCAGGTCCTCCAGTTCTATGTCGGGGAACAGAAGGGTGTCGTCTCCATCTTCATCATGGACATAAACGGAGTCGATGCCATCGCCCGCGCGATAGACGACCGTATTGCTTGCGAAGGCGGAGAGCGCGATGAAGTCGTTGCCAATGCCGCCTTCGATCCAGGCAGTGGACCCCGCATTGGCCATGGAGTAGATCCAGTCGTCGCCAGCGCTCCCCAACATCACGGTATGCGTTACCCCGTCGGGCCCGAGTGCCTGCGCCATCAGCGTGTCGTTCCCGGCTCCGCCGTCCATCGTGCCGGCTGCTCGGATCAGGTCAGAACCTTCGCCACCGCGCAGCACGTCGTATTGGCTCTCACCGCCCAACGTGTCATCGCCAAGGCCTGCTTCGACCACAGTGCCCCCTTCGTCACTGAACACCTCAATCTCATCGCCCCCCGTGGTCCCGACCACGGTGTCAAATCCGACAGCAGTTACGGCTTCGATTTGGTCGTCAAATTGGGCCACGTCCAGGGTACCGCCATCGCCAAAGATGATCACACGGTCATGGCCTCCACCTTCGTGCTCAACGATCACGTCGTCCGGTTCGATTGCCCAGTACGTGTCGTCCCCCGCTCCGCCCACCAAAGTGTCGCGACCCGCACCACCTTCCATGAAGTCATTGCCGTCGCCACCATAGATGACGTCGTCACCGTCCAGCGCGTAGAAGGTGTCGTTGCCATCCCCTCCGTACATGACATCGTTGCCCATGCTGCCCACCATCTCATCGTCGAATGCCGTGCCGTGAATGCCTTCCTGCTCTGGATTCACATGCAACGTGAAGAGCCGTTCGGCTGTGGCACCTGCGCTGTCGGTCACCGTCACCCGAAGCGTCAGCTGTCCAGTGTCGCCACCGCCGGGTTGACCGCTCAGTTCTCCCGTCACGGGGTCGAACGTCAACCAGGCAGGCAAAGGGGACGCATCTGCGGTTTCGACCATCACGCTGTGGGAGTCACCAACGTCGACGTCCTGCACAGCGGCCGCTGACAACGACCAGGTCAATGGCTGACCGACCGTGACCTGCACATCGACCAGCGCACTCAACTCGGGCGCGTCGTTGGTGTTGTGCACCTCCAATGTGAACTGCTGCGTAGCGCTCTGGGTTTCGTTCAGAACGGCCGTGATCTGCAGATCAAGCACGCCGACGTCCTCATTGCCGGGCGAGCCCGACAAGGTCCCGGTCACCGGGTCAAACTGCAACCAGGAAGGCAGGGGCGTGCTGCCATCACCGAGGCGCAACTCGTAGGTGGGCACAAGATCGCCCTCGACATCAAATGCCGTGCCAGGGATCTGGAACGACCATGCGTCGTCTTCCAGCGCCACCACCGCTCCGATGGCCTGCGCCACCGTGACCGTGGGCTCTTCCGCCGGCCGCGGCGGTGCGATGTCCAGCATCTGCTGCAGCGTCCACACCGTGCCGTTCGAGAATTCGAAGCGCTCGACGCCCACGCCTTGTGGCGCATCGGAGTCGGGCACAACCACATGGGCGCCGCCCGCACCGCCCCAGCTGATGGACAGTGCCAGCTGCTGCCCATCGTCGGTGTCCACCACGGTCCATGCCATCTGCAAGGCTTGAGGTGTCACGCCGGAGCCGAAGCGCACCGTATCCACCACCGCCGACAACGGGTCAACCTCATCCGTCATTGCGGTGCCGTCGTAGATCGTGTCCCAACCCGGGTCTGCGGCATCCAGCGCGTACACATCGGCGCCCGCGCCGCCATCGAGGTGGTCGCTGCCATCGCCGCCGTGCAGGTAGTCTTCTCCCGCGCCGCCCAGCAAGGTGTCGTCGCCAGCGTCACCCATCAGGTAGTTGTCTCCTGCATTTCCGATCAGCAGGTTGTTCAAGGCGTTGCCTTGTCCGGAGAGGCCTTCGGAGCCCGTCAAGGTGAGCCCTTCCAGGTTGTCACCCAGGGCGAAAGACGTACCCGACAACACCATGTCGTTGCCTTCGCCGGCATGTTCGACGACCTCGTCTTCATAGTCGTCGACGACGTACGTGTCGTCGCCAAGACCGCCCTCCATCCGGTCCGCCCCTGCGGCACCATCCAGAAGGTTGTTGCCGGCGTTGCCGATGAGCACGTTGTTCTGGGCGTTCCCCGTTCCGTCGATGTGAGCCGTTCCCAGAAGGGTCAGGTTCTCCACGTTGGCGGACAAGGTGTGGCTGACATGGGCCTGAACCGTGTCCGTGCCTTGCCAGGCGTGCTCGATGACCACATCGCCGGCGTCGTCCACCACGTACGTGTCGTTGCCAAATCCGCCCATCAAGGTGTCTGCACCCAGGCCACCGTCCAGCGTATCGGCGCCCAGGCCACCCACCAGGGAATCGTCGGCCGCGGTGCCTGACAGCTGCAGATCCGGCGGCGCCGGCTGCTGCGCAAGCAGCTGAAGCAGCGCCGCGGTCTGGTATTCCGAGCCGTCCGCGAACCGGAACAGCTCGATGCCAGGCAGGGATACCCCGCTCACCGCATCGGCCAGGGGAATGAGCGCTTCCAGAAAGAAGGTTCCATCGTGGAACAGCTGCAGCACAACGGACTTGTCGTACACGCTGGTGCCGTCGTCCACGTTCTCGTCGATGATCCGGTACGTCAGGCGCGGCAGTTCGATCGATGCGTCGAACTCCACCACGTCCGAGTTTTGACGGGAGAGATCCCCACCATAACTCTCGAACCACTGGGCTGCCGCCCAGTCGTGCTCCGGCAATGGGATGAAGCGCGCCAGATCCTGGATGCGATCGACCACGCTCTCTTCGAATCCGATGACGTAGGTATCGGCGCCCGCCTGCCCATCGAGGAAATCCGCACCAGCGCCACCAATGATGACGTCGTTGCCATCGGTACCCATGACAGTGTCATCTCCCTCGCCTGCGTCCACCCAGGCGCCCAAGCCACGGAAGTAGTGGTCGGACACCTGGCCGGAGTAGTGGGTCAAATCGAGATATCCCCAATCACGCTCGATGCTCCAATCGCTTGTCCAACCGCCTCCCCCGTTCGAACTGCTTCCCAACAGAATCTGATCGTTGCCTTCACCGGTTTCCACCGAGCCACGGAACAACACCGGGTAGGAGGTTTCATTGCCGTATTGGTCGATGCTCACCTGCATCTGAGCGAGGTCGGGCCGCACAACATCGTCGCCCTGCGTGCCCACAATGCGTTCCTGGACTGCGCTGTCTTGAGCGTGCGTGACCGTCTCGATGCGGGTCGTGGTCGTCCAGCCTACCTGTCGGGTCTCCACGGAGGGCGGCGTTTGCGTACCGACAAAGCTTGCCCAGTAACCCACCAACTGCCCGGTGGCACTGAGAACGTTCTCTTCACTACCCGCGATCAGAACCCCGTCGTACGCAACACCGGAATTGATGGGCACAAACACCCTCTGCACTTGCGTGGTGCCCGGGTGGTTGATCGTCTCGAACACCGGCGTGCGCTCAACGATCTCCCTGTCCTCCGACCGCGTGGATGTCCGAAGGTAGGAACCGTGCTCATGCACTTGACCTTCAGTCATGGTGGTCGCAAGTACTTCCACAGAATCAGGCGTTGCCAGTGCCGCGGCACCCCAGGTGTTTGGACCCTGATATCGCTGCCCCAGACTGCCCAGCTGCGCAAGCTGAACATCAAGGAACGCATCTCTGCGCGCCTGCAGCGACCCGGGCACCTCAGGTGAGGGAGCGTCGATCAGTTCCGAGACCAAAAGCTGTTGCCCGTTCCGATCCACCACCCTCATATCCAGCAGCGCCTGCGTCTTTCCGCTCGCGCTATGCAGCATGACCGAGTTCGACGCGTCCTGCCGCACGAGAATGCCGCCCTGGTGCCAGGTCGCAGAGAGGCCTGCCATGTCCGCGTCGATGAACGCGAGCTCCCCGAGCTCGGAATCGTGAACCAGCACGGTATCGTCGCCGTCGTCCCTGCCGAAGATGTATCGATTGCTGCCTCCAGACCCCTCCAGCACATCGTCACCCAGACCACCGCGCACGGTGTCATTGCCATAGCCACCCAGCAAACGGTCGTTGTTGGCCGTGCCATTCAGGGTTTGATCCGAGTAGGCATCCGAGCCACCCGTCGCGTCGCCGTCGAACTGCCGGCTCTGCAGCCAGTCCTCCCAGGCGGCCCGGTCCTTGCTCGTGCCGTCACTGAACCGCAGCTCCTGGATCAGCTCCGCCAGGCCTGGCGCAAGCACCATGGCCGGGCC
>NZ_JBFXCD010000002.1:0-371083 GCF_050182545.1 Hydrogenophaga sp. | reverse complement strand
GAGCCGCTGCTGTTCCTCGCCTCCGACGCCTGCGCCTTCATGACGGGCGAGACGCTGGTGGTGGACGGCGGCTCGGTCATGCATTGACAGCCGCCGGTACTGGCCTGAATCGCAGTTGCCGCATTGCGGCCTCATCAGAGAGAGATAGAACAAGTATGACCCCCATCGCGCAACCCTGGATCGGCGGCCAATGGGCGCCGGTCGCCAGCCGGGCCGTCGCCGACAGCGTCGACCCCTCCACCGGTATGGTGCTCGGCCAGTTCGCCGACGCCGACATCGGTACCGCCGAGGCCGCCATCGGTGCCGCCCGCCGCGCCTTCGAGCACAGCGACTGGGCCCATGCGCCGCGCCTGCGTGCAGCCGTCATGCTGGAGTTCGCCAACCGCGTTGAGCGCCGCGCCGATGAACTTGCGCTGCTCCTGGCCCAGGAAACCGGCAAGCTCTTGAAGCCGGCGCAAGCCGAGCTGGCCGGCACCGTGTCGGAGATCCGCTTCTATGCGGGACTGGCACGCACCATCTTCGGCCGCACCACCGAGGTCGAGCCGGGCGCCCTGTCCGTGCTCAGCCGCGAAGCGGCCGGCGTGGCCGGAATCATCGTGCCCTGGAATGCTGCAGCGATCCTGCTGGTGCGCTCGCTGGCGCCGGCGATGGCTGCCGGATGCACGAGTGTGATCAAGATGGCGCCGCAGTCGGCGCTGTTCCAGACCGAATTGCTGCGCTGCCTGACCGAGGTGCCTGACCTCCCGGCGGGCGTGGTCAACTTCTACAGTTGCACCGGCAGCGAGCCGAGCGAGTCACTGGTGGTGTCCAGCGACGTCGACGTGATCAGCTTTACTGGCAGCGTGCGGGTTGGCCAGCGCATCATGGCCAGTGCCGCGCCGACGCTCAAGCGCCTCAACCTGGAACTCGGCGGCAAGGCGCCCGCCATCGTGTTTGCCGATGCGGACCCGAAGACCATAGCCGCGCAGCTGGCGGGCGCCGCTACGATCGCCGCGGGCCAGCAGTGCACCGCGCTCGACCGGGTGCTGGCGCACGAAAGCCTGATCGAACCCCTGCGTGAAGCGCTCGCGGCGCAGTTCCGCAGCATCGCGGTGGGACCGGCCACCGAGGTCGGAAGCCAGATGGGGCCGCAGATCGACATCGCCAATCGCGACCGCATCGCGCGCCTGATCGACCAAGCGCACCAGCATGGGGAAGTGATCGTGCGGGGCGAGGTTCTGGACGGCCGTCTGGCGCGCGGAGCCTTCATCCGCCCCAGCCTGATCCAGGTCGGCGCGCTCGCGTCGCCCTTCGTGCAGGAGGAATTCTTCGGCCCGGTACTCAACCTCGAAAGCTTTCGTGAAGAGAGCGAGGCCGTCGCCCGGGCCAACGCTACACGGTATGGGCTGTCGGCTAGCGTGTGGACGCATGACGGCGCGCGTGCGCGCCGGGTTGCGCGTGCCTTGCGCAGCGGGACGGTGTGGATCAACACCCACAACAAGCTGCTGCCCGAGGCGGAAACCGGCGGCTTCGGCGCCAGCGGCTACGGCCGCCTGCACGGGGCCGAAGCGATGCTGGAATTCCTCGAGACCAAGCACGTGTATGAAGACATCGGACGTGTGAAGCCGCACACTGCACTGAGGTGAAGTCGGATTGGCGACCCTGGGTGAACTTGCGGCGAACCCCCAAGTCGATGCAAGCCTGAGCGGACTGCCTGGTTCGCCCCTCACGTGGCTGGACGTGCGAATTGAAGAGCTGGTCGCGTTCATCTTCGGCGGCTTCGCCGCGCCGGGAGACATCGAGGGGAAGGCCCGATCGATTGCCCGCCGTTCCCGTCCGGCCTGGGAAAGAAAGGTCAGGGCGCTGTCAGGCTTGTGAGGATCGCCCGCGTTGCTTTGCAGAGAGTGGGCATCCTGTGGATGCGCAAATTCCCAGACAAGAATCAGCGTGGGGACTGAGTCTTTCGCCAGCCGCCCAACTGTCCGCGCCACTCACTGGCCTGCAACGTCTTCAGCAGCCCGAAGAGCTGACTCTCAAGCTCTCTGTTCGCCAGGGCCTGAATGACCGCACCGTGGCCGGACCACGCAACACAAATGCATCCCCATCGTCCGTAGCCGCTGCACAACCGCCGCCCCAGTTGCAGCAAAGTCCCGAAGCGCAACTACGCGCATTCAACCAGCCGCCGCATCCGCCCAACCCTCACCGCAGAATCTTCTCCATCGCCTTGCCCCTGGCCAGTTCATCCACCAGCTTGTCCAGCCGGCGAATCTGTCGCATCAGTGGGTCGTCGATGTTTTCCACGCGCACGCCGCAGACCACGCCCTGGATGAGCGCGCGGTGCGGGTGCGGGCGTTGGCGTGGCCTTCATGCCGCTTGCCGCCTCTGCGCCTGTGCTCATGCCGCGCCTGCCGCACCTGCCGCGCCCGCGGCTCCTGTGGAACCGCCAAACCCCGCCACTGCTTTCAGAATGTCCCGATGCAGGTTGTCGGCGCAGGGCTGGGTCAGCCCGCCCGCGATCACGCTGGCGTGGCTCTCGCCGTCGCCGCGCAGGGTCAGGGCGAAGCTGCGCGCGGCCTGGCGCCGGCCGAGGCCGCGGCCGACCATGGCCGAGGTGGAGACGCCATTGCGCCCGGGCATGAGCGGGTCTTCGCTCACTTTCACGCCACCCAGCTCCACGTCCAGCTCGGCGATCTGGTTCAGCGGCACATTCACATCGTCGCTTTGAATGCCTTGCGGTGACACGGCAATCGTCACCGGCTTGCGTTCCTTCGCGCCGGGCAGCACGAAGATGCCGACGACGAGGAAGTACAGCGCCATGCCGAAGTACAGCATCCAGACGGTGTACACGCCCCACATGGCGACGAAGGCGCACAGCGGCAGGGGCACCAGAACCGCCAGCCAGGAGGCGCGGGCCGGGGTCACCTCGTAGATGTAGCCGCCACGCGCCGGGTCGTCGCGGCGGGTGAAGTCGGCGGTGGTCTTGTGGGTGGCGGTGCGCAGCAGGTTCAGGCCGCCGCGGGGCGCCGCGAACGCGAAGAACGCCGCCAGCGCGACGACGAAGCCGGTGAAGCCACTGCCCAGAATGCCGCCCGTCACGCGCTTGATGCCGTTGCCAAACATGAACAGCAGCGGGAACACGATGTTGATCACCAGCAGCGCGATCACCACCCACAGGAGCACGCGCTGCCACATCGGGCGCTGACTGGAGAAAAGAGACAGGCGTTGGGCGGTGGGCTGCGGTTCCATGCGGCTGGGCTCCTTCGGGTCGGGTTCAAAAAAAGATGAGCGCGATCCTAGCAACGCACGGGCCTTTGGCAAAGCCCGGCCCGTGGGGGCGCTCAGCCCGCGGGCGCGACCTGCTGCGCCAGAAAGACCTGGTGCAGTGTGATCTTGCGCACCTCGACCTGGCTGGCCTGGATGTGCGCGCGCAGCAGCAGGTCGGCGCGGTCGGCCTTGCGCGCGATGATGGCGCGCAGGATCTTGGCGTGTTCGTCGTAGGTGGCGTCGATGCGCATCTGCTTGAGGAAGTCGAGCCGGCGGATGATGCGAATGCGCTCGGTCACCTCGTGATGCACGCGCGCCAGTTCGGCATTGCCCGCGGCGCGCACCAGGGTTTCGTGAAAGGCTTCGTCCCACGCGGCCACCTGGGTGGCGTCGCTGCTGCGCTCGGCCACGGGCACCAGCCAGCGCTCCTTCAAGTCCTCCAGCAGCGGCTCCGACTGGCCCACCTCCTGCTGGCACAGGCGCTGCACGGCGGTGGTCTCCAGCACCATGCGCAGGTCGTACAACTGGTCGAACTTGTCGAAGTCGAACGGCAACACGCGCCAGCCGCTGCGGAACATCACCTCCACCAGCCCTTCCTGCTGCAGGCGGAACAGCGCCTGGCGCACCGGCGTGCGCGACACCTCCAGCCGGCTGCAGATCTCGTGCTCGGAGAAGCGGTCGCCCGGCACCAGGCGAAAGTCCGCGATGTCGCGCTTGAGCTGTTCGTAGACCTCGTTCGCGCGCGAACGGTGGGCCGGCGCCAGGGGATCGCTGGCAGCGCGGCGGGGGATGGAGGTGGTGGGCACGGGGAAACTCTAGCAGCACCGGGGCCCGGCGAAGCTCAAGGCTGCGGACACCTGCGGGTGGGTCATGGCCTGCTCAAGCCATCAAGCTCACGTGAGCGGCCACCACGCGCCAGCCCTCGGGCGTTCGCATCCAGGTCTGGCTCTGGCGGCCCACGCGCTCGCTGCCGGCGCGGTGGAATTCGGTGTTGGCGGTCGCGAAGTCGCGCCCGTAGGTGGTGATCACGGTCTTGCCCAGGGTGCGGGCGAGGCCGGCAGATGGCCGCGCGGCGCGAAAGGCGCGGATCGCGTCGTAGCCGTAAAGGTTTTCCGTGGCGCCATAGCGCAGGGTGTGCGGGCTGTTCCAGAACAGCTCGTCGAGCACGGCCACGTCGTTGGTGGTGAGCGCGCTCTCGTAACGCTCGAACGCGCCTGTCACCTCGGCCAGTGCGTCGGGCAAATTGACTTCCATCACAAATTCGTCTCCTTCGTGTGCGCCACGCCGGCCTGCGCCAGCGACCAGCCGGCGCGCAGCGCCAGGTCTTCGCGCCAGGGCGCGGCAATGAGTTGCACCCCGACGGGCAGACCGTCGGCTTCGGACGGCCACAGCGGCGCGGCCACCACCGGGCAGCCCGCGAACGAAATGGGTTGCGTGAGCAGGCCGATCGAGGGGCGGCAGGGAAAGCGCTGGCCGTTGATCTCGATCCACTCGGTGCCGATGGCGGGCGCGGGCACCGGCGTGGCTGGCGCGATCAGCACGTCCCATTCGCGGAACAGGGCGTTGACCTTGTCGCGGTAGACGCGGCGGAAACGCTGCGCGCGCACATACCAGGCGGCGGGCTGCAACGCACCCGATATGAAGCGGTCCACCGACAGTGGCTCGAAGTCGGCCGCCTGCGTGCGCAGGCGTTGCAGGTGCAGGGCGCCGCCTTCGCTGGCGCTGGTGATGAAGGCCGCCGCGCGCGCCTGCGCCGCGTCGGGCCACGCCACCGTGGCGCTCGCACCCAGCGCGGCCGCGGCCGAGGCCACGGCGTTGCGCGCGGCGGTGCCGGCGTGTTCCACGAAGTAGCCGCCCAGAATGCCCACGCGCAGGCCTTGCACGCCCAGGCCCAGTGCGCGCGTGACGGGCTGGACCGCGGTGGCGAAGCAGCCCGGGTCCAGTGGGTCGGGGCCCTGCAGCGCGTCGTAGGCCAGGGCCAGTCCGGGCAAGTCGTCGGCGAACGGACCCAGGTGGTCGATGCTGGCCACGAAGGGGTAGCTGCCGCGCCTTGAGAGCCGACCGAAAGTGGGCTTGAGGCCCCACACGCCGCAGAACGAGGACGGCACGCGGATGGAGCCGTTGGTGTCCGAGCCCAGCGTGAGCGGCACCTGGCCGGCGGCCACCGCCGCGCCCGATCCGCCCGACGAACCACCCGCCACGTGGCCGGGCTTGTGCGGGTTGTGGGTGGGACCGTAGTGGCTGTTCTCGGTGGTGAAACCGTAGGCGTACTCGTCCATGTTGAGCGAGCCCACCAGCACCGCGCCCGCGGCCTGCAGGCGCTGCACCAGCACCGCGTCGGCGTGCGCGGGCGGGTTCGTGCGGTTCACCTTGCTGCCGGCCAGCGTCACCTCGCCCGCGATGTCGAACAGGTTCTTCACCGCGAACGGCACGCCGGCCAGCGGCCCCAGCGCTTCGCCGCGCGCGCGTTGCGCGTCCACCCGCGCGGCCTGGGCGCGTGCGGCCTCGAAGCGCGTGCCGGTGAAGGCGTTGATGCGCGGCTCGGTCGCTTCGATGCGCGCGATGCAGGCCTCCAGCACCTCGCTGGCGCTGCGCTGGCCGTGGGCCACCGCCTGCGCGATCTGGCTGAGCGATGAGGGTAGGGCCATGTCAGGCATGGGCCGTGAACGGCGCCGGGCAATAGATCTCGGCGGGCTCGACCTCGTCGGCCAGCGGCACCGCGTCGAGCAGCGCGGCCATGGCGGCGGTGCGCTGCAGGTGCGCGGCCACGCGCGCGGCCTGAGCGGTGTCCAGATGCAGGTCCATGGCCACGGCGGCGGCCTGCACGTAGACCAGGGTCTGCACCTCGGTCACCGTCGCACCTCGCGCTGGAAGATCTCCAGGCTGCGCTTCTTGGCCGCGATGAAGCTGGCCTCGGACAGCGTGGCCGTGGTGCGCGGGCGCGGGTCGTCGTAGGGCAGGATCTCGGCCACCCTGGTCGGCCGCTTGGTCAGCAGCAGCACCTGGTCGGCCAGGTACACGGCCTCTTCCAGGTCGTGCGAGACCAGCATCATGGTGGTGCCGGTCTGCATGAAGACCTCCTGCAGCTTCTCGCGGATGAACAGCGTCATCTCGAAGTCCAGCGCCGAGAACGGCTCGTCGAGGAACAGCACCTCGGGGTTGGGCGCGAGCGCGCGCATGATGGACGCGGTCTGCTGCTGCCCGCCCGAGAGCTCGTAGGGGTAGCGGTTCAGGTCGAACTTGACGTCGAACGAGGCCACCAGCTCGGCCATGCGGCGGTCCACCTCGGCCTTGCTCCTGCCTTCGAGCTTGAGCGGGTAGGCGATGTTGTCGATGGTGCGCATCCACGGGAACATCGCTTCGCGGTAGTTCTGGAACACGTAGCCGATCTTGGTGTCCTTCAGGCTCTTGCCATCGAACAGGATCTCGCCGCTGTCGATCGGCACCAGGCCCGCGATCATGTTGATCAGCGTGCTCTTGCCGCAGCCGTTGGGCCCGAACACCGAGACTATTCTGTGCTTGGGGATGTCGAGGTCGAAGTTCTCGTACAGCGGCCAGCCCGCGAAGTACTTGGTGAGGCCACGGATGGTGATGTGCGTGCCGGCCGGGCCGGGCTTGAATTCGGGCGCCGGCACATCGGCGTCGTACACGGGGGCATTCAGTACAGCGTTCATCTTCCACTCCAGTGCACGATCTTTCTTTCGATCAACAGAAAGAGGATGTTCAGCGCATACCCCAGCGCGCCCGCGGCCAGGATGGACGCGTACATGTCCTTCACGTTCATCACCTGCTGCGAGTTGATGATCCGGTTGCCCAGGCCGCTGTCGGCGCCGATGAACATCTCGGCCACGATCACGATTACCAGCGCCATGGACACGGCCGAGCGCAGGCCGACGAAGCTGGGCTGCAGGCTCTCCCAGACCAGCACGTCCTTGAACACCTGCCAGCGCGTCGCGCCCATCACCTTGGCCGCCATCACGCGCTGCTTGCGCGCATTGATCACGCCGTAGGCGCTGTTGAACACCACGATCAGCAGGGCACCAAAAGCGGCGATGGCCACCTTGTTGATGTCGGAGACGCCGAAGATCATCAGGAACAGCGGAATCAGCGCCGACGAAGGCGTGGAGCGGAAGAAGTCGATCAGGAACTCCACGCTGCGGTAGGCCTTTTCGTTGCTGCCCAGCAGCACGCCCAGCGGCATGCCGACCACGGCCGCGATCAGGAAGGCCTGCACGGTGCGCCAGACGGTCACGGCGAAGTCGCCCAGCAGCGGGCCCCCGGCCAGGCCGCCGAGCAGTGCGCCGATCGCGTCCACGGGCGGCGGCAGCAGGATGGCCTTGATGAAGCCCAGTCGCACCGCCAGGTCCCAGACGATGAAGAGCACCACCGGGCCCACGAAGGGCAGGGCCTTGCTCCAGTCGCTCTTGCGCGGTGCGCTCGTGGCGTCGGCACTGGCCGGTGGCGACCAGGGCTTGCCGCTTTCTGCGGGTGCGGTGGTGGTCATGCCGTCAGCCCTTGTAGAGCATGGAATCGACCATCAGGCGCGAGCTGAAGATGCCCTTCTCGCTGAACAGGTCGAAGAACTTCTGGAAGTGCGCCACGTCGGCCGGCGTGAATTCGCTGTACATGGTGTACGCGGCCAGCGGCACCTCGCCGGTGAGCGCGCCTTCGATCGGGGTGTAGCCCTTGAGGTACTGGCGCGCCTCCACCGCCTTGGTGCGCACGTAGTTCACGCCCTTGCCGTAGGCGGCGACGAACTTCTTCGCGGCCTCGAGGTTCTTCTTGATGAACTCCGAGGACAGCGCGGCCGAACCACCGAACCAGGGCGCCATCGGATCACCCAGCACGTACTTCGCGATCACGCCCGGCTCCAGCACGCGGGTGGTGCCGTTCATGCGGCCGATGGTGCCCGTGGGCTCCAGCGTGTACGCGCCGTCGACCTGGCCGGCGGCCAGCGCGGCCACGTGCTGGCCGATCGGCAGTTCCACCACCGTGGCCCCCGTGGCGCCGCCGCGCTCGAGCACGGTCTTGGCCAGGGTCACGTTCTGGATGCCGGGGCCGCTGGCCACGCGCTTGCCCTTGAGGTCGGCCATGACCTTGGCCGGGCTGGCCACGGGCACGATGACCTCGTCCAGCACGTTCTTCACGTTGCTCGGGTTGGAGCAGAAGATCTTGAAGGTGCCGGGCTGGGCCAGCTCGCCGATGGCGATGTTGGCCGAACCGGTGCCGTTGGCGGTGGCGTCGGCGCGGCCCGAGAGCACGGCCTCCATCACCTGCTGCGCACCGGCGAACTTGAGCGGCTCCACGTCCAGGCCGGCCTCCTTGAAGTAACCGAGTTCCACCGCCGAATAAAAGGGCAGGCCAGCGGCGATGGGCCAGTAGCCGACGCGGATCTTCGGCCCGGCCTGCGCACGCAGCACGGCGGGCGCGCCCAGCACGCCCATGGCGGCACCGGCCACGCCGAGTTGCAGCACGCTGCGGCGGCGGGCCGAGACGGGGGCGGACGGGGTGTGGGAGGGGAGGGATTTCATGGCAGGCTCCTGCAGGGTTTGAAAAAGGGAAAGAAAGGGTGGACAGGCGAGGGGGTGTTCAGGGCGTGGCCACCGGGGCCGCGCGGGTGGACGCGATGTAGGCGCGCCAGCCTCCCAGGTGGCTGATGTCGGTGGCGCCTTGCAGCGCCAGCGGCTCGCACAGAAAGCCCTGCACGCTGCCGCCGTCGGCCAGTTGCAGCGTGCCGATGGACAGTGGCGCCGGCACCAGCGCGACAAAGCTGCCGTAGTGCGCCAGCGGCATGTCCCAGATCTCGATTTCGATGGCGTGGCCCTCGCCCGGCGCCACGCGCAGCAGGCCGGGCTTGGGCGGCACGGTGCCGGGCAGGGCATACAGGCGGTAGGCCGGCGCGGTGTGGGTGCGCGTGAGCAGGGTGGCGCCGCGCTCGGTGAGCTGGCCGTTGAGCGGCATGCCCGAAAGGTGGGCGCCCACCACGGCCACGCGCACCTGGGTGGTGGCCGTCGACAGGCCCGGAATGGCTTGCATGGCTGGCAGGGGCACCCCGGTGGCGCCCTGTGGCAGGCCGCTGGCGTGGTGGAAGCGCTGGCCCAGTTCGGCGAGCTGCCAGTCCGAGCCGCAGCGCCCGATGAGCGTGATGCCGAAGGGCAGGCCGTCGGCGCGCAGGCTCGCGGGCACCGAGAGCGCGGCGTAGTCGAGCAGGTTGACGAAGTTGGTGTACGCGCCGAGCTGGCGGTTGAGTGCCACCGGGTCCGCCTGCATGCGCTCGATGGTGTGGTGCGTGGGCGCGGTGGGCACCACCAGCAGGTCGATGCCCTGCCACAGCGCCTGCGCCTGTTGCGCGAGTGCGGCCAGTTGCGTCTGCGCGTCCACCAGATCGGCCGCGCTGTAGTCCTTGCCGGCGGCGATGATGCCGCGCACCGGCTCCATCACGTCGGCCTCGTGCGTGTCGAAGAAGTCGCGGATGGCGGCGTAGCGCTGCGCCACCAGCGCGCTGCCGTAGAGCATCTCGGCGCAGGTCTCGAACGGCGTGAAGTCCAGCGGCACGGCCTCGCCGCCCAGGGCCTGCAACTGCAGCAGCGCGTCACCGAAGGCGGCACGGGCGGCTTCGTCGCCGAAGAACACCGGTTGCGCCGGCACGCCGAAGCGAAAGCGCGCGCCGAAGGGGGTGTCGGCCATCTTCAGTGAGCGCGAGTACGGGTCGGCCGGGTCGTGCGCGATGGCCGCGGCCAGCACGCGCGCGGCCGTGGCCACCGTGGTGGCGAAGATCGAGACGCAGTCCACCGCCTGGGCCGCGGGCAGCACGCCGCGCGCGCTGATCAGCCCGCGCGAGGGCTTGAGGCCCACGATGTTGTTCAGCCCGGCGGGCACGCGGCCCGAGCCGGCGGTGTCGGTGCCGAGCGCAAAGTCCACCTGGCCGGAGGCCACCACATAGGCCGAGCCCGAACTGGAGCCGCCGGACACATACAGGGGGTTGATGGCATTGGGCACCGCGCCGTAGGGCGAGCGCGTGCCGTTGAGGCCGCAGGCGAACTGGTCGAGGTTGGTCTTGCCCTGCAACGATGCACCAGCGTCGAGCAGGGTCTGCACCACGCTGGCGTGCGCGCCGGCCGTGTGGGTGAACGCCGGGCAGGCCGCCGTGGTGGGCCAGCCGGCCACGTCGATGTTGTCCTTCACCGCGAAGCGCAGGCCCGCGAGCGGGCCCGCAGACGCCCCGTCGATCACCTGCGCGGGCCGGTGCAACCAGGCCTGGGGCGCCAGCGCAACGGACGGCGCGGCGCGGGTGGGAGAGGCCGGTGGGTTCAGGGTTGTGTCTTGCACCATGTTCAAGCATTCCATCTTGGATACAAGAAGACATGCAAGTTGAATGCCAGCTTCGGGCGCCGCCTGTCCGCTGCGGGCCGACCGCCCGTCCGTGGCCGCGGCCCCTGATCGGGTTTTCCCGTCCGCCGGGGGGTGTTTCCCCCCTTTTTTGCAATCAAGTTTTCCCCACAGGTGGTCGAAGAACTGTCAGCACAAATTCTTTCCTGGTGAGGGGGTCCCATGTTTCAACTGTCCCAACGTCCCATTCGCGCGCAGCTCTCGGTCCTGCTGGCCGTGGCGGTGCTGTTCCTGGTCGGCCTGGCCGGCATCGGCGCCTGGGGGCTGATGCACAGCGCCGACATCGCGCGCCAGAGCAACGACGTCAACGTGCCGCGCCAGCGCGTGGCCAATGAGCTGATCCAGGCGGTCAATGCCCGCGCGGTGGCCGCGCGCAACCTCACGCTGGCGGCGAACGCCGAGGTGCGCGGGGTCGAGCTGGAACGGGTGAAGAAGGCGCACGCGGCCACGCAGGCGGCGCTCGCCGAACTGCAGCAGATCACCGCGAATGCCGCGCCCGACGAGAAACGGCTGGTGGACGAGGTGGTGGCGGCCGAAGCGGCTTATGGCCCGGTGGCGCTGCACATCACCGGCGTGGCGGCCAGTGGCGACCTGACGCAGGCCGCGGCACTGATCATCGAGAAGTGCCGTCCCTTGCTGGAGCGCCTGGATGGCGCCGTGGCCACCCTGCTGAAGTTCGAGGCCGACAAGGCACAAGGAGACCATCACGCCCTGCTGGCGGGCACGCAGAACACCATGGTCTGGGTGGCCGCGCTCGGCCTGGGCGCGCTGGTGGCCCTGGTGGGCCTGGGCTACGCCATCACGCGCGGCCTGGTGGCCAGCAGCCAGGAGGCTTTGCGCGCCGTCGAAAAAATGGCCGCCGGCGACATGTCGCTGCGGCTGCAGGCCACCGGTGAGAGCGAACCGCAGCGCGTGCTGCGCGCGCTCGATGGCATGGCCGCGCAACTGCGCGAGGTGCTGGGCACGGTGCGCCAGGCGTCGGACCAGATCGCCACCGCCAGCAACGAGGTGGCCAAGGGCTCGCTGGACCTGTCCGCCCGCACCGAACAGGCCGCGAGCAGCCTGCAGGAGACGGCGGCCAGCATGGAGGAAATGACCGCCACGGTGCAGCAGTCGAGCAACTCGGCGCGCGAGGCCAACCAGCTGGCCGGCACCTCCGCCGAGGTGGCGCGCCGCGGTGGCGACGTGGTGGGTCAGGTGGTCAAGACCATGGACGACATCAACAAATCGTCCGGCCGCATCGGCGAGATCATCGGCGTGATCGACGGCATTGCCTTCCAGACCAACATCCTGGCGCTCAACGCGGCGGTGGAAGCCGCGCGCGCGGGCGAACAGGGCCGCGGCTTCGCAGTCGTGGCCGGCGAGGTGCGCAACCTGGCGCAGCGCAGCGCGCAGGCGGCCAAGGAGATCAAGCAACTGATCGAGGACTCGAACAACCAGGTGGCCGGTGGCACGCGCCTGGTGCAGGAGGCCGGCGGCACCATCGCCGAGGTGGTGGACAACGCGCGGCGCGTGAGCAGCATCGTGGGCGAGATCATGCTCGCCAGCACCGAGCAGTCCGACGGCGTGGGCCAGATCAACACCGCGGTGACCCAGCTGGACCACATGACGCAGCAGAACGCCGCGCTGGTGGAGCAGACCTCGGCCGCCGCCGACAGCCTCAAGGAACAGGCGCGCCAGTTGGCCGCGGCGGTGGCGGTGTTCCGCCTCGACAGCGCCGCCGCGCCGCAAGCCTGACGCCAAATAACGCACATCGCGGGACCTCAAGGGTGGGTGGATAGCGCGAAATACTGCATTTGAAGCATCGGGCACCGCCCCTGGGCCGCCGATGAGGTGGGACACACGATCCCCTTCATTCGCGAGGCCCCCATGTTTCACCTTTCTCGGCAATCCATCCGCGCGCAGCTCACTGTCCTGCTGGCGCTTTCTGTCTTTTTCCTGGCCTGCGTGGCCGCC
Source organism: Hydrogenophaga sp. (assembly GCF_050182545.1). Classification (GTDB taxonomy): domain Bacteria; phylum Pseudomonadota; class Gammaproteobacteria; order Burkholderiales; family Burkholderiaceae_C; genus Hydrogenophaga. The sequence continues at coordinate 358,495 of NZ_JBFXCD010000002.1, read as the reverse complement.
GCTGGTGCTCTGGGCCTGGCCCGCAGCGCTGCTTTCGCCGGCCATGCCCACGATCACAATTTGCCGCGCCAGACGGCGGTGCTCGCCCTCATGGCGGCGGTCAACGAGCGCGCCCTGTCCGCGCGCGACCTCACGCTGTCCACGTCGCCCGACGCCGTGGACCATCATCACAATCGCGTGCAGCAGGCACACCGGGCCACGCAGGAGGCCCTGCGCACGCTGCAGGCACTGACCGCCGATGACGACCCAGCCGAGCGCCAGCTGGTCGACGCCGTGGTGGCGACCGAAAGCGAGTACGGTTTGATCGCCGTCAAGATCGCGGGCGACGCAGCCAGTGGGAAGCTCTACGAAGCAGCGTCGATGCTCAACGAAAAGTGCATTCCCATGCTCAAGCGCCTGCAGGCCGACGTGGATGCGCTGATGAGGCATGTGGCCGACAGCTCGCAGCAGGACCACGATGGGTTGATGGCCAGCACGGCCCAGGCCCTGCTATGGACCAGCGTGACCAGTGCCGGTGCGCTCGTGCTGCTGGTGTGGGTGGGCGTGGTGATTGCGCGCGGCCTCGTGGCCAGCAGCCAGACCGCGCTGCGGGTGGTGGAACGCATGGCCGCCGGAGACCTGACCCATCGGGCCGATGCACCGGGCAACAGCGAACCCCAACGCGTGCTGCGCGCGCTCGATGGCATGGCGCTGCGGCTGCGCGAGGTGCTGGGCGCCGTGCGCCAGGCCTCCGACCAGATCGCTACCGCCAGCGAGGAGGTGGCCAAGGGCTCGCAGGACCTGTCGGTGCGCACCGAGCAGGCCGCCAGCAGCCTGCAGGAGACGGCCGCCAGCATGGAGGAAATGACGGCCACCGTGCAGCATTCCAGCGCCTCGGCGCGCGAGGCCAACCAGCTCGCCAGCCGCTCGGCCGAGGTGGCCCGCCGCAGCGGCGAGACGGTCGAACAGGTGGTGCGCTCGATGAGCGACATCCAGCGCGGCAGCATCCGCATTGGCGAGATCATCGGCGTGATCGACGGCATCGCCTTCCAGACCAACATCCTCGCGCTCAATGCGTCCGTGGAAGCGGCGCGCGCCGGTGAACAGGGCCGCGGCTTTGCCGTGGTGGCCTCCGAGGTGCGCAACCTGGCGCAACGCAGCGCGCAGGCCGCCAAGGAAATCAAGCTGCTGATCGAACAGTCCGGCGCGCAGATCGCGGGCGGCACGCGGCAGGCGCAGGAGGCCGGTGGCACCATGATCGAGGTGGTGGAGAACGCGCGGCGCGTCAGCGGCATCGTCGACGAGATCACCACGGCCAGCGGCGAGCAGGCCGACGGCGTGGCGCAGATCAACGTGGCCGTCGGCCAGCTCGACCAGATGACCCAGCAGAACGCGGCGCTGGTGGAGCAGACATCGGCCGCCGCCGAGAGCCTGCAGGAGCAGGCCCGCCAGCTGGCCGCGGCGGTGGCGGTGTTCCGGCTCGATGGCGGCGAGGGCGGCGCGCCGCAGGCCGTCTGAGAGCGGCCTGACGGGGCTCAGCCCACTTCGATGCCGAGCTGGCTGATGAAACCCTCACGCCGCTCCAGCGCCTGCAGGGCCTCGTCGCCCAGTTCGCGCGCCACCAGGTTGAGCAGGCATTCGCAGAACACCAGGTAGGCGCCCATGCTGTTGCTGATGAAACTGCTGTCGTGCGGGATGAAGAAGGCGTGGCGCGCCGGCGCCACCAGGGGCGAGGCGCGCGTGTCGGTGAGCGCGATCACCTCGATGCCGGCCTGCGCGGCGGCGTGCGCCACCTCGGCCACGCTGCGGGTGTAGGGCGCCACGCTGGAGACCACGAGCACGTCGCCCGGTTCGAGCTGGGCCAGGCCTTCGGCCACGCCGAGCCCGGGGCCGTCGAGCAGCGAGACGTCGGCGCGCAGCATGCCCAGCCCGTAGGTCAGGAAACTGGCCAGCGAGTGGATCTGGCGCAGGCCGTGCACGCGCACCCGCCGCGCGTGGGCCAGCAGGCGCGACGCGCCGGCCAGGTCGGCGGGCACCAGCTGGGCCAGAAAGCCTTCGACGTTGTTGATCGACTCCTGCGCCAGCCTGACCACCACACCCATTTCCGTCGCCGGGTCGTGGGGCTCGGCCGGGTCCATCAGGCGGTGCGCCTGCTGCGTGTAGAAGTGCCGCGAGGACTGGCTGACGTTGTCGCGGAACACGCTCTGGAAGTCGGCGAAACCTTCGTAGCCCAGCCGCGTCGCCAGGCGGGTGAGTGTCGAGGGGTTCACGCCGAAGGCCTCGGACAGTTCGGTGATGGAGCGGAAGGCGGCCTCGGTCGGCCGCTCGACCAGCCTGGCCAGCACCGCGTGGGCCTTGCCACCCAGGGAAACGCCGGCGCCGCCGCGCCCGATGTCCACCACCAGCTCGCGCAGCTGGTCGACGGTGCGGGGGACGGCGGGCGTGCGGGCTTTCGGCATGGGGGGTCTTTCGTCTTCCGGTTACGAGGCCCCTCCGTTGCGCATGCGGTGGTCGGGCGTCTGCGAACGCAGAGTATGTACCTGCCATGTGATGTCCTGGGCGCCAACCTGGATGCACGCCGTGGCCAGGGTGTTCTCCTGGTCGCTGTCGGCCGCGTCGTCACGGAAGATCGGGAACCGGTCGTGGCCCTGGTCGAACAGGATGGGCAGCGGCTCCACGGCACCACCTGCCTGCCGAATGGCCTGCGCCAGCAGGGCGTCGCCATGCAGCTGGCGGTGGCCCGACGAGCCGGTGACGATCTGCGGCTGGTGCGCCATGGCGGGGTGGATCATGTGGTTGGCGTGCAGGGCCGGCTGACGCACCACGAGCGCCGAGCACAGCGCGCCGTTGAACTCGACGCTGGTGAGCTCGCGCAGGCCGGCCTGCGCGAGCGTGAGGTGAAAGCCCCCGGCGCGCGGCGAGGTCTTGAGCAGGGCCACCGCCTGCGCCACCGAGGGCTTTTCCAGCAGCGCGCGCGCCAGCACCATGCGCGGCACCCCGGCCGGGGCGTGCAGGGTGCGCAGGTTGTTGACCGTGATCGCCAGGCCCGCGTCGGTCACGGCCACGGTGTGGCCGGGCAGCGAACCGGGGTAGAGCAGCGAGGCGAAGCGCGGCTGCCCGTCGATGGCCACCTCGGCCACGGCACAACGCCCCACCAGGCCCGGGTCGCCGTCCTCGTTGTGGGCGAAGACCGGGAAGCCCGGGCCGGGCAGCAGCACGGTGGTGCAGCCGTCGGGCGCCATGGCCCAGACGTCGCCACGGCAGTTCCAGGCAAACACATCGTCCAGCGGCAGCTCGAGCCCGGCCGCCAGGCCTTCGAGTTCCAGCCACACCGCCGGGTGGCGGTGCTGCACCAGCGTGGCCATGTGGGTCAGCGCGGGGCTGCCGCGCCAGGCCATCACCGTGGCCCAGGCCGCGCCCGGCATCAGCACCTCGCGCACGGCCTGTGCGCCGAAGCGTCCCATGGCCGCGCCGGCCTCGAACGGGCTTCCTTTTGCTTTCAGGTAGGTCAGCATGCGGGGCGGCCTGTCATTCGACGTGCTGGAGAAATTCGCGCAGGCGCGGGTTGCTCGGGTTCTGGATGAGTTCCACGGGCGGGCCGTCCACCGCGATGTGGCCGTGCTCCATGAAGATCAGCCGCGTGCCGACCTGGCGCGCGAAGGCGATCTCGTGCGTGACCACGATCATGGTCATGCCTTCCTCGGCCAGCGCCTGCATCACGCGCAGCACCTCCTGGCGCAGCTCCGGGTCCAGCGCCGAGGTGGGCTCGTCGAACAGCATCAGCCGGGGGCGCACCGCCAATGCGCGCGCGATTGCCACGCGCTGCTGCTGTCCGCCCGAGAGCTCGCCCGGGTAGTGGTCCCTGCGCTCGGCCAGACCGACCTTGGCGAGCAGCTCCGCGGCCTGCTCCAGTGCCTGCGCGCGTGCCACGCCGCGCACCTGGCGCGGCCCGAAGGCCACGTTCTCCAGCGCCGTCATCTGCGGAAACAGGTTGAACTGCTGGAACACCATGCCCGCCTCCTGGCGGATCTCGCGCACCATCGATTTGCCACCGCGCACGCTCAGGCCACCCACGGTGAGGTCGCCGCCGTCGATGGTCTCCAGCGCGTTGATGCAACGCAGCAGCGTCGACTTGCCCGAGCCCGAGGGGCCTATCAGCACCACCACCTCGCCTGCGGCGATGCGCAGGTCGACCTGGTCGAGCACCACGGTCTTGCCGAAGCGCTTGCTGACCTGCCTGAACTCCACCATGTTCGTGCTCACAGGATGCGCATCCTTTTCTCGACCGTTCGCAGCGCGAAGGTCAGCGTGCCGATGAGGCACAGGTAGATGATGGCCACGGCCGACCAGATTTCCACGGCGCGGAAATTCGCCGCCATGATCTCCTGGCCCTGGCGCGTGAGTTCGCCCACGCCGATGACGATGAACAGCGAGGTGTCCTTCAGGCTCACGATGAACTGGTTGCCCAGCGGCGGCGTCATGCGCCGGAACGCGACCGGCCCGATCACGAAGGCCAGCACGCGCCAGGTGGGCAGGCCCAGCGCCAGGCCGGCCTCGCGCAGGCCGCGCGGCACCGAGAGAAAGGCTCCGCGCACGATCTCGGCGATGTAGGCGCCCGAGTTGACGACGATGGAGGTGACCGCCGCCGTCATCGGATCGACCCGCACGTTGGCAATCACCGGCAGCGCGAAGTAGATGAACATCACCTGCACCACGATGGGCGTGCCGCGCACGAGCTCGATGTAGGCGAAGGCGATCAGGTCCAGCAGCCGGTTGCCGTACGCCCGCATCAGCCCGAACAACAGCCCGACCGCCGTGCCACCGAGCAGCCCGACCACGGTGATGAATACCGTGAGTTGCGCGCCTTTCATCAACGCCGGTATGGCGTCGATGATGACCGACCATTCAAAGTCCATGGCTCAACCCTGTGTTGTGCGCGCGGCGTTCACTTCTTCGGCGGCTCGGTGCCGAACCACTTCTTGTAGATGGCGTTGTAGCGGCCGTCGGCCTTGATCTTCTTCAGCGCGCCATTCACCTTGGGCACCAGCGGGCTGCCCTTGGGAAAACCGATGCCGTACTCGTGCGCCATCATCTGCGTGCCCACCACCTTGACCTTGCCCTTGCCGGCGGTGTTGGCGAAATAGAGCACGTTGGGCGTGTCGTGCATGGCGGCGTCCACGCGCCCGGTGGCGAGTTCGAGGTAGGCGTTGTCGATGTTCGGGAACAGGCGCAGGTCCGTGTCCTTGAAGTTGGCCTTGGCGTAGTCGGCGGCCGAGGTGCCGGTCTTCACCGCCAGGCTCTTGCCCTTGAGGTCCTTGTCGCCCGTGACCGTGCTGCTGGCCGGCACCATCAGCATGAAGCCACTGTCGTAGTAGCCGTCGGAGAAGTCGATCACCTTCTTGCGTTCGTCCTTGATGGTGATGCCGGCCAGCGCCACGTCCACGTTCTTCGTCTGCAGCGCCGGCAGGATGCCGTTGAAGTCCATGGGCTGCAGCTTGTAGGCCAGGCCCAGTTCCTTGGCCACTGCGTCCCAGAGGTCGATGTCGAAGCCCACGTACTTGTCGCCCTGCTTGAACTCGAAGGGCACGAAGGCGGTGTCGGTGGCGACCACCAGCGTCTGCGCCTGCGCGGCGCCGCACAGCAGGGATGCGGCCGTGAGCGCCGCTGCAAGAAACCGACCGGGAAGCGTTTTCATGACAGACCTTTCGAGAAGAGGGGATCGGGCATGCACCAGGCTGGTTCGCCGGATGCACCAGGACGATGCACTTGAAATTTGCGTGTGAATCGTGAACGCAAATGTATTTGCATATTGCGCGGGGCGCAAGCGCTTTTGCGCGCGGGCCCCCTTTCACTCGCCACGCGCCTGACACAAATGGCCGCTCCAATCGGTCCATGAAGACGGTCGACCTGATCTATTTCAATGCCGGCGGCGGCCACCGCGCCTCGGCGCTGGCGCTGCAGGCCGTGCTGCGTGAGCAGGCGCGGCCCTGGAATGTGCGCCTGGTCAACCTGTTCGAGGTGCTGGACCCGCAGGACAAGTTCAGGAAGATGACGGGCAGCGCGCCGGAGGACTGGTACAACCGGCGCCTGGCGCGCGGCTGGACGCTGGGCATGGCGCAGGAGCTCAAGCTGCTGCAAGGCCTCATCCGCCTGGCGCACCCGATGCTGTTGCGCCAGCTGCAGCAGCACTGGCTGCGCACCGAGCCCGACCTCGTCGTCTCGCTGGTGCCCAACTTCAACCGCGCCATGTTCCAGAGCCTGGCCGCATCGCTGCCCGGCGTGCCCTACGTCACCGTGCTCACCGACCTCGCCGACGTGCCGCCGCATTTCTGGATCGAGCGCGGCCAGGCACAGCATCTCGTCTGTGGCACGCCGCGCGCGGTGGCGCAGGCGCGGGCGCTGGGCCACGCGCGCGAGCGCGTGCACGCCACCTCCGGCATGGTCATCGGGCCCGCGTTCTACCTGCCCATGCTGTTCGACCGCGCGCAGGAGCTGCGCCGGCTCGGGCTCGACCCCACGCGGCCGACCGGCATCGTCATGTTCGGCGGCCACGGCTCCAGGGCCATGCTGGGCATTGCCGAGCGCCTGACCGCCAGCACACAACTCATCCTGGTCTGCGGCCACAACAAGGCCCTGGCCGCGCGCCTGAATGCGCTGCCCGCGGGCGCCCCGCGCCTGGTGCTGGGCTTCAGCACGGACGTGCCGCGCTACATGCATCTGGCCGACTTCTTCATCGGCAAGCCCGGCCCGGGCAGCCTCAGCGAGGCGGTGCAGCAAGGCCTGCCGGTGATCGTGGTGGACAACGCCTGGACGATGCCCCAGGAGCGCTACAACGCCCAGTGGGTGCGCGACAACGGCGTGGGCATCGTGCTGCGCAGCTTTCGCGGCATCGACCGCGCGGTGGCGCAGCTGCTGGCCGACCTCGATGGGCACCGCGCGCGCGTGCGCCGCATCGACAACCGCGCGCTGTTCGAGATCCCGCGGATTCTGGAAGGCATCCTGGACGAGGCCGAAGCTGTGCGCGCGCCGGCTCTGGCCAGGAGGCAGCCGTCTTCCCGGCCGTGAGCTGACGCCCGACGGGCCCGCTGTCTGACGGGTGACAAGCCAGGAATATTTTTACAAAGCACGTGCTTGCTGAAATTCGAGGTGGCTGCTATCGTGCCCAGCATGAGCCTGGCCGACACCGAACTTCCCGCCGCCGCCACCGAGACGCCGCGACGCGCGCGCGGGCGCCCGCGCAAGACCGCCGATGAGCGCGACGACGGCAACCGCCGGCGCGAGCTGGTGGCCGGGGCTGCGCGGCTGTTCCGCCAGCAGGGCTTTGCCGCCACCACCACGCGCGACATCGCCGCGGCCGTGGGCATGCGCGCGGGCTCGCCCTTCTACCACTTCGAGAGCAAGGAGGCGCTGCTGGGCGCCGTGATGCTTGAGGGCATGCAGGGCGCGCTGCGGCGGCAGCAGGCGGCGCTGGCGCAGCTGCCGGCCGGTGCCGGCGCGCGCGAGCGCCTGCGGGTGCTGGTGCGCAACCACTTCGACGTGCTGCTCGGCCCCGACAGCGACTTCATCCCCGTGATGCTGTACGAATGGCGCGCGCTGTCCGCGGTGCAGCGCACCGAGGTCAACCGCCTGAAGGACCGCTACGAGGCCGAATGGGTGCCCGAACTCGAAGCGCTGCACGCACAGCAGCAGCTGGGTGCGGAACCGGCGCTCGCCCGTCTGATGATCTTCGGTGCGCTGAACTGGTCGGCCCAGTGGTACACGCCGCCCTCGGGGCGCAGCGCCCGAGCGCGCGCGCGCGCCACGCTGGACGAACTCACCGACTCGGCGCTGCAACTCTTTCTCAAGGAACCGGCATGAGCACTTCTCACTATCGATCGGTCTTCGCGCCCGGCCTGCTGCAGGGCCGCGTGGTGGTTGTCACTGGCGGCGGCTCGGGCATCGGCCGCTGCACCGCGCACGAACTCGCCAGCCTGGGCGCCCACGTGGTGCTGATCGGGCGCAACCTGTCCAAGCTGCAGGACGTGGCCGGCGAGATCGTGGCCGACGGCGGGCGCGCCAGCTTCCACGCCTGCGACATCCGGCAGGAAGACACGGTGCGCACCGTGGTCACGGCCATCGTCGGCGCGCACGGCCGCATCGACGGCCTGGTGAACAACGCGGGCGGCCAGTACATCACGCCGCTGGAGAACATCAGCGCCAAGGGCTGGCAGGCGGTGATCGACACCAACCTCACCGGCGGCTTCCTGATGGCGCGCGAGTGCTACGTGCAGAGCATGCAGGACAAGGGGGGCTCAGTGGTCAACATCGTGGCCGACATGTGGGGCTCCATGCCCGGCATGGGCCACAGCGGCGCGGCGCGCGCGGGCATGGTGAACTTCACCGAGACGGCGGCGCTGGAATGGGCCAAGAGCGGCGTGCGGGTGAACGCGGTGGCGCCGGGCTACATCGCCTCCAGCGGCATGGACCACTACCCCGAAGAGGCCGGCCCCATGCTGCGCGAGATGCGCGAGACAGTACCCGCCGGGCGCTTTGGCAACGAGGCCGAAACCTCGGCCGCCATCGTCTTCCTGCTCAGCCCGGCGGCCAGCTTCATCAGTGGCAGCGTGCTGCGGGTGGACGGCGCACGCCCGCAGGTGCGCATGGGCTGGGGCCAGGTGGCGGCGCCTGCGGACGTGCAGGGCCGCGACGCGGTGAAACCGTTCGACGGCTTTCACCGCTATGTGACGCCGAAGGTCTTTCAGGATGTTTGAATCGAGCTTCAACCCCCAGAGCCCGCAAGCCCTGCAGCGCCGCGAGGCCATGCTCGCGCGCATCGCGCAACTGCGCGCGCTCGAAGACCGCGCCGCGACCACCTCGGCGAAATCAAAACCCGTGTTCGACAAGCGCAGCCAGTTGCTGCCGCGCGAACGCATCGCCCTGCTGCTGGACCCGGGCGCACCCTATGTGCCGCTGTGCTCGCTGGCCGGCTACCTGCAGGACACGAAGGACGCGGAGAAGTCGGTGCCCGGCGGCGGCATGGTCGCGGGCATGGGCTTCGTGGCCGGCGTGCGCTGCATGGTGGTGGCCAGCGACTCGGGCATCGACGCCGGCGCGATCCAGGCGCGCGGGCTGGAGAAGATCCTGCGCGTGCAGGAGATCGCGCTGGAGAATCGCCTGCCCTTCATCCACCTCGTGGAAAGCGCGGGCGCCAACCTCATGAAATACCAGGTCGAAGGCTTCGTGCTCGGGGGCGGGTTGTTCCGCAACCTGGCGCGCCTCTCGGCCGCGGGCATCCCGGTGATCACGGTGCAGCATGGCTCGGGCACGGCCGGCGGCGCCTACATGCCGGGCTTGTCCGACATCGTGATCATGGTGCGCGGCCGCTCGCGCGCGTTCCTGGCCGGGCCGCCGCTGCTGCTGGCCGCCACGGGCGAGGTGGCGACGGAAGAAGAGCTGGGCGGCGCGGAGATGCACACCGGTGTGTCGGGGCTGGGAGAGTATCTGGCGGAGGATGATCGGGAGGCGCTGGGGTTGGCGCGCGACCTGCTGGGGCACATCCGCAGCACGTTCGCGCGAAAAATGCGAAAAATGGACTCTGACCCCCTTTTCGAGGGGCTGGCGTTTCCGCCGGATGATCTGCTGGGTCTGATGCCGGCGCACCACCGCGAGCCGGTGGACATGCGAGAGGTCATCGCCCGCATCGTGGATGGCTCCGAGCTGCTTGAGTTCAAGGCCTTGTACGGTGCGGCCACGCTGTGCGTGCAGGCGCGCATCGCTGGCCACGCGGTCGGCATCGTCAGCAACAACGGCCCGATCGACGTGGCCGGTGCGAACAAGGCCACGCACTTCATCCAGTGGATGTGCCAGCTCGGTCACCCCATCGTCTACCTGCAGAACACCACCGGCTACATGGTCGGCAAGGACAGTGAGCAGGGCGGGATGATCAAGCACGGCAGCAAGATGATCCAGGCGGTGACCAACGCCACGGTGCCGCAGATCACCATCCAGTGCGGGGCGTCTTTCGGCGCCGGCAACTACGGCATGTGCGGGCGCGGTTATGCGCCGCGATTCCTGTTCAGCTGGCCGCAGGCGAAGACGGCGGTGATGGGCGGCGAGCAGGCCGCGCGCACCATGCAGATCGTGGTCGAGGCCGGCATGGCGCGCAAAGGCATCGCGCCCGACCCCGCACAGATGCAGGCCCAGTTCGACCAGATCGTGAACGTGTTCGAGAGCCAGGCCGACGCCTTCCACACCAGCGGCCTGGTGCTCGACGACGGCGTGATCGACCCGCGCGACACGCGCGCCGTGCTCGCCTTCTGCCTGGACACCTGCGCCGAGGCGGCCTCGCACCAGCCGCGGCGCATGCAGTTCGGCGTGGCGCGCATGTAGCGCCAGCCAGGCCTTTCATTCCAAAACAGACCGGAGACAAGACGCCATGCAATTCACCCACGAACACCGCGAGATCCAGAAAACGCTCAAGCGCTACATCGACGAGCAGATCAACCCGCACGTCGACGAATGGGAGGCGGCCGAAATGATGCCCGCGCACGAGATCTTCAAGGGCCTGGGCCAGCTCGGCCTGCTCGGCCTGACCAAGCCCGAGGCGCACGGCGGCGCGGGGCTGGACTATTCGTACGGCATGGCCATGGCCGAGACGCTGGGCCACATCCACTGCGGCGGCGTGCCCATGGCCATCGGCGTGCAGACCGACATGGCCACGCCCGCCCTGGCGCGCTTCGGTAGCGACGAACTCAAGCGCGACTTCCTCGCACCCGCCATTGCCGGCGACATGGTGAGCTGCATCGGTGTGAGCGAGCCCGGTGCTGGCAGCGACGTGGCCGCCATCAAGAGCGTGGCCCGCAAGGACGGTGACGACTACGTCATCAGCGGCCAGAAGATGTGGATCACCAACAGCCTGCAGGCCGACTGGATGTGCATGCTGGTGAACACCGGCGAAGGGCCGGCGCACAAGAACAAGAGCCTGGTGATGGTGCCGATGCGCGAGAACGGCAAGCTGGTCAAGGGCATCGAGGTGGCGCAGAAGATCCGCAAGATCGGCATGCACAGCAGCGACACCGGCCTGATCTACTTCGACGAGGTGCGCGTGCCGCAGCGCTACCGCATCGGCCAGGAGGGCGCGGGTTTCATCTACCAGATGCAGCAGTTCCAGGAAGAGCGCCTGTGGTGCGCCGCGAGCACGCTGCAGAGCCTGACCAACTGCATCGAATGGACGGTGGAATGGGCGCAGGAGCGCAAGCTGTTCGGCGCCAGCCTGGCCGACCAGCAGTGGGTGCAGTTCAAGCTGGCCGAGCTCAAGACCGAGGTGGAGAGCCTGCGCGCGTTGACCTACCAGGCGGTGGAGCACTACATCGCCGGCGAAGACGTGACCGAATGGGCCACCATGGCCAAGCTCAAGGCCGGCCGGCTCAACCGCATCGTGCCCGACACCTGCCTGCAGTTCTGGGGCGGCATGGGCTTCACGCTGGAGAACAAGGTCTCGCGCATGTACCGCGACGGCCGCCTGGCCTCCATCGGCGGCGGGGCGGACGAGGTGATGCTGGGCATCCTGAGCAAGATCATGGGGATTGCGAAGCGGGCGGTGAAGTGAACGGGAGCGCCGGCCATGACGACCCCCTTCCACACACAACGCCAGGGCGACACCGAGCGCTGGACCCTCAACGACCCGGCCACGCGCAACGCCTTGAGCGACAGCATGGTGCTGGGCCTGTTCGGCGCCTGCGTGCGCGCCAGGCAGGACGAGACCCTGCGCGTCATCGTGCTCACCGGCGCGCCCGGTGCCTTCAGCGCTGGCGGTAGCCTGGGCAGCTTTGCCAGCGCCATCGGCCAGCCCCTGCAGCCGGGCGAGGCGGACCCGCTGATCGACATGAACCGCGGCTTTGGCGACGTGCTGCACGCGCTGTGCGCCCTGCCGCAGCTGCTGGTGTGCGCGGTGGACGGCGCGGCCATGGGCGGCGGCTTTGGCCTGGTGTGCTGTGCCGACCACGTCATCGCCACCGAACGCTCCAGCTTCGCCACGCCCGAGGTCACGCTGGGGCTGCCGCCGGCGCAGATCGCCCCCTTCGTCTGGCAGCGCCTGGGCGATGCCGCCGCGCGGCAGTGCCTGCTGCAGGGCCGCGTGTACAAGGGCGCCGAGGCGCAGGCCCTGGGCCTGGTGGACGAGCTCGTGGCCGACGACGCGCTGGACGCCGCCGTGGCCGCGCGCGTGCAGGCCATGATGCGCGCCGCGCCCGGTGCCGTGGCCAGCACCAAGCGCCTGCTGCAGCGCATGCGCAACGACGTGCCCGACCTGCGCACCGAAGCCGCCTTCGCCTTCGCGCAGGGCCTGCGCAGTGCCGAGGCCGCGGCCGGCCTGGCCGCCTTCGCGAAGAAGCAGCCCGCGCCCTGGGTGGACAAACCATGAGGAAGCTGTTGATCGCCAATCGCGGCGAAATCGCCCGCCGCGTTATCCGCACTGCGCACGCCATGGGCATCCAGACCGTGGCCGTGTTTTCCGAACCCGATGCGAACGCGCTGCACGTGCGCGAGGCCACCACCGCGTTCGCGCTGGGCGGCGCCGCCTCGGCCGATTCCTACCTGCGCGTGGACCGCCTGCTGGACGCGGCCGTGGTCACCGGCGCCGACGCGGTGCACCCCGGCTACGGCTTCCTGAGCGAGAACGCCGACTTTGCCCAGGCCGTGATCGACGCCGGCCTGATCTGGGTCGGCCCGCCGCCGGCGGCCATCCGCGCGCTGGGCAGCAAGTCCGCCGCCAAGGCGCTGGCCGCCGCGCACGGCGTGCCCTGCCTGCCCGGCTACTTCGGCGACGACCAGCGCGACGCCACCTTCGTGGCCGAGGCGCAGCGCATCGGTTTTCCGCTCATGGTCAAGGCCGTGGCCGGCGGCGGCGGGCGCGGCATGCGCCTGGTGCACGAGGCCGCGCAGCTGCTGCCCGCGCTGCAGGGCGCGCGCTCCGAGGCGCTGGCCGGCTTTGCGAACGGCGACCTGCTGATCGAACGCGCGCTGCTGCGCCCGCGGCACGTGGAGGTGCAGGTGTTCGCCGACACGCAGGGCCACTGCGTGCACCTGGGCGAGCGCGACTGTTCGGTGCAGCGCCGGCACCAGAAGATCATCGAAGAGGCGCCGAGCCCGGCGGTCTCGCCCGCGCTGCGCGACGAACTGGGCCGCTGCGCCGTGGCGCTGGCGCAGGCGGCGGGTTATGTGGGGGCGGGCACGGTGGAGTTTCTGCTGGAAGATGGTCACTTCCACCTCATGGAGATGAACACCCGCCTGCAGGTCGAACACCCGGTAACGGAAGCGCTGACCGGCCTGGACCTGGTGGAATGGCAGTTGCGTGTCGCGCGCGGCGAGCCGCTGCCGCTGGTGCAGGATCAGATCCGGTTCAGCGGCCACGCCATCGAGGTGCGCCTGTGCGCGGAAGACGAGCACCACACGCCGCACACCGGCCGCGTGCACCGCTTTGCCGAACCCCCGCTGCCCGCCGGCCTGCGTTTCGATCACGCGCTGGAAACCGGCAGCGACATCACGCCGCACTACGACGCCATGCTCGGTAAGCTGATCGCCCATGCGCCCACGCGCCGCGACGCCATCGACCGCCTGGCCCACGCGCTCGACCACACCCTGTTGCTGGGCCTGCCGAGCAACCGCGCCTTTCTGGCGGCCTGCCTGCGCAACCCGGTGTTCCACGAGGGCGGGGCGCTGATTCCCTTTCTGGCCGAGGAGGGCGAGGCCATCCGCGCCACGCTGCTGCCCCCGCCCGACGCGGTGCTGGCCGGCGTGCTCGCCGCCGCGTTCAGCGGCCTGGCGCCCGCGGGCGCGCTGCCGTGCCCGTTCGCGCGCCCGCTGCGCTGGCGCCAGGGCGAAGACCAGGTGCTCGACCTCGCGGTGCAGGAAACCGGGCAGGGCGCGCTGCGCGTCGTCGTGCACGGCGAGCGCACGCTGGCTGCCCATGTGGCGCCGGGCCGCGTGGTGGTCGACGGCAGCGCCTGGCCGGTGGCCGCCGCGCCGCTGGCTGGTGGGTGCTGGCAGGTGCAGGCCGGCGCGCACACGCTCGAACTGCAGGACCTGAGCCACGCGCCGCGCGAGCGCGCAGGGGGCGCCAATGCCGCGCGCGAGCTGCGTGCGCCCTTCAACGGCAAGCTGGTGGCGGTGCACGCCGCGGCCGGCGCGCGCGTGGCCCGCGGCGAGCCGCTGCTGGTGATCGAATCCATGAAGCTCGAACACACCCTGGCCGCGCCGCGCGACGTGACCGTGGAAGCGCTCTCGGTGGCCGCCGGCCAGCAGGTCGCGCCCGGGCAACTGCTGATCACCTTCACGGCCTGAATCCCATGCACCACGAATTCACCGCCGAAGACCGTGCCGCGCTCGTCGACACCGTGCAACGCTTCGCCACCCAGGCCGTTGCGCCCCACGTGCCCGCCTGGGAAGCAGCGGGCGAGCTGCCGCGCTCGCTGCACCGCCAGGCTGCGGCGCTCGGCCTGCTCGGCCTGGGTTACCCCGAGCAACTGGGCGGCACGCCCGCGCCCTGGCGCGCGCGCAACGCCCTGTCGCAATCGCTGGCGCGGTTTGGTGGCAGCGGCGGGGTGATGGCCAGCCTGTTCACCCACAACATCGGCCTGCCGCCCGTCCTGAAACACGGCACGCCCGAGCTGCAGGCCGAGATCATTCCGCCCGTGCTGCGCGGCGAACAGATCGCCGCCCTGGGCATCACCGAACCCGGCGGCGGCTCCGACGTGGCCGCGCTGCGCACCACCGCGCGGCTGGAGGGCAGCGACTACGTCATCGACGGCGAGAAGGTGTTCATCACCTCCGGCATGCGCTGCGACTGGATCACGCTGGCTGTGCGCACCGACCCGCAGAGCAAGGGCGCCAGCGGCATCAGCATGGTCGTGGTGCCCTGCAACGCGCCCGGCGTCTCGCGCAGCCGGCTGGACAAGATGGGCTGGCTCTGCAGCGACACCGCGCACCTGCGCTTCGACGGCGTGCGCGTGCCCGCGCGCTACCGGGTGGGCGACGAGGGCGCGGGTTTTCGCATGATCATGGGCAACTTCAACGGCGAGCGCCTGGCCATGTCCGCCATGGCGCTGGGCTTTGCCGAAGCCTGTCATGACGAAGCCCTGGCCTGGGCGCGCCAGCGCAGCACCTTCGGCGCGCCGCTGATCGAGCGCCAGGTGATCCGCCACAAGCTCATGGACATGCAGATGCGCATCCGCTCCACCCAGGCCTGGGTGGACGCGCTCGGCGACCGCGTGGACGCCGGTGACGAAGGCGCGGACTGGGTGGCGAACGTCTGCCTGCTCAAGAACCACGCCACGCAGACCATGCAGTTCTGCGCCGACGCCGCCGTGCAGATCCTCGGCGGCATGGGCTACATGCGCGGCACCGTCAGCGAGCGCGTGTACCGCGAGGTGAAGGTGATGACCATCGGCGGCGGCGCCGAGGAAATCATGAAGGAACTCGCCGCACGACAATGGGGCCTATGACAAGAAACACCCCTCCCGTCGCCGTCGAGTTCGAGCCCGAGTTCTTCGACGCGCTGAAGAACCTGTTCGAAGAAAAAATCGTCTTCAACAAGGTGCTCGGCCTGCAGATCACCGGCATCACGCCCGACAAGGTGACAGGGCGCATCGACATGAAGCCCGACCTGGTCGGCCACTACCAGCACGGCCGCGTGCACGGCGGCGTCGTGAGCGCCAGCCTTGACGCGATGGGCGGCCTGGCCTGCGTGGCCGCCATTGGCGCGCGCCACATGAACGAAGACCCCCTGCAGCGCCTGCAACGCTTCGCCAAGCTCGGCACCATCGACCTGCGCATCGACTACCTGCGCCCCTGCGTGGGCGAACACTTCGAACTCAGGGCCGAAGTCCTGCGCCTGGGCTCGCGCGTGGCCAGCACGCGCATGGAGTTTCTGGGGGCGGACGGGAAGCTGCTGTGTGCGGGGTCGGGGGCGTATATCGTGTCTTGACTTGATTGGGCTGCGTCAGCGCGGTCCCGGCTTGAGCAGATCGTCAATCAGCCCTTCCTTGCGCTCAGGCTCGGCGTCGAACACGTCGGCCGGTGCCAGTTTCAGCAGGGCCTGGGCCTGCTCCACCGTACCGGCCAGCCACTCGTCCACATCACCTTGCTCGATGGGCACCACGCTGCGCTTGTCCTGAAGGCTCTTGGGCAGTGGCTGGCGCGTGGCCGGGTTCACCTCAGGTTTGTGCATGCGGCTCATCAACGGGTGGCTGTTCGCACCCATCGTGAGCATGGTGTAGGACTCGTGCACGGCGCCCGTCTTGCGATCCACCCAGCGGTTCCACAGCCCGGCCAGGCCCCACGGCGCACCATCGGCCCGCCTGAACGACCACCACACGTTTTTGCCGGTTTCCCAGTTGGGCTCGTAGAACACCGTGGCCGGGATGATGCAGCGCTGGCCGCGCGCCCAGGCGTCGCGAAAGCTCGCCTTGGCGGCCATCTCTTCGGTGCGCGCGTTCCAGGTCGCGAACTTCACGTCCGGCGTGGTGGCAAACGGCGGTATCAAGCCCCAGCGCCCGGCCACCAGCTCCAGCGAAAAGCCCGCGTCATCCCGAGCCCGGCGCAGGAACGGGCCCGATTGCCGCGGAAACAACTCCACGGCGAACACCTTGCGCAACCACGCCTCGCTGTTGTCGCGGCCAATGCGCCAGGCGCGTTCGAAGGCGGCTTGGTCGGGGGTGATGTAGCGGGTGCACATGGATGGGGAGTGGCGCTATCGAATTGGACTCTGCATACCTTTCCAGATGCCTCGCATTTTTTTGGGCGGTGGTGCTGGTCGGGCACCATCCACCTGCGCATCGACTACATGCGCCCCTGCGTGGGCGAACACTTCGAACTCCGGGCCGAAGTGCTGCGCCTGGGCTCGCGCGTGGCCAGCACGCACATGGAGTTTCTGAGGGCGGAGGGCAAGCTGCTGTGTGCGGGGTCGGGGGCGTATATTGTTTCGTGAGTTCTGAGCTTACGACGCTGATGCCATTTAAGTTGTTTTTGCATGAAGCCTATATTCAAAACTGATCTGGAGGGGATTCGAAGGCAGAAGGCTGCTTTGACAAAGGCGATCGAGAGAAATCGATCGGATAAGTGGATTCTTCGCTTGTGGAGTCGGTACATCAAGGCGCGCGATATGTATCGTTGCTTGTGCTGTGATTCGGCAGAGAGGATTCAAGCTCACCACATCATCAGGAAGACGCTCTATCCTGGGTGCGCTTTCGACATCGGTAATGGCGTCACACTATGTCACGAGTGTCATGGGCGAGTGCATGCGGAATTCAATCGTCGGCCCGATTTAACCCTTCCCCTTGGCGCAGAGCAAGGCGATGACCAGGATGAGTGGGCCTTTCTTTTTGGACTCTTGCGTGATGACGCTGTTCTGCGGGGCCTGGATGAAGACGAGTTTTACTACCTGGGCGATCACATGCTCAAGTTTTCTGTGCGTTGCCAGGGGTACGAGGACTTCTATGACGGGGTCATGCGCGGAGAAATGAGCCGCATCAAGTTCGCCCATGAAATATGGCGAACAATGCCGCAAATTTGGTATACGAACTTGATTTCGGAACTTGTAAGCTTGAATATGTAGCGGTTTGGCGAAGGGCACGCGGGACTCCATGTCACGTGACCGTTCTTTGTCGCGAGCAGTAGGGGCTCGCAAGTTTTATGGCCCCACCGGGAAATTTCTTATCGAGATGTAAGTAATGGATATCGTCACACCAGAGAAGAGATCTCAGATGATGTCTGGCATAAGAGGCAAGAATACGAAGCCGGAGTTGGCAGTTCGCAAGCTTGTTCATGCGTTAGGCTATCGATTTCGCCTTCACCGCCGTGATTTGCCTGGGTCTCCGGACCTCGTGTTTCCTAGCCTCCGCAAGGTCATCTTCGTTCACGGGTGTTTCTGGCATCGACATTCCGGGTGCAGGTTTGCCTATACGCCTAAGTCGAACACCGAGTTTTGGCAAACCAAACTGAGCGTCAACATGTATCGGGACATCACTGCACAAAAAGCGTTAGTGGCCTCCGGGTGGGATGTCCTGGTAGTCTGGGAGTGTGAGGTCGCCGATCTGGTGGTGGTGTCTCAGAAAGTCCATGCATTCTTGACGCTATGTCTAACGTCATCATCAAGTCGAATGCCTGCGGCAGGAAAGTGAATATGTCAAGGAATGTGCCATTTAGGGTCCAGTCCCACGTGTTGAAACTACTCGGGGACGAACTCATCGGCCACGATCGTTTGGCTGTCTTCGAGCTCGTCAAGAATTCGTATGATGCAGACGCAACTGACGTCGATGTCACGCTCGCACTCAACGCGAACCCGCCGACGATCATCGTCAGCGACAACGGTGTCGGCATGTCAGGAGAAACGATCGAGAGTGCGTGGCTGGAAATCGGAACTGATTCGAAACGAAAAAAACTGGCGCGACCACGAAGTCCCATGGGACGGCTCCCTTTGGGGGAAAAAGGTGTTGGCCGCCTTGCGGTGCAGAAGCTTGGGGAGAAACTCAAGCTGACCACGTGTCAGGTGGGGCAACCGGAATTCGAGTTCTCCATTAACTGGACGCAACTCATCGACAGCGCGCGCTACCTGGGCGACGGATTGCACGTGCAGGTAGAAGAGAACTCTCAGCCAAAGGTATTCAAGAACGGACAGGGAACGCGTGTCGAGATTACCGGCCTACATCGCGAGCAATGGACTCGTCGTGAGATCCGTGATCTTTACCGACTGGTTTCGTCGCTGAGCAATCCCTTCGATGAGGCCAAGTCCTTCGTTGTGCATCTTCATCTGCCGGGCCGGGAGGAGGAAATCGAGGGGCTGCCCACACTTCAGCAGATGCTGGAGGCTGCAGTCTGGAACTTCGATTTCACGCTGGATGAAGCTGGTCTGCTAACGTGGGACTATTCATTCACGCCGCCCAGATTTAAGGGCCTGAAGGGAAGGGCGACTCATGGGAGTGAAAAGCTGCAGTTGCTCGAGCCGGACGAGGACGATCTTCCTGTCGAGATCGGACGCAGTCGCCAGAAGCGCGATGACAGAATTTTTTTGGCGAGCGACGACCTGAAAGGCATTGGCGCCATCAAAGGCAGGTTTCACGCGTTTCATCGGCGCGATGAAATTTTGAAAGCGTCAGGAGCACCGCAGCAGCTCAAGAAGTGGCTGGACAACCAGACCGGTGTGCGTGTCTACCGGGACAACATTCGCGTATTCAATTATGGGGAACCCGGGGAAGATTGGCTGGGTCTTGACGCGCGGCGCATCAACCGGCCTGCCGGCAAACTTGGTACGCAAAGCGTGATCGCCCAGATCGCGTTGAGCTTGGCGAGTAGCTCAGCACTAAAAGAGAAAACCAATCGCGAGGGTTTCGATGACAACGAGGCTTTCCAGCGACTGCGGCGAATCGTGCTCAGCATCTTTGACCGCTTCCAGCGTGAGCACGGCAGTGACAGAACCGAGATTGACAAGGCGTTGAAGGGCGAACAGGACGCCCCTCCACCGGTTCAGGATGCCTTGGAGAAACTGGAATCCCTTGGCAAGCAACACAAGCTGGAGAAGGAGGTCAAGCCCATCCTCCAGTCCATCCAGCAGGAACTGAAAACTTTCCGGGACGTCATGGTTTCGTCCGGATTGGCGGGCATGAACTTGGCACTCATCTTTCACGAGGTAGTCCATAGCATTGACCGAGTGCAACGCAAGCTGCATGGTGTAGCCGATCCGGAAGAGATCCGTCGCGAAATCGACCATCTGAGAAAGTTGCTCGACACGTTCAAGCCGCTGTTGCAGCGTGACCCACCACGCAAAGTGTCGGTGGAGGATCTGGTGGAGCGCGCAACCGGCATGCACGCAGATCGCTTCCAACGACACGGCGTGGTCTTCTCGAACTGGACGGCCGATCCCGAAAAGAAGCATTCGTTCACGCAACTGCTCCCGCGCGGCCTGATGGTAGCGGCGTTAAGCAATGTCATCGACAACGCGATCTACTGGACGCGATATCGTCGAGAGCGGGATGAGCGCGAAGCACCGGGCGCGATTCTGGTTTTGTCCCACTGGGGGGAGGAAACCGGCGGCCTCATCGCCATTGTCGACAACGGCCCCGGTTTCCAGTTGCCGCGTGATCAACTGGGAAGACCGTTCTTCTCCACGCGTGCAGGCGGCATGGGATTGGGCCTGTTCTATTGCAAGACAGTCATGGACTCGATTGGCGGTAAGCTGGAAGTTATCGATGCTGAAGAATTGAAGGATGTCGTCGACTTACCAGACGTCTATGATGGAACGGCAATTGTTTTTTCCTTTAAGAACGACAAATGATTCCACTTCACTCCCGTGTCGCAGCAATCGACGACGATGAAGACCATCTGCAAAAAATTGTGTGGGGTCTTGGGAGAGCCGGCTTTTGCCCTATCCCATTCTTCTTCAATGATGGAAAACTGGAGAGCCCTCCCGAGCAACCGCTGCGAGGGCTAAGAATCGTTTTCAGTGACATTCACATGATTGGCGGAGGGCCTCAGAACGAGAAGCTTCACTCAGCCAACATCATTCAGTGCTTGAAAAAAATTGTTGGGGATGGCCCATATGTCCTTATTTTCTGGTCACAGTTTCCGGAGGAGAGCGCCAGGATAGTCAAACTGATTGAAGAGCGTGCACTGGAGTCGAAGCTGACTCCACCGATCGGATATGCAGCTATCGACAAAAATCAGGTTTTCAATCTTGAACCTGGGAGCGGGGCAGAGGAATTCAATGCAGTTAAGCTACGTGACCTGATCCTGGAGAAGGTCTCGGAATTCAAAACATTAGCGGTCGCAACGTCGTGGGAGGATAGAGCCGCACGTGCCGCTGCTAGAACGACCGACCGTCTGTTCGGATTGGTGAAGAAGTCCGAAACAGTGAAGGACGACTGGGAGAAGTTGCTGGCGTTCCTGGCCTGCAAAGCAGTGGGTCAGCATGAAGCCATGGAGGGATTGACGGCAGCGCTTGATGCAGCCCTGATGCCACTACTTGAAGATCAGCTTTCACTAATCGGAAACGAGCCGACACCTGCAGCAGAAGACCTTCAGCGCCTATTGGACATTGTGTCCGTGGGAGACAGCCATGAGTGCCCCGCTGCTGTGGCCACGTCACAGCTCAACACCAGCTATCTGATCGAAGAATTCAATCCGGGTAATGGAATCAGAATGTGGGCGCGCGGCACGGTTACCGCACTTGGATCGGGCTTCATCAATTCAGGCCCGTTCGTGAGCTCCTTTGGACATGATGACGCGGCGCTGATCCGGCAGGAATTTGCGACGCGTGATCTGGACGCAGAAGAAAAAGGCGCGACCAAATTGCACATAGTGGAGCTCGGTCCGGAGTGCGATCATGTGCAAGGCAAGGTAAGCACGCATCGCTATCTACTGGCCCTGCTGGTGCCAGTGGCACTGATGGGTGCGTTCACAGGTGGTGCCAAAGGCAAGAAGGCGCCCAGTCGACCTTGCTACAGGAATGACAGCGTTATGGATATTGGCAAGATATCGCTCAATACGACGCAGCCTGGAGAGTGGCACCTCCTGGTGTCATGCCGGTGTTTTATGGCTCTTGCAGCGAAAACAGGCATCGCCGGCAAGCCGAGCTTCAGACTGCGACGCGCACTGATCGAGGAAGTCGCTCATCGGTATGCCACACATGCCCGACGACCGGGAGTGATGCGATTTCACGGGTAACCGCTGGCAGGCACAGCGATCGGACAATGGCGTCCATCACTGGCGAGCAGACCGCATTGCCCAGGAGCTTGACGCGCTCGCGCCGCGTAACTTCGGGAAAGATATAGTCGTCCGGGAAGCCCATCGCCTTGCGGATCTCAGAAGGCTGTAGCATCCGCATCCTGTGGCCGTGCGGGCCAGGGCGCACTAGTGCGAACCGGTCTACGGTGGTGACGGTTCTCAGTGGAGCATCAAGAGACTGCCACCCTCCCGATCCGTCGCTGCCGTAGTACACGATAAGAAATGAGGCGCCATCGCCTAGCTTTGCAATTGCGCGTTCAGCGCGTTCCAGCGTTCCCTTCGCCCGCGTTGGTGTACGTAAGGAAGTCATCGGCCAGATCCCGTCTGGATCAAGAATCGATCGAACCGTAGCAACCGCCATACCGGGAATCTTTACTGGAGTCGGCATACCCTTTGAGTCAGCCAACAAAAAGAGGCGCCGCCGTTTCTGTGGGACGCCGAAATCTGAGGCATCCAGAACCTGTTCGCGAAGGTGATAGCCAAGGTCGACCAGCTTTTCCTTGAGTTCGGGGTAGCGCGCCCACGGCCGCATGTGCACGACGTTCTCCAGCACGATCCAGCGGGGCTTCATGGCTTTGGCATAGCGAACGACCTGAAGAGCTGTTTCCTTGCTCTCCTCCGACTGTGGCCTACTGCCGCGCGCGCATGTATGGTGAGTGCACTCGGGCGAAGAAAGCAAAAGGTCAATCTCTCCAGTCTTTTGGAGTACGGCCGCAGGGGTCAGTCTACGGAGGTCCTGGTTGAAAACGGCGGCACCCGGGAAGTTGAGTTCGAAAGAATCCGTAGCGGGCGTCCAAAGATCAACACCACCGACAATGCGCGCGCCCGCGGACTTGGCGCCAAGGCTGCTACCGCCTCCACCACAAAACATGTCAAAAGTTCGAATCTCGCTCATCATTCCTCGCCTTGGCAAAACTGGCGCCAGGTTAGCAGGCGGATGCCGTGTCGCATAGCTATTTCGAACCTACTGTCGTATTACTGTTGTTTGATGTCCAGGATGGTCAGATGGTCCTTGCAAATTTTGCAATTCCACTCCTGTCGAATACTAGCTTTCACCGCCTCGGCCTCACCCCCCACCAAGCCACCCCCACCGCCACCGCAAACGCGGTGTAGGCCGCCACAAACACCCACCAGGGCGCCTCCCAGTACAGCAGCCGCGAGAGCCAGTGCTCGATGAAGCTCTCGCCGTAGCTGCCCTGGCCGGCGAGGCGGCGCAGGTCCTGTTCCCACACGGTGAGCGGGCACAGCTGGCCCAGCCAGGACTGGGCGGCGATGAAGGCCATCAGGGCCAGGTGGGTGAGGCGCAGGCCGAAGTGGCGCACCCAGCGCCAGCCCAATGCGCCGCCCACCAGGATCAGCGGCAGCAGGCCGACCACGAAGACGACGATGCCCATGTGCAGCGCCAGGAGGGCGTCGGCGAGCAGGGCGGCGGTGGTGGGTGTCATGTCCTAAGCCAGCGCCGTCGTGTCGATATCGGGGTGGCGCTTGCGCAGCGCCTTCAGGCCTTCGGCGGCCCGGCGCTGCCAACCCTGGCCGCGGTTGATCAGGTCCAGCCAGGTTTCATGCAGCAGGTCGGCGTCGTTGTCGGCGAGGTATTCGATGAGCGAGGCCGCCTGGTCCAGGTCCTTGGTGGCTTTCACCCGCATGTCCTGCGGGCGCTCGCCGTACACCAGCAGTTTGTGAAGGGCATATTTCTCGGGCGGTGGCGCGTTGACGGTGATGGCGCCGCGCTGTGCCAGCAGGGTCACCTGAATCGGCGCCTCCATGGAAAACTCCATGAACTTCAAGGGCTGCATGGTGGCGTTCAGTGCCTTGATGAGCACCGGGGTATCACCGCCCCGGTGCGTCGAGGTCACGAAGTCGATCTGCAGATCCTGCTCGTCGGACTTGATGTAGGTGGTGAGGCTGCTCACCGGCACGAAGCCCATCTTGAGTGCTTCGATTTCGCTGCCCATGTCCATGGTCACGTCCGAGGGAATGGCCACGGACACATTTCGCCCGGCATGGGCGAAGTCGAGATCAACGGTTTGCGCGCCCGAGTGCCAGCGCACACCCAGGTGGTTCTGGTAGGCCATGTACACGTGCGTACCCACCAGGATGCCGCCCGCCATGAAGAAGCCCGCGTCCGCCAGCCGCTCGATGATCTTCGCGTGCGAGGGGACGATGGGAGGGCAGCCCGCTGCAATGGCCTGGCGCGTCAATTGCCGCAGATGGGTTTTGGACTCGTCACCCCGGCGGTGCAGTTCGATCAGGGTGGTCAGCTCGTCGCTGGCCGTTCCCAGGAAGATCTGCTTCTGTTTGCCGGTCAGGTCCGGGGTCTGGTAGTACCAGTACGGGTTGCCCTTGATGACTTTTCGGGAGAAGCTGCCCGGCAGCGAGGCCACCGAGCGCACGCCGTCGAGCATGCTCGCGCTTCTGACGGCGGCATAGGCGGTCTGGGCGGCGGTGGAGAGTGGGGTGGACAGCATGCTGGTCGTTATACTGAGAAAAATGAAAATCAGTATAACTGCATTCCCGATGAACTGGCGGCCCCGTCAGCGGCATAAAAAAACCGCCAGCACACAAGGCACTGGCGGCTGCACGCAGGGCCTGCCGAGGCAGGCGGCGTCATATCAGTTCAGGTCACGTCATTTCGCGCCGTCGATCTTCATGTACTCCGAGACGACTTTCCAGCGGTTGTCCTGCAGCTGCGACAGGCGCGTGGCGTTGCTGCCCAGGCGCTTTTGCGGCCCGAAGGTCATTTCGGCGCTGCCGAAGATGTCGGGCGGGATCACCATGGTGTCCATGGCCTTGATGAAGCTCTCGGTGGTGAGGTTGTTGCCGGCCTTGCCCGCGGCGCGCAGGAAGGTGTCCACCAGCGAGTAGCCGTAGACCGAGAACACGGTCGGGTCTTCGTTGAACTTGGTCTTGTACTTGTTGGCCCAGAAGCGGATCGGCTGCGAGGCTTCGTCGGTGTAGGGGTTCTGCACCGTCATGGTGGCGTAGAGGCCGTTCATGGCCGGGCCGCCGAGCTTGTGGATCAGGTCGGTGTAGGCCGCGCTGGAGCCGATGAAGGTGGGGTTGAAGCCCAGGCGCTTGGCCGTGGCGATGCCGCCGATGGTCTCGCGGATGATGGTGCCCAGCACGACCATGTCGCACTGCTCGGAGGCCAGCTTCTGCATCTGTGAAGAGAAGTCGGTGGCGCCGCGCTTGTAGCTGGTTTCCACCGCCAGCGTCATGCCCGCGGCCTTCAGCCCGTCTTCGGCACCGCGCTTGACTTCCAGGCCGAACTCGTCGTCCTGGTACATGGTGCAGACTTTCTTGGCGCCCTTTTCCTTGGCCAGCTTGGGCACGGCGATCTTCATCTGGTCGTAGTAGGTGGCGGCAAAGCTGTACTTGAGCTTGTGGAAGGGCTCGTACATCTCGCGCGCGGCCGTCACGGGGAAGAAGTTGATCACGTTCTTCTGGAACTGCACCGGCATGGCGGCCATGTTCTGCGCGGTGCCGATGTGGCCCACCATGGCGAAGATCTTGTCCTGGTTCACGAGCTTCTGCGCGGCCAGCACCGCGCGGCGCGGGTCGTAGGCCGAGTCTTCCACCAGCAGGCGGATCTTGCGGCCGTTGATGCCGCCTTGCTCGTTGGCCTCGTCAACCCGCAGCATCATGCCCAGGCGCACCTGCTTGCCGAAGCCGGCGATGGGGCCGGAGAGATCCTGGATCGAGCCGAGCACGATTTCGTTCTTGCTCACGCCTTGCGTCTGCGCAAGCGCAGCGCCGCTGCCGAGCGCCAGCGCTGTGGCGGCGGCCATCAGTGTCAAACGGGTCTTCATGTGTGGTGTCTCCTTGGGTGGTGGTTCGTCGTCTGCGTTGTCAACGGGTTGGCCGGCATCAGCGGTACATGGCATCGATCTGGGGTTCGTACTTGGTCTGCACCAGCTTGCGCTTGAGCTTCATGGTCGGCGTGAGTTCTTCGTCCTCGGCGCTGAGTTGGGTGTCGAGCAGGAAGAACTTCTTGATCTGTTCGACCCGGGCGAACTTCCTGTTCACGCGGTCGATCTCGGCCTGGATCAGGGCCTGCACCTCGGGTGCGCGGGTCAGGCTGGCGTAGTTGGAAAACGGCACGTCGTTGTCCTGCGCATACTTCTCCACGTTCTCCTGGTCGATCATGATGATCACGGTGAGGTAGGGGCGCTTGTCGCCGATCACCACGGCATCGGTCACGTAGGGCGAGAACTTCAGTTCGTTCTCCAGCTCGCTGGGCGTGATGTTCTTGCCCCCTGCGGTGATGATGATGTCTTTCATGCGGTCGGTGATGCGGAAAAACCCTTCCTCATCCACCGTGCCCACATCGCCCGTGTGCAGCCAGCCGTCCTTGTCGATGGTCTCGGCGGTTTTCTCGGGCAGGTTCAGGTAGCCCATGAACACATTGGGCCCGCGCACCAGGATCTCGCCGGTCTGCGGGTCGAGCTTCACCTCGTTGTAGCTGGCGGCCGGGCCGATGCTGCCGGGCTTGATGCGCTCGGCCGGGATGCCGGTGGAGGCGCCGCAGGTCTCCGTCATGCCCCACACCTCCAGCATGGGCACGCCCAGTGCCAGGTACCAGCGCACCAGGTCGGGCGAGATGGGCGCGGCGCCCGTGACGAGAAAACGCGCCTTGTGGATGCCGATGAGCTTGCGCACGTTGTCCAGCACCAGCAGCCGCGCCACGGTGAAGCGCATGCGCAGGCTGGCAGGCACGGGCTGGCCGGCCAGCACCAGGTCGGCCACCTGCTGGCCCACGCCGATGGCCCAGGCGTAGGCCGCCTGCTGCGCCTTGCCGGCTTCCTTGAGCGCGATCATCACGCCCGAATAGAACTTCTCCCACACGCGCGGCACGGCGGTGAACACCGTGGGCGCGATCTCGCGCACGTTTTCGGGCACGGTCTCGGGGTTCTCGACGAAGTTGAGCTTGGCCCCGGTGTAGAGCGAGAAGTACTCGCCGCCCATGCGCTCGGCGATGTGGCACAGCGGCAGGAAGCACATGCACTCGTCGTTCTCGTCGCGCGCGATCAGCGTGTTGTAGCCGCGCACGGTGTAGACCAGGCCCTTGTGGCTGTGCATCGCGCCCTTGGGGCGGCCGGTGGTGCCCGAGGTGTAAACGAGGATGGCCAGGTCCTCGGGCTTGACGGAGGCCACGCGCTGCTCCAGCAGGCCGGCGTGTTCGCGCAGGTGAGCGCGGCCGAGTTCGCGCAGCGCGGCCAGGCTGATCACCTGCGGGTCGTCCAGGTCGCGCAGGCCTTCCATGTCGCAGACCACGATCTTCTTGAGCAGCGGCAGCTGCGCGCGCACCTCCAGCGCCTTGTCCAGCTGCTCGTCGTCCTCGACGAACAGCACCGTGGTGCGCGAGTCCTCGCACAGGTACTGCACCTGCTCGGCCGCGTCGGTCGGGTAGATGCCGTTGGCCACGCCGCCGGCGCTGAGCACAGCCAGGTCGCACAGCACCCATTCGATGGTGGTGTTGGAGAGGATGGACGCGGTCTCGCGCGCCTCGAAGCCCAGTGCCATCAGGCCGTGGGCGATCTCGCGCACGGCGGTGCCGGTTTCGTCCCAGGTCCAGGCGCGCCAGATGCCGTAGTCCTTCTGGCGCATCCACACCTTGGGGCCGCGCGCCTTCACGCCGTTCCAGAACAGGGCCGGAATGGTCTCGCCGGGCAGCACCACTTCGGTCTGCGGCTTGATGTGGGAGAGGTCCCAGAGGTAAGTCATGCGTTATCTCCAGTTCTTCTTTTTCTTCCAGCGCCGCTCGCCGCGGGCACCTTCTTCCTTCATGCCGAGGTAGAACTCCTTGATGTCGTCCTTCTCGCGCAGGTGGGCGCAGGTGTCTTCCATGACGATGCGGCCGTTCTCCAGCACATAGCCGTAGTCGGACGCGTTGAGCGCCATGTTGGCGTTCTGCTCCACCAGCAGGATGGTGGTGCCGCGTTCGCGGTTGATGCGCACCACGATCTCGAAGATTTCCTTGGTCAGCTTCGGGCTCAGGCCCAGGCTGGGCTCGTCGAGCAGGATCAGGTCGGGGTTGGCCATGAGCGCGCGGCTGATGGCCAGCATCTGCTGCTGCCCGCCCGAGAGCAGGCCGGCGTCCTGCGCGGCGCGTTCGCGCAGGATGGGGAAGTAGGTGAACACGGCTTCCATGTCGCGCGCCACGCCGTCGCGGTCGGAGCGGGTGTAGGCGCCCATGAGCAGGTTGTCGCGCACCGAGAGCAGGGGGAACACCTCGCGCCCCTCGGGCACATGGCTCAGGCCCTGCTGCACGATCAGCGCCGGGTCCTGCGCGGTGATGTTCTCGCCCTTGAACTCGATGCTGCCCTTGCGCGGGTCGATGATGCCGCTGATGGTCTTGAGGATGGTGGTCTTGCCCGCGCCGTTGGACCCCAGCACGGTGGCGATCTCGCTGCGGCGAACCTGCAGGCTCACGCCGCGGATGGCCTTGATCGGGCCGTAGGCGCTCTCGACGTTGAGCAGCTTGAGGACCGGCATGTCGGTGGTCGGTATGCTCATGCGGCCACCTTCCCGTGGTTCTCGCGGCGCAGGCTGGAGACGTCGTCCATCGAGCCGAGGTAGGCCTCGATCACGCCCGGGTGGTTCTGCACCTCGGTCGGCGTGCCCGAGGCCAGTTCCTCGCCCTGGCTCATGGCCAGCACGCGGTCGGACACCTTGGAGACCAGGCTCATGTCGTGTTCGACCATGAGCACGGTGATGCCCAGCTCTTCCTTGATGTCGGTGATCCAGAACGCCATGTCGTCGGTTTCTTCCACGTTCAGGCCCGAGGAGGGTTCGTCCAGCAGCAGCAGCTGGGGTTCGGTGCACAGCGCGCGCGCCAGTTCGACCACCTTGCGCACGCCGTAGGGCAGGCCGGCCACCATGGACTCGCGGTGGTGCTGCAGGTCCAGCAGCTCGATCACGTGTTCCACCTTCTCGCGCGCCTCGATCTCGGCCGCGCGCGTTTTGCCGGTGAAGAAGATCTCGCTCCACAGACCGGTGCGCCGGTGCGTGTGGCGCCCGATCAGCAGGTTCTGCAGCACGGTGGCGTGCTCGAACAGCTCGATGTTCTGGAACGTGCGCGCGATGCCCAGGCGCGCGATCTGGTGCGGCGCCTGGTCGGTCAGGCGCAGCATGCCGTCGGGGCCGGCGTAGTCGATGGTGCCGGTGGTGGGCGTGTAGATGCGGCTGATCAGGTTGAACACCGTGGTCTTGCCCGCGCCGTTGGGGCCGATCAGGGTGAACACCTCGCCGCGCTTCACATCGAAGCTGACGTTGTTGACCGCCAGCACGCCGCCGAAGCGCACGCTGAGGTTCTTGGCTGACAACAGGATTTCACTCATGAGCAAGCCACCTTGGCGTGAGTAGGCATTCGTCCAGAAATGCCGCAGAACTGGCTTTGCCAGGCTGCAGGCATTGCCCCCTTGAGGGGGTGACGCGAAGCGGCGCGGGGGTGGTTCATTTCAATCGATCCGATTTCTGGAAGGTCTTCTGCCGCTTGAACATGCCCTTGCGATAGAACGGGAACAGCTGCACATAGGCGCGCACCTTGAGCCAGCGCCCATACAGGCCCATGGGCTCGAACAGCACGAAGGCGATCAGCACGAGGCCGTAGACCGTGCCCTGCAGGCCGGCGGCCTGGCCGATCGCGGCGGGCAGGAAATCCTTGCCGAGCGAGATCAGCTGCGGCATGACGATGAGGAAGATCGCGCCCAGGAAGGCGCCGTGGATCGAACCCAGCCCGCCAATGACCACCATGAGCAGCAGGTCGATCGACTGGATGATGCTGAACTGCTCGGGCGAGAGGAACTGGATCTTGTGCGCATACAGCGCACCACCGATGCCCGCCAGCGCAGCCGAGAGCGCGAAGGACAGCGTCTTGTAGCGCGCCAGGTGGATGCCCATGCTCTGCGCCGAGATCTCCGAATCGCGGATGGCCACGAAGGCGCGCCCGGTGGACGAGCGCATGAGGTTCACGATGGCCAGCGTGGCCAGCACCGTGACCACCAGGCACAGGAAGTAGAACTCGTTGGTGGAGTCCAGTTCCCAGCCGAACAGGGCGGGGTACTGCACCAGCAGGCCGGCGTTGCCGCCGGTCACGGGTTCCCAGCGCGCCATGACTTCCTCGACGATGAAGCCGAAGGCCAGCGTGGCCATGCCCAGGTAGATGCCTTTCACGCGCAGCGCCGGCAGACCCACCACCATGCCCACCGCCGCCGAGAGCAGGCCCGCGCAGGCCAGCGCCAGCGGAAACGGAATGCCCGCGTTGACCATGATGGCCTGCGTGTACGCGCCCACGCCGAGAAACGCCGCGTGGCCGAGCGAGAACAGGCCGGTGAAACCCGCCAGCAGCATCAGCCCCAGGCCGACGATGGAGTAGATCAGCACGAAGGTGAGCTGGGCCAGCCAGTACTCCTGGATGAGCCAGGGCGCGGCCAGCAGGAACAGCATCAGCAGGCCGTACCAGAAGGTGTGGCCGCCGTGCTTGGCCAGGCGGATGTCCTGGTTGTAGTCGGTCTTGAAGAGAAATCTCATGGTTCCCGATCAGTCGGGGTCAGAGCACGTCGCTGCGCGAGTAGCCTGACCCACAAGTCATCACACTTTCTTCCGCAGCTTCTCGCCGAACAGGCCGTTGGGCTTGAGCACCAGCATGATCAGCACGACGATGTACGGCGCCACGTCCTTGAAGCCTTCGGGCAGGTAGAAGCCGGAGAGCGCTTCCACCGTGCCGATGATCAGCCCGCCCACGATGGCGCCGGGCAGGCTGCCGAAGCCACCCACCACGGCCGCCGGAAAGGCCTTGAGGCCGATGAAACCCATGTTGGCGTGCACGAAGGTGATGGGCGCGAGCAGCAGGCCTGCGATGGCGGCCACCGCCGCCGCCAGGCCCCACACCAGGCCATTGAGCCGCTTGACCGGAATGCCCATGTAGTAGGCGGCCAGCTGGTTCTGCGACGACGCCTGCATGGCGATGCCCAGCTTGCTGTAGCGGAACATCGCGAACAGGCCGGCGCAGAGGAGGGCGGTGGAGCCGATCACCACGATCTGTTCGGCCGAGACCACCAGCCCGCCCATGCGCAGCACCTCGTTGGCGTAGGGCACGGGCAGGGTGTGGGTGTCAGTGCCGATGTCGGGGATCATGGTGATCAGCCCGCGCAGCGTGTAGCCCACGCCGATGGTGAGCATCACGATGGAGAAGGCCGGTTGCCCCAGGATGGGGCGGATCACCACGCGTTCGAGCAGCACGCCGAACAGGCCCATGGCGGCGATGGCGGCCGGCACCGAGAGCCAGAACGGAAAGCCCAGCATGGTCATGGCGGCCAGGCCGCCGAAGGCGCCGACCATCATCAGGTCGCCCTGGGCAAAACTCACCGTTTCGGTGGCCTTGTAGATCAGCACGAAGCCCAGGGCGATGAGTCCGTAGATACAGCCCTGGGCCACACCGCTGATGAGCAGTTGCAGCAATTGCACGCGTTGTCTCCTTGGTGTCCGACCGCCCTGGTGGTGCCGCGGTGCTGCAATCTGTATGGCAGGCCTGTCAGATGTTGTGCGCAATTTATAGCTGTCCTGCGTGGGACTGCCGCTAGGGGTTGTCCCCCATCCTGAGTCGCCGAGGCGCCATGAAGATCAGGCACATGAAATCCGTACGCATTGGCGCCGGCCTGGGCTTCTACGGCGACAACTGGGAGCCCGTGGCCGCGAGCATCGAGCGCGGCGATGTGCAGTTCATCGCCAGCGATCACTTGGCCGAACTCACGCTGGCCATCCTGCAGAAAGACCGCCAGCGCGACCCGGCGCTGGGCTACGCGCGCGACGTCGTGCCCATGCTGATGAAGCTCTGGCCGCTGATGCGCGCGCGCGGCGTGCGCTTTGTATGCAATGCGGGCGGCCTGAACCCGGCGGGCGCGGCGCAGGCGGTGCTGGCCGCGTTCAAGGCGAACGGCTGGCCGGCGCGCGTGGCGGTGGTGACGGGCGACGACGTGCTGCCGCGCCTGCTTGACAATGCCCAGCCCGACGATGCATTTGCCCACCTGTTCACCGGTGCGCCGGTGGCGGGCGTGCGCGAACGCCTGGTGTTCGGCAATGCCTACCTGGGCGCGAAACCCATCGTCGCCGCGCTGGACGCTGGCGCGGACATCGTGATCACCGGCCGCGTGGCCGACGCCGCGTTGTTCCTCGGGCCGCTGGTGCACGCACTGGGCTGGACGCTGGAGGGCGCGCGCAGCCAGCGCGACCTGGACCGGCTGGCGCAGGGCCTCACCGTCGGCCATCTGCTGGAGTGTTCGGGCCAGGGCAGTGGCGGCAACTTCGGCAGCCAGGGCGCGTGGCAGGCCATTCCGGACCTGACACACATCGGCTACCCCATTGCCGAGGTGCATGAGGACGGCACCGCCTTCATCACCAAGGCACCCGGCACCGGCGGGCGCGTCAACTTCGACACCGTGCGCCAGCAACTGCTGTACGAGGTGCACAACCCGCACGCCTACTTCTCGCCCGACGTGGTGCTGGACATGGGCGGCATCGCGCTGACGGACGAAGGGCATGACCGCGTGCGCCTCACCGGCGCGCGCGGCGCGGCACCCACCGACACCCTCAAGGTGGTGGCGGGCTACCGCGACGGCTACAAGGCCGAGGTCACCTGGGGCTTTTCGTGGCCCGACGCCTGGGACAAGGCGCAGGCCGCGCAGGCCACCATCCGCACGCTGTTGCAGGACAAGCGCATCCCGCACGACGAACTGTATGTGGAGTACCCGGGCCTGAACTCGGCCCATGGCGCGCTGGCGCCCCTGCCGGCGGCCGATGCGCTGAACCAGAGCAACGAGATCTGGACCCGCTTGGTGCTGCGCACGCCCGACAAGGCCGCCGCCGACGGCTTTGGCCGCCTGTTTCCCTGGATCGGCCTGAGCGGGCCGGCCTACACCTGCGGCTTCACCGGACTGCACAACACCAGCGAGCTGCTGGGCATCTGGCCGACGCTGATCCCGCGCGCGGCGGTGGAAGCCGGTGTCCGGATGGACATCTTCGGAGACGCAGCATGACGGCGATCCGCATCCCTCTCGTGCGCATCACCCATGCGCGCAGCGGCGACAAGGCCGACTGGGTGGACTTCGGCCTGTTCGCCTGGAACGAAGCGGGCTACCGGCTGCTGGCGCGCGAAGTGACGGCGCAGCGCGTGCAAGCGCACTTCGCACCCTGGCTGCCGGGCGAGGTGGACGCCTGGCCGCTGCCCAACATCCTGGCGCTCAAGTTCGTGCTGCGCGGCGCCCTGCAAGGCGGCGGCGCGCGCAACCTGCGGCTGGACAACCTGGGCAAGGCCATGGCGGGGGCGCTGTTGCGCATGGAAATCGAAGTGACGCCGGCCGAACTGGATGAAGCCCTGAACGCGCCGCGTGTGGGCTGGTGGGGCGACGCATGACCCCATCCGCCGTCACCACCGAGCAACTAGGCGACATCTGGGTCGTCACCCTTGATCGCCCCGAAGTCCGCAACGCCGTCGACGGCCCGACCGCGCAGGCCCTGCACGCGGCCTTCCTCGCGTTCGAGGACGACGCCGACGCGCGCGTGGCGGTGTTCCACGGTGCGCACGGCCACTTCTGCGCCGGCTGGGACCTGCAGTACGGCGCGCGGCTGGCGGCCTCGGGCGAGACCGGCGGCCTGGGCCAGCTCGACTTCGCCAGCGACGACGCGCGCGCCATCGGCCCCATGGGTCCTTCGCGCCTGCGGCTGTCCAAGCCCGTGATCGCCGCCGTGAGCGGCGCGGCCGTGGCCGGGGGCATGGAGCTGGCGCTCTGGTGCGACCTGCGCGTGATGGAGGAAGACGCGTATTTCGGCGTCTACTGCCGCCGCTTCGGCGTGCCGCTGATCGACGGCGGCACCGTGCGCCTGCCGCGCCTGATCGGCATGGGCCACGCGATGGACCTGATCCTCACAGGTCGCAAGGTGGAAGCACCCGAAGCACTGCAGATGGGGCTGGCCAACCGCGTCGTGCCCAGCGGCCAGGCGCGCGAAGCGGCGATGGCGCTGGCGCGCCAGCTGGCGGGTTTTCCGCAGGCCACGATGCGCGCCGACCGCGAAAGCGCGTTCGCGCAATGGGACATGCCGCCGGGCGAGGCCTTGCAGCAGGAATGGGCGCGCGGCAAGGCGCGCATCCCCGACGCGCTGGAAGGCGCGCAGCGCTTCGCGGCGGGGCAGGGGCGACACGGCCGGTTCTGAGCCTTGTCGCGCCGCTCGCTGGCGACTACGCTTGCGCGTTCGCCCGGTTCGCCGGGTCCCGTTGCCAGGAGCCCATGGCATGTCAAGCCGTTTGATGTTTCCGATCCCGCTTCTGATGGCCATGGCAACCGCCGCCGCCGCATGGGCGCAGGCCGTGCCCGGCGGTGGTGTCTGTGGCGAGGTGGTTTCTGTGGTGACCCGCGAGGGCAGCAGCACGCGCATGGCTGTGCGGCCGCCTGCGTCCGGTGCGCCGGTCACGCTGTTGCTGCTGCCCGGTGGACACGGACACATCGACCTGGACGACAAGGGCTGCGCGCGCCAGCTCAAGGGCAACTCGCTGGTGCGCTCCGTGCCGCTGTTCGGCGCGTCCGGCTTGGGCACGGCGCTGGTGGACGCACCCTCTGACTGGCAGGGCGAGGACGGCCTGGGCGGTTACCGCATCGCGCCGCAGCACGCGCAGGACCTGGGCCGGCTCATCACCACCTTGCGCGCACGCACGGGCGGCGCGGTCTGGGTGGTGGGCACCAGCCGCGGGGCCATTTCGGCCGTGAACGCCGCGTCGCGCCTGAGCGGGGCGGCCGCGCCCGACGGCCTGGTGCTGACCTCGGCGCTGATGGCCGGCCAGGCAGGTATGAAGAAAGACTGGGTGGCGCATTCGGTGTTCGACCTGCCGCTGGAAGACATCCGCCAGCCCGTGCTGGTGCTGGGCCACGCCAGCGACACTTGCGTGCGCTCACCGCCCGGCGAGATGGGGCGCATCGTCGCCCGCACCCGGGGCCCGCGCCAGCAGGTGGCCAACATGACCGGCGGCCCGGCGCAGCAGGCGCCGCGCGGGCTCGAGGCCTGCGAAGGCCGGACGCCACATGGCTTTGTCGGCCAGGAGGCGGCGATGGTGGAGGGCATCGCGCGCTTCGTGCGCGGCGCGCCGTTCTGATGGGCCGCTTCCTATGATGGCGGCATGAGCGCATGCGACTTCCACACGCCGGCCGAGGTGCTGGTGCTGCAACACCTTTTCGAGGACGGTCCTGGCTACCTGGGGCAGTGGCTCGATGCGCAGGGCATCCGGTGGCACCTGCGCTGCGCCGAGGCCGGCGAGGACTACCCGGCCGCGGTGCGCGGCTACCGTGGCCTGGCCGTGCTGGGGGGTGCCTGGAGCGCCAACGACGAGCGCCCCACGCTGCGCCAGGCCGAGGCCCTGATCCGGGAGGCCGACGCGCTGGGCATTCCCGTGATCGGGCATTGCCTGGGCGGGCAATTGATGGCGCGGGCGTTGGGCGGGCGGGTGGAACGCCTGCCCCAGCCCGAGGTGGGCTGGTGGCCGATGGCGCACAACGGCAGCGCGGCGGCGCGCGCCTGGTTCGGTGACGACGCCGCACCCACGGTCTTCCAGTGGCACCAGGACAGCTTCGTGGCGCTGCCGCCGGGGGCCGAGGTGCTGGCCTCGTCACCCACCTGCGCGCACCAGGCATTTGCGCTGGGGCCGCACCTGGCCATGCAGTTCCACATCGAGATCACGCCGGCCAAGATCGCCGCCTGGCTGGAGCACCCTGGCGAGGCCTACCCGGTGCATGTGCTGCTGCACCGCGACAGCGTGCAGGACCCGGCGGGCATGCACGCCGCCACCCGCGTGCACCAGGCCGGCAGCGAGGCGCTGGCCGCGCGCATCTACGCCAGCTGGCGCGCGCGCTGGCCGGCGGCCTGAGGCTTGCCTCAGCCCGCCGCGCCGGGCGGGCTGTCGTTCTCGCGCGCGATCGGTTTGGGCCGGCCGTTGTCGTCGATCGCCACGTAGGTCAGGCTCGCCTCGGTCACCTTCAGGTACTGGCCCTGGGTCGAGAAGCGTTCGGCGAACACCTCGACCTGCACCGTGACCGAGGTGCGGCCCACGCGCGTGATGTGGGCAAAGAAGCTCAGGATGTCGCCCACGCGCACCGGCTGCTTGAACACGAACTGGTTCACCGCCACCGTGGCCATGCGCTCGCGTGCGTAGCGCGCGGGCAGCACCGCGCCGGCCAGGTCGACCTGGGCCATGACCCAGCCACCGAAGATGTCCCCGTTGGCGTTGCAGTCGGCCGGCATGGGGATGACCTTGAGCACCAGCTCGCGGTCCTGCGGCAGGGTGGTTTCGGGGTTCGGGCTTGATTCGGGTGACATGGGCACAATCTGTGGACGACGACGTCCGATTCTCCCGCATGCGCCCCGACTCCTCCGCCCGTTCCTCCATCGCACTGCCCGCCAGTCCCGCGGCGCCCGGTGCCCAGCCGCCGGCGCAACGCTCGGACTGGGTCACGCTCGGGCGCCTGCTGCCCTACCTGTGGCAGTACAAGCTGCGCGTGGTGCTGGCGCTGGCTTTCATGGTGGGCGCGAAGATGGCCAACGTGGGCGTGCCGTTGCTGCTCAAGGAGCTGGTCGACGCCATGACCATCAAACCGGGCAGCGTGGAATCGCTGCTGGTGGTGCCGCTGGGCCTGTTGCTGGCCTACGGTCTGCTGCGCCTGTCCACCAGCGTGTTCACCGAACTGCGCGAACTCGTGTTTGCCAAGGCCACCGAAGGCGCCACGCGCAGCATCGCGCTGCAGGTGTTCGGCCACCTGCATGCGCTGAGCCTGCGCTTTCACCTGGAACGCCAGACCGGCGGCATGACGCGCGACATCGAACGCGGCACGCGCGGCGTGCAGTCGCTGATCTCGTACTCGCTCTACAGCATCTTTCCCACGCTGATCGAGGTGGCCATGGTGCTCACCCTTCTGGGCACGAAGTTCGACATGGGCTATGTGTGGATCACGCTCGTGGCGCTGGTGCTGTACGTGACCTTCACGGTGGTCGTGACCGAGTGGCGCACGAAGTTCCGGCGCCAGATGAACGAGCTGGAGTCCACCAGCCAGAGCCGCGCCATCGACTCGCTGCTGAACTACGAGACGGTCAAGTACTTCAACAACGAAGACTTCGAGGCGCGGCGCTACGACGAGGCGCTGGAGAAGCTGCGGCGCGCGCGCATCAAGAGCCAGACCACGCTCTCCCTGCTCAACGCGGGCCAGCAACTGGTGATCGCGATCGCGCTGGTGCTGATGCTCTGGCGCGCCACGCAGGGTGTGGTCAGCGGCGAACTCACGCTGGGCGACCTGGTGATGGTCAACGCCTTCATGATCCAGCTCTACATCCCGCTCGGCTTCCTGGGCGTGCTGTACCGCGAGATCAAGCAGAGCCTGACCGACCTGGACAAGATGTTCGTGCTGCTGGAGAAGGAACGCGAGATCGCCGACGCGCCCGGTGCGCAGCCGCTCGTTCTGTCCGGCCCGCCGGCGGTGAAGTTCGAGGACGTGCACTTTGCCTACGAACCGGCGCGCGAGATCCTGCACGGCGTCAGCTTCGAGATCCCGCCCGGCAAGACGGTGGCGGTGGTCGGGCCTTCGGGCTCGGGCAAGAGCACGCTCGCGCGCCTGCTCTACCGCTTCTACGACATCGGCTCGGGCGCGATCACGCTCGACGGCCAGGACATCCGGGAGGTGACGCAGGCCAGCCTGCGCCAGGCCATCGGCATCGTGCCGCAGGACACGGTGCTGTTCAACGACACCATCGAATACAACATCCTGTACGGCCGCCCCGACGCCGGGCACGAGGCCGCGGTGCAGGCCGCGCAGGCGGCGCACATCCACAGCTTCATCGAACGCCTGCCACTGGGCTACGCCACCATGGTGGGCGAGCGCGGCCTCAAGCTCTCGGGCGGCGAGAAGCAGCGCGTGGCGATCGCGCGCACGCTGCTCAAGAACCCGCCGATCGTGATCTTCGACGAGGCCACCTCGGCGCTGGATTCGGCCAATGAGCGCGCGATCCAGGCGGAGCTCAAGAGCGCGGCGCGCAACAAGACCACGCTGGTGATCGCGCACCGGCTCTCCACCGTGGTGGATGCGCACGAGATCCTGGTGCTGGTCAACGGCGAGATCGTCGAGCGCGGCACGCATGCGGCGCTGGTCGCGCGCGGCGGGACGTATGCCGGCATGTGGGCCTTGCAGCAAAGCCAGTCCGACTCGCCATAATCGCCCCCCATATGGAAACCAAATGGTTGGAAGATTTCGTCAGCCTCGCTGAAACGCGAAGCTTCAGCCGCTCGGCCCAGCTGCGCCATGTCACGCAGCCGGCTTTCTCGCGCCGCATCCAGTCGCTCGAGGCCTGGGCCGGCACCGACCTGGTGGACCGATCTTCCTACCCCACCCGCCTGACCCCCGCCGGCCAGACCCTGTATGCCCAGGCGCTGGAGATGCTGCAGGCCCTGCAGAGCACGCGCGCCATGCTGCGGGCGCACACGGCGGCCGCGCAGGACGTGATCGAGTTCGCCGTGCCGCACACGCTGGCCTTCACCTTCTTCCCGTCCTGGCTCTCGGGCCTGCGCGAGACCTGCGGGCCGATCAAGAGCCGGCTGATCGCGCTCAATGTGCACGACGCGGTGCTGCGCCTGGTCGAAGGCAGTTGCGACCTGCTGATCGCCTACCACCACGCCTCGCAACCGATCCAGCTCGATGCCACGCGCTACGAAATGCTGGCCCTGGGCCGCGAACTGCTGGGACCCTACGCGAAGCCCAATGCCCGGGGCGTGCCGCTGCATGCGCTGCCTGGCCAGCCCGGCCAGCCGCTGCCCTACCTCGGCTACGCCCCCGGCGCTTATCTGGGCCGCGCAGTGGACCAGATGGTCAAGCAGAGCATCCCACCGGTGCACCTGGACCGCATCTACGAAACCGACATGGCCGAGGGCCTCAAGGCCATGGCGCTCGAAGGGCATGGCATCGCCTTCCTGCCGGCGAGCGCGGTGCGCAACGAACTGGCCGCCGGCAAGCTGGTCTCGGCCGGCCCCGGGCTGGAGACCGCGCTGGACATCCGCCTCTACCGGGCGCGCCCGCTGGACGCCCAGAAGGGCAAGCGCGCGGTGCAGGTGTTCTGGAACCGGCTGGCCGAGAGCCTGGGCACGGTGCCGGCCTGAGCGCCGGGTCCCGCCGGGCCGGGGCTGCGACAATCCGGTCATGACCGCCCCTGCTCCCGATACCCTCACGATCACCCGCCCCGACGACTGGCACCTGCACGTGCGCGACGGCGAAGCCCTGCACACCGTGGTGCCCCACACCGCGGCACAGTTCGGCCGCGCGATCATCATGCCCAACCTCAAACCGCCGGTGACCACCGCGGCCCAGGCCGTGGCCTACCGCGAGCGCATCCGCGCCGCCGTGCCCGAAGGTGTGGCCTTCGAGCCGCTGATGACGCTGTACCTCACGGACAACCTGCCGCCCGACGAAATCGCGCGCGCGAAGGACGCCGGCGTGGTGGCCTGCAAGCTCTACCCGGCCGGCGCCACCACCAACAGCGACGCCGGCGTGACCGACATCCGCAAGACACACAAGACGCTCGAAGCCATGCAGCGCGCCGGCCTGCTGCTGCTGGTGCACGGCGAAGTCACCTCGGCCGACATCGACCTGTTCGATCGCGAGGCGGTGTTCATCGAACAGCAGCTGATTCCGCTGCGGCTCGACTTCCCGGAGTTGAAGATCGTGATGGAGCACATCACGACGAAGGAGGCCGCGCAGTATGTGGCCGAGGCCGGTCCGCACACCGCCGCCACGCTCACCGCCCACCACCTGCTCTACAACCGCAACGCCATCTTCACCGGCGGCATCCGCCCGCACTACTACTGCCTGCCCGTGCTCAAGCGCGAGACGCACCGCCAGGCCCTGGTGGCGGCGGCCACCAGCGGCAGCGACCGCTTCTTCCTCGGCACCGACAGCGCGCCGCACCCGGCGCACCTGAAGGAACACGCCACGGGCTGCGCGGGCTGCTACACCGCGCACGCCGCGATCGAGATGTACGCCGAGGCGTTTGATTCGGTCGGCGCGCTCGACCAGCTCGAAGCCTTCGCCAGCTTCAACGGCCCGGCCTTCTACAGCCTGCCGCGCAACAGCGGCACGGTCACGCTGCGGCGCGAGAGCTGGACCACCCCGGAGAGCTTCCGCTTCGGCGAGGCCGAGCTCAAGCCGCTGCGTGGCGGCGAGGCACTGCCCTGGCGACTGCAGGCCTGACACCCCGGGAGCCTGCGCCCGACTGGCGCGCGCCCTGGTTCGCGCCGTTGGCCGGCGGCGGCGAGGCGGTCGCGCAGGCCCTGGCCGGTGGTGCGCCGCTGCCGCAGGCGCTGGGTGCGGGCGGCCCCTGCCCGGTGCGCTTCGTGCCCCAGGCCGAGCTGCCCGCCGGCGTGGCCTACGAGCAGTTCATCTTCGACACGGGCTCTGTGCCCACGCGCGAGAACCTGCACGATTTCTTCAACGGTCTGTGCTGGCTGCGCTTTCCACTGGCCAAGCAGCGCCTGAACCGCCTGCAGGCCGCGCAGATCGCCGCCGACGGCGTGCGCGATGTGCGCGGACCGGTTCGCGATGCGCTCACCCTGTTCGACGAAAACGCCGCCCTGTTGCAGGCGCCCGATGCCTTGTGGACGGCGTTGCTCGAGCGGGACTGGCAGCGCCTGTTCATCAGCTTGCGCCCGCTGTGGGCGCAGGCGCGGCTGGTGCTGTTCGGTCATGCGCTGCTGGAAAAACTGGTGCGGCCCTACAAGTCCATCACCGCCCATGTGCTGCGCGAGCCTGTGCCCGCTTCGCTGGGCAGCGACATGGCGGCGTGGGACGCCTGGCTGTGCGAACACCTGAGCGCGCCCTTGCTGGCCACCAAGCCCTTCACACCGCTGCCGGTGCTGGGCGTGCCCGGCTGGTGGGCGGCGAACGACGACCCGGCGTTCTACGCCGACGCGGCGGTGTTCCGCCCGAAGCGTGCGGGCACCGGCGCCTGATTTCGCGCGCCGGCCGCTTGAATCCGGCGCCGCCAGCCCCATACTGGGTTCTCGGTATCATCCGCCGGCACCCGCCGCGGGCGGGAACCAGGAAGGCCCTTGAAGGGTCGCAATCGCAGGTCGCCACACCCCACGTGGCGCTGCACCAACGGAGAAAACATGAAGCGCATCCTGCTGTTCGTTCTGACCAACTTCGCCGTCATGGCGGTGCTGTTGATCACCACCCGCATCCTGGGCGTGGACCGTTTCCTCACCGCCAATGGTTTGAACATGACGGCGCTGGCCGGGTTCTCGCTCGTCATCGGTTTCGGTGGCGCGATCATCTCGCTGCTCATCAGCAAGCCCATGGCGAAGTTCAGCACCGGCGCGCGCGTGATCAACCAGCCGCAGACGGCCGACGAGGCCTGGATCGTGCAGACGGTGCAGAAGTTTGCCGACAAGGCTGGCATCGGCATGCCCGAGGTCGCCATCTTCGAGGGCGCGCCCAATGCCTTCGCCACCGGCGCGTTCAAGAACTCGGCGCTGGTGGCCGTGTCCACGGGCCTGCTGCAGAACATGACGAAAGAAGAAGTCGAGGCGGTGATCGGCCATGAGGTGGCGCACGTGGCCAACGGCGACATGGTCACCATGACGCTGATCCAGGGTGTGATGAACACCTTCGTGGTGTTCCTCAGCCGCGTCATCGGCTACGCGGTGGACAGCTTCCTGCGCCGCGGGAGCGACAGCAACTCCGGCCCCGGCATCGGCTACATGGTGACCACCATCGTGATGGACATCGTGCTCGGTTTCCTGGCCGCCATCATCGTGGCCTGGTTCAGCCGCCAGCGCGAATTCCGCGCCGACGCGGGTGCCGCCAGCCTGATGGGGCGCAAGCAGCCCATGATCAACGCGCTGGCCCGCCTGGGCGGCCTTACGCCGGGCGAACTGCCCAAGACCATGCAGGCGCTGGGCATCACCGGCAGCCTGGGCAAGCTGTTCAGCACCCACCCGCCCATCGAGGAGCGCATTGCCGCCTTGCAGCAGCAGTAAGCCTCTGAGGCCGTCTGCGGCGCCACCTCTCCAGGGGTGTTTCTGCGGCCACAAAAAAAAAGCGACCCTCGGGTCGCTTTTTTTTGTTGAGAGCCTTGACTCAGCGGTTGCGTTCCCAGCGGTCGTCATCGCGATGGCCTTTGTGGCCGCGGTGGTTTTTGTCGTAATGCGGGTGACCCGGGCCCCAGCGATAACCGTGGATGGGCATCACGGTGCCGGGGTGCGGGTAGTAGGTGGTGCCGATGGTGATGCGGGTGGTGGGCTCGACGTACTGCGTCTGCGGCCGGTACGAGGGGTAGGTCACGGGCGGGGGCGGCATGGCGTCGGCCGGGGTGACGTTCAGGCGCACGAAGCGGCCCGGGTCGTGCGGCATCTGCGTGCGGTACTGCCGGCCGGCGTACTCGTAGACCACGTCGTAGGCCACGGTGCGGTTTTCGTAGAAGGTCTGGGTGCCGCACTGGCGGTAGGTTTCGGTGTACGGCTGGCCCGGGCCTTCGATGCGGTTGCCCAGCATGGCGCCGCCGATCAGGCCGATCACGGTGGCCGCCGCCCGGCCACTGCCGTCGCCGATGGCGTTGCCCATGGCGCCGCCGGCGATGCCGCCGAGCAGCGCACCCGCACCGGACTTCTGCCCCTGGTGGGTGACCTGCTGGTCGCTGCAGACCTCACGCGGCACGGCCACCTGCTGGATCACGGGTGTGCTGCTGATGACGCGGCCCTGTTCGTCCTGCGCCTGCGCCAGCCCGGAGCCGGCCAGTGCGATCAGGCCGGTCATCACGGGAATCAGAACGGGGGTTTTCATGGGGTTCTCCTGTAGTGGACAGCCTGAAGTCTGCGCCGGTCCTGTCAACTCTGTGTGCGGCGCTTGTAAAGATGTGTGACGCGCGTGCGATGTGTCGCGCTCAGGCGGTGTGCAGCAGTTCGCGCGCCAGGGCCTCGGCCACCTTGAGCCCGTCCACGCCGGCCGAGAGGATACCCCCCGCATAGCCCGCGCCTTCGCCGGCCGGGTACAGGCCACGGGTGTTCAGGCTCTGGCAGTCCTCCCCGCGGGTGAGGCGCAGCGGCGACGAGGTGCGGGTTTCCACGCCGGTGAGCACCGCGTCGGGCATGTCATAGCCCTTGATCTTGCGGCCGAACACCGGCAGCGCCTCGCGC
The DNA here is from genome assembly GCF_050182545.1 of Hydrogenophaga sp. Classification (GTDB taxonomy): domain Bacteria; phylum Pseudomonadota; class Gammaproteobacteria; order Burkholderiales; family Burkholderiaceae_C; genus Hydrogenophaga. The sequence continues at coordinate 315,552 of NZ_JBFXCD010000002.1, read as the reverse complement.
ATGGCCTCGATGGCGTAGCCGGGCAGGGCGGGGGCCAGGTCGCCCAGTTTCACGCCGGGCTGGTACGAGGGCTCGACCTCGCCCAGCGCGCTGGAGGGGCGCTGCTGCAGGAAGTCGCCGACCAGCTGGCCGGGCGCGTCGTAGGTGGCGCCTCCGAGCTGGTAGGCACGCGCCTCGAGCTGGCGCTGCAGCACGATGCCGGCCAGCGGGTGGGTCCGGCCCTGCTGCGCGAACTGGCGGGCCTGGTCGGCGTAGCGCGCGCCATCGGCCGGACCGAATGCGGCCGTCCACTCGGGCAGGTCTTGCGGGAAGGCCTGCGGGAAGTCCGCCGGCTCGATGCCGACCACCAGACCGGCGTTGGCGTTGCGTTCGTTGCGCGAGTACTGGCTCATGCCGTTGGTGACCACGCGCCCCGGCTCGGACGTGGCGGCCACCACCATGCCGCCCGGGCACATGCAGAAGCTGTAGACCGCGCGCCCGTTCTTCGCGTGGTGCACCAGCTTGTAGTCGGCCGCGCCCAGCAGCGGATGGCCGGCATGGCGGCCCCAGCGCGCGCGGTCGATCACGCCCTGCGGGTGCTCTATGCGAAAGCCGATGGAGAAGGGCTTGGCCTCCATGAACACGCCGGCGTCCCACAGCAGGGCGAAGGTGTCGCGCGAACTGTGGCCCAGGGCCAGCACCACATGGCGCACCGGCATGTCCAGCGTGTCGCCGCTGTCGAGGCGCCGCACCTGCAATGCGTCGACCCGTTGCGCGTCGCCATCGCCATCGCCATCGCCTGCGAGGGTGATGCCGCAGACCTGGTGCTGGAAGCGGATCTCGCCGCCGAGCGCGACGATCTTCTCGCGCATGGCCTCGACCACGCGCACCAGCTTGAAGGTGCCGATGTGCGGGTGCGCGGTGTAGAGGATTTCGGCGGGCGCGCCCGCGTCCACGAATTCCTGCATGACCTTGCGCCCCAGGTAGCGCGGGTCCTTGATCTGGCTGTAGAGCTTGCCGTCGGAGAACAGGCCGGCACCGCCTTCGCCGTATTGCACGTTGCTCTCGGGGTTGAGCACATGGCGGCGCCACAGGCCCCAGGTGTCCTTCGTGCGTTCGCGCACCGGCTTGCCGCGCTCGAGCACGATGGGTCTGAACCCCATCTGCGCCAGCGCCAGCGCGGTGAACAGGCCGCAGGGTCCCAGGCCCACCACCACCGGTCGGTCGCGCTCGTCCGCGGGCCAGCCGGCGGACGAGCGGCCGGGCGGGTGCCAGGCCATGTCGGGCGTGGGCTGCACGTGGGGCTTGCCGGCGTGCGAGGCGAGCAGGGCAGCCTCCTGCGACGGGTCGGCCAGCGCCACGTCCACGATGTAGACCGCCAGCAAGTCGGCCTTGCGCGCGTCGAAGCTGCGCTTGAAGACGTGCAGGTGGGCGATTTGCGCGGCATCGATGCCCAGGGCGGCCGCGGCAAGCGCCGTGAGCGCGGCCACCGGGTGGGGCGGCGGCTGGCGGTCGTCCTCGGTTTCGGTGGGCGCGTCGGCGGCGCGGCGGTGCTCGACGGGCAGCTCGGCCAGGGGCAGCTTGAGTTCGGAGAGGCGGATCATGTGTCGTGCGGCTTGTGGTGATCAAGCAAGTGACGGGGCCCGCGTATTGTCGTCAAAGCGCCACGCACTGGCTGCCCTCTTAAAATAACCCGGGTAAAACAATTAAACCCGGGCATAATTGCGGCATGAACACCGATACCCTTCCCCGTTGCACCGCGTTCCTGGGCGCCCGGCGCGTCGCCTTCGGCCCTTATGACGACGTGGCGCGGGCGCTGGCCGTGCTCGATCTCTCGGCCGGCGGCCTGCTGGTGTTCGACGATGCCACCGGCGCCCAGGTGGACCACCCCTGGCCGCCGGGATGGGGCTCGGCCCCACCGGCTGACCCTGCTCCCGCCCGTGCCGCCCCCGCCGCGCCGCCCCAGGTGGGCCGCCCCCGCATGGGCGTGGTGGCGCGCGAAGTGACGCTGCTGCCGCGCCACTGGGAATGGCTGTCGCAGCAGCCGGGCGGCGCATCGGCGGCCCTGCGCCGTCTGGTGGAGGAGGCGCGCCGCACCCACGCCGGGCGCGACGCCGCGCGGCTGGCAACCGAGCGGGCCTACCGTTTCATGAGCGCCATCGCCGGCGGGTTCGAGGGCTTCGAGGAGGCGTCCCGCGCGCTGTTCGCGCACGATGGCGAGGCGTTTGCGCGGCGCATCGCCTACTGGCCGCCGGACGTGCAGGCCCACCTGAACTGGCTCGCGCGCGACGCGTTCGTGTCGGCCGACGCCGGCTCGGCGTCCGTGCCCTGATGCCCGGACGCGATTCCCTGACTTTGTCTTCCCCTTCACACCATGTCCCACATTCCCCAGCGCCCGCTCTGGCGCGTCTACCTTGTGTTCCTCGTGCCCATGGTGCTGTCCAACATCCTGCAGGGCCTGTCGGGCACGCTCAACGGCATCTTCATTGGCCAGATGCTGGGCACGCAGGCGCTGGCGGCGGTCTCGGGCATGTTTCCCATCGTGTTCTTCTTCATCTCGCTGGTGATCGGCATCGGCGCGGGCGCCTCGGTGCTGATCGGCCAGGCCTGGGGAGCGCGCGAGCCTCACAAGGTCAAGACGATTGCAGGCACGGCGCTGGTACTGGGCGCGCTCATTGGTCTGGTGGCCGCGGTGCTGGGTCTGGTCTTCGCGCGGCAGGCCATGCAGGCGCTGGGCACGCCGGTGGACGTGATTGACGACGCGGTGGCCTACGCGCGGGTGATGCTGCTCATCATGCCGCTGCTGCTGGTGTTCATCCTGTTCACGCAGCTGTTGCGCGGCGTGAGCGACACCGTCTCGCCGCTGTTGGCGCTGCTGCTGTCCACCACGATGGGCCTGCTGCTCACGCCGGCGCTCATCCAGGGCTGGCTCGGCCTGCCGCGCCTGGGTATCCAGAGCGGGGCATATGCGGGGTTGGTGTCGTACGCGGCCGCGCTGGGCTTCCTGGTGTGGCGCCTCCAGCGGCGCCAGCATGTGCTGGCCTTCGACCGCGAGCTGCTGCAGGCCCTGAGGCTGGACCGCGCCATCCTGGCCAAGGTGATGCGCATCGGGCTGCCGACCGGCTTGCAGATGGTGGTGATCTCGGTGTCCGAGCTGGTGATCCTCGCGCTGGTGAACGGCCACGGGTCGCAGGCCACCGCTGCGTATGGCGCGGTCACGCAGGTGGTGAACTACGTGCAGTTTCCCGCGCTGTCGATCGCCATCACCGCCTCCATCCTGGCGGCGCAATCCATTGGCGCGGGTCGCGTGGAACGACTGGGCGACATCCTGCGCACCGGGCTGTGGCTCAATGCCGCGCTCACCGGCAGCCTGGTGCTGCTGGGCTACCTGCTTTCGCACTCGCTCATGGGCCTGTTCCTGACGCAACCCGAGGCGCGCGAGCAGGCAGGGCACCTGCTGCACATCATGCTCTGGAGCATTCTGGTGTTCGGCTTCCAGGCGGTGGTGGGCGGCATCATGCGCGCCAGCGGTGACGTGCTGGTGCCCATGGCGATCTCGGTCTTCTGCATCCTGGGCATCCAGCTGCCGGCCGCCTATGTGCTGGACGCGCACCTGGGCCTGTCGGGCGTGTGGGTGGCGTTCCCGGTGGCGTATGTGGCCATGCTGCTGCTGCAGGGCACCTACTACCGCGGGGTGTGGCGCCACCGGCGGATCGAGCGCCTGGTCTGAGGGCGGGGGATAATCGCCCGGTGAAGCGCGCCAGGCCGCCGCTGGCACGATGCCCGAAAGGGTGTGCTGGAGGAACGTCCGGACTGCACAGGACAGCGTAGGAGGTAACACCTCTCCACCGACAAGCCGCAAGGCCCTAAGGTGAGGATCAGAGCAACAGAGACGAGCCGCTTCAGTGCGGGTGAAACGGGCAATCTCTACGCGCAGCAATACCAAATAGGCCAGCGTTGACGTGGTTCCGCGGAGCTGGCGGGTAGGTAGCACCGAGCCGGGTGGGCGACCCCCGGCCCAGATGAATGGCGGTCACGTCCGGGGCAACCCGGACGCACAGAATCCGGCGTAACGGCGCGCTTCACACTTTTCCCCCGTCGCTGGCGTTGTTGCTGTCGTTGTCGCCGGTGCAACCGCCCCCAGGGATGGTGGCATTTCCGATCCGGGATGGCGATCTCCCGTTCAAGTCTCCGGACTGTCCGTGTCCTTCTCGCCTCGCTGCAACAGCGCCCGTGCCTCGGTGGCCAGCGCCTCGTACTTCACGCGGAAAGCGTCCAGCTCCTCTTCCTCCAGCTCTTCCAGGTCGAGCAACGCGTTGTGCGCTCCCTGCGTGGCGCGGATGAGTTCGTCCAGTTTCAGCTGGATTGCCTGGGTGTCGCGGTTCTGCGTGTTCTGGATCAGGAAGACCATCAGGAAGGTGATGATGGTGGTGCCAGTGTTGATCACCAGTTGCCACGTATCGCTGAAGCCGAACAGCGGCCCTGTGACGAGCCACACCAGGATGAGCGCGACCGCCAGGGTGAACACGCGCGGGCGGCCACAAAATGGGACGCGGCCTTGGCCAGGCGGGAATAGCGGTTGGTGGGTTTCGGCATGGCGCGTAGCTCCGGCGCGTTCAGAGGTTGAAGCCCCCCAGGCTCTGGATGCGCTCCACGTGCGCCAACATGGAGCGCTTGGCCACGGGCCAGAGCCGGTCGGGCACGTCGTCGTAGGCGATCTTTACCCAGTCGTCCATGGAGCCTTCGGGCACGGCCGCCATGGCGCGCGCGACCTTGGCTTCGCGCGCGAGGCGGTGCGCCTTGAGGTGGGCGATGGCCGCGCGCGCGCCGCCCTCGGCCGGTGCGCTGGGGTTGTCGGCGCTGCGACGCAGGTCGCCCAGCACGTAGCCGTGCGCGGGCAGCAGGAACTCGATGCCGTGGCGCTCGCAGAGCGCATCGAGCTTGTCGAGCGAATCCAGGTACGCACCCATGTTGCCGTCGGGCGGGTCGATCACGGTGGTGCTGCCGTTGAGGATGTGGTCGCCGGTGAGCAGCAGGCCGTCTTCCACCAGCGCCAGGCACAGGTGGTTGGCGGCGTGGCCGGGGGTGTGCACCACCTCCAGCGTGTGCGCGACCATGCCGTCGGCGGATTGGCCGACCAGCACGAGCTGTTCGCCGTCGGCCAGCGCGCGCTCGGGGGTGAAGCGGCTGTTCTCGCGCGAGGTCGGCGCGCTGGGCAGGCCGAGGATGGGCGGTTTCTCCAGCCCGGCCGCCACGCAGAGTTGCTGCAGGCGCGGCGCGCCGGGCGAGTGGTCTGGGTGCGAGTGGGTGCAGACGATGGCCTGGACGCGGCCACCGGCGGCGCGCCACAGGCGTTCGATGTGGGCGGGTTCGTCCGGGCCGGGGTCGATCACGATGTGGCCGCTGGCCGGGTCGCCCACGATGTAGCTGTTGGTGCCCGGGCCGGTCATGAAGCCGGGGTTGGGCGCGGTCAGGCGTTGCACGTTCTTCAACAACTGGACTGGCTGCTCGTGCTGCCAGTCCAGGCTGTGCACGATCTGGCCGTCGGGGCAGACCATGGCCAGTTCGCCGAACGGCGGCTCGTGCTCCATGTGGCGCGACTCGGTGCCGTGGGTCAGGCCGGCGCGCGGGCAACTGGTCCACAGCGGTTCGTCGTTGCGGGCGCAGGCGTCCAGGACGGCCTGCACGGTGGGGTATGCCTGCAGCCGCTCCAGCGTGCGGATGGTCGGGAAGATGATGAAGAAGCTGCCGGCCTGGTGGCGCTCCAGCGCATCGGCCGGGCGCACCCAGACCGGCTCGAATTGTTCGGCCTCGTCGGCCACGGGTTGCTGGCGGTCGGGCATGCGCGCCACGAGGAAGGGCACGTCGAAGCGGCGCGGCAGGTCGCGGTCGGTGATCCAGTGCGCAAGCACGAAGACGCCGGCGCCGTCGAGCGTGAGGCCGTGGGCCTGGCACTGCGCGGCGAACGGGGCCTTGCGGTCCAGCCGGGCGATGTCGCTGTCGTCCACCGGCGTGCCGTCGGCCCGGTGGGCCAGCAGCACGCCAAGTTCCTCGAAGCTCTCGCGGATGGCGGCAATGGCCTGGGTCAGGTGCAGGTCGCCTTGCGTGTCACGCCGCGTGGACATCGCGTGGGACTGGGCGTCCGCGGCGTCGATGCCGCCGCCAGGGAACACGTAGGCGCCGGGGGCGAAGCTGGCCGTCATGGAGCGGCGCGTCATCAGCACTTCGATGCCGGGGCGCGCCGGATCGGTGCTGTCGCGCAGCAGCAGCACGGTGGCGGCGGGCCGCACGGCGGCCAGGGGGCGGGGAGGGTGCAGGAGTTGGGTGGGGCGGACCATGCGGCATTTTGCGGCAAGCTCGTGACGCGCATCGGTCGTGTGCGTATGGTCCAGAGGCACCAAGGCGCGGCTCCGCCGGGCCAAGGCGCCGTCCCCCTCCCGCCGCAGGCGAGAGAGAGGGGGAAGCCGCGAAGCGGCGCAGGGGGTGCTTAGCGCTCCCCCAGCGCCGTCATGTCGGGCGAGAGGCCCTGCCACGCCACATCGAAGCCCGGCCGGTCTCGCTCCGGTGGCAGGGGTGCGCTGCGCAGCGCCCAGTGCGCGCCGGCCAGCACGCTGTCGATCACCGGCAGCGGCACCTCGGCCTGCACCGCGGCGGCCATGCCGGCCAGGCCCGCGCCGCCGAGGATGACGGCCTGCACACCCAGCTGGCGCGAGGCGTCGCGGCAGGCCTGGGCGAGCAGGGCGCGCGCGGCCACCGGGTCGGCCGCGAGCTGCGCGCCGGTGGGCGCCACGGTGTGGATGCCGGCGAGCTGCTGGGCCTGGCCGAGGGCCTGCGCCAGGCGCTGCAGCATGGGCCCCCAGCGCTCGCCGCCGGTCACGATGGCGTAGCGCCCATGGCGCGCGGCTTCGACGAAGGCGGCCTCGGCCAGGCCGGTCACCGGCACCGGGCTGCTCTCGCGCAGTGCCATCAGGCCGGGGTCGCCAAAGCAGCCGATCAGCACCGCATCGGGCGCGGGTTCCTGGGTTGCCAGGTCGTGTGCCCAGGCATCGAGCGCGGCGTGGGCGGCCACGGCGTAGCTGGCCTCGTCGGCGATGTAGGGCGAGCCAAAGCGCGCGGTGACCGTGCGCACCTTCACGTGCAGGCCGGCGGCCTGCTGCACGTGGGTCTGCAGCAGCGAGCTGACGCCGACCGAGGTGTTGGGGTTGATGACCAGCAGGTGCCGCATGGACCGTGGGCTGCTCAGGCCAGCGGGGCGAACAGGCGTTCGAGGTCGGGGGCCTGCCCGGTGGGAGGTGCAAAGTCGAGCTGGGCTTCGAGCCGTTCAAGGTGTTCGCGCATCAGGCGCGCGGCCTCGCGCGCGTCGCGCAGCTTGATGGCGGCCAGCAGCGCGCGGTGCTCCTCGCAGCCGCAGGCCGTGGCTTCGCGCCGTGCCTGCAGGTGGCTGCTGCTGTAGGTCATGAGGATGAGCGAGGTGCGCGAGACCATCTCGCGCAGGATGCGGCCCATGGTCAGCTGGCCGGCGCATTCGGCGATGTGCAGGTGGAAGTCGCCCGAGAGGCGGATGGCGCGGCGCATATCGCCGGCCTCGCGCGCGGCTTCCTCGTCGCGGATGCAACGGGTCAGCAACTGAATGTCCTCGCGCGTGGCGCGGCCCACGAAGCGCTCCACAAGGCGCGACTCGATCAGGCGGCGCACCTCGAACACCTCGCGCGCTTCCTGCTCGCTCGGTTGCGCGATGGTGGCGCCCCGGTTTGGCGTGAGCGTGACCACCTGTTCGTTGGCCAGGCGCACCAGCACCGGCCGGATGAGTGTGCGCGAGACACCGAAAGCGCTGGCCAGCCGGTCTTCCACCAGCTTGGTGCCCGGAGGCAGGCGGTGGTCGAGGATGGCTGAGACCACGCGCTCGTAGATGGTGCTGTCGATGCCGGTGGGAGCGGCGTCTTCGTTCGGGGATGCGGTTCGTTGGCGCAGCCGGGACGTCATGCGGGCCTGCCCCTCTTCTGGCGCCGGCCCAGCCACAGGGCGAGCGACACGGCCACACCCATCACCAGCAGCGAGACCACGGTCGTCACGGTGCCCAGCGCGTAGATGGCCGGGGTGGTGACGGTGGAGGTGAGGCCCTGCAATTCGAGCGGCAGCGTGTTCACGTCGCCAATGGCCTGTGAGGTGCGCGCGATCTCGTCCCAGCTCAACGTGAAGCCGAACATGCCGATGCCCACCACCGACGGGCCGATCAGCGGCAGCACGACATGGCGGAAGCCCTGCCAGGGTGTCGCACCGAGGTCGCGCGCGGCCTCTTCGTATGCCGGGTTGAAGCGGTTGAACACGGCGAACATGATCAGCAGGCCGAACGGTAGCGTCCAGGTGAGGTGCGCGCCCAGTGCCGAGGTCATGAGGCCGAGCGCGGTGCCGTAGTTCTCCAGCGTGCCCGTGGCCCCCACCGCTTCCAGCAGCCACTTGATGCCACCATCGAGCAGGCGGAACTGCAGGCCGATGCCGAGCGAGACGATGATGGAAGGCATGATCAGGCTGGCCACCGTCATGTAGAAGAGGGCGTTGCCGCCGCGCAGCGGCTTGCGGAAGGCCAGGCCCGCGAGCACCGAGAGCACCACGGTGAAGGCCATCACCACGCCCCCGAGCATGAGCGAGCGCAGAAAGGCCGCGCCAATGTCCACCGTGCCCAGGCCTTCGGCCAGCTTGCCGAACCAGTGCAGGGACAGCCCGCGCAGCGGGAACGTCAGCCCGCCTTCCGGGCCCTGGAAACTCAGGATGAAAATGACGAACATCGGGCCGTACATGAACAGCACGAACAGCGCGAAGACGATGGCCAGCGGCCAGAAGCCGGGCGCGCGGGGTTCGACGATGCGGGGCGCGGCCATTTTCAGAGTTCCTTGCGGATGTCCACGAGCCGGGTCAGGCCCCAGATGATCATCAGCACGATGGCCAGCAGGATCACCGCGTTGGCCGCGGCCAGCGGGAACTGCAGGTAGCTGGTCTGCACCTGGATGATCTTGCCCACCGAGGCGATCTGCTGGCCGCCCATCACGCCGATGGTGACGAAGTCGCCCATGACGATGGTGATGACGAAGATGGAACCGATGATGATGCCGGTCTTGCACAGCGGAACGATCACGTTCCACAGCGTCTGCCAGCTGCTGGCGCCACTGTCACTGGCGGCTTCGAGCAGGCTGCGGTCGATGCGCATCATGCTGTTGAAGATGGGCACGATCATGAACATGGTGTAGAGGTGCACGAAGGCCAGCACGACCGAGAAGTCGGAAAACAGCAGCCACTCCACTGGCTCGTCGACCACGCCCAGACCGGTAAGGGTCTGGTTCACCAGGCCATTGCGGCCAAGCAGTGGCACCCAGGAGATCATGCGGATGACGTTGGACGTCCAGAACGGCACGGTGCACAGCACGAACAGCAGCGTCTGCATGCCGGGCGAACGCACATGGAAGGCCAGGAAGTACGCCACCGCGAAACCCACCACCAGGGTGATGCCCCAGACTAGCAGGCAGAACTTGAGCGTGGACAGGTAGGTGGAGAGCGAGACGCAGAAGTCGCCGTGGTCGGTGAGGGTGGAGCAGCCCTCGAAGATGGCCGCGTAGTTGCGCAGCGTGAAGGCCGGGATGAGTTCGTATTCGTTGAAGTCCCAGAAGCTCACCATCAGCGTGAGCGCCAGCGGGATCACGAAGAACACCACGAACACCAGCGTGAACGGCGCGGCCTGCCACCAGGCCTGCACGGTCTTGACGGGGTTCGTGGTGCTGTGGCTCATGGTCAGGCCGCCACGAACTCGTTCCACTTGCGGACCATGTACTCGTTCTCGTCCATGACCGCGTTCCAGCAGGCGATGCCGCCCATGCGCGCTTCGTAGCTGCCGCCGTCGCGCACGCTGCCGGCCTTGGCCAGCACGTCGCCGTTGGGGCTCTTGATGTCCTGTGACGCGGGCTTGCCCTCCATCCAGTAGGCCCATTCGTAGGCTTCCATCTTGGCCTTGGCGGTGTCGAGCACGGCGCTGTAGTAGCCCTGGCGGTTCAGGTAGGCGCCGGCCCAGCCGTCAAGGAACCAGTTGATGAACTCGTAGGCGCCGTCGAGCTTGCGGCCGCTGAGCGTGGCGGGCAGACCGAAGCCGGCGGCCCAGGCGCGGTATCCCTCTTTCAGTGGCTGGAAGTTGCAGGCGATGCCCTTGGTGCGCACGGCGGTCACGGCCGGGCTCCACATCGACTGGATCACCACCTCGCCCGAGGCCATCAGGTTCACCGACTCGTTGAAGTCCTTCCACAGCGCACGGAACTGGCCGGCCTTCTTGGCCTCGATCAGGGTCTTGATCGTCAGGTCGATCTCGGCCTTGCTCATGTTGCCTTTGTCCTTGTACTTGTGGATGCCCTTGGCCTCCACCACCATGGCGGCGTCCATGATGCCGATGGACGGGATGTTCAGGATCGCGGCCTTGCCCTTGAACTCCGGGTTGAGCAATTCGGCCCAGCTCTCGATGGGGCGCTTGATCAGGTCGGGCCGGATGCCCAGCGTGTCGGCGTTGTAGACGGTGGGGATCAGCGACATGAACTGCGTCGGCGCCGTCGCGAACTTCTTGCTCTTCTCGCCTTCGAGGAAGATCACCTTCTTGGGGGCGGTGCCCTGGTCGCCCACGGCCTTGCCGGCCACGGTGCCGGTGGTGAACAGCGGCGTGATCTTGTCGGCGTTCTTGATCTTCTTCGTGTCGATGCCCTTGAGGTTGCCAGTGGGCACGATCTTCTTGAGCGAGAAGTACTCGGTGTCGATCAGGTCGAAGCTGTTGGGTGCGGTCACGGCGCGCTTGGTCACGTCGTCGGTGGTCACGGCCACGTACTGGATCTCGATGCCGGTGTCGGCCTTGAACTTCTCGGCAATGGCCTTGTCCTGGTTCACGGCGGTGCCCAGGTAGCGCAGCACGATCTTGTCCTGCGCGTGCACGGCGGGCGCCAGGCCGCTGGCGAGGATGCCGGCCATGCCGGCCGTGCCCTGCAGCAGGCTGCGCCGGCTCAGGCCGGTCGTGGCGGGGGTGTTGGGCTCGTGTTCGGGTCGGGACATGGCGAATCTCCTGCGGTGCGGGTGGTGGGAAGGGGTGAAGAAAACCCGGGGTGCGCCTCAGGCGGCCAGGGTGGGCGGAAAGGTGTGGGCCTGCCAGGCGGACCACGTCAGGCTGACCTGGTCGCCCGGTGCATAGGGGCGCTGGGCGAACCGGGCCTCGGGCAGCATCACGGAGACGGTCTCGCCTTCGTGGCCTTCGCTCAGGTGCAGGCCGAGCAGCACGTAGCTGCCCTGGTATTCGACGTCGTGCACGGTGGCGGGCCAGCCGCTGTCGCCGTCGGTCAGCGGGGCGAGGTGGATGTGGTCGTTGCGCACCGCCACCTTGCCCTGCGTGGTCTCGAGCACGTTGTGGCCACCCATGAAGCGCGCCACGAACTCGCTGGCCGGGCGGTTGTAGACCTCGTGCGGCGAGCCCACCTGCTCGATGCGGCCCTGGTTCATCACCACCATGGTGTCGGCCAGGGCCATCGCCTCCTCCTGCGAGTGCGTGACATGGATGAAGGTCAGGCCCAGTTCCTTCTGCCAGCGGCGCAGTTCGGCGCGCATCTGCACGCGCAGGAACGGATCGAGTGCGGACATCGGCTCGTCCAGCAGCAGCACGCGCGGTTGCGTGATGAGGGCGCGCGCCAGCGCCACGCGCTGTTGTTGTCCGCCCGAGAGTTCGCCGGGCTTGCGCTGGGCCAGATGGCCCATGGCCACGCGTTCCAGCAGGTCCTGGGCCTGTCGGTGGCGTGCCGCCTTGTCCACGCCCTTCATCTTCAGGCTGAAGGCCACGTTGTCCAGCGCCGAGAGGTGCGGGAACAGCGCGAAGCTCTGGAACATCATGGCCGTGCCGCGTCCGGCGGCCGGCAGATGGGTGATGTTGCGGTTCTCCAGCAGGATGTCGCCGCTGGTGGTGCTCTCGTGGCCCGCGATCATCCGCAGCGTCGTGCTCTTGCCGCAGCCCGAGGGCCCGAGCAGGCAGCAGTAGCTGCCGCTGGCGATGCGCAGGTTGATGCCGTCCACGGCCACGCTGCCGGCGGCGTACTGCTTGGTCAGCGCGATGAGTTCGATGCCGGCGGGCGTCGGGGCGGGGTCGTTCATGCCCCGCCTGTTTGCATAAGCCGTGCCAGGCCGGATCCGCACGCTTCGCCTGCCAAAGTTGCAAATTGCATACAAAAGCGCACCGCGATTGTGCGCAGGCGGCGGACCGCGCGCGCCAGACCCGCCATCGCGGTGCGCTGCGCCAGTCCGGTGCGCGGTCGGGCATGGACGGATAATCCGCCTCATGCACATCCGCTTCACCAAGATGCAGGGCGCGGGCAACGACTTCGTGGTGCTCGACGAGACGCAGGGCCGTCTGGGTCTGAGCTCGGCCCAGTACCGCTTTCTGGCCGACCGCCATTTCGGCATCGGCGCCGATCAGATCCTGAGCGTGCGGTCGTCGCCCGGCCCGGGGCTGGACTTCGAGTACGTGATCCACAACGCCGACGGCGGCCAGGTCGAGCATTGCGGCAATGGCGCACGCTGTTTCGTGCGCTATGTGCACGACAAGGGCCTGAGCACGCGCAACCCGTTGCGCGTGAAGGTGACCAATGGCGAGCTGGAGCTGCGCATGCACCCAGATGGCCGCGTCACCGTGGACATGGGCGCGCCTGTGTTCGAACTCCCGCGCGTGCCGTTCAAGGCCGACGGCCTGGTGCCCGAACCCATGGGGCGTTTCGAGCGCTGGCCGCTGGCCCTGCCTTATGCGGGCGACGTGCCGGTGGCCGTGCTGTCCATGGGCAACCCGCACGCGGTGCTGCTGGTGGACGACGTGCAGGCCGCGCCCGTGCCGTCCTGGGGCCCCTGGATCGAATCGCACGAGCGCTTCCCCCGGCGCGTGAACGCCGGTTTCATGCAGGTCGTGAACCGCGGCGAGGTGCGGCTGCGCGTGTACGAGCGCGGCGCGGGCGAGACGCTGGCCTGCGGCACCGGCGCCTGCGCGGCGGTCGTCGCGGGCGTCCGCCTGGGCCTGCTCGACGAGCGTGTGGATGTGCTCACACACGGTGGCATGCTCACCATCGAGTGGCAGGACAGCCCCCAACACGACCGCCCGGTCTTCATGACCGGCCCGGCCACCACGGTCTTCGATGGCGAGATCGAGGTTCCCGATCTCGCCTGATGGCCCTACATTCCAGTCATGAACGCCAACAACATCCCCCCCATCACCGAAGACGACATCGCCAACTACCTGGCCAACACGCCCGATTTCTTCGAGCGCCACGCCAGCCTGCTGGCGGCGGTGCAGCTGACGAGCCCGCACGGCCAGCGCGCGGTGAGCCTGCAGGAGCGCCAGGCCGAAATGCTGCGCGAGAAAATTCGCGGCCTGGAGCTCAAGGGCGCGGAGATGATCCGCCACGGCCACGAAAACACCGCGATCGCCGACAAGCTGCAGCGCTGGACGCGCGAGCTGTTGCTCGCGCGCGAGGCGCGCGACCTGCCTGCGGTGGCGGTGCGCGCGATCACCGAACAGTTCATGGTGCCGCAAGTGGCGATCCGGGTGTGGGACGTGGCGCCCGAATTCACCACCGAGGCTTTTGCCCAGGGCGCCAGCGAGGACGTGCAGGCCTTTGCTTCCTCGCTCACCCGGCCGTACTGCGGCGCCAACCCCGGGCTGGAAGCGGCGCAATGGCTGGACGACCCCGCCAGTGCCGCCTCGCTGGCACTGATCCCGCTTCGCGTGGGCATGGCGCCGCAGGCCTTCGGTCTGCTGGTGCTGGCCTCGTCGGACACCCAGCGCTTCGCTTCCGACATGGGCACCGATTTCCTGGAGAGCATTGGTGAACTCACCAGCGCCGCACTCTCCCGCCTGAGGCCATGACCCCCAGACGCGTCACTCGGGGCTCGCGCGCATGAGCACAGCGCCGGGCCGTTCCCAAGCAAGCTCGCACCGCAGCCCGCAGGGCGAAGGTACTCCAGTGAACGCCCCGGCCAGCGCCGACGACGACGCGCTGGTGCAGGCCTACCTGGGCCATGTGCGGGTGGAGAAACGGCTGGCCGAGCGCACCGTCGCGCTCTACACGCTCGACCTGGACAAGTTGGCCGCGCTGGCGCGCGAAGCTGGCGTGGCACTGACGGCGGTGCAAAACACACACATCCGCCGCTGGGTCGCGCAGATGCATGGCGGTGGTCGCAGCGCGCGCGGCATCGCGCTCATCCTCTCGGGCTGGCGCGGCTTCTATGTGTGGCTGGGGCGCCAGGGCCTGATCGACCACAATCCGGTGCAGGACGTGCGAGCGCCCAAGGCCGGCAAGCCGCTGCCCAAGGCGCTGGGGGTGGACGACGCGGTGCGGCTGGCGTCGCACCACGACAGTGCCGACGCCCCCGCGCTGGAGGCGCGCGACGCCTGCATCACCGAGCTGCTGTATGGCTGCGGTCTGCGCATTGGCGAACTGGTGGGTCTGGACGTGGCCGCGAGCGGCGTTGCGCGGGGCTGGATCGACACGCAGGACGGCAGCGCGCACGTGCTGGGCAAGGGATCCAAGCGCCGCAGCGTGCCGGTGGGTCGCCAGGCGCTGGCGGCCCTGGCCGCGTGGCTGGTGCAGCGGGCAGCCTGGGCCGGCGATGACCCGGCCCTGTTCATCGGCTCGCGCGGCCAGCGGCTCACGCCGCAGCACATCCGGGTGCGGCTCAGGCGCCGCTCGCAGCAGGCCGGGCTGGCCACGCCGGTGCATCCGCACATGCTGCGGCATTCGTTCGCCAGCCACGTGCTGCAATCCAGCGGCGACCTGCGCGCGGTGCAGGAACTGCTCGGCCATGCCAGCATCAGCACGACGCAGGTCTACACCCGCCTGGATTTCCAGCACCTGGCCCAGGTGTACGACGCGGCGCACCCGCGCGCCCAGGCGCGCGCCGGGCAGGCGCCCGACCCGCAGCCGCCCGCACCGGGCCAGCCGTCCACGCCCTGACCCTGCGGGCCACCCTGGCGGGATGCCAAGGGTAGGATTGTGCGATTCCCGACCACCCCCGTCACGCCCGCTGCCTTCCGGAGACACCCCATGCCCAAGTTTCTCGACTTCCTCAAGACCCTGCTGTTCTGCGCCGTGCTCGCGGGTTCGCTGCAAGCCCAGGCCCAGGCCCTGGCACAGCCGGCGATCAAGGTGGTCTATCACCTGAGCGACGGCATCGGCCAGGCCACGCGCGCCATCGGCAACATCCGCAACCACCTGGCGGCCGACCCGACAGCGAGGATCGTTGTCGTGACCCATGGCGCCGGCATCGATTTCCTGCTCGACGGCGCGGTGACGACCTCGAAGCAGCCGTTCTCGGGCTCGATCGGTGACCTGGCCGCCAAGGGCGTGGAATTCCGCGTCTGCAACAACACCCTGGTGGCGCGCAACATCGACCCGTCGAAGGTGGTGCTCGAAGCCTCCGTGGTGCCCTCCGGGGTGGCCGAGGTGGCGCGGCTGCAGGCGCGCGAAGGCTACGTGTACCTGCGCCCCTGAAGCCCGGTACCGGCGCGCGCGATGGCCGGGCCTTGCCCGGCCTTCTTTTTGCATGTCCTGGATCAGGGCGAAAACCATGCGGGTGGCATACACTCCCGGGTTGCCTTTTTCGTCCCCTCATTCCCTGTTCGCGCCCGCCATGTCACTCATTCCCGCCACCATCCTCACCGGCTTCCTGGGCTCTGGAAAAACCACTTTGCTCAAACGCGTGCTCAGTGAGGCGCATGGGCAGAAGATCGCCGTGGTGGAGAACGAGTTCGGCGAGGAGAACATCGACAACGAAATCCTGGTCGCCGACACCACGGAGAACATCATCCAGATGAGCAACGGCTGCATCTGCTGCACCATCCGCGACGACCTGCGCGCCACTCTGCAGGACCTGGCGCAAAAGAAGCGCAAAGGCGAACTCGACTTCGAGCGCGTGGTGATCGAGACCACCGGCCTGGCCGACCCCGGCCCGGTGGCTCAGACCTTCTTCATGGACGACGAAATCGCCGAGCAGTACCTGCTGGACTCCATCCTCACGCTGGTGGACGCGAAACACGCGGCCGAGCAGCTCAACGAGCGTCAGGAGGCGCGGCGCCAGGTGGGGTTCGCCGACCAGATCTTCATCAGCAAGGCCGATCTGGTCGGCGGTGAGGATCTCGACGCTTTGACCCATCGCCTCAAGCACATGAACCCGCGCGCGCCGATGCGTCCAGTGCATTTCGGCGAGGTGGCGCTCAAGGAGGTGTTCGACCTGCGCGGTTTCAACCTCAACGCCAAGCTCGACATCGACCCCGATTTCCTCAAGGCCGACGACCACGACCATGGGCATGAACACCATGACCATGAACATGGCGAGCACTGCGACCACCCGTCGCACCGCCACGACCATGGCGGGCCCGGCCACCACCACCATCACGACGACGACGTGAAGAGCTTCGTCTACCGTGCTGATCGTCCTTTCAGTCCCGAGAAGCTGGAAGACTTCCTGGGCGCGATCGTGCAGGTCTACGGCCCGCGCATGCTGCGCTACAAGGGCGTCCTGCACATGCAGGGCACCGAGCGCAAGGTGATCTTCCAGGGCGTGCACCAGCTCATGGGCAGCGACCTCGGGCCCGCCTGGGCCGAAGGCGAACCCCGTGTCAGCAAGATGGTGTTCATTGGCATCGACCTGCCCAGGGACATCCTGGTGCAGGGCCTGGATCAGAGCCTGGTCTGACCCCACCGTGTTGTTTGTCTCGCTTCTCCAACGACCGGGCGTCGGCGCGCTGCCGGAATGCGGGCAGCGTCGGGGTGGGTCGTTACAATCGCGGCCCAAGTTGGCCGGCCGGTCGGTGCCACAGGCACTGGTCGATCAGCGCCGAATGCCATCCGGCAATGAGGGTATAACGTTGCATCCGGCGATCCGGCGCAGCGCTTCCCGGGTGGAGCCCGCAGCAGCAAGCCCTCCCGGATCCCGCTGCGTCAGTCACTGAGAGGAGACCCGTTGTGAAAGCCCCGGCTACCAGGACAGCGAAAAAAGGCAAACCTGCCGCGGCGGGGGCCAAGGCACGCGCGCCGGTGGCAAAGAAGGCTGTAACGCCGAAACCGGTCGCCAAAACCGCTGCCAAGGCCAAGCCTGTGGCAAAAAAAGCCGCCAGCTCGCCGGTCAAATCGCCCGCCAGAACCCAGGCGACGGCCAAGCCAGCCCCCAAGACCAAGGCGGCCGCCAAACCGGTGAACAAGAAGGCGGTGGTTGCCAAGACCGCTGCCAGCAAGGCGGCCGCACGCCCACCGGCCAAAAAGACTCCGGTCAAGACCGCAGCAACGACCAAGGCGGCCAAACCTGCAGTCAAATCGGCGGCCAGGACCGCCACCAACACCAAGAAACAGCCTGCTGCCAAAGCGGCTGCCTCCCCTGTGACCCCTTCGGTTTCCAAGGCTGCACCTGCTGCGGCCCCTGCTTCAAAGACTGCCAGCAACCCCCAGCGCGCGGCCACGCCGGCGCCGGTGGTGATAGAGCCCACGCCACGTCCCCTGGGCAAACGCGCGGCCAAAAAGGTCATGATGGAGCAGATGACGCAGGCCGAGGTGGTTCCCACCCATGCTCCGGACGCTGCCAAAGCGACCTTTTCCCATATGAATGAACGTGCCGTCATGACCCCTCCCGTGCCCTCATCGATCCAGAAGGATCCCAAGCGCGCCAACAACTGGAAGACCCTGCCGGTCGATCAACTCACCGATCAGGATGTGCAGGCCATGCCCGACAGCGAGTACATGAGCGACCTGCAGCTGGCGTACTTCCGCCGCAAGCTCACGCAGCTCAAGGACGATATGCTGGCCAATGCCGGCGAGACCACCGAGCACCTGCGTGAGGACACCGTGGTCGTGCCCGATCCGGCTGACCGCGCGACCATCGAGGAAGAACACGCGCTTGAACTGCGCACCCGCGATCGGGAACGAAAGCTGCTCAAGAAGATCGAGCAGGCAATTGCCCGCATCGATGCCGGTGACTACGGCTACTGCGAAGAAACCGGTGAACCCATCGGTGTGGGTCGCCTGATGGCGCGCCCCACGGCCAGTCTCTCGCTGGAAGCCCAGCAGCGCCGGGAGCTCAAGCAGAAAATGTTCGGGGACTGAGTTTCCGCCTCTTCACCTACGCTTTCATTCCGGTACCGATTCCCCATGTCCAAGGACGATTCCAACGGCGGCTTTCTGTCCAAGGTGGTGAAGTTCGTGCGCCATCCGACCACCAGCTGGGCGGACCTGGACACGCGGTCGGCCGACCGCGAGAGCGAATACAGCAAGGCCGCGCTCAAGGAGATGATCGAGCGCAAGCGGCGCAACGACTTCGTGCGCAAGCGCGAGTTCGACATGTTGCGCAAGATCCGCAGCCGCGAGGGCACGGGTGTCGAAGGGCCGGGGATGCGACCCTCGTTCTTCCAGAGCAGCCTGCCGTCCAAACCGGACGACCGCGCCGAGACGCTGAAGAAGATCGACGAAATCGAAGCCCAGATGTCGATGCAGTGGTGGAAGACCAAGGGGCCGGACTCACTCGTCAGTACCGGCTCGGGTCTGAACACCGCGGCGCACACGGTGGGTGGTGCGCCACTCAAGTCGAAGCAGGGGCCTTTGACCCCTGCCGTGCCGGATGCCGCCGTGCGGCAGCGCAAGGCACAGTACGATGAAACCGAACCGAGTCCCCTGCCCAACCCGGCAGCGACCACCCCCCCGGCAGCGCCTTCGCTGAACGAGCCCGTGTTGAACATTCCGGCTGCCAGTTCCGCACCGGCTGCCTTGAACAAGACCTGGAACCCATCTCGCGAGCGTGAAGTGGCATCGCCGCAGGCGCCCGCGCCCGTGGCAGCGGCGCCGTCCGTGGCACGCACCGGCCTGATGGCGCCCACTTCATCCGGCGAATCGCGCGGCACTGGTGGCACAGGTGGTCCTGCCTTCTCGGCCTCGCACTTCTTTGCGCTCGACGTGCAGGAGATCGCCCAGGATCCAGAGGTCGAGGAGGCCGCGATCCGGTTTGCCAATGGCGACGATGCAGGGGCGGAGCAGGGCTTGCTGGAGGTGCTGGGCGATGGGGGCTCGAAGGCCGGGCAGCAGGAAGACTGGCTGGCCTTGTTCGACCTCTATCGCGCCACCGGGCAACTTGCCCCCTTCGAGAGCCGTGCGGTCGATTTCGTCAACCGGTTCAACCGTTCCGCGCCCCAGTGGTACGACATGCCGGAGATCGTCTCCAACATGACGGGCAAGGTCTTCACGCCATCCACCGGCCCGAGCAAGGCGGTCTGGGTCAGTGAGCCCGAGCTCGATGCGCATGCCGTCGGGACCTTGCAGAACGTGCTCCTGCGTGCGCCGCAGCCCTGGGTACTGGACTGGACGCCTCTGGAGAGCATGGACCTCAAGGCGGCGCGCGCGCTGCTGGGCATCTTCACGCTCTGGGGTGACCAGGAGAGCGAGTTGCGCTTTCTGGGCGCCAGTTCGTTCAGGGAGCTGCTCAAGCGCCAGACGCCTTCGGGACGGCGCGATGTCGAGCAACTCTGGTGGGAGCTGCGCATGGCCGTGCTGCGGGTGATGAACCGGCCCGATGAATTTGAGCTCACCGCGCTGGACTTCTGCGTGACCTACGAGGTGTCACCGCCCGGGTGGGAAAAACCCCGTGGCCACTACGCCTCGCAGTCGAGTGACAAACCCGGTGAAGCGGGGCAGTCGGTGCTGGGCGAGTCGGTGCTGGAGCAGGTGCCCTCCGTGTACCCGGGTGGCGAGTCGCAACTGGACAGCGAGCCCAGCGAATTCAACCAGCTCGGCCTCGTCGAGCTCTCGGGCGAGATCCGCGGCGACCCGCAGACCACGCTGGAGGCACTGGAGCGCCGCCTCAAGGGCGCCGACGTGCTCATCATTTCGTGCCGCAACCTGATCCGGGTCGACTTCTCCGCCGCCGGTACGCTGTTGAACTGGGTATCGGGCCACCACGCCGAAGGGCGAACGGTGCAGTTCGTGGATGCCCACCGGCTGGTTTCTGCCTTCTTCAACGTCATCGGCATCACCGAATACGCCAAGGTCGTGGTGCGCGTCGACTGAGGTCTTCCTGCGGCGACGGCGCACCCGGTGCGGTTGCAATCGGTCTTTCAGACCCCAAGTCCTCCCCCATGGAATCATTTCACGGAACCACCATCGTCTGCGTGCGCCGACAGACGCCGCAGGGTATGCAGGTCGCCATCGGCGGCGACGGCCAGGTTACCCTGGGCCACATCGTCGTCAAGGGCACCGCGCGCAAGGTGCGCAAGCTGTATCACGACAAGGTGCTGGCGGGATTTGCCGGCGCCACCGCCGACGCGTTCACGCTGTTCGAGCGCTTTGAAGCCAAACTCGAGAAGCACCAGGGTCACCTGGCGCGCGCGGCGATCGAACTCACGCGCGACTGGCGCACCGACCGCGTGCTGCGCCGTCTGGAGGCCATGCTGGCCGTGGCCGACCAGAGCGCCTCGCTGATCATCACCGGCAATGGTGATGTGCTCGAACCCGAACACGGCATCGTTGCCATCGGCTCGGGTGGGGCCTATGCACAGGCGGCCGCCAAAGCCCTGCTCGATCACACCGATCTGGGCGCGGAGCAGATCGTGCGCCAGTCGCTCGCGATCGCGGGCGATCTGTGCATCTACACGAACATGAACCACACGGTCGAAACCCTGGACTGAGCCCGACACATGTCATCGATGACCCCCCAGGAAATCGTTTCCGAGCTGGATCGCTTCATCATTGGCCAGAACGGCGCCAAACGCGCTGTCGCCATTGCCTTGCGCAACCGCTGGCGCCGCCAGCAGGTCGATGAAAAGCTGCGGCCCGAGATCACACCCAAGAACATCCTCATGATCGGTCCCACCGGCGTGGGCAAGACCGAGATTGCGCGCCGTCTGGCGCGGCTGGCCGATGCGCCTTTCATCAAGGTCGAGGCCACCAAGTTCACCGAGGTGGGCTACGTGGGCAAGGACGTGGACAGCATCATCCGCGACCTCGCGGAGGTCGCGGTCAAGCAGACGCGCGAGGTGGAGATGCGCAAGCAGCGCGTGCGCGCCGAAGACGCCGCGGAAGACCGCATCCTCGACATCCTCATTCCGCCGCCGCGCGCCATGGCCGCCGAACCGTCGGCCGCGGTCGTGGCCACGCCCGAAAGCACTGCGCGCCAGAACTTCCGCAAGAAGCTGCGCGAGGGCCAGCTTGATGACCGGGAGATCGAGATTGATCTCGCGGAGCCGCGCCCGGCCATGGAGATCATGGGTCCGGCGGGCATGGAGGAAATGGCCGAGCAGTTGCGCGGCATGTTCAGCCAGATCGGTGCGGGCAAGCGCCAGACGCGCAAGCTCAAGATCGGCGAGGCCATGAAGCTGTTGATCGACGAGGAGGCCGCCAAGCTGGTCAACGAGGAAGAGATCAAGACGCGCGCGCTGCACAACGCCGAGCAGAACGGCATCGTGTTCATCGACGAGATCGACAAGGTCACCTCGCGCAGCGACGCGGGCAGCGCCGAGGTGTCGCGCCAGGGTGTGCAGCGCGACCTGCTGCCCCTGGTGGAGGGCACGACCGTGTCCACCAAGTACGGCGTCGTCAAGACCGACCACATCCTCTTCATTGCCAGCGGCGCCTTCCACCTGGCCAAACCGAGCGACCTGATCCCCGAACTGCAGGGGCGCTTTCCCATTCGCGTCGAGCTGCAATCGCTCTCGGTCGATGATTTCGAGGCGATCCTGACGCAGACGCATGCTTCGCTGGTGCGCCAATACCAGGCGCTGCTGTCCACGGAGGGCGTGACGCTGGTGTTCGCGCCCGATGGCATCCGCCGCCTGGCGCAGATCGCCTGCGATGTCAACGAGCGCACCGAGAACATCGGTGCGCGCAGGCTGGCCACGGTGATGGAGCACCTGCTCGACGAAGTGAGCTTCGACGCGACGCGCCTGCAGGGCCAGACCATCACCATCGATGCCGCCCTTGTCAACGGGCGCCTGGCCGAACTCAGCCAGAACGAAGACCTCTCGCGTTACATCCTCTGATGTCCGCGCCAGGCCGTCGGCGGTCGCCGGCGGCCTTGGCGGCCCGCCTGCGCCTGCCGCAGATACCGCGCCGCCCATCTCCTCCCACCTGATCGTTCATACAGTCCTGCCTGCAACAGGGTTTTCAAGCATCACATGCAGTGCATGTTGTAAGTGCTTGCTTTTGCTGCATTTTTGAACGCGATATAGCTTCTAAATGTGTCCTAAGTGGTTGATTTCATTGCAAAAATCTGTAGCCACGCGGTTGCGCGCACCACATTTCCTGCTACAGTGGAAAAAAGTGCAATTAAGTGGTGAAAAGTGTCTTTCAAGGATTGAGCGCGGTGTTTCAGGGTGCTTCTTCTCTCAGTCTCGATGCCAAGGGGCGGCTGTCCATGCCGACCCGGCACCGTGACGCCCTGGGCGCGGCACTCACGATCACCAAGCACCCCCACGGTTGTCTGATGGTATTCCCCCGCAGCGCCTGGGAGCAGTTCCGCGATCGCATCGCGGCGCTGCCGATGCAGGCCCAGTGGTGGAAGCGCATCTTCCTGGGCAACGCGATGGATGTGGACATGGATGGCACGGGTCGCGTGCTGGTCTCGCCCGAATTGCGCGCGGGCGCGGGCATCAGCAAGGACGTGGTCCTGCTCGGCATGGGGGCCCACTTCGAGCTGTGGGACGCACAGGTCTATGCGGCGCAGGAAGCAGAGGCCATGAAGGCCGAGATGCCCGATGTCTTCAAGGACTTCTCTTTCTAAGGGCGATGGTGCAAGGCGCATGGACCCATCAAACCGTCCTGTTGAACGAGGCTGTGCAGGCACTGGCCATCAACCCGGACGGGCACTATGTCGACGCGACCTTCGGGCGCGGCGGCCATTCGCGCGCCATCCTCGAGCAGTTGTCCCGCAAGGGACGGCTGACCGTCTTCGACAAAGATCCCCTGGCGGTGCAGGCGGCGCAGGCCCTGTCGGCCAGCGATGGCCGGCTGGTCATTCGCCACGAGGGGTTCAGGCACCTGGGCGAGCTGGGGGCGGCGAGCGCGGACGGGGTATTGATGGATCTGGGCGTGAGCTCCCCGCAGATCGACGACCCCGAACGGGGTTTTTCTTTTCGTCACGACGGACCGCTGGACATGCGCATGGACACCACGCGCGGCCAGAGCGTGGCGCAGTGGCTGGAGACGGCCGATGTCTCAACCCTGTCGGAGGTCATTCGTGACTATGGCGAAGAACGGTTTGCTCAATCGATTGCAAAGGCGATTGATCGTCGCCGACAGGAACGGGGCCCTTTTCGAACCACCGGCGAGCTGGCCGAAGTCGTGGCTGGCGCGGTCAAAACCCGCGAGCCGGGCAAGGACCCTGCAACGCGCACATTTCAGGCTTTTCGGATTTTCATCAACGCCGAGCTTGAAGAGCTGCAACAAGCGCTAGAGGCCAGCCTGCAGGTGTTGCGCCCGGGAGGACAACTGGTGGTGATCAGCTTCCATTCGCTGGAAGACCGCATGGTCAAGCAGTTCATGGCGCGCCATTCGCGTGCTGTGGTGGACCGGCGGGTGCCGTTCGCCGAGCCTGCGCCCATGGCGCTGCGCGGCGTGCGCCGCGTCATGCCGTCGGACGAGGAAGTCAGGGGCAATCCGCGCTCGCGCAGCGCCGTCATGCGCGTGGCCGAGCGCACGGAGGCCCCGGCATGATCCGCTTGAACCTGGTCCTGTTGCTGGCCGTGGTGGCGAGCGCCTTTTACCTCGTGCACACGCAGTACGAGTCGCGTCGGCTCTACGCCGCGCTGGACCGCTCGCAGGCGCAGTCGCGCAAGCTCGACGTCGAGCATGAGCAGCTGCAGGTGCTGAAACGCGCGCAGGCCACGCCGGCGCGCGTGCAGCAGCTCGCCACGCGCCAGCTGCAGATGCGGCCGGTCACGCCCGGCATCACGCAGTACGTCACCGTGTTCGAGCCGCAACCGGCCGCGACCACGCCCACCCCGCAGGAGCGCTGAGCATGGGTGTGCGCAGCATCAACTACTCCGCCAGTCCGCTGCTGGCCAGCCGCACGCCGGTGTGGCGCAGCAAGTTCATCGTGGCCGGCCTGGCCGTGGCCTTTGCCGGCCTCGCCGGGCGTGCTGCCTATGTGCAGGTGTTCGGCAACGACTTCTTCCAGCGCCAGGGCGAGGTGCGCTTCGCGCGCACGCTGGAGCTGCCGGCCAACCGCGGCCGCGTGCTGGATCGCAATGGCCTGATCCTGGCGTCCAGCGTGGTCGCGCAAAGCATCTGGGCAATTCCCGAGGACGTGGACCGCGCCGACCCGCAACTGCGCCAGCTCGCCAAGTTGCTCGACATGCCGCTGGCCACGGTGCGCAAGCGACTGGCCAACGAGGACAAGACCTTCGTCTGGATCAAGCGCCAGGTGGACGAGCCGGTGGCGCGGCAGATCGCCGCGCTCGGCATCAAGGGCATCTACCAGCGCCGCGAATACAAGCGCGAGTACCCGGAGGGCGAGGCGGCCGCGCACGTGGTCGGGTTCACCAACGTGGAAGACCGGGGCCAGGAAGGTGTGGAGCTTGCGTTCAACAAGCAGCTCTCCGGCCGCAACGGATCGCGCCGCGTGATCAAGGACCGACTGGGCCGCGTGGTCGAGGACGTGCGCGACGTCGTTCCCCCGGTCGACGGCCCCGACCTGCAACTGTCCATCGACAGCAAGGTGCAGTTCTTCGCCTACCAGAAGCTCAAGGAGGCGGTGCAGGCGCACAAGGCGCGCGCCGGCAGCGTGATGGTGATCGACACGCTCACCGGCGAGGTGCTGGCGTTGGCCAACTACCCGAGCTTCAACCCCAACCACCGGCAGAACCTCAGTGGCGAGCAGCTGCGCAACCGCGTGCTCACCGACAGCTTCGAGCCCGGCTCCACCATGAAGCCCTTCATCGCTGCGCTGGCGCTGGAAAAGGGCCTGGTCACGCCGCGCACGCCGATCCACACCGCGCCGGGCCGCATCATGATCGGCGGCTCCAGCATCAGCGACACGCACCCGCACGATGTGCTGACCGTTGCCGAAGTGATCCAGAAGTCGAGCAACGTGGGCACGGTCAAGATGGCCATGCAGATGAGCCCGCGCGAGATGTGGGAGACCTATGCGCAGGCCGGTTTCGGCCAGAAGCCCCAGGTGCCGTTTCCAGGCGCGGTCACCGGGCGGTTGCGTCCCTACAAGAGCTGGCGGCCGATCGAGCAGGCCACCATGAGCTATGGCTACGGCCTGTCGACCTCCCTGTTCCAGCTCGCGCATGCCTACACCATCTTCGCGCGTGATGGCGAGCTCATCCCGCTGAGCCTGCAGAAGTCCACCGAACCGGTTTCGGGTGTGCGGGTATTCAGCGCGAAGAACGCGATCGCGGTGCGCCAGATGCTGGGACTGGCCGCCGGGCCGGGTGGCACCGGCTCGCGGGCGCAGACCATGGGGTATTCGGTGGGCGGCAAGAGCGGCACCGCGCACAAGCAGGAAGGCAAGGGCTACGCGGAGAAAAAGTACCGCAGCTGGTTCGTGGGCCTCGCGCCGATCGAGGCGCCGCGCATCGTGGTCGCGGTGATGATCGACGAGCCCAGCAACGGCCAGTACTACGGTGGTGTCGTGGCCGCGCCGGTGTTCAGCGAGACGGTGCAGCAAACCCTGCGCATCCTGGGCGTGCAGCCCGACATGAACGTCAAGCCGCAGATCGTCGCTGACGTTGTGGAGGAGTCGTTCTGATGAGGACGCGCCAGACGCCCCAGGCCGTGGCCGAGTGGCTGCGCGAGCGCGTGCGCGGGGAATTGCATTGCGACAGCCGCCGCGTGCGCGAGGGCGATGGCTTCGTGGCCTGGCCGGGGGCCGCCACCGACGGGCGCCGCTTCGTGGGTGCCGCGCTGCAGGCGGGGGCCGCGGCTGCGCTGGTCGAGCAGGAAGGCGCCGGGACCTTTGGCTTTGAGAATGACGGCCGCGTGCTCGCCGTGCCGGGCCTCAAGGCCGCAGCCGGCGCGATCGCCAGTGCCTTTTACGGCACGCCGAGCGCCGCGCTCGACATGGTGGCCATCACCGGCACCAACGGCAAGACCTCCACCGCATGGTGGGTGGCGCAGCTGCTGTCGTTCTGTCAGCGCCCCTGCGCGGTCGTCGGCACGCTGGGCATGGGGCGTGCACCGCAACCCGGTGACTCGGCCGCACCGCTCGTCGCCACGGGGCTGACCACGCCCGATCCGGTGATGCTGCAGGCCCAGTTGCGCCGCTTCGTGGACGAAGGCTTGAAGGCCTGCGCCATCGAAGCCTCGTCCATTGGCCTGGTCGAAGGCCGCCTCAACGCCACGCGGTTGCGCGTGGCGGTATTCACCAACTTCACCCAGGACCATCTGGACTTTCACGGCCACATGGACGCCTACTGGACGGCCAAGGCCGCGCTGTTCGACTGGCCCGGCCTGGCGAGTGCCGTGGTGAACCTCGACGATGCGCGCGGTCCGGGGCTCGCCACCACCATGGGCGAGCGCGGGCTGGACGTCTGGACGGTGGCCATCGAGGCAGCAGGTGACGCCGGCGACCAGCCTGGCCAGGCCCGCCTGTTCGCGCAGGACATCGTCTTCACCGACAGCGGCATGGCCTTGCAGGTGGGCGAACGCGATGCGTCGGGTCAGGTGGCCGCCCTGCATGCCCTGAGCCTGCCTTTGGTCGGGCGCTACAACGTGTCCAACCTGCTCTGCGTGCTGGCCGCGGCGCGCGCGCTGGGCGTGCCGCTGACCGATGCGGTGCACGCCTGTGCCGCACTCACCCCGGTACCCGGTCGCATGGAGCAGGCGGCGGTGAACATGCCGGGCCAGCCGCTGGTGCTGGTGGACTACGCGCACACGCCCGACGCGCTCGAGAAGGCCTTGCAGGCCCTGCAGCCGCTGGCGCGCCAGCGCCAGGGCGTGCTCTGGGTTGTGGTGGGCTGCGGCGGCGACCGCGACGCCAGCAAACGCCCGCTGATGGCGATGGCCGCCGAGCGCGAAGCGCAACGACCGGTGTTCACCAGCGACAACCCGCGCAGTGAAGATCCACTCGCCATCCTGCGGCAGATGGTGGCGGGCCTGTCGGTGCCCGACGCCGCGCTGGTCGAACCGGACCGTGCGCGCGCCATCAATCTGGCCGTCGCGCGCGCCGAGGCGCACGACGTGGTGCTGATCGCTGGCAAGGGGCATGAGGATTACCAGGACGTGATGGGCGTGAAATCACCGTTCTCGGATGTGCAACACGCGCGCCAGGCGCTCGCGCGGCGTGCGGCCGGGCAGGGGGCGCTGGCATGAACACCCTGGGCCAGCTCCTGACACGGCTCGAAGGCGCCCGCGTGGTGGGCCAACCCGATCTGCCCTTCACCCGCGTGCACACGGACACCCGCAGCCTGCAGCCTGGCGACCTGTTCGTGGCGCTCAAGGGTGAGCGCTTCGATGCGCACGACTTCCTCGCGCAGGCGAAGGCGCAGGGCGCGCTGGCGGCGGTGGCCCACCAGGGCCTGGCCAGCGCCGGCCTGTCGGGCGTGGAGGTGCCGGACACGCGCCGCGCACTCGGTGAGCTGTCGCGCCTGTGGCGCAGCCAGTTCGATCTGCCCCTGATTGCCGTGACCGGCAGCAACGGCAAGACCACGGTGACGCAGATGATCGCGTCCATCCTGCGGGCCGCCGCGGGCGACGCCGCCCACGCCACGCAGGGCAACTTCAACAACGACATCGGCGTGCCGCTCACGCTGCTGCGCCTGGGCCCGGCACACCGGTACTCCGTGGTCGAGCTGGGCATGAACCACCCGGGCGAAATCGCCGAGCTCGCGGCACTGGCCCTGCCCACCGTGGCCCTGGTGAACAACGCCCAGCGCGAGCATCTCGAATTCATGGCCACGGTGGAAGCCGTGGCGCGCGAGAACGGCCAGGTCATCGAGGCGCTGGGGCCGACGGGCGTGGCGGTGTTCCCCTCCGACGACGCCTGGACGCCGCTGTGGCGCGATCTCGCAGCCCAACGCCGCGTGCTGACTTTCAGCGACACCGACCCGGCCGCCGACGTGAGCACCATCCAGACCGACTGGCTCGATGGCGCCTGGTCGCTGTGTTTTGCGTCGCCCGCCGGCAAGGCCACGGTGCGGCTGCGCATCGCGGGGCGCCACAACGTGCGCAACGCACTGGCGGCGACGGCTTGCGCGCTGGCTGCCGGCGTGCCGCTGCCGGCGGTGGTGCGCGGTCTGGACGCGTTCGAACCCGTGGGAGGGCGCTCGCGCGCGCTGTCGCTGCACCTGGGCGAGCGCCAGCTCACCCTGATCGACGACACCTACAACGCCAACCCCGATTCGGTGCGCGCCGCCATCGACGTACTCGCCGAGCTGCCCGCGCCACGCCTGCTGGTGCTGGGCGACATGGGCGAGGTGGGCGAGCAGGGTCTGGCGTTCCACGACGAGGTGCTGCGCCATGCGCTGGCGCGCGGCATCGAGGCCGTGCACGTCACGGGTGACTGGATGCGCCAGGCCAGCGCAGCGCTGCCGCAGGTCGTGCACTGGGTCGAGGTGCCGGCCCTGGCGGGCGCCGTCTGCGCCGCGGTGCGCGACAACCGCCCGGTGTTTCGCAGCGTGCTCGTCAAGGGTTCGCGTTTCATGCGCATGGAGCGCGTGGTGCAGGCCCTGCAGGCACTGGACCCCGCGCAATACAACAAAGACAAGAAGGACAACACCCATGCTGCCTAGCCTGGCCCTCTGGCTGCAAGGCCTGTCACCCGACTTCGGATTCCTGCGGGTGTTCCAGTACCTCACGTTCCGCGCGGTGATGGCCGCCATGACGGCGCTCGTGGTCGGCCTGGTGGCCGGCCCCTGGTTCATCCGCCGACTGGGCGCGCTCAAGATCGGGCAGCCGATCCGCGAGTACGCGATGCAGACGCACCTGAGCAAGGGAGGCACACCCACCATGGGCGGTGTGCTGATCCTGTTCGCGATTGCGCTGTCCACGCTGCTGTGGTTCAACTGGAGCAACCGCTTTGTCTGGATCGTGCTGATCGTGACCCTGGGCTTTGGCGCCGTCGGCTGGGTGGACGACTGGCGCAAGGTGGTGCACAAGAACCCCGAGGGCATGCGCTCGCGCGAGAAGTACTTCTGGCAATCGCTGATCGGCCTGGTCGCGGCCTTCTACCTCGTGTTCGCGGTCTCCGAGACCAGCAACGCGCGCGTGCTTGAACTCTTCATCGACTGGGTGAGCTCGGGTTTCACGCTGGACATGCCGCCGCAGGCCGGCCTGCTTGTGCCCTTCTTCAAGGAAATCAGCTACCCGCTGGGCGTGTTCGGCTTCGTGGTCATGACCTATCTGGTGATCGTGGGATCGAGCAACGCGGTCAATCTCACCGACGGGCTCGATGGCCTGGCCATCATGCCGGTGGTCATGGTGGGCTCGGCGCTGGGGGTGTTCGCCTACGTCACCGGCAACGTGGTGTTCGCGCGCTACCTGTTGCTGCCGCACATTCCCGGCGCGGGCGAGCTGCTGATCTTCTGCGCCGCCGTGGCCGGCGCGGGCCTGGCCTTTCTGTGGTTCAACACGCACCCGGCGCAGGTCTTCATGGGCGACGTGGGCGCGCTCGCGCTCGGTGGCGCGCTGGGCACCATCGCGGTCATCGTGCGCCAGGAGATCGTGCTCGCCATCATGGGTGGCATCTTCGTGGTGGAAGCGCTCTCCGTGATGCTGCAGGTGAGCTGGTTCAAGTACACCAAGCGGCGCTACGGCGCCGGCCGACGCCTGTTCCATATGGCGCCGCTGCACCACCACTTCGAGAAAAAGGGCTGGAAGGAGACGCAGGTCGTCGTGCGCTTCTGGATCATCACCATGTTGCTCTGCCTCGTGGGGCTGTCCACGCTCAAGCTGCGATGAAAGACCAGGACGTCCTCATCCTCGGACTGGGCGCCTCCGGCCTGGCCATGGCGCGCTGGTGTGCCCGCCAGGGTGCGCGCGTCACCGTGGCCGATACGCGCGATGCACCACCGCAGTTGGCCGCACTGCGGGCCGACTGCCCGCAGGCGAGCTTCGTGGCGGGTGCGTTCGACGAGGCGCTGCTGGCGCGGGCCGAGTGGCAATTGATCGCGCGCAGCCCAGGCCTGGCACCGGCCGCGCTGCAGGTGGTGTTCGACCGGGCCGCCGCGCGCGGCATCGATGTGGTGGGCGAACTCGACCTGTTCGCCCGCGCGCTGGGTGAACTGGCGCAGCGCGAACGCCTGCCGTACCGCCCGAAGGTGCTGGCGATCACCGGCACCAACGGCAAGACCACGGTGACCGCGCTGACTGGCCTGTTGCTGCAGCGCGCGGGCGTGAACGTGGCGGTGGCCGGCAACATCGGCCCATCGCTGCTGGACGTCCTGTCTGCCGCGCTCGACGCGGAGGCCGAGGCGCAGCAGGCCGATGACGACCGCGCCGCGGCCGAAGCCGAAGTCGAGGCGCAGGCCGCGCGCGACGCCACGCCAGCTCCTGCGGCCGAAGCACCGGCCAGCGGTGCCGATCCCGACCGGAATGCGGAGGGGGATGCCGATGTGGATGTCGATGAGGCCGCGGCAGCCGCCGCTGAGGATGACGCCGAGGACCCGACCCTGCTCGTGCCGCCGCCGGTCGAGCCGCCGCAGCCCGCGCACCTGCCACGCGTCTGGGTGCTCGAACTCTCCAGCTTCCAGCTCGACGGCGCGGGCGACGGCGCCTGGGCCGCGGTGCCGAGCGCCGCCACCGTGCTCAACCTCAGCGAAGACCACCTCGACTGGCACGGCAGCATGGCCGCATACACCCAGGCCAAGGCCGCGGTGTTTGGCGCGCAGGCGCTGATGCTGCTCAACCGCGACGAACCGCTGGTCATGGCGATGAAGCCCGGCCTGGTCACGGTCAAGGTGGGCAACCGCAACCGGCAGCAGAGCGCCCGCCCCTGGGCAAGCTTCGGCCTGGACGCGCCCAGCCGCGCAGGCGACTGGGGCATTGAATCGGTCAATGGCATGGACTGGCTGGTGCGGGCCATTGCGCTGGACGAGACACGCAAGCGGGGGCGCGGCGCCGAGGACGACGAGGAGATCTACTTCCAGCGTCTCATGCCGGTGGACGCGCTGCGCATTCGCGGGCGCCACAACGCGGCCAACGCGCTCGCCGCGCTGGCGCTGGCCGCTTCCACGGGCGCCGCGCTCGGCCCCATGCTGCACGGCCTGCGCGAGTACCGGGGCGAGCCGCACCGGGTGGAGCCGGTGGCCATCCTCGACGAGGTCGAGTACTTCAATGACAGCAAGGGCACCAACGTCGGCGCCACGCTGGCTGCTGTGCGTGGCCTGGGCGCCGAACGCCACCTGGTCGTGATCCTAGGCGGTGACGGCAAGGGCCAGGACTTCACGCCGCTGGCCGAGTCGCTGGCGCGCTTTGCCCGCGCCGTGGTCTACATCGGCCGCGACGCCGCGCGCATTCGCGCGGCCGTGGGCGAGGCGCTGGCGCAGGCGAACGTGGCCCAGCACGACGCGGACACGCTGCCGGCCGCGGTGGCGCTCGCCGCGCAGCAGGCACGCTCGGGCGATGCGGTGCTCATGTCGCCCGCTTGCGCCAGCCTGGACATGTTCGACAACTACGAGCACCGCGGCCGCGTGTTCGTGCAGGCCGTGGGCGCCCTCGCGCACCGCAACGGCACCATGGTGGAGGGCAGCCTGTGAGCGCGAAGAAAGCCCGCAAGCCCGCAGCGTCAGCGCAGACGTGGACGCAACGCCTGCGCGACGCCCTGCCCGGACTGGGCGGGCGCGACCTGGCGGGTGCGCTCGCGGGCGGGGGCTCGCGCGACGACCTGCCGGTGCGCCTGTCCAACCGCACCTACGCCGGCACGCGCAATGTCGCCGTGCGCGAACTCGGCTTCGACCAGCCGCTGCTGTGGGTCGTGGTGGCCTTGCTCGCCTGGGGTCTGGTGATGGTGTACTCCGCTTCCATCGCGCTGCCCGACAACCCGCGCTTTGCCAACTACGCGCACACCCACTTCGTGCTGCGCCATGGTGTCTCCATGCTGATCGGCGTGGTGTGCGCGATGGTGGCATTCCAGTTCCCGATGCGGTCCTGGGAAAAGATGGCGCCCTGGCTGTTCGCGGCGGCACTGGTGTTGCTCGCGCTCGTGCTGCTGCCCTTCGTCGGCAAGGGCGTGAACGGTGCGCGGCGCTGGATCTCGCTGGGCATCATGAACTTCCAGCCCTCGGAGCTGGCCAAGCTCGCGGTGCTGCTCTACGCGGCCAACTACATGGTGCGCAAGATGGAAGTGAAGCAGCGCTTCTTCCAGGCCGTGGCGCCCATGGCGGTGGCCGTGGGTGTGGTTGGCATGCTGCTGCTGGCGGAACCCGACATGGGCGCCTTCATGGTGATCGTGGTGATCGCCATGGGCATCCTGTTCCTGGGTGGCGTGAACGCGCGCATGTTCTTCCTGATCGCGCTCGTGGTGGTGGGCGCCTTCGCGCTCATGGTCATGATGAGCGACTGGCGCCGCGAACGCATCTTCGCCTACCTCGACCCGTGGAGCGTCGAGCACGCGCTGGGCAAGGGCTACCAGCTCTCGCACTCGCTGATTGCCTTCGGCCGCGGCGAGATCTTCGGCGTGGGGCTGGGCGGCAGCGTGGAGAAGCTGCACTGGCTGCCGGAGGCGCACACCGACTTCCTGCTCGCGGTGATTGGGGAAGAGTTCGGTTTGGTGGGCGTGCTGCTGCTGATCGGCCTGTTCCTCTGGCTCACGCGCCGCATCATGCACATCGGCCGCCAGGCGATCGCGCTCGACCAGGTCTTCGCCGGCCTCGTGGCCCAGGGCGTGGGCCTGTGGATGGGTTTCCAGGCCTTCATCAACATCGGCGTGAACCTGGGCGCCTTGCCGACCAAGGGCCTCACCCTGCCCCTGATGAGCTACGGCGGCTCCGCGATTCTGCTGAACCTCGTGGCCATTGCGATAGTTCTTCGAGTGGACTACGAGAATCGCCAGATGATGAAGGGTGGCCGGCCATGACCATGCCCTGCGCCCTCATCATGGCCGGCGGCACCGGTGGCCACATCTTCCCCGGTCTGGCCGTGGCCGAAGCCCTGCGCGAGCGCGGCTGGCGCGTGCACTGGCTGGGCGCACCCGGCAGCATGGAAAGCCGGCTCGTGCCGCCGCGCGGTTTTGCGCTTGAGACCATCGACTTCGGTGGCGTGCGCGGCAAGGGCCTGGTCACCCTGGCCTTGCTGCCCCTGCGGCTGCTGCGCGCGTTCTGGCAGTCGCTGCAGGTGGTGCGCCGTGTCAAGCCCGACGTGGTCGTGGGCCTGGGTGGCTACATCAGCTTTCCGGGCGGCATGATGGGCGTGCTCGCCGGCAAGCCCCTGGTGCTGCACGAGCAGAACTCGGTGGCCGGCATGGCGAACAAGGTGCTCGCGGGTGTGGCCGACCGGGTGTTCACCGCGTTCCCGAACGTGCTGAAGAAGGCCGAGTGGGTGGGCAATCCGTTGCGCGCGGCCTTTCTGCAGCAGCCGGTGCCGGCCGAACGCTTTGCGGGCCGCAGTGGCGTGCTAAGCCTGCTGGTGGTGGGGGGTAGCCTGGGCGCGAAGGCGCTCAACGACGTCGTGCCCCAGGCCCTGGCCCTGTTGCCCAGGGCGGTGCGTCCGCAGGTCACCCACCAGAGCGGCGAAAAACAGATCGACGCGCTGCGGGCCAACTACGTGGCCGCGGGCGTGCAGGCCGAGCTCACCCCGTTCATTGAAGACACCGCGCAGGCCTTCGCCGACGCCGACCTGATCGTCTGCCGCAGCGGCGCCAGCACGGTCACCGAGATCGCGGCCGTCGGTGCGGCTGCGCTGTTCGTGCCGTTCCCGGCCGCGGTGGACGACCACCAGACCACGAACGCGCGCTTCCTGGTGGATGCCGGCGCCGCCTGGCTGGTGCCCCAGACCGAACTGACCGCCCATTCGCTGGCGCAGACGCTGCAGACGCTGCAGCGCGAACAGCTGCTGACCATGGCGGACAAGGCCTTTCAGATGCGCAAGACAGAGGCCGTGGCGGCCGTGGTGTCCGCCTGCGAGCAGCTCGCCAAGGTGAACAAGACATGA
Source organism: Hydrogenophaga sp. (assembly GCF_050182545.1). Lineage (GTDB taxonomy): Bacteria > Pseudomonadota > Gammaproteobacteria > Burkholderiales > Burkholderiaceae_C > Hydrogenophaga. The sequence continues at coordinate 281,461 of NZ_JBFXCD010000002.1, read as the reverse complement.
AACACGCCATCCGTCACATCCATTTTGTCGGCATCGGCGGTGCCGGCATGAGCGGCATTGCCGAGGTGCTGCTCAACCAGGGTTACCGCATCTCGGGCAGCGACCTGGGCGAGAGCGTGGCCACGCGCCGCCTGGTCGCCCTCGGCGCCGAGGTGTTCGCGGGCCACGACGCCGCGCACATCGAAGGCGCGGACGCCATCGTCACCTCCACTGCGGTGAAGGAAGACAACCCCGAGGTGGTCGCCGCGCACGCGAAGCTGGTGCCGGTGGTGCCGCGCGCCGTGATGCTGGCCGAGCTCATGCGCATGAAGAAGGGCGTGGCCATTGCCGGCACGCACGGCAAGACCACCACCACCAGCCTGGTGGCCAGCGTGCTCGCCGCCGCCGAGCTGGACCCGACCTTCGTGATCGGCGGGCGCCTCAACAGCGCGGGCGCCAACGCGCAGCTGGGTTCGGGCGAATACATCGTGGTCGAGGCCGACGAGTCCGACGCCTCCTTCCTGAACCTGCTGCCCGTGCTCTCGGTTGTCACCAACATCGACGCCGACCACATGGACACCTACGGCCATGATTTCGGCAAGCTCAAGGGCGCGTTCATCGACTTCCTGCACAAGATGCCGTTCTACGGCGCCGCCGTGGTGTGTGTGGACGACCCGGCGATCCGCGAGATCCTGCCGCAGATTGCACGCCCGATCACCAGCTATGGATTCTCCGAGGATGCCCAGGTGCGCGCGATCCATGTGCGCCCGGTCGGCACGCAGATGCACTTCACGGTGCAACGCCGCAATGGCGTGGAACTGCCCGACCTCGATGTGGTGCTCAACCTGCCGGGCGAGCACAACGTGCTCAACGCGCTCGCGGCCATCGGCATTGCGGTGGAGCTGGGCGTGTCCGACGCCGCTGTGGTGCGTGCGCTGGCGGAGTTCAAGGGGGTGGGCCGGCGCTTCCAGCCGTATGGCGATGCGCCCCTTCCCGGCGGTGGCCACTGCACCGTGGTGGACGACTACGGCCACCACCCGGTGGAGATGGCCGCCACGCTGGCGGCCGCGCGCGGCGCCTACCCGGGCCGGCGCCTGGTGCTGGCCTTCCAGCCGCACCGGTACACCCGCACGCGCGACTGCTTTGAAGACTTCGTCAAGGTGATCGGCCTGGCCGACGCGGTGCTGCTGGCCGAGGTGTACGCGGCGGGCGAGGCGCCCATCGTCGCCGCCGACGGACGCTCGCTGGCGCGCGCGCTGCGCGTGGCCGGCAAGCTCGAGCCCGTGTTCGTGGACGACATTGGCGCCATGCCACAAGCGGTGCTCGACAACGCACAGGACGGCGACGTGGTCCTGTGCATGGGTGCGGGCACCGTGGGGGCCGTGGCCGGTCGCGTGATCGAACTGGCGCAGGGAGCTGCGTCATGAACACAAAGGACAACACGGTGATCGATCCGAAATCATTCGGCAAGGTGGCGGTCTTGATGGGGGGGACCTCGGCCGAGCGCGAGGTCTCGCTGATGTCGGGCAGCGGCGTGCTGGCTGCGCTGAAGGCCCGAGGCGTGGATGCGCATGCCTTCGACCCGGCCGAGCGCGAGCTGGGTGAACTCAAGCGCGAGGGGTTCCAGCGCTGCTTCATCACGCTGCACGGCCGCCATGGGGAGGACGGCACGGTGCAGGGCGCACTGGAACTGCTCGGCATCCCCTACACCGGCCCTGGTGTGCTGGCCTCGGCCATCGCCATGGACAAGATCATGACCAAGCGCATGTGGATTGCCGAGAGCTTGCCCACGCCGCGCTACGTGGTCCTTCCACCCGGTCGCCAGGCGCACGAGGACGCGCGCGGTGTGCCCGACGTCCTCGGCCTGCCACTCATTGTCAAACCGCCTCACGAGGGTTCGTCCATCGGCGTGACCAAGGTGAAAGGCTACTCGGACATGCAGGAGGCGGTGGCCCTCTCGGTGCGGTACGACCCCGACGTGTTGTGCGAGGAGTTCATCGAAGGCGAGGAGGTGACCTGCCCGGTGATCGGCACCGGCGAGCAGGCCCGCGCGCTGCCGGTGATCCGCATCGTCGCACCCGATGGCGCCTACGACTACCAGAACAAGTACTTCACCGACGAGGTGAAGTACCACTGCCCCAGTGGTTTGCCCGACGCCGAGGAACGCGAGATCCAGCGCATCGTGCTGGCCAGCTACCGCGCGCTGGGATGCCGCGGGTGGGGCCGTGCCGACCTGATGATCCGCGCGAGCGACCGCAAGCCCTTCCTGCTGGAGATCAACACCTCGCCCGGCATGACCAGCCATTCCCTGGTGCCCATGTCGGCCAAGGCCGCCGGCCTGTCGTACGAAGACCTCTGCCTGGCGCTGCTGGCCAGCGCCGCGCTGGACAACCCGGCCTGAACGACGCGGTCCCCATACCATGGCCACCACCGAACTGCCCCTGGACGTCAAGCTCATGGCCGTGGTCACGCACGTCCTGATCGGGGTGTTTGCCGTGTTGAGCCTGGGGCTGTTCACCACCTGGCTGGTGCGCCACCCGGTCTGGACGGTCAAGGCGATCACTGTGCATGGCGACGTGGCGCACCAGAGCGCGGTGGGCTTCCGTGCGCAACTGGCCTCGCAGATGAAGACACGCCTGAGCGGCAGCTTCCTCACGGTGGACCTGCAGCAGGTGCGCCAGTTGTTCGAATCCGTGCCCTGGGTGCGCAGGGCCGTGGTGCAGCGTGAGTTCCCCAACCGCCTGCGCGTGACGCTGGAAGAGCATCAGGCCGTCGCCTGGTGGGGCGAGTCCGGTTCGGGGCAACTGGTCAACCAGCTGGGCGAGGTGTTCGACGCCAGCCCGGACGACAGCGACGGTCTGCCCGAACTGGCGGGGCCACCCGAGCAGTCGACGCAGGTGTGGTCGCTCTATCAGTTGCTGCAGACCGAACTCGGGCGCCTGGCGATGGGCCTGGAACGGCTCGAACTCACCGAGCGCGGCAGCTGGCGCGCCCGGCTCGACAACGGCGCCAGCATCGAACTGGGGCGCGGCACGCCCGACGAACTGCTGCAGCGCACGCGCCGCTTCACGGGCACGCTGGCCCAGCTCACCGAACGCTACGCCGGGGCTGTGCAGTCGGTGGACCTGCGCTACCCCAATGGCTACGCGCTGCGACTGCGCGGCGTGACCACCGTGACCGACACGCCGGCTGCAGGCGCATCACAACCCCGAAGGTAATCAAGAAGCAATCATGGCCAAGGAATACAAGGATTTGGTGGTCGGACTCGACATCGGCACCGCCAAGATCATGGTGGTGGTCGCCGAGGTTCAGCCCGGTGGCGAGCTCAAGCTCGCGGGGCTGGGCGTGTCCGCCAGCCACGGCCTCAAGCGCGGCGTGGTGGTCAACATCGACGCCACGGTGCAGAGCATCCAGCAGGCCCTCAAGGAGGCCGAGCTGATGGCCGATTGCCGCATCGCGCGGGTGTACACGGGCATCACCGGCAGTCACATCCGCGGCATCAACTCCAGCGGCATGGTGGCCATCAAGGATCGCGAGGTGAGTGCCACCGACGTGGCGCGCGTGATCGAGACCGCCAAGGCGATCAACATCTCGACCGACCAGCGCCTGCTGCTGGTGGAACCACAGGAATTCGTGATCGACGGCCAGGAGGTCAAGGAACCGATCGGCATGAGCGGCATCCGGCTTGAAGCCAAGGTGCACATCGTCACCGGCGCGCAGAGCGCGGCCGAGAACATCATCAAGTGCGTGCGCCGTTGCGGCCTGGAGGTGGACCAGCTCATGCTCAACCCCCTGGCCTCCAGCCAGGCCATCCTGACCGACGACGAGAAGGAGCTGGGCGTGGCGCTGGTTGACATCGGCGCGGGCACGACCGACGTGGCGATCTTCTCGGGCGGCGCGATCCGGCACACGGCGGTGATCCCGATTGCCGGCGACCTGATCACCAGCGACATCGCCATGGCGCTGCGCACGCCGACCAAGGACGCCGAGGACATCAAGGTCGAGAGCGGCTGCGCCAAGCAGTTGCTGGCCGATCCGGACACGCAGGTCGAGGTGCCCGGCCTGGGTGACCGCGGCCCGCGCATGCTCAGCCGCCAGGCGCTGGCGGGTGTGATCGAGCCGCGCGTGGAGGAAATCTTCTCCCTGGTGCAGCAGGTGCTGCGCGACTCGGGCCACGAGGAGATGCTGTCCTCGGGCATCGTGCTCACCGGCGGCAGCGCGGTCATGCCCGGCATGGTCGAGCTTGGCGAGGACATCTTCCTCAAGCCGGTGCGCCGCGGCATCCCGAACTACACCAGCGCGCTTTCCGACATGGTGGCGCAGACGCGCGCGGCCACGGTCATGGGGCTGCTTGAGGAGGCGCGCCTGGCGCGCGTGCGCGGGCACAAGGTGGCCCAGAAGGCGGGCTCCGTGCAGGGCGCGGTCGAGCGGGTCAAGAACTGGTTCCTGGGGACGTTCTGATGAGACGCCATCCCATTCCCTTCCTGCGGGACCGACGAAGACGAGGCCGGTGTGTCGAACACACCGGACCCCCCGGATGAGCCGAACCTCCACCCCGAAGCCCTTTCAGATACCGCCGACAACCCGGCACCAGACACATCAAGGAGTACAGCAATGAGCATCGAAATGATTGAAGTCGAAGAGTTCAACCTCGGCACCCAGATCAAGGTCATCGGCGTGGGCGGCGGCGGCGGCAACGCGGTCGAGCACATGATCTCGCGCAGCGTGCAGGGCGTGGAGTTCATCTGCGCCAACACCGATGCGCAGTCGCTCTCGCGCAGCGCCGCGCACAAGACCATCCAGCTCGGCACCAGCGGCCTGGGCGCGGGCAGCAAGCCCGAGAAGGGTCGCGAGGCTGCGGAGATCGCGGTGGACGACATCCGCGAGGCGATTGCGGGCGCGCACATGCTGTTCATCACCGCAGGCATGGGCGGCGGCACCGGCACCGGCGCGGCGCCAGTGATAGCGCGCGTGGCCAAGGAAATGGGCATCCTCACCGTGGGCGTGGTCACCAAGCCTTTCGACTGGGAGGGTGGCCGTCGCATGACCAATGCCGACCAGGGGCTGTCCGAGCTGGAAGCGAACGTGGACTCGCTGATCGTGGTGCTCAACGAGAAACTGCTGGAGGTGCTGGGCGACGAGGTCACGCAGGATGAGGCCTTCGCGCATGCCAACGACGTGCTCAAGAACGCGGTGGGCGGCATCGCCGAGATCATCAACGAGTACGGCAACGTCAACGTCGACTTCGAGGACGTGCGCACCGTGATGGGCGAACCCGGCAAGGCCATGATGGGCACGGCGGTGGCCGCGGGCCCCGACCGCGCCCGCATCGCCGCCGAGCAGGCCGTGGCCTGCCCGCTGCTCGAAGGCATCGACCTCTCGGGTGCCAAGGGCGTGCTGGTGCTGGTGACGGCGGCCAAAGGTTCGCTCAAGCTGTCCGAATCCAAGCTGGCGATGAACACCATCCGCGCCTACGCCTCGTCCGAGGCGCACGTGATCTACGGCGCCGCCTACGACGACAACCTCGGCGACGAAATGCGCGTCACCGTGGTCGCCACCGGCCTGTCGCGCCAGGGCGCGCGCCGCACCGCGCCGCCGCTGCAGGTGCTGCGCACCGGCACCGACAACGTGCCGTTCAACGTGCCGACGGTCAACACCCCGGTGAGCGGCCCGGGCGCGGCGCAGCCGGACTACAACTCCATGGCTGTCCCCAGTGTCTGGCGCACCAACCGCACCCAGGCCGCGGCCAAGGTGGACGCGCTGGCTTCAGGTGGCATGGACGACTTCGAGATTCCGGCGTTCCTGCGCAAGCAAGCGGATTGATTTCTGGTTCTTTCGCTCGTGACTCCTCGCGCACGCTCGCGATTGCGGGGTACTCCACTCCGCGACTGTCCCCCGGCCCTGCCGAGCAGGGCCTCCTCCTTTATGTCGCTGCGTGGAGCACCCCACACTCGCGAGCTGAAGTGATACCTGGGTATCCCCGTTCCCGGTGCCAACGAGGTCGGCGGTGATCGGGGTGTCTGGCGCAGCGAAGTAAAGGAGGAGGGCCGGCGCAGCCGGCCCGGGGGACATGAGCGGAGCCAGATACCCCGGTCGCCACCGACCGGAGCCACCCGGAGAACAGCAGACAGCGGGCCTGCTATCAAGGCCATCACTATTTCTCACCGTGTTCCAAAGGGCAAAAACCTACAATTCCCGGATGCTCGCGCAACGCACCCTCAAATCCCTGACCAAGGCGGTCGGCGTCGGCCTGCACAGCGGTCAGCGCGTGGAGCTGACGCTGCGCCCCGCCGCACCCGACACCGGCATCGTGTTCCGCCGCGTGGACCTGGCCACGCCGGTGGAGATCGCCGTGAACGCGCTCGCGGTCTCCGACACGCGGCTGGCATCCACCATTTCCAACGGGGGCGCGAAGGTCCACACCATCGAACACCTGATGAGCGCCTGCGCCGGACTGGGGCTGGACAACCTCCACGTGGACATCACGGCCGAAGAGGTGCCCATCCTTGATGGCTCTTCCGCGTCCTTCGTCTACCTGCTGCAGAGCGCCGGCATCGTGATGCAGAACGCACCCAAGCGCTTCATCCGTGTCACCAAGCCGGTGGAGGTGCGCGAAGGCGAGGGCAAGAACGTGAAGTGGGCGCGGCTCGACCCGTTCCATGGCTACAAGCTGGCCTTCGAGATCGAGTTCGACCACCCGGCGGTGAACTCTACTGGTCAACGCGTCGAGTTCGATTTCGGCAGCGGGCGCTACGCGCGCGAGATCGCGCGCGCACGCACCTTTGGCTTCACGCGCGACGTGGAGATGATGCGTTCCAACGGCCTGGCCATGGGCGGCGGGCTGGACAACGCCATCGTGATGGACGACGTCAAGGTGCTCAATGCCGACGGCCTGCGATACCAGGACGAATTCGTCAAGCACAAGATCCTCGACGCCATGGGCGACCTGTACATCGTTGGCAAACCCCTGCTGGCGGCGTACAGCGCCTTCCGCAGCGGCCACGCCATGAACAACCAGTTGCTGCGGGCCCTGCTGGATCGGCCCGATGCCTACGAGGTGGTCAGCTTCGCGCACGACCGCGAAGCACCGAGCGGCTTCGCGCAGCTCGCGCCGGCCTGGTAAACCAGCCGCGTTGCTCGCAAACCCATGCTGTTGTTCCGCTGGACCATCATGCTGCTGCTGCTCGCGGCCGGCGTGTGCTTCGCGTTCTACATCGGCACCAGCCAGCCGCGGTACCGCGCCTGGGGCATCGTCATCCTGAAATGGACGGTGATCGCCGCGCTCGGTTTCTTCGGCGTGCTGGCGCTCGAAAGGTTGCTGTAGCGCGTGCTCAGTAAAGGCGACTGGCCTTGTACGAAGCGCTGGACCGCGCCTGTGCCGTCGAGACTTTGTTGATGGCCACGAGGGTCCGACTCACCTGGGCATGCGTGATCGCCAGGCCCAGCGCGTCGGCCGCGTCCTTGCCGGGCAGGCCGGGCAGCCGCAGCAGGCGTTTCACCATTTCCTGCACCTGCGGCTTGGCCGCTTTGCCGTAGCCGACCACCGCTTTCTTCAACTGCAGCGCGGTGTACTCGGCCACCGGCAGCTGGTTGGCCACCAGCGCGGTCAGGCAGGCGCCGCGCGCCTGGCCCAGCAGCAATGTGGCCTGCGGGTTGACGTTGACGAACACGATCTCGCAGGCCGACACCTCGGGCTGGTATCGCGCCACGACTTCGGTGATGCCGTCGAAGAGCACCTTCAGCCGCGCCGGCAGCAACGCGCCGTCTTTCGGGCTGGTCTGTATGGTGCCGCTGGCGACGTAGTGCAGGGACGCGCCGTCGGTGTCGATGACGCCGAAGCCGGTGCACTGCAGGCCGGGGTCAATGCCGAGGATTCGCATGGGAGGGTCTCAGAGGTCGAAGGTCCAGCGCACAGAGTGGAAGAACACCGGTGCGGCAAAACACAGGGCGTCCACCCGGTCAAGCAGGCCGCTGGCGCCGGTGACCGAGCGACCCGCGAGGCCCCAGTGCGTCACGCCCCGGTCGCGCTTGATGGCCTTCATCACGAGGTGGCCGAAGCTGCCCGCCGCGCAGGCCACGAGCGCCATGGCAAAGGCAGGCAAGGGCTTGAACGGGGTAAAGCCCGCCAGCGCCGCGCCCAGCAGGCCGCCAGCGACCAAGCCCAGGACCCAGCTGCGCCAGTGGAAGCTGTCGCTGATGGCGGGCGCCACCGGCCGGCGCAGGCCGCGCGCGGCCAGGTGCTGCACCAGCATGCAGGTTTGCACCACCAGCACGAGGAAGAACACCAGGAACGCGGTCTTGCCGGAGAAGCCCTTGAAGTCGAGCAGCAGCAGCGCCGGCACGTGGCTCATGCCATAGATGCAGACCATGATGCCCCACTGCAGCTTGGCGCTGCGCTCCAGGAAGCGCTGCGGATCGTTGCCCAGCGCACTGACCACCGCAATGCCCAGGAAGACATAAACCGGGATGAAGACGGTGAACAGGTTGAAACGTTCGGTCCATACCAGGGCGTACTGCAAGGGGAGCACGACAAAGAAAGCAAGCACCAGGCTGCGGTGATCGCCCCGGCGCGTGGGCGAGAGGCTGATGAATTCGCGCAGGATGAAGAAGGACACGAAGCCAAACATGACGATGGCAAAGCCTTCGCCCAGGGACCAGCCGATCCAGAACACCAACACCATGATCCAGGAACTGCGCAGGAGTGCCTGGTTGTCCTGCAGGCGCTTGGCGCGCGCGTCCGCCGTCGCATCATCGTCCTCTGCGGCGCGGCGTTCGCGCAGCGACAGCAGCACCGACACACCGCTGGCGATCAGCAGCAGCCCGAACAGCGCCACGAACACCAGACTGACCTGCTGTTCGGGGGTGAGGCTGCGCAGAAAGCTGCCCATGGCAAACCCCTTCAAACCTCGCGCAGGGCCATGACGGCCGCGCGCGCGCGTTGCAGGAATTCGGCGCGCGGCTCGTCGGCACCGAGTGCCAGCGGTTCGCCAAAGGTCACCGAGCACAGCACCGGCACCGGCACCACCTCGCCCTTGGGGATCACGCGCTGCACGTTGTGGATCCAGGCGGGCACCAGCACCACGTCGGGGAAGCGCTGGGCCAGGTTGTACAGGCCCGACTTGAAGGGCTGCGGATCTTCCTCATGGCCGCGCGTGCCTTCGGGAAACAGGATCAGCGAGTCGCCACTCTCCAGCGCCTGCACCAGCGGCGCCAGCGGGTCTTCGTCGCCCTTTCTTTCTCGTTCCACATACACGGCGTTGAACACCTCGGTGGTGATCCATCGCTTGAAGTTTGACGCGGTCCAGTAGTCTTTCGCGGCGATCGGTCGCGTGATGCCGCGCAACTCCTGTGGCAGCGCGGCCCAGATCAGCACCAGGTCGGCGTGGCTCTGGTGGTTGGCGAAGTAGATGCGCTGCTCAGCCTTGGGTGGGCAGCCATGCCAGCGCGCCTGCGCGCCGGTGAGCAGGCGCACCAGCCCCAGCAAGATCATGGACATGGTCTGGGCGCGCAGGTTCATGGCGGTTGAATGGCGCCCATGCGCGCGACGATGGTGCCCGTGCGCCGCGCCAGGTAGGCCGAGCCCTGGCGGGTTTCGAAGAACTTGGGCGAGGGCAGCATCACCGCCAGGCGCGCGGCCTCGTGGGCGTTGAGTTTGCTGGCCGGCTTGTTGAAGTAGCGCTGCGCGGCCGCCTCGGCACCGAAGACGCCCTCGCCCCATTCCACGCTGTTGAGATAGATCTCCAGGATGCGGCGCTTGTCCAGCAGAACCTCCAGCGCCAGCGCGAGCACCAGTTCCTGACCCTTGCGCAGGAACTGGCGTTCTCCCGATAGCAGGAGGTTTTTGGCCAGCTGCTGGGTGATGGTGGAGCCACCGACGATTTTCGGTTCGCGCGCGGGCCGGTTGGGCTGTTGGGCGGCGCGCTTTTCCGCCTGCTGCTGTCGGCGCACATTCTTTTGCCATGCACCCTCGATCGCTTCCCAGTCCACCCCACCGTGGTCGATGAAACCCGCGTCCTCGGACGCAATCACCGCGCGCTTGAGGTGGGGGCTGATCTGCGCGTCATCCACCCACTGGTGGGACCAGCGCCAGGGTTTGTCGTCCCGCAGGCGCTCACCCGCCACGCGCCAGGCCTCGGAGCGCATGAAGGCGGTGCTCACGGGATCGATGGCGGCCATCACTGCGATGCGTGTGACGAAGAACAGTTGCAGCGCCACACCAGCAAGGAGCAACCACGACAACCAGCGGCCGAAGGATTTCATTCACTGCCCGGAGAGCTGGGTCTGCAGCGTCTCTTCGCGGGTGAAGCGAAAGCGAGATACCACCACGATCTGGTCGGCCTGGCGGCGCATGGCGTCGTTGAAGTTGCCGAAGGACAGGCTGCGCACGATGGCCTGCGCGCGGCGGTCAAGCAGGGCGATGCCGGAGGGTTGCACCACCTCGGTGTCGAGTACGGCGCCATTGTGGTTGACCGTGATGATCATGGTGAGTTCGCCATACAGCTTGCGCCCGCCGGCCTCGGGGAAATTGCTCGTGCCGCGGTCCTCGATCTTGCGGCGCAGTTCGTCATAGTAGATCGCATAGACCGCCTCGCGCGTGGCCGGGCTGATGTAGCGCTTCTTGGGTCGGGCGTTTTCCTCGCTGATGCGCTTTTCGATCTCGGCCAGGATTTTCACCAGGGCCCTGCGCCGCTGCTCGCGTTCGGAGGCGTCCGGGCTGGGCGTGACCGACTCCGGGTCGGGCGGCGGCATCTTCGCGAGCTCACGCCGGACCTGCGCCAGCAGGCGGTTCTGCTGCTCGCGCAGCTGTTCGATCCTGCGCTCGTCGTCCTCGTGCGCGTCGCCGATGCGCGCCACAGCCGCTGGCGGCAGCGGCGACGTCGCGCGCCCTCGTTCCTTGTCGCCTCCGCCGGCCAGCGAGGCTTGCGCAATGGCCGTGGCCTTCTCGGGTCGTGCGTCGCTGCGTGCATTGACCAGGATCACCTCCAGTGGGGTGTCCTGGAACACGCGGTTGAAGCGCTCGGGGTCCACGAAGCGCACGGTCAGCAGTGCCGCGTGCACGGCCACCGAGATGCCCAGTGCGAGCTGCAGTGTGCTCAGCGTCTTGAAAAAGGACAGGGCAGACTTCTTCACGCGGGGATTATCCGTGTTGCGCGCGGCTCGGGCCTCAATCCCCTGCCGGGCCGGGCGTTTGAGAGGGCTGGGCGGCAGGCTCGTCTTCGGCCTCGTCGACCTCGATGGCCAGTGCCAGAGGCGCGGCCAGTTCCTCGTCTTCGCCATCCTCGCCTGAGCCACCGTCGTCGTCCAGCGTGCTGTCCACCGGCAGGTCCAGGCGCTCGATCACGGTGCCGTGGATGTCGAGCGTGATGTCGTCGATCTCGCCGAGCTTCACGCGCAGGTGTGCGCCGCGCGGCAGGCCTTCGGCACCGAGCACCGGCAGCACCAGGGGCAGGGTATCGGCACGCACCAGGTTGTCCTTGATCAGGGTTGCGGTGAGTTCGGTGAGGTTTTCCTGGCGCAGGTAGCGCAGCGTCCAGTAGCGTTCCATGCCGTTCTGGAAGCCGTTGTAGGCGGTGTAGGCGGCGTCGAAGGCGCTGATCACGGCGAACAGGTTGGCGTCTTTGGGCTTGAACGGCGCGGCCAGCGCGGCGGTCTTGCCGTGGCGCGCGCACGCGATGATCTGCCACTGGTTCACCAGATCCACGTAGCGGCGCAGCGGCGAGGTGCTCCAGGCGTAGCTCTTGACGCCGATGCCGGCGTGCGGCTGCGCCTTGGTGCCCATGCGCACCTTCACGCCCGGCTGCAGGCTGGCCTGGCTGCGGTAGATGCCGGGTACGCCGCATTCCGCGAGCCACTGGCCCCAGGTGCTGTTGGCCAGGATCATGGCCTCGGCGACCATCAGGTCCAGCGGCGCGCCGCGCTGGCGTGTGCCAATCCGCACGTGCTCGTCACCCGCGGGTTCGTCGCCCGCCACGCCCTCGAGACGGAAGGTGTAGTCGGGGCGGTTGAAGTTCTCGGGCTTGCCGCGCACCACTTCGCGCTGCGCCTTGAGGTGTCGCGCCAGACGGTGCAGGAAAGCCAGCGAGGGCTGCAGGGCCGCGATCTCGGGCGTGGCGCCGGTGGCCGGCGCCGCGCCGTCGAGCCAGGCTTCGGTGATGACGGTGTCGAGCTGGTCGTGGCGCAGGTTGAGTGCGATCGGCACGCGCTCCAGTGCCGTGCGGCTGTCGGTGACCGCCAGCGTGGATTCGTCGAATGTGACGTACAGCGACACGGCGGGGCAGTCGCGCCCGGCCATCAGGGTGTAGGCCTGCACCACATCGTCGGGGAGCATGGTGATCTTGTGGCCCGGCATGTAGACGGTGGAGAGGCGCTGTCGCGCCACCTGGTCGATGGCACCGTCGGGCGATACCGCCAGACCTGGCGCGGCGATGTGGATGCCCAGGATGACCTGACCGCTGCCCAGGCCCTGGAGCGAGAGTGCGTCGTCGATTTCGGTGGTGGCCGAGTCATCGATGGAGAAGGCCTGCACGGTGGCCAGTGGCAACTCCTCGGTGATCACCGGGGCCTGCAGCACCGGGAAGCCCGTGCCCTTGGGGAACTGGTCGAACAGGAAACGCTGCCAGTGAAACTGGTAGGCGCTGCGGATCGCGCCAGCGTTCTGCAGCAGCGCCAGCGGCGCGGTGTGGCTGATGCGCGCGGCCTCCACCACGGCTTTGTACTCGGGCGCGTTCTTGTCCGGTTTGAAGAGGATCTTGTAGAGCTGCTGGCTCACCGGCTCGGGACAGACGCCGCTGGCCAGTTCGGTGGCCCAGGTCTCGATCCGGGCCTGCACCTCCTTCTTCTTCTCGATGGCCGCCAGCGCCTGCGCCAGGATCTCGGGCGGGGCCTTCTTGTACCGCCCCTTGCCGGCGCGACGGAAGTAGTGCGGCGCGCCCTGCAGGCACAACAGTGCGGCGACCTGCTCGGTGGTGCTGGCGCTGTCACTGAAGTACTCGTGCGCCAGGTCGGCAAAGCCGAACTCGTCCTCGGGTGCGAATTCGTAGGCGAGTTCGAGTTCCATGGTCCCGGCCAGTGTGGTGGCCTCGGGCATCAATTGGCTGGGTGTGGGCTTGTCGAAGCGCAGCAGTGCATTGGCGGACTTGACCTTGACGCGCTTGCCCGATTCGAGCTCGACCTGCAGGGAACTTTCGGCCTCCGACAGGAGGCGGCCGGTCAACAGCTTGCCGGCGTCATCAAACAGAATGTGCATGGGCGGGATTGTCCCATGGGGGCGTGTGGCGCCCGCTACAGCCCGAGGAATTCAAAGACCGCGTCGATGTGCTGGTCAAAGTCGCTGATCGCGTGGTCGCTGCCCGGCAACAGGCGGATCTGGCCACCGGCGCAGAAGGCCTGCATGTCGCGCCAGTCCAGTACTTCGTCGCCTTTCGCGACGATGGCGAACTGGCTCTCGGGCGTGGCCGGGTGCAGCGGCGCCAGGCGGGCGATGTCGTCCTCCAGGGCCCGCAACTCGTCCACGAAGGCAGGCTCGAAGAAGAAGCGCTCCCGCGGGTCGTGCCAGGCGGTTTGCTCGCCGATGTACCCGGCCAGGTCGCGCGCGGGGAACACCGCGGGGTTGAGCAGCACCGCGCGGCAAGGAGTCTGCAGCGCAAGCCAGCGCGCATAGAAACCACCCAGCGAGGAGCCGGCGACAGCCATGGTCTCGCGCGGCCAGGCCCGGATGCCTTCGCTCACCAGGGCCATGGCCTCGCGCGGCGAAGGCGGCAACTGCGGGCACCACCAGGTCACACCAGGGTGTTGCGCCTGTACGCGCGCAGCCATCTGGCGCGCCTTCGTCGACTGCGGCGACGAGCGAAAACCATGCAGGTACAGCAGGTGGGTGGTGTGCGCGGCGGTGGAAGGGCTCATGGGCGAAGGATAATCGGGCGCCATGGCCGTCGTGTTCGACAAACCCTCCCTGCTGCAACGCATCGCTCCGATCTTTCAGGGCTTTGACTTGCCGCTTCTGTTCGCGGTCGTCCTGATGGCGGGCGCTGGGCTGCTCACCATGTATTCCGTGGGTTTCGACCACGGCACCCGGTTCGCCATGCACGCGCGCAACATGCTGATCGCGGTGGCCCTGATGTTCCTGGTGGCCCAGGTGCCGCCACAGCGGCTGATGAGCCTGGCGCTGCCCATGTACGCGGTGGGTGTGGCCTTGCTGCTGGCGGTGGCGCTGTTCGGCATCGAGCGCAAGGGCGCTCAGCGCTGGCTGGACGTGGGCGTCACCGTCATCCAGCCCAGCGAGCTCATGAAGATCGCCATGCCGCTCATGCTGGCCTGGTGGTTCCACCGGCGCGAGGGACACCTCAAGCCGCTCGATTTCGTGGTGGCCGGCATCCTGCTGCTGCTGCCGGTGGCGCTGATCCTCAAGCAGCCCGACCTGGGCACCTCTTTGCTGGTGGTGTCATCTGGGTTGTTCGTGATCTTCTTTGCCGGGCTGAGCTGGAAGCTCATCCTGCCGCCGGTGCTGCTTGGCGCGGTCGGCATCGTCACGCTGATTGCCATGGAGCCGCAGATGTGCGCGCCCGGGGTGGACTGGCAGATCTTGCACGAGTACCAGCGCCAGCGCGTCTGCACGCTGCTCGATCCATCGAAGGACCCGCTGGGCAAGGGCTTCCACATCATCCAGGGCATGATCGCCATTGGGTCGGGCGGGGTGTGGGGCAAGGGCTTCATGCAGGGCACGCAGACCCATCTCGAATTCATTCCCGAACGCACGACCGACTTCATCTATGCCGCCTTTTCCGAGGAGTTCGGTCTGGTGGGTACGCTGGTACTGATGGCCGGCTTCATCTTCCTGATCCTGCGCGGCCTGGTGATCGCGCTGGAGGCGCCGACGCAGTTCTCGCGCCTGCTGGCCGGCGCGATCACGCTCAACGTCTTCGTGTACGCCTTCGTCAACATGGGCATGGTCAGCGGCATCCTGCCGGTGGTGGGCGTGCCGCTGCCGTTTGTGAGCTATGGCGGCACCGCCATGGTGACCCTGGGCGTGGGCCTGGGCATTCTGATGTCGGTGGCCAAGTCCAAGCGATTGATGCAGTCATGAGCGTCGCGCCGGGCCGCTCCCAAGCAAGCTCGCACCGCAGCCCGCAGGGCGAAGGTACTCCGATGAGCGCCCTGGAAGCCGTGTCGGTGGTGGGCGCGGGCAACATGGGCGGCGCCATGGTGGAGCGCCTGTGCGCAGCCGGTTGGCCGGTGACGGTGTGCGACCCCGACCCCCTGCGCCAGCGGCAGGCCCGCGCCGCCGGCGCCGCGCTCGCGGCAACGCCGCAGGACGCAGCGCGCGCACTCGGTGCGAACAGCGCGCTGATCTTGGTGGTGGTGGACGCCTTGCAGTGTGACGAGGTGCTGTGGGGTGCCCATGGCGCCGCCACCGCGCTGCAGGCGGGGCAGGCCGTGCTGCTGTGCCCGACGGTCGCACCCGAAGATGTGGAGCGCATCGCCGAGCGGCTGGGTTTGCAGGGCGTGGACTGCATCGACGCACCGATGTCCGGCGGCCCGCAGCGCGCTCGCGATGGCCGCATGAGCCTGATGGTGGCCGCGCCCGGGCCGGTGGTGGAGCGCCACGCCGGCCTTCTGGCGGCCCTTTCCGACAACGTGATGCGCGTGAGCGAACGCGTCGGCGACGGTGCGCGCACCAAGCTGGTCAACAATCTGCTGGCCGGCATCAACCTGGTGGGCGCGGCCGAGGCGCTGGCGATGGCCGAACGCATGGGGCTGGACCTGTCGACCACGCTGGACGTGATCGAACGCTCCAGTGGCCAGAGCTGGATCGGCCTCGATCGCATGCGCCGTGCGGTGGCGGGCGACTTCGCTCCGCGCGCTCACGTGACCCTGCTGGAGAAGGACACACGGCTGGCGGTGGCGGCTGGCCGGTCCGCGGGTTTTGAAGGTCCGCTGGGCGGGCGCGCCGCGCAGGTGTTCGTCGATGCCCATGACGCCGGCATGGCCGATCTGGACGACGCGGCCCTGTTCTCGCTGTTGCGCAGGGTGGCGCCAAGACCCTGAGGCGAGCAAAATTGCCGTTGCTTCTTACAATGGCCCGATGATTTCACGCGAACCCACCCTGGCCCGTCTGGCCACCGCCGAAAGCCTGCTGCTCGAACCCTTCGGCCTGAGCCCTTCGCACCTGCAGCGCGCGCTGGGCGAGATCATGTCGCACGGCGTGGACGACGCCGACCTGTACTTCCAGACCACGCGCAGCGAAGGCTGGAGCCTGGAGGAGGGCATCGTCAAGACCGGCAGCTTCAGCATCGATCAGGGCGTGGGCGTGCGCGCCGTCAGCGGCGAGAAGACGGCGTTTGCCTACTCCGATGACCTGTCCTGGGACTCGTTGCTCGACGCCGCGCACACGGTGCGTTCCATCTCCGCGCAGGGTCAGACCCGCAAGGCGCGCGTGCCGGCGGTGAAGGTGCCCAAATCGCGCTCGCTTTATCCGGGGCTGGACCCGATCGCCACACTTGACAGCACCGCCAAGGTGGCGTTGCTGGAAAAGGTGGAACGGCTGGCCAAGGCGAAGGACCCGCGCGTCAAGCAGGTCATGGCGGGCCTGGCGGCCGAGCACGACGTGGTGCTGGTGGCGCGCGCCGACGGTACGCTGGCCGCCGACGTGCGCCCGTTGATCCGCCTCTCGGTCACCGTCATCGCCGAGCAGTCGGGCCGACGCGAGTCCGGTTCATCAGGCGGGGGAGGCCGTTTCGGCCTGGCGTACTTCGACGACGCCCTGGTGCAGTCCTACGTGGACGAGGCCGTTTCCTACGCCCTCACCAACCTCGATGCCCGGCCTGCGCCGGCTGGCGAGATGGTGGTGGTGCTGGGTTCGGGCTGGCCGGGCATCCTGCTGCACGAGGCGGTGGGTCATGGCCTGGAGGGCGACTTCAATCGCAAGGGGTCCAGCGCATTTGCCGGCCGCATCGGGCAGCGTGTGGCGGCCAAGGGCGTGACCGTGCTCGACGATGGCACCATCGCCGATCGCCGAGGCTCGCTCAACGTGGACGACGAGGGCCACACCTCGCAGAAGAACGTGCTGATCGAGGACGGCATCCTGCGTGGCTACATCCAGGACGCGATGAACGCACGCCTGATGGGCGTCAAGCCCACCGGCAACGGCCGGCGCGAGAGCTACGCCCACGTGCCGATGCCTCGCATGACCAACACCTACATGCTCGGTGGCGACAAGGCGCCCGAAGAGATCGTGGCCTCCATCAAGAAGGGCCTGTACGCCACCAACTTCGGCGGCGGCCAGGTCGACATCACCAGCGGCAAGTTCGTCTTCTCGGCCAGCCAGGCGTACTGGGTGGAAAACGGCCAGATTCAGTACCCGGTGAAGGGTGCCACGCTGGTGGGCAACGGGCCGGACGCACTGACCCGCGTGAGCATGATCGGCAACGACATGAAGCTCGACAGCGGCGTGGGCACCTGTGGCAAGGAAGGCCAGAGCGTGCCGGTGGGCGTGGGCCAGCCGACGCTGCGCATCGATGGCCTGACCGTCGGCGGCACCGCCTGAAACCTGCTGTGCTACATTTCGACCCCATGTCTTCGCGCTTCGCCTTTTTTGCCTTTTATTTCTGGTTCTCGGTCCCCGGCGGACGAGAGGCGAGGCTGTAAGCGCATCACCGAATCTCGATCAAACCGCCGGAGCTCCAAGCCCGGCGGTTTTTTTTCGTCCTTCCAGTTTTTCGTGCAAACCCACTCAGGAGCCCTGCGATGACCGCCAAGAATGCCCCCGCCAGCAGCGATGCCTGGCATGCCCGTCCCGTCGACAAGACCAGCCAGACCGACGACGAACGCATCAAGGACATCACCGTGCTGCCGCCTCCCGAACACCTGATCCGATTCTTCCCCATCGGCGGCACGCCGGTGGAAGCGCTCATCAGCCGCACGCGAAAGCGCATCCACGACATCCTGCATGGCAAGGACGACCGCCTGCTGGTCGTGATCGGACCCTGCTCCATCCACGACCCGGTCGCCGCAGTCGACTACGCGCGCCGCCTCAAGCCGCTGCGCGAGAAGTACGCCGACACGCTGGAGATCGTGATGCGGGTCTATTTCGAGAAGCCACGCACCACCGTGGGATGGAAAGGCCTGATCAACGACCCGTACCTCGACGAGAGCTACCGCATCGACGAGGGGCTGCGCATTGCGCGCCAGCTGCTGATCGAAATCAACCGCCTGGGGCTGCCGGCCGGCAGCGAGTTCCTGGATGTGATCTCGCCGCAGTACATCGGCGACCTGATTGCCTGGGGCGCGATTGGCGCGCGCACGACCGAGAGCCAGGTGCACCGCGAACTGGCCTCGGGCCTGTCGGCACCCATCGGCTTCAAGAACGGCACCGACGGCAACATCAGAATCGCCACCGACGCCATTCAGGCAGCCTCGCGCGGCCATCACTTCCTGTCGGTGCACAAGAATGGCCAGGTCGCCATCGTGCAGACCAATGGCAACAAAGACTGCCACGTCATCCTGCGCGGCGGCAAGGCGCCCAACTACGACGCCGCCAGCGTGGCCGCGTCGGTGAAGGAGCTCGAAGCCGCCAAGCTGGCGCCGCGCCTGATGGTGGACTGCAGCCACGCCAACAGCAGCAAGCAGCACGAGAAGCAGCTCGATGTGGCGCGCGACATTGCTGCGCAGATCGCCGGTGGCTCGCGCAGCATCTTCGGCGTGATGATCGAGAGCCACATCGAAGCCGGTGCGCAGAAGTTCACTCCCGGCAAGGACGCGGTGGGTGGGCTCAAGTATGGCCAGAGCATCACCGACGCCTGCCTCGGCTGGGGCGACTCGCTGCAGGCGCTGGACGTGCTGTCGGGCGCGGTGCTCTCCGCGCGCCGCGCGCGGGTCTGACGCGGCCATCGGGCTTTCACGGGGTGGATCGCGCATGGCGCGCGGTCCACAATGCGCGGATTGATCAGGAGAACCACGCATGCGCAGCCAAGTCACCGTGAGTTGGGGCGAACCCGCCACCTACCGCTTTGATCTCGAAGAGGTGCAGCCCATGCCGCACGACCTGGCCCGCAGCTGGCTCGACGAGCAGTTCACCTTCCTGGGCTGCGAGCCAATCCGGCCTACCGGCAAGGTGCTCACGGCCGACAAGATCCTGTGCGTGGCGGAAGCCGCCGGTGAGGGCCGGTTCCGCGATGCGGCCCACCGTCCGTGGGCCATGGCATTTGCGCGCGCCGCCAGCGCGGCCCTTGCCAAGCCGGTGGTGTCCGTGGACGTGCCGAAGCAGTTGCTGACGTATTAGAGAGCCACTCCCGCCGCGCTGCGCGCGACCCCCTCAAGGGGGCGCATCTGGCGGCCCGGCAAAGCCGGTTCAGCGGGTGCCCTGGATAGGCGGATCCCTTCAGGCGGCCAGCACCTGGAGCAGGCGTTCGTGCACGCCGCCGAAGCCGCCGTTGCTCATGCAGACGATGTGGTCACCGGGCCGGGCGGCCGCTGTCACCTGCGCCACCAGCTCGTCGATGTTGCGGCCCACCTGCGCGCGAGCGCCCATCGGCGCCAGCGCTTCGGCGGCGTCCCAGTCCAGCCCGCCGGCGTGGCAGAAGGCGAGGTCCGCGGCCTCCAGACTCCAGGGCAATTGCGACTTCATGGTGCCCAGCTTCATGGTGTTGCTGCGGGGCTCGAACACCGCCAGGATGCGCCCGCGCGGGCTGCCGAGCCGGCGCTGCAGACCATCCAGCGTGGTGCGGATGGCGGTGGGGTGGTGAGCGAAGTCGTCGTAAACCGTGATCTCACCGCCCGCGCGCGGGACCATGCCGCGCACTTCCATACGGCGTCGAACGTTCTCGAAGGACCCCAGTGCGCGCGCCGCATCGACCGGTGACACACCCACATGCTCGGCGGCGGCGATGGCCGCCAAAGCGTTCAGCTGGTTGTGCACGCCTGTGAGCGCCCACTCCACTCGCCCGACGGGCTGACCCTGGTGCAGCACATCGAAGGCGTGCGGCTCGCCGCGCGCGGTGAAATCGCTCACCGCAGCGCCGAAGCTGCGCAGCTCGCTCCACAGGCCTTTGTGCAGCACGCGTTCCAGGCTTTCTTCCAACCCATTGACGACGACGCGGCCATTGCCTGGCACGGTGCGGATCAGGTGGTGGAACTGGCGCTCGATGGCGGCCAGGTTGTCGAAGATGTCGGCGTGGTCGAACTCGAGGTTGTTCAGGATCGCGGTGCGCGGACGGTAGTGCACGAACTTGCTGCGCTTGTCGAAGAACGCGGTGTCGTACTCATCGGCTTCAATGGTGAAGACCTGGCCCTGTCCCAGGCGCGCCGACACACCAAAGTTCATCGGCACACCGCCGATGAGGAAGCCGGGCTGCAGGCCATTGGCTTCCAGAATCCAGGTCAGCATGCCGGTGGTGGTGGTCTTGCCATGGGTGCCGGCGACCGCCAGCACGTGCCGCCCCTGCAGCACATGTTCGGCCAGCCACTGCGGCCCGCTGGTGTAGGCCGCGCCGCTGTCCATGATGGCTTCCATCAGCGCGAACTTTGGTGTGCCGTCGGCCGCACGGGCCCGGCTCACCACGTTGCCGACCACGAACACGTCGGGCTGGAGGGCCATCTGGTCGGCGCCGAAGCCTTCGATGAGCTCAATGCCAAGTGCGCGGAGCTGGTCGCTCATGGGCGGATAGACGCCGGCGTCGCAGCCGGTCACGCGATGGCCTGCTTCGCGCGCCAGGGCGGCCAGGCCACCCATGAAGGTGCCGCAAATGCCCAGAATGTGGATGTGCATCCCGGGATTCTAGGGGGCGTACCTTGCGCCCTTGCGGGTATGGGGGTGGCGCAACGCGCGCTGCCCGCTCGGCAGGCACAATCCCCGCATGAATGCCAGTCGAGACGAGATCACCCTGGAAATTGCAGCCGTGGCCGCCCGCCTGGTGGTCGAGGATGGCCTGGAATACGCGGCAGCCAAGCGCCGCGCCGTGAAACAGATGGGCCTGCCGGCACGCACGCCGCTGCCCGACAACGCCGTTCTCGATGCCGCGGTGCGAGAGGACATCGCGGTGTTCTGCCCTGAGTCCCAGGCGGTCGAACTGCGGGCCCTGAGGGAGCTCGCACTGGTCTGGATGGAGCGCCTGCAGACTTTCCGTCCGCACGTGGGTGGCGCGGTCTGGCACGGGACGGCCACCCGCCACAGCGATATCTATCTACAGCTTTTCTGCGATGACCCCAAAGCGCCCGAATGGACCCTGCTCGATCATCGGGTGGAATACCACCCCGGTACTGTCAACGGATGGCGGGGTGAACCGGTGGAGGCGCTGACGCTGCGCACCCGGTGCGAGGCGCTGAGCCAGTGGACGCTGGTGCATCTCATGGTGCATGGGCACGATGACCTGCGTGGGGCGCTCAGGCCCGACGCACAGGGCCGCAAGCCGCGTGGCGACGCAGCCTCGCTGCGCCACTTGATCTCGCAGGCTGGCGAGGAGGGGGCGTGATGCCGACACGCCGCACTCTCTGGATGGGCGGCATCGCAGTGGCCGCCGCCGCCGCGGGCGGTTGGCTCTCGTGGCGCAGGCTGCAGCCGCAAGCGGTGCCGGGCGGGGCCGAAGCCGCTTTCTGGGCCGGTGCCTACGATGGTCCGAATGGCGAGGTGGTGCGTGTCGCCGATTTCCTGGGGCGCCCTCTGCTCGTGAACTTCTGGGCCACTTGGTGCCCACCATGCGTGGAGGAACTTCCCTTGCTCAATGCCTTCCACCTGGCCCACAAGGCCCGGGGTTGGCAGGTGCTGGGCCTGGCTGTGGATCAGGCCGGTGCTGTCCGAGGCTTCATGCAGAAACTGCCGTTGAACTTTCCTGTCGGCATGGCCGGTTTCGCAGGCACCGAACTCAGTCGCAGTCTGGGCAACGCGACGGGGGCCTTGCCCTTCAGTGTGGTGTTCGGCGCGTCCGGTGCGCTGTTGCATCGCAAGATCGGCAAGGTGTCCGAGGGCGACCTGACGCAGTGGGCCGCCTTGGGTTGATGGCCGCACTGTGTTCAGTGACCGGGTGCTGCAAGGGCGGCCCGCCTTTCGTCAAGCCACCGCAAGACGCCGTCAAAAAGGGGTAAATTCCCACTTCTCTCTCAAATGCTCATGCAACCGTCCAGCCCGAGACGGTTGTCAGCCCATTGCACAGCGGCTTGTCCAGCCGGTTCTATCGTGTACACTGCGGCACCCCGGCGGGTTGATACGGCCTCAATTCGATGAAGTTGAATGCTTTTAAATCAACTTGACCGAACTTCGTTGGAGAAATCATGGATTTAAGAAAACTGAAGACACTGATCGACCTGGTGTCCGAGTCGAACGTGTCCGAACTGGAAATCACCGAGGCCGAAGGCAAGGTGCGCATCGTCAAGAGCGCGCCTGTGGTGGCCGCCGCACCCGTGACCTACAGCATGGCGCCTGCGCCCGTCACGCCGTCGGTGACACCGGCGGTGGAAGTCGCTCCAGCGCCCGTGGTGTCCCCGACCCCTGCGGCGCCCTCGGGCCACACCGTGAAGTCTCCGATGGTCGGCACCTTCTACCGCGCATCGAGCCCGGGCGCCAAGCCCTTTGTGGAAGTGGGCGACAGCATCAAGGAGGGCGAGACCATCTGCATCGTTGAGGCGATGAAGATCCTCAACGAAATCGAAGCCGACAAATCCGGCACCGTGACCCAGATCCTGGTCGAGAACGGTCAGGCCGTGGAGTACGGCCAGCCTTTGTACGTGATCGAATAAAGAAGGCCCCGAGCCCATGTTCAAGAAAATCCTGATTGCCAACCGGGGAGAGATCGCGCTGCGCATCCAGCGCGCCTGCCGGGAAATGGGCATCAAGGCAGTGATGGTGTATTCCGAAGCGGACCGGGACGCCAAGTACGTGCGCCTGGCCGACGAGGCGGTCTGCATCGGCCCGGCATCGAGCGCGCACAGCTATCTCAACATGCCGGCCATCATCTCGGCGGCCGAGGTGACGGACGCCGAGGCCATTCATCCAGGCTACGGTTTCCTGTCGGAAAACGCCGACTTCGCCGAACGCGTCGAGAAGAGCGGCTTCACCTTCATCGGCCCGACGCCGGATTCAATCCGTACCATGGGCGACAAGGTCTCGGCCAAGCAGGCCATGATCCGTGCGGGCGTGCCCTGCGTGCCAGGCTCCGAAGGTGCGCTGCCCGACGACCCGGTGATCATCAAGCGCACAGCCAAGGCCGTGGGCTACCCGGTGATCATCAAGGCCGCTGGCGGCGGCGGTGGGCGGGGCATGCGCGTGGTTCACACCGAGGCGGCCCTGCTGCACGCCGTGCAGACCACCAAGGCAGAAGCTGGCGCGGCCTTCGGCAATCCCGAGGTGTACATGGAGAAATTTCTCCAGAATCCACGGCACATCGAAATCCAGATCCTGGCTGACCAGCACCGCAATGCGGTTTATCTGGGCGAGCGCGACTGCTCGATGCAGCGCCGTCACCAGAAGGTGATCGAGGAAGCGCCGGCACCGGGCATTCCGCGCCGCCTGATCGAGAAGATCGGTGAGCGGTGCGCGGCGGCCTGCAAGAAGATCGGCTACCGCGGGGCGGGTACCTTCGAGTTCCTGTTCGAAAACGGCGAGTTCTATTTCATCGAGATGAACACGCGTGTGCAGGTGGAACATCCGGTCACCGAATGGATCACCGGCATCGACATCGTGCGCACGCAGATTGCCGTGGCAGCGGGCGAGAAGCTGCCATTTACGCAGCGCCAGATCCAGTTGCGCGGCCACGCCATCGAGTGCCGCATCAACGCAGAGGATGCCTACAAGTTCACGCCCTCGCCCGGGCGCATCACGACCTGGCATGCACCGGGAGGACCCGGGGTGCGGGTCGACTCGCACGCCTATGCCAACTACTTCGTGCCACCCAACTACGATTCGATGATCGGCAAGCTCATCGTGCACGGCGACACGCGTGAACAGGCGCTGGCGCGCATGCGCACGGCGTTGGCCGAGACGGTGATCGAAGGCATCAAGACCAACGTGCCGCTGCATCGCGAGCTGATGGTGGACGCGAGCTTTGTTGCCGGGGGCACCAACATCCACTATCTGGAAGAGTGGCTCTCCCAACGTGAACGCTGACGCATCCGCGCCGACCCAGCCACCGGTCGGGTCGCTGTTCGAGCTGGTGCTGCTGGTGCCCGAAGCGGCCGTGGACGATGTGAGCGACGCGATGGTGGCGCTGGACGCACTCAGCGTCTCGGTGGAGGACGCCGACGCGATGACCGACGCCGAGTCGGCGCTGTTTGGCGAGCCCGGCATGCCGCCCCCAAAAGAAGGGTGGCAGAGGTCCCGTGTGGTTGCGCTGTTTCCCACCGATGCGGCGGCGCGTGACGCGGCCCGTCTGCTGCAGGTACAGGAGTTTTTTGAGGGTTGTGTCGTGCAGGGCGTGCGCGCTGTGCCCGATCAGGACTGGGTGCGTCTGACGCAGTCGCAGTTCGACCCGGTCGAGATCACGCCCAGCTTCTGGATCGTGCCGACCTGGCACGAGCCGCCCGCCGCGGCACGCGAGGTCATCCGTCTCGACCCCGGCCTGGCCTTCGGCACAGGTACCCATCCCACCACCCGCATGTGCCTGCGCTGGACCGCAAGGCATGCGCCGGTGGGGCCGCGCGTGCTCGACTATGGCTGCGGTTCCGGCATCCTCGCCATCGGCGCGGCCAAACACGGCGCGCGCGACATCGTCGCGGTGGACATCGATCCGGCGGCGGTGGAGTCGACGCGGCTCAACGCCGAGGCCAATCACGCGGTGCTGGCGACCGGGTTGCCCGGTCTCGCGCAAGGTGAGCACGACCTGGTGCTGGCGAACATTCTGGCCACACCGCTCAAGGTACTCGCGCCCCTGTTGTGCGCGCATGTGCGCCCTGGGGGCCAACTGGTGCTCGCGGGCATCCTGGCGCGCCAGGCCGATGAGCTGATCGAGGCCTACGCGCCGTGGGTCGCGTTGCAGGTCAGCGACGAAGAGGACGGCTGGATTCTCATGACTGCGGTCAAGGCCTGAGACCTCGGGCAGCGCCCGCGATAATCGGCGCATGAGTTTCACCACCCGTTGCCCCGCGTGCGGAACGATGTTCAGGGTCGTCGCCGATCAACTGAAGATTTCCGAAGGCTGGGTGCGTTGTGGTCATTGCGCCGACGTGTTCGACGCCACCTTGTACCTGCAGCCCTGGATACCGCCAGGCTCCCAGAGCACGCCCGAGGATTTCGTCGAAGCCGCGCCTGAACCCGAGGTGCGCTCCGACCCGGAACTCGCACCATCACCTGAGGCGCAGGATGCGGTGCTGGGCGGGCTGCCGGGCGACGTGTCGGCGCGTGCCGACCCCACCTGGGATGATGACGAGGCAATTGGCGAGCACGCTGTCGAAACCCTGCCGCCACCCGAGGGCGCCGAGGTGATCGAGTCGGAGGAGCCACCAGATGCCGAGGAGTCTGACTTTCAAACCGAACTGGAGCGGTTCGCCGCCGGCCTGGGGCGCTTGAGCGCGGCGGGCACCGGTGCGGTCGTGAGCAGCAGCGAAGTGGTCGCAATGGAGGCAGGCGCCATTCCAGAAGCGCCCGCCCCGCGCGACGTCCTGTCCTCCGGCGTGGTGGACAGCGAGCTGGAGGTGCCCATCATCGAACCCGGCTTTGTGCGACAGGCTCGCCGAGAGGCATTCTGGCAGTCACCTGGCATGCGGATTCTGCTCTCGCTGTGTGTGCTGGTGCTGGCCGCGCTGCTGGCTGCGCAATGGGCCTTGCAGGAGCGCGACAGGCTGGCCGCGTGGCGGCCCGACTTGCAGCCGCTGCTCGTGCAGGCGTGCGAGCACCTGGGCTGCACCGTGGCGCCGGTGCGCCGCATCGACGACATCGTCATCGACAGCACGGCCCTGGTGCGTCGGCTCGGCAATTTCTACTCGTTCGATCTTGTGCTGAAGAACACCGCGTCCATGCCGCTGGCGGTGCCGGCGCTGGAACTGAGCCTCACCGACATTGCTGACCAGGTGATATCGCGCCGCGTGTTCCTGCCTTCGGAATGGCCCGATGCGCCTGCCGTGCTGCCTGCGGGTGGTTCGGTCACTGTGAATTTCCGACTCTCCCTCGCCCTGGGCGAATCCACGCCCATGGCGGGCTACCGCGCCCTGGTTTTCTACCCCTGACCCTGGAATACGTCCATGCCCATTCTTGTTTGTGGTTCGCTGGCCTTTGACACCATCATGACCTTTGAGGGTCGCTTTGCCGAACAGATACTCCCCAGTCAGCTGCACATCCTCAATGTGTCTTTCCTTGTGCCTGGTCTGCGCCGCGAATATGGCGGGTGTGCCGGCAACATCGCCTACGGTTTGCGCCAGCTCGGTGCCCAGGCCGTGCCCCTGGCCACACTCGGCAATGATGGTGGCGAATACCTGGACCGCCTGCGCGCCCTGGGCGTGGATGTGAGCCATGTGTCCAGCGTGGGTGAGAGCTACACCGCGCAGGCCATGATCATGACCGACCGCGACAACAACCAGATAACCGCATTCCACCCGGGTGCGATGTCGATGGCGCACGACAACCCGGTGCCGCCGCGCGGTGACATCGCCGTGGCCATCATTTCACCCGATGGGCGCGACGCCATGCTCACACATGCGCGCCAGCTGCACGACGCCGGCGTGCCCTTTGTGTTCGATCCTGGACAAGGCCTACCCATGTTCAACGGAGAGGAGCTGCGGCAGTTCATTGCGCTGGCCAGTTGGGTCACGCTCAATGATTACGAGGCACAGATGCTCTGCGACCGCACTGGGCTCACGCTGGATTCGATCGCCGCGCAGGTGCGTGGTCTCATCGTCACGCTGGGCGCCGAGGGCTGTGACGTGTGGGATGGCACCGAAAAAACACGGATTGCTGGCGTGGCCGCCACGTCGATTGTGGATCCGACCGGATGTGGTGATGCTTTTCGCGCCGCGCTGCTGCATGGTCTGGAGCAGGGTTGGCCGCTGCAGCGCTGCGCTGAGCTCGGCAACCGCATGGGTGCGACGAAGATCGCGAGTCGCGGCGGCCAGAACTACACCATCTGAAACGAAAAAGCCCGGCGCTTTCGCGCCGGGCTGCAGGTCATCTCAACGAGAACTTCAGGGCTTGCTGGACGTGGGGAACGGCCAGGCTGCCTGAGGGTTGAGCTTCGTCTGCGCCGCAGGTGCAGCAGGGGCCGCCGGCTTCTTGGCCGGCTCAGCTTTTTTTGCTGGGGCTGCCTTTTTCGCAGGGGCGGCCTTCTTGGCAGGCGCCTTTTTCGCAGCGGCTTTCTTCGCAGGTGCCTTCTTGGCAGGCGCCTTTTTCGCAGCGGCCTTCTTCGCCGGTGCTTTCTTGACGGCGACCTTCTTCGCAGGTGCCTTCTTGGCCGCAGCCTTCTTCGCCGGTGCCTTCTTCGCAGCGGCCTTCTTCGCCGGTGCTTTCTTGACGGCGACCTTCTTCGCAGGTGCCTTCTTGGCCGCAGCCTTCTTCGCCGGTGCCTTCTTGGCCGCGACCTTCTTCACGGCGACCTTCTTTGCAGGCGCCTTCTTCTTGGCCGGAGCCGCCTTCTTCGCCGGCGCTTTCTTCGCGACAGCTTTCTTCTTGGCCGGAGCGGCCTTCTTCGCAGCGGCCTTCTTGGCCGGGGCTTTTTTCGCAGTTGCCATTGTTTTCTCCTTGATCAAGTTGCAAAGAGCACTTCAGCCAGCCTTGTTGCCGCTGAAGTGATTCAACACCCTGGGGTCCTGTGGATGCATCCACGGTAGGCCCCAAGGCACTGAATCCTGTGACAAGACCCAGTCACCAACGCCGAGGCGTTGTGGGCTGGGTCTTGATTGAACGAAATACATGTAGTGGTTCGGTATGGGCAATGCGGCTGCGGTGGCGTGGCATCAATCCCAGGAAAGTGCGCCGCCGGATTGGTATTCGATCACCCGGGTTTCGAAGAAATTGCGTTCCTTCTTGAGGTCGATCATCTCGCTCATCCAGGGGAACGGGTTTTCTTCGTTCGGGAACAGGGGCTCCAGGCCGATCTGCGTGGCGCGCCGGTTGGCGATGTAGCGCAGATAGCCCTTGAACATGGATGCATTGAGGCCGAGCACGCCGCGTGGCATGGTGTCCTCGGCATATCGGTATTCGAGTTCGACGGCCTTGAGGAACAACTCCTTGATTTCGGCCTTGAATTCGCTGGTCCACAGCATCGGGTTCTCCATCTTGATCGCATTGATCAGATCGATACCGAAATTGCAGTGCATGGATTCGTCGCGCAGGATGTACTGGTACTGCTCGGCAGCACCGGTCATCTTGTTCTGGCGGCCCAGCGCCAGGATTTGCGTGAAGCCGACATAGAAGAACAGGCCTTCCATCAGGCAGGCGAAGACGATCAGGCTCTTGAGCAGGCGTTGGTCGGTCTCGGGCGTGCCTGTGTGGAAATTCGGGTCCATGATCGCCTCGATGAAGGGGATCAGGAACTGGTCCTTGTCGCGGATCGACTGGACTTCGTTGTAGGCGTTGAAGATCTCGGACTCGTCCAGACCCAGCGACTCCACGATGTACTGGTAGGCGTGCGTGTGGATCGCTTCTTCAAAGGCCTGGCGCAGCAAGAACTGGCGGCACTCGGGCGCGGTGATATGCCGGTAGGTGCCCAGCACGATGTTGTTGGCGGCGAGCGAGTCGGCGGTGACGAAGAAACCGAGGTTGCGCTTGACGATTCGGCGCTCGTCCTCGGTCAGGCCATTGGGGTCCTTCCAGAGCGCGATGTCACGGCTCATGTTCACTTCCTGCGGCATCCAGTGGTTGGCGCAGGTGGCAAGGTACTTTTCCCAGGCCCACTTGTACTTGAACGGCACCAACTGGTTGACGTCGGTCTGCGCATTGATGATGCGCTTGTCGGCGACGTTGATGCGGCGCGCAGCAGGCACTGCGGCGGTTTGCGGGATGGTCGCTGAGTTGATCGAAGCGGGAGAGGAGAGAGTGCGCTCACCTGACGATGAGGACAGTGCGGCTTGCAGGCCCGACGCGCCGGAGGGCAGTGGGCTGTTCGCTGGCTTCGATGAGGGCGTGATGTGTTCGTCCCAGGTCAACATAGAGGTTTCCAATGTTCGGATTATCAAAGTGTCTGCATGAAATGCAAAGTGATCAGGCGCAATGCACGCAATTTGTGTTGCGGTGTTGCATCGAATTGCATTCGATGGACCGCATGCAAATTGCGCTCATGTCGATTCCGATCACTGACATGCTTCGCAACCCGGGTCGTCGATTGCACAGAATTTGATGTCGGTCGCGGGCTCCGTTTCCACGGGCGCGGTGGCGGTCGTGACCACACTGGCGGGGTTGAGTGACACCGCATTGAGCTGACCTGTGCGGCCCGTCGACTTCTCGATCTGTGTCGCCGAAGTGGTGCGCAGGTAGTACGTGGTTTTGAGGCCGCGCAGCCAGGCGAGCTTGTAGGTGTCGTCGAGCTTCTTGCCCGACGCGCCGGCCATGTAGATGTTCAGGCTCTGCGCCTGATCGATCCACTTCTGGCGCCGCGCCGCGGCTTCCACCAGCCACAGCGGTTCGACCTCGAAGGCGGTGGCGTACAGCGCCTTCACCTCCTGCGGGACGCGGTCGATGGGGCGCAGCGAACCGTCGAAGTGCTTGAGGTCCATGACCATCACGTCGTCCCACAGACCCAGACGCTTGAGGTCCTTCACCAGATAGCTGTTGATGACGGTGAACTCACCCGACAGGTTGGACTTGACCGAGAGGTTGCCAAAGCAGGGCTCGATGGACGCGTCCACGCCGATGATGTTGGAGATGGTGGCGGTGGGTGCGATGGCCACGCAGTTGGAGTTGCGCATGCCGTCGGCCGCGATCTTCTTGCGCAGCGCGTCCCAGTCCAGGCTGCTCGAGCGGTCCACGTCGACATAGCCACCGCGCTCGCGCGCCAGCAGGTCCAGCGTGTCGGGCGGGAGAATGCCCTTGTCCCACAGCGAGCCACGGTAGCTGGCGTAGCGGCCGCGCTCGCGGGCGAGTTCGGTGGAGGCCCAGTAAGCGTAGTAGCAGACGGCTTCCATCGAGCGGTCGGCAAAGTCCACCGCTTCGGTCGATGCGTAGGGAATGCGCAGTTCGTACAGCGCGTCCTGGAAGCCCATCACGCCCAGGCCCACCGGGCGGTGGCGCATGTTGGAGTCGCGCGCCTTCTTGACCGCGTAGTAGTTGATGTCGATCACGTTGTCGAGCATGCGCATGGCGGTCTTGATCGTGGCCTGCAGCTTCTCGTGGTCGAGCAGCTTGGTGCCGTCGTCGCCGCGCTTGACGTGGTTGAGCAGGTTGACCGAACCCAGGTTGCACACGGCGGTTTCAGTGTCGCTGGTGTTGAGCGTGATCTCCGTGCACAGGTTGGAGCTGTGGACCACGCCGGCGTGTTGCTGCGGGCTGCGCACGTTGCAGGCGTCCTTGAAGGTGATCCAGGGGTGGCCGGTCTCGAACAGCATCGAGAGCATCTTGCGCCACAGGTCGCTGGCGGGGACCTTGCGGTAGGGCTTGATCTCGCCGCGTGATGCGCGCTCTTCGTAGGACAGGTAGGCCTTCTCGAAATCGGCGCCGAACTTGTCGTGCAGGTCAGGGACGCTGTTGGGCGAGAACAGACTCCACTCGCCCTTTTCCATCACACGTTTCATGAACAGGTCGGGAATCCAGTTCGCCGTGTTCATGTCGTGCGTGCGGCGGCGGTCGTCGCCGGTGTTCTTGCGCAGCTCCAGGAATTCCTCGATGTCGAGGTGCCAGGTTTCCAGGTAGGTGCAGACCGCGCCCTTGCGCTTGCCGCCCTGGTTCACCGCGACCGCCGTGTCATTGACGACCTTGAGGAAGGGCACGACGCCTTGCGACTCGCCGTTGGTGCCCTTGATGTGGCTGCCCAGGGCGCGCACGCGCGTCCAGTCGTTGCCCAGGCCACCCGCGAACTTGGACAGCAGGGCGTTTTCCTTGATGGACTCGTAGATGCCGTCGAGGTCGTCGGGCACGGTGGTCAGGTAGCAGCTGGAGAGCTGTGAGCGCAGCGTGCCACTGTTGAACAGCGTGGGGGTGGAGGACATGAAGTCGAAAGAGGACAGGACCTCGTAGAACTCGATGGCGCGGGCTTCGCGGTCGATCTCGTTGAGCGACAGGCCCATGGCCACGCGCATGAAGAAGGATTGCGGCAGCTCGATGCGGGTCTTGCGCACGTGCAGGAAGTAGCGGTCGTACAGGGTCTGCAGGCCGAGGTAATCGAACTGCAGGTCCCGCTCGGGCTTGAGTGCGGCACCGAGGCGGGCCAGGTCGAACTGCAGCAGCTTTTCGTCGAGCAGGTCGTTGTCCACGCCTTTCTTGATGAACTGCGGGAAGTAGTCGGCGTAGCGCGCGCCCATCTCCGCGGTGGGCACTTCCTCGCCCATCACTTCCTTGACGATGGTGTGCAGCAGCAGGCGCGCGGTGGCGTAGGTGTAATCGGGGTCCTTCTCGATCAGCGTGCGTGCGGCCAGGATGGAAGCCTTGTAGACCTCTTCCATGGGCACGCCGTCATACAGGTTGCGCTTGGTTTCGGCCACGATGGGCTCGGCCTGGACGTCCTGGCCAAGGCCACTGCAGGCCGCGGCGATCAGGCCCTGCAGGCGCTGCAGGTCGAGCGGCACACGCTGGCCGCCGTCGATCACATGCAAAGTGGCCTCGGCCGGCTGCGCCGCTTCTGCCTGGTGGGCGCGCTCCTGGGTGCGGCGCTCGCGATAGAGCACGTAGGCGCGTGCGACCTCATGGTGGCCGCTGCGCATCAGGCCGAGTTCGACCTGGTCCTGCACGTCTTCAATATGGAAGGTGCCACCACCCGGGCGCGAACGCATCAGCGCGCGGGCGACGTTCTGGGTCAACGTATCGACGGTTTCTCGCACGCTGGCCGAAGCCGCGCCCTGGGTGCCGTGCACGGCCAGGAAGGCTTTCATCAGGGCCACGGCAATTTTGCCGGGCTCGAACGGCACCACGGCACCGTTGCGGCGGATGATCTGGTAGTGCGAAAAAACCGAGCTGCTCGCGGCCAGCGGAACCGCCACCGGGGAGCCGGAGGGGGACTTCAGCGAAGCGGTGGATGAAGGGGTGATGGGGGAAGCGGTCAGCATGGTTCCTCTTTCATTTGTTGTGTGGTCACTGCATCGGGTGCGCGTTGTCCGGTGGCAGTGCGGGGGACGGGGGTGTCGGTATCAGCGCAGGCCGCAGGGCGTCAACAGGTTTACCTGCCTGGCAAGGGGCCGGGTGGATCGACGCAGGGCAGGGGGATTTCCGAAACTCACGGAGCACACTATATCTGGTGTGCAAGCCCCATTCAAGCCACTACAGGTAGCGTTTTCCAGAAAACTTCAGCCCGGTTGTGCCGCGCACATTTCACGAGGCAGGAAAAGCGCGGTGACTGAGCAACCTCGCGGCGGAGGCCGGATGCCGGTGAGTGGGCGCTCCGTCTGCGTTTGCATGCGGGACTGCAGTGCACGTGCGCACTGTGGCCCGTTTTGCCACCGGCGGGCGCGTCGTTGCAAGGTCCGCGGACCCTGCGTCGTTCTGGCGCGGTTCAGAGCCCGCTGGACGGCGCGTCGTGGCGCAGTGTGTCATGGGGGAAACAGGCATCCGCCCAGCCCAGGTCATCTCGCAGACGGCGCCAGTCAAAACCCGGGCCCGGGTCCTGCTTTCGGCCAGGTGCGATGTGCTCGTGACCCGCCACATGCGCGATGGGATGGCGCTGCGCAAGTTGCCGGCACAGGCGGGTCAGCGTCGCGTACTGCTTGTCCTCGAAGTGCCCGCCTTCAAGGCCTTCGAGCTCGATGCCGATGGAGTGGTCGTTGCAGTTGTCGCGGCCACGCCAGCAGGACGCGCCAGCGTGCCATGCGCGCGCGTCCACATCGACAAATTGCAGCAGCTCGCCATCGCGCCGCACGAAGAAGTGCGCCGACACCTCGATGCCGCGGATGCGTTCGAAATAGGGGTGGGCGTTCCAGTCCAGTCGGTTCGTGAAGAGCTGCTCCACTTCCGGGCCGCCATACACGCCCGGCGGCAGGCTGATGGAGTGGATGACGATGAGATCGACGCGTGTTCCGTCGGGTCTTGGACCGAAGTTGGGCGAAGGGCAGTGTCGCGCGCCACGCAACCAGCCATCCGTCCATAGCGCCTGCTCAGGGGCCGAATCAGGCGGGATCTTCATCGTCGGACGGCATGGAGATGCCCAGGCGCTGGATGCGGTAGCGCATCTGTCGCAGGTTCAGGCCGAGGCGGGCCGCCGCCGCGGTGCGGTTGAAGTCGCACTCGCGCAGCGCCTTGAGCAGCACCTGCCGTTCCTGTTCGTCCAGGTAGGTCTGCAGGTCGGCGGGAATTTCCGCGGGCGGCCCCGAGGTGGGCGACGCGGGCCCGTCGGTCGGGGGCAATTCGTCAGGCTGGGTGGGGACTTCATCGTCGTCTTCGACTTCGCCGAAATCCTCGGGTTCGAGCGCATCGCCACTGCTCAGTGCCAGGGCGCGCTGCAACAGATTTTCGAGTTCGCGCACGTTGCCGGGCAACTCGCGCGACTGCAGCCACGCGAGTGCGCGTGGCGAGACATCCGGGACTTCCTGACCGGACTCGGCGCACAGGCGGTCGAGCAGCGCTTGCACCAGTCCTGGCAGGTCGTCGCGGCGTTCGCGCAATGCCGGCGTGCGCAGGGCGATCACGTTGAGGCGGTAGAACAGGTCCTGCCGGAAGCTGCCGCCTTGCACCAGAGCGCTGAGGTCGCGGTGCGTGGCGCTGACCAGCCGCACGTCGACCGCCTCCTCCTGCACACCGCCCAGCGCCCGCACGCGGCGCTCCTGGATCACCCGCAACAGCTTGGCCTGCATCGCCAGTGGCAAGTCACCGATTTCGTCGAGGAACAAGGTGCCGCCACGTGCCGCCTGGAAATAGCCCTCGCGGTCGGCGGTGGCCCCTGTGTAAGCGCCCTTGCGGGCACCGAAGAATTCGGCCTCGATGAGGTTTTCCGGAATGGCGCCGCAATTGACGGCGACGAACGGCCCCGCGCTGCGGTGGCTGCAGTCGTGCACCGCGCGCGCCACCAGTTCCTTGCCGGTGCCGGATTCGCCGAGGATGAGCACGGGCGCCATGCTCGATGCCACTTTTTCAATGCGTGCCTTGATCTGCACGATGCTCGGGGAGTGGCCGACGATGCGCCGCAGGGATGCCGCACCACTGGCGGCCATGGTGGGCTTGCGCGGCGCATCGGCGACGGCCCCATTGCCAGCGCCGCCCGGCACGCCGCCGGTGGCGCCAGCCGCCAGCGGTCCGCGCTGGCTCTGCAGGGCAGCGGTCACCGCGCTGCGCAGTTGCTTGAGGTCCACCGGTTTTGTGAGGTAGTCGAAAGCGCCCGCCTTGAGCGATTCCACGGCGTTCTCCGCGGAACCATAGGCGGTGATGACGATGCACTTCTCCTCGCGCTGGGCTTCGGTGAGTTCGCGTAGCAATTCCAGGCCAAGCCCGTCGGGCAGGCGCATGTCCGATATCAGCACGTCGAAGCGCTGCTGGGCCAGCCATTCGCGGGCCTGGGTGAGGTCGGACGCCGCCACCACCGCATGGCCTTCGCGCAGCAGGGTGAGTTCGTAGAGCGTGCGCAGATCCGGTTCGTCGTCGACGACCAGAACGGAGGCGGCATTCGGTGTGCTGGGCATCGGTCCGGGCGCGGGGGTCAGCGGGTGGCCAGCGGCGCGTCGCCGGACATCGGGCCGCCGTACTGCACGGTGCGCGTGGCCACGGAGTCGCCGGGGTAGGGCAGGCTTTGCTGTGTGGGTTCGCGGTTCGAACTCGCGCCAGGCCCTTTGGACGGGATCAGGGCATAGAACTCGTTGCCTTCGCGCTGGTCCAGCCGGGTGCGGCGGTAGGCGATCTGCGCGCCGTAGCGCTCGCACAGCTCGCGGCAGATGTAGAGACCCAGGCCGCTGGAGCGGCTTTCAGACGAGAAGAAGGGTTCGAACAGGTGGCGCATGACGCTGGCTTCGAGTGCCTGGCCATCGCTCCACACCGACAGGCGGATGTGTTCGCCACCACTGGGCTGCGTGATGACACGGATCGACGACGGCTTGCCGCTGGCATGGCGCAGCGCGTTGTCCAGCAGATTGATCAGCAGCCGGCGCAGGTGCTCGGGATCGAAGCCGATGTGGAGCGCCGGTGCGTGCACATGCACGCCAAGAATGCGTTCGGCCCGGTTCTGCCGTGCCCATTCGTGTGTGATCTGGCGCACCGTCTGGTCCAGTGGCAGCGCGGGCGCGGAAGCCTGGTCCTGGCTGGGCTGGGCGCGCGCCACGTTGAGGATGTCGTCCACGATGCGCGAGAGCCGCTGGGCATTCTGTTCAATCATGCGCGTCAGGCGCTTCTGGGCAGGCGCCTGTACCTCCTCGTCGAGCAGTGCGTTGGCCTGGGTGATGGCCGACAAGGGGTTTCTGATCTCGTGCGCCACGGCCGCTGACATACGCCCCATCGAGGCCAGTTTCTCGGTGCGCACCCGTGCCTCGACCTCGCGCAGATCTTCGAGGAACAGCACGCACAGGCCCGCGCGTCGCCCGTGTCGTGCCGTCAGGCGGGTGCGCGCATGCAGGCGCTGGCTGGGCCCGTCCTCGCTGTTGATCGTGGTCTCCATCTCGAGCGCCTCGCCCATCGCGAAGGTTTCGTTCACGATATGGGCCAGATGGTGCCAACTGGGCCGCGCCGAGAGCAGCAGCTTGGTTGACTGCGGGGATGAGTGACCGAGCAGCATGGCCTGCGCCGCGGGATTGGCGTTGCGCACCACGCCGTGCGGGTCGACCACGAGCACGCCCACCGTGAGGCTCTCGATGACGAGTTCGTTCACCTGCGCCTGCGCGCGCGCGGCAGCCTGGCTGCTGGCAGCCACGGCCTCCTCGCGCGCCAGCCGGATCGCCAGCTGATTGGCCAGTGCGGCGACCAGAAAAAAGCCGGTGCCGGTCAAACCCGCCTGCAGGAAACGCGCGGTCGACAGGTCGCCAAACAAGGTGGCGCTCAGCGCTGCCTCGCCCAGCAGGTAGAGCGTCACGCCCGCGGCCGTGGCCAGGGCCAGGATGAGCGGTCCCAGGATGGAGGCCAGCAGCACCGGCAGCGCGAACAGCGCCGTGTAATTGATGCTGGTGGCCTGAAAAGTCTGCAGCACGGCGAACACCACCACGTCCACGCCGATGGTCACCAGCCATTGCAATTGCAGCAGACGTCCCTGTTCAACGGGACGCCAAGCGTAAAGCACCACCAGTGTGGAGCACAGGTGCAGCGAGCACAGCAGCACCAGCCAGCCCGTGCTGTCGGCCTTGGAGACCACCATGAACACCTGCATCGCCAGCAGCACCGTGGCAATGAAGACGCGAGCGCGCATGAAGGCCCGCCACAAGCGCACGAAAGCACGCATGCGTTGTTCGCGACCCTGGGTGTGGCTGCCCTCGAAGGCCGAGTACCAGGACGGCGCGAACTGCGAACTGACGTCCCTGCCCATGTCAGTCCTCGAGCAGGCGCCGGTGCTCGGCGCTGCAGTAGACGCCCTGCCTACCCTGCACCGCCTCGTTCTCGGGCAGGTGCGTGCCGCACTGGCGGCATGCCACCATGACGGTGGGCACCTTGGGCCGACCCGGTTGGGGTGGGGCCTTTCGCGCGGCCTCCGACTGGTCACCCAGGCGGTTGTTGCGCCACACATAGAAGGCCACGATCACCACGGCCAGGACAAGGAGGTATTTCATGGCGGGGCGATTCAGCCGCGTTGCAGCAGAACCTCGAGCACGAAGCGCGAGCCGACATAGCCCAGCAGCAGCAGGCCTGCGGCCAGGTAGAGCATGCGCACGGCCACCCTGCCACGCCAGCCCAGCCGCCAGCGCCCCCAGAGCAGCACGCCCATGGTGAGCCACGACAGCACCGAGAACGTGGTCTTGTGGTCCCAGACCCAGCGGTGGTTGAGGGTCTCCGAGAAGTACCAGCCCGCCAGCAGGGTGGCGCTGAGCAGCACAAAGCCCGCCGCCACGAAACGGAAGGTCAGTCGCTCCAGCGTGAGCAATGGCATGGCCGTCTCGCTCGCGTTGCCCAGGCGCATGGCCTTCTCCGCGCGCTGCATCAGCCATGCGTGCACCACGGCCGCGGCGATCAGGCCGTAGGACGCAATGCCCAGTGCCCAGTGCAGGGGCATCAGGGCCGAGCCAAGCGCCGGGTAGTGGGTGCCCGGGAAGATCCAGGCCAGCAGCACCGCGACCGTGCCCAGCACCGCGAGCGTCCAGCGCGCGCGCAGTTGCGGGTAGAGGCGGCTCTCCACCAGGTACACGGTGAGCACCAGCCACGCGGTGACCGAGAGCGCGGGCGCGAAGCCGAAGCGCGCGGGCTGTTCGAACAGGCCGACCAGCAGCACCACCAAGTGCAGCAGCCAGGCCAGGCCCAGCAGGCTGCGGCTCTGCGGCACGGAAATTCTTGGGTGGACCCAGGCCAGCACCGCATAGGTCAAAGCCGCGCAGCCCGAGAGCACGGCCGCGGGCAGGGGGGAGGCGAGTGCGGGCATCAGGCTCATCGGGGGCATGGTGCGCCGGGCGAGCGTGCGGAGGGCGCAGCTAAAATCATCCACACAGTTTAACGGCCCCGCCCGGCCAGACGCCGCCGGTCCGCCGGCCCAACCGCCCGTCCGACGGCCCGCCCGGGGCGGCTTTCCGCCCCTTCCTCCCCCACACGAGCGCAGCATGGCATCAGCCCTTTCAGACCGTCTCTCACGCATCGTCAAGGAAATGCGCGGCCAGGCCCGCATCACCGAGAGCAACGTCACCGACATGCTGCGCGAGGTGCGCATGGCGCTGCTGGAGGCCGACGTCGCGCTGCCGGTGGTGCGCGACTTCATCGCCCGCGTGAAGGAGAAAGCGC
The DNA here is from genome assembly GCF_050182545.1 of Hydrogenophaga sp. GTDB lineage: Bacteria > Pseudomonadota > Gammaproteobacteria > Burkholderiales > Burkholderiaceae_C > Hydrogenophaga. The sequence continues at coordinate 243,600 of NZ_JBFXCD010000002.1, read as the reverse complement.
TCGGCCAGGAGGTGGTGGGTTCGCTCACGCCCGGGCAGGCGCTGGTGGGCATCGTCAACCGCGAGCTCGCCGCGACCATGGGCGACGGCGTCGCCGACATCAACCTGGCGGCGCAGCCGCCGGCGGTCATCCTCATGGCCGGCCTGCAGGGCGCGGGCAAGACCACCACCACGGCCAAGCTGGCAAAGCACCTGATCGAGAAGCGCAAGAAGAAGGTTCTCACGGTCTCGGGCGACGTGTACCGCCCGGCCGCCATTGAGCAGCTCAAGACCGTGACCGCACAGGCCGGCGCCGAGTGGTTCCCCAGCACGCCCGATCAGAAGCCGGTCGATATCGCGCGCGCGGCCATCGACCATGCGCGCCGCCACTATTTCGATGTGCTGCTGGTCGACACCGCCGGTCGCCTGGCCATCGATGAAGCCTTGATGCGCGAGATCCAGGAGTTGCATGCAGTCCTCAAGCCTGTGGAGACGCTGTTCGTGGTCGACGCCATGCAGGGCCAGGACGCGGTCAACACCGCCAAGGCGTTCAAGGACGCGCTGCCCCTGACCGGCATCATCCTGACCAAGACCGACGGCGACTCGCGCGGTGGCGCAGCGCTCTCGGTGCGCGCCATCACGGGTGCGCCGATCAAGTTCGCGGGCGTGTCGGAAAAGATCGACGGGCTCGAAGTGTTCGATGCCGAGCGCCATGCACAACGCATCCTGGGCATGGGCGACATCCTGGCGCTGGTGGAGCAGGTCACGGCCGGCGTCGACATGGCCGCGGCGCAGAAGCTCGCCGCCAAGGTCAAGAGCGGCGAAGGTTTCGACCTCAACGACTTCCTCGAGCAGATCCGCCAGATGAAGCAGATGGGCGGGCTCTCCAGCCTGATGGACAAACTGCCCGCCGCGATGGCGGCCAAGGCCGGCGAGGTCGACATGAACCGCGCCGAGAAGGACATCAAGCGCAAGGAAGGCATCATCTGCAGCATGACGCTCAAGGAGCGCCGCAAGCCCGAGATCATCAAGGCCACGCGCAAGCGCCGCATCGCCGCCGGCGCGGGCGTGCAGGTTCAGGACGTGAACCGGCTGCTCAAGGAATTCGAACAGATGCAGGACATGATGAAGAAGATGAAGGGCGGCGGCATGATGAAGATGATGAAGCGCATGGGCGGCATGAAGGGCATGCCCAAGCTGCCCGGCATGGGCTGAAGCTTCAGGGCCCGAAAGGCCCGTAGAGCGCGCGCGGGTTGTCGACGAGGATGCGCTCGCGCACCGCGGCATCCGGCACCCATTGCGCCAGCAGATCGAACAGATCGCCGTCGTTGGGCATGCCACGCCCGTTCATGTTCACGTGGGGCCAGTCGGTGCCCCAGACCAGCCGGTGGGGCGCGGCGGCGACCAGCGCCCGCGCCAGTGGCGTGACGTCTGCGTAGGGAAAATCGCCGGGCGTGCAGCGCATCGGCCCCGAGAGCTTGACCCAGAAGCGGCCGGTGTCCAGCAGTTCCAGCAGGCACTGGAAGGCTGGCTGAACGACTCCGCCCGAGGCTGGAATCGCAGCGAAATGGTCGAGCACGATGGCGGCGTTGGGCAGCGCCCGCAGCGCGCCGGCAAAGGTGGGCAGGTCGTCGCCGCAAGGATAGAACTGCACGTGCCAGCCCAGGTCGGCCACCAGGCCTGCGATGCGCGCGTCCAGCCGGGGCAGTGCGCCGCGGTGCCCGGGGCTCACGAAGCGCGCACCGCGAACGCCCAGGGCGTCCAGGCGCTTGAGGTCCGCGCGTGTCACATCGTCCGGCAGCAGGGCCACGCCCTTGAAGCGGCCCGGGTGCAGTGCCAGCACCGCGCTCAGGTGGGTGGTGTCGCGGCCATAGCCACCGCCGCTGACCACCACCGCTCCGGCCAGGCCCAGCGTGTCCTGCAGGTGCATGTGCATCTGCGGTGTCGCGTCTGCCGACACGTACTTGCTGTCCGGGTGGAACGGGTACTGCGCCGCGGGACCAAAGAGGTGGATATGGCAGTCGATGGCCCCTGGCGGGCAGGCCGTGGCGGGCCGGCGCGGTTGGTGGTCCGGTGGTTGGGTCAGGGGTGGTGAGCCGGGTGACGAAGGCATCAGTCCGCCTTGATCTGCGAATTGCGAACGACCTCGGCCCATTGGCCCAGTTCGGTGCGGATGAGCCTGGCGAAGGCGTCGGGATCGCTGGCCACGGTGTCCACACCGTCGGCCTTGAGCTTGTCCTGGAAGGCCGGTGTCCGTGCGAACGCGGTGATCGCCTGGTGCAGCCGGGTGATGCGTGCGGCCTCCGTGCCGGCCGGCGCGAGGATGCCCATCCACAGGATGCCCTGGTAGCCGGGGAGGCCCGATTCGGCCACCGTTGGCACGTCGGGCATCAATGGCGAGCGGCGCAGGCTGGCAATGGCCAGCGGCTTGAGCTTGCCGGACTTGATGTGCTGCGTGGCGGTGGCGATGGTGTCCATCTTCACCGCCACGACGCCACCGAGCAGGTCGTTCATCGCGGGGGCGGCGCCCCGGTACGGCACGTGCGTGACGCGCGCGCCCACGCGCTGCAGCAGCAGTTCCATGGTGATGTGCGGCAAGGTGCCGTTGCCGGCGGAGGCGTAGTTCAGCTTGTCCGGGTTGGCCCTGGCGTAGGCCACGAATTCCGAGAAGGTGTTGAACGGCTGCGTGCTGTTGGCCACCAGCAGTTCGGGAATTTCGGCCACCAGCGAGACCGGGGCGAGGTCCTTCTCGGTGTCAAACGGCAGGTTGGGGGTCAGCGCCGGGTTGATCGTGTGGTTGGGCGTGGCGAACAGCAGGGTGTGGCCATCCGCCGGGGCCTTGGCGACCCGGGCCGCGGCGATGGTGCCGCCGGCGCCCGGCAGGTTTTCCACCACCACCGTTGCCCCCAGTTGCTGGCCCAGCTGGGTGGCGACCATGCGGGCCACGAAGTCGACGGTGCCGCCCGCGGGGAACGGCACGACCAGCCGGATCGGTTGGTCGGGGTAGGCCGCGCGCGCGGGCAATGACAGGGTGAGTGCCGCGACGCTGATCGCGACCATAATCGTGAACCAGCGCGAGCGCGATGAAAAGCAGGACATGGGGTGGGTCTCCGTCAGGGATGGGGGGCAGCGCGAGGCGCGCAGTACACCACCGGCTCTCCTCACCCACAAATGATTTGTTTGCATCCGCCGATGAACGCGCTTCATCCGGGCCTGACCACACCATTGACCCATGCCGATTGACTTCCTGGGCATCCAGGCCTTTCTCGCCATCGTCGAGTGCGGCAGCTTCCAGCTCGCGGCGGCCCAGCTCAACCTGTCGCAGACCGCCGTCAGCCACCGCATGCGCAAGCTGGAGGAGACGCTCGGTGTGCGGCTGATCGCGCGCACCACGCGCGAGGTGTCGCTGACCGATGCGGGCCGGGCACTGCTGCCGCGCGCGCGCAACGCGGTGCAGGAACTGGGCGCTTCCTGCGAGACCGTGCGCAAGCACGGGCAGAACGCCAACAACTGGCTGGTGCTGGCCTGCCTGCCCACGCTCGCATCCGGTGTGTTCATCGACGTGCTGCGCGAATGCCGCGAGCGCTGGCCCGACACGCCGGTGCGCGTGTTCGACAGCAGCATCCATGAAATCCTCGAACTCGTGGACTCGCGCACCGCCGCGTTCGGCATCAGCGTGTTCCGTGCCCAGACCACGCACCCCGAACTCGCCATCGAGCGCATCGGCGAAGAGCCCTTCGTGCTGCTCTGCCCCGAGGGGCATGCGCTGACCCGCCACGCCAGCGTGCGCTGGGACGACCTGCGCGGCGAGGCGCTGATCCGCATCAGCATGACCTCGGGCAACAGCACCACGATCGACGAATCGCTGGGTGCCTTGCGCGAGCAGCTGCGCTGGCGCCTGGAAGCCCAGCACACCGCGATGGCGGTGGAAATGGTGCGCGGCGGACTGGGCCTGACCGTCGTGCCCCTGCTCGTGGCCGCTCCCGGTCCCGGCGTGGCGGTGGTGCCGCTGGAGGCACCGCTGGTGGCGCGCACGCTGGCGGTGATCATGCGCCGCGATGCCGCGTTGAGCGAGCAGGAAGCCTTTCTGAAAGACCGCGCGGTGGCCCTGATACGGGAGCGGATCACCGTTCCCTGACCCCGCTCGCACGGCGCCAGATGAATCTGGCGCATGGATGGGCAAGAACAATTCATTTGTTCCCGCATCCGGTGCCACCTAGACTTTCTCCGACACCCAGGAGACAAGCCATGACCGCACCACACCGCCGCCCGCCGGCCCTTTCATTTCCCCTGTCGCATCCCACCCAGCGCCGCGACTTCATCAAGGGCAGCGCCGCGCTGGCCCTGGCCGCCGGCACGGGCGGCGTGCTCGCCCAGTCCGCGTATCCCTCGCGCCCGGTCCAGGTGATCGTGCCGTTCGGTCCGGGCGGCCTGGCCGACATTTCCATGCGCCTGGTGGCGCAGAAGCTCAGCGAGCGCACGGGCCAGCCCTGGGTGGTCGAGAACCGCCCGGGTGCGGGTGGCGTGGTGGCAGCGAATGCGGCGCTGGCCGCACCCCGCGACGGACACACGCTCATCGTGTTCTCCAACGGCACGACCATCGCCAAGACGCTGTTCAAGCTCGATCACGACCCCGAGGTTGACTTCATGCCGATCTCGCGCATGGCCTTGTTCGACCTCATCCTCATCACGCGCAAGGACGGACCGCTGACCGATCTGTCCAAGCTGCTTGCCGCCGGGCGGGAGCGGCCGTTGCTGCTGGGCAGCATCAACCCGGGCAGCACCCAGAACCTGTCGGCCGAGCTGTTCAAGTCCGTTGCCGGTCTCAACGCCAGCGTGATCCCGCACAAGAGCACGCCCCAGGTGCTCACCAGCGTGCTGCGCGGCGATGTCGACGTGGCCTTCGAGTCCTATGCCGCGCTCAAGGGCGCGGTCGATGGCGGACAGGTGCGCGTGGTGGCCACCACCGGCCCGACGCGCACGCCCTGGCTGACAGAGGTCCCCACGGTCGTGGAAGCGGGTCTGCCCAACTACGTCGTCACTGGCTGGAACGCGCTGTATGCCACCGCCGGCTCTCCCGCCAGCGCGGTGCAACTGCTCAATGGCCACATGCAGGCGGAGATGCAGATGCCCGATGTGCGCCAGCGCCTGCTTGACCTGGGCACCGAGGCCAGCCCCAGCACGTCCGCCGAGCAGGCCGAGGTGTTCCGCCGCGACACCGCGAAGTGGGCACAGGTCATCGCCCGGGCCAACATCAAGCTGTCCTGAACATCCGCTGCGCTTTCACCCGTTCTTTTTCAAGGAAGCCGATTGACGTCCGATACCCCGACCGAGGCGCCCCTGGTCGATGCCCACGTGCACGTGTTCCACCGCGGCATGCCCCTGGTGCCTGATCCGCGCCACAGCCCCGACTACAGCTTCAGCGCCGAGCAGTTGCAGGCCACCCTGGACGCGCACGGCGTGCAGTTCTGCGTGATCGCTGCCGCCAGCCCCTGGGGCGACTGCAACGACTACATCATCGACGCCGTGCGCCACCGCCCGCGCTGGCGCGGCACCGCGATCCTCGACCCCGAGCGCACCGATCGCTACCTGCTGGAGCAGATGGCCCGCGATGGCATCGTCGGTGTGCGCCTGCCCTTCATCAGCATGAAGGCGCTGCCCGACCTCGACAGCTGGGCCTGGCGCAAGTTCCTCTACCGGCTCAACGAATTGAACTGGCATGTGCACCTGCACCTCGACGGGCCACGCATCCCGCAGGTGTTGCCGCTGCTCGAGCGTTCGGGCGTGAAGATCGTCATCGACCACATCGGCCGTCCGGACCCGGTGCAGGGCATCCACAGCGAAGGCTTCAAGGCCATGGTGCGTTCCATCGAAAAGGGGCGCACCTGGGTGAAGCTTTCGGGCGCCTACCGCCTGGGGCCACAGGCCACGGAACAGGCGCGTGAACTGTGCCGTCAGGCGGGCCTGGAGCACCTGGTGTGGGCCAGCGACTGCCCCTTCGTGGGCGCCGAGTCCACGACCTACCAGAGCACCATCGACTGGCTGAGCGAAGTCGTCCCCGACGCCAGCGAGCGCGCACGCATCACCGGGGCGAATGCCCTGGCGCTGTACTTCGACCGTTGAAGCGCGCCGGCACGCGGGGCTCAGCCCAGCGTGCGCGCCATCGCCTGCGCCGCCGACTGCAGGCGCGGCAGTTGCAGGCGGGCCTGCGCCAGCGTCATGCGTGCTGCGGGGGCTTGCAGCGCCAGCGCGCAACGCACCGTGCGCTTGCCCGGTGCCAGCACCGGCACCGCCACGCACACCAGCCCTTCGACGAATTCCTCGGCGTCCACCGCATGACCGTCGCGCCGGATCGCGTCCAGCTCGGCGTCCAGTGCCGCGCGCTCGGTCAGCGTGTGTGCGGTGTAGCGCGTGAGCGCGAGGCCGTCGAGCAACGCGCGGCGCTGGCGCGCACCCATCCAGGCCAGGAACAGCTTGCCGCTGGCCGAGCAGTGCGCCGGCACGCGCGTGCCGGGGCGCAGTTCGAGCCGCAGGGGAAACGCCGACTCCACACGGTCGAGGTAGACCACCTCCGCGCCCGACATCGCGGTCAGGTTGCAGCTCTCGCCCACCTCGGCCACCAGCTGGCGCAAGACCGAGTGCCGCACGCCCTGCAGCGTGCTCGCGCTCAGCGTGGCCTCGGCAAAACGCAGCAGGCGCGGCGCGAGCGCGAAACGGCGCCCGTCGGGCTCGCGCAGCAGCCAGCCACCGGCTTCCAGCTGCACCAGCATGCGGTGTACCGTGGGCTTGGGCCAGCCGCTCAGATCGACCACCTCGGGCAGCGCCAGCGGACGCTCCTGGCGCGTGAGCAGGTCCAGCAGGGCCATGAGCCGCAGGCCCGGGCTGTTGTCGGTTTCGGTGATCATATCTCGAAAAATGAGACGATTCTTTAAATTAATTCGAGACAAATTCTAGTGCCGCCTACATTGCGGGCACAACTTCGAGGAGATGGGTGGTTTGATCACTCCGAGCTATCACAACGCCGTGGTGACCGGCGCCTGCGGCGGCCTGGGCCAGGCGCTGGCGCGGGCGCTGATCGACAGCGGCGCGCGCGTGGCGCTGGTGGGTCTTCATCGCCCGGCGCTGGAGACACTCGCCGCGCTCGCGCCGGGCCGTTGCGCCATCTACCAGCCCGACGTCTCCGACAGCCAGGCCATGCAGGCCATGGCGGCGGACTGGATGGGCCGTTTCGGCGCGCCCGACCTTGTGATCGCCAACGCCGGCGTCGCCGGCGGTTTCGACACCGCGCAGGCGAGCGACCTGGCCGTGATGCGCCGCATGCTGGAGATCAACCTGCTCGGCGTGGCCACCACCTTCCAGCCGTTTCTGACACCCATGCGCGAGAGCGGCCGGCGCGGCGCGCTGGTGGGCGTGGCCAGCGTGGCCGGCTGGCGCGGCATGCCGGGCAATGGCGCCTACTGCGCGAGCAAGGCCGGGCTGATCGCCTACCTGCAGAGCCTGCGCGCCGAGCTGCGCCCGAGCGCGCTGCGCGTGCACACCGTCAGCCCGGGCTACCTGCGCACCGCGCTCACCGCCGGCAACCGCTTTGCCATGCCCGGCCTGCTTGAGCCCGGGGAGGCCGCGCGGCGCCTGCTCGCGGGCGTGGCCGCGGGCACCGAACACATCGTGCTGCCCCGGCGCATCGGCTGGCTCTCGCGAGCGCTGGGCCTGTTGCCCGCGCGCCTGCACGACCGCATCCTGCTCGGCCAGCCACGCAAGCCCCGCGCCGGCGAACCGGGCGCCACCGACATCCCCGGCTTGAAATGAAACACCCCCGCCGCGCTCCGCGCGACCCCCTCAAGAGGGTGACATCTGCGGCCCGGCGAAGCCGGTTCCGCGATGTCCCTTGAAGATGCACCGCCGCGCACCATGACCACTTCGACACAACAACAGATTGCCCTCATCGGCGCGGGCCCCTCGGGCCTGGCCGGGGCGCGCTGCCTGCAGAAGCACGGCATCGCCTTCCAGGGCTTCGAGGCCCACACCGACGTGGGCGGCCTGTGGAACATCCACAACCCGCGCTCCACGGTGTACGCCTCGGCGCACCTGATCTCCAGCAAGCGCATGACGGAGTTCAGCGAATTCCCCATGCCCGACCACGTGGCCGACTACCCCAGCCACCGCGAACTGCTGGACTACTTCAGCGCCTTCGCCGACCACTTCGGCCTGCGCGCGCATTTCCGCTTCGGCACGCGCGTGCTCAAGGTCACGCCGGTCAGCGACGCGCCCGACACGCTCTGGCGCGTGACCACCGAGGACGCCAATGGCCAGCAGACCACGGCCGACTACAAGGGTGTGGTGGTGGCCAACGGCACACTGGCCGAACCCAACATGCCGCGGTTCGAAGGGGAGTTCGCGGGTGAGCTGCTGCACACCTCGGCCTACAAGCACGCCGACCAGTTCCGGGACAAGCGCGTGCTGATCGTCGGCGCCGGCAACTCGGGTTGCGACATCGCCGTGGACGCGGTGCACCAGGCGCGCAGCGTGGACATCTCGGTGCGGCGTGGCTACTACTTCGTGCCCAAGTACGTGTTCGGCAAGCCGGCCGATTCCATTGGCGGCAAGATCACGCTGCCACCCTGGCTCAAGCAGCGCATCGACAGCACCATCCTCAAATGGTTCACCGGCGACCCGGTGCGTTTCGGCTTCCCCAGGCCGGCCTACAAGATGTACGAGTCGCACCCGGTGGTGAACTCGCTCATCCTGTACCACATCGGTCACGGCGACGTGGGCGTGCGCGCCGACATCGCGCGCCTCGACGGCCACACCGTGCACTTCAGGGACGGCAGCCAGGGTGACTACGACCTGGTGCTCGCAGCCACTGGCTACAAGCTGCACTACCCCTTCCTGGACCACGCGCTGCTCAACTGGCAGGGCATGGCGCCGTCGCTCTACCTCAACATCTTCGCGCCGCGTTTCGACCGCCTGGCCGTGCTCGGCATGGTCGAGGCCAGCGGCCTCGGCTGGCAGGGCCGCTACGAGCAGGCCGAGCTGGTGGCGCGCTACTTCAAGGGGCTGGACGCGGGCTCGGCGGCCGCGGCCGCGCTCAAGGCCGCGAAGGCCGGCCCGCCGCCGGATCTGTCGGGCGGCTACAAGTACCTGCAGCTCGAACGCATGGCCTACTACGTGAACAAGGACGCTTACCGCAAGGCGGTGCGCCAGGCCGCCGGGGCGCTGGCCTGATCACCCACACACAGGAGACACCCGATGCTGCCCGTGGACGAGATTCGCCTGAACTTCAACCCCGCCTCGCTCGCGGTGCTCAACGGCGTGCTGGCGTTTCTGATGTTCGGCATCGCGCTGGACACGCGCATCGACGACTTCCGCCGCGTCGCGCGCATGCCGCTGGCGTTCACGGTCGGCATCGTCGCGCAGTTCATCGCGCTGCCGGCCATCACCTACGCGCTCACGCTGCTGCTGCAGCCCGGCCCGAGCATTGCGCTGGGCATGATCCTGGTGGCCTGCTGCCCGCCGGGCAACGTGAGCAACATCCTCACCCACCGCGCCAACGGCAACGTGGCGCTGAGCGTGTCGATGACGGCGGTGTCCAACGCGATTGCCATCGTCGCCATGCCGCTGAACTTCGCCTTCTGGGGCGGCATCCACCCCACGGCCGCGCCGCTGCTCAAAACGATTGCGCTGGACCCGCTCGAAATGGTGGGCCACATCCTGCTCATCATCGGCGCGCCCTTCGTGCTGGGGCTGTGGTGCGCGCACCGTTTCCCGAACTGGACGGCGCGCTTCAAGAAGCCCGTGCGCATCCTGAGCTTTCTCGCGCTCATCGCCTTTATCGTCGGCGCGATCGCCGGCAACTGGCGCTACTTCCTGGATTACGTGGGCCTGGTGCTGCTGGCGGTGGTGATCCACGACGCGCTGGCCTTCGGCACGGGCTACGCCATCGCGCGCGCCGCCGGCCTGCCCGACTACGACCGCCGCGCGCTCTCCATCGAGGTCGGCATCCGCAACGCCGGCCTGGGCCTGGTGCTGATCTTCAGCTTCTTCGGTGGCCTGGGCGGCATGGCGGTGGTGGCCGGTGTCTGGGGCTTCTGGGACATCATCGCCGGCCTGCTGCTGGCGGGCTGGTGGTCGCGCAGGCCCTTGCAGGGCGGCGTGCCGGCGGTGCCGACCGCCCCGCGCCCATGATGGGCGCGATCGAGCGGGCGCCCATGGCCCGGCGCGTGCTGGTCACCGGTGCCGACGGTTTTCTGGGGCGTGGCCTGGTCGAGGCACTGGTGCGCCAGCCGCACGTGCAGCACCTGGTGGCGGTCGATGTGCGCGAGGTGCCACCCGAGCGCCGCGTGCCCAATGTGACCTACGTGCAGCAGGATGTGCGCGCGCCGGCGCTGGCCGACACCGTGGCCCTGCACGCGATCGACACCGTGGTGCACCTGGCCTCCATCGTCACGCCGGGCAAGGGGTCGAACCGCGCGTTCGAATACGCCGTGGACGTGGGCGGCACGCGCAACGTCATCCGCGCCTGCCTGGCGCACAGCGTGCAGCACCTGGTGGTGTCGTCCAGCGGCGCGGCCTATGGCTACCACGCCGACAACCCGGCCTGGCTGACCGAAGACCATCCTCTGCGCGGCAACGAGGTGTTTGCCTATGCGCACCACAAGCGCCTGGTCGAGGAGATGCTGGCCAGGGCGCGCGCGAACCACCCCGCGCTGCTGCAGACCGTGCTGCGCATCGGCACCATCCTGGGCGAACGGGTGGACAACCAGATCACCGCGCTGTTCGAGAAGCCGCGCATCCTGGCCATCGCCGGCAGCGACAGCCCTTTCGTGTTCGTGTGGGACGAGGACGTGTCCGGCGCCATCCTGCACGCGCTTGGCGGACAGGGCGTGCCCGGCTGCTACAACCTAGCGGGCGATGGCGCGCTCACGCTGTTCGAGATTGCGCAGCGTCTGAACAAGAAGCCGCGCGTGTTGCCGGCCGGCTTGCTGCGCGCCGCGCTGCGCGTGGGCTCGATGCTGGGTGTGAGCCGCTATGGGCCCGAGCAACTGGACTTCCTGCGCTACCGCCCTGTGCTGCTCAACACCGCGCTCAAGGAGCGCTTCGGCTACACGCCCCGCAAGACCAGCGCCGAGGCCTTCGAATCCTTCGTCGCCGCGCGCACCGCGCAGGGCCGTCCGGTGAAGCAGCCGTCCGCATGAACGCCTTGCCTCTTTCGCGCGGCGATCTGCTGCGCGCCCTCGCGGTGGTGGTCATCTGGGGCCTGAATTTCGTGGTGATGAAGGTCGGTCTGCAGGGCATCGGCCCGATGCTGCTCGGCGCGTTGCGCTTTGCCGCCGCCGCGCTGCCGTTCCTGCTGTTCGTCCGGTTCCCGCGCCTGCCCTGGCGTTACGTGGCCGGCTATGGTCTGGCGCAGGGCCTGGGCCAGTTTGGTTTTCTGTTCCTGGGCTTGCAACTGGGCATGACGGCGGGCATGGCGTCGGTGGTGATGCAGACGCAGGCCTTCTTCACGCTGCTGCTGGCGGTGCCGGTGCTGGGTGAGCGCGCCCGCTGGTCGCAGGGCCTGGGGCTGGTGGTGGCCCTGCTGGGCTTGCTGCTGATCGCCACCGCGCACGGCGAGGGGCCAGGGCAGATGACCCTGGCGGGCTTTGTGCTCACGCTCTCGGCGGCCTTCATGTGGGCCGTCTCCAACCTGGTCGCGCGCCTGGCCAGCCGGGTGGCCGACTACGAGCCTTTCCCCTTCATCGTCTGGAGCAGCGTGTTTCCCATCCTGCCCTTCGTGGCGCTGGCGCTGTGGATGGACGGGCCGCGCGCGCTGCAGGATCAGCTCGCCGGCATCACCTGGCCGGCGGTGCTTGCGGTGCTGTTCCTGGCCTGGCTGGCCACGCTGCTGGCCTACAGCCTGTGGACGCGCCTGCTCAAGCGCCACCCGGCGGGGCGCGTCACACCGTTTTCGCTGCTGGTGCCGGTGGTGGGTTTGTGGGCCGCGTGGATGTTCTTTGGCGAATGGCCGCTGCCGCTGCAGTGGTTGGGCACGGGGCTGGTGCTCTTGGGGCTGGTGGTGAACCAGCTTGGGGGGTGGTGGTCGTCTCGTCGCTCGTAGCTGCAGCGCTCTGAGACCTCGCATCAGGCGAGTGGTGACTTCCGCCCGCCCACCCGGCGGGTAGAGGCCGGGAGCCTGCCCATCAAGCGGCCTGTGGCAAACCCAGCCGGCTGGCGTGCCGCCAGGCGCGGCGCAGCACAGCGGGTGACCACGACTCCTCGGGCACCAGCAGCACGCCGCGCGAACGCATCCAGGCACCCAGGTCCACGTGGCTGGTGGCCACCGTCAGCGGCACCGCCAGCAGCAGCGGCAGGGCCACCGGCGCGAGCCAGATCAGCGCGCTCGCGTTGATCACCGCCACGCCCAGGGCCAGCAGACCGATCACCAGCGTCATCGGCGCCAGCCGGGCCACGGCGTCGCGCCAGCTCACGCCGGCGGCTTCGCGCGGGGGCGACTTCCACTCCAGCTTCAGACCGGTGATCGCCACCAGCACGAACAGCGAATGCGCCAGCATGCGGATGGGTGCCTGCATCACGGCCAGCAGCGTCTCCACCGCCGAACTGCCGAGCAGGCCGGCCGTGCCGCCGAAGGACTTCTGCTCGCCCTTCATGAACACCGCCAGCAGGCCCAGCACGCGTGGCATGAACAGCATGGTGAGCGTCCACATCCACAGGGCACGCAGCTCGTCGGGCACGGCCTGCCAGGTGGGGACGGTGCTCGGACCACCCGCGGTCCACAGGGCGGTGCCGATGCTCAGGAAAGCCAGCCACAGCGGCGCCGACAGGTAGGACATGGCGCCGATGGCGAACATCGCGCGGTGCACGCGGTGGATGCCGGGCTCGGCCATGAGGCGCGAGTTCTGCAGGTTGCCCTGGCACCAGCGGCGGTCGCGCTGCAGTTCGCTCAACAGGTCGGGCGGCTGCTGCTCGTAGCTGCCGGTGAGATCGGAGACAAGCCACACGTGGTAGCCCGCGCGGCGCATCAGCGCGGCTTCGACGAAGTCGTGCGACAGGATGCCGCCGGACATGCCGCCCGTGCCCTTGATGGGGGCCAGCGCGCAATGTTTCATGAAGGGCTCGACGCGGATGATGGCGTTGTGGCCCCAGTAGTGCGACTCGCCCAGTTGCCAGAACTGCATGCCCAGCGTGAACAGGCGGCCCGTCACGCGCGAGCCGAACTGCTGCGCGCGCGCGTGCAGCGTGGCGTGGCCGATGGCCTGCGTGGCGGTCTGCACGATGCCGGCCTGGGGGTGGGCCTCCATCAGCTTGACCATGGAGACCAGGCAACTGCCGCTCATGACGCTGTCGGCGTCGAGCACCACCATGTAGCGGTAGTCCTTGCCCCAGCGGCGGCAGAAGTCGGCCACGTTGCCGGCCTTGCGGTGCGTGCGGCGCGTGCGCAGGCGGTAGTACACCTCGATCTGCGGCAGCTCGGGCTGGGCGGCGAGCGCGGCGCGCAGGTCTTCCCAGGCGGTGCGCTCGGCTTTGGCGATCTGGGGGTCGTGGCTGTCGGAGAGCACGAACACGTCGAACTGACCGGCGTGGCCGGTGGCGGCGAGCGATTCGCAGGTGGCGCGCAGGCCGGCGAACACGGTGGCCACGTCCTCATTGCAGATGGGCATGATGACCGCCGTGCGCGCGTCAGGGTTCATCGCATGGTCGCGCACGTCGGCGGCGCGCAGGGTGTGGCGGTCGCCGTAGAGCGAGACCCAGAAGCCCATCAGGGCGGTGACGAAACCGGTCACGACCCAGGCCGAGAGCAGGCCGAACAGGGCGAGCTGGCCGTACTGCAGCCAGGGGTTGTCGTGCACGGGCTGGGCGTCGGCGAACAGGCTGGTGGCGAACGCCGTGCTCAATACGGTGAGCAGGGCGAACACCGCCCTGCGGCGGTTGGCCGCGGCCTGCCAGGCGGGGCGTGGCGTGGCGGCAGTGGTCGCGGCGGCCGGTGTGCGCGGCGGCAGGGCCCGACTCGCGGTGCTCAGCACGGCCGTGCCGATGCTGTTCCAGAAGCCGCGCCAGGGGCGCGGCACCATGGAGCCACGGTTGATGGGCGGTGCCGTCACGGCATTGGGGTGACGCTCCTCGCGCAGCACGCCGCGGTGTTGCGAAGTGGCCAGGATGCGCTCTGGTGCGGTGGGGTTCATTCGGGTAGCAGCAGATGTGTCCATGTTTCGCTCACGGTGTCGTTGTGGTGTTGCAGAAAGGCGCGCAGCTCGACCGGCTGCGCCGCGTCCACGCGCTCGACGCGCAGGGTCACGCGCCAGCTGCGCGTGGCAGGGTTGGGGTAGGCCAGGGTTTCGAGCACGCGCCCGTTGGCGCTGGCGGTGACGACGGCCTTCACCGGCGCATCGGCAGGCAGGGCCTGCAGCGCGGGGCCGGTGAAATCGATCACGTACTGCGGCTGGCGCGCCTGCTCGGCCACTGAGAGCCGGGTGAATCCGTAGCCGAGGCGCGTCTGCGTCACCCAGCTCGAAGGCGGGCGCTGTTGCTCGTCGCCCTGCCAGGCCAGTTCGTAGCTCAACTCCAGCGGTTCGCCGGCCGCGGGCAGTTGCGCCGGCACCCAGTAGGCAACGACGTTGTCGTGCGTCTCGTCGGGCGCGGGCAGTTGCACCAGTTCCACGCGGCCGGCACCCCAGTCGCCCAGGGGTTTGACCCAGGCGCTCGGGCGGCGCTCGTAGCGCGCCTCCACGTCCTCGTAGCTGGTGAAGGCGCGGTCGCGCTGCATCAGGCCGAAGCCGCGCGGGTTGCGCAGGGTGAAGGAGCTGACCGTGACGGCCTTGGGGCGCTGCAGCGGGCGCCACAGCCACTCGCCCTCGCCGCTGACCATCATCAGGCCGTCGGAGTCGTGCACCTCGGGGCGGAAGTCGCCCGGCATCGGCTGGTTCTCGCCCGAGAGGAACATGCTGGTGAGCGGGGCGATGCCCAGGGTGTTCACCGGGCCGGCGCCGGCGCGCAGGTAGATGCGCGCATTCACCGTGGTGGTGGTCTGCTGGCCGGGACGGATCACGAAACGGTAGGCGCCGGTGGCGCGCGGCGATTCGAGCAGGGCGAACACGGTGACCTCGGTCGCGCCGGCGGCCGGGCGCTGCAGCCAGAACTCGGTGAAACGCGGGAACTCCTCGCCGTTGCCACCGACCGTGTCGATGGCCAGGCCGCGCGCCGACAGGCCATAGCCCTGGCCGGCGCCGAGCGCGCGGAAGTAGCTCGCGCCCTGGAATACCACCAGCTCGTCCTTGTAGGCGGCGCCGTTGAGCGGGTAGTGCAGGCGAAAGCCCGCATGACCGAGGTCAGCCCAGGCGCTGGTGTCGAAGCGGTTGTTGCCGTAGTCGAAATCGGCTGTGCGGTAGGGCAGGTGGTTCACCCTGCCGTCGGGCAGGAGTTCGTGGATGCGCACCGGCTCGGTCTGGTACAGGCCGAGGTGGAAGAACTGGGCCTCGAACGGCAGCTTGTCGTTGCGCCAGACGGACTGCGCCGTCTTGAAGCGGATGTCGCGCAGCTGGTCGTAGGTGATGCTTGCCAGTTCGGCGGGCAGCTTGTCGCTGTTTGCCACGAAGGGCTGCCGCGCGCGGTTTTGCGCGAGCTGGCTCAGGCTGTCCCAGTCAAGGCGCTGGGCGTGGGCCGACGCCCCGCACAGCAGGAGCAGCAGGGCACCGGACACGGCCCAGCCGCGCGGGCGTCGGGCGGTGAAAAACGGGCGGATCGCAATGGGCATGCCGGTATAAGGGCAAACCCTGTGCCAAGGCCAGAAAAACCATACGGATCAACACTTTTGTGCGTATCCGGATGTGTTCTGCGGGTCAAACCGCCTGCCGAAAGGACTCAGCCCCGTGTTTTTGTCGCCGGATGGCGACAAGCTGTGCGACGTGCGCAAAAAAACCCAGCAAAAACAAGGCTGTTGCGCTGTCACTCTTCGGCGACAGCATCGCCCGCAGCGTCCGGGGAGCCGGTTGCGGCGTCGCTCTTGAACAGGCCCGGCGTGAGCGCGTGCTTCTGCAGCAGGCGGTAGAACTCGGTGCGGTTGCGCTGGGCCAGACGGGCCGCGTCGGCGGCGTTGCCGTCGGTCATCTTGAGCAGGTCGACGAGATAGGCGCGCTCGAAGCGCTGCTTGGCATCGGCGAAGCTGAGCACCTCCACCGAGGGCGTGCGCAGCGCGCGCTGCACCAGCGCGAGCGACACCAGCGGCGTGGTCGAGAGCGCGCAGACCTGTTCGACCACGTTGTAGAGCTGGCGCACGTTGCCGGGCCAGGCCGCCATGGTCAGTGCCTTGAGGGCCTCGGGTGCAAAGCCCGAGCTGCGCTTGCCGTATTTGGCGGCCAGCTTCGCGAGGAAGTGGTTGGCCAGCAGGGCGATGTCCTCGCGCCGCTCGGCCAGCGTCGGCAGGGTGAGCGTGACGACGTTGAGCCGGTAGTACAGGTCCTCGCGGAACTGGCCCTCGGCCATGGCGGCTTCGAGGTTGCGGTGCGTGGCCGAGACGATGCGCACGTCCACCGGGATCGACTGGCTCGAACCCAGCGGGCGCACCGCACGCTCCTGCAACACGCGCAGCAGCTTGACTTGCAGCGCCGGCGGCATGTCCCCGATTTCGTCCAGCAGCAGCGTGCCGCCATCGGCCGCCTGGAACAAGCCTTTGTGGTTGGCCACGGCGTCGGTGAAGGCGCCCTTCATGTGGCCGAAGAGCTCGGACTCCAGCAGCGCCTCGGGGATTGCACCGCAGTTGACCGCGATGAAAGGCCGTCTCGCGCGCGCGCTGGCCTTGTGGATGGCGCGGGCCAGCATCTCCTTGCCCGTGCCGGAGTCGCCGCGCAGCAGCACGCTGGCGTCGGACTGCGCCACCATGCGCGCCTCGGCCAGCAGGTCGGCCATGCGGTTGGAGCGGCTCACGATCTCGCCGCGCCAGGCCTCGTCAACATGGCTGCTCTGGCTCGTCGGGGCGCTCAGCGCCAGCGCCTGCGCGATCTTCTCGAGCAGTTCCTTCGCGTCGTAGGGTTTGGTGAGGTAGGTGAACACGCCGCGCGCCGTGGCCTCCACCGCGTCGGGGATGGTGCCGTGCGCGGTGAGCAGGATCACCGGCAGCGAGGGGTGGCGCGCGCGGATCTCGTCGAACAGCGCCAGGCCATCGCGCCCGGGCAGGCGCACGTCGGAGAGCACCAGCTGCGGGCGCTCGATGTCGAGTTGCGCCAGGGCGGCTTCGGCCGAACCGACCGAGGTGACCTGATAGCCCGCCGAACCCAGCCGCATGGCCAGCAGGCGCAGCATGTCGGCGTCGTCGTCGACGACCAGCAGGCGCGCGCGCGGCGTGGTGGCTGTCATGGCGGCGAGGGGCGTGCGCCGCCGTTGGGTGGGTTGACCGGCGGGCGGGTGGTGAGGCTGCGCTCGATCGCGCGCATGGCTTCGAGGCGGTCGCTGAGCTGCTCGATGCGGCGTTGCGCATCGCGCAGTTGCTGGGCCTGGCGATCGGCCGTGTCCTCGAGCCGCCGCTGGACCATCAGGCGGTTGACCAGCAGGCGCGCCAGGGGCTTGAGCGGCACGCTATCCGTCCCGGGGTGGGCGACCACGCGCTGCGCGAGGCCGAGCGCGCGCGCCGTGTCCGCCGGTGCCTGGGTCTGCGCCAGCGCCAGCGCGAGTTGCATCTGGCGCAAGGGGGCGTTGCCCGGGTCGCCCTGCACGACGATCTCGGCGGCGAGTTCGGTGGCGCCGAGCGCGCGCAGGCGCTCCGCATAGGTGAGCAAGGCGGTGAGCACGTCGGGCACGGGGGGCGTGCGCGCGTCGAGCACCTGGGGCGGATCGACCGGCGGAGGGTGCACCGGTGTGACCGCGGGGGGCGGCACCGGGGGCACCGGCGCCACCGCGGGCGTCGTGCTTTCGTCTGCCGTGGCGGTGGGCGCAGTGCCGCATGCGGCGAGCCAGAAGCTCAGCAGGGCCGCGCAGGCGCCATGGCCGGCGCGGGCAAGGCGGCGGTCGGGGCGAGGCCGGGAATGGTCAGTGGACATGGGGAAGGTCGATGCGGAAGTGGGCGCCCTGGCGCTGCGGCAGCAGGGTGATGCGGCCACCGTGGGCCAGAATGTACTCGTGCACGATGGACAGGCCGATACCGCTGCCGCGTACCGTGTCCTGGGGCTGCCGTGCACCGCGGTAGAACGGTTCGAAGATGCGGTCGCGGTCAACGTCGGCCACACCCGGACCCTGGTCCACGACGTCGACGCTCACGCGCCCGGGCAGGTTGTTCAGCACCAGCCGGATGTGCCCGCCATGCGGCGAGAAACGGATCGCGTTGGACAGCAGATTGCCAATGGCCGAGGCGATCTTCTCGCGGTCCAGTGGCAACGTGACCGGCTCCCCTTCGACGCGCACCGTCAGCGCCTGGGCCTGCCAGCGCAGGCGCTGGCTGTCGACCTGGTCCTCGATCAGGGCCAGCAGGTCGGTGCGCTCGCGCCGCAGCTGGCGCGCCTCGAAGGCGGCGGCGTTGAAGCGCAGCAGCGCCTCGATCTGGTGCTGCAGCAACTGCGTGTTGTGCTGCAGGATGTTCACCACCTCGGCCTGGTTGGGGTTGAGCGCGCCGGCCACGCCGTCGCCCAGCACCGCCACGCCTTCGTGCAGCGAAGCCAGCGGCGTCTTGAGCTCGTGCGAGACATGGCGCAGGAAGCGCGCCTTGTCGGCGTCGAGTTCGGTCAGGCGCAGCCGCAACCATTCCAGCTGCTGGCTCACGCGCCGCACGTCGCTCGGGCCTGGTATGTCGATGGGCAGGTCGAGCCGGTTTTCCCCGAGTCCCTGGATCGCCTTCTCCAGCCGCTTGAAGGGCCGCGCCAGCCAGATACCGAAGGCCAGCGCCAGCAGGGCGGCGATGCCGATCGAGCCCACCACCTGCTGGGTGAGCTGCTGGCGGCTGGTCTCGAAGCGCGCCTGCAGCGCGTCGTTGCGCGCGCCGATGATGGACTGCACCTTCTGCGCAATGGAGGCGCTGTGGCCGTCGATCTCGCGAAACGCGCGAGCCACGTCGCGCTCGCGGTCCAGCGCGGTTTCGGGTGGGCCGTCGAGCAGTTCGGTGATGGCGTCGAGTTGCTCGCGCCAGTTGGTGGCGTACTCGGGTGGCAGCTCGTTGTCCTCGAGGCGGCGCAGGATGTCCCGGGCGTTGCCCGAGGCTTCGTCGAAGCGCCGGCGCAGCTGGCTGTCGCGCAGCACCAGCGACTGGCGCGCCGCGCGCTCCATCGTCAGACTGCGTTCGGAGAGCGATTGTGCGGCGGTCGACAGCGCAATGGCCTGCGCGGCGCTCTCGCGGCTTTGCGCCATCAGGGTTTCGAGTGAAAACAGGGCGCGCAGCGCGGCCGCGCCCAGCAGCGCGCCGATAAGCAGGAAGGCGACCAGCAGCAGCTGCTGGAACGAAAAGCGCGGCACTTTCACGCTGACGCGGCTTCTTCCCGCACCTGCACCGCCCCGCGCAGCGAATGGGGCCGGGTCTCGGTGATGCGCACATCGATCATCTGCCCCACGAGGCGCGCGGCCTGCGGGCCTCCATCGAAATTGACGATGCGGTTGCATTCGGTGCGGCCCATCAGTTCGTCGGCGCTCTTGCGCGAGCGGCCTTCCACCAGGATGCGCTGCACCGTGCCCTCGCGCGACGCGCTGATGCGGCGCACGTTGTCCTCGACCACGGCCTGGAGGTGCTGCAGGCGCTGGAGCTTTACCGCGTGCGGTGTGTCGTCGGCGAGGTTGGCCGCGGGCGTGCCCGGGCGCGGGCTGAAGATGAAGCTGAAGCTGGCGTCGAAGCCGACGTCGTGGATGAGTTTCATCATCTTGTCGAAGTCGGCGTCGGTCTCGCCGGGGAAACCGACGATGAAGTCGCTGCTCAGGGACAGCTCGGGGCGGATCGCGCGCAGCTTGCGCACCGTGCTCTTGTATTCCATGGCGGTGTAGCCGCGCTTCATCGCCATGAGAATGCGGTCGCTGCCGTGCTGCACCGGCAGGTGCAGGTGGTTCACGAGTTGCGGGATCTTCGCGTAGGCCTCGATCAGGCGCGGGGTGAATTCATTGGGGTGACTGGTGGTGTAGCGGATGCGCTCGATGCCGGGAATGTCGGCCACGTACTCCAGCAACAACGCGAAATCGGCGATCTCGCTGGTCTCTCCCATGGCGCCGCGGTAGGCATTCACGTTCTGGCCCAGCAAGGTCACTTCCTTCACGCCCTGGTCGGCCAGGCCCGCCACCTCCACCAGCACGTCGTCGAACGGGCGGCTCACTTCTTCGCCGCGCGTGTAGGGCACGACGCAGTAGCTGCAGTACTTGGAGCAGCCTTCCATGATGCTGACGAAGGCCGAGGCACCATCGACCCTGGCCGGTGGCAGGTGGTCGAACTTCTCGATCTCGGGGAAGCTGATGTCGACCTGCGGCAGCGCCTGCAGCGCGCGCTGGTTCAGCATCTCGGGCAGGCGGTGCAGGGTCTGAGGGCCGAACACCACGTCCACGTAGGGCGCGCGCTTGATGATCTCGGCGCCTTCCTGGCTGGCCACGCAGCCGCCCACGCCGATCAGCACGCCTTTTTCCTTCAGGTGCCGCACACGGCCGAGGTCGCTGAACACCTTCTCCTGCGCCTTCTCGCGCACCGAGCAGGTGTTGAACAGGATCAGATCGGCTTCCTCCACGTCCTGCGTGGGCACGTAACCCTGGGCAGCGCCCAGCACGTCGGCCATCTTGTCCGAGTCGTACTCGTTCATCTGGCAACCGAAGGTTTTGATGAAGACTTTTCTGCTCATGGGTGTTCCAGTCGGGAATGGGCGCGGCCCGCCGCGGGAGGCGTGCTGGCCCGGGTGGCGGTGCGGCGCGGGCCGCCGCCCTCAGTTGGACGATGTGGCGGCCGGGGTGGCCTGCTGCGACTCGAATGTGAAGTTGCGCTGTGTGCCGTAGCCCGGGCGCTTTTCCTTCGCCTCGGCCTCGGTCAGGATCCAGACCTGATGGACCTGACCCCGGTGGTCCATGGTGTAGTTCACCACCAGTTCCTGGTTGACCAGCGTGGCCGAGCGCACCAGCCGGTTGCTGGTGTCCAGAATGCGGGCGCCCGGCGAGAGGCGCGTGGGCCGGTCGTCCATCGCCACCAACGGTGGTTGCACCACCACCATCTCGCCGCGCAGGGCCTTGTCGGGGAAGTTGCGTTGCACCGCTTGCGCGTGCGCGGTGCCGGCGCTGAAAAAGCCCAGGCCGATCGTGGCCGCCAGGGCGGCAGCGGTCCTGCGGGTTCGGGAGGGTGTGGGGGTCGTGCAGCGGTTCATGGTATGTGTCCAGAGGCTGTGGAAAGGGGCGTGGCACCCGTGTGCGCACGCGGCTGATTGTCTCACGGGCACTGCAAGCGGCCCCTCAGCCGGTGACGGACTTTTGCATCAGTGCCACATTGGCACATGGCACCTCGCAGCGCCAGCCGTGGTGTCGCGCGAGCCAGCGCAGCGTGGCCTCGCGGTAGAACACCACATGGGTCGGATCGCGGCGGTAGTGCCATTGCGCAAAGCGCGCGTCATCGGTCTGAAAGCGCGTCATCAGCGCGAGCCAGCCGCCGGGCGCGAGCAGCGCATCCAGCCGCCGGAACTCGTCTGCCGGGCGGTGGAAGTGTTCCGCCACCTCGGTGCAGGTGATGAAGTGGTAGGTGCCGGCCAGCGTGGCGGGGTCGGGTTGGTAGATCGGGTCGTAGAGCGCGACCGCGTGGCCGGCCTCGCGCAGCATCGAGGCCAGCACCGGGCCAGGACCACAGCCGTAGTCGAGCCCCTGCTGCCCCGGCGCCAGGCGTTGCAGCAGGGGGGCGGCCACCGTCTGCAGGAATCGGCGGTAACCCGTGTCGTCGGCCGCATTGCGGTGCAGTGCGTACTCGGCGCGTTCGGCCTCAGGGGAAGGCCAGTGTTCGGGCAGGAGGAAGGTGGCTTCGCAGCGCCCGCAGCGGCCATAGGCACGGCCTTCGACGACCTGGAACGGCCGACCCTCGGAACCTTCGCAGACCGGGCAGCGCATGGCGCGGGCTGGGTGCGGCGGCCTTATTTCCAGCGCAGCGGCTCGACGTGCACGCTGCCGCGCTCGCTGGAGAGCGTGAGCGCGCCTTCCTGCACCGTGGCCTGCAACTGCATGCTGCGCTCGGCGAGCTGGGCCAGCGCCGGCGCCACCTCGGTCGGCAGGCGCCAGGCCTGCAGCCGGTCGAGCCGGGAGAGCTTGCCCTCGATGCCGCGCCACCACACATCGGCCGCGCTGCCGAAGGCGTAGACCACCACCGCGTCGGCCTTGCTGCAGGCCTTGGCCAGGGGTTTGTCCTCGGGCTGTCCCACCTCGATCCACAGGCGCTTGCGGCCGGTGAAGTCGGTCAGCGACACATCGGGATCTTCCGGGTCGGACAGACCGGCGCCGAAGGCCAGCGTGCCGTCGCCGCGGCAGGTGTCCTGCAGTTCGTGCGCGTGGATCGCCAGCGCCACCAGCCGGACCATCATGCGCTCGTCGGTCTCGCTGGGGTGGCGGGCCAGGGTGAGCGCGTGGTCGGCGTAGTAGCCGTGGTCGATGTCGGCGATCTGCAGGTTCGCCTTGAAGATGGTGGATTTCAATGCCATGGGGCGTCGCGGAAATGAAAAAGGCGGGCTCCGTTGCCGGAACCCGCCTTTCGAATTGCTGGTGGCGATAGGTGGACTTGAACCACCGACATCAGCATTATGAATGCTGCGCTCTAACCAACTGAGCTATATCGCCAGCGAAGCGCGCATTATAGCGAGCTTTTGGAGGGGGCTCAGCCGTGCTGGAACACCGGCTTGCGCTTGTTCACGAAGGCGTCCATGCCTTCCTTCTGGTCGGCCGTGGCGAAGAGGGCGTGGAACAGGCGGCGCTCGAACATCACGCCATCGGAGAGCGTGCCTTCGAACGAGCGGTTCACCGCTTCCTTGGCCGCCATCACGCTGGGCAGCGAGAGGCCGCAGATGACCAGTGCAGCGCCCAGGGCCTCGTCCATCAGCTTGTCCAGTGGCACCACGCGGCTGACCAGCCCGGCACGTTCGGCCTCCACCGCGTCCATCATGCGGCTGGTGAGCACCATGTCCATGGTCTTGGCCTTGCCCACCGCGCGGGGCAGCCGCTGTGTGCCGCCCGCGCCGGGGATGATGCCGAGCTTGATCTCGGGCTGTCCGAACTTGGCGTTGTCGGCCGCGATGATGAAGTCGCACATCATGGCCAGCTCGCAGCCGCCGCCCAGGGCAAAGCCGCTGACGGCCGCGATCACCGGCTTGCGCACGCTGCGGATGGTTTCCCAGTTTCGGGTGATGTAGTCGCCCTTGTAGACGTCGGCAAAGTTGTAGGTGGCCATGGCGCCGATGTCGGCACCGGCGGCAAACGCCTTTTCACTGCCGGTGACGATCATGCAGCCGATGCCGTCGTCGGCGTCGAAGGCCTTGAGCGCGGCGCCAAGTTCGTCCATCAACTGGTTGTTGAGCGCGTTGAGCTGCTTGGGGCGGTTGAGCGTGACGATGCCCACGCGGTCTTCGGTGCGTACCTGGATGCATTCGGGTGGGGTGGCGGTGGTCATGAAGTCTCCTCAGACTGCGATCAATGAAAAGGCCACCACTATATCGGGGACACCCCGGGGAGAAAATTAGCCGACCGATTGGTTGGTTAATGGTAAATTGCGTCCCGACATCCATCGAAATCAGGAGACAAGCCAACCATGAGCACAGCCACTGTGTTGTACGAAGAGCGCGGGGCCCTGGCCCTGGTCACGCTCAACCGCCCCGATGCCCTCAACAGCTTCACGCGCCAGATGCACCGCGAGCTCTGGGCCGCGCTGGACCGGGCCGAGGCCAACCCGTCGGTGCGGGCCCTGGTCATCACCGGTGCGGGGCGCGGTTTCTGTGCGGGTGCAGACCTGGCCGAGTTCGACTTCGCACCCGGGCCGGATCTGGTGCAGCGCGCCGACCCGGGTCCGGTGATTGACCAGGCCTTCAATCCCACCGTGCGCCGCCTGCAAGGCCTGCGCATGCCCACCATCGCAGCGGTAAACGGCGTGGCCGCAGGCGCAGGCGCTTCGCTGGCCATGACCTGCGACATCGCCATCGCCGCCACCGGGGCAAGCTTCATCCAGGCGTTCAGCAAGATCGGGCTGGTGCCCGATGCAGGCGGCAGCTGGTTTCTGGTCGAACGCCTGGGGCTGGCGCGCGCCATGGCGCTGGCCATGACGGGCGACAAGCTGCCCGCCGCGCAGGCCAGGGAATGGGGGCTGATCTGGGACGTATCGGACGATTGCGTGGGCGCCGCGCTGGCGCTGGCCGAACGCCTGGCGATGATGCCCACGAAGGCCCTGGTGGCCACGCGCGCGCTGCTGCGCGACGCGAGCACGCGCTCGCTTGACGAGCACCTCGATGTCGAGCGCGACACCCAATCGGCGCTGGGCCGCACGCACGACTACATCGAAGGTGTGATGGCGTTCCGCGAGAAGCGCCCGGCGCAATTCAAGGGCGCATGATGAGTCCGCAGGACAAGGCCAAAAAGGTCGGCGAGACGATGTTCGCGGTCGACACCGCGAGCAAGGACACGATGGGCATGGAGTTGCTGGCCTGCGAGCCCGGTCGCGCGGTCATGCGCATGGCCGTGCGCCCGCTGCACCTCAACGGCCACCAGATCTGCCACGGCGGCTTCATCTTCACGCTGGCCGATTCCACCTTTGCATTTGCGTGCAACAGCCACAACCGCAACACGGTGGCTGCCGGTTGCAGCATCGAATTCCTGCGCCCCGCGCACGCGGGCGACGTGCTCACCTGTGAAGGCGTCGAGCAGACGCTGGCCGGACGCCACGGCATCTACGACATGCGCGTGAGCAACCAGCGCGGCGAGGTTGTGGCGCTGTTCCGCGGCAAGAGCGCCACCATTCAGGGCACCGTCTTCCCGGAGGAAGCATGACGCACTTTTCCCTTGAACCGATCGAGAAAGCCAGCCTTGATGAGTTGCGCGCGCTGCAGCTCAAGCGGCTGCAGGCCACACTGCGTCACGCCTACGCGAACTCACCCGTGTACCGCGCCAAGTTCGATGCCGCCGGTGTGCACCCGGACGACTGCCGCAGCCTCGCCGACCTGGCGAAATTTCCGTTCACGACCAAGAGCGACCTGCGCGAGAGCTACCCGTTCGGCATGTTTGCCGTGCCGCGCGAGCAGTGCGCGCGCATCCATGCCAGCAGCGGCACCACGGGCAAGCCCACCGTGGTCGGCTACACGCTGAAGGACATCGACACCTGGGCCAGCGTGGTGGCGCGCAGCATCCGCGCCAGTGGCGCGCGCCCCGGCGACCTGGTGCACGTGAGCTACGGCTATGGCCTGTTCACCGGTGGCCTGGGCGCGCACTACGGGGCCGAGAAACTGGGCCTGACCGTGGTGCCCTTCGGCGGGGGCCAGACCGAGCGCCAGGTGCAGCTGATGCAGGATTTCCGGCCCGACATCATCATGGTCACGCCCAGCTACATGCTGGCGATTGCCGACGAGTTCGAGCGCCTTGGTCTGGACCCGCGCGAGAGCAGCCTGCGCATCGGCATCTTTGGTGCTGAACCGTGGACGAACGACATGCGCGTGGCGATCGAGGCACGCATGGGGATCGACGCGGTCGACATCTACGGGCTGTCCGAGGTGATGGGCCCCGGCGTGGCCAACGAATGCATCGAGACCAAGGACGGCCCGACGATCTGGGAGGACCACTTCTTTCCCGAGATCATCCACCCCGAGACCGGCGAGTCGCTGCCCGATGGCGAACTGGGCGAACTGGTGTTCACCAGCCTGACCAAGGAAGCGCTGCCCATCATCCGCTACCGCACCCGCGACCTCACGCGCCTGTTGCCCGGCACGGCGCGCAGCATGCGCCGCATGGAAAAGATCACGGGTCGCAGCGACGACATGATGATCGTGCGCGGCGTCAATGTGTTCCCCACGCAGATCGAGGAACTCATCCTCAAGCGCGCCGAACTCAGCGCCCACTACCAGTGCGTGCTCTCCCGCAAGGGGCCGATGGACGACCTGGCGGTGGTGGTGGAGACCCGCGCCGGCCTCGCTCCCGATAGCGAGGAAGCGCGCGCCGCGGCGCGCCTGCTGCAACACGACATCAAGGTCTTCATCGGCAGCAGCGTGGATGTCCAGCTCAAGCCCGAGGGCGGCGTCGAGCGCAGCCAGGGCAAGGCCAAGCGTGTGCTCGACCTGAGAAAGTCATGAGGGCATTGACCCAAACGTGACAGCTTTCGCAGAATGCGGCGGTGTCGTCGGGTCTACCCGGTTGGCACATGCCAGCACGGGCCTTACATTTCTGCAACGTTTGGGATGCCATGGACAAGAACACATTGTTTGCCAAGACGGATCTGGGCCGTGATGCCCTGAGCACCCGTCCGCCAGAACTGGGGCCACGCCTGCGCTCGCTGCTGATCATGATCGACGGCAAGCGTGCGGTGGCCGAACTGGACAAGCTGCTGGGGGGCGACGGGCTGGCCGCGCCACTGCTGGAACAGTTGCAAGCGGCCGGATGGATCGCCCAGGTCGATGCCGCGGGGCACCCGGTGCTGCACGCCATGGAGGGTGGTGAGACGTCGGCGGCGAGCGACCCGCAGCCAACGGCCTCCGTGTCCGCCGATGCAACTTCCCTGCCGCCCGCTGCCCACGCGCCCGCGCCCGTCCCGACCTTGCCCTTCAGCGAGGCGCGCCGCCTGGTGGTGCGCTTCATCAACGATCAGTTGGGTCCCATGGGCGAGCCATTGGCCATGCGCATCGAGGCCTGCAAGACGCCGTCCGATCTGCAGGCGGCTTTGCCGCGCATCCGCGATGGTCTGAAGAACTTCAAGAATTCGGCCACGGTGCAGCGTTTCGACGACGAACTCGCCGCGCGCCTGCCGAAGGTCTGACCTCTTGCGACCGGGTCAGGCCGCCAGCCAGGTGGCCAGGCGTGTCGCGTCCTCGACGCCGAGACGAACTGCATGCGACGCGGTGGGCCAGGTCAGCACACAGCGCACGAGGCGCTTGTCGCGCGACAGCAGGGCGGTGAGTTGCACCCTGCGCGCGCGCAGCGCCGGGATCTCGTCGAGCTTGTGGATGCGCCATGCCTCGGGCGGCGCATCGGATGCCGATGAGGCGAACTCCACGCCCAGCCATTCGTCCCCCGCGGCCATGCCTGCGGCCTCTGCGGCACCACCCCGCAGCACGGTCTTGACCACGAGCGCGCCACCGGTCTCGCTGACCCGCACGCCCAGTTGCTGTGCCAGCGGTGCCTTGTCGTGCGCGACCTTCGCGCCCAGGCCTTGCAAGAGCGATGAGAGCGGCAGCTCATCGGTGCTGTGCACCCAGGCCGCGATCTCGCCTTCGTAGCTGCGCTGGCCCAGGCGTTTGAGCGCGCGCAGCAGGTCGGCCTCGCGCATCGGGCCGCCCTCGCAGCGCTGCCAGAGTTCGCGCATCACCGCATCGAGCGAACCGTGACCCTCAGCGCGCAGGGTCAGGTCAAGGCACAGGGCGACGAGCGCGCCCTTGGTGTAGTAGCTCACCGTGGCGTTGGGCGTGTTCTCGTTCACGCGGTAGTACTTCACCCAGGCGTCGAAACTGGCCTCGGCCACAGTCTGCACCAGGCGACCGGGTGTCTGCTGCACCTGGTTGATCGCCTTGGCCACCAGCTGCAGGTAGGTGGCGTCGTCGATCAGGCCGGCACGGCGCAGCATCAGGTCGTCGTAGTAGCTGGTGAAGCCTTCGAAGAACCACAGCAGTTCGGTGTGGTTCTCGCGGTCGTAGTCGTAGCGCGTGAATTCGGCCGGGCGCAGGCGCTTGACGTTCCAGGTGTGGAAGTACTCGTGGCTGATCAGGCCCAGCAGCGTCGTGTAGCCGTCGGTGGCCTTCAGGGCCGCGGGCTTCTCGCCCGGCGCTGGCGGGCGCGGCAGGTCGGCGCGCTGGCAGATCAGCGCGGTGGAATTGCGGTGCTCCAGGCCGCCGTAGCCGTCGGCGCTGGCGTGCAGCATGAAGACGTAGCGCGAGAACGGCGGCGGTTGCTGGCCGTGCCAGAAGGCGATTTGTGTCTCGCAGATCCTGCGCGTGTCCTCGATCAGCCGTTCGCCATCGAGCCATTCACCCGCGCCACTGATGACGAAGCGGTGCTCGACACCGCCCGCGGTGAAACGCGCGCTCCAGAAACGCCCCATCTCCACTGGGCAGTCGGCGAGTTCGTCGTAGTTCTCGGCCAGGTAGTGGCCGAATCCGGCCGCATCCACCTTCAGCGGTGTCAGGCCGGTGGCGACCTGCCAGCCCACGGTCGCCGTGCCGGGCGCGATCTCCAGCGCATGTGCCACATCCTCCTGGCCCAGCACCCGCAGGCACAGGCTGGTGGCGTTGAAGAAGCCGCGCGAGGCGTCCAGGAAGGCGGTGCGCACCGAGGCGTCAAATGCGTAGATCTGGTAGCGCAATTCCAGCGGTGCACCGGCCTCGGCCCGCACCTGCCAGCGGTGCTTGTCGAGCTGCTTCACGGGTACCGGCTGGTCGTTCTGCCAGGCACGCAGCTGTTGCAGGTGCTGCGAGAACTCGCGCACGAGATAGCTGCCCGGTATCCACACCGGCAGGCTCAGGCGCTGGTTCTTCGCGGGCTGCGCCACCTGCAGCGCGACCTCGAACAGGTGGGCGTGCGCGTCCAGCACCGAGACGGTGTAGCGCACGCCGGCGGGGGGAGGGGCTCGCCGCGGGCTCAAGGCTTGGCGCTGGCGAGCATTTTTTCGATGCGGTCGGCGCCGATGGCTCCGGGCACGCGCGAACCGTCGGCAAAGAAGATGGTGGGCGTGCCGGTGATGCGCGCCTTCTTGCCGAATTCAAAGTTGCGGGCCACGGCGGAGGCGTCGCAGGTGGCCGCGGGCGGTGTCACGTCGCGCACCATCCAGTCCAGAAAGGTCTTGCCCTTGTCCTGGGCGCACCAGATGTGGCGCGATTTCTCGCCCGAGTCCGCGCTGAGGATGGGGTAGAGAAAAACGTGCACGGTCACGTTGTCGATCTGCATCAGATCGCGCTCGAAGCGCTTGCAGTAGCCGCAGTTGGGGTCCTCGAACACGGCCATCTTGCGTTTGCCGTTGCCACGCACGATGGTGAAGGCGTCCTTGAGCGGCAGGTCCTTGAAGGCAATCGCCGTGAGTTTGTCCAGGCGCTGCTCGGTCAGGTCCACGCGCGCCTTGGTGTCGATCATCGAACCCTGCAGCACGTAATTGCCTTCGGCGTCGGTGTAGAAGATCTCGGTCTGGTTGAAGCGCACCTCGAACACACCGGGCATGGGCGTCTTGCTGATCTCGTCGATCGGAGGCAGGTTGGGCAGGCGCTCGGCCAGGTTCTTGCGAATGGTCGCGTCCTGCGCCAGGGCGGCGGTCAGCGACAGGGTGGCGAGCACCGCGAGCAGGAGGGATTTGATCGGTTTCATCGTGGGGGCCATCGGGTGGCGTTCGGTGTCATCGGGGGAAAGTGGGTGCGCGCATGCGCCGTTCAGGCGGCCGACTGGCCCATGGCCTGCCGTGCGATCCAGTGCTTGAGCGGTCCGCTGCGGTCGAAGCCGTTGAGGCCCCAGTTGCGCAAGGCCTGCACGCGCGAGTCCGTGTGGGCGAACAGGCCGAAGAGCCCGTCGGTGACCCAGCCCATGGCAGCGACCTCGGCGGCGCGCGCGCGCTCGTAGCGGCGCAACAACTTGAGGTCGCCCAGCTCGCGCCAGTACTCGCGCGCCTGCAGCACGCGCGCCAACTCGGCCACGTCGGCCAGGCCGACGTTGAGGCCCTGGCCAGCCAGCGGATGCAGGGCATGCGCCGCGTCGCCGGCCAGCGCCACGCCGCCCTGGGCGGTGCGGGTGATCCAGCGCGTTGCGCGCGAGCGTTCGAGAGGCCAGGCCTGGGCAGGGCTTTCCATGTGCATGTGGCCCAGGGCCTGGGCGCAGCGCGCCTGCACGGCCTGGGTGATAGTGGTGGGGTCGGCTTGCAGCCAGGTGTCGGCCTGCTGAGAGGGAACTGACCACACCAGCGCCACGGAGTTCCCTTGCTCCCCGCCCAGTGGCAGCAGCGCCATCACCTCGCCGTCGGCAAACCACTGCCGGGCGATGCCGCCGTGCGGCTGTTCGCAGCGCAGGCGCGCGGCCACCGCCTTGTGGGGGTAGGGCTGCACCTCGAATTCCAGCCCGAGTTCCTCGCGCGTGCGGCTGCGCTTGCCCTCGCAGACCACGGTGAGGGGGGCGGTGACGGGCGTCGTCTCATCGAGACACTCGATGCCGGCCTGGAAACCGATGGCCTCGGCCAGGCGCTGTTCCAGCGCGGGCACGTCGACGATCCAGGTCAGCGCGTCCGCGCCCTGTTCGTCGGCCGAGAACTGCAGCTCGCCGCCGTCGTCGCCCCAGACCTGCATGGCGCTCACCGGTGTGACGGGCGGTGTGCGCGGGTCGCTCTGGGGACTCCCTTCCGGCCAGGCGCGCACCGAACGCAGCAGGTCGCGCGAAGCCTTGTTGATCGCGTAGGCACGCACATCGGGTATGCCCGGGGCCGCGCCGCGCGGCGCGCCCACCAGGCCTACGCGCAGGCGATCGCGCGCCAGCAGCAGCGCCAGGGTCTGGCCCACCACGCCGGCCCCGCGGATGACGACGTCAAAGCGCCGGGTGGGGGCGGGTTGGGGGCGGGGGGCGTTCATGCGGCGATTTTAGGAGCAGGGCACAATCCGGGCCTTCGCCAGGCGATACCCCCGCCCCCTTTGCCGACTTTGCCCGACAGCCGCGCCCGGCGCCCCGCTGGACGGCGCACCACGCACCACCGCCAAGCCATGAACGCAGACCGAAGCCATCCCACCGACTCCGCCGACGTGCAGGCCACCATCGCCCAGCTCTGTGTCTATCCGGTCAAGTCCTGCGCCGGCATCGCGCTGACCGAGGCCGAGCTGACCGACACCGGCCTGCTGTACGACCGCGCCTGGATGGTGGTGGATGCCGAGGGCGAGTTCGTGACCCAGCGCGAGTTGCCGCGCATGGCACTGATCCAGCCCGCGTTCAGGATGGGGCAGCTGGTGCTGCGCGCGCCCGGCATGCTGGCGCTGCACCTGGCGCTGGACGCCGCCGAGGGACCGCTGAAAGTGCGGGTGTGGGACGACGAGGTGATGGCCTGCGACATGGGCGACATCGCGGCGCAGTGGTTCAGCGATTTTCTCGGGCCGGACGCACCGGCAAACCTCAAGCACCTGCGCCTGGCGCGCTTCGATCCCGAGGTGCGGCGCGTGAGCAGCGTCAAGTGGACCGGCGGCCGCGAGGCCACCACGCAATTCGCCGACGGCTTCAGCCTGCTGGTGACCAGCACCGCCTCGCTGGCGGGCCTCAATGAGCGGCTGGTGGCGGCAGGCCATGGGCCGGTGGGCATGGAGCGCTTCCGGCCCAACATCGTGCTCGACGGCGTGGAAGCGCACGACGAGGATCGGGTGGGCGCGATGCACATCGCCACCGAAAGCGGCGCGCGCATCGAACCCGTCAAGCCCTGCGGGCGCTGCCCGATCCCCAACATCGATCCGTCCACCGCGGCGTCCAGCCCCGAGGTGAGCGATGCGCTGCAGGCCTACCGCCAGGACCCGCGCCTGAACGGCGCCATCACCTTCGGCATGAACGCCATCGTGCTCGAAGGCGACGGGCAGATGCTGCGCGTGGGCCAGCGGGTGACGGCGGACTGGAAGTTCGACTGAAGATGGAAGAAGGGGCTGGCGGAGCCGGCGCTCAGCGGCCCGTCGCCTGCGCGAATTCGCTGCGGTACAGGGCTGGTGTCATGGCCGTGTGGCGCTTGAACTGGCGCGTGAAGTGGGCCTGGTCGGCAAAGCCGCACACATAGCCCACCTCGGCCGTGGACATGGCGCCCGCCATGAGCAGCCGGGCCGCGCCCGTGAGCCGCGCGGCGCAAAGCAGTTGGGTGAAGCTCAGTCCGCGGTGTGCGAGCTGCCGCTGCAGCGTGCGCCCGGAAGCCCCGGCCTCCCGCGCCAGCAAATCCACCGTCCAGGCGCGTCCCGGGTCGCTGGCCAGGTGGGTCTGCAACTGCGCGATCCAGCGGTCCACGTCGGCGTGCCCGGCGTCAGCCAGGGTGCGCGCGGGTTGCGGCTGCCAGCGCAGTTCCCAGCTCGACACGTCGTCGGGCCAGGCGTGGGTGCGCCAGGTGCGCTGCAAGCGGCTCCAGCCTTCGATACCGACTGGGCGGGCCCGCACGCCTGGCATGTCCAGGCGCTCGCACAACGCCACCAGCAGGCCGAACACCAGCAGGTCTTCAACCGGTGCCGGCGGCCGCTCGGGGTCGAGCGAGACGTGCCGGATGCGCAGAAGGCCGGGTTCAGCCTGACCGACCCGCATGCGGTGGCGCGAATGCACGAAACGCTCCAGGCGCTGCCAGCGCTGCAGCAGGTCGGCCGGGTCGCGCGCCGGCGACAGGGCCAAGAGCAGCGGTTCCTCGTCCATGCCATGCACCGCCTCGCCCAGGCGCACGACCACGTCGGCGCCATGCGCCTGCCACAGCCGTTCCAGCCAGGCGCGCTTGTCCGCCAGCGGCACATGGGCCTGCTGTGCCGGGGGTGGGCCGTCGTCGGCCAGTCCCTGCATGCGCAGGCCGGCGCGCACGACCCTGAGCATGGCGGCGGAAGCGAAGTCGTTCATGCGGGCTGTGCCTTGAGCAGAGCGGGATCGATCGGGAAGCGCTGGATGCGCACACCGGTGGCGTCGCGCACGGCGTTGGCGATGGCCGCAGCCGCGGCCACGATGGCGGTTTCGCCCGCACCCGAGGGCGCGCCGCCGTCCTCCACCAGCACCACCTCCAGCGGCGGAACCCGGTCCAGCGATGGTATCGGTGCTTCGGCAAAACTGCCGGCGGCGATGCGCGCGTGGGCCACGCCGAGCCGGTCGCTCAGCGCCATGCCCAGCCCCCAGACCAGGTTGCCTTCGCACTGCGCGCGCACCTGGTCGGGGTTGATCACGGTGCCGCAGTCGTGCGCGCAGACCAGGCGCGTCACCTTCACCAGGCCGCTGGCCGCCACCTCGACCTCGGCCACCACGGCGGCATAGCTGGTCTGCTTGTAGATGCCGCAGGCCACGCCGCGCCCGCGCCGCACGCCGGCGGCGATGGTGTGGGGCCGGGCGCCGGCGCGGTCGGCCGCCGCATGCAGCACGCGCGCCAGTCGGGGGTCTTCGGCGTGCTGCAGGCGAAAGGCCAGCGGGTCGGCGCCGACGTGGCGCGCGCACTCGTCGATGGCGGACTCCATGGCTAGGCCGTTCGGCCCTGCGCCCAGGCCGCGCCAGGGTCCGGTGAACACCGGCAGACGGCGCAGCGCGAATTCGGCGCGCCTGTGCCCGCAGCGGTAGGGCAGTTGTGCACCGCGTGCCACGCCAGCGTCGCTGACGAAGTCGGTGATGCGCTGCATCCACGCGGGCAGACCGGCGTTGGTGAATAGGATGTGGCTGCTGGCGAACACGTGCCACCACTGTTCGAGCCGGCCTTCGCGCAGGCGCGCCCGGATGCGGTGGCTCGATGGCGGGCGGTGAAAGCCCTGGCGAAACTCTTGCGCGCGGGTCCACTGCAGCTTCACCGGCTGGCGCACCGCCCGGGCCAGCACGGCGGCCTCCAGTTCGACGGTGCACAAGGTCTTGCCGCCGAAGGCCCCGCCCACGCGGTGGCCGTGCACGCGCACCTGTGCCTCGTCCAGGCCGAGGTGCTTGCAGACCACGTCGCGCTGGTAGTACACGTCCTGCGATCCAACCCAGAGGTCCAGCGCGCCCGCGCCGTCGAATGCGGCCACGGCCGCGCGCGGCTGGATCGGTGCGTGCGCGGCCAGCGGCACGTCGATGCGCAGGTCCACGTCCCAGTCTTCCGCCGCGTCGATGGCGTCGTCGTGCACCGTGTACCTGAAGCCATCGCCCGCCAGGTGGCGGTCGACGTCCACGGCCTGGTCGATGTCGGCCTGGGTGAAGCCGCCCTGCGAATGCCAGCGCGCGTCGAGCGCGGCCTCGATGCGGTCGAGCGCGCCCGGCGTGCGCGCCACGATGCCCACACCCTCGCTTTGCCCCAGGCGCAGGCGCTCGTCGCGCACGGTCGCGACCCAGCCCGGCACCTGCCGCGCCGCGTCCTCGTTGATCGACGCGAGGGTCGATGTCCGCTCGGGCGAAGCGGGTGCATGCAGCACGCGACCGAACAGCATGCCCGGCAGGCGCACGTCGGCCACGTAGAGCGGTGCGCCGGTGACGATGGCATGCGCCTGCTCGATGGCTGCGGCGCGGCCGACATGGCGCGCACCGGGCTGGAAGGCGCGCAGTTCGGACAAGGGCCGTGGCTCGGCCTGGCGATCACCCTGGGTGTGGCCGGCGGCGAGCGCATCGCGCAAGGTGGCGCAGGCCTGGGCCAGCGGCACGGCGAAATCCCTCACCGATTCGCTGCCCACCGTGGCCCGCACACGACCCATTTCGCCGGTGTGCGGCAGGCGCACGGTGAGGGCTTCCCATTCGATGCCGAGCTCGGCGCAGGCCACCTGCTTGAGCGCGGTGGCGATGTTCTGGCCCATTTCCACGCGCGGCAGCAGCAACTCGCAGCGCCCCTCGCTGTGGCGGATCCAGCCCAACGCGTCTTCATACTGCGCCGCGGGCCGCTTCGGGATCACGGGCAGGCTGCACCCGGCGACGAAGCTCACACCCAGCACGGCGCTGGTCTGCAGGAAGGCGCGCCGCTTCATGCCGGCTTCCTCGTCAGCGTGGCCGCGCGCTGCACGCCGGCGCGGATGCGCTGCTGCGTGCCACAGCGACACAGGTTGCCCGCCAGCGCCTCGTCGATGCGCGCTGGGCCCGGCGCCGGATCCTGGCGCAGCAGCGCCACGGTGGCCATGATCTGGCCGGCCTGGCAGTAGCCGCACTGCGGCACCCGCTCGTCCAGCCAGGCCTGTTGCACCGGGTGCAGATGGCCATCGGCACCGGCCAGCCCTTCGATGGTCTCCACCGCCTGCTGGCCCACGGCATTCACCGGCAGCAGGCAGCTGCGTTGTGCGTGGCCGTCGACCAGCACGGTGCAGGCTCCGCACTGACCTGCGCCGCAGCCGAACTTCGTGCCGGTCAGGCCCAGGTGTTCTCGCAGGACATTGAGCAGGGTTTCATCCCGCCATTCGGGGGCGACGGGCAGCCGCTGGCGGTTCACGAGGATGTGCATGGCGAGGCTCCGTGGTGGGTTCGGGAACGCACTTTCGCAGCGAAGGACGTCCCGGTCTTGAAGATTCGCGCCACCCCGTCAACACCAGCAAAAAACAGGCATCGCATACACTGCACGGCTGTTTTTCGAGGTATTCCATGAGTCTCCAATGCGGCATCGTGGGCCTGCCCAACGTCGGCAAGTCCACCCTTTTCAACGCCCTTACCAAAGCCGGCATCGCAGCCGAGAACTACCCCTTCTGCACCATCGAGCCCAACACCGGTGTTGTGGAAGTGCCCGATCCGCGCCTGCAGCAGCTCGCCGAGATCGTCAAGCCCGAGCGCATCGTGCCGGCCATTGTGGAGTTCGTGGACATTGCCGGCCTGGTGGCGGGCGCGAGCACGGGCGAAGGCCTGGGCAACAAGTTCCTGGCCCACATCCGCGAGACGGACGCGATCGTCAATGTGGTGCGTTGCTTTGAAGACCCGAATGTGATTCATGTCGCCAACAAGGTCGACCCGATCGCCGACATTGAGGTCATCCAGACCGAGCTATGCCTGGCCGATCTGGCCGCGGTGGAGAAGGCCATTCACCGTGTGAGCAAGACCGCGCGCTCGGGCGACAAGGAGTCCATCAAGCAACTGGCCATCCTGGAGAAGTGCCAGACCGCGCTCAACGACACCCAGCCGGTGCGCACCATCGATTTCAGCAAGGAAGAACGCGCCCAGCTCAAGCAGTTTTTCCTGATCACGGCCAAGCCCGCGATGTTCGTGGCCAACGTGTCCGAGGACGGATTCGAGAACAACCCCTACCTGGACCGCCTGCGCGAGTTTGCCAGCAAGCAGAACGCGCCTGTGGTCGCGATCTGCGCCAAGATCGAAGCCGAACTCTCCGAGATGGACGACGCCGACCGGCTCGAATTTCTCAAGGAACTGGGCCAGGACGAACCCGGCCTGAACCGGCTGATTCGCGCGGCTTACCAGCTGCTGGGCCTGCAGACCTACTTCACCGCCGGCGTGAAGGAAGTGCGGGCCTGGACCATCCACGTCGGTGACACCGGCCCGCAGGCGGCGGGCGTGATCCACACCGATTTCGAGAAGGGCTACATCCGCGCCCAGACCATTGGCTTCGACGACTACATCGCCTTCAAGGGCGAGCAGGGAGCGAAGGACGCGGGCAAGATGCGCGCCGAAGGCAAGGACTACGTCGTCAAGGACGGCGACGTGATGAACTTCCTGTTCAGCAGCTGATGGGCGAACCCCAGCGCCTGGCCAAACGCCTGGCGGCCCAGCTGCCGTGCTCGCGCAGCGACGCCGAAAACTACATTGCCGGCGGCTGGGTGCGCGTGGAAGGTGTTGTGGTGGAGGAGCCCATGGCCCGCGTCAGCGACGAACAGGCCGTGACGCTCGACCCCAAGGCCCGGCTGGAACCGCTGCTGCCCGTGACGCTGATCTGGCACAAGCCTGCCGATCAGGCGCTGCCCGAGGCCTCGGCCTTGCCCGACGAGCTGGCCGCGCGCTGGTTCGCACCGGCCTCGCGCTTCACGGGCGACCGCTCCGGCATCCGGCCGCTGAAGGCGCACCGTCACAAGTTGCTGCCACTGGCGCCGCTGGAGGTCGCGTCCAGCGGGCTGATGGTGTTCACCCAGAATCCAGGCGTGGCGCGCAAGATCAACGATGCCTCTTCTCCGCTGGAGCACGAGTGGCTGGTGGAGGTGCAGGACGATCCCGCGCTGGAGGACGCCGCGCGCCGCGAGGCGGTGCTGCAGTCGCTGGGCAAGGCCTTGTTCTTCGATGGCTGGGCGGTGCCCTCGGCGCGCGCGAGCTGGCAGAGCGAGCGGCGCCTGCGGCTGGCGATCAAGGGTTCGCGGCCAGGGCAGGTGGCGCACCTGACCGAGCGCGCCGGCCTGCGGCTCGCCGCCGTCAAGCGCCAGCGCCTGGGCCGCCTCGGCCTCGATGGCATGCCGGCTGGATCGTGGCGCTACGTGGCCGCGCACGAGCGCTTCTGACGCCGCGTGGCCCACACGCTCAAGGCCATGGCGGCCAGCATCACCACCAGGCCCACCTCGTGCAGGTCCAGCATGCGGCCCTGCGCGATCATCACGCCGCCGAGCGCAGCGCCCAGCGCCTGACCACCGTACATGGCCGAGGTGTTGAGGGCCACGGTGGCGGGTGCCAGCACGGGCGAGAGCTGCACCAGCCGCGCCTGCTGCGCTGAATTGCTGGCGAAGCAGCCCAACGCCCACGGGATGATGACCAGCGCCTGGGCCCAGAAGCCATGGCGTCCGAGCGGCCAGAGCAGCAGGCTCAAGGCCATCGCCCCCAGGGTGACGAGCACCGCCATGGGCGTGCCGATGCGGTCGATGAAGCGCGTCACGGCCACGTTGCCCGCGAGCCCGAAGACACCGAACCACAGGAACATCAGCGACAGGGCCGCGCCGCCCGCGCCCAGGGTCTGTGCGAAATAGGGCGCGAAGTACGAGAACAGCGTGAACTGACCGAAGGCCGAGAGCAGGGTCACGCCAACGGCCATCATCAGCGTCGCGGAGCCTATGGTGCGGCCCCAGGCCTCGCGGGAGAGCGCGGCGGGCTTGATGCCGTCGGGCATCTCGCGCCAGACCCAGGCGCCGCTGGCGAAGGACATCGCCGCCACCAGGCCGAAGGCCCAGCGCCAGCCGAGTTCGCCGCTGATCCAGGCCGAGAGGGGCATGCCCATCACCGATGCCACGGACCAGCCGAGGAACACGAAGGTAATGGCGCGCCCGCGCTGCGCCGGGTCCACCAGCAAGCCCACGCTGGCCGCCGCCTGCGGCGTGAACACCGCTGGCGCGATCACGGCCAGCACGCGCAGCGGCAACAGTGCCGCATAGTTCGGCGCGATTGCGCAGGCCGCGGTGAGCACGCCGTACCAGACCAGCGAGAGCGCGAGCAGACGGCGGCGGTCCCAGCCCGCGACCAGACTGGCGAACACGGGCGCACCCAGTCCCATGAGGATGGCCGCGGCGGTGATGAGCTGTCCGGCCTGCGGGATCGATACGCCCAGCGAGGCGCTGATGTCATTTAGCGTGCCGGGCACCACCATCACGCCGGTGCCGATCACGAAATTGCCGACCATCAGCGCCCAGAGGGCGCGGGGCAAAGCGGTGCTTGTGGTGTTCATGGATGCAGTGTGCCGGGGAAGAACCACAGCAGCGCTGCCGTCATGGTGGTGTAGCGGGCGAACTTGCCCAGGGCCATGTAGGCCACGCAGGGCCAGAAGGGAAACCGCATCCAGCCGGCCACCGCGCACAGCGGGTCACCCACCACCGGCAACCAGGCCAGCAGGCAGGCCCTGGGGCCGAAGCGCTCCAGCCAGCGCAGCGCGCGCAGCTCAGTGGCACTGCCGCGTGCGCGGTCCACCACCTTGTGCGTGCCCAGGCCCATGGCCCAGCTCAATGCGCCGCCGAGGGTGTTGCCTGCCGTGGCCACCAGGATGGCGGGCCAGAAGAGTTCGGGGTTGAGCTTGATCAGACCGAATACCGCCGGCTCCGATCCCATGGGCAATAGCGTGGCAGAGACGAAGGCGACGACGAACACTGTGCTCAGGCCGTACTCGGGCAGGGCCAGCAGTTGCAACAGATGGGTCGACCAGTCAGGCATGAGCGGAGAAGGGCGCGGTGCCGGCGGCCGGCGGGTGAGGGGGGTGGTTGGACGTGCGCTCGATGCGCGGCTGCATATCGTCTGCTGAAAAAACAGGCAGATACAATCGCATTCCTTCGCGCCCCGCGTTTGCCGGGATCGCGGCAGTCCAACCGCTCGACACCGATTCTCCCACCGCCATGCAACTCGGGGCTTTCACCTTGCCCAATGCCCTGTTCGTCGCGCCCATGGCGGGGGTGACGGACCGGCCATTCCGCAAGTTGTGCAAACGCCTCGGGGCAGGCTATGCGGTCAGCGAGATGGTCACCTCGCGCCCCGACCTGCGCGACAGTCTGAAGACCTCACGCCGCGCCAACCACGAAGGCGAAGCCGCACCCATTGCAGTGCAGATCGCCGGCACCGACGCGCAGATGATGGCCGACGCCGCGCGCTACAACATCGATCGCGGCGCCCAGATCATCGACATCAACATGGGCTGCCCGGCCAAGAAGGTCTGCAACAAGTGGGCCGGCTCGGCGCTGATGCAGGACGAGGCGCTCGCCATCGAGATCGTGCAGGCTGTGGTGGCCGCGTGCGAGCCGCGGGGTGTGCCCGTCACGCTCAAGATGCGCACCGGCTGGTGCGCCAGCGTGCGCAACGCGCCCACGCTGGCGCTGGCCGCCGAAGCCGCGGGCGTGCGGATGCTCACCGTGCATGGCCGCACGCGCGAGCAGGGCTACAAGGGTCTGGCCGAGCATGACACCGTGGCCCACATCAAGAGCTGTGTGCGCATCCCCGTGGTGGCCAACGGCGACATCGACAGTCCTGAGCGAGCGCGCGATGTGCTCCGCGCCACCGGCGCGGACGCCATCATGATTGGCCGCGCGGCGCAGGGCCGCCCCTGGATCTTTCGCGAGATCGCCCACTACCTCGCCACAGGTGAGCACCTGCCTCCCCCCACACTGGGCGAGGTCAGGGCCTGGCTGCTTGACCACCTGCACGACCATTACAGCCTGTATGGCGAGGACACCGGCGTGCGCAGCGCGCGCAAGCACCTGGGGTGGTACGCCCAGTCGTTGCCGCTGCCACCCGGCGCGGCGGCGCTGTTCCGCTCGCGCGTCAATGCGCTCAACACCGTGGAGGCGCAACTGCGCTGCGTGAGCGACAGCCTGGACGAATGGTCCGCCGGCGCCGCCCCCCCCTCAAGCGACAACTGGAAACTGGCCGCATGAAACAGAACAAACTGCACGACTGCGTGCGTGCCAGCATGGAAGACTTCTTTCGCGACCTCAACGGCACCGACCCGTCCAACCTGCACGACATGCTGGTCAAAGCGGTCGAGAAGCCGCTGCTCGAAGTGGTGATGGAACAGGCGCAGCACAACCAGTCGCGCGCTGCGCAGTGGCTGGGGCTGAACCGCAACACGCTGCGCAAGAAACTTCTCGAACACAAACTGCTTTGAGGCGGGGCGTTCGGCGTTGCGTGTTCAGCGCGAACCCTTTCCTCATGCCGCCGCACCTTCCCTTTCGCCAACGTTCAACGCCCAACCTCCCATGCGCGCACTTATTTCCGTCTCCGACAAGACTGGCATCGTCGAACTTGCCCAGGCACTGCACGACCTCGGCGTGACACTGCTCTCCACCGGTGGCACCGCCAAACTGCTCGCGGACAACGGCTTGCCCGTGACCGAGGTGGCGGAAGTCACTGGTTTCCCCGAAATGCTCGACGGCCGTGTCAAGACCCTGCACCCCAAAGTACACGGTGGTTTGCTGGCGCGCCGCGACCTGCCCGAGCACATGAGCGCGCTCAAGGCCCATGGCATCGACACCATCGACCTGCTGGTCGTCAACCTCTACCCGTTCGAGGCCACTGTGGCCCGGGTTGGCTGCACGCTGGAGGACGCCATCGAGAACATCGATATCGGTGGCCCGGCCATGGTGCGCAGCGCCGCGAAGAACTGGAAGGACGTCGCGGTGTTGACGGACGCGGCCCAGTATCCGGCGGTGATCGATGAGCTCAAGGCTGGTGGTCGGCTCAGCGACGAGACCCGCTTTGCGCTGTCGGTGGCCGCGTTCAACCGCATCAGCAACTACGATGCCGCCATCAGTGACTACCTCTCGAGCATCGCGTTCGAAGCCAGCGCGAGTGTGCCGCAACGCGGTCTGTTCGCCGGGCAGTCCAACGGCCGCTTTGTCAAGCTGCAGGACCTGCGCTACGGCGAGAACCCGCACCAGAGCGCCGCGTTCTACCGCGACCTGTACCCAGCGCCCGGCTCGCTGGTCACGGCAAAGCAGTTGCAGGGTAAGGAGCTGAGCTACAACAACATCGCCGACGCCGACGCGGCCTGGGAGTGCGTCAAGAGCTTCGATGCGCCCGCCTGCGTGATCGTCAAGCACGCCAACCCATGTGGCGTCGCGGTGGGCACGGGTGCGCTCGACGCCTACAGCAAGGCCTTCCAGACCGATCCCACCAGCGCCTTCGGCGGCATCATCGCGCTCAACCGCACCCTCGACGGTGCGGGCGCGCAGGCGATCAGCAAGCAGTTCGTCGAGGTGCTGATGGCGCCGGGCTACACGGACGAGGCGCTGGAGGTGTTCAAGGCCAAGGCCAATGTGCGCGTGTTGCAGATCGACTTGCCTCCTGGCGGCCCCACCGCCTGGGACAAGGGCCTCAACCTCATGGATGTGAAGCGCGTGGGCTCGGGCCTGCTCATGCAGACCGCCGATAACCACGTGTTGCAGCGCGCTGACCTGAAAGTGGTGAGCAAGTTGCAGCCAACGGAGCAGCAGATCGATGACCTGCTGTTTGCTTGGAAGGTCGCGAAGTTCGTGAAGTCCAACGCCATCGTTTTCTGTAAGGACGGCATGACCATGGGCGTGGGCGCGGGCCAGATGAGCCGGCTGGATTCGGCGCGCATCGCCAGCATCAAGGCAGGTCACGCCAAGCTGTCGCTCCAGGGCACGGCGGTGGCCAGCGACGCTTTTTTCCCGTTCCGCGACGGACTGGACGTGGTGGTGGACGCGGGCGCCACCTGCGTGATCCAGCCGGGTGGCTCGATGCGCGACCAGGAGGTCATCGACGCAGCCAATGAGCGCGGCGTGGTGATGGTCTACAGCGGCGTTCGCCACTTCAGGCATTGAGCGGCGCAATCACGCAATAAAAAAGGCCGGTGATGTCACCGGCCTTTTTTGATGGAAACAGTTTCAGCCTGCCAGTTGCCTGAATACGTCACGGGCTGCGGCCACCGTCGTCTCGATGTCCTGTGCGGTGTGCGCCGCGCTCACGAAGCCGGCTTCGTACAGGGCGGGCGCGATGTACACGCCGCGCTCCAGCAGGCCATGAAACAGCGTGTTGAAGCGCGGGCCGTCGGTGGTCATGACCTTGGCGTAGTTCTGTGGCAGTTCGTCGAACAGGAAGAAGCCGAACATGCCGCCTTCGCTGTCGCCGCACAGGGCCACGCCTTGGGCGGCCGCGGCAGCCTTGAGGCCGTCGACCAGCGAACGCGTGGTGGCCGACAGCGCTTCGAAGAAGCCGGGCTTGCGGATCTCGCGCAACGTGGCCAGACCACAGGCGGTGGCCACCGGGTTGCCGGACAGGGTGCCGGCCTGGTACACGCCGCCCAGGGGGGCGAGCTGCTCCATGACCGCGCGCTTGGCGCCAAACGCCGCCAGCGGCATGCCGCCACCGATGACCTTGCCCAGGACCGTCATGTCGGGTTCGAAGCCGGGAATCAGTTGCGCGTAGACGCTCTGCGCGCCGCCGAGCGCGACGCGAAAACCGGTCATGACCTCGTCGAAGGCGAGCAGTGCGCCGTGCTGCGTGCACAGCTTGCGGCAACGCGTCATGAACGGCACGCTGGCGCGCACAAAGTTCATGTTGCCCGCGATCGGTTCGATGATCAGGCAGGCGATCTCGGCACCGTGCTCGGCAAACGCGGCTTCGAGCTGGGCCACATTGTTGTATTCGAGAACCAGCGTGTGCTGCACCACCTCGGGTGGCACCCCGGCGCTGGTCGGATTGCCGAACGTGGCCAGCCCGGATCCCGCCTTGACCAGCAGGGCGTCCGCATGACCGTGGTAGCAGCCTTCAAACTTGACAATCTTCTTGCGCCCCGTGGCACCACGCGCGAGACGGATCGCGCTCATGCCGGCCTCGGTGCCTGAACTTACCAGTCGCACCATGTCGATGCTGGGCACAAGTTCGATGATCGCCTCGGCCAGTTCCACCTCGCGCTCCGTGGGCGCGCCATAGGAGAAGCCCTCAAGCACGGCGCGCTGCACGGCCTCGACCACGGCCGGATGGCCGTGGCCCAGGATCATCGGCCCCCACGAGCCGATGTAGTCGATATAGCGCTGGCCATTGGCGTCCCAGAAGTGGGCACCCTGCGCGCGCTGCACGAAGCGTGGCGTTCCACCCACGGCGCGGAATGCGCGCACGGGGGAATTGACGCCACCGGGAATCAGCGCGCGGGCGCGGTCGAACAGTCGCTGGTTGTGATCGATGGTGGTCATGGTCGGGTGTTCAATGCCGTGTGGTGTCCAGCGGGAAGTCATCAGCGTCGAGCAGGCTGTCGGTGGCGTCTTCGCCGGCAGGCTCTTCCTCGCCACCTTCCTCGTCGTGCGCCCAGAACAGGCGGTCTGGAACCGCATGCCCCATGCCCGGCTGGAATCCCGCGTCCAGACACTGGTCCAGATAGGTCAGTGCCTCCGCGCAGGCGGACTGAAGGTCACTGCCGCCCGCGATCAGCGCGCACAGCGCGGCCGACAGCGTGTCGCCAGCGCCGGTGAAGGTGGCCTCGAATCGCTCGTAGCGTGCTGTGGCCAGCACCGTTTCGGGTGATGTCAGGTGGCTCTCCAGAAACTGGTCGGCGGCATTGAAACCGGTGACCAGGGTAT
Organism: Hydrogenophaga sp.; assembly: GCF_050182545.1. Taxonomy (GTDB): domain Bacteria; phylum Pseudomonadota; class Gammaproteobacteria; order Burkholderiales; family Burkholderiaceae_C; genus Hydrogenophaga. Next base: position 199,937 of record NZ_JBFXCD010000002.1, on the reverse strand, counting down.
AGGGCACACCGTGCACCGCCGCCGCTTTTGCCACTTCGCGCGGGCTTGGGGGGCGGTCGCCTTCCCATTCCGGCAACAGCCAGCGGCACAGTGTGCTGTGGTTGCCGACCAACACCGTGGTCTGGGGCAGCAACAGTTCGGCGCATGCATCGAGGTAGGTCTCAATGGCGAGCTCGTCCCACCAGGACAGGTCGGGCATGTAGGTGATCACCGGCACTTCGGCGTAGTCGGTGGTGATCTCGGCAATGGCGCTGAGGTTCTCCGGACTGCCGACGAAGCCGACCTTGAAGGCCTGCACTGGCATGTCCTCGAGCGCGCAGCGGGCCTGGTCGGCCACTGCCTCCTCGTCGAACGCGATGTGGTCGTGGATGTCGGAGGTGTCACGCACGTACGCACCGGTCACGACGGCCAGCACATGCGTTGACGCGCTGGACATGGCGGTGATGTCCGCGCTCAGTCCACCCGCACCGCTGGGGTCGCTGGCGTTGAAACTCATCACGCAGGGAAGAGAAGCCTCGCCTGGGCGCTCCACTGCATTGCGCGCGGAGGGTTCGGGTGTATCGGGCATGTCGTAAGGTGGGGAATAAGTGTTGCGCCGCGGTCGTTCGGGGCAAAGGTGCGGGCGTGGTGTGCGGCAGGGTCGACAGCCGGTGTCACTGGCTTGCGGAGCGGTGCAGGGCTGCGCAAATGGCTCGATACAATGCTTGCATTCTAAGACAATGCCCCCTATAACCATGACCGAAACCAAGACTTGGATGTGCCTGATTTGCGGCTGGATTTACGACGAAGCCGAAGGCGCTCCCGAGCATGGTGTGGCAGCGGGGACCCCTTGGGCTGAAGTACCGATGAACTGGACGTGTCCTGAATGCGGCGCGCGCAAGGAAGATTTTGAAATGGTGCAGATCTGATGCTGAGACGGTGCACCTGATGGTCTCGTTGCGAACCCTGCTGTTGTATCCGCGGGGCTCGCATTCCCTGTTCTGCCCCACCCTCTGGAGCTAGTGAACCGTGAGCACAACGCCTGCCCTCAAAGTCCTGGTGGTCGACGACAGCAATACCATCCGGCGCAGTGCCGAGATCTTCCTCAAGCAGGGTGGGCACGAAGTCCTGCTGGCCGACGATGGTTTCGATGCGCTGGCCAAGATCAATGACTATCAGCCTGATCTGGTGTTCTGCGACATCCTCATGCCACGTCTGGACGGGTACCAGACCTGCGCAATCATCAAGCGCAATGCGCGCTTCGCCAACATCCCCGTGGTCATGCTGTCGTCCAAGGACGGTGTGTTTGACAAGGCCCGCGGGCGCATGGTGGGTTCGCAGGACTACCTCACCAAACCTTTCACCAAAGACCAGTTGCTGCACGCGGTGCAGCAGTTTGGCGCCAACCTAACTGGAGCCGTGTGATGCCCATCCGGAAAATCCTTGTCGTCGATGACTCGAAAACCGAGCTGATGGTCCTGTCCGACCTGCTGAGTAAAAACGGCTACACGGTGAGCACCGCTGAGAATGCGGACGAGGCCTTTCGTCGCCTTGGCGAGGAAAAGCCCGACCTGATCCTGATGGACGTTGTGATGCCCGGTCAGAATGGGTTTCAGCTCACGCGTGCCATCACGCGGGACCCTCAGTATTCGAGCATTCCCATCGTCATGTGCACAAGCAAAAACCTGGAAACCGATCGCGTCTGGGGCATGCGCCAGGGCGCTCGTGACTACGTCACCAAGCCGGTGGACGCCGAAGAGCTTCTGTCGAAGATCCGGGCGCTGGGCTGATCGCAGCAAGAGACCTCAAACGCATCGAGCATGGCCAAACGTCAGTCACTCAAGGAACTCCAGGAGCGATTGGCTCAGCGCTTGACGGCCGCCAAGACCGAAGCCGTCACCGCGACCTGGCTGGCCGTGGAAGCCAATGGTCGGCCCTACCTGCTTCCTCTGGTTCAGTCGGGCGAGATCTTTCCTTGGTCGCCGCTGCAGCGCGTGCCCTATACCAAGCCCTGGTATGCCGGCGTGGCCAGTCTGCGAGGCGGACTGCATGGCGTGATCGATCTTGCACGGCTGGTTGACACGGCCACCGGTGCGCCTGCCTTGCCTTCCGAGCGGGTGACATCCGAATCGCGCCTGATCAGCCTGCATGCCGCCCTGGGCGTGAACGCCGTGATCTGGATCGACCGGTTGCTGGGCTTGCGCAACCCGGCCATGTTTTCCGCTGTCGGGGCCAACCCTGACGGCGCGCCTTCCTATTTCACCCGTACTCTGGTGGACCTGCAGGGTCAGACCTGGCAGGAACTGGACTTGCAATCGCTCGTGGCAGAGCCCGAGTTTCTGGCGATTGCAGCCTGAAGGTTGAACCCGCGGACCGTATGGGTCCATTTGTCATTCTGTTTTCAGTTGGAAGGTTATTACATGGCTATGCTTGATCGATTCCAGGGTCTCTTCAAGAAAAAAGCCGGCGACGAACCCGACCTTTCCAACGCCACCGACCAGGATGTGGCGGAGATCGCTGCGGCCAGGCTGGCGCCCGACCCCGCGGTGGACGGATACGGTGGTAGTCCGATGGTGGAGGATGACGAGGACAGCGCCGCGCAGGCGGGCCTCGTGTCCCTGCCCCTGCTGGGGCGTCGTCCCGCGGATCAACACCAGCGTTCGCTGGCGGTGTTGCTGGCCTTCGGCCTCGTCGTGCTCGGCGCGGTGACTTTCTTTGCATTGAGCCAGACGGAACGGGTCGGGCAGCAGGTGGCCGCCAGCGGTCAGGCGCTGATGCAGTCGCAGCGTCTGGCCAAGAGCGTGTCGCAGGCGTTGATCGGCAGTCCCGAGGCCTTCCCCGAGGTGCGCGACAGCTCTGACGTGATGGCCCGTGCCTTGCGCGGACTCAAGCAGGGCGACGCCGAGATGTCGCTCAATGCCTTGGGTCCGGCCTACGCTGGCCAGCTCGACGAGCTGCTGCCCAAGATCGATGAGGCCGAGCGCAATGCGTCGGCGGTGCTGGCGCAACAGAAGATCCTGACCCAGGTGGGTGACGCCTTGCGCACCATCAACCGTCAGTCCTCGGACCTGCTCGAGATTGCAGAAACCATCTCGTCGCTGAAACTGCAGCAGAACGCCCCGGCGGCCGAGATCTCTGCGTCGGGCCAGCTCGTGATGCTGACCCAGCGCATCGGCAAGTCCGCCAACGAATTCCTGACCATGGAAGGCGTGAGCCCAGAGGCCGTGTTCCTGCTGGGCAAGGACTTGAACACGTTCAAGGAAATCTCCGAGGGTCTGCTCAACGGCAGCGAAGAACTGCGACTGGCCGCGGCGCGCGATCCGCAGGTGCGCGAACGCCTGGACGCCTTGCTCAAGCTCTACGAAGCCACGCGTGTGGAGGCGGGGGCGATTCTGGGCAACCTGCAAGGCCTGGTTTCGGCGCGCGAGGCGCAAGCCGGCATCATTGCCGACAGCGAGCCATTGCGTCTGGGTCTGGAAAAGCTGCAGGGCGATCTGTCCTCGCGATCGGGCCTGGGTGGCGGCGAGTTCCTTGCGTTGCTGTTCTCTGCCTTGTTCGCCCTGCTGTGCGCGGCCGGCCTTGCCTATGTGCAGCTGCAGGACAGCCGCCAGCGCCAGCTGACGGCGGAATCGCAGCGGCTTGCCGCCGAATCCCTGGAGCAGGACGCCAAGCGCGTCAACGACGCCAACCAGGCCGCCATTCTGCGCTTGATGAACGAACTGCAGACGGTGGCCGAAGGCGACCTGACGCAGGAAGCCACGGTGACGGAAGACATTACCGGCGCCATTGCCGACTCGGTGAACTACACGGTGGAAGAACTGCGTTCGCTGGTGGGCAACGTGCAGGCCACGGCCACCCGCGTGGCGCAAACGACTTCCGCGGTGGAGAGCACCTCCACCGAACTGTTGGCCGCCTCCACAGAACAGCTGCGCGAGATCCGCGAAACCGGCCAATCGGTGCTGGACATGGCACAGCGCATCAACGAGGTGTCGGGCCAGGCGCAGGAATCGGCGACAGTGGCGCGTGCATCGCTGCAAGCCGCCGAGTCGGGTCTGCAGGCGGTGCAGGATGCCATCGGCGGCATGAACGCCATCCGCGACCAGATCCAGGAGACCTCCAAGCGCATCAAGCGGCTGGGTGAGTCGTCGCAGGAGATTGGTGAAATCACGGAACTGATTTCCGACATTACCGAGCAGACGAACGTGCTGGCGCTCAACGCCGCCATTCAGGCCGCTTCTGCCGGTGAAGCCGGCCGCGGCTTCTCGGTGGTGGCGGAAGAGGTTCAGCGGCTGGCTGAACGCTCCGCCGATGCCACACGCCAGATTTCTGCGCTGGTGAAGGCGATTCAGACCGACACGCAGGACGCCGTGGCCGCCATGGAACGTTCCACGCAGGGTGTGGTCGAGGGTGCCAAGCTGTCCGACAACGCCGGTACTGCGCTGTCTGAGATCGATCGGGTGTCGCGCCGACTGGCTGAACTGATTGAACAGATTTCCAATGCCGCATCCCGCGAAGCCGACTCGGCCAACGAAGTGGCTGGCAACATCCAGCACATCTTTGCCGTGACCGAGCAGACCGGGGAAGGCACGCGCTCGACCGCCCAGCAGGTGCGTGAACTCTCCGCGATGGCCGAAGAACTGCGCCAGTCCGTGGCGCGATTCAAGATCGCGTAAACCAACCGGTCCGCGCCTGTCTGTCTGCGCAAACCCACTGGAAGACCATGCTCGACACCGCCACCGACACCGACAGCCTGAACACGGACGCGCCGGTCGCCGATCTTGGCCCGCTGGCGTGGGTCTTTGAAGAACTGCGCAAGTCGCTCGATGGCGCCAACAAGGCCATCAGGCGCTTCGTGCGCGAAACCGAGCAGTCGCGCAACAACGATCTTGAGGCGGTGGATCCGGGCTCCCTGCGGCTGGCGCGCCAGCAGTTGCATCAGGCCGTGGGGGCCCTTGAGATGGTGGGTTTGGGTGCGCCCGCACAGGTGTTGCGCGCGATGGAGGCGGCGGTGCAGCGCTTCGTGCAGCGGCCCAACACCTGCACCGAGGAGGCGGCGGGCAAGGTCGAGCGCGCCAGTTTTGCGCTGGTCGAATACCTCGAATCGGTGTTGAACAACAAGCCGGTGCAACCGGTGGCGCTGTTCTCCCAGTACCGTGATGTGCAGGAGCTTGCTGCGGCCGAGCGGGTCCACCCGGCCGACCTCTGGCCCTTCGAACACCGCGGTCTGGAAGTGGCGGCGCCGGTGGGGTCGTCCCCGTTGGAGTGCAATGCGGCGATCCGCTCGCTGTTCGACCGGCTCGTGTTGCTGGTGGTCAAGACACAGAGCGTGGCCGCGGCAACGCAGCTGGCCAAACTCAGCGCAGGCCTGTCGGCAGGAGCGACCGAAGCGCGTGCACGCACCTTCTGGCGCATAGCTGCCGGTTACTTCGAGGCGGTGGCGCATCGCCTCCTGCCGCCGGACGTGTATGTCAAGCGCGCCACCTCCCGCATCCTGCTGCAGTTCGTCAATCTGGCCCAGGGCAAGCCCCAGATTTCCGAAACCCTGCTGCACGATCTGCTCTTTTTCTGCGCACAACCTGTCAGTGTGTCCGAGGCGACAACGCCCCACCTGGCTGCGGTGCGCGCGGCCTTCGGCTTGGGCAGTCTGCCACCGGTGGACTACCACCAGGCCACGCTGGGCCGCTACGACCCGGCCGTGCTGGCGCAGGCCCGCAAACGCATCCATGCCGCCAAGGAGGTGTGGTCGCTGTACGCTGGTGGCGATGCCAGCCGCGCGCGGCAAGTGGCGGATCAGTTCAGCCTGATCGGAGACTCCCTGCTCAAGTTGCACCCGGCCAGCACGGCGCTGGCGCAGGCGCTGGTGAAAGCCGCCGACCAGGCGGTGCACGAACCGGGTGGGGTGCGCCCCGAACTGGCCATGGAAGTCGCCACCACCACCTTGTACCTGGAGGCTGCTTTCGAGGACTTTGACCCCAGCGCCCCCGAACTGACCGAGCGCACATTGGCCCTGGCCAAACGGCTTGAAGGTGTGCTCGCAGGTCAGCCCGCACGGCCGCTGGATGCATGGATGGAGCAGCTCTATCGCCGCGTGAGCGACCGCCAGACCATGGGCAGCGTGGTGGGCGAGCTCAAAGTTTCCCTGGGCGAAGTGGAAAAGTCGCTCGACCAGTTCTTCCGATCCCCGCAGGAAAAAGCCGGCCTGCATGTGGCGGTGTCCCAACTCGGCCAGATGCGCGGCGTGCTGTCGGTGCTGGGTCTGGATCAGGCCGTGAGCGCGGTTGCGCGCATGCGCAACACGGTGGACCAGATCCTCGACACCGAGGTGGACGAGGCCATGGCCCGCGAGGCCGGCACGTTCCAGCAGTTGGGCAACAACCTCAGCGCGATGAGCTTCCTGGTGGACATGCTCAATTACCAGCCCGCGCTGGCCAAGAAGCTGTTTGTGTTCGATGAGGAGAAGGGCGAGTTGCTCCCCCTCATGGGTCGTACCGTGGGCGCGACGGCGCCGCACCAGCCATCGCGCGACGAGGCGCAGGCCATCAGTGAGGGCGTGCAACGCGTGGTCGACGGTGTGCAGGGAGGGCTGAGCCTGGTCGACCTGAGCGAGCAGCTTGGGTCCCTGGCTGATCAGGCTTCGCTGGCCGAACAGTCGGGCGTGGCGCGCGCCGCGCGCGAGGCCGCCGAGGCCGTGGTCAAGGACGATGCCGCAGCCGGTGCGCAGGCGCTGGTGGGCCTTTCCGAGTCATCGGGTCCGGGGCGCAGCGTGGAGCCACAGGCTGCGAGCGACGAGGACACGGACGAAGACGACCTGCTCGATATCTTCCTGGAAGAAGCCCGCGAAGTCGTGGCCAACGGGCAGGAGGCGGTGTCGCACCTGCAGGTCCAGCCGAGCGATCTCGAGCATCTCACGACGCTGCGGCGCGCGTTCCACACGCTCAAAGGCAGTTCGCGCATGGTCGGTCTGGACGAGTTTGGCGAGGCGGCTTGGTCGATGGAGCAACTGCTCAACACCGTGCTGGCCGAACAGCGACCCGCGAGCCCGCCACTGCTGACACTGGCGGGCGAAGCGATGCAGGAGCTTGCACGCTGGGTGGACGACATTGCCGCACACCGCGCCGACGCCTGGCGCGCGCAACCCTTCCGCACCAGCGCAGAGGCGCTGCGCGACCAGGGTCAGTACTTGCCATTGGTGCCGTCCGGCCCAACTTCCCTGACCGAGGTGTCACCGCCAGCGGACGAACCGGCGCAGGCGCAGATCGAACCCACCGTCGATCCGGAACCGCAAACCTCGGCCGATGACGTGCTGGCGGACAGCGACTTGGAGGCGCTACCGCCCACCGATTTTGTGAACACCAATGCGCTCCCACTGCTGGAGGAGGCTGTTGAGCCTTCCTCCATGCAAGCCTTGTCTGGCGAGCCACTGCTGGCTGACATCGATTTCAGCAGCCTCGAAGCGCTTTCCACGAGCGCCGTGCCTGTCTCTGAAGTGGAGGCGGCAGCTCCGGTGGAACCCACCGAACTGGTGGAGTCGGTGGCGAGCACCGCTGCCACGCCAGACGAGGAGGCCATTGCCGACGCTCCTGTGCCTGAGACGTTGCCCGATGTGCCTGCGTCCGGCCCGGAGACCCCTTCCGCAAGCGATTCCGAGGCAACGCCAGATGAGCAGACCCGTGTCATCGGCCCTCTGCGCATCGCGCTCAAGCTCTACAACGTCTATCTCAACGAAGCCGATGAATGGTCGCGACGCTTGAGCACGGTGCTCGCGGAATGGTCGCTTGAACGCCACGAACCCGTGCCGGAGCAGGCCGAGGCGCTGGCGCACTCGCTCGCAGGCAGTTCCGCCACGGTCGGTTTCGAGTCGTTGTCGAATATTGCCCGTGCGTTGGAACATGCGTTGGAATCCGTCGGCCTTCACCAGCAGGCGGGCCAGCCGGCCACGGCTGCGCAGGCTCAGTTGTTTGTCGACGCGTCCGAGGACATCCGCCGCCTGCTGCATCAGTTCGCCGCCGGCTTCCTCAAGGAAGCCAACCCCGAACTGATGACCGCGCTGTACCGCGTGGTGCACGACCCGTTGCCCGAGGGTACGGGTGTGCAGGGCGACATCAGTGCGCCGGACGTTTCAGCACCGGTCGAAATCGAGACGGAGACTGAGCCCTCACCGCCGGATGCCGGGTTGCAGCAGGCCGAAATCGCGGCGCCCGTTTTGCCGCTGACCGGTTTCGAAGTGCCCGCGCAGCCCGAGCACACGACCGCCTTCATGGCGCCACACGCCGATACCAGCCGCGTGCACACGCCGGTGCAGGACATCGACGACGACATTGACGTGCTGGACACGATCGACGTGGACCTGTTCCCGATCTTCGCGGAGGAAGCGCAGGAGTTGATGCCGCAACTGGGCAGCGCGCTGCGCCAGTGGGTGGCGCGCCCTGACAACGCCAGTGCCCGCGCCGAAGTGCTGCGCAATCTGCACACACTCAAGGGCAGCGCGCGGCTGGCCGGAGCCTTGCGATTGGGTGAAATGGCGCACCGCATGGAGACCACGGCCGAGCGGCTGGGCTCGGACGTGCAGCGAGGCACCGACCTCGAACCCCTGCAGAGCGCGTTCGACGCGATCAGCGCGCGCTTCGATCAGTTGCGCAACGCCGACGCCCGCATCGAGGACGTCCTGCAGACCGCTCCCGAACTGGCAGTGGCACCCGTTGTGATGGCGCCGGTACCGGCCATGGAGGTTGCGCAGCCCGTAACGCCGGTCGAGGCGCCGGCCACGGCCGATGCCCCCGGTCTGGCCGGCTTGACCTTGCCCGCCGCACCCACCGCGGTGCAGGCGCGCGCGGGTGCCGCAGTGCGTGTGCGTCCGGAACTGCTGGACCGCCTGGTCAACCAGACCGGCGAGGTGATGATCACGCGTGCGCGCATGGAGTCCGAACTTGTGACCCTGCGGGGCTCGCTCAAGGACCTCACGGGCAACCTGGACCGCCTGCGCGGCCAGTTGCGCGACATCGAGTTGCAGGCCGAGACGCAGATGCAGTCGCGCCTGGCTCAGGCGCGCGACGCCGACCAGTCTTTCGACCCGCTGGAGTTCGACCGCTTCACCCGGGTGCAGGAACTCACGCGCATGATGGCCGAGTCGGTCAACGACGTGGCGACCGTGCAGCGCAACCTGCAGCGCGCCGTGGAGTCCACCGAGGACAGTCTGGTCGCCCAGGCGCGCCAGACGCGCGAACTGCAGCGCGACCTGCTGCGCACGCGCATGGTGGAATTCGAAGGCATTTCCGAGCGCCTCTATCGCGTGGTGCGGCAGGCGTCCAAGGAAACCGGCAAGCAGGTGCGGCTGGACATCACCGGCAACATCGAAATGGACCGGGGCGTGCTGGACCGCATGACGGGCGCCTTCGAGCACCTGTTGCGCAACAGCGTGGTGCACGGAATCGAGTCGCCCGAAGTGCGCCAGCAACTGGGCAAGCCCGCAGAGGGCCAGATCGAGATCGTGCTTGGCCATGAGCTCAACGACGTGTCGCTGGTGTTCACCGACGACGGTGGCGGCCTGGATCTGGCGCGCCTGCGGGAAAAGGGCCGTGCGCAGGGCCTCATTCCAGCCGACGGCGATCTGAGCGACGAGGAAGCCGCGCAGCTCGTCTTTGAGCCCGGGCTGAGCACGGCGCGCGAGGTCTCGGAACTCGCTGGTCGCGGCATCGGCATGGACGTGGTGCGCAATGACGTTGTTGCGCTGGGTGGCCGGATTGAAACCGCCACGAAAGCCGGGCAAGGCAGCAGCTTCAAGCTGGTGCTGCCGCTGACCACCGCTGTCACGCAGGTGGTGATGCTGCGCGCCGGCGCGCTCACGCTGGGCGTGCCGTCCAACCTGGTCGAAGTGGTGCGCCGCCTGAGCAACGACGACCTGGCCAAGGCCTATGCCACTGGCCATCTCAACGTGGCCGGCGAGGACGTGCCGTTCTACTGGGCCGGCGCGCTGCTTCAGTCATCGGCCCAGTCGACCGAGGCACAAGGCCGAACCCAACCGGTCGTGATCTTCCGAAGCGCCGCGCAGCGCGTGGCCATGCATGTGGACGAAGTGCTGGGCAACCAGGAAGTGGTGGTCAAGAACCTCGGGTCGCAGCTCTCGCGGCTGCCCGGTCTGGCGGGCATGTCGGTGCTGGCATCGGGTGCTGTGGCGCTGATCTACAACCCGGTTGCGCTGGCCACGGTGTACGGAGCGCAGGTGCCCGAATGGGTGGCCAGTCAGCAGAGTCAGGCGCCGCAAGCCGCTTCGGGTGACGCATTGATGGCGCAGAACGCGCTGGAAGTGAGCGCCGTGCCGCTGGTGCTGGTGGTGGACGACTCCATCACCGTGCGCCGCGTGACGCAGCGCCTGTTGCAGCGCGAGGGCTACCGGGTCACGCTCGCCGCGGACGGTTTGCAGGCGCTGGAGAAGCTGCAGTCGGAACGGCCCACGGTGGTGCTCTCCGACATCGAGATGCCGCGCATGGACGGGTTCGACCTGGTGCGCAACATCCGCAGCGACGCGCGCCTGTCTGATCTGCCCGTGATCATGATCACCTCGCGCATCGCGGAGAAGCACCGCGAACACGCGCGCGAACTCGGGGTGGACCACTACCTCGGCAAGCCCTACGCGGAAGACGAGTTGCTGGCCCTGATCGGGCACTACGCCAAGGCCGCTGCGGAGGCCTGAACGTCAACCGGGCGTGCGGCCCGGGGACTTCACCACCGCGTAGCGTTGCAACGTGCGCTCGCGCGCCTCGGCGTGATCGATGACCGGACGCGGGTAGTTCGTCCCCAGCACCACGCCGGCGGCCGCGAGTTCGATCTCGTTGGCCTTCCAGGGCGCGTGGATGGCGGCATCGGGCAAGCCGGCAAGCTGGGGCAGGTAGCGGCGGATGAATTTGCCACCCGGGTCGAACTTCTCGCTCTGCGTGACCGGGTTGAAGATGCGGAACCAGGGTTGCGCGTCGCAGCCGCTGGAGCTTGCCCATTGCCAGCCACCGTTGTTGGCTGCGAGATCGAAGTCGATCAGGTGGTCGGCGAAGTAGCGTTCGCCCCATTGCCAGTGGATGCCGAGGTCTTTCACGAGGAAGCTCGCCACGACCATGCGCAGGCGGTTGTGCATGTAGCCGGTCTGGTTGATCTGGGTCATCGCCGCATCCACCAGCGGGTAGCCGGTGCGGCCCTCGCACCACGCAGCGAACAGTGCCTTGGCGTGTTTGCCGTGCTCGAACTTGATGTGGTCGTATTCGGGCTTGAACGCCTTGTCCACCACGTGCGGGAAATTGGCCAGCACCTGGTGGTAGAAGTCGCGCCAGATGAGTTCGGACAGCCAGGTGCTCGCGCCGGCGATGCCCTGCAGGTGCATCTGGTACGCCACCGAGGCGATCTGGCGGATCGATATGGTGCCGAAACGCAGGTGCACGCTCAGGTAGCTCGGCCCCTTGATGGCGGGGAAGTTGCGCGCCTCGTCGTAGCGGTCGATCCGCTCCACAAAGTCATCGAACAGCTGGTGCGCTCCGCGGGCGCCCAGGGGCACGGGCAGTTGCGCGAGATTGCTGCGTTCGAAACCGATGTCGGAAAGTGCCGGGACGGGCCGCGCATGTGCGGCTGGAACGGCGGCCAGCGCCGCCGCGTACGTCGCCACGGGGTAACCCTTGAGGTGGAAGGGCGTGATCGCCTTGAGCCAGGCGTTCTTGTAAGGCGTGAACACGCCAAATGCATGACCGGCCTGCGTGAGCACTTCACGCCGCTCGAAGATGACATGGTCCTTGTGGCTGTGCAGCATGATGCCGGCGTGCGCCAGGTCGCCAAACACCTTGGCGTCGCGCGCCACCGCGGCGGGCTCGTCGTCGTGGTTGGCGAACACCGCTTGCACGCCCAGGCGCTGCGCCAGCGCGGGAACCGCCTGCATCGCCGCCGCGTGCAGCACGATCAGGCCCGCGCCGTCCACGCCGTGCTCCCGGCCCAGCTCGCGCAGCCGCCCATCAAGCTCCACCAGGGATTCTCGGATGAACTCGACCCGTCGGTCGGCCTTGAGACCGCGTGCCAGCAGTGGATTCAGGATGTCGGTGTCGAAGACGAACACGCACCACACCTGCCGGCACGCCTTGAGCGCGTGGTACAGCGCCGCGTTGTCCTGCGAGCGCAGGTCGCGGCGGAACCACATCAGACCTTTGTCGTAGCTGTTCATGGGCAGGGCGGGTTTCCCCCTGCCGGGAGAAGGCCAGCAGAGTCGGCGGCTTAAAATCGCGCCATGTCCGCTGATTCTGCCTCCATCAACCTGACCAATCATTTCCTGATTGCGATGCCCGGCCTCAGCGACGAGCTTTTCGGCCGCAGCGTGGTGTTCATGTGCGAGCACAGCGAGCGTGGCGCCCTGGGGTTGGTGATCAACAAGCCCAGTGACATCCAGCTCTCCCGCCTGTTTGAAAAAGTTGACCTGCCCATGGGCCGCGACGATCTGGCGCAGCTTCCCGTGTTCCAGGGCGGCCCGGTGCAGACCGAACGCGGTTTCGTGTTGCATGAAGCGGTCTCCGGCGAGGGTGAATCGGTGTATGCGTCCACCCTGTCGATCCCGGGGGGACTGGAGATGACCACCTCCAAGGACGTTCTGGAGGCGATGGCCTCGGGCGCGGGGCCGCGCCGGGTGTTTGTGTCGCTGGGCTATGCGTCCTGGGGGCAGGGGCAGCTCGAATCGGAAATCACCGAGAACAGCTGGCTCACGGTGGAAGCCGACCCCGCCCTGATCTTCGACACGCCGGTGGCCGAGCGCTACGAGCGCGCCATGGCCCTGCTGGGCCTGCAGCCCTGGATGCTGTCGCCCGACGCGGGGCATGCATGAGCGCCGCGCCGGGCTGCTCCCAAGCAAGCTCGCACCGCGGCCAGCAGGGCGAAGGTATTCCAGTACATGTCCCTGCGCCCGATGTCCCGGCGAGTTGCCAGACATTTCTCGCATTCGATTACGGCCTCAAGCGCACTGGCGTGGCCACGGGAAACCGGCTTACCCGCAGCGCCACACCACAACCCACCATCGTGGCAGAGGGAGACGCGCGCTTCGCGCAGATCGCATTGCGCCTGAAGGAATGGCAGCCCGATGCTCTGGTGGTGGGCGTGCCTTTCCACCCGGACGGTGCCGCCCACGAGAACACCGTACGTGCCCAGAAGTTCGCGCGACAGCTGCGCGGCCGCCATGGCTTGCCGGTGTTCGAAGTCGACGAACGCTACAGCACGACCGAGGCACACAGCCTGGGCGCGAAAGACGCCGATGCCGCATCGGCCTGCATCATCCTGGAACAGTTCTTGAGGAGCCTGCCTTGACGCCCGATCCATTGCCCGACGCCGAGTCGCTTTATGCCGAACTCTTGCGCGGGGTGCAGACGTTGCTGGCGACCTCGCCCGAACCGGTGGTGCTCGCGGGCATCACCTCCGGCGGTGCCTGGCTGGGCGAGCGCCTGCAGCGCGACCTGGGGCTGCCCGGTCCGGCCGGCGTGATCTCGTCGAGCATGCACCGCGACGACTTCGCGCAGCGCGGCCTGGCCTCAAGTGCGCAGACCGTGCTGCCCTTCGACGTGAATGGCGCGCATGTCCTGCTTGTCGACGACGTGCTGCACACCGGGCGCACGCTGCGCGCGGTGATCAACGAACTCTTCGACTACGGCCGACCGGCCAGTGTGCGCCTGGCGGTGCTCGTGGACCGTGGCGGACGCGAGCTGCCGATCGAGGCCAACGTGTGTGCCGCGCGCCTGACGGTGCCCGATGGCAGTTCGCTGGAGCTCGCGCGCGACGAAACCAGCGGCCGCCTGAGCTTCGTGCTGGAAAACAAGGAAGCCTGACCGTGCCACGCAATCCCCAGCTCAACAAGAACGGCGAACTCATTCACCTGCTCTCCACCGAGGGCCTCTCGCGCGACATCCTCACGCAGATCCTGGACACGGCGGCCAACTTCACGAGCGTGAGCAGCCGCGAGGTCAAGAAGGTTCCGCTGCTGCGCGGCAAGAGCGTGTTCAACCTGTTCTTCGAGAACAGCACGCGCACGCGAACCACGTTCGAGATCGCGGCCACGCGCCTCTCCGCCGACGTGATCAACCTCGACATCGCGCGCAGCTCCACCGCCAAGGGTGAGTCGCTGCTCGACACCATCGCCAACCTGAGCGCCATGGCGGCCGACATCTTCGTCGTGCGCCACAGCGAGTCGGGTGCGCCCTACCTGATCGCGCAGCATGTGGCGCCACACGTGCATGTGGTCAATGCCGGCGACGGCCGCCACGCGCATCCCACGCAGGCGCTGCTCGACATGTACACGATCAGGCACTACAAGCAGGATTTCACGAATCTGTCGGTGGCCATCGTGGGCGATGTGCTGCACTCGCGCGTGGCGCGTTCGGACATCCACGCCCTCACCACCCTGGGCTGTCCAGATGTGCGCGTGGTCGGCCCGCGCACGCTGGTGCCGGGCGACCTTTCGCACATGGGTGTGCGTGTGTGCCATACGCTGGAAGAGGGCATCAAGGACTGCGACGTGGTCATCACATTGCGGTTGCAGAACGAACGCATGAGTGGCGCGCTGCTGCCGTCGAGCCAGGAGTACTTCAAGAGCTTCGGCCTCACGCCCGAGCGCCTGCGCTGGGCCAAACCCGATGCCATCGTCATGCACCCGGGCCCGATCAACCGGGGTGTGGAGATCGACTCGGCCGTGGTCGATGGCCCGCAGAGCGTGATCCTTCCGCAAGTGACCTATGGCATCGCGGTGCGCATGGCCGTGATGTCCATCGTCGCCAGCAATGAGGCCTGAACCATGAAGATACTCATTCAGAACGGTCGCGTGATGGACCCGGCCACCGGACGCGACGAGATGGCCGATGTGGCGATCGCCGCCGGGCGCGTCATTGCCATCGGCAACGTGGCGCCCGATTTCCACGCCAGCCGCATGATCGATGCCACGGGTTGCGTGGTCGCACCCGGCCTGGTGGACCTGGCCGTGCGCCTGCGCGAACCCGGGCAGGAACACGCGGGCATGCTCGAGAGCGAAATGGCGGCGGCCGTGGCCGGTGGTGTCACCTCGCTGGTGTGCCCGCCCGACACCGATCCAGTGCTCGACGAGCCCGGCCTGGTCGACATGCTCAAGTTCCGGGCCGAGAAGCTGCACCTGGCGCGTGTGTTCCCGCTGGGTGCGCTCACGCGCGGCCTGCAGGGCGAGGTGCTGACCGAGATGGCCGAGCTCACGGAATCCGGCTGCATCGGTTTCGGCCAGGCCGAGGTGCCCATCGTCAACGCACAGGTGCTGCAGCGCGCCCTGCAGTACGCGGCCACTTTCGGCTACACGGTGTGGCTGCGCCCGCAGGACTTCTGGCTCGGCAAGGGTGTGGCGGCCAGCGGTCCGCTGGCCACGCGCCTGGGCCTGGCCGGTATTCCCGCCGCGGCCGAGACCATTGCGCTGCACACCCTGTTCGAACTCATGCGCGGCGCTCAGGGCAAGGCGCGCGTGCACCTGTGCCGCATCAGCAGCGCGGCCGGCCTGGCGCTGGTGCGCCAGGCCAAGGCCGAGGGCCTGCCTGTGACCTGCGACGTGAGCGTGCACAACCTGCACCTGACGGACGTGGACATCGGTTTCTACGACAGCCGCCTGCGCCTGCAGCCGCCGGTGCGCCAGCAGCGCGACCGCGATGCGCTGCGCGCCGGCCTGGCCGATGGCACCATCGACGCGCTGGTGTCCGACCACAACCCGGTGGACAGCGATGCCAAGACGCTGCCCTTCGCGGAGGCCGAACCCGGTGCCACCGCGGTCGAACTGCTGCTGGGCCTGGCCTGTACCTGGGCGCAGCAGGACGGTCTGGGCCTGATGCAGGCGCTCGCCGTGCTCACCAGCGGCCCGCAAGCCGTGCTGGGCGCCAGCCTGGGCACGCTGCAGGCCAGCGTCGGGCGCATCGCGGTGGGCGGCGTGGCCGATCTCTGCATCTTCGACACCCGCGCAGGCTGGACGGTGCGGCCCGATGCGCTGCGCAGCCAGGGCAAGCACACACCCTTTGGCGGCCACGAGTTGCCGGTGTACGTGCGCGCCACCCTTGTGGGCGGGCAACTGGCCTACCAGGCGGACGCCAGCGAACAGGCCGCCCACGCGTGAAGCTGATGCGCGCGCTCTCGCGCGCCGTGCGCGCCATCGCCCACGTCGTGCGCGGCCTGTGGATCATTCGCACCGAGTTTGGCCGGCTCACGCCGTCCCAGACCCAGTTCCTGGTGCGCGAATGGACGCGGCGCATGCTGGTGATCCTGGGCGTGGACCTGGTGGTGCGGGGCACGCCGCCCGAGCATGGGCCGTTGCTGCAGGTGGCCAACCACATGTCCTGGCTGGACATCCTCGTCATGAACGCCGCGCGGCCCAGCCGCTTCGTCTCCAAGTCCGATGCCCGGCACTGGCCGTTGCTGGGCTCGCTCATCACCGGCGCGGGCACGCTCTACATCGAACGCGGCAACCGCCGTGCCGCCATGCGCATGGTGCACCACATGGCCGAGCGACTGGAATGCGGCGACATCCTGTCGGTGTTTCCCGAAGGCACCACGGGTGACGGCAGCGCGCTGCTCCCGTTTCACGCCAATTTGTTGCAGGCCGCCATCGCGGCCAGGGCGCCGGTGTTGCCGGTGGGGTTGTGTTTCCTGAACAGCCATAGCGGTGAACCGCACCCGGCGCCCGTGTTCGTGGGCGACACCTGGCTGATCGGCTCCATCTGGGCCACGCTCAACGCCGAACACCTGCGCGCGGTGGTGCACTACGGCGAGCCGCAAGCGGACCATGGCCGCGACCGCCGCACCTGGGCCACCGACCTGCGCGCCGAGGTCGATCGGCTGCGCCAGCCCTAGCAGCCTGCTAGGCGTTTCAGGTCTTCTGCAGGCGCCGGTACAGCATGCCGCGCGACACGCCGAGTGCGCGCGCAGCCTTGGCGATGTTGCCGCCGCACGCTGCAATCGTGGATTCGATCAGCCGCTGCTTGTGATCGAGCAGCGTGGCCTGGGTGGCTTCGGGCGCGGCCTCGGCCACGGGCGCCGTGGTGAGGGCCGCTGCGTGCCCAGGCGCATCGGCCCGCAGCAGGTCGGTCACGCTGGCCGGTTGCGCCGGAGGCGACATCACCACCGCGTGCCGGAAGTCGGTGCCGTCGCGGGCGGTGAGCGTGGCCTTCATCCACACGCCAAGGCCGTTGGGCAGATGCCGGGTCTGCACTTCGTCCCGTCGCGGCAGCGCAAGCAGGTGCTGCAGCGGCGCCCCGAACACCTCTTCCACGCTGGGGCTGCCCTCCATGCGGCAGCCGGTGAGGCGGCGGCCCGCGCCATTGAGCCAGAGCACCCGGCCATGGCTGTCGATGCCGGCGAGCGCCTCCATGGGTGTGCCGAGCAAGGCGGGGCTGGCCTGGAAATGCAGCACGAGGTGTTCGACCGATTGCAGCTGCAGCAGGCGGTTCTCGATCGTGGTGGCGTACATGCCCACCACCGAAGCGGCATCGAAGTGAAAGCGCCCGGCTTCGATCGACACATCGAGCACGCCCGCCAGATGCCCATGGATGTCGCGGATCGGCGCGGCGGCGCAGTGCACCGACTGCAGGCACTGGAAGAAGTGCTCGGCGCCGGTGACGGTGCAGGCCTCGCCGGTGCGCACCACGACGCCCGGCGCGTTGGTGCCGATCTGGCCTTCGGCGATGTTCACGCCCACGCGCGAAGCCGTCCGCAGCAGCGGCTGCTGGCTGACCTGCGGCAACTGCGTCGCGTGGATCACCACGCCCTGTGCGTCGGTGAGCAGCACGCGGCAGTCGGTGCCGGCGAGCGCGGCCTCCATGTTGTTGAGTTCGAGGTTGCCGGCCTGCAGCAGCTGGCGGTTGCGGTTCAGGCTGGCGTGGGCGCGGCTGCGCGAGACCTGCTCGAAGCTCACCGTGTCGGTCGGCCGGCGCTGCGCCGTGGTGCATCGCAGCCAGGACTGGATCACCGCCTCGCCCACCAGGCCCGAGGGGCGTGTGCCTTCGTCAAAAAAAAGCTGCCGTGCCAGCGCGGTGCGCTGTTCGGTGGTCTGAAAGAAAAGCTGGCGCGGCGTGCTCGCCTGCCCGGTGGTTGCGTGGGGCATGTTCTCGTCCTGCGAAGCGTCTCCCGATCAGTATCCGGCCCTCGCGGCGCGAGCGGCATGGGGGTATGCCCTCGCCCGACCGGCGGCCAGGTGTTCCACGCTGGAACACATCGGGCACAGGGAAATCCCGAAGGTGAACGGCGGCGCGCGGAGGAAGAAGATGCAGAAGCTGTACCGGCGTGCGTCTGGCGCGGCTGCCCCACAACGGTCCTGCAACGGGCAGGTCATACAAGGAGACACCATGAAACCGACACCCCTCGCCTCAGCCAGGTGCCGCGCGGCCGCCTGTCTGATCACCGCGCTGGCGCTTTGCGGTGCCGCGGTCGCGCAGTCGCCCGCCAAGGGCTCCCCGCAGCACATCAAGGCTGCGGTCGGCAAGGTCAACGCGGCGTTCATGAAGGGCAACGCGAAGCAGACGCCCGACTGGCCCAGCTACGGCCTGGACTACGCCGAGACGCGCCACTCGAAACTGAACCAGATCACCACCGCCAATGTGAAAGATCTCGGCCTGGTCTGGTCCTACAACCTGGAATCGAAGCGCGGCGTGGAATCCACACCGCTGGTGGTCGACGGCATCATGTACGTCACCGCCTCCTGGAGCATCGTGCACGCGGTGGACGCGCGCACCGGCAAGGCGATTTGGACCTTTGATCCCAAGGTGCCGCGCGAGGCCGGCTACAAGGGCTGTTGCGACGTGGTCAACCGCGGCGTGGCGCTGCACGAGGGCATGGTGTTCGTCGCCGCCTACGACGGGCGCCTGATTGCGCTGGACGCGGCCACCGGTGCCAAGGTGTG
Source organism: Hydrogenophaga sp. (assembly GCF_050182545.1). Classification (GTDB taxonomy): domain Bacteria; phylum Pseudomonadota; class Gammaproteobacteria; order Burkholderiales; family Burkholderiaceae_C; genus Hydrogenophaga. Next base: position 181,057 of record NZ_JBFXCD010000002.1, on the reverse strand, counting down.
GGAGAAGGACACCATCATCGACCGCAAGTTCAGCTACACCATCACCGGTGCACCGCGCGTCTTCAAGGGCAAGGTCATCATCGGCAATGGCGGTGCCGAGTACGGCGTGCGCGGCTACATCACCGCCTACGACGCGAAGACCGGCGATCAGAAGTGGCGCTGGTTCACCGTGCCGGGCGACCCCAGCAAGCCCTTCGAGGACGCGTCGATGGAGAAGGCGGCCAAGACCTGGGACCCGGCCGGCAAATGGTGGGAGGCGGGCGGCGGTGGCACGGCCTGGGACGCCATGGCCTTCGATCCCGAGCTCAACCTGATGTACATCGGCACCGGCAATGGCTCGCCCTGGGCGCGCAGCAAGCGCAGCCCGGCCGGCGGCGACAACCTGTATCTCGCCTCCATCGTCGCGCTCAACCCCGACACCGGCAAGTACGTCTGGCACTACCAGGAGACCCCGGGTGACAACTGGGACTTCACGTCCACCCAGCCCATGATCCTGGCCGACCTCACGCTGGACGGCAAGAAACGCAAGGTGATCCTGCACGCGCCGAAGAACGGCTTCTTCTTCGTCATCGACCGCACCAATGGCCAGTTCATCTCCGCGAAGAACTTCGTCGACGTGAACTGGGCCACCGGCTACGACAAGAATGGCCGCCCGATCGAGACACCCATGGCCCGCGTGGCCGACCGCCCGCGCGAGATCATCCCCAGCGCCTTCGGCGCGCGCAACTGGCACTCCATGTCGTTCAACCCCGCCACCGGCCTGGTTTACATGCCGGTGCAGGGGGTGCCCATCACCCTGATGGACAACAAGGACTGGAAGTTCAACGCCGAGCGCCCGGGCGAGCCGCACAGCGGCATGGGCTGGAACCTGGCGACCTTCGCCAACGTGGAACCGCCCACCAGCAAACCCTTCGGTCGCCTGGTGGCCTGGGACCCGGTGAAGCAGAAGGCCGCCTGGACGCAGGAGCAGATCTCGCCCTGGAACGGCGGCACGCTCACCACCGCCGGCAACCTGGTGTTCCAGGGCACGGCCGACGGGCGGTTCATCGCCTACAACGCGACCAGTGGCGAGAAGCTGTGGGAAACGCCCACCGGCACCGGGGTGATCGCCGCACCCTCGACCTACCTGGTCGATGGCAAGCAGTACGTGTCGATCGCGGTCGGCTGGGGCGGCGTGTACGGCCTGGCCCAGCGCGCCACCGACCGCCAGGGCCCGGGCACGGTCTACACCTTTGCCGTGGGCGGCAAGGCCGAGCCGCCGGCCTTCGTGAAGTACCAGCTCGGCAAGCTGGTGGCGGGCGTCAAGTACGACCCCGCCCACGTGCCCGCCGGTACCGCGCTGTACGTGAGCAACTGCGTCTTCTGCCATGGCGTGCCCGGGGTGGACCGCGGCGGCAACATCCCCAACCTGGGCTACATGGACGCGTCCTACATCGAGAACCTCGACAAGTTCGTCTTCAACGGCCCGGCCGGTGCGCGCGGCATGCCCGACTTCACGGGCAAACTCAGCCCGGACGATGTGCAGAAGATCAAGGCATTCATCCAGGGTACGGCCGATGCCATTCGGCCGAAGAACTGATCTGCGGCTGCTGGCCAGCGGCAGCCTGCTGCTGGCCAGCGGCATCGCCTTCTCACAAACGCCAACCGAGCGCGAGGACACGGCCGGCGCGCTCGCGCCGGTGGTGGTCAGCGGGGACGGTGCGTGGCAGCGGCGCTGGCTGGCGCCCGGCTCGGTCGAGGTGGTCGACGGCGAGGAACTGCGCGCCGGCCAGTTGCAGATCAACTTGTCAGAGGGCCTGGGCCGCGTGCCCGGCCTGGTGGTGCGCAACCGCCAGAACTTCGCGCAGGACCTGCAGATCTCCATGCGCGGTCACGGCGCACGCGCGCCCTTCGGCGTGCGTGGCGTGCGCCTGTACGTGGACGGCATACCCGCCAGCGCGCCCGACGGGCAGGGCCAGGCGGCCAACTTTCCCATCGGCAGCGCCGACCGCATCGAGGTCATTCGCGGCCCATTTTCCGCCTTGTACGGCACCTCGGCCGGAGGCGTGATCGCGCTCTACACGCAGGACGGCCAGCGCCCCACCGAGTGGCGCAGCGGCCTGGCCGCCGGCGCCAATGGGCTGTGGCGCCTGTCCACCCAACTGAGCGGGCAGACGGGGCCAGCCGAGCGGCCCGGCTGGTCGTACACGCTGGACGCCGGCAAGTTCGCCACCGAGGGCGAGCGCGCGCAATCGGCCGCCTCGCGCAGCACCGGCAACCTCAAGCTGGCCCGGGCGCACGAGGGCGGGCGCACCGTGCTCGTGTTCAACCGCCAGAGCAGCGTGGCGCAGGACCCGCTCGGCCTCACGCGCGCCGAGTTCGAGGCCGACCCGGGCCAGACCACGGCCGCGGCCACGCAGTTCAACACGCGCAAGAGCGTGTCGCAGACGCAGCTGGGCCTGGCCTGGGAGCAGGCACTGGGCGATGGCCACCGCATCGAGCTCATGGGCTATGGCGGACAGCGCCAGGTGCGCCAGTTCCTGGCCGTGCCCACGGGCGCGCAGATACCGGCCGGCAGTGGCGGTGGCGTGATCGACCTCGCGCGCGACTACTGGGGCCTGAACGCACGCTGGCGGCTCGACCGGCGCTACGACAGCGGCCGGCTCACCGTGGCCGCGGGCCTCGCATCCGACCGGCAGTCCGAAGACCGCCTGGGCTACGAGAACTTCGTCGGCGGCACGCTGGGCGTGCAGGGCAACCTGCGGCGCGACGAGACCAACCGCGCCAGCACGCTCGACCCCTATGTGCAGGCCGAGTGGCGCACCGAGGCCACCACGCTCATGGCCGGCCTGCGGCATTCGCGCGTGCGCTTCTCGTCGGATGATCGTTACATCGTTGCGGGCAATCCCGACGACAGCGGCGAGGTGACGTTCTCCGGCTTCAGCCCGGTGCTGGGCCTGCGGCGCGAAATCACGCCGCAGCTGCAGGCCTTCGCCAGCGTGGGTCGCGGGCTGGAGACGCCCACGCTCAACGAGGTGGCGTACCGCGCCTCGGGCCTGAGCGGCCTGAACCCCGCGCTGAACGCCTCGCGCAGCCTGAGCGCCGAAGCCGGCCTGCGCGGCCGGCAGGGCTGGGGCAGCTGGAGCGCCACGCTGTTCGAGACGCGCACGCGCGACGAGATCGTGGTGCTGTCCAACAGCGGCGGGCGCTCCACCTTCCAGAACGCGGGGCGCACGCGCCGCCACGGGCTGGAGGTCGCGGGCCTGCTGCAGTGGGGCAGGCTCACGGTGACGCCGGCCTTCACCTGGATGGATGCGCGCTACCGCGACGGCTTTCTCACTTGCGCGGGCACGCCTTGCGCCGCGCCCACCGTGCCGGTGGCGGCCGGCAACCGCATGCCGGGCCTGGCGCGCCAGCAGGCCTACCTGCAACTGGCCTGGGAGCCGGGCTGGGCAGGCAGTGTGTTCACGCTCGAGGCCCTGCACACCGGGCGCATGGCGGTCAACGACCGCAACACCGAGTTCGCCGCCGCCAGCACCGTGTTCAACCTCGGCGTGCGTTTCGAGCAGAACCGCGGCGACTGGACCTGGCGCGAATTCCTGCGCGTCGACAACCTCACCGACCGCGCTTACGCCGGCTCGGTGATCGTCAACGAAGGCAATGGCCGTTACTACGAGCCGGGCGCGCGGCGCTCCGTCTACCTGGGGGTGGAACTGGTGCGACGGTTTCGCTGAGTGCTCAGCCCTTGGACCTGCTGAGCATCAGCTCGGTGTTCACCTTGCGGTCCGCGTTGACCTTCTGCACCGTGGGCCGCTCGGCCAGTTTCTTCAGGTAGTCGCGCACCGGTAGATCGGCCAGGAAATCGCGGCCGTAGATGATCTTGGTCGCGCTGCTGACCAGCGGCAGGTGCACCGCGCCCGCGCAGTCGGCGAGCGTGAACGCCTCGCCTGCCAGGAAGGGGGAGAACTTCGCCAGCTTCGCGAACGCCGCGATGTTCTTCTCCAGCTGCGGCGCGATCTTCTCCTTGGCGCTGTCGCTCACCTTGCCGCCGAAGAAGGCCTCTGGGTAGAGGTTGCGCGCCACCAGCTCCAGGTGCAGCTCCAGGTAACGCACCAGTTCGCGCACCTTGGCGGCTTCGAACGGGTCGGCCGGAATCAGCGGGTGCTGCGGGTAGGCCGATTCCAGGTAGTCCAGGATCACGGTCGATTCGGACATGGCGCCGGTGTCGGTCTTGAGGTAGGGCACCTTGCCCAGTGGGCTGCAGGCCTTGTCGGTTTCGCCCACCCAGGCCAGTTCTTCCTCGAACGGCAGGCCCTTCTCCAGCAGGGCGAGCTTGACCTTGTTGTAGTAGTTGCTGGCCGAGAAGCCGCAGAGTGTGAGCATGTGGTGTGTCTCCATGGAAAGGGTTGTGGCGCCATCGTAGTCGCGGGGACGGGCCGCCGGGCGTCCCGCAGTTGACGCGGCCCGGTGGGTAAAATCGGCCGCCATGTCCCTGTCTCGCGCCACCCACCGTCTTGCTGCCTGGCTGGCCCTGTTCGCCATGCTGCTGGGTGCGCTCGCGCCCACGGTGGCGCAGGCGGTCGTCGTGTCCCAGGGCGGCCAGGGCTGGGTGCAGGTGTGCAGCGCCAGCGGCATGGTCTGGGTGCAGGCCGATGCGCTTGAGGCGCAGGTTGACGCCGATGGCCAGAAACCCATGGCCGACGCCTCGCGCCACTGCCCATGGTGCAGCCTGCAGGGAGCGGCTGGCCTGCCGCCCGCACTCCCTTCGCAACCCGTGGCCCTGGAGTCCCGCACCGAGCGGCCGCAGGCACGCGCTGGCGCGCCCACACCGTCCACGCACTGGCCCGCAGCGCCCTCGCGCGCGCCGCCGCTGGCCTGATTCCTCTCTGCGGTTCGCCTGGCCACCCCACCCGGTGGTGCGCGGCCGTCCCGTTTCCCCGCCTCGCGTTCGCGCCCCGATGTGGCCGGACCGGGCAACCCCCGAATCCTGTCTTTCCCTTTCAAGGGCTGCTTCCATGAAACAACTGCTCATCTCCACCCTGCTGGCCGTCACCGCCGGCGCCTGGGCGCAAGCGCCCGCCGCCCATGTCGACGTGAAGGACGCCTGGGTGCGCGCCACCGTCGCGCAACAAAAGGCCACCGGCGCCTTCATGCAACTCACCGCCCGCACCGACACCCGCGTCGTCGAAGTCAGTTCCCCCATTGCCGGCGTGGTGCAGATCCACGAAATGGCCATGGACAAGGATGTGATGCGCATGCGCGAACTCAGCACCGGCCTGCCCCTGCCCGCGGGCAAGCCGGTCGAGCTCAAGCCGGGTGGCTACCACGTGATGCTGATGGACCTCAAGGGCCAGGTGAAGGCCGGCGACGTGGTGCCCGTGACGCTGGTGCTCGAGGGCAAGGACGGCCAGCGCTCGACGCTGGAAGTCAAGGCGACCGCGCGTGCCCTCAATGCCAAGGCGCCTTCGGCCGCCGCAGCGCCCGCCGAAGCGCACGGCAAGCACAAGCACTGAGGCGGTCACGATGACCGCTCAAGCACAAGGCGCGTCCGCCGCGGACGCGGGCACGGGTGCGACCCGGTTTCAGGCTGTGGCCTGGCGCTGGCACTTCTACGCCGGCCTCTATGTGGTGCCGTTTCTGCTCATGCTGGCGCTCACCGGCGCCGTGATGGTGTTTTTCACCGGCTTCCAGACCCGCCTCGGGCCGGTCGTGACGGTGGCGGTGCCGGCGGGCCAGGCGCCGCTGCCGGTGGGCGCGCAGGCGGAGGCCGCGCTCGAACTGCGTGCGGGTGCGCTGCTGCGCGAGTACATCGCGCCGACCGCGCCCGGGCGCGCCAGCTGGTTCGTGGTCGCGCGCGACGGCGTCACCGAAGCCGTTGCGGTGGACCCGTACACGGCCCGGGTGCTGACGCTGGTGGACAAGGACAACACCGTCTTCTCCTGGGCCGAGAAGATCCACGGCACGCTGCTGCTCGGCGACGTGGGGGATCGCCTGATCGAGGTCGCCGCCGGCTTTGGCGTGGTGATGATCGCGACCGGCCTCTACCTCTGGTGGCCGCGCGGTGGCACCCGCTGGGCGCAGGTGCTGCTGCCCGACCTGCGCCTGCAGGGCCGGCTCTGGTGGCGCTCGCTGCACGCCAGCGTGGGCTTCTGGATCAGCGCGGTGCTGCTCACCTTCCTGCTCTCAGGCCTGGCCTGGTCCGGTGTGTGGGGCGGCCAGTTCGTACAACCCTGGGGCTCCTTTCCTGCGGAGAAATGGGGCGATGCCATCCAGTCCGGTGTCGCGCATGGTTCGCTCAACCCGCCGGGTCAGCACGAAGTGCCCTGGGGTCTGGAGCAGACCCCGCTGCCGGCATCGGGGTCGGCTGCGGGCGCCGCGGGTGTGCCGAGCGGCCAGCCCGTGAACCTGGACACGGTGGCAGCGCTCGCGATGCGGCTTGGCTTCGTGGGGCAGCACCACATCCAGCTGCCGCAGGGTGCCACGGGCGTGTTCACCATCTCGGCCGACACCATGAGCGGCGATCTGAAGAACCCCACGCAGGACCGCACCGTGCATGTGGACCGCTACAGCGGCCGCGTGCTGGCGCAAGCCGCCTACGCCGACTACCCGCTGCTGGCCAAGGCCATGGCGGTGGGCATCGCGCTGCACCAGGGCGACCTGGGGCTGTGGAACGCCGCGCTCAACCTGTTGTTCTGCCTGGCCATCGTGTTCCTGTGCGTCAGCGGTGTGGTGATGTGGTGGAAGCGCCGCCCGCGTGGCAGCGCGCGCCTGGCGGCGCCACCCCTGCCGCGGGACCTGCCCTTGTGGAAGGGGGGCGCGCTGGTGATGTGCGCGGTGGCGCTGGCGTTCCCGCTCACGGGGGCGGTGCTGCTGGCGGTGCTGGTGCTGGATGGGCTGGTGGTCTCGCGCCTGCCGGCGTTGCGCGCCGCGCTGCGCTGATCAGGCTGGCGGAACCCGTGCCACGCCCGGCGCGGGCGGCGAGCTCGCGCCGGAGCCGCGCTCGAAGGTGACCACATGATCCACCTCGGCGCGGATGCCGATCCACTCGCCCACGGCGTGGTTGTGGTGCGAGGGCACGTGCGTCATCAGCAGCTCGCCACTGGCCAGGCGCAGTGTGTAGAGGAATTCCGAGCCGCGGAAGGCCTTGCGCAGGATCTGCGCCTTCACCGGCGCGTCGTCGTCATGCACGATGTCGTCGGCCCGCAGCAGCACGTCGCACAGCCCGGCTTCATAGGCAGTGGGCAGGGGGCATTCCTCCACGTCGTGCAGCAGGCCCAACGGTGTCTGCACCGAGACGTCGTTGCCCTGCATGCGGATCTGCGCGGGCGTGAACACGCCGTGGCCGATGAACTCGGCCACGAAGCGCGTGGCCGGGCGGTGGTACAGCGCGTAGGCGTCTTCCCACTGGTGCAGGTGGCCTTCGTGCATCACGCCGATCAGGTCGCCAATGGCAAACGCTTCGAGCTGGTCGTGCGTGACGAACAGGGCGGTGGCGCCAGCGGCTTTCAGGATGCCGCGCACCTCGTGCGCCAGGCGCTCGCGCAGGTCCACGTCCAGGTTGGAGAAGGGTTCGTCCAGCAGCAACAGGCGCGGGCGCGGCGCCAGCGCGCGGGCCAGCGCCACACGCTGCTGCTGCCCGCCCGAGAGTTCGTGCGGAAACCGTGCCTGCATCCCGGTCAGGCCCACCAGCTGCAGCACCTCGGCCACGCGCGCGTCGCGCTCGGCGCGCGGCAGGCGGTGGATGCCGAAGGCAATGTTCTGGCCCACGTCCAGGTGCGGAAACAGGGCGTAGTCCTGGAACACCATGCCGATGCGGCGCTGCTCGGCCGGCATGTGGTGCCGGTCGTCGCTCACCGTTTCGCCATCGAGCGTGATGCTGCCCCCACTGGCGCGCTCCAGGCCCGCCACGGCGCGCAGCAAGGTCGTCTTGCCACAGCCGGAAGGGCCGATGAGCACGCCGATGTCACCCGCGCGCAAGCCGAGCGTGACGCCGTCAACCGCCGCATGGGGCAGACCGGGGTAGCGCACGCTGAGTTGGGAGATGTCGAGAAACATGGGAGGCTCATTGTAGATAACTACAATTCTCATTTGTGTTGACGCGGGTCAACGGCCCTTTCACCCGGAATTCCTTGACCATGCTGCGTTGGCTTGCCCCGGCCCTGTTGATCCTGCTGGCCCTGTTGCTCACGCTGCCGGTGCTGTCGCTGGGGGCGTCGTGGTTGCAGTTCGATGCCGCGGCGCGGGACGTGCTGGGCCAGATGGCGCAGACCGTGCTGCCCGAATACATGCTAACCACACTGGTGCTGTGCGCGAGCGTGGCGTTGGGCGTGGCGCTGGTCGGCATGGCCACGGCAAGCGCCGTCACCCTGTTCGACTTCCCCGGCCGGCGCGTGTTCGAGTGGGCGCTGCTGCTGCCGCTGGCCATGCCGGCCTATGTGGTGGCTTACGCCTACACCGACTTCCTGCAGTTCAGCGGCCCGCTGCAGGTGTGGCTGCGCGAGAGTTTCGGGCTGCGCGGGCGGCTGCTGCCCGAGGTGCGCAGCACCGGCGGCGCGGTCTGGGTGTTCACCTTCTCTCTCTATCCCTATGTGTACCTGTTGGCGCGCACCGCGCTGTCGGAGCGCGCCGCGCAGCTGATGGAAGCGGCCCGTCTGCTGGGTGCGCCGCTGGCGCGGCGCATCCGCGAGGTGGCGCTGCCGCTGGCGCGTCCGGCCGTGGCCGCTGGCGTGGCGCTGGCGCTGATGGAGACGCTGGCCGACTTTGGCGTGGCCAGCTACTTCGGCATCCAGACCTTCACCGCTGGCGTGTACAAGGCCTGGCTGGCCATGGACAACCGCCTCGCTGCCGCGCAACTGGCCACCGTGCTGCTGGCCACGGTGGCGCTGCTGCTCTGGCTGGAACACCGCGCGCAGCGCCGCATGCGTTTTGCCACGCTGCGCGGCCAGCGCGCCGGCAGCGCCGAAGCGCAGCCCGTGCGCCTGCGTGGGGGGCGCGCGGCGCTGGCCGTGGCGGCGTGCGCGCTGCCCATTGCTTTCGGCTTCGTGCTGCCCGTGCTGTTCATGCTGCGCCCGCTCATTGGTGGATGGGACGAACTGCCCTGGACCGCCTTCGTGCAGTGGACGCGCAACAGCCTGTGGCTGGCCAGCCTGGGGGCCTTGCTGGCGACCGCGATCGCGCTGGCGCTGGCGTTTGCGCAACGGGCGCGCCCGGGGCAGGTCACCCGCGGCGTGGTGCAACTGGTCAGCCTGGGCTACGCCGTGCCCGGCGCGGTGATCGTGGTCGGCCTGCTGCTCCCGGTCGGCTGGGTGCAGGCCGTGCGGCCCGAGTCCAGCGTGGGCTACTGGGTGACCGCGACCGCGCTCGGCATCGTCTGGGCCTACCTGGTGCGCTTCACGGCGGTGGCGCTGCAGTCGGTGCAGAGCGGTTATGCCCGCATGCCGGCCAGTCTGGACGACTCTGCCCGCATGCTCGGCACCACCGGCCTGGGCCTGGCCGCGCGCGTGCACTGGCCGCTGCTGAAGCGCTCCACCGCCGCTGCGCTGCTGCTGGTGTTCGTGGATGTGATGAAGGAGCTGCCCGCCACCCTGGTGCTGCGCCCTTTCAACAGCGACACGCTCGCCGTGGTGACCTACCAGCTCGCGCGCGACGAGCGCCTGGGCGAGGCGGCGCTGCCGGCGCTCACGCTGGTGCTGGTGGGTCTGGTGCCGGTCATCCTGCTGAGCCGGACTTTGCGACAGCGGTAAGCAGGTGTTGCGGCGGCTTGTGCGGCAAGGCCTGCGCTGCTCCAATGCGTCCATGCCGCTGCCCCTGCCACCCATTAAAGAACAACGCCGCCACTTCATGGTGCTGGCCACGGCCGCTGGTGCCGCCGCTCTGGTGGCCGGCTGTGCCCCGTTCTCGCGGCCCTTGCCCGGCCAGGCCCCCGCCAGTGCGGCCTACCGCCGCGAGGCCGCGACCCATCTCTACCGCAAGTACCCGGATCGCATCTACCGCGGCCAGCTGCCACCGATGTTGTATGCCATCGGGGTGCTGGAGACGGAGATTGATCAGGGCGGGCGCGTGGGTTCGTTGCGCTGGCTGCGCGGGCCCAGCCATGCGCCGGAGGTCATGAGCGAGATCGTGCGGCTGGTGCGGCTGGCCGCGCCGTTTCCCTCGCCCCCCGGCTTCGGGCGGGTGCAGTACGTCGACACCTGGCTGTGGGACCGCAGCGGGCGCTTCCAGCTCGACACGCTGACCGAGGGGCAGTTGTGAACTCTTACCTTCCGTAACAGACCCGGCTGCATGCCCGACACAGGCCCCCGCTAGATTGGGGCCCTGCGAAAGGAGCATGCACATGGACAAGTCAATGATGAAGGGCATCGCCGTCGGGGGCCTGGCGATGGTGGTGCTGGGGGCCGGTGGTGTCACGGGCTACCAGGCGTTGTCGAAGCCGGCCACCGCCGAAGTGATTGCCGTCAAGGAGGTCATGCAGACGGTGGTGACCCCGCGCGAGCTGTGCGAGGATGTGGCGGTGCAGAGGCAGGCGCCGGTGAAGGACTCGAACCGCATTGCCGGCACCGTGATCGGTGGCGTGGCCGGTGGTCTGCTGGGCAGCACCATTGGTGGCGGCAGCGGCAAGACGCTGGCCACCGTGGCCGGCGCGGCCGCCGGCGGCTACGCCGGCAACCAGGTGCAGAAGAACATGCAGCAGAAGGACGTCGTTACGACGACCGAGCGCCGCTGCCGGACCGTGAACGACAAGTCGCAGAAGCTCAGCGGCTACAACGTCACCTACCGCCTCGACGGGCAGGAGAGCACGGTGCGCATGTCGTTCAAACCCGGTGCCACGCTGCCGGTGAAAGACGGCAAGGTGGTGACGACACCACCACCCGCCGACGCGAAGTCGTAGCCGCCTCGCGCGTCGCCTTCAGCCCTTGGGCATGTCGCGCGGCCCTCCGTTCACGCCCCAGGGCGTGCCGAAGCGGTCCGTCACCATGCCGAAGATGTCGGCCCAGAACGTCTCGGCCAGCGGCATGCCCACCTTGCCGCCTTCGGCGAGGGCGTTGAACACGCGCGTGGCCTCGGCCACCGTGGGGAAGGTGATGGCCATCATGCAGCCCTGGATGCCCGAGAACGGCACGCCCGGTGGCGCGTCGCCGGCCATGAGGGCGAAGTCCTTGTGCACCAGGTAGGCGTGCATGATGCGCCCGGCATGCTCGGGCGGCACCGGGTCGCCACCGGGCATCTCGCCGTAGGTGATCAGCGCTTCGAGCTTCGCGCCAAGCACCTGGGCATAGAACCGCATGGCTTCGGCACAGTTGCCGTCGTAGGACAGGTAGGCGCAGAGTTGCGTCGTCATGGGAATCTCCTGAAAAAGGGGTGAATGAATCCCGGGTGTGCTGGCCCGGTGTGCTGGCTGCCACACGGACGACGAACGGGACGCGGCCATTTCGACATGCCCTGCGGCGCGGCGCCCCGTGATCAGCGGCTACCATCGCTGCTCATGGCGCTCAACTGGGTCTGGATCGGTCTTTTCCTCGTGGCCTTCGCCACCGCCCTGGTGCGCTGGGTGCTGGGCGAGGACGGCATCCTGCAGGCGCTGCTCACCGCCCTGTTCGACGGCGCGCGCTCGGGCTTCGAGATTTCCCTGGGCCTGGCGGGCGTGATGGCGCTCTGGCTGGGTCTCATGAAAGTGGGCGAGCGCGCCGGCATGATCGAACTGCTGGCCCGCCTCGCGGGTCCGCTGCTGCGGCGCCTGTTCCCGGGCGTGCCGCAGGGCCACCCGGCGCAGGGCGCGATCACCATGAACGTCTCGGCCAACCTGCTGGGCCTGGACAACGCGGCCACGCCGCTGGGGCTCACCGCCATGCGCGAGCTGCAGACGCTCAACACCGAGAAGCCCGGCACCGCGAGCAATGCGCAGATCATGTTCGTGGTGATGAACACCGCCGGGCTCACGCTGATACCGACCTCGGTGATCGCCATCCGCCAGAGCATCGCGCTCAAGCAGGGGCTGGGCCCGGGCTTCAACGCGGCCGACATCTTCCTGCCCGTGCTGCTCGTGACCTTCATCGCGCTGCTGGCCGGTGTGCTCGCGGTGGCCGTGTGCCAGCGCCTGCCCCTGTGGCGCCCGCGCTTCCTGCTGCCGGTGCTGGCCGTGGGGGGCGTGCTGGCCTGGGCGGTGACCGCGCTGGCGCAGCTGCCCGCGGAGGACGCGGCGCGCGTGGCCGGCGCCACGGGCGCGGGCGTCATCCTGGGCGTGGTCGCGCTGTTCCTGCTGGCTGGTGCGTGGCAGCGTGTGAACGTCTACGACGCTTTCATCGACGGCGCGAAAGAGGGCTTTGGCGTGGCGATCCACATCGTGCCCTACCTCATCGCCATCCTGATCGCCATCGCCGTGTTCCGCGCGGCTGGCTGCATGGATTTCCTGATGTCGGGCATCGGCGCGGCCGTGGCCGCGATGGGCTGGAACACCGACTTCCTGCCGGCCTTGCCTGTGGGCCTGATGAAGATCCTCTCGGGCTCGGGTGCGCGCGGCCTGATGATCGACGTGATGCAGACCCACGGCGTGGACTCCTTCCCCGGGCGCCTGGCGGCCATCGTGCAGGGCTCGACCGAGACCACCTTCTACGTGCTGGCGGTGTACTTCGGCAGCGTGGGCGTGAAGCACGCGCGCCACGCACTGGCGTGCGCGCTGTTCGCGGATGTGGTGGGTCTGGCGGCGGCGATCGGCGTGGGCTACGCGATGCTGCGCTGAGCGGGCCTGCAGGTGGTACCACCAACAGGAATCGAACCTGTATCTAGCGCTTAGGAGGCGCTCGTTCTATCCATTGAACTATGGCGGCGAAAACGAGCCCGCATTGTACGGGCGCGCCCGGGGCGGGCACCGCGCGTTCCGGCTATGAGGGCGCGGAAGAGGGGCCCGGCACGAACACGTCGGCGTGGAAGTCTTCGTGGGCCAGGCCCTTGTCGGTGGCCGCGGCGCGCACGGCGGCCACCATGGGTGGCGAGCCGCAGCAGTAGACGACATGACCGGCCAGCGAACCACAGGTGCTGCGCAGTGCCGCGTCCACCCGACCCGGGAACGCGCCATCCGATGGAGCCGCGCTCAGCGCCGCGATGAAGCGCATGCCGGGCCACTGCTTCTGCCAACGCGCCACCGCCGGGCGCAGATACAGGCCTTCTAGGTCGCGCGCGCCCCAGATCAGGGTGATGTCGCGCTGCACGCGTTTTTTCATCATGTCGTCCAGGATGGACTTGACCGGTGCGAAGCCGGTGCCACCGGCCACGAACACGATCGGGCGCGTGTCTTCGGCTGCCAGGGCCACGTTGCCGAACGGCAGTTCGATCTGGAGCAGGTCGCCCGGTGCAAGTTGCGCCACGCGGGCGCTGAACTGGCCGCCGGCCACGTGGCGGATGTGCAGGGTGGCGCCATCGCTCTCGTGCGGCGGGTTGGCCATGGAATAGCACCGCGCGCTGCCGTCTTCCAGGCGGACCTGCAGGTACTGGCCGGCCTGGAACTTCGCGCGTTGCCCGGCGGGCAGGCGCAAGCGCAGCAACGACACATCGGCCGCGACCAGCTGGTTGCTGTACACCCTGGCGGTCAAGGTCTTGCGCGCGGCGGGGTCGATGCGTTGCCAGGACACCGGTTGCAGCACCACGTCGGTGACGGGTTCGCACAGGCAGTAGAGCACCTGGTCCGGGCCGCAGGTGTCGTTGCGGATGGCCGCGCCGTTCAACCCGCGCACCTCACCCGATGCAATGCCGCCCGCGCAACTGCCGCACACACCCTTGCGGCAGGAATAGGGCAGCTCGATGCCGGCGTGCAGGGCCGCGTCGAGCAGGCTCTGGCCGGGCGGGTTGTCGAAGGCGACGTTGGTCGCCTGGATGGCAATGGTGTGGCTCATGACGTTGGGTCGTGCGTTCGTGCCTCGCCCGACAGCAGGGCGATCGTGCGCAACAGCGCGGTGGGGTCGGCGATGCCGCGGCCCGCGATGTCCATGGCGCTGCCATGGCCCACGCTGGAGAGCAGGGCGTCACCGCCGATGCTCAGGGCGCTGGCGGCGTTGGGCGCGAGCAGCTTGATGGGGATGTGGCCCTGGTCGTGCAGCATGGCCACGTACAGGTCGTGCCGGCGCTGCGACAGCACCATGTCGGCACCATGCGGACCCTCCACGCGGTGGCCCTCTGCGCGCAGGGTGGCCATGGCGGGGACCACGATCTGCTGATCCTCGGGGCCGAACAGCGTGCCTTCCGAGGCGTGCGGGTTGATGCCGAACACGCCGATGCTCGGGTCGTTCACGCCCAGCAGGGCGCAGGCGCGCACGCCGGCCCGCACCGCCTGCTCGACGAGCGTCGGCGTCATGCGGTTCAGTGCCGTGCGCACGCTCTCGTGCAATGTCACGTGCACGATGCGCAGGCCACCGCCCACCAGCATCAGGAACACCTCGTCCTGCGGCATGCCGCAGACGCGCGCCACCAGCGAGGGGTAGCCGCTGAAGGCGATACCGGCCTGGTGGATGGCGGTCTCGTGGTGTGGGCAAGCGATCACCGCGTCGAAGTCCCCCGCACGCACGGCCTGCAGCGCAGCAGTGGCCGATGCCACCGTGGATGCGCCGCCGGCGGCGTCGATGCGGCCGGGCACGGCCGCACTGTCGGGCAACGAGCCAGCCTCGACGTGCCGGATCTGCGATAGCAGCGCCGACAGCCCGCAGACGGCAGCGGCCCGCTGCAGCACCGCGGCGGGCCCGAACAGGGTGATGCGGTCGCGCTGGTCCTGCTCGAGCGTGGCCAGCGCCTTGAGCGCGATCTCGGGGCCGATGCCGTTGGGGTCTCCCGCTGACAGAGCCAGGCGACGCGGTGTCTGCGAGGTGATCACAGCGGCAGCGCCATCAAGGTGTCGGTCACCGTGCTGTCGCAGATGGCCACGCGCTCGGCCAGCAGCACGTTGCCGGCATTGCGCACGAACCGGTCGCTGTACACGCCGGTGGCAAACACCTCGCTCTGGCCGGTGGCCATGATGCGGACCACGACGAACGGGGTGCGTGCCCGCGCGGTGTCGCCCTCGGCAGACTCCACCAGGGGCACGCCCAGCAGGTGGCGGTAGCGCTGGCGTTCGTAGATGTTGGCCTCGCGCAGCGCGGCGATGCGGTCTTCCAGCATGGCGCGCGAGTCGGCGTAGACGATGCCGGCGGCCAGACCTTCCTGCTCGTTCTCGACGTGGGTGATGCGGTAGTGGCAGTCTTCGGTGAAGAACGCGGGCCAGGCTTCAAGCGCGTCGCTGTCGATGGTGTGGGCGTAGCGGGCGTTGAAGGCGGCGATGGTCAGCAGGTCGATCATGCTCAGCCCTCCATGTGGTGGCGGTAGGCTTTCCAGAAGCCGCGCACCGAGGTTTCGGTGGCGCGGCCCTCGCTGGAGCCGGATTCGTCGCCGCCCATCTCCAGCACTGCTTCGAGCTGGCTCGCGCCGGCAATGCCGCGCTGCACGAAACCGCCCACGGCTCCGTCTTCCATCGAGATGAAGCCGGCCGGCCCCACCAGGTTGGCCTGTTTCAGGCGCAACTTGCGCTGTTCGGGGGTGTCGTCGATGTAGCCGAAGTAGGTCCAGTTCAGCTCGGTGCGGTCCACGCCCTTGGGCAGCACCTGGCGCACGGCCAGGCAGTTCTGGATCTGCTGCAGCACGAAGCCCGGAAACACCGAGAGGATCTGCAGCGTCACGCCGTCGTCGAACTCCTTGAAGCCGGACAGCAGGGACGGGTCCTTGAGGCGGTAGCGGTCGTTGTCCGAGCGCAGGGCCTGGTCCCTGTAGGAGGAGTCCTTTTCCGCCGTGGTGTCGATCATGGAATAGCTCACGTGGTGGCCGCCCGATTCGTCGACGATGACGCCGCCCTTCTGTGACAGGCGGTTGAGCTCGAAGGTGGTGAAGAACATGTGCAGCAGGCTGGCGTGGTAGCTGTCCTTGACGTTCTCGACGTACAGCTTCCAGTTGTTGGGCAGGGCCTGCGTGAAGCGACCGATGACCTGCACCGGCTTGTGCATCACGCGCTCGATGCGCTGGCAGATCTCGTCGCCCAGGTACTCCTCGATGTCGGGCACGTCGTCGGAGAAGCTGCCGAACACCAGGCCGCAATACACGGCGATGCGCAGCTTGCGCGGGCCATGCTCTTCCTTGCAGAAGTCGGGCGGCATGCCGCCCTGGCCCTTCACGCCTTTTTCAAAGGCAACGCCGGTCAGGTCGCCCTGTCGGTTGTAGCTCCACGCGTGGTAGACGCACTGGAAGTTCTCGGCCTTGCCCGATTTCTCCAGCGCGATCAGCGCGCCGCGGTGCGCGCAGCGGTTCTCGAACGCGTAGACCTCGCCGTCGCCGTCGCGCACCACCACCACCGGCGTGGTGCCGACGAACGTGGTGCGGTAGCTGCCCGCTTCGGGCAGGTCCGCGTCCAGGCAGAGATAGTTCCAGGTGTTGCCGCGGAAGATCTTCTCCTGCTCCTGTTCGGGAACTTGCGTGTCGCTGTACAGCGCGTAGGGAATGCGCGTGAGCGCGTCGCTGCGCCAGTGGATGGTCTGTTCGTGCATGACGGGCTCTCTCTCACTCCAGGGTCACGTTGGCGCTCTTGATGACTTTGTTCCATTTGTCGGACTCGGCCTGGATGAAGCGGCCGGTCTGCTCGGGCGACCAGCCGCGTGGCTCGGCGCCCTGTTCGGCAAAGCGGGACTTCACGTCGGGCATGGCCAAGGCTTCGGCAATCTGCTTCTGCAGGGCGGTGGCGGTGGCCGCGGGCGTGCCGGGAGGCGCCACCACGGCAAAGAAGGTGACGGCGTTCATGCCGGCCACCTTCGATTCTTCGAAGGTGGGCACCTGGGGCAAGGCGGCCGAGCGCACCGCGTCCGCGATCGCCAGGATGCGCAGTTTGCCGGTTGTGTGGAACTGCGCGGACGAACTCAGGTTGTCGAAGAACACATCGACCTGGCCACCGACCAGATCGACCAGCGCGGGGGCTGTGCCACGGTAGGGGATGTGGGTCATCTCGGTGCCCGTCAGCTGCATGAACAGGCTGGCCGTCAGGTGCGAGGTGGAGCCATTGCCCTGCGAGGCATAGGTCACCTTGCCTGGATTCGCCTTCAGGTAGGCGATGAATTCGGCCACGTTCTGCACCGGCAGCCGGGTGCTGACCGCCAGGACGTTGGGCACGGTGGCCATCACCGTCACGGGCACCC
Organism: Hydrogenophaga sp.; assembly: GCF_050182545.1. Lineage (GTDB taxonomy): Bacteria > Pseudomonadota > Gammaproteobacteria > Burkholderiales > Burkholderiaceae_C > Hydrogenophaga. The sequence continues at coordinate 163,883 of NZ_JBFXCD010000002.1, read as the reverse complement.
ACTGGGTGGGATCGAAGGCGAGCTTCTTGTACAGGTGGTGGTTGATCGCGATCGGTCCGGGTGGAGAGGCCAGGAAGGTGCTGCCATCGGGTGCCGAGCGGAACACCACTTCGGCGCCGATGTTGCCGCCCGCGCCGGTGCGGTTCTCGACCACCACGCCCGCCGCATAGTGCGTGCGCAGCTTTTCCGCGAGGATGCGCGGCAGCACATCCGCGGTGCCTCCGGCCGGGAAGGGGACGATCAGTTTCAGCAGCGAAGGGGTTGACTGGGCAAATGCGCTGCCGAACAGACACGAGGCCAGTGCGAGGGCCACACCAAGGCGGCGCGAGAAAGAATGGGTCATGGGATGTCTCCGTGATGGCTCAATGGGGAAGGCAAGTGTCCCCACACACAGGGGCTGGAACAAGCTAGATTTGCGCTATGCGCAAGAATCCGCCTGCAGCGTTGACCGAGGTCAACGCGGTTGACCGCCATTTCGTCACGTCCCTGCAGAAGGGGCTGGACGTGCTCACCTGCTTTGGCCGGCAGCACAGCCGCCTGACGCTGTCGGAGGTGGCGCGCCTGACCGGCATGTCGCCGGCCTCCGCGCGGCGCTCCCTGCTCACGCTGGAACAACTGGGCTACCTGAACAGCGATGGCAAGCGCTTCTGGATGCAGCCGCGCGCGCTGCTGGTGGCCAATGCCTACCTGTCCTCTCGGCCCATGCCTTCGCTGGCGCAGCCCTTGCTGGATGCCTTGTCCGAGCGCACACGCGAGTCGGCCTCGCTGGGGCAGCTGCTGGACAACGACGCGATCATTGTGGGGCGCTCCACGGCGCGGCGCAGCCTGAGTGCGGGGCTGGGCATCGGCTCGCGTCTGCCGGCCTATTGCTCGGCGCTGGGCCGCGTGTTGCTGGCCGGGCTGCCGCCGCAGGAAGCCCAGGCTCGCCTGCGCGCCATGCCCCGCGTGGCACTGACGCGCCAGACGATCTTCAGCGTGCCGCGCGTGGTCGAGCTGGTGCAGCGTTGCCGCGAGGAAGGCTATGCAACCAACGACGGCGAGCTGGAAGTCGGCGTGCGGTCCATGGCGGTACCGGTGCGCGACCGGCAGGGTCAGGTGGTGGCGGCCATGAGCATTGCCGTGGGCGTGGAGCGCATGGGCATGCACGAGTTCCGGGACGCCTTCCTGCCCATGCTCAAGCGCGCGCGCGACACGCTGGTGGCCCGCCTCTTCCCTGGCTGAGCGTGCTTACGCAGTGACCGAGCGGCGCAACAGGTTGCCGCACACCGGCACGTACTCACCCAGGAAGTCGAGGAAGGAGCGCACGGCCGGCGACATGCCTCGGCGCGAGGGAAACACCGCGTGCACCACGCCCACCGGCGTGCTCCATTCGGGCAGCAGGCGCACCAGCCGGCCGTCGCGCAGCTCGTCCTCGCACATGTAGTCGGGCAGCCAGCACATGCCGCTGCCGCCGAGCACCGCGTACTTGAGGGTGAGCAGGTCGTCGGCGATGTAGCGCGGGGCGTATTGCAGGGTGGCCTCGCGGCCTTCGGCGCTGGTGAGGCGGATGTTGACCAGGCCGTCCGTGGCCGACATCGCCACGCTGTCGAGCCGGCCCGCTTCCTCCAGCGTGGACGGCGTGCCCTGGCGTGCCAGCAGCGCCGGGCTGGCCACGAGCACGGAGCGCGCCTGATCGAGCCGCTTGATGACCAGGCTGCCGCTTTCCTCCAGCGTGAGGCGCACGCGCAGGGCCACGTCCACGCCTTCCTGCACCAGGTCCACCACGCGGTTGTTGACCTCCATCTCGACGCGCACCTTGGGATGCCGCGCCAGGTAAATCGGCATCACCTCGCCCAGCACCGTCTGCGCCAGCGTGACCGGGCAGACCACCCGGATCGTGCCGCGCGGTTCGGTCTGCACGTGGGCCACGGCATCGGCGGCGGCCTGGGCCGATTCGCGCAGCGCCTGGCAATGGCGCAGGTAGGTCTCGCCCACGTCGGTCAGGGAAAGCTTGCGCGTGGTGCGCTGCAGCAGGCGCACGCCCAGCTGCGCTTCCAGTTCCGCCACCCGGCGAGAGAGGCGCGACTTGGGCAGGCCCAGGTTCCGGGCGGCGGCCGCGAAGCTGCCGCGCTCGGCGACTTCGGCGAAGAACAGCATGTCGTTGAGGTCCTGCATGGGCGTTATTGTCCTGTTGGTGGAACGATATGTCGCAATTCTGCCTACTTATCAGGGATTGGGTGCGAAATCACAATCTATCCATGGCCACACGGCGTGGCTTCCCCTACCGGAGATTTCCATGCAACTGCTTCACATCGATTCCGCCATCACCGGCGACCAGTCCGTTTCCCGCCAGCTGACCGCGCAGACCGTGGCCGCCTGGGTCGCCGCCCACCCGGGCACTCAGGTGCAGCACCTGGATCTGGCCGCCAGCGTGGTGCCCCACCTGGGCGCCGATGCGCTGGGTTTCCGCACCGGCCAGGCCGCCGCCACCGAGGCGCAGCGCCAGGAAAACGCGCTGTCCGAGGCGCTGGTGAGCCAGTTCCTGGCGGCCGACGTGGTCGTGATCGGCGCGCCCTTGTACAACTTCACCATCCCGACCCAGCTCAAGGCCTGGATCGACCGCGTGGCGCAAGCCGGCCGCACCTTCACCTACACCGAACAAGGGCCCAAGGGCCTGGCCGGCGGCAAGACGGTGATCGTCGCGCTGACGCGCGGTGGCGTGTACTCGGCCAGCGATGCCGGTCGCGCCATGGAGCACCAGGAGACCTACCTGCAGACGGTGCTGGGCTTCTTCGGCATCACGGACGTGCGCTTCGTGCGCGCAGAGGGCGTGGCCATGGGTCCCGAACCCAAGGCCCAGGCGCTGGCCGCGGCCGAGAGCGAGATCCGCAAGCAGACCGCCCAGGCCGCCAACCAGTCGGCCGTAGCCCAGGCTGCCTGAAACATCTACACATCCGGAGCGCGACGCCCCGGTCCAGAACACCGCGGAACCGGCTGTGCCGGGCCGCAGGTGTTGCCCCCCTGAAAGGGGGGTGACGCGCCAACGGCGCGGCGCGGGGGGTCAGTCAAATGCCGTGGTGAAGATGAGATCGATCGCGTTCTCGTCTCCCGCTCGCGCGCGCACCGTGAAGTGGCGCGAGAGGTCGTAGAACATCGACACCGTGCCCACCGCGCCCGCGAGGCTGCTTTCGTAGCTCAGGTACAGCTTGTTGGACAGGCGCTTGCCCAGCGTGACAGCGGCGGCCGAGGTGGTGCCGTCGGCGTTGGTGCTGCTGCCGGCGAAGCTCAGTTCGTCCAGCCCGAAGGCGCCGGCCAGGCCACCGTCAAACGCGCCGCCGCCGCCCCGGCTGGCCAGCAGCGCAATGGCCGCTTGCTGCAGCACGGCGGCTTCGGCGCCGGCGCCACTGGCTGGGCGGCCGAGCACCAGCCAGGCGAGTTTTTCGCTGTCGGGCAGTTCCGGGTCGGAGAACAGGCGCACGCGCGGCAGCTGCGCGGAGCCGCTGATGACCACGCCCACGCGCTGGGTGGTGTTGGGGCGTACGGCGGTGATGTCCAGCGTGGGGTTGTCGTAGGGCCCGTTGAAGCGCAGCACCCCCGTTTCGATGACAAGTTGCTGGCCATAGGCGCGGTAAGTGCCGCGCACGGTGCGCACCTCGCCGATCACGCGCGGCGTGGGCGCGGCGGGTGTGGTGCGCACATTGAGACTGCCGCTCAGGCGGGTCTGAAGGCCCTGGCCGCGCACCTCGAAGTTCTCGCCCAGATCCAGATCGACCAGCACGTCGGGTTGCACGCGGAACGCGTTCGGGTCTTCCAGCGGAATCTCGGTGCCGCGCACGACCACGTCGTCGCCCAGGCTGGGCGTGGTGTCCTCGGGCAGCGCGAACAGGGCTTCGTCGGCGGTGAGCTGGCCCCGCAGTTGCAGCGCCGGGCCTGCGAGCTCGGCCTGCAACTGTCCTGAGAGTGTGAGGCGCCGGTCGGCGCGGGTGGAGACCCGCAGCCGGGTGGCGGTGGCCTGCAGGCTGATGTAGGGCTGTCGCCGCTGCACGCCGTCCACGGTGACGGTGCGCCATTCGGTGCTGCCGCTGGCCAGCAGCGAGCCACCGTTGTCCGCGCCGCCCCGGCCCTCCAGGTAGAAGCGCTCGATGGTGATGCGTTCGCCCGCGAGCGTGGCGCGCAGCTGACCGCGCGAGAACGAGATGCCGTTGACGAGCGAGCGCAGGGCCAGGTCATCGGCGCGCAGGCTGCCGTTGAACAAGGGCGCCGCGCGTGTGCCGGCTAAGGTGAGATCGGCGGCGAGCGAGCCGCGCATGCGCCAGCCGGGCGGCGCCAGCGCCGACCACAGCCCGACCTGCGGCAGGCTGGCCTTGATGCTGCCGCGCAAGGGGGCCTCTTCGGGCCAGTGCCAGGCGGGCGTGTCGGCATCGGGCGGGCTGAGCGAGGTGCTCAGGTCGGCGCTGGCTTCACCCAGGCGTTCGCTGTCCCAGCGCAGCACGGCGCGCACCGTGCTGCCCTGGGTGTCCAGGTTCAGGCGCGCCTCGCGGATGCCCGTCTGCAGGCGCAGGCCGGTGCTGCTGTTGGCGTCAAACGCCCCGTCGGTCTGCACGGAGAGGTCGCCGCTGCGGCGCTGCAGCTGGGCGGAGAGTCGCGGCGGCGTGCCGGCGTCGGCGGGCAACGTCAAATCCCAGCTGCCATCAAACACGACGTCACCGCCCAGGCCGGACTGGCTCAGCGGACCGTTGCGCGCGCCCTCGGCGGTGGCCAGCGCGTCCACCCACGACAGCGGCAGGCCGGTGAGCTGGCCGCGCGTGTCCAGCGCGCCGGCGTTCCAGGTCAGGCGCTCCCACGCCAGCGTCATCGGTTGCGTGACGTTGGGGATGGCCGCCGCTGCCGCGGTGGTGGCCGTGGGGGCCGTGGCCGTTGCCGGCGTGGCCTTGCGGCGGAACACCGGTTGCAGCCGCAACTGGCCTGGGTCGGCCCGCAGCTGCAATGCCTGGCTGCCACGCGCGCCCTGCCATTGCACCGCGAGTGGGGCGGCGTGCTCCAGGGTCCATTCCACCGTGCGGTCGGTGCGCGCGCTGTCGACCGCGCGCAGCGTCAGCCGACTGAGTTCCAGGCGACCGGTATCGATGTCGGGCTGGCGCCCACCTCCCATCTGCAAGACCCCTTCGGTGTCGAGCGTGGCGCGCCAGGGTCCTTGTTCGGCCTGGCCAGCGAGATTGAGCGTCAGGCGGTTGGGCGAGCCTTCGGCGCGCAGGCGCAGCGCGCTGAGGGCGATGGTCTGCTGGGGCGCAGCGCTGCTGTCTGGGGTGCGGGCCGCGCCTTCGCGCGCGAGGCGCAGCTGCGGCGCGCTCAGGTCGATCTGCAGCCGTGGCGGCGCGGCGGAGCCTGCAGCGCCCGTGGCGGGCGCCGGGTACCCGAACGCGCCCAGGCCTCCCTGCCACGCCAGGCCCAGCCGCCCACTGCCTTCGGCTTGCAGGCTGGGCTGGCCATCCAGCGCGCTGCGCACGGCAGGGCCGATCACCGGCAGGGTCTGCAGGCCACGCACCCAGGCCAGCACGCGGCTGCCGTCGGTCAGGTTCAGGTCGAGCGCGCCCTGGCCTTGCGCATGCGCGGCCTGGCCTTTCCAGTCGAGCTGCGCGCCAGGCAGCTGGAGCGCCATGCGCCCGTCAAAACTGCGCGCCAGCGTGTCGAACGTGCCCTGGCCCTCCAGCGTCGCGTCGGCCGCGGCCAGGCGGGCTTCGCGCAGTTCGAGCACGCCTTGCGCGGGGTTGTCGGCGGCGGTGGGTCGCCAGAGGCCTTTCAGGTCGAGCTCGCGCAGGCGCAGGCCGGCCAGGGCACTGGCCCGTGGCTGCGTGCCCGAGGGTTCGACGAGGGCAACGAAGTCGATGGCGGCGCTCGCGGTGCCGGCGTCGACCGTGCGTGCAGAGACGGTGCCGTCGAGCGCGGCCGGCGCGATGCCGCTCCAGATCTGCGCGGGGTTGATGCCACTGGCCTTGAACTCGCCCTGCCACTGGCCCAGCGGCGAGGCCTGCGCGCCGCTGGCAGGTTCGCGCCAGCCTTCTCCCTGCAGGCGGCCGCTGCCCAGCCGCGCATCGAGCTTCGAGAGCGTCCAGCGCGCGCCGCGCTGTTCGAGATCGGCGTCGAGCTGGTCCAGGGGCAGGCGCTTTTGATCGGCCGGGCCGCTGCCGGCGTTGGTCAGGCGCAGCTCGGCGCGCCAGGCTTCGCCCTCGGGGCGGGCGTGCAGCGTGCCGCTGAGCTGCGTCACCGGCGCCTGGGGCCAGAGCGCGGCGAGGTCGATGCGGTCCAGGGTGGCGTCGGCCGATTCGACCGGCTGGCTCTTCCAGGGCCGCAGGCGGGCCGTTGCATCGAGCGTGGGCGCATCGCCAGGCGCTGCACCACCGAGGGCCTTCAGGCTGGCACTGGCGTCGAGCGTGGCGTCCAGCGTGGCGAGGCTGCCGGTGATCCTGGCCAGGGCCTCCAGCGCGATGGGCTCGCCGCTGCCGGGCACGCTGGCCTGGACCACGCCCTGCGCGTCCACCCGCAGGGGCATGGGCGCCTGCGCGCCCAGCAGGGCCTTGAGCTGGTAGCGCCCGCCCGCGACCTGCAGGTTGTCCAGGTCCAGCTGGTGGGCATCGGCCACGCCGAGGTTCCAGCGGCTGTCGGCCGGTCGGTATTGGTACAGGCCTTTGAGGGCCGCGAGGCCGAGGGGTTGTTCCCCACTATTCAGCACCAGTTCGTCGATGGACCAGGGCAGGGTGACGGGCAGCGGCAGCGCGATGGGCTGCAGCGGCTCGGGTGGGGTGGCTGGACGGGGCGGGCGCTGGTCGTCAATGCTCAGGCGTGCGATGTCGAGTTGCGAGAAGCGCACACCCCGGCCCAGCAGGGCGTCGAGCCAGAACCACGCGCTCAGGCCGAGGCGGGTGTCGGTGAGCTGCACGGTGAGGCCGTCGCGCCGCCACTGCAGCCGCCCGATCTCTCCGCCCGACAGCAGGCTGCCCTGCACGCCGGTGGCCTCCAGGGTACCGACCTGGGGGCCCTGTTTCGCCATGTACCGCTGGCCCCAGCCGATGGCCTGGGCGAGCGAGCCTGGCGACGCCGCCCAGAGCCCGAAGGCGAGCAGCGCCACCAGCACCAGCGCGCCCAGGCCGCCAGCGACCCAGCGCACCACGCGGCCGAGGCGCGAGGGCGGGGGGGCGATGGTGTCCGGATCGGTTCCCATGCCAGGGTCAGAAAGTGAAGCCGACGTTGAGGTGCAGGCGCCAGCGCCGGGTCTCCAGGCCATAGGCCAGGTCCAGCTGCAGCGGGCCGACCGGGCTGTTGTAGCGCAGGCCGGTGCCCACGCCCCAGACCGGGTCGAGGTCGGCCGGCCGGTTGGCAATGGCGCCGCCGTCGATGAAGAGCACCTGTTCCCAGTTGGAGCGCTGGTCGCTGTTCCAGATCGGGCGCTGCCACTCCAGGCTCACCACCGCCTTGTAGCGGCCCGGGCCAATGCTGCCGTCGTCGCGTGGCACGCCGATGTCGCGCAGACCGTAACCGCGCACGGTGTTGTCGCCACCGGTGAAGAACAGCTGCGTTTCGGGCACCGGGGCGGTGTCGCGCGCCACCACGGCGCCGCCCTCGACGCGCAGGGCAAGACGGCCGAGTTGCGTGCGCCGCTGGGCAAGGGCGGAGACGTCGCGCGCCTGGCCGGGCACGGGGTCTGCGGTGCGCGCGATCGCGCCCAGCGGCCAGTACGTGAGCCAGCGCGCCTGCGTGCGGCCGAAGGGCTGGCGGTCGGTGCCCAGCGTGTAACCCAGGCCCAGCTCCACCGCCAGGCCATAGCCGCGTTGGGGAAAGATCAGGTCGTCGAAACGGCGCCGCGTCCAGGCGTAGTTGGCGCTGATGGAGGATTCCGGTGTTTCGGCGACCGGGTCGGGGACCAGGCTGTTGACCACTCGGGCGCGGTCGTATTGCAGGTAGAAGCTGCGGTCGTACTCGGTGCCGAGCTGCGTGCGGCCCACGCGCAGGCGCTGGCTGGTGGTGGTGGTGAGGTCGTTGAGCTGCTCGGCCAGCTGCAAGCCGACCACCTTGCGCCAGCCGTCGTCGTCGGGGATGGAACTCCAGTCGGTGCTGGCGAGCTGGTCGTCGCGCTCGAGCTGCAGCTTGCTCAGCGCGCGCCAGCCAATGCCTGGCACGCTGTTGTGGGTGTGCTCCAGCGACAGGCGCGCGCCGTTGTCGGTGCTGCCGCCGATACCGATCACCACCTTCTGCCGCTTGCTCTCGCGCAGTTGCACCATCACCGGCAGGGTATCGCCATCGGTGGTGGGCTCGACATAGACGAACACAGAGTCGTAGTAGCCGCTTTCGGCCACGCGCCGCTGCGCTTCCTGCAGCTTGTTGATGTCGTAGTCGCTGCCCGGGGTCAGGCCGGAGAGGCGCACCAGCCGCTCGGCGGTGATGGGGTCGTAGCGCTCGGCGCCCAGGACCTTCACCTCGCCCATGCGCATGGCCTTGCCGGAGTCCAGCTCGATGTAGAGCCGCGCCTCGTGCGTCTCGGCGTCGATGTCGGCCAGACTGTTCTGCACCCGGCCCGAGGGATAGCGCTGTGCGATCAGGCGGCGCAGCGCGGCGGTCTTGGTGCGGTCCCAGTCGGCCTGCGAAAAGGGCAGACCCTGGATCAGAGCGGCTTCGCGCTGTATCTCGGCGCGCTGCGCAGCGGCCTCGGGCGCGTTGGCGATGTCCCCCACGAAGGACACGTTGACCAGGGCCACTTGCGTGAGCGGGCCGGGATCGACGCGCACCGTGATCGTGCCCAGTGGCTGTGGCGCGGCGCGGGCTCCGCCATTGTTGTTCGCGTCCTCGGCCGCGGCCTCGCCCAGACCGGGAGGTGGGATCACCTCGACCGTGGGCGAGAAATGGCCCAGCGTGGCCAGCAGCTGGCGCACGTCGGCCGGCGCGAGCGCGAGCAGGCGGCCGAGCTCGTTGGCGTCGAGGTTGCGCAATTCGCGGTAGCGCTGCACCTCCATGTGGCGCAGGAGGAAGTCACCGATGGCTTCGGGTGCCTGCATGTGGATGTCGAAACGGGGGCCCGCGGGCGCGCGCGTCCGGGACCGGCGCGTGTCCGTGCCATCTTCCGGGGTGTCGTCCGCGCTCGTCGCGGACGCGCTGGAGGGCGCGGTTGTGCCCTGGGCGTGCGCGGCGAGTGGCCACAGCAGCGCCGCGCACAGGCACATTGGCCACACCAGGGCGGTGTGGCCCGGGAAGGGAAATCTCATGCGGCGGTTATTTCGAGAGCAGTCGCATCGTGTCTTCCAGCCCCTTGAGGGTCAGCGGGTACATGCGCTGGCCCATCAGCTGCTGGATCACGCTGATGCTCTGTCGATACTGCCACACCCCTTGAGGTTCCGGATTGATCCACGCGTACCTGGGAAATGCATGCGTGAGCCGCTGCAGCCATTCGGCGCCAGCTTCTTCGTTGTTGTACTCGACGCTGCCGCCGGGCTGCAGGATCTCATACGGACTCATGGTCGCGTCGCCAACGAAGATGAGCTTGTAGTCCTTGTTGTACTTGCGGATGATGTCCCAGGTCGGGAACTTCTCCGCATAGCGGCGCCGGTTGTTCTTCCACATGAAGTCGTAGACGCAGTTGTGGAAGTAATAGAACTCCAGATGCTTGAATTCGCTCTTGACGGCGGAGAACAATTCCTCGACACGCTGGATGTGCTCGTCCATGGTGCCGCCCACGTCCATGAGCAGCAGCACCTTCACGTTGTTGTGCCGCTCCGGAATCATCTTGATGTCCAGGTAGCCGGCGTTGGCCGCTGTGGAGCGGATCGTGTCGGGCAGGTCGAGTTCGAGGTCGTTGCCCTCGCGCGCGAATTTGCGCAGGCGGCGCAGGGCAACCTTGATGTTGCGCGTGCCCAGTTCCTGGGTGTCGTCGTAGTCGCGGTAGGCGCGCTGCTCCCAGACCTTCACGCCGCTCTTGTTGCCGCCCTTGCCGCCGATGCGCACACCCTGCGGGTTCTGCCCGCTGTTGCCGAAGGGTGATGTGCCACCGGTGCCGATCCACTTGCTGCCGCCCTCGTGGCGTTCCTTTTGCTCTTCCAGCCGCTTGCGCAGCGTCTCCATGAGCTCGTCCCAGTCCATCTTCGGCGCGTTGGCTTTCTGCTCCTCGGACAGGATGCGCTCCATCTCCCGGCGCAGCCAGTCGGCCGGAATGGGCTTGGTGAAGTCGGCGATCATCTCGACGCCCTTGAAGTAGGCGGCGAAGGCGCGGTCGAACTTGTCGTAGTGCTTCTCGTCCTTCACCAGCGCGGTGCGCGCCAGGAAGTAGAAGTCGTCCATGGAACAGGCCTCGGGATTGCGGGGTCCCACCACGTCGGCCTGCATGGCCTCGAGCAGCACCAGGTATTCCTTGACCGAGACCGGCAGCTTGGCCGAGCGCAGGGTGTAGAAGAAGTCGATCAACATGGTCGTGATCTCCCGGGTTCAGTTGTGCAAGCCACGCAGGTAAAGCAACTGCGCCTTGGCCTCGGGCCATTCGCCCGAGCGCATGCTGTACATCACCGTGTCGCGGATGGTGCCGTCGCGGCGCAGCGCGTGGCCGCGGATGACACCGTCCTTTTTCGCGCCCAAGCGCTCAATGGCCTTCTGGGATGCGAAGTTGTAGTTGTCGGTGCGCCAGCCCACCACGTGGCAGCCCAGCGTGTCGAAAGCGTGCCCCATCATGAGCAGCTTGCAGGTGGTGTTGACGTGGGTGCGTTGCACGCTTGCGGCGTACCAGGTGTAGCCGATCTCCACCCGTTTCACCGCCGGCAGGATGTCGTGGTAACTGGTGCTGCCGAGCACCCGGCCGGTCGCCTCGTCGGTCACCGCAAACGCAAATCGGTGGCCTTCGTCGCGCATTTTCAGCGCGGTTTCGATGTAGCCGTGCGTCTCGTGCGGTTCGGGCACCGAGGTGATGCGCAGCTTCCACAACTCGCCGTCGGCCGCGGCGGCGCGCAGGCCGTCTTCGTGCTCAAGCGACAGCGGCACCAGGGCGATGCCGTTGTTGCGCAGGGTGACGGCTTCGACGAAGGCCATGGCGCGTCCGTTCAGCGGTTTCGCTGGTTCATGAAGACGAGTTTTTCGAACAGCGTGGTGTCCTGCTCGTTCTTGAGCAGCGCGCCCACCAGCGGCGGGATGCTGACCTTGCTGTCGGCGCTTTGCAGCGCTTCGAGCGGAATGTCTTCGGCCATGAGCAGCTTGAGCCAGTCCAGCAGTTCGCTGGTGCTGGGCTTTTTCTTCAGGCCGGGCAGGTTGCGCACGTCGTAGAAGGTCTTCATGGCCGCGGCCAGCAGGTCCTTCTTGAGCTTGGGGAAGTGCACATCCACGATGCGCTGCATGGTCTCCGCATCAGGGAACCTGATGTAGTGGAAGAAGCAGCGGCGCAGGAACGCGTCGGGCAGCTCCTTCTCGTTGTTGGAGGTGATGAAGACCAGCGGGCGGTGCTTGGCGCGGATCATCTCGTGCGTTTCGTAGCAATAGAACTCCATGCGGTCGAGCTCGCGCAGCAGGTCGTTGGGAAACTCGATGTCGGCCTTGTCGATCTCGTCGATCAGCAGTGCCACCGGCTGTTCGGCCGTGAAGGCCTGCCATAGAACACCTTTGACGATGTAGTTGTGGATGTCCTTGACGCGCTCGTCGCCCAGCTGGGAATCGCGCAGACGGCTCACGGCGTCGTATTCGTACAGGCCTTGTTGCGCCTTGGTGGTGCTTTTGATGTGCCACTGCAGCAGCGGCATGTCCAGCGCCTGGGCCACTTCCTCCGCCAGCATGGTCTTGCCGGTGCCGGGTTCGCCCTTGACGAGCAGGGGGCGCTTGAGCGTGATGGCGGCGTTCACCGCCAGCATCAGGTCTTGCGTGGCGACGTAGTTGTCAGAGCCTTGGAATTTCATGGAAAGCCTTGCGGGAAGGTTGGGGCGGAATGTGGCGCGGGGAATACAGGGTGGGGCTGGCGCAAGGGCCAGTCTGCCGCGGGCGCGCGGGCTTGCCCAGTCTATATAATCGGCGGTTGATTTTCTCCAGCCGCCTCATTCATTGTGCTTGCAAAATGATCCAAATGTTGCCCACGATCGTCCGTACCCTTGTCGCCGCTGCGACGTTTTCAGCGGTTGCCGTGGCCGCGCATGCCCAGGGTGTGACGGGTGATGTGCAGGCCGGCCAGAAGAAGGCCGAGATGTGCATCGGCTGCCATGGCATTCCGGGTTACCAGAACAGCTTCCCCGAGATCCACAAGGTGCCGATGATCTCCGGTCAGTCGGACAAGTACATCGTGTCCGCCCTGAATGCCTACAAGAAGGGCGATCGCAAGCACCCGACCATGCGCGGCATCGCGGGTTCGCTGAGCGAGCAGGACATGGCCGATCTGGGCGCCTTCTATGCCTCGCATGCCGACTCCATTGCGCCCGAGACGCCCCGCAGCGCCAGCACCGCCGCTGCCGCGCTGATCGAGAAGGGCGCCTGTGCGTCCTGCCATGGCGCGAACTTCAGCAAGCCGATCGACCCGAGCTACCCCAAGATCGGCGGGCAGCACGCCGACTACCTGTTCTTCGCCCTCAAGGCCTACACGGTCGAGGGCAATGGCATGATCGGTCGCTCCAACGGCATCATGGCCGGCATCGCCAAGCAGTTCACCCACAACGAGATGCGCGAGATTGCCAAGTACCTGTCCACGGTGGAAGGCGAGCTCAAGATCGTGCCGCAGTCGCGTTTCAAGTGAGCTGAACCCGCCACTGGGAAAAAAGCCGCTCCCTGAGCGGCTTTTTTCATGCCACTTCAGTCCTTGGTGGCCCGGCGGCGCACCGCGTCGATGTAGGCCTGGCCGTCCGGTGGACGCCCCGCGCGCTGGCTCTCCCACAACATGGTGCCCAGGCATTCCATGACCTCGTGGTGCGCGGTGTGCAGGTCGCCGCGCCGCGCGGCCAGCAGCTCCACCGCCTGACGGATGCCCGGGGGCTGGTCGATGCTGCACTGCTCGCTCACCGACAGGTGCATGGACAGGTGCAGGAAGGGGTTGTCGCGCGCGGCATCTTCCTCACCCAGCCGCGTCAGCGCGGCGTCGACATCCGCCAGTTCGGCGTGGTATTCGGGGTGCTCGGCGATCCACTGGCCCGCCAGCGTCTCGATGGCCTCCATGGGTTGCTGCTGCAGGCGCTTGGCATGCACGGCGCAGAAGAAGCGCCGGACGTCGGCTTGGGTAGGGCTGAACATGGTGGGGGATTGTCCCGCATGCCGCACGCCCCTGGCTTCGGCTTGGTTACAGTCGCAGGTTGTCCCGAGGAGAACACCGAAATGAACCAGGCTTTCATCTGCGACGCCATTCGCACCCCCATCGGCCGCTACGGCGGCGCCCTCTCCAGCGTACGCACCGACGACCTCGGCGCCATCCCGCTCAAGGCGCTGATGCAGCGCAACCCCGGCGTGGACTGGGCGGCCGTGGCCGACGTCATTTATGGTTGCGCCAACCAGGCCGGCGAAGACAACCGCAACGTCGCGCGCATGGCCGGCCTGCTCGCCGGCCTGCCCATGGAGGTGCCCGGCGCCACCATCAACCGCCTGTGTGGTTCCGGCCTGGACGCGGTGGGAACGGCCGCGCGCGCCATCAAGGCCGGCGAAGCGGGTCTGATGATCGCCGGTGGCGTGGAAAGCATGAGCCGGGCACCCTTCGTCATGCCCAAGGCGGAAAGCGCCTTCAGCCGCGCCAATGCGGTGTACGACACCACCATTGGCTGGCGCTTCGTCAACAAGCTCATGAAGGCCCAGTACGGTGTCGACTCGATGCCCGAGACGGCGGAGAACGTGGCGACCGATTACAAGATCGAGCGCGAGGCGCAGGACCGCATGGCATTGTCGAGCCAGTTGAAGGCCGTCGCGGCGATCAAGGCGGGGCACCTGGCCCGCGAGATCTGCGCGGTGAGCGTGCCGCAGAAGAAGGGCGATCCGCTGATCGTGGACACGGACGAACATCCGCGCGAAACCAGCCTCGAAGCGCTGGCAAGACTCAAAGGCGTGGTCAAACCCGATGGCACGGTGACCGCAGGCAATGCCAGTGGCGTGAACGACGGCGCCTGCGCGCTGCTGCTGGCCGACGAGGCGGCGGCGGCGAAGAACGGCCTGACACCCAGGGCACGCATCGTGGGCATGGCCACGGCTGGTGTGGCGCCGCGCGTCATGGGCATCGGCCCGGCACCGGCGACGCAAAAAGTGCTGGCGCTGACCGGTCTGAAACTGGAGCAAATGGACGTGATCGAGCTCAACGAGGCATTTGCCGCGCAGGGGCTGGCGGTGCTGCGCATGCTGGGGCTGAAGGATGACGACGAGCGCGTCAACGCCTGGGGCGGCGCGATCGCGCTGGGTCATCCCCTGGGCGCCAGCGGTGCGCGGCTTGCGACCACGGCGGTCAACCGGCTGCATGCCACCGGCGGGCGTTACGCGCTGTGCACCATGTGCATCGGCGTGGGGCAGGGCATCGCGCTGGTGCTCGAACGGGTGTGAGTGCCTTCAGAACTTCCAGGCCGGCAGCTGCCAGTTGCGCCACAGCGCCAGGGCGCGCAGACCGGCGGTGAACAGCACGCAGGTCATCAGGGCCAGCCACCCTGGGGCCTGTACCTGCCACAGGGCGACGTACAACCAGCCTCCCGCGAAGGCGCACAGCGCGTACGGCCGATGGTCGCGGAATGCCGTGGGGATCTGGTTGCACACGACGTCGCGCAACACGCCGCCGAACACGCCGGTGATCAGGCCCATGAGCACGGCCACGAGTGCCGGCATGTCCAGCAGCAGGGCCTGGTGCACACCTGTGGCGGTGAACAGGCCCAGGCCCAGCGCATCGGGCCACTGGATGGCGCGTTCGGTGAGCCCGACGTGCCGCTTGCGCAGGAACAGCATCGCCAGAACGCACAGCGCGAGCACTCCCCACAGCATTTCCACATGACGCACCCAGAAGAACGGCCGCTGGTCGAGCAGCAGATCGCGCAGCGTGCCGCCTCCAAACGCAGCCAGAAAGCCCACCACCGCCACGCCCACCGCGTCCAGGCGAACGCGTGCCCCCATGAGAATGCCCGAGAGCGCGAAGGCGGCGGTCGCCGCGAGTTCGACGAGCAGGCGCACCGTCTCGCCCCAGACTTGAACGTTTTGCATCTCCGGATTGTCGCTTCATGCCCCTGATCACCGACCCGTTCTTTTACGCCGTGGCGGTGCCTGCCGTGCTGTTGCTCGGCATCAGCAAGAGCGGCTTCGGCGCAGGCTTTGGTTCGCTGGCGGTGCCCATGATGGCGCTGGCGGTCACGGTGCCGCAGGCTGCGGCCATCCTCATGCCGGTGCTGTTGCTCATGGACCTGCTGGGCATGGCGGCCTTTCGCAAGGATGTGGACCGGCGCCTGCTGTTGTTCCTGCTGCCGTCGGGTCTGCTGGGCATTGTGGTGGGGGCGCTGCTGTTCAAGGTGCTCGATGCCCGTGTGGTGGCGGGCATTGTGGGGGTGTTCACGTTGCTGTTCCTGGCGCAGCGCCTGCTGTTTCCCCCGCGACCGGACAGCGCGCCTCCGCCGAAATGGGTGGGGGCACTGCTCACGGTCACCTCGGGTTTCACCAGTTTCATCGCGCACGCGGGGGGGCCGCCGATCAACGCCTACGTGATTCCCCTGCGCCTGTCGCCGGTGGTGTTCACCGGCACGCTGGCGTTCTTCTTCTTCTTCATCAACCTGGCCAAATGGATTCCCTACGCATGGCTGGGACTGCTGGACCTGCGCAACATGACGACCTCGCTCGCGTTGCTGCCGCTCGCGCCGCTGGGCGTCTGGCTGGGGGTGCGGATTGCCCATCGCATCAAGCCCAGGCTGTTCTACCGACTGATCTACGCCGGCATGTTCCTCACGGGCTGCAAACTGGTGTGGGACGCGGTGGCGATAACATAGGGCCCGATACCCCCTTCCCCACCGCGCTGGCCGCGTGGGGCGTCCGCACGCAAAGGAGCTTCACATGCCCATCGTGGTGGTTGCCAATCCCAAAGGAGGCGTGGGCAAGTCCACGCTGTCGACCAACGTCGCCGGCTACTTTGCCCGCAAGGGCCATTCGGTCATGCTGGGCGATGCCGATCGACAGCAATCGTCCGCCCTGTGGCTCAAGCTGCGGCCGCCGCAGGCGCGTCCGATCCAGACCTGGGATGTGTCCCAGGATCTCATTGCGCGCCCGCCGAAGGACGTCACCCACGTGGTGCTCGACACGCCTGCCGGCTTGCACGGCTGGCGCTTCAAGGACGTGCTCAAGATCGCGGACAAGGTGCTGGTGCCGTTGCAACCCAGCATCTTCGACATCTATGCCACGCGCGCCTTTCTCGACGAGCTGGCCGAGTCGCGTCGCGCGGACAAGCTGCAGGTCGGTATCGTGGGCATGCGTGTGGACATGCGCACCATCTCGGCCGACAAACTGCGCGAGTTCGTGACTGGCCTGGGCTTGCCGGTCCTGGGAGCGCTGCGCGATACCCAGAACTACGTGCACCTTGCCGCGCGTGGGCTGACGCTGTTCGACGTGGCGCCCGGCAGGGTGGAAAAGGACCTGAACCAGTGGCAGGGCATCTGCGACTGGCTCGACAGCTGATTTCTGGTTGTCCTGTCCCCGTTCCGACACGCACCGCCGGAGGTGGGCGATACAGTGCGCGTCATGAAAACTTTTGAAACCCTGGCCGATCTCGCGGCCTGTGTGGGCCAGGAAGTGGCTGTCAGCGACTGGGTCACTGTCACCCAGGAACAGGTCAACCGCTTTGCCGAGGCCACGGGCGACCACCAGTGGATCCATGTGGATGTGGAGCGTGCCGCAGCGGGCCCGTTCGGTGCGCCCATCGCCCATGGATTTCTCACGCTGTCGCTGCTGCCGGTGTTTTTCGAGTCGGCCTTTGACATTCGTGGCTCGCGCATGGGCGTGAATTACGGCCTGAACCGCGTGCGCTTCACCGCGCCGGTTCCGGTGGGAAGCCGCCTGCGCGCTCGCATGACACTGCAGGCCTGCGAACCCATTGAGCAAGGCGGTGCGCAGATGACCTGGGCCGTGGTGGTTGAGCGCGAGGGCAGCGACAAGCCCGTGTGCTTCGCCGAGTCGCTGGTGCGCCGGTATCCCTAGCCGATGCGAACGAGCTGCTTTGGCTCGAGCCAGCCTTCGAAGGACGGAATCAGGCCGTTGATGCGCTGGACCGCAACGGTCTGGTTGTGCTGCTGCGATATCACCTGGTACGCATCGTTGCGCAGGAGCCAGAGTTCCTGGGGTGTGCGGGCCTGATCGATTTTCTTGCGCAGGCGGTACGAGGAATCGCTCGTGCAGTCCACGATGCTGCGTTGCAGTTGATGCCGGATGTTGGCCAGGTCCTTGATGCTGGCATGGCGATTCGGGCGCCTCTGGGGCGCAAGGTGCACCTGAAACATCCGTGCGATGGCAGTGATCAATGCGGTCTCCGGGCAGCCGATGGGGTGGCGGAGCCTGGCCGGATGCCGACACTTGTGGTCGCTGGCACGCCGGATCAGGCCGATGCCGCTATGTTGCGCGTTGCGCGCAAGGCTTGGTCCGCACCACCTGCCATCCGCGTGATCTGCATCACGGAAGGGGCATGACAAACCCGATCTGGCGCCAGGCCTCAAACACACTGACTGCGACCGCGTTCGACAGATTGAGGCTGCGCTGGCCTTGCACCATGGGCAGCCGCAGGCGTTGGCCTGCGGGGAACGACTCTCGGACGGACTCGGGCAGTCCGCGGGTTTCGGCGCCGAACACCAGCCAGTCGCCTGCGCGGAATTGGTTGTCAAACACGCTGCCGCTGCCGCGGGTGGTGAAGGCGAACATGCGCGCCGCATCCGGCGCCTCGTGGTTCAGGAAGTCGGCCCAGTTGGCGTGGCGACGCAAGGTCGCGTATTCGTGGTAGTCCAGACCGGCGCGGCGCATGTGCTTGTCGTCCAAGGAGAAGCCCAGGGGTTCGATCAGGTGCAAGGTGCAACCGGTGTTGGCGCTCAGGCGGATGATGTTGCCGGTGTTGGGCGGGATTTCGGGTTCGACGAGAACGATGTGGAACATGGCGGAAAAAAGGCGGGAAGGGGCGCGGCGAGCTTAGCGTGGTGGTGTGCAGGCGAAGACCAGCGCGCTGACCTCTGCGGCGCCGGCTTGCAGCAGCGCATGGGCGGCCGACTGCAGCGTGGCGCCGGTGGTGGTTACGTCATCGACCAACAGAATCCGCTTGCCCGCCAGTTGCGGCGTTCGCAAGGGATGCGGGGCAAACACCCCATGCAGGTTGCGCAGACGTTGCTCCCGCGGGAGGCCATGCTGGTCGGGGACCTCGATCAGGCGCACCAGCGCGTCGGCCAGTGGCTGCGCGGCAACCACCACCGCGCACAGGCGTTTGAGGGCCTTTGCCAGTTCCCACGCCTGGTTGTAGCCGCGATCAGCCAGCCGGGCCGCCGTCAGGGGCACCGGCACCAGCAAGTCGCTTTGCGACAGCAGGGTGGTCGACAGCGGTGCCTGCAGCATGCGATGGGCGAAGTGTGTGGCCCAGCCTGGTTCGCCTTGAAACTTGAAGCGCGCGATCAGACCGTCCCACGGGTAGGCGTAGTCCACGGCGGCCGCGCAGGCCTGCAGCGCGGAGGCTTCCGGGCGCGTCAGGCACACGCCGCACCGGGGCGACGTGGCGCAGGGCATGGGCGCCGCGCACTCACGACATCGGTGGCGTGCACCGTGAAATCGCGTGACGCAGGCCTCGCATACAGGGCGTGAAGGCCAGGCGCGACACACCTGGCAGGTGCCGGGCAACCGCTGCGGCAGAGAGCTCAGGGCGGAGAACATCGCGCCAATATACTGGGGCGTCGCGTCCGAGCGGCCTTGCCTCCTTTTCCTGCAGCTGGCTGTCAGTTTGAACACTTTCCCCGACCCTGAAATGGCCGTGCCCGGCATGGACATCGTGGCTGCGCAGCGCTGGCAGCAGCGCAGCGCAGCCACCAGTCCGTGGTTGCACGAGGAAGTCGCATCGCGCATGGCGGAGCGCTTGAAGTGGTTTCGCGAGCCGCCTGCGAGCTGGATGCACTGGGAGCCGGTCAACGGGGGGCTGCTGGCGCACCAGCAGTTGCGGGCCCTGTGGCCGGACGCGCCATGCCACGTCGCGTCGCTGCGCCTGCCGCAAGCGCTTCAGGCGACGCGCGAGGCCAAGGGTGCGATCTGGAATCCACTGAGCTGGCGGCGCAGTTCGGGGCCGCAGGCAGCGGACGCGTCCACGCGGGTGCGCATGCTGTGGGCCAACATGGTCCTGCACACGGAGGCGCAACCGCAGGCCCTGCTCCGACGCTGGAACGCGCACATCGAGACCGACGGATTCCTCATGTTCTCCTGCCTGGGGCCGGACAGCCTGCGCGAGTTGCGCGCCGTCTACGCGCAGCAGGGGTGGCCCGCACCGTCCCACGCTTTCACGGACATGCACGACTGGGGAGACATGCTGGTGCACGGGGGCTTCGCCGAACCGGTAATGGACATGGAGCGCATCACGCTGTCCTACAGCGGAGCCGAGCCTTTGCTGGCTGAGCTGCGCAGCCTGGGGCGCAATCTGCACGCGCACCGCTTTCCGGCATGCCGCTCGCGCCTTTGGCGGGAGCGGCTGTGTGAGGCGATCGAGGCCGGATTGCCGCGCGCGCCGGATGGTCGTCTCCTGTTGACCTTCGAGATCATCTACGGACACGCATTCAAGCCGGTGCCGCGGGTCCCCATGAAACCGTCGGCCACCGTTGCCGTGGAGGACATGCGCACCATGTTGCGAGGCCGCAAGGCTTGAGCCCTGTGCCGGCGGGCGCGGCGACGGCCTCCCGCCCGAGCGCATTGTCCGAGTTGGATATGACGGCTTTTCCGGGAGAAGACGGCGCTCTCGCCGCTACAATTGTCGGCGTTTCAGGTTTCAAGGGTATTTTCCCTGCGTCATCGCGCGGGCATTCATGCCAGGCGCGGTTGGATCCGGTGGTGGGTGGTGAACCTTGCCAGCAACGTTTCCCGTTTCGCGACCCCGTCCGAGCTCGGCATGGAGTGGTCGTTGAAGCGCAACTGTTCGATCACGCCCGCGCAACTGGGATGGCTGTATGCCTCCATGTGTGTCGTGTCGCTCGCCGTGGCCGGCTTTTGCTGGTCACTGGGCGCCACGCTGGTGCTGCTCTTCGCTGCGCTTGAACTGGTCGCCGTGGGTGCGGCCTTTCTGGCGTATGCGCGGCACGCGACCGATCGCGAGTGCATCCACCTCCGGCCCGGTCGGCTGGTGGTGGAGCTGGAAACGGCGGGGCGGACGAAGCGGTGCGAGTTCGCTCGCGAGTGGGTGAATGTGGAGACGTCAGGCGACAGCGGTGAATTGATCGAGGTCCGGGGTGGCGGCCAGTCTGTGAGGGTGGGGTGGTTCTTGCGTTCCGACTTGCGACCGGTGCTCGCCAGGGAGATTCGTCAGGCGTTGCGTGGTACATAGCAGTGGGTTTTGGGTGGGTGAGCCCGGAAAATTTGTTCTAATCGGCATTGATATAAATCAATACTTATATTTGAGGCGCTTAAAGTGAGTACGACGAAGAAAACGGTGCATTCCCTGCGAAACCGATGGGCCATGATCCGTGCGACGGGCACCACGCTGGCGCTGGGCGCGGGCGCCTGGTCCACGGTCGCTGCGCAGACGGTCAAGGACCTGGCTGGCGGACCGGCCGTCAACCAGCTGAACTTCCACCCGCCTGTTACCCGGATCGCGGAAGAGCAGCACTGGCTGCACTGGTTCATGATGGCCCTGTGCGCGGTGATCTTCGTCATCGTCTTCGGGGTGATGTTCTATTCCATCCTCAAGCACCGCAAGTCGGTGGGGCACAAGGCCGAGAAGCTGGCCGAGCCGATCTGGGTCGAGCTGGGCTGGACCATCGTTCCCCTGTTGATCGTCATCGGCATGGCGCTGCCAGCGACCAAAGTTCTGGTGGCACAGAAGGACACCACCAACAGTGACCTGACCATCAAGGCCACGGGGATGCAGTGGAAGTGGGGCTACGACTACATCAAGGGAGAGGGCGAGGGCATCGGCTTCCTCTCGACACTGGACAACAACCAGCGTGTCATGTCCAACAGCGGCAAGCCCGAAGCTGCTGACGACTACCTGCTCAAGGTCGACAACCCCCTTGTCGTGCCCGTGAACAAGAAGGTGCGCATCATCACGACGGCGAACGACGTGATCCACGCCTGGATGGTGCCGGCCTTTGGCGTCAAGCAGGACGCAATCCCCGGATTCGTACGCGACACCTGGTTCCGCGCGGAAAAGACGGGCGACTTCTATGGCCAGTGCGCCGAGCTGTGTGGCAAGGAGCACGCCTACATGCCGATCCACGTGAAGGTGGTGTCGGCCGAGGAATACACCGCCTGGGTGACGGCTCAGCAGAAGGCCATGGCCGCCGCGGCCGATGACCCGAGCAAGGTCTGGACGCTGGCCGATCTGGTCAAACGCGGCGAGTCGGTGTACGCAGCAAACTGTGCTGCATGCCACCAGGCCAATGGCAAGGGCGCTGGCCCGATCAAGCCGCTGGACGGATCGGCCATCGTGACCGACAAGGACCACGGCAAGATGATCAGCGTATTGCTCAACGGCGCGGGTAGTGGTGCCATGCCGGCCTGGAAGCAGCTCTCGGACACCGAGCTGGCCGCGGTCATGACCTTTGCCAAGAACAGCTGGTCGAACACGACCGAGCAGATCGTGCAGCCCGCCGAAGTGCAGGCCGCGCGCCAGTGACGCGGTTGCCAGAAAAACATTGAGTCTCAAAGGAATCGACGATGAGTGCAGTTCTTGACCACCACGACGCGCACGGACACGATCACGACCACCATGCCCCCACGGGCTGGCGGCGCTGGGTCTATGCCACCAACCACAAGGACATCGGCACGCTGTACCTGCTGTTCGCCTTCACCATGCTCATGGTGGGTGGCGTGCTCGCGCTGCTGATCCGTGCCGAGCTGTTCCAGCCCGGCCTCCAACTGGTCAACCCCGGGCTGTTCAACCAGCTCACCACCATGCACGGCCTGATCATGGTGTTCGGCGCCATCATGCCGGCCTTCGTGGGCTTCGCGAACTGGATGATCCCGCTGCAGATCGGCGCCGGCGACATGGCGTTCGCCCGCATGAACAACTTCAGCTTCTGGCTGATGATTCCGGCGGCCATCATGCTCGTGGCGTCCTTCTTCATGCCCGGTGGTGCACCCGCCGCTGGTTGGACGCTGTACGCACCGCTGACGTTGCAGATGGGGCCCTCGATGGATGCCGGCATTTTTGCGATGCACATCCTGGGCGCGTCGTCGATCATGGGTTCGATCAACATCATCGTGACCATCCTCAACATGCGCGCGCCCGGCATGACGCTGATGAAGATGCCCATGTTCTGCTGGACCTGGCTGATCACCGCCTACCTGCTGATTGCTGTGATGCCCGTTCTGGCAGGCGCCATCACCATGACGCTGACCGACCGCCATTTCGGTACCAGCTTCTTCAATCCCGCCGGCGGCGGCGACCCGGTGATGTACCAGCACATCTTCTGGTTCTTCGGCCACCCCGAGGTCTACATCATGATCCTGCCTGCTTTCGGCATCGTGAGCCAGGTCGTGCCCGCCTTCGCGCGCAAGAAGCTGTTTGGCTACGCCTCCATGGTCTACGCCACCGGTTCCATCGCCATCCTGTCCTTTGTCGTGTGGGCGCACCACATGTTCACCACCGGCATGCCGGTGACAGGCCAGCTGTTCTTCATGTACTCGACCATGTTGATTGCCGTGCCCACGGGCGTGAAGATCTTCAACTGGATCGCGACCATGTGGAAGGGCTCGATGACTTTCGAGACACCCATGCTGTGGGCCGTGGGTTTCATCTTCGTGTTCACCATCGGTGGCTTCACCGGCCTGATTCTCTCGGTGGCGCCGATCGATATCCAGATGCAGGACACCTACTACGTGGTGGCGCACTTCCACTACGTGCTGGTGGCGGGCTCGCTGTTCGCCATGTTCGCCGGCATCTACTACTGGCTGCCCAAGTGGACGGGCGTGATGTACAGCGAGACCAAGGGCAAGATTCACTTCTGGTGGTCGATGATCTCCTTCAACATCACCTTCTTCCCGATGCACTTCCTCGGCCTGGCCGGCATGCCGCGCCGCTACGCAGACTACCCGATGCAGTTCGCCGACTTCAACGCCATTGCCTCGGTGGGTGCCTTCGGCTTCGGTCTGGCGCAGGTGTATTTCTTCCTGGCCGTGGTCGTGCCCGCCATGCGTGGCCAGGGTGAAAAAGCCGTTCAAAAGCCCTGGGAAGGCGCAGAAGGCCTGGAATGGGAAGTGCCATCGCCGGCACCTTTCCACACCTTTGAGAACCCACCCAAACTGGACGCCACCGCCACCAAGGTGATTGGCTGAACGGCACGCGAATGGAGCTGACCCGATGAAGACCCCCGAACAGAAGAAGAACAACCTGCGCCTGGCATTGATCCTGGCGTCGGTGGCGCTGGTTTTCTTCGCTGGCTTCATTGGCAAGATGGTGTTCCTGGGCAGCTGACGGCCTGCCTGTCAACTACAGACTGGAAAACCGTGGGACTGCGGCGCGAGAACTTCAAGATGGTGGGCAAGCTCGGCGTGATTGCGCTGGGCATGTTCGCCTTCGGCTATGCGCTGGTGCCGATCTACAAGGCCATCTGCGAAGTCACCGGCATCAACGTGCTGGCTTTGACCGAGCGCGAGATCCCGGGTGCGGCGCAAAAACTCCCTGCCAATACGCAGGTGGACAGAAGCCGCACCATCACGGTGGAGTTCGACGTCAACAGCCGCGGCCCCTGGCATTTCAAGCCGGCGGTGCGTTCGCTCCAGGTGCATCCGGGTGAACTCACTACCGTCATGTACGAGTTCCAGAACATCCAGAACCGCACGATGGCAGCGCAGGCCATTCCCAGCTACGCGCCTCAGCAGGCGGCGGCGCACTTCAACAAGCTGGAGTGCTTCTGCTTCACACAGTACACGCTGCAGGCAGGAGAGAAGAAGGAATGGCCTGTGGCCTTCGTGATCGATCCGCGCCTGTCGAAGGACGTGAGCACGATCACGTTGTCGTATACCTTCTTCGAGGTGGGCGGCAAGGTGCCGGCCGCGCCGCGTGACGAAGCGCCCCTGGCGAGCAGCCCGGCGGCGACGGTCAAGCAACCGGGAGGGGCTGTATGAGTGTGCCGGTTCATCGCCGCAAGGGGTCGTTCCTTGGCACCGTGAGGGCGGTGCTCTGGGGGTTTCTGGGCGTGAGGCGCAACGCCGACTACCAGGACGACATCGCCAGGCTCAATCCGCTGCACCTCATCGCCGTGGGCGTGGGCATGGCGTTTCTTTTCGTGCTCGGCCTGATCCTGCTGGTGAACTGGGTGGCCGGTTGAGGTCAGCAGAGCGTAGAGTTTTTTTTATTTCCAGACATTGATACAAGCGAAAGCACAACAGGAGTGAGCATGTCAGCAGCATCCCACGGCACGACGCCCTACTACTACGTCCCTGGGCCGTCCCGTCACCCGGTGATGGCGGCCATTGGTCTTTTCTTCGTCATCCTCGGTGCCGGTCAGTGGATCAACGGCCATGGCTGGGGTGCCTGGTCGCTCGCCTTCGGCCTCGCTTTCTGGCTTTTCGTGCTGTTCCAGTGGTTCAGTGAGTCGGTGCACGAGAGCGAGACCGGCATGTATGGCCGCAAGATCGACCTCTCGTTCCGCTGGAGCATGAGCTGGTTCATCTTCTCCGAAGTGATGTTTTTCGGCGCGTTTTTCACCGCCCTATGGTGGACGCGCACGCACTCGGTGCCTGCCCTTGGCAGCATCGAGAACGCGCTGATCTGGCCCGATTTCACCGCGGTGTGGCCGAGCGTGCAGGCGGGTGCGACCGCCTCGCCGGCCGACATGATCGAACCCTTCCAGACCATGGGACCTTTCTGGCTGCCCACGATCAACACCGCGCTGCTGCTCACCTCGGGTGTCACGCTGACGATCGCTCACCATGCGCTGCAGGTGGGCAACCGCGCCAGGACCATCGGCTTCATGTGGGTCACCGTGCTGCTGGGCATTCTGTTCCTGGGTGTGCAGGGTTACGAGTACGCCCACGCCTATGCCGATCTGAACCTCAAGCTCTCGTCGGGCGTGTTCGGCTCCACGTTCTTCATGCTCACCGGGTTCCACGGTTTTCACGTGTTCGTCGGCATGCTGATGCTGCTGTTCATCACCTTGCGCCTGCAGAAGGGTCACTTCACCGCCCAGCGCCACTTCGGTTTTGAGGGCGCGGCGTGGTACTGGCACTTCGTGGACGTGGTCTGGCTGGGCTTGTACATCCTGGTTTACTGGATGTGAAGTTCGCGCAAGGGTGGGAACTCCGCCCTTGCCAGTCAGCCAAAGAAAAAGCGCCTTCCGGCGCTTTTTTGCTGCAAGGACGGACGTTTCAGCCGCGCAGGGGCAAGCCCGTTGGCTGGATCCAGCCCATCAGGTAACTGATGAGTACCACCACGAAGAGCAGGATGGAGAAACCCACCCGGAAAGCCAGCGCTCGGGCCATGTGGTTCCTGCGCGGCGCGCTGCCTTCGGATTCTTCTCCCTGGCCGCCGCGCATCATGTAGACGAGCGCGGCACCCAGGCTTCCTATGATGGCAACAAACGCCACGATGACCAGATATTTCATCTCCCGGATTATCGGTGTCTCGCTCAACCGGTGTTAACCCCATGGATCGTTCCCGCCTGCGCTTCTGGGTCGTCGCCTTCGCCACGGTATCGACCATGGCGGTGACGGCTGCGCTCGGCTTGTGGCAACTCGATCGCGCGGCGCAGAAGCTGGCCTTGCAGGCTCAAATCGATCAGCGCAGCGGCTTGGCGCCCTGGGGCGTGGCCGAGCTCCTGCAGGCCACAGACCGCGAGGCGGGCGTGCATCGCCCCGTTAATCTGGTGGGCGAGTGGGTGCCGGGCGCGAGCGTCTTTCTCGACAACCGCCAGATGAACGCGCGTGCCGGTTTTTTTCTGGTGACGCCACTTCGGCTGGAAGGGAGCAATCGCGCGGTGCTGGTGCAGCGCGGCTGGGTGGCGCGGGATTTTTCCGACCGCAGCCGTGTGCCCCTGATCGCCACCCCCTCAGGCACGGTGCGCATCCAGGGTCGCCTGGCCCCTCCACCGGGCAAGCTATTCGAGCTGGGTGACGTGGGTTCGGGCCCGATCCGGCAAAATATCGACCTCACGGCGTTTGCGCGGGAAACCGGTCTGGCGCTGCTGGACGTTTCGGTGCAGCAAACCGGTGATGCCTCTGATGGCCTGTTGCGCGAGTGGCCGCTGGTGGCCCTGGGCGCAAGCAAGCACCATGGTTATGCATTCCAGTGGTTCGCCCTTTGCGCTCTCACCGCTGGTCTCTACGTCTGGTTCCAATTCATTTCCCCCCGCCGAAAGCGCAGCAACCATGGCACAGACGCCTGATGAACCTCTGACCCTGACCGTGCACAGCCTGCCGCGGCTCGACCGAGCGAGCGCGGACGCTGTGGCCAGCACGCGTGCCGGCCGCTGGAAGATGCTGGGCCTGATGCTGGTCTGCGCCGCTCCGGTCATCGCGTCCTATTTCACGTACTACGTGATCCGCCCCGAGGGGCGCCGCAACTACGGCGAGCTGATTGACCCGCAACGCCCGTTGCCGACCTGGACCGGCATCGACGCTCAAGGGCGCGCCGTGCCGTTGAGCGCGCTCAAGGACCAGTGGCTGCTGATCAGCGTGGCCGACAGCGCCTGCAGCGACGCCTGCCAGCAGCACCTGTACTTGCAGCGCCAGCTGCGCGAAACGCTGGGCCGCGAGAAGGAGCGGCTGGACTGGGTCTGGCTGCGCACGGGCGAAACCGCTTTGTCCGAGCCGCTCAAGCAGGCCACGGCAGCCGCGCAGGTGCTGCATGTGGACGCGCAAGCGCTCGCCGCCTGGTTGCAGCCCGCGCCAGGCCGGAAAATTGAAGACCATTTGTATGTGGTCGACCCATTGGGCAACTGGATGATGCGGTTCCCCGCGAACATCGACCCCAAGCAGGCCAAGCGCGACCTGGACAGGCTGCTGCGCGCCTCCGCCTTCTGGGACAAAGAGGGGCGCGTGAAGTGAGGCATTCCCAGGCTTCGTATTCCTTGTCGTCGCGGCCCCTCACGGGGTGGCGGGCCCGCCCAGGAGCGGTTCTGCGAAGGGCCTGACATGGACACCACTCAACCCTTGTACGACTTGGCCCCCGTGGCGCGCCTCATGCTCCTGGGCGTGGTGATCGCGCTCGGGCCGCTGGCCTGGGTCTGGTTGCGCAACCGCCACGCGCCACCCGCCCAGCGCTTGCGGGTGCTCACCCTGGTCACGTTGTTCCTCACCTTCGACCTGGTGTTGTTCGGCGCCTTCACGCGCCTGACGGACTCGGGGCTGGGATGCCCGGACTGGCCGGGCTGCTATGGCAGCGCCAGCCCGGTGGGCGCGAGTGAGGCGATTGCGGAGGCGCAAAGCGCCATGCCCTCTGGCCCGGTCACTTTCTCCAAGGCCTGGATCGAGATGATCCACCGCTACCTCGCCACGGCGGTGGGTGTGCTGATCCTCGTTCTCGCCCTGGTGAGCTGGGTTGAGCGCAAACGGTTGAGCGTGTCGTACCTGTGGCCGCTGGTCACTCTCGTGTGGGTCTGCGTGCAGGGGGCTTTCGGTGCGCTCACGGTCACGATGAAGCTGTTCCCCGCCATCGTCACCCTGCACCTGCTCGGCGGGCTGGGCCTGCTGGCCCTGCTGCGCGCCCAGTCCAGTGGGTACGCGCTGGCGGCGCCAGGCCATCCGGGCCCCGTGAAACTGCCCGGTCGCCTGCGCTGGACCCTGGTGGGCGTATTTGCCTTGCTGTGGCTGCAGATCGCGCTGGGGGGCTGGGTCAGCACCAACTACGCCGTGCTGGCCTGCCGCGACTTTCCCACCTGCCAAGGCAGTTGGTGGCCACCCATGGAAATGCGCGAAGGCTTCACGCTCTGGCGCGAGCTCGGCCGCAACCACGTGGGCGAGGCCATCACCTTCCCGGCACTCACTGCCATCCACTACGTGCACCGTCTCATGGCCTACGCGGTGCTGGCCGCGATGCTGTGGCTCGCCTGGCGCCTGTGGCGCGTGATGGGCATGCGCCCGGTTGCGCGCGCGTTGCTGGTGCTGGCCGCCTGGCAGTTTGCGAGCGGTCTGAGCAACGTGGTGCTCGACTGGCCGCTTCTGGCTGCCGTGGGCCATACCGGCGGCGCGGCCGCGCTGGTGATCGTGCTCACCGGTGCGCTGACCGGCACGCGCCGCGCCCGTCCGGCGGGTGCGGCTGCGCCTGTGTCTTCCCCTTTGCCCTTGTCCATGCCGATCCGATGAGCACCGCGTCCACCCCTTCCGTAGCCGCGACCATGCCTTCGGTCTGGCGCCAGTACCACGCGCTGACCAAGCCGCGGGTGATCCAGCTCATCGTGTTCTGCGCCCTGATCGGCATGGTGCTGGCCGTGCCGGGGGTGCCCAGCTGGGAGCAAGTCAGGCTCGCGGCCACCGCCTGCTTTGGCATCTGGCTGGTGGCGGGGGCGGCAGCGGCGTTCAACTGCGTGGTCGAGCAGCAGATCGACGCAAAGATGAAGCGCACCGCCTGGCGTCCCACGGCCAAGGGCCAGCTTACCAACGCGAAGACGCTCACTTTCTCTGCCGTGCTCTGCGGCGCTGGCTCGGCGGTGCTGTACTTCCTGGTCAACCCCCTGACCATGTGGCTGACCTTCGCCACCTTCGTCGGTTATGCGGTGGTCTACACCGTGATCCTCAAGCCGCTCACGCCGCAGAACATCGTGATCGGCGGCGCCTCTGGCGCCATGCCGCCGGTGCTGGGCTGGGCTGCGATGACCGGGGTGGTCGCGCCCGAGGCGTTGATCCTGTTCCTGATCATCTTTCTCTGGACGCCGCCGCATTTCTGGGCACTGGCGCTGTACCGGGTGGAGGACTACCGCAAGTCCGGCCTGCCCATGTTGCCGGTCACGCATGGTTCCGAATTCACGCGCCTGCAGATCGTGCTCTACACGTTCGTGCTGTTCGCGGCCTGCCTCATGCCATTCGTGATGCGCATGAGCGGCTGGATCTACCTGGTGGCGGCGGTCGCTTTGAGCATCGGCTTCTGCGGCTATGCCATCGCGCTGTGGCGCAACTATTCCGACGCCCTGGCGCGCAAGACCTTCCGCTTCTCGCTGATTCACCTGGCCGCGCTTTTCGCGGCGCTGCTGATCGACCACTATCTGTGACCGCCATGCTCCACACTCCACCCACCCGCCGTGCCCTGTTGGCTGCCGCGTTCGGCTCCGCCACCCTGCTGATGCTGGGTTGTTCCGAGAAGGTCGAACCGTTCTCGGGCATCGACATCACCGGCGCCGACTACGCCACCGCCTTCTCGCTCACCGACCACAACGGCCAGCCGCGCACGCTGGCCGACTTCAAGGGCAAGGTGGTGGTGGTGTTCTTCGGCTTCACCCAGTGCCCCGATGTGTGTCCCACCTCCATGAGCGAACTGGCCGAAGCCAAGCGCCTGCTGGGGCCCGATGGCGAGCGCCTGCAGGGTCTGTTCATCAGCGTCGACCCCGAGCGCGACACGCCCGAGATCATGAAGCAGTACATGGCGAGCTTCGACCCCAGTTTTCTGGCCCTGTACGCCGCGCCCGATGCGTTGCCCGCGCTGGCCAAGAGCTACAAGGTCTACTACAAGAAGGTCGATGGCCCCACGCCGACCAGCTACACCATGGACCATTCCGCTGGCAGCTACGTGTACGACCCGCAGGGCCGCATTCGTCTGTACCACCGCTACGGCACGGGACCGGCCGCGCTCGCGGGCGATCTCAAGCGGTTGCTGGCCGAGGGGTAAGGCCTGCGGTGGGCCGGCAGGCACTAAGTCCCGCCTAAGCGAACCCCTGCAAGATGAATGCAGGATGCCCGGCACGCGGGCCAGGAGAACGTGCACCATGAGGCTGTTGCTGGTCGAGGACGACACCATGATCGGCGAGGCCGTGCTGGACCTGCTGCGCGCCGAGCACTACGCCGTGGACTGGGTGCGCGACGGCGAGATGGCGGCGACCGCCGCGCGCGCCCACAGCTACGACCTGATCCTGCTCGACTTGGGCCTGCCGCGCCGCGATGGACTGGAAGTGCTCAAGGAACTGCGTGCCCGCAAGGACCGCGTGCCCGTGCTGGTGACCACCGCGCGCGACGCGGTGCAGCAGCGCGTCCAGGGGCTGGATGCGGGTGCGGACGACTACATCCTCAAACCCTACGACCTGGACGAACTGCTCGCGCGCATCCGGGCCCTGCTGCGCCGCGCGTCAGGGCGCGCCGAACCAACGTATGAACACATGGGGGTGAGCATCAACACCGCCACACGCGAGGTCACGGTCCAGGGTGAACCGGTGGTGCTGTCGGCGCGCGAATGGGCCGTGCTCGAGCCGCTGATCGCGCGCCCGGGGCGTGTGCTCTCGCGCGCGCAGCTCGAGGAAAAGCTCTACGGCTGGAAGGACGACGTGAGCAGCAACGCGGTCGAGGTCTACATCCACGGCGTGCGCAAGAAGCTCGGCGCCGGCCTGATCCAGAACGTGCGTGGCGTGGGCTACATGGTGCCCAGGGTGGCGGGCGCATGATGCGGCTGCTGTCCCTGGGTTCGCTGCGCACACGCCTGATCGGGCTGCTGCTGCTGGCCATCGTGCTCGCTGCCGGTGTTCAGGCGCTGGTGGTGTACCGCCAGGCACGCGCAGAGGCCGACGGCATCTTCGACTACCACATGGAACAGATGGCGCAGGCCCTGCGCGTGGGCGTGCCATTGCCCGGCCTGCCGTCGCCCCTGGGCGAGGAGCCCTTGCCGCTGGGGGATGTTGACTTCTTTGTGCAGGTCTGGACCAGTGACGGCCTGCGCGTGTTCCAGTCCGGCAACAGCGCTGATTTGCCGCAGCGCGCGGTGCTAGGGTTCTCCAACATCGACGTCGATGGTCGGCCGTTCCGGGTGTACTCGATGCGCTCGCGCGCCCAGGTGATCCAGGTCGCGCAGGACATGCGGCCGCGCCAGGCCATGGCGCGCGCGCTGGCCTGGCGCACCGTGCTGCCGATCGCCTGGATCGCACCGCTGCTGATGCTGGTGGCCTGGGGCGTGGTGAGCGCCTCGCTCGCGCCGGTGGCGCGCGTGCGTCGCCAGGTGGCCGCGCGCGGTGCCGATGAACTGGCCGAGGTGAGCGAGCAGGGCCTGCCCGACGAGATCCGCCCGCTGGTGCACGAGCTCAACCTGTTGTTCGGGCGCGTGCGCCAGGCCTTCGACGCGCAGAAGCACTTCGTGGCGGAGGCGGCGCACGAGTTGCGTTCTCCGCTGGCCGCCCTGAGGCTGCAGGCGCAAGGCTTGCAGCGCGCCCGGGACGACGCCACGCGCTCGCTGGCGGTGGATCGTCTGCTGGCCGGCATCGACCGTGCCACGCGCCTCGTCGAGCAACTGCTGGTGCTCGCGCGGCAACAGGCCCTCCCCGATGCCGCACAGGCGCGGCCGCAGCCTGTCGAGCTGGCGGCTCTCGCCGCGCAGGTGGTGGCCGACGCCGCCGTACAGGCGTCGGCGAAGCGGATCGACCTCGGCCTGGGGCGTGCCGACCCGGGCCGCGTGGCCGGACACGACGAGTCGCTGCGCATCCTGCTCGCCAACCTGGTGGACAACGCGCTGAAGTACACCCCCGAGGGCGGCACGGTGGACGTGGCGGTGCAACGTGACGCGGGCGCGCTCGTGCTGTCGGTGGAAGACAGTGGGCCGGGTATTGCTGAGGCCGACCGTGCGCGTGTGCTCGACCGCTTCTACCGCGTCCCGGGTTCGACCGCCACCGGCAGCGGACTGGGCCTGGCCATTGCGAGCGCCATTGCGCAGGCGCACGGCGCCGCGCTGGAACTGGGGCGCTCTCAGCGGCTCGGGGGCCTGCGCATCGCGCTGCGGCTGCCGGCACTGCCGTCTTAAGCACCGTCTAACTCTGGGGGTTCACAGTGAGGGTGTGTTTCAACCATCCCTGTTGAAAAAGGAGCTCTCATGAAAACCCTGTCCCTCACCGCATCGCGTCTGGTGCTGTCCCTGGCGGCCGCGGGCATCGTCGGCGGCGCCAGCGTCGGCCTGGTGTCCGGCAGCCTCGCCACGGCGGCCGCGCCGGTTGCGATCCAGCAGACGTCCACGCAGTCGGGCACCCCATTGCCCGACTTTGCCCAGATCGCGCAACGCCATGGCGCCGCCGTGGTCAACATCAGCGTGGTCGGCAAGAGCAGCCCGGACGAAGAGCAGCAGGCGGCCGCGAACCGATTGCCCGGCATCGACCCAGACGATCCGTTTTTCGAGTTCTTCAAGCGCTTCCAGGTACCGGGCGCGCCCGGTGGCGGACGCGAGATGCCGGCGCGTGGGCAGGGGTCGGGCTTCATCATCAGCGACGATGGCCTCGTGCTGACCAATGCGCACGTGGTGCGCAACGCGCAGCGCGTCACCGTCAAGCTCACCGACCGGCGCGAGTTCGTGGCCAAGGTGCTGGGTTCCGACCCCCGAACCGACGTGGCCGTGCTGCGCATCGACGCGAAAGACCTGCCGGTGGTGCCCCTGGGCAGCGCGCGCGACCTGAACGTGGGCGAATGGGTGCTGGCCATCGGCTCGCCCTTCGGCTTCGAGAACAGCGTGACCGCCGGCGTGGTCAGCGCCAAGGGCCGCTCGTTGCCGGACGACAGCTTCGTGCCTTTCATCCAGACCGACGTGGCAGTCAACCCGGGCAACTCGGGTGGCCCGTTGTTCAACACGCGTGGCGAGGTGGTGGGCATCAACTCGCAGATCTACAGCCGCACCGGCGGTTACCAGGGCCTGTCGTTCGCGATACCGATGGAGACCGTGCTCAAGGTCAAAGACCAGATCGTGGCCCATGGCGAGGCCCGGCACGCGCGCCTGGGTGTGTCGGTGCAGGAGGTCAATCAGACGCTGGCCGAATCCTTCCGTCTGGACAAGCCGGCGGGTGCGCTGGTCTCCAGCGTGGAGCCCGGTGGCCCGGCCGACAAGGCCGGCCTGAAGGTGGGTGACGTGATTCGCGAGGTCGACGGGCATGCCATCGTCGGCTCGGGCGATTTGCCGGCTTACATCGGTCAGGCCTTGCCCGGCGACAAGGTGCGGCTGAATGTCTGGCGCCAGGGCAAGGCTGTGACGCTGTCGGCACAGTTGGGCGATGCCGCGGCCAGGATGGTGAAGACGGCCGATGGCGACAAGGCCACTGACCAGGGGCGCCTTGGCCTGGCGCTGCGCCCGCTGGCGCCGCAAGAGCGGCGCGCGGTCGGCGTGGCGGACGGTGGCCTCGTGGTGGAGGACGCGCAAGGCCCCGCCGCGCTGGCCGGCGTGCAACAGGGCGACGTGTTGCTCGCCGTCAATGGTGCCAAGGTGGACAGCGTCGAGCAGGTGCGCACGCTGCTGGACAAGTCCGGCAAATCACTGGCCCTGCTGATCCAGCGCGATGGCGACCAGATCTTCGTGCCCGTGCGCCTGGGCTGAAGCCGGCATCTCGCCCAACAAGAAGAGCCCCGCCATGGCGGGGCTCTTTTTTGTTCAATGGTTGGAGGCGCTCAGTCCACCTTGGCCCCCGAGAGCTTGACCATGCGTTCGTACTTGGCGCGCTCGCTCTTCATGAACGCGTCGAACTGTTCGGGCGTGTTGGGCGCCGGTTCGGCAAGCAGTTGCGCGAAACGGCTCTTGACCTCAGGCGACTTCAGCGCATCGGTGAACGCCGTGTTGAGTTTGCGCACCGTCTCGGGCGGCGTACCGGCGGGCGCGACCAGGCCCCACCAGGTGTCGATCTCGAAGCCGGGCAGGGTCGCCGCGACCGTGGGCACGTCGGGCACCACGCTGCTGCGCTGGGGGGTGGTGACCGCGAGCGCCTTGAGCTTGCCCGAACGGATGTTGGCCGCGGCGGTGGCGAGGTTGTCGAAGTTGAAATCGACCTGGCCCGAGAGCAGGCCCAGCTGTGCCGGGTTGCCGCCGTTGTAGGGGATGTGCACCGCGAAGATGCCGGCCTGGTTCTTGAACAGCTCGCCCGCGAGGTGGCCCGCGCTGCCGTTGCCGCCCGAACCGTAGTTGAGCTTGCCGGGGTTGGCCTTGCCATAGGCGATCAGGTCGACCAGGCTGTTGATGTTCAGGCGCGCGGCGGTCTCGGCGTTCATCACCAGCACATTGGGCACGCGCAGCATCTGGGTGATGGGGGCAAAGTCCTTGTTCGGGTCGTAGGGCAGCTTGCTGAACAGCCAGGGGTTGATGCCATGCGAGGCGGTGGTGGCAATGCCCAGCGTGAGGCCATCGGGCGCGGACTTGGCGACCTGGCTCACGCCGATGTTGCCGCCCGCGCCGGGCCGGTTTTCCACGATCACCGTGCCCAGCGTGCCCTTGACCGCGTCGGCCAGGATGCGCGCGGTCACGTCGATGGGGCCGCCAGCGGCGAAGGGGACGACGATGCGCGTGGTGTTCGTTGCCTGGGCCAGGGCCACGCCGGGCAGGGCGAGGCCGACCGGGGCCAGGGCGGAAGAAGCGATCAGTTGGCGGCGGTTCAGCATGGGGTGGTCTCCAATGTAGGTGTGTTGAGAATGTGTCCGGGCGCTAGAGCGGGCGCCGTCCAGAAGCACCGAGGAGCCGGCTTTGCCGGGCCTCTGGTGCTGCCCCCTGGAGGGGGGATGCGGCTACACGCAGTGAGCAAGCAACGGGGGTGATCACAGCTTATCGGCGGCGCTGGTGAAGGAGTCGGCGAAGAAGGCCTCGTCGGGCAAACCGGCCAGGGCGACATAGTCGCGGTGGGCCGATTCGACCACGATGGGGGCGCCGCAGGCATAGACCTCGTGGCCCGAGAGGTCGGGGAAGTCCTGCAGCACCGCCTGGTGCACGAAGCCGGTGCGGCCCGTCCAGGCGTCCTCGGGCAAGGCGTCGGAGACCACGGGCACGTAGCGCAGGTTGGGCATCTCGGCCAGGCGGGCCTCGATCCACTCGCGCTGGTACAGATCGGACGGGCGCCGACCACCCCAGTACAGCGTGGCGGGGCGGTTGATGCCCTTGTGCTGCATGTGTTCGATCACCGCCTTGATGGGCGCGAAGCCGGTGCCCGAGGCGAGCAGCACGATGGGCTTGTCGCTGTCCTCGCGCAGGAAGAAGCTGCCGTAAGGGCCCTCGATGCGCAGGATGTCCTTCTCCTTCATGGCACTGAAGACATGGTCGGTGAACTTGCCGCCGGGCATGTGGCGCAGGTGCAGTTCCAGCGAGGGCTGCGTGGCCTGGGTGTGCGGGGCGTTGGCCATCGAGTAGCTGCGGCGATCGCCATCGCGCAGCAGGAATTCGACATACTGGCCGGCGTGGTACTGGAAGGTGTCGCTGGCGGGCAGCTGCAGGCGCAGCACGATCACGTCGTGCGAGGCGCGTTCCAGTGTGCTCACGCGCACAGGCATCTTCTTGATCGGGAAGGCACCGGCTTCGGTGACCTGGCGCGATTCGAGCACCACGTCGCTGTGCGCCACGCCGCAACAGGTGAGCACATAGCCGGCGGCTTCTTCCTCGGCATTCAATGCCTTGGGCTGGTGCGGGCCATGCACCACGCGGCCCGATACCAGCTTGCATTTGCAGGAGCCGCAGGCGCCGTCCTTGCAGCCATACGGCAGTCCAATGCCCTGGCGGATGCCGGCGGCGAGCATGGCCTCGTCGGGCTCGGCGGTGAAGGTGCGCCCACTGGGCTCGACGGTGATCGTGAATGTCATACTGGCAAGGTTGAAAAGAAAGGGCCGGCGCGCGCGCACCCGCGCACGCAGCAACCGGCCATTGTCTCAAATCCGGATTCCGCATGAGCCTTCTTGGCGCTTTGCCCGCACGCTTTCGGCGTGAACGGGTTCTTATCGTGGGTTGTGGTGACGTGGGTCTGCGTGCCGCACGGGCCCTGGGCAGCGGTCAGCGCGTGCGCCTGCTGGCGCTGACTTCCAACCCGGAGCGCGCGCCGCTGCTGCGTGCACAGGGCATCACGCCCCTGCAGGGCAACCTGGACGACCCGCGCAGCCTTCGCCGCCTTGCGGGCCTGGCCACGCGCGTGCTGCACCTGGCGCCGCCCCCGTCGGGTGAGCTCGCTGACTGGCGGCTCGACCCCCGCACCCGCGCACTGGCGCGCGCGCTCGCGCAGCGCTCGATGCCGCAGGCGCTGGTGTACGGTTCCACGACCGGTGTCTATGGTGACCGGGAGGGGCGATGGACCGACGAGGCCACGCCAGTTCAGCCACTCACGCCGCGCGCCTGGCGCCGGGTCGATGCCGAGGCCATGCTGCACTGGCTGGGCCGCGCCACCGGCGTGCGCACCACCGCGCTGCGCATCCCGGGCATCTACGCCCCCGATCGCGAAGGCGGCACGCCGCGCGAACGGCTCATTCGCGGCACGCCGGTGCTGCGCGCGGAGGACGACGTCTACACCAACCACATCCACGCCAACGACCTGGCGCGCGCCTGCGCGCTGGCGCTGTGGCGTGGGCGGCCACAGCGCAATGTGAACGTGGTGGACGACACCGAGCTCAAAATGGGTGACTACTTCGACCTCGCGGCCGACCTCTATGGGTTGCCTCGTCCGCCGCGCGTGGCGCGCGATGCCGCGGGCGACTCCCTGCCGCTGATGCTGTTGAGCTTCATGAGCGAGTCGCGCCGGTTGCGCAACCAGCGCATGAAGGAAGAGCTGCGCCTGCGCCTGTGCCACCCCACGGTGGCCGATGGCCTCAGGCCGCCGGTTTGAGCGTCGTGAACAGCCAGCCGGTGTAGCCCACGTACACCGCCAGCAGGGCCAGCGCCTCGAAGCGGTTGATGCGCCCCTTGCGGCCGCGAAAGCCCCAGCCCATGGCGAACAGGATGATGGTCAGGCCCAGCATCACGGGGAAGTCCCGTGTCAGCACCTCGGGCTCGATGGCCACTGGCGAAATGGCACCCGCGATACCGACCACCGCGAGCGAATTGAACAGGTTGGAGCCCAGCACGTTGCCCAGCGCGATGTCGTGCTCGCCCTTGCGCGCCGCGGCCACGCACGAGGCGAGCTCGGGCAGCGAGGTGCCGATGGCCACCACCGTCAGGCCGATGACCAGATCGCTCACGCCGAGCGACTGCGCGATCTGCACCGCGCCCCATACCAGCAACTGCGAGCTGCCGACGAGCACCACCAGCCCGACGGCCACCCACATCAGCGAGCGCGGCAGCGGCATGGCATGCGCCTGCAGCTCGGCGGCGGTCTCCGTGGCCAGCGCATCGTCGCTGCCGCGCAGGCCTTCGATGATTGACCAGGCGGTCACGGCGGCAAACACCCCGAGCAACAGCCAGGCGTCTGCATGACCCAACTCGCCATCCCAGGCCAGCCAGCCGGCCAGCAGCGTCACGGCTGTCACCAGGGGGAGTTCCTTGCGCAGGATGACGGATTTCACCGCGATCGGCGCGACCATTGCCGTCACACCCAGGATCAGCGCGATGTTGACGATGTTGGAACCCCAGGCGTTGCCCAGCGCCAGCCCTGGGGTGCCCTGCGAGGCGGCCAGCGTGGACACCACCATCTCGGGTGCCGAGGTGCCGAAACCGACGATCACCATGCCCACCAGCAGCGGTGGCACCTGAAAGTGCCCCGCGGTGGTGGAGGCGCCTTCAACAAACCGGTCGGCGCTCCAGACCAGCAGGATCAGTCCACCCAACAGCGCGAGAACGGGCATGAGCATGGCGTGGCGCCTCCTGAATGAAAAAGGCCATGCAACGCATGCTGCATGGCCTTGGCGTATCTGGTGCCCGGGGTCGGAATCGAACCGACACTCCTTTCGGAACCGGATTTTGAGTCCGGCGCGTCTACCAATTTCACCACCCGGGCTTGGAAGAACGAAGTCGGAAATTATGGCACAGTGCTGGGCATGAACTACCCGACGATTGAGGACGCCATCGGCAACACGCCCCTGGTGGCGCTGCAACGGATTGGCGCGGCGGACAACGGGCCGCGCGGCAATGTGATTCTGGGCAAGCTCGAAGGCAACAACCCGGCCGGCTCGGTGAAAGACCGTCCTGCGGTCTCGATGATCCGGCGCGCCGAGGAGCGCGGCGACATCAGGCCGGGGGACACGTTGATCGAGGCCACATCGGGCAACACCGGCATCGCGCTGGCCATGGCCGCGGCCATCAAGGGTTACCGCATGGTGCTGATCATGCCGGA
The DNA here is from genome assembly GCF_050182545.1 of Hydrogenophaga sp. Lineage (GTDB taxonomy): Bacteria > Pseudomonadota > Gammaproteobacteria > Burkholderiales > Burkholderiaceae_C > Hydrogenophaga. Next base: position 125,634 of record NZ_JBFXCD010000002.1, on the reverse strand, counting down.
GGACCTGTCCATCGAGCGCGCCCAGACGATGAAGGCCTTTGGTGCGGAACTCATTCTCACGCCCAAGAGCGGCGGCATGGAGTCGGCGCGCGACCTGGCCGAGAAGATGCAGGCCGAGGGCAAGGGCCGCGTGCTCGACCAGTTTGCCAACGAGGACAACCCGCGCGTGCACTACGAGACCACCGGTCCCGAGATCTGGCAGCAGACCGGTGGGCGCATCACGCACTTCGTGAGCGCGATGGGCACCACCGGCACCATCACCGGTGTCTCGCGCTATCTGAAGGAACAGAACCCTGCCGTGCGCATCATCGGTGCCCAGCCCAGCGAAGGCTCGCGCATTCCCGGTATCCGCAAGTGGCCTACCGAGTACCTGCCCCGGATCTACGATCCGAGCCGGGTGGACGAACTCGTGTACGTCAGCCAGGGTGACGCCGAGGCCATGTGCCGCCAGCTCGCGCGCGAGGAGGGCATCTTCGCCGGCATCTCGGCCGCTGGCGCATGCTGGGTGGCGCAGCAGATCGCGCGCACGGTGGAGAACGCCACCATCGTCTTCGTGGTTTGCGACCGGGGCGACCGCTACCTGTCCACCGGCGTGTTCCCGGCCTGACGGACCGAACGACCATGAGTGCCGAGTTCCGGTTCTGTCCAGCATGCGCCACGCCGCTGGCCCAGATCGCACAGGAAGAAGACAGTGGCCTGGTGCAGCGCCTGCGCTGTCCAGCCTGCGAATTCACGCACTGGAACAACCCCACCCCGGTGCTGGCGGCGATTGTCGAGGTGGACGGCCTGGTCATGCTGGCGCGCAACGCCGCCTGGCCGGGCAAGATGTACGGGCTCATCACCGGCTTCATGGAGGCGGGCGAAACGCCGGAAGACGGCATCCGCCGCGAGATCGCGGAAGAAACGTCGCTGACGGTGGACGCGCTCGCGTTGGTGGGTGTGCACGACTTTCAGCGCATGAACCAGGTCATCATCACTTACCACGCGCGCGCGCATGGCGAGGTGCGTCTTTCCCCCGAACTGGTGGACTACAAGCTATTGCGGCCCGAACAGCTGCGCTGCTGGCGGGCCGGCACGGGGATGGCGCTGGCGCAATGGCTGCGGCAGCAGGGGCACGAGCCGGTCTTCATGGAAGATTTGCCACAGAAACCCGCCGCGGGTCCGGCGCGGGGTGCCGGCTAGCGGCATCGGGCGCAAGCCCGTGCCGTTTCCAGTCCGCGTCGGCGCGAACCGACGCTTAGAATGCGGATTACCCAGGAACACCCTCGTACCATGACTGCCGACAAAGAACTCGACGCCCGCGGCCTGAATTGCCCACTGCCGATCCTCAAGGCGAAGAAGGCCCTGGCCGACATGCACAGTGGCCAGACGTTGAAGGTGATCTCGACGGACGCCGGCTCCGTGCGCGATTTCCAGGCCTTTGCCAAACAGACGGGGAATGTGCTGATGCACCAGGAGACCGTGGGCGGCGACCACATCTCTGTGCTCAAGCGCCGCTGATTCCAGGCAGGCGCATCCAGGAATCTCTCACCTCCACGCCCTGCCCACCATGGAAGTCTTGCTGCTCGATCCCCTTGTGCCCGAGGCGCTGGCCTGGCTGCAGGAGCGGCATGAAGTGAGTTTTCGCCCCGAACTCGCCGACGACCCCGCCGAGCTGCGCAAGAGTACCTACAAGAGCCGTGCCATCGTGCTGCCCCCACACGTGGTGGTGTCGGGCGAATTCCTGGATTTCGCGCCCAAGCTCGAGATCGTGGCGCGCATGCAGATTTCCAGCGACAACACCGATCTCGATGCTTGCGCGCGGCGCAACGTGCGCGTGCTGCAGGCGCGCAGTGCCACCGTGCGCTCCAACGCCGAGTACCTGCTCTACGGCCTGCTGATGCTGTACCGGCGCGGCATGATCAGCGCGCTGCTTGGGCGCAAGATTTCACAGGTGCGCATGGGGCGCGAACTCTCTGGCAGCACGGTGGGCCTGCTGGGCCTCGCGCCGGTGGCCCACACGCTGGCGCCCATGCTGCGCAGCCTGGGCGTGCGCCTGCTGGGCTACGACCCCGCCGTGCACCATGCCGCCGACATCTGGGACAAGCTCAAGGTCGAGCCCGTCACGCTGCAGGACCTGCTGGCGCATTCCGATGCGATCTCGCTGCAGATGGTGTACGCCTCGCGCTTTCGCGGCTGGATCAACGAGCGCATGCTCAATCACTGCAAGCCTGGACAGCTCTGGGTGGGCGTGAGCCGAAGCTCACTGTTCGACGCCGAGGCCCTGGCTCTGGCCTTGTGCGACGGTCGCATCGACGCCTGCCTGCTGGACGGTGCCAACCCCCAATTCGCGGCCGAAGGCACGCCGCTGCACGGCATTCCCAACTTGCACCTCACGCCGCGCCTGGGTTCGCACACGCGTGAAGCCAAGTTGCGCGCGAGCTGGTACGTGGCGCACCGCATGCACGAGACCCTGTCGCCGGCCGCCACGCAGGGCGAATCCCGCGTGAGCGATTTCTCGGTGCTGGACAACCTCGACTACCAGGAAACCAGCGATCCGCAGGCGGTGTCGCCATCGCAGTGGAGTTCGATCGCGATGCACCGGAACTGAGCGCCGCTCAGGCGCTCAAGCGGGCCAGTTGCTCGCGCACCCTGGCGAGCGTTGCGCTGAAGTCGGCCACGCGCTTCTTCTCCTGATCGATCACCGCCGGCGGCGCCTTGGCCACGAAGGCCTCGTTGGACAGTTTGCCGTTGGCCTTGGTGATCTCGCCCTCCAGGCGCGTGGCTTCCTTGCCCAGGCGTGTCTTTTCGGCGGCCACGTCGATTTCCATGAACAGGCACAGGCGGGCTTCTCCCACCACCGCCACCGGTGCGCTCTGGGCGGCAGCGGCCCACACGGCCTCGTCCTCGAACACCCGCACCTCGCCCAGCTTGGCCAGGGCCTGCAGCACCGGGCCCGCAGCGCGCATGAAGGCCGTGTCACCCGTCACATACAGCGGCAGGCGCGTGGCCGGTGAAACGCTCATCTCGCCGCGCAGGGTGCGGCAGGCGTCGACCAGCGACTTCAGCTTGCCGACGTGCGCGATCGCTGCTTCGTCGATCTTGTTGGGCTGGCTCTCGGGGTAGCGCGCGATGCTGACCGACTCGCCGGGCAGCCCGGCCACGGGTGCAACCTTCTGCCAGAGCTCCTCGGTGATGAACGGAATGACCGGGTGCGCCAGGCGCAGGATGGCCTCGAGTGTGCGGATCAGCGTGCGGCGCGTGGCCCGCTGTTGCGAGGCGTCGCCGGTCTGGATCTGCACCTTGGCGATTTCCAGGTACCAGTCGCAGAACTCGTTCCAGACGAAGTCGTAGATGGCGTTGGCCACGTTGTCCAGCCGGTACTCTGCAAAGCCCTTGGCCACCTCGGCCTCGACCTTCTGCAGCACCGAGCTGATCCAGCGGTCGGCCTGGCTGAAGCTCAGGTAGTCGTGGAAAGGTTGGCCCACGGCGCATTCGGCCTTGGTGTGTTCCTGCAGCCCGCAGTCGTGGCCCTCGCAGTTCATCAGCACAAAGCGCGTGGCGTTCCAGAGCTTGTTGCAGAAGTTGCGGTAGCCCTCGCAGCGCTTGCTGTCGAAATTGATGCTGCGGCCCAGCGAGGCCAGCGCGGCAAAGGTGAAGCGCAGTGCATCTGCGCCATAGGCGGGAATGCCTTCCGGAAATTCCTTCTCGGTCTGCTTGCGCACCTTGGGCGCGGTCTCGGGTTTGCGCAGGCCGGTGGTGCGCTTCTCCAGCAGGGGCGCGAGCGCGATGCCGTCGATCAGGTCCACCGGGTCAAGCACGTTGCCCTCGCTCTTGCTCATCTTGTGGCCCTGCGCGTCGCGCACCAGGCCGTGGATGTAGACGTGCCTGAACGGCACGCGCCCGGTGAAGTGCGTCGTCATCATGATCATCCGGGCGACCCAGAAGAAGATGATGTCGTAGCCGGTCACGAGCACGCTGCTGGGCAGGTAGAGGGTGTAGTCCTCGGTGGCGCCGTCCTTCTGGCTGGGCCAGCCCATGGTGCTGAACGGCACCAGGGCAGAGGAATACCACGTGTCGAGCACGTCGGGGTCGCGCGTGAGCGCTTTGCCCGGCGCCTTCGCCTGGGCTTCGGCCTCGTTGCGCGCCACGATCACGTTGCCCGATTCGTCGTACCAGGCGGGTATCTGGTGGCCCCACCAGAGCTGGCGGCTGATACACCAGTCCTGGATGTTGTTCATCCACTGGTTATAGGTGTTGACCCAGTTTTCCGGGACGAACCTCACCTCGCCCGACTGCACGGCCGCAATGGCCTTGTCGGCGATGGAGGTGCCGCTGGTGTTCTTCTCGTTGCCCCTGGACTGCATGGCCACGAACCACTGGTCGGTCAGCATGGGTTCGACCACCTGGCCCGTGCGCGCGCAGCGCGGCACCATGAGCTTGTGCTTTTTCGTTTCCACGAGCAGGCCCGCGGCTTCGAGGTCGGCCACCACGGCCTTGCGCGCGACGAAACGGTCCATGCCCCGGTACTTCGCTGGCGCGTTGTCGTTGATGGCGGCGTCCAGCGTGAGCACACCGATGATCGGCAACTGATGGCGCTGGCCCACCGCATAGTCGTTGGTGTCGTGCGCGGGCGTGACCTTGACGACGCCGGTGCCGAATGCGCGGTCGACGTAGGCATCGGCAATCACCGGGATGTCGCGTTCGCACAGCGGCAGCTTCACGGTTTTGCCGATCAGGTGGGTGTAGCGCTCGTCTTCCGGGTGCACCATCACCGCCACGTCACCCAGCATGGTCTCGGGCCGTGTGGTGGCCACGGTGAGCGAGCCGCTGCCGTCGGTCAACGGGTAGGCGATGTGCCAGAGGAAGCCGTCCTCCTCCTCGCTCTCCACCTCCAGGTCGGACACGGCGGTCTTGAGCACCGGGTCCCAGTTCACCAGGCGCTTGCCCCGGTAGATCAGGCCCTGTTCATACAGGCGCACAAAGGTTTCGGTGACCACGGTCGAGAGCTTTTCGTCCATGGTGAAGTACTCGCGGCCCCAGTCCACGCTGTCACCCATGCGACGCATCTGCGTGGTGATGGTGTTGCCGCTCTGCTCCTTCCACTCCCAGACCTTGGCGACAAAGTTCTTGCGCGCCTCTGCCGGCGTCGGGCCCATGTCGTGGCGGCTGATGCCCTGGCCCTGCAGTTGCCGCTCCACGACGATCTGCGTGGCGATGCCCGCGTGGTCGGTGCCGGGCACCCAGACCGTGTTCGCGCCCGCCATGCGGTGGTAGCGCGTGAGGCTGTCCATGATGGTCTGGTTGAACGCGTGCCCCATGTGCAGGGTGCCAGTGACGTTCGGTGGCGGCAGCTGGATCGCAAACGAGGGCGCGCCGGCCTGGGGCACTCCCGTGCCGCGGAATCCCGCCGCACCATAGCCCCGGCGTTCCCATTCCGGGCCCCAATGGGCTTCAAGCGGGGCGGGTTCAAAGGATTTCGCCAGGGATTGCAGGCCGGGCTGGTGCAGGGTGTCGGTCATGGGATGCCAAAAATGGAAACGGCATCCCGCAGGATGCCGTCAAGGGGGCAGGGAAGTCGTCGATTTTATTCGACCACCTCCTCAGGTGGCCGCGACCGGCAGCTCGCGGGCGGCGGCGATGCAGTCGGCCAGCACCCGCGCGTCACCGATCTGATTGGCCAGCAACAGGATCAGCCGTGCGTTGAACAGCTCGGCATCCTCGCGGCTCAGTCCGGCATGGGCATCGAGCAACTGCTCGTAGAAGGCATCGGCGTCCTGGAGGTGGGGCGTGAGTTTCATGGTTGTTTGTCTCCGCGCAGGCCGAGCGAGCGCTCGATGGCCGCGACCAGTTGGGCGTTGATGGTTTCGCCACTGGCGGCGAGGTAGCCGTCGGGGCGCACCAGCGCCCAGGTGTGGCCCGACACGTGGCACGCACCCCGCAGGTGGCCCCGGGGGTCGCGGACGTGTTCGATCGCCTGCGCGGGCGCATCGGTGCCCAGTACCTGCACGCTGCGCACCGGCGCGTCCAGTCCAAGGCGGCGCAGGCGTTGCAGCGCCGCGGCCGGCAAGTCGCCGAACACCAGCAGCAGCAAGTCGCCACCGGCCCAGGTCAGCAGGTCATTGACCTGGCCGCGACCGCCATCGGCCCACTGGAATTGCACGTTCTGCACCGACTGGCCCGCCGCGCTGCCCGGCGCATAGACGCATGCCGAGGAGCGGCTGTAGGGGTTGGCGACGGCCATGCGACCGGTGTTGATGAAGCTGCGCGCGAACGGGTACTGACGCGCCAGGCCGATGGCCGCCTGGCGGAACAGGCGCTCGCTGCCGTCGGCCGGGCGCAGAAAGCGCGCGGTGCGGTTGGTCACGCACACATTCTGCTGCGCCGCCTCCAGGCGCTCCTCGTCGTAGCTGCGCAGCAGGGCCGCATCGGCCTTGCCCCGTTGCACCGCGGCGAGTTTCCAGGCCAGGTTGTCTGCGTCTGCCACGCCGGTGTTGCCGCCGCGCGCGCCGAAGGGGCTGACCACCTTGGCCGAATCGCCCATCAGGAACACCCGACCGTGGCGCATGGCGTGCACGCATTCGCTGCGGTAGGCGTAAGGGCCGACCCAGACGATCTCCACCTCCACCTCCTTGCCGAACTGGCGTGCCAGGCGCTCGCGCACCACGTCTTCGCGGCTCACGTAGGCCGGGTCGGCGTTGGGCGCCATCTGGTAGTCGATGCGCCAGACATCGTCGGCCATCAGATGCTGCCAGACCGCGCGGTTTTCGTTGAAGGGGGCCTCGATCCAGGTGTGGCGCTCCGCTGGCGGCTGGGTGGTGAAGCGCACGTCGGCAATGCACCAGCGGTCGTCGCCGCGGCGCGAGTCGAAAGGCACGTTCAGCCATTTGCGCAAGGGGCTGTTCGATCCCGTGGCGTCGATCACGTGCTCGGCCTCCAGCGAATAGCTGCCAGCGGGGGTCTCGACCGTGAGCGTGGCGAAGTCGGCGTTCTGCTCGAACGCGGTCAACCGGTTCTGCCAGCGCAACTCCACACCGCCCAGTTCCTGGATGCGGTCGACCAGAAAGGCCTCGATGTAGAACTGCTGGATGTTGATGAAGGGCGGCTGGCTGGAAAGATGGAAGTTGCCCTGCTGTCGCAGGTCGAAGCTGTAGACCTCGTCTTCGCCTGCGAAGGTGCGCCCCACGCTCCACTGCGTGCCTTTGGCCGCGATGCGTTCGAAAATGCCCAGCCGCTCGAAGATCTCCAGCGACTTCTGCGTGTAGCAGATGCCGCGGGAGGACGCGCCCTTCACGCCGACGGTGTTGTCCTCGTCGATCAGCACGGCGCGCACGCCCAGTCGGGCCAGTGAGCACGCCAGCGTGAGGCCGGTGATGCCACCGCCCACGATGACGATGGGGTGGCGCACGCGGGTTCCTTCCTGCAGTTCGGGCGGTGGAACGAAGGCGTATTCCGGCAGCACATAGCCGGCGCCACTGGTGAACTCGTAGTTGTTCGTGAGGGCGGTGTCGCGATAGGCCGAAAAGGGCATGTGACGGCTCCGCTCAGGACTGTGAGCGCGCCACCACTTCGGGGCGGTCGTTGCGCTGCGGCTTGAGGGGCGCGGTGTCTTTGCCCTCGGCGCGCTCGCGGCGCCACACCTCCTTGCGCGCGGTCCATTCGGCCAGGCGTGCGTGCGCGGTCTTGCTTTCTTCAAGCATCTCGAACTCGTCGGCCAGCTGGGCCGTGAGTTCGAGGCGAATGCCGTTCGGGTCGAAGAAATAGATGCTCTTGAAGATGTGGTGATCGGTCACGCCCAGCACCTCGATGCCGCTGGCCTCCAGCCGCGCCTTGGTGTTCTCCAGCTCCTGCTCGGTGTTCACGCGGAAGCTGATGTGGTTCACCCATTTCGGCGTGTTGGGGCTGGGCAGCGCGGCCTCGTCGTCGCCGAGGTCGAAGAACGCGATGAAGGAGCCATCCTGCAGGCGGAAGAAGAAGTGCGTGTAGGGGCAGTATTCCCCCGTGCTGGGCACATGGTCGCTCTGGATGATGTGGTACAGCGGCAGGCCGAGGATGTCTTCGTAGAACCGGCGTGTTTCTTCCGCGTCCCTGGCGCGGTAGGCGTAGTGGTGCAACTGCTGGATGGGGGCCGGGGCGGGCAATTGGGTGGGGGTCGGCATGTCGGTCTCCTGAAAGTCGTCGGATGCAGGCGTTGGCGGTGGACGTTCACCATTATGCAACGCATTTCTCTTATCGTAATTCAATAGGCCTGCTGCGCACTCCAGTTTGATGCTTTCCCCCAGGGCTGTCGACGTCAGGCCGGGCCCAGCGGCGTTCCTGAGCGTTGGCGATAATCGAAAGCCTTCCCCGGGAATCCCTGCCTTGTGGGGATGTCCCGCCCCTGCTCAGTTGCCACTTCAAGATGCTTTTCCTGATCTCGCCCGCCAAGGCGCTCGACTACGAGACGCCGCGCCACGTCGACACCCACACGCAACCCCTGTTCGTGAAGCAGTCGGCTGCGCTTATCGAGGTGCTGCGCCAGAAATCGCCCAGGCAGATCGCCGAGCTGATGAACCTGTCGGACGCGCTCTCGGGCCTGAACGTCGCGCGCTACCAGGCTTGGCGGCCCCGGTTCACGGAGAAGAATTCCCGACAGGCGGTGCTGGCTTTCGACGGTGACGTGTATGGCGGGCTGGACGCGAAGACCCTGGGTGAAGGCGATCTCGACTGGTTGCAGCAGCACCTGTGCATCCTCAGCGGCTTGTATGGCGTGCTGCGGCCGCTCGACCGCATGCAGCCCTACCGGCTCGAAATGGGCACGAGGCTGAAAACCGCGGCCGGTAAAAACCTTTACGAATTCTGGGGCAGCCAGATTGCCGAGTACCTCAACAAGCGCGCAAAAGCCGACCTGAGCCCGGTGGTGATCAACCTCGCGAGCGAGGAGTACTTCAAGGCCGTGGACCGCAAGGCGCTGCTGCCGCGCGTGGTCACCTGCGCCTTCGAGGAGCGCAAGGCCGATGGCTACAAGGTCATCAGCTTCATGGCCAAGCGTGCGCGCGGCCTCATGGTGCGCTACGCTGTCACGCACCGCGCCACCACCCCCGAACAGCTCAAGGGCTTCGACCTCGAGGGCTACCGATTCGTCCCCGCCGCGTCGTCGCCCGACCGGCTGGTGTTCCGCCGCGAACAGGCCTCAAACACACCATGAGCCAGAACGTCACCCCCGAATTGCGCCGCTGGATCATTGAGCAGGCGTCCGCCGGCTTCACACCAGAGGTCGTGCTGGCGTCCATGCTGGCGTCCGGCTGGCAGGAGCCCGTGGCCGTGGCCGCGCTGGAGAGCACGCTGCGCGAGCACCTGCGCCATCAGGCCGCCGCCCAACCGGTGCAGGCGGCGCCCACAGCGCTGAGCCCTGCGGTGGCCGAGACGCTTGCTGAAGCGGCGGTGCCGGTGCCCGACCTGGACCTGAGCCGCGCGCCACGCCAGATCGACGCGGGTGACCGGATGGTGGACGTGATCGCCACAATGAACCATCCGCGCGTGGTGGTGCTGGGCAACCTGCTGAGTGCCGAGGAGTGCGAGGCATTGATCGCGTCCGCGCGCCCGCATCTGGCGCGCTCGCTCACGGTGGAGACCAAGACCGGTGGCGAGGAACTCAACCCCGACCGCACCAGCAGCGGCATGTTCTTCACGCGCGGGCAGACGCCCGAGGTGGCCCGCGTCGAGGCACGCATCGCGCGCTTGCTGAACTGGCCGCTGGAAAACGGCGAAGGCTTTCAGGTGCTGAACTACAAACCGGGCGCCGAGTACAAGCCGCATTACGACTACTTCGATCCCGCCGAGCCCGGCACGCCGACCATCCTCAAGCGGGGTGGCCAGCGCGTGGCCACGCTGGTGATGTATCTCAACGAACCCGCGCGCGGCGGTGGCACCACCTTCCCCGACGTGGGCCTGGAGGTGGCCCCCGTGCGCGGCAACGCCGTGTTCTTCAGCTACGACCGCGCCCACCCTTCGACCCGCACGCTGCACGGCGGAGCACCGGTGATCGAGGGCGAGAAGTGGGTCGCCACCAAGTGGCTCAGAGAACGGGAGTTCGTGTGAACACGCCCGAATTGTCCCAGCTGGGCAAGACCTCGGCCTACATCGACCAGTACGACGCCTCGCTGCTGTTTCCCCTCCCGCGCGAAACCAAGCGGCGCGAGATCGGCATCACCGGCAGCGTGCCCTTCCTGGGCGCGGACCTGTGGACCGCCTTCGAGCTTAGTTGGCTCAACCCGCGCGGCAAGCCACAGGTGGCGCTGGCGCACATCACGGTGCCCGCCGAGAGCACGCACATCGTCGAGAGCAAATCGTTCAAGCTCTACCTCAACAGCTTCAACAACACGCCGTTTGCCAGCGCCGACGCGGTGCGCGAGCGCATCCGCGACGACGTGAGCGCGGCCATCTGGCAGGGTGGCCCGGTGCGCGCCAGCGCGGGCGTGAGGTTGCTGCTGCCCGATCAATTCGACCGCGAGCCGGTGCACGAACTCAGCGGCCTGCTGCTGGATCGGCTTGATGTCGAATGCACGCGCTACCAGCCCGCACCCGAGTTGCTCACGGCGGCCTTCGATGAAAAGCCGGTCGAGGAGACCCTGGTGAGCCACCTGCTCAAGAGCAACTGCCTCGTCACAGGCCAGCCCGACTGGGGCAGCGTGCAGATCGCCTACAGCGGCCCGCAGATCCACCAGGCAGGCCTGCTGCAATACATCGTGAGTTTCCGCAACCACAACGAATTCCACGAACAGTGCGTCGAGCGCATCTACATGGACATCTGGCAGCGCTGCAAGCCCGCCAAGCTCGCGGTGTACGCGCGCTACACGCGCCGGGGCGGGCTGGACATCAACCCCTGGCGCAGCAGCCATCCACAATCGCCGCCAGGCAACGTGCGCACCGCGCGGCAGTGAACGCCCGCGCGGGCGCCGGGTTCACAGCATTTTCTGGATCAGAGCGCCCTTGAACAGCACCGGCCCGGTCGGGCCGCGTTCGCTGGGCACGCCGCCCTTGGGTTCCAGGCTGATCGCCAGCGCCGGCACCTCGCGCACGTCGGCCTCGCCCGCCGCGAGCTGCAGCACACGGTCCTGACCGAGCACACCCAGCGAGCGCGGACCACCCGAGGGTGGCAACGCCCAGAGCTGCAGCGACTTGTCGCCCGCTTCCTGGAAACCCCCCACGCGCTGAAGCGTCAGCTTGCGGTTCTTCGGGTCGAAGGTCACCAGCATGGAAGCGCTGGCCTGCTCGTCGTTGAGCACGGCCACGTACTCCACCTGGGGCGTGGCCTCCAGCTGCGCCTGCAGTTCGCCAATGCGGGTGCCGAGGTCGTCGCGCAGGCCGACGGCGGTGACCACGGCCAGCAGGGTGGCCAGTGCGCCCGCGGCCGTTGTGCCGCGCCACAGTGGCAGGCTGCGCCACCAGCCTCCGGCCCGCGGTGCGGTCGGCGTCACGCGCGCGGCGGCCATGGCCTGCTGCTCGCTGTCGGCGCGCACCAGGTTCTCAATGCGCGTCCAGACGGCGGGGGCAGGCTCGCTCGCGGTCTGCAGTTCGTTCATGCTGGCCACGCGGCTTTGCCACACCAGCGCGGCCGCGCGCACTGGCGCCTGCTCGCGCGCCAGGGCTTCGAAGCGGCGGCGCGCGCCGCCGCGCAGCGTGCCCAGGGCGTGGGCGGCGGCAAGTTTGTCCAGCAGTTCGGGGTGTTGAATCAGGTTCATGACGATGTCTTCACGCGAAGCGCGCCATGCAGGTGCGCAACTGCTCCAGCCCGCGGCGGATCCAGGTCTTGACGGTGCCCAGCGGCAGTTTGAGTTGTTCAGCCAGTTCGCTGTGGCTGAGGTCGCGCAGATAGGCCAGGCTGACCACCTCGCGCTGGCGGTTCTCCAGCTTTCCCAGGCACTGGTGCAATGCCCAGGCCTGCTGGCTGGCCAGGCTCACGTCCATGGGGTTGGGCGATTGGCCCTCCATCGTGTCGGCCATGGCGTCGTCGATCTCGTCCGTGAGGTGGGCGCGCTCGGCGCTTCGCCGGCGAAGGCAGTCCAGCGAGCGGCTGCGCACGATGAGGCCCAGCCAGGCCATGGGCGGGCTCAGACTGGCGCGGTAGTCACCTGCCGCGCGCCAGATCTGCAGGAAGGTCTCCTGCAACACATCCTCGGCCCACTCGTGCTTGCCCACCACGCGCAGCGAGAGCCCGTAGAGCTTGGAGGACACCAGGTCGTACAGCGCCTTCAGGGCTGCCTCATCGCGTTGTGCCACGCGGTCGATCAGGGCGATGAGGGCGTCGTCTGGGCTGTGTGTCATGGCGGCATTGTGCGGCAGACCCGCCATGTCTGCCTGGGCACGGCCCTGCGTGGCGCGGCTCCACACCAGGTGCAGCGTGGCCGAACCGCGCGCCACCCGGGCGCGGTCGTCGGCTTGTCGAACAGGGTGTTTCATGGCCGCCTCCGGCGCGGCTGGACCTGGGTGGGCACGGTCAGCGCCGTGACGCGGGTGACCGTGAGCGTGCCGGGCGCGGGTTCGATGATCTGTTCGCCGTGCCACACGCGCAGGCGTGCCGCGCCTTCGGGCACGTCCTGCAGCATCGCCATGCCTTGCGCGTCGGTCTTGACCGCCCACGGCGAGTCGGTCACAAAGATGAAGCCGCGCATGGAACTGTGCAGGTGGCAGCCCAGTTGCACGGCGCCGGCCCTGGTCAGTGTCACATCGGCCACCGCCGCGTCCTTGCTGGTGGCTTTGCCGTCCAGCCGCAGTTCGAAGCCCGCGTCCGGTGCCGCGTTGAGACCGCTCAGACCAGCGGGCACGCCCCGCACATGGTGGTCCCAGCTGTCGAGGTTGACGAAACTCACGCGCGAACCCACCGGCAACACGCTGGTACCGGGTACGAACTGCATCTTGAGCTGCTGGATCGTGGCGTGCACGGGCGCGGGTGCGACAGGTGCAATGCCCGAAATCGGTTCGACCACCACCACGGCGTCGACGAGCGGCTGCCCGTCGCGAGCGAGCACGGTCAGCTGCACGGTGGCGGCATGCACGGCCAGCGGCGCCATCAAGGACGACGCCAGCAGGGCGGCAAGGGCGAAGTGTCGGGTCATGCGGGTGCGTCCTGTGGTGGCCTCAGCGCACGGTGATGGTGTCGCGGTGCATGGGAGCGAGTAGCGCCAGCATCTGGTTTTGCCGCGTGAAGGGAATGCCCCGCGCCTCCATGCTCTGCTGCAGGACTTCCACGAGGGCGTTGAAATGCGCCTTGGTGATGTCGCGGTCCTGGTGCGCGGTCTTCATGTCCGGTCCCTTGTAGATACAGGGGCCACCCGAGAGCTGACAGAGCTGGTCGCCGAGCGATGTCGCCAGGTTGGCGAGGTTGGTGTCCTTGAACTGGTCACCGATGCGGGCGTCGGCGCGCAGGCGTTGCACGAAGTCGTCCATGAGGCTGCGGATGCCAGCCTGCTCGCCGAAGGCCTGATACAGACCGGGGGCGGGTGTGACGGGGTGGGCGCTGGCGGCACTGGGCGCAGGGGTCTGGGCCAGCAGGGCGCCACTGGAGAGCGCGATCAGGGTGAGGGCGGTGGCGGTGATGAGGTGTTTCATGGTGGAGCCTGTTGGGGAGTTCAGAACGCGACCTGGGCCGAGAGGTAGACGCCGGTTTGTTTGCGCCGCTGGGTGGTGGCGGGCACGATGCGGCCCAGGTCCACATAGGCAGCGGTCAGGGAGACGTTCCTGGTCGGCGCCCAGGCGATGAAGATGTCCATCCAGTCGTCGGCGCGCAGGCCATCGCCCAGGCCCGCGGCCGCGCCAGCGCGTTGCAGCTTGTTGGGCATGGCGCGGTATTCGACACCCACCGCCAGCCTGCTGCTGATGAGATACGCCACCGAAATTTCGGGCTGGAGCTCGTGGCCGTTGCGGGCGCCGCCGAGACGTGCGCCAAAGCCCAGCAGGCCGCCCTGGTTGGCCTGCGTGGCGCGCAGCGTGGCGTTGACCAGAACGCCCTGCGCCAGGAAGAGCTTGGTGGCGCTGACATACACGTCGGTGCCGTGTCGTCTGGCGCCGAGTGCATCGAGCGTGCCATCCAGACCGGAAGACTGAAGGTTCTTGAACTGCACGCCCACGGCGATCTGCGGCATCAGGCTGTCGCTGTCGAGCACGGCGTCGCCGGCCACGCGCCACTTCGCACCCAGCACGTTCTGCTTGAGATGCAGGCCGGGCAGGCCGAGCAAGGTGCCGGTGTTGCCGGTGTTGAAGTCCTGGCGCGCGGCCGAAAGTTCGAACCGGTCGTCGATGCCCACGGCCACACCGTAGGCGCTCAGGCCGTAGTCGCGGGTCACGGCGCGGCTCGCGAATGCCGACGCGCCCACTTCCCCTTCGGTGGCCTGGCTGCCGATCACGGCCCAAGGGGAGATGCCGCCGCCGGCAGCGCCTTCCACGCTGCTCACGCCGCCGGTGAGCAGCAGTTTGCCGGTTTCGGCGCGCGCCGGCGCGGCCGACAGCAGCGCTGCGGTGGCGGCCAGGGGCAACAGGCACATGGCCCTGTGGCGGGGGGACTTTGGGGGCTGGTGTTTCATGGGGCGATGGCTCGTGAAGGGGCAGAAGGGTGTGGTTGGCCTCCTGGTTACGCGCTGTACCGCCCACTGGATTCAGGCCGACACGCAAAAAAGCCCTGGCGTGACAGCCGTCACGCCAGGGCTTTTTTGTCGCCCGGACCTCAGGTGGCCTGCTGGAAGCCTTCGAGCAGATTGACCGTGTTGGTGCCCACCTCGTCCACCGCGTAACCCCCTTCGAAGGTGAACACCGCGGGCAGGCCGGCTCCCGCCAGCGCCGCGCCGACCACGGCGTAATCCGCGCTCTGGAGCGTGAAGCCCGAGATCGGGTCGCCCTCGAAGGTGTCCAGACCCATGGGCACGACCAGGGCGCTGGCGCCGAAGTTGTGCACGGCCTGCAGCGCGGTGTCCAGGGTGGCGCGCCATCTGGCGAAGCCCGTGCCGCGCGACAGCGGCAGGTTGAGGTTGAAACCGTCGCCCTCGCCCGCACCACGCTCATCCGCATGCCCGAGGAAGAACGGGTATTCGGTGGTCGGGTCGCCGTGGATTGAGACCGTGAGCACGTCGGCGCGCTCGTAGAAGATGGTCTGCGTGCCGTTGCCGTGGTGGTAGTCCACGTCGAGAACCGCCACCTTGGCGTGACCCGCATCGCGCAGCGCCTGCGCGGCGATGGCGGCGTTGTTCAGGAAGCAGTAGCCGCCCAGGAAGTCCGGCCCGGCATGGTGGCCAGGCGGGCGGGTGAGCGCGAATGCGCTTCGCTCGCCGTTGACTACAGCTTGCGCCGCAGCCAGCGCACAGGCCGCGCCGCCGCGCGCGGCGGCCCAGCTGCCCGCCGTCAGGGGCGAGCCGGAATCGAACGAGAACAAGCCCAGGCGTGCCGCGAAATTGGCCGGCAGCACGTCGCTGCGGAATCCGTGGCGGCTGGGCAGCGGCCAGACCGAAGGCAGTGCGTCGCGCTGCGCATTCGCCGGGTCCATCGCCACCCAGTCGTCCCAGGCGCTGGCGAGGAAGGCGAGGTAGCGTGCGCTGTGAACGCGGGCGATGGCCGCATCCAGCGCGGAGTCTTCCACCGACGGTGGGCCGAGCGGGCCCAGCGGGCGGCGCGCCAGTTCCGCGAGCACGAAGTCCAGTCGCGCGGGCACCTCATGGCAGGGCACCATGCGGCCGCGAAACATTTCCTGTTGCCCGGCGTGGGCCGCGTGGTGGGGGTTGTGGAAGGTTTTCATGCAGGGCCATTCGATGGGACAGTCCATCGTAGCGAAAGTGGTGAGCTTACGCGGCCAGTGCGAGCGGCAAGGGATGGCGGCGCAACAGACCGAACAGGTCTTTCGGGTCCTCTAGCGCGGGAATCAGCGGCAGCGCCTGGCCCAGGCCGAGTTCGTTCGCGGCTTCGCGCAGGAAGCGCAGCGCCGAGTAGTCTTCCAGCGCGAAACCCACGGAGTCGAACACCGTCACCTGCCGCCGGTCCGTTCGACCAACCGCGTTGCCGGCGAGCACGCGCCAGAGTTCCGTCACCGCGAAGTCCGCCGGCAGGTGCTGCAGGTCGCCCTCGATGCGGGTCTGGGGTTCGTACTCGACGAACACCGAAGCCATGCGCAGCACGTCGGGGTGCAGCTCGGTCTTGCCAGGGCAGTCGCCGCCCACGCCGTTGATGTGCACTCCGGGCTCGATCATCTCCGGCGTGAGGATGGTGGCGTTGGTCTTGTCGGCGGTCACGGTGGTCACGATGTCGGCGCCGCGCACCGCCTGCGCGATGCTCTCGCAGGGAATCAGGCGCAGACCCGTGTGGCCCGCGAGGTTGGCCATCAGCTTGCGGGTGGCGGCCGCGTCGGTGTCGTACAGGCGGATCTCGGTGATGCCCATGAGGTGGTGGAAGGCCAGGGCCTGGAACTCGCTCTGCGCGCCATTGCCGATCAGCGCCATGCGGCGGCTGTCCGGGCGGGCCAGAGCGCGTGCGGCCAGCACCGACATGGCGGCGGTGCGCAAGGCGGTGGTGAGCGTGAGCTCGCTCAGCAACACTGGCGCGCCGGTGGCCACGTCGGCCAGGACGCCGAAGGCCATCACCGTCGGCAGGCCGCTGCGGGTATTCCTGGGGTGGCCGTTGACGTACTTGAAGGCGTAGGTGCTGTCGTCGGCGATCGGCATGAGTTCGATCACGCCGTCGGCCGAGTGGCTGGCCACGCGCGCGGACTTGTCGAAGGCCGGCCAGCGCAGGTAGTCGGCATGCAGGGTGCCGGCCATGCGTTCCAGCACGGTGGGCAGGCCGATGCGGTGGACCAGGGTGGCCACATCCTGGGCGCTCAGGAACAGGGTGGGCAGGGCGGGGGTGGTGGCGGTGTTCATGGGTGTTGTCCTTGCAGTGGAACCCAGTCTCTCAAGCCCCCGTGTCAATGTAAATCGCCAACCCTGTACAAATTTCGGCAGAAAAATATCAATACGACAGACCTGGCCAACATAATGCGCACATGGATGCCCTCGACCATCGGCTCATCGCCTTGCTGCGCAAGGACGCTCGCACCAACGTGGCGGCATTGGCCAAGGCGCTCGGCGTCTCACGCGGTACCGTCACCAACCGCATCACCCGGCTGGAAGACAACGGCGTGATCGTCGGCTACACGGTGCGCCTGCGTCCCGATGCCGAACCCACCGGCATCAGCGCCTGGATGAGCGTGGCGGTCGAAGGCAACCAGACCCGCGCCGTCATTGCCAGCCTGCTCGGCGAGCCTGGGGTGGCCGAACTGCACGACACCAATGGCCGGTGGGATCTGCTGGCCGAGTTGCGCGCGGCCAGCCTGAGCGAACTGTCCGAGGTGCTCGAGCGCATCCGTCTGATCCGCGGCATCAGCAGCACCGAGACCAGCCTGCATCTGGCGACCTACCGCCTGTCCTGATCTCCTCCGGCGTGCCCAGGAAATCCGCGCCGCTCAGCCCAGCGACTTGAACGACTGCAGCGCGCTCAGCGGCGCGAAGTCGCCCGCGCGCTTGTCCTTCATCGCCGTGATGGCCTCGCGCACGTGCGCGTTGCTCCACACCGCGCCCTGCAGCCAGCCCATCTGGCGCAGGCTGTCTTCCACCGAGTGGTCGCGTGCGTAGGTCACGGCCTGCTTGGTGCCCCAGATGGCCACCGGCGGCTTGGTGGCAATTTCTTTTGCGCACTGCAGCGCGGCGGCCACTGTTGCCTCGTGCGTGTCGAACACCTCGTTGACGAGGCCATAGGCCATGGCCCGTGACGCCGGCAGGCGCCGGCCGGTGTAGGCCATCTCTTTCACCACGGCGAACGGGATCAGCTTGGGCAGGCGCTGCAGCGTGCCCACGTCGGCCACCATGCCGATGTTGATTTCCTGGATGCAGAAAAAGGCGTCGGCGCTCGCATAGCGGATGCAGGCGGCAGTGACCATGTCCACCGCACCGCCGATGCAGCCGCCCTGGATGGCGCAAATCACCGGAATGCGCAGGTTCTCGATCTTCGTGAAAGTGGCCTGCATGTCGGTCAGCAGATCGAAGATCGCGGCGCGGCCTTCGGGGCTCTGGTCGTCCATGCTGATGGCACCGGCAAATGTCTCCAGCGCCATGCCCGCGCTGAAGTGTTTGCCGGTGCTGCTGATCACCAGCGCTCGCGCCGTGCCCTGTGTGTGGATCTGCGTGAGCGCGTCGTCCAGCTCGCGCCAGAAGGTCGGGTGCATGGTGTTGAGCTCGGCGGGCCGGCTCAGCACCAGGTGGGCGACGTTATCCGTCAAGCTCAGGGAAAAGCAGGTCGGTGTGTTCATTGCGGCTTGTCTCTCGTGGTGTGGGGGTGGACGGCTTGGCACTGTAGACCGCGGGCACCTCGCCCTCTGTCACGGGTTTGACGAGCTTGCCCACCCGCACGCCCAGCAGCCGGATGCGGCGCGTCAGGTCCACACGCTTGAGGCACAGGCCGGCCTGGCGGCGGATGGTGGCCGCATCGCTGGTGAAGTCGCCGATGGTCACATCGCGCGTGACGATCTGGAAGTTGTCGTAGCGCAGCTTCACGCCAATCGTTTTGCCCGCGTAGCCCTTGCGTTGAAGGTCGTCGGCCACCTGCTCGCACAGGCGCGTAAAGATGGCGCCGAGTTCGGCGCGGTCGCGCGCGGCGTGCAGGTCGCGGTCGAAGGTGGTTTCGCGGCTCATGCTCACCGGTTCGCTTTCGGTCTGCACGGCGCGATCGTCGCGGCCCCAGGACACCTCGTGCAGCCAGGCGCCGTAGCTCTTGCCGAAGTTTTCAATGAGCCAGCCGCGCTCGCGCTGCGCCAGTTCGCCGATGGTGTGGATGCCGTGACCCTGCAGCTTCGCATCGGCCTTGGGGCCCACGCCGTTGATCTTGCGGCAGGGCAGTGGCCAGATCAGCGCCTGCAGGTCCTCGGCGCGCACGATGCTGATGCCGTTGGGCTTGTTGAACTCACTGGCCATCTTGGCGATGAGCTTGTTGGGCGCGACACCGATGGAGCAGGTCAGCCCCGTGGCCTGGAAGATGCTTTTCTGGATCAGCCGCGCCAGCACGCGGCCACCCTCGCGCTGGCCACCGGGCACATCGGTGAAGTCGATGTAGACCTCATCCACGCCGCGATCCTCCATCACCGGCGCGATCTCGCGGATGGTGCTCTTGAACAGGCGCGAGATGCGGCGCACCTCGTCGAAATCCACCGGCAGCAGGATGGCTTGCGGGCACAGCTTCGCTGCCTTCATCAGCCCCATCGCCGAACCCACACCGAACTGGCGCGCCGCATACGTCGCGGTGGTGGCCACGCCCCGGCCCACGTAGTGCTCCAGCCGCGGGAAGAATTCGACCGGAATGCGGTCCAGGTCGGCCTCGGTCCACTCGCGCTCTGGGAAGGCCTGCCGCACCTGTGCCAGCAGGTCGTCCTCGCGCCGCCTCCCACCGCCGATCACCACCGGCAGGCCCTTCAGCTGCGGGTAACGCAGCAGCTCGACCGACGCGAAGAACGCGTCCATGTCCAGGTGCGCGATTCGGCGTTTCAGGGGCGGGGAAGAGGGTCCGGTCACGGCGGCAAGCATAGCGGGATTACCATGCCGGGTACCGCTGGCCGAGGGGCCGGCTCGCCATACCGGAGGACATCGAATGAACAGCCTTTCCCGTTTCGTCACCGCCCTGTTGGTGGCGGCCGGCATGGCCCTGGCCGGGTTCGCCGTGGGCCAGGGCCTGGAGCGGTTCCGCATGTCGGACCGGTCCGTCACGGTCAAAGGCCTCGCCGAAAAAAGCGTGGAGAGCGACTTTGCGATCTGGACCCTGGGCTTTCGCCGCGCCGGCAACGATTTCGGCGGCGTGCAGAAGGCACTGGCCGCCGACCGCGACAAGGTGGTGGCGTTCCTGAAATCGCGGGGTTTTAGCGAGGCCGAGGTCGAGGCCCGGCCTTTGCAGGTGCAGGACTTGTACGCGCGCGAGTACGCGCAAGCCAACCAGCCGTTTCGCTTCAACGGCACGGGTCAGGTGCTGGTGAAGTCGGCCCGTGTGACCGAGGTCGAGGCCGCCGCGCGCGCGGTCGACCCGCTCATCCAGGACGGCATCCAGCTCGGTGGCGACAACGAGGGGCGCGGTGGCCCGCGCTACCAGTTGCGCGGCTTCAACGACATCAAGGCGCCGCTGCTGGCCGAGGCCACGCGCAATGCGCGCGAGCAGGCCGACAAGTTCGCCGCCGAAGCGGGCGCCGAACTCGGCCCGCTGAAGAACGCCAACCAGGGCGTGATCCGCATCACCGGCGACGACGGCAACGATTTCGACGACGGCAGCTCGCGCATGAAACGGCTGCGGGTGGTCAGCACGTTCGAGTACGAACTGCGCTGATCAGGTCGGGAACGTGCCCGGCAGCAGAATGCGCTTGTCGACCGTCTCAATGTTGGTGTGGCCGCAGAAGGCCATGGTCAGGTCGAGTTCCTTGTGGATGATCTCCAGGCACTTGGCCACGCCGGCCTCGCCCATGGCGCCCAGGCCGTAGAGCATGGGCCGGCCGATGTAGACGCCGCGCGCGCCCAGGGCGCGGGCCTTGAGCACATCCTGGCCGCTGCGGATGCCGCCGTCCATGTGCACCTCGATCTGGCCGCCCACCGCGTCCACGATGGCCGGCAGGGCCTCGATGCTGCTCTGCGCGCCGTCGAGCTGTCGACCACCGTGGTTGCTCACGATCAGCGCATCGGCACCCGAGGCGACGCTGAGCTTCGCGTCCTCCACGTCCTGGATGCCCTTGAGGATCAGCTTGCCGCCCCAGCGCTGCTTGATCCACTCCACGTCACCCCAGTTGAGCGCGGGGTCGAACTGCTGGGCCGTCCAGGCGCCGAGGTTGGCCATGTCGGTCACGCCCTGCACGTGGCCCACGATGTTGCCGAACTGGCGCCGCTGCGTACCCAGCATGCCCATGGCCCAGCGCGGTTTGCTGGCGATGTTGAGGATGTTGGCCAGCGTCATCTTCGGTGGCGCGGTCAAGCCGTTCTTCAGGTCCTTGTGGCGCTGGCCGAGGATCTGCAGATCCAGCGTAAGCACCAGCGCGCCGCAATTCGCCGCTTTGGCGCGGTCGATCAGGCGTTCGATGAAGCCGCGGTCTTTCATCACATACAACTGGAACCAGAAACCCTCGCCCGCGTGCTGCGCCACGTCCTCGATCGAGCAGATGCTCATGGTCGAGAGCGTGAACGGAATGCCGAAGTTTCTGGCGGCGCGCGCGGCCAGGATCTCGCCGTCGGCGTGCTGCATGCCGGTCAGCCCGGTGGGCGCGATCGCCACCGGCATGGCCACGTCCTGACCGATCATGGTGCTGCGGGTGCTGCGGTTCTCCATGTTCACCGCCACGCGCTGGCGCAGCTTGATCTTCTGGAAGTCCTCGCTGTTGGCGCGGTAGGTGCCTTCGGTCCACGAGCCGGAATCGGCGTAGTCGTAGAACATGCGCGGCACACGCCGCTGTGCGAGCACGCGCAGGTCTTCCACGTTGGTGATGACGGTCATGCTGGAGGTCTCCGGTGGTTGTTGTGAGAGGCCGGCGCGGCGCCATGGGCCGCAGGCGTGGCACGCATGTTAGCCGTCCGCCCGTGAAACCGCTTGTGAAACCGGGCCGAGCTGCCTTGAAAATTTTTGACGGGAGGCGTGGCCGTTCTGGAACCCTGCGCGTGTGCCCGGTGTCTCACCGTCCATGAAGTCCGCCGCTCTTGCTCTCGCTGTGGCGCTGGTCGTGCCTTCGGTCGCACTGCCCGCCGACGTGTTCCGCTGGACGGACGAGTACGGCCGCGTGGTCTATGGCACCGAGGTGCCGCCGGAGCACCGTGCGAACGCGGTGCCCGCCAACGCCCCGCTGCCGCACGGCACCAGCGCCTGCGAGGCCCGCTGGCACCGCTACATCGCCAGCGCGGCCTGTTTCGATCAGTACCGCGTGGTCGGCGGTGGCCTCAAGCCCGAGGCCTACCAGCGTTGCACCGAATTGCCGCAGCCCGATCCCTGCACCTGAGGCTGAACGCTCAGGCCGCCAACCTCTGGCGGTGCCGCGCGATCTGCGCGCGCACCTGAGCCGGCGCGGTGCCGCCCAGGGTGTTGCGCGCTTCCAGGCTGCCGCGCAGGCTCAGGCACTCGTAGACGTCCTTCTCGATCGATGCGTTGAAGCCCTGCAGCACCGTCAGCGGCAGCTCCGAGAGGTCACAGTTGTGTGACACGGCGGCCTTGACCGCGTGTGCCACGGTCTCGTGCGCGTCGCGGAATGGCAGGCCTTTCTTCACCAGGTAGTCGGCCAGGTCGGTGGCGGTGGCGTAGCCCTTGCGGGCGGCGTCTTCCATGGCCACCGCGTTGACGGTGATGCCGCCTTCCTTGGCGCCGGTGGCTGGATTCAACTGGCCGCCCACCATCTCGCAGAAGATGCGCAGCGTGTCCTTCAAGGTGTCCACCGTGTCGAACAGTGGCTCCTTGTCTTCCTGGTTGTCCTTGTTGTAGGCCAGCGGCTGGCCTTTCATGAGGGTGATCAGACCCATGAGGTGGCCCACCACGCGGCCGGTCTTGCCGCGCGCGAGTTCGGGCACGTCGGGGTTCTTCTTCTGCGGCATGATCGAACTGCCTGTGGTGAAGCGGTCGGCGATCTTCACGAAGCCGAAGTTCTGGCTCATCCACAAAATGAGTTCTTCGCTGAGGCGGCTCAGGTGCACCATGCACAAAGAGGCCGCGGCGGTGAATTCGATCGCGAAGTCGCGGTCGCTCACGCCGTCGAGGCTGTTCTGGCACACCTGTGGCTCACCGTGTGCATCGACCATGCCCAGCGTGCGCGCCACGCGTTCGCGGTCCAGCGGGTAGGTGGTGCCCGCCAGTGCGGCACTGCCCAGCGGCAGGCGGTTGGTGCGGCGGCGCACATCGGACATGCGCTCGGCGTCGCGCGAGAACATCTCCACGTAGGCCAGCAGATGGTGCGCGAAGCTCACCGGCTGCGCCACCTGCAGGTGGGTGAAGCCGGGCAGGATCACGTCGACGTTTTTCTCGGCCACGTCCACCAGGGCGGTCTGCAGCTCGTTGAGCAGCGGCACGATGAGGTCGATCTCGCCGCGCAGCCACAGGCGCACATCGGTGGCGACCTGGTCATTGCGGCTGCGGCCGGTGTGCAGGCGTTTGCCGGCATCGCCCACCAGTTGCGTCAGGCGCGCCTCGATGTTGAGGTGCACGTCTTCAAGGTCGAGCTGCCACTTGAAGTCGCCGCTTTCGATTTCGGAAGTGATCTGCGCCATGCCGCGCTGGATGGATTCGAGGTCGGCGGCGCCGATGATGCCCTGGTGCGCCAGCATCTCCGCATGGGCCAGACTGCCAGTGATGTCTGCCTGCCACAGGCGCTTGTCGAAAAAGACGCTGGCGGTGTACCGCTTGACCAACTCGCTCATGGGCTCCGAGAATAGGGCGGACCAGGCTTCGGATTTCTTGTCGAGTTGGTTGGTGGACATGGTGTTGCCAGCGGCTTGAAGGGAAGGGGAGGAAGCGGATGCCCACCCGGCATGGGTGTTCGGCAAGACAGAGAGCCCGGGCCGCCTGGTGGCGCAGCGTGCCCCTGTACAGACCCTCACGGCGTCCGACCCGCGGACGGATTCGCTTCCCATGAAAGATTCCAGAATTTTATCGAGCTTCCAGGAACTGGCGCATGCGGCCGGGGCGCGTCCGATCTCGGAGATGCCCGAGCACCTGCGCGCGCGGGTGCAGGTGTTCGATACCTGCCAGGTCGGCACCGTGCTGCGCGCGGTGCTGTTCGTGCAAGCCATCGTGGTCGTGGCGGCGCTGTTTGGTGCGCACAGCTTCGTGGCCTGGATCACGCAGATGGCGATCTACACCGGCGCGGCGTTGCCCGCCGTGCTGGCCTGGCTGCTGACGGTGTGCGGGCTCAAGCGCCAGCTGGGTTTGTTGCCCATGGCCGGGCAATGGAGCGCTGCCATCGGATTTGGCGCCCTCAGCGGGCTCTATGGGTGCGCGTTGCTGGTCTGGATGGGCTTGGCCGAGCCTTCGCCCTGGCTGGCCAGCGCGGCCTCGGGTGCGCTGGTGTCCGCCGTGCTGGTTGCCGCGTTGATGTGGCGCGCCCGGGCCCGCGGACCGGCTGGCACGACCGCGCGACTGGCCGAACTGCAGGCGCGCATCCGCCCGCACTTCCTGTTCAACACGCTCAACAGTGCCATTGCACTGGTGCGCGAGGAGCCTGCCAAGGCCGAGAGCCTGCTGGAGGACCTGAGCGAACTGTTCCGCCACGCGCTGGCCGATGCCAAGGAGGCCGTGCCCCTGTGGCAGGAACTGGAGCTGGCCGAGCACTACCTCGCCATTGAGCAGGTGCGCTTTGGAGAACGGCTGCGTGTGGAGTGGAGCGTGGACGAGACTGCGTCCAAGGCCAAGTTGCCGCCCCTGATCCTGCAGCCACTGGTGGAGAATGCGGTCAAGCACGGCGTGGAGCCCAGCGCAACGGGCGCGGTGGTTCGCATCAGCACCCAGCGCCGGGGCGGCGTGGTGGTGATCAAGGTCACCAACACCGTGCCTGCAGGCAGCGGGCGGCGCGGCAACGGGCTGGCGCTGGACAATGTGCGCCAGCGGCTGACCTTGTTGCATGATGTGCAGGGTCGCTTTCAGAGCGCACTGGTGAATGGCGTGTTTCAGGTAAGGCTCGAAATACCGGTATAAGCGGGGTATGGAGCCGAACCGGGTCTGGCAACGGAGCGTGACATGACACTGAAGGTACTGATCGTTGACGATGAGGCGCTGGCGCGTTCACGCATGCGCACCCTGCTGGGCGAGTGCACCGAGCCCCGGGCCGATGTGGTGGGTGAGGCATCGAACGCGGTGCAGGCCATGGAGCAGATCCAGCGCACCGGTTGCGATCTGTTGATGCTGGACATTCACATGCCCGGCGTGGATGGCATGGCGCTGGCCTCGACCTTGCGCGAGATGGCCGCCCCACCCGCGATTGTCTTCGTTACTGCCTATGCGGAACATGCGGTGCATGCCTTCGAACTGGAGGCGGTGGACTACCTCACCAAGCCCGTGCGGCGCGAGCGCCTGCAGCAGGCCCTGCAGAAGGTGGTGCGCCTGCGCAGCGCAGCCGAGAACGCCCAGGACAACGGGCTGCCCGAGAGCCTGATCATCCAGGAGCGCGGGCGCAGCGAGCGCGTGGCACTGGCCGACGTGATCTACCTGAAGGCCGAACTGAAGTACATCACGGTGCGCACGGCCGACAAGGAGCACATCTTCGACGGCGCGCTCAGCGACCTGGAGCAGCGCTATGCCCACCTGTTCGTGCGTGTGCACCGCAACGCACTGGTCTCGCGCCGCGCTGTGCGGGCGGTGGAGAAGCACAACGACCCGGTCGAAGGCGAAGGCTGGACGGTGCGGCTCGACGGGGTGGACGAACGCCTGGCGGTGTCCCGGCGTCAGCTTGCGGCGGTGCGTGAAGCGCTGATGAGCTGAACGTCTCTGGCGTGGATCCGGTCGTTGGCGGCCGGGGTGATCGCCTCCGCTCATGTCCCCCGAACCGGCTTCGCCGGTTCTCCTCCTTGACTTCGCTGCAGCGATCACCCCGGCCACCAACGACCTCCTGGGCGGGCGGGGCGCTGGCCGCCCCAAGGCGTCACGGGCGCAGGGGTGTGGGCGCTCTGCGCAGCGACATCAAGGAGGAGGGACGGCTCTGCCGGCCCGGGGGACAGTCGCGGAGCAGAGTGCCCGCGCCCCTGTGCCCGCGAGCGAGTTGCGTGAGCGAAGTGGCAACAAGCCCTCAGACCTCCGCCGCCTCCACCAGAAACCGCACCCGCCGCTGTCCCTGCCACTCGTCCGCGTCGAGGCGAAACGCGATGGTCACGCGCGCGGGCAAGGGCTCCGTGTGGCCGAACCAGATGCCATCCACCGGTTCGCCCTGGTGCTTGAGTTTCAGCGCCAGGTGCTTCTCGCCCACCAGCCGCTGCGACACCACCTGCACCTCCTCGCTGAACACCGGCGGCGCGAAGCCCTGGCCCCACACCTCCTTGTGCAGCGTGTCCACCAGATCCGGGCGGCGGTACTTCGGGTCGAGCGGGCCGTCGGCCTCCATGCGGCGCTGCAGCGTGGCTGCGTCCAGCCATTCGTGGGCCACCTGCTGCAGGGCTGCCTCGAAGGTGTCGAGGTGCTCCTCGTCGATGGTGCAACCCGACGCCATGGCGTGGCCGCCAAAACGCAGCAGCACGCCCGGGTGGCGCTTGGCCACCAGATCGAGCGCGTCGCGCAGGTGGAAGCCCGCAATCGAACGGCCCGAGCCCTTGAGCTCGTGCTCCTTGCCCGCGGCACCGCTGGCCGCGAAGACGAAGGTCGGGCGGTGCAGCTTGTCCTTCAGGCGCGAAGCCACGATGCCGACCACGCCTTCGTGGAAGTCGGGGTCGAACACCACCAGCGCGGGCGGTGGTTCCTCGGACGCGTCGAACATCTCCTCGGCCATTTGCAAAGCCTGCTCGCGCATGTCGCCCTCGATGGCCTTGCGCTCGCGGTTGATGCCGTCGAGCGTGCGCGCGAGTTCGTCGGCGCGCAACGCGTCGTCGGTGGTGAGGCATTCGATGCCCAGCGTCATGTCGGCCAGGCGGCCCGCTGCATTCAGCCGCGGGCCGAGCGCAAAGCCGAAGTCGAAGCCGGTGGCGGCCGCAGGCTTGCGGGCGGCGGCGTTGAAGAGCGCCGTCATGCCCGGTGGCATCGCCCCTGCGCGCACACGCTTCAAGCCCTGTGCCACGAGCCGGCGGTTGTTGGCGTCGAGCCTGACCACGTCGGCCACGGTGCCCAGCGCCACCAGAGGGAGCAGGGCATCGATGCGCGGTTGCTCCTGCGCGGTGAAGACACCCCGCTCGCGCAGTTCCGCGCGCAGCGCCAGCAGCACGTAGAACATCACGCCGACCCCGGCGATCGACTTGCTCTCGAACGGGCAGCCGGGCTGGTTGGGGTTGACGATGATGCAGTCCTGCGGCAGCACGACCTCACCGTCCCGTTGCGCGGGCAGGTGGTGGTCGGTCACGATGACCTGCAGGCCCAGTTCGCGCGCGGCGCGCACACCGTCCACGCTGGCGATGCCGTTGTCCACCGTCACCAGCACATCGGCGCCCTGTGCCTTGACCCGCTGTGCGATCGCGGGCGTGAGGCCGTAGCCGTCGGTCACGCGGTCGGGCACGAGGTAGTTCACGCGGTCGAAACCCAGTGGCGCGCCCAGCAGGCGCAGGCCGCGCAGGCCGACCGCGCAGGCGGTGGCGCCGTCGCAGTCGTAGTCGGCCACGATGCAGATGTTCTGTCGTGCGGCCATGGCGTCGGCCAGCGCGCACGCCGCGTCCTGTGCGCCGCGCATCGAGCTTGGTGGCAGCAGGCGTGCCAGCGCGTCGTCGAGTTCGTCGGTGCTGGTGATGCCGCGCGCGGCGAACAGGCGCGCCAGCAGGGGGTGCAGGCCGCCCTGTTCGAGCGCCCAGGCGGCGCGCGGGGGAACGTCTCGGGTGATGATCTTCATAGGGTTTCCAGGGTCTTCCAGGCCGGGGCGGAACCCAGCAGCTTCTTGATCTGACGGCCGATGCGCGCGCCCGCGCCCAGGGGGACGGTGTTCGTCCAGCGCCGCGCCACGCGCTCGCCGCACAGGGTGAGGGTGACCGGCTCGCCACGCCGCGCGCGTGCCAGCCACTGGGCGATCTCGCCCGCATCGAGCGCGGCCCAGGCCTGCTGCCAGGCGGACCAGTCGGCCTGCAGCACGGCGCGGCGCAGGTCATCGGGCTGAACGGGGGCCGGGCGCGGCGTGGTGGCACGTTCCAGCGCGCCGGCGCCACTGACCCAGAACCCGTTGACCGGATGCAGGCGGGCCGCCTCGCGCTCATCGTGTGCGGCGTGTGTGTAGAACAGCATCTGCGCCTCGCTCTGCAGGCGCTTGAGCAACTGGCTGCCCGCGGGGTTTGCCGTGCTGGTGGCCATCCAGGCCTCCACCGAACGGCCGCTCACACGGTCCAGGCTGGCGCAGGCGATGCCGCGCAGCGGCTCGCCGCGGGCGTGCCAGCGCGTGGGCGACACGTAGCGGAGCGTGATGCCGTCCTCGGCGCAGTAAGGGGCGAGGGCATCGAACAGAGCCCGGGAATGCCCGTCCGTGAGACCGAGTTGTTCGACCGGCAGCAGCGTCACCTGCTCCATGCCGACCTGGAAGTGGCAGGGTGTGAACCAGGCCTGCGGCGTGGAGGGTTGTGCGTCTTCCAGCGCGGCCCAGGGCATCAGTCCATCACCGTACGGGCAGCCATCGGCACGCAGCAGCCCGATGGCCTGCGCCAGGGCGCGTTCGTGCGGCGGGCTCAGGCTGTGGTCGTCGCCCGCATCGGTGTAGACCGGCACCAGTTCGGCCAGCAAGGCGGTGAGGCAGGGCAGTTGCAGGCCGGGCAGGGCGGCACGGCAGGCAGGGTCGCTCGCGCTGGCGAAGGGAACCAGCAGGTGCGGGGACGGCTCCGAGGCCGGGTGGGTAGCGGGCATGGCGCGATTGTCGGGGATGCCACAATGCCCACCGGACACGAACCCATGCAAACCCCCTACGAACTCCTTCTCGGCTGGCGCTACACGCGCGCCGGGCGCGCCACCCGGCGCAACGGCTTCATCTCCTTCATCTCGGGCGTGTCCATGCTGGGCATCGCGCTGGGCGTGGCCGCGCTCATCATCGTGCTGTCGGTCATGAACGGCTTCCAGAAGGAGGTGCGCGACCGCATGCTGGGCGTGCTCTCGCACATCGAGGTGTTCGAGCCGAACGGGCAGGCGATCCCGAACCTGGCGGACACGCTGGCGCGCATCGAGCGCCATCCCGAGGTGGTGGGTGCCGCGCCTTTCGTGGGTGCGCAGGCGCTGATTGCGCGCGGTGAGGACATGAAGGGGGCCCTGGTGCGTGGCATCGACCCGGCGCAGGAGCCCAAGGTGACCGACCTCGCCGCAGACCTGTCCCAGACCCTGCTGCCGCGCCTGGTGCCTGGCGAGTTCGGCGTCATCCTCGGTGGCGAGCTCGCGCGCAGCCTGGGCGTGATCGCGGGCGACAGCGTCACGCTGATCGCGCCCAGCGGCCAGGTCACACCGGCCGGCGTGGTGCCGCGCATCCGCCAGATGACGGTGGTGGGCACCTTCAACTCCGGCCACTTCGAATACGACTCGGCGCTGGCCTTGCTGCATGCGGACGACGCCGCGCGCATCTTCCGCGTGGAAGGCCCCACCGGCGTGCGCGTGAAGATACGGGACCTGCACCAGGCGCGCGAGGTGGCGGTGTCGATCGCCAGCGACCTTGACCCCGGCCTGCTGGTGCGCGACTGGACGCGCCAGAACCGCACCTGGTTCGCGGCGGTGCAGCTCGAGAAACGCATGATGTTCATCATCCTCACGCTGATCGTCGCGGTGGCCGCGTTCAACCTCGTCTCGACGCTGGTGATGACGGTGACCGACAAGCGCGCCGACATCGCCATCCTGCGCACCCTGGGTGCGAGCCCGCAGAGCATCATGGGCGTCTTCATGGTGCAGGGTGCGATGGTGGGCATCATCGGCACCGGCGCGGGCCTGCTGCTGGGGCTGGGCGTGGCGTTCAACATCGACACCCTGGTGCCCGCGCTCGAACGGCTGCTGGGTGCGAGCTTCCTTCCGCAAGACATCTACCTCATCAGCCGCATGCCCAGCGACCCGCAGCAGACCGACATCGTGCCGGTGGCGGTGATCTCGCTGGTGCTGGCCTTCCTGGCCACGATCTACCCGAGCTGGCGCGCGAGCCGCGTGAACCCGGCCGAGGCCCTGCGCTATGAGTGACGTGGCCCCCACGCTTCGCCGCTGCCCCCCAGGAGGGTGCGTTTCGCCTTGGAGCGGCCCGGCGGCGAAACCCCTATGACACCAACCGTACTTCAGGCCGAAGGCCTCACCAAACGCTTCCACGAAGGCCGTCTTGATGTCACGGTGCTCACCGGGGTGGACCTGACGGTGAGCGCGGGCGAGACGGTGGCCATTGTCGGCGCCTCAGGATCGGGCAAGAGCACGCTGCTGCACCTTCTCGGTGGGCTGGACGCGCCCACCAGCGGCAGCGTGCAGCTCATGGGGCAGGCGATGTCGGGCCTGAGCGCCACACAGCAAGGCGAATTGCGCAACCGGCACCTCGGCTTTGTCTACCAGTTCCACCACCTGCTGCCCGAGTTCAGCGCGCGCGACAACGTGGCCATGCCGCTGTGGATCCGCCGCCTGCCACGCGCCGAGGCCGCGGAGCAGGCCACGAAGATGCTGGCGCGCGTGGGCCTGGGCGAGCGCCTGCACCACCGGCCGGCCGAGCTCTCGGGCGGTGAACGCCAGCGCGTGGCGATCGCTCGGGCGCTGGTCACGCAGCCGGCCTGCGTGCTCGCCGACGAACCCACCGGCAACCTCGACCGCGGCACCGCCGAAGGCGTGTTCCAGCTGATGCTGGAACTTGCGCGCGACCAGGGCACCGCCTTCGTCGTCGTCACGCACGACGAGGCACTGGCCACGCGCTGCGCCCGCGTGCTGCGCCTGACGGCGGGTGTGCTGACCTGAGGCGATCCGCCGCCGGGGCACTCCCAAGGCGGACCAGCCCCCACGGAGCGCAGCGACCCGCAGAGCGGCAGAGCGTGGGGGCTCAGGGATTTGTTC
This sequence comes from Hydrogenophaga sp., assembly GCF_050182545.1. GTDB lineage: Bacteria > Pseudomonadota > Gammaproteobacteria > Burkholderiales > Burkholderiaceae_C > Hydrogenophaga. The sequence continues at coordinate 95,004 of NZ_JBFXCD010000002.1, read as the reverse complement.
GCGTGAAGCGCAGCGGCTTGTCCTGGCCCTGCACGTGCATGAGCATGGTCGTGCCCTGGACCTCCAGCCGCTGGGCCTTCTGCAGCGCCGCCATGTACCGCGCTTCCTGATCGCTCACGGCCTCGTCACAGGCCATGCGCGTGCCGCCCATCGGGCCCAGCGAGATGCGGTCCTGCATCAGCGTGTAGGTACCGAAGAAGCGGTTGCACGAACCGTTGCCCGCCACGCGCCCGGCTTCGGGAAAGGCCAGCGTGGCCTGCACGCGGTCGAGCACGCCGCGCCCACCCAGGTCTTCGAGCTGCCATTCGCTGCCCACCAGCGGCGCGGGGGTGGGAGCGCCGGGCATGGCGCAGGCGTTGAGCAGCGCCAGCGCGGGGGCGACGAGCCAGGCAAGGCGGCTGAGAGGCGAAGAAGGCGTCGATGACATGGTGAAATCCTTCGAGTGGGGACCGCCTGGGGCGGGCCTGCGCTTGTCGGCACAATGTGCCGTTATACCGCCATGTGGATCGACACTCACTGCCATCTGGATGCGCCCGAGTTCGGTGCCGATCACGCGCTCGCGTCCACGCTGCGCAAACGCGCAGCCGCGGCGGGTGTGGGCCTGTGCGTGATCCCGGCGGTCGAGCGGTCCAACTTCGACACAGTGCGCGCTCTCGCGCACCGCACCGGCGACGCCTATGCGCTGGGCATCCACCCGCTGTGCGTGCCGAACGCGCAGGACGACGACCTGGCCGCGCTGGACGCCGCGTTGACCGAGCTCCGCGACGACCCGCGCCTGGTGGCCGTGGGCGAGATCGGGCTGGACTTCTTCGTGCCCGCGCTGTGCACGCCCGCGATGCGCGAGCGCCAGGCTTTCTTCTATCGCGCGCAGCTGCGTCTGGCGCGCCAGCATGGCCTGCCCGTGATCGTGCACGTGCGGCGCAGTGCCGACCAGTTGCTCAAGCACCTGCGCGAGCTGCCGACCGGCGCAGGGATTGCGCACGCATTCAATGGCAGCACACAGCAGGCGCAGGCCTTCCTGGACATGGGCTTCAAGCTGGGGTTTGGCGGGGCCTGTACCTTCGAGCCCGCGCGGCAGCTGCGCCGGCTCGCGGCCGACCTGCCCCTGTCCGCGCTGGTGCTGGAGACCGACGCACCCGACATTCCGCCGCAATGGCTGTACGTGACGGCGGCCGAGCGCGCAGTCGGTCGGGCGCAAGGTGTCAACAGCCCGGTGGAGCTGCCGCGCATCGGTGCGGTGGTGGCGGCACTGCGCGGCATGCCGGCCGGTGAACTGGAAGCGGTCACCACGAGCAATGCGCTGGCCGCCTTGCCTCGCCTGGCGGCGTTGGAGGGGGCGGCATGAACCGGCTGCAGGGGCTTGCGCCGGTGCTGGACGCGAACACGCGCGTGCTGGTGCTCGGCAGCTTTCCGGGTGCGGCCTCGCTGCGTGAGCAGCAGTACTACGGCCATCCGCAGAACCATTTCTGGAAGATCCTCGGCGCCCTGTGGGCGATTCCGCTGCCGGCCATGGGCTACGCCGAGCGCGTGGAGGCACTGCTGGCCCATGGGCTGGGCGTGTGGGACGTTTACGGAGCCTGCGAGCGCGAAGGCAGCCTGGATGTGGACATCCGGAACGCGGAGCTCAACGATTTTTCAGTGGTGCGCTGGCATTGCCCGAAGCTGGGCGCGATTGCGCACAACGGGGGCGAGAGCTTTCGGCACGCGCGGCACACCGAGAAGCTGGGCGTGCCGGTCTACAAGCTGCCGTCCACGAGTCCGGCGAACGCGAGCTGGCGTTTCGACCGCAAGCTGGCGGCCTGGGCCGAGGTGTTGCGCCGGCATGGGGTGGTGGCTTAGCGCGGGCTTCGCTCGGTGGACCTCGCGGGCTCACTGCACCTGGGCGCTCTGCGCCGCTCATGTCCCCCGGCGGCTGGTGCCGCCTCCTCCTTGACTTCGCTCTGCAGAGTGCCCCGGCGCAGCGAGCCAAGGAGATGCGGGCACTCAAGCTGTTCGCGCGCCAATCCTGTCGTTCCGGCGTAGGGTGATCGACGCAGCGAAGTCAAGGAGGAGAACCGGCGCAGCCGGTTCGGGGGACATGAGCGGAGTCGGTCACCCTACGCCGGAACGACAGGAAGCAGCCGAAGAAAATCCAAGCAGTCAGGCAGAAACAGTGCGATGCAGCACAGGCGTCTCGGGCACCGGGTACCCCGCGGCACCGAACGTGCTCACCACCGCCTTGTGCGTGTCGAAGTAGACCTGCCAGTAGTGGTCGGTGTGCGTGTAAGGGCGCACGCACAGCAACGGGCCCTCGGGCGTGAACTGCAGGATCTCCACATCCGGCGCGGGCGATGCGACCACGTTGGGAATCGCGGCCACCGCCTTGCGCAACCGCGCCATCGCGTCGTTCACGTCCACGCTGTTGGCCACCTTCGCCAGGCAGTCCACGCGGCGGAACGGCTCCTGGCTGAAGTTCTGGATGTTGTCGGAGAACACCTTGTTGTTCCCCACGATCGTCGTCACGTTGTCGGGCGTGAGGATGGTGGTGGCGAACAGGCCGAGCTCCTTCACGGTGCCCGTCGTGCCACCGGCGCTGATGAAGTCGCCCACCTTGTAGGGCCGCAACACCTGCAGAAAGATGCCGGCCGCGAAATTCGCCAGCATGCCGCTCCAGGCCACGCCGATGGCCAGGCCTGCGCCAGCCAGCAGGGCCGCGAAGGAGGTGGTGCGCACGCCGAAGATGTCCAGGATCGCGAGGATCAGGACGATCGTCAGCAACACCGAAATGATCGACTTGAGGTAGCGGATCAAGGTCTCGTCGAGCTTGCGGCCTCTTTCCATCGCCCGCCCGATCAGGCCCACCGCCACGCCGATCAACCAGCGCCCGACGATCCACGCCGCGATGGCGCCCAGCACCTTGAGCCCGAAGTCGGCGCCCTGAGTGACGAGAAAGTTCCAGATGACTTCCGTGTTCATAATCGTTCCTCCTCAAGTTCACAAAATGAGATGCAGCACTCGCCCCAACCATCCGGGTTCACGGATACCTTCCTCGATACCCTGCCCTCCATGGTCGGCGGATTGTGCGCCAGACGCGCGAATTGTGAGGAAGGTTTCGTCGCATGAAGGCCGGTGCCAACGCCGCCGCACGGCAACGCCGCGCGGCGCAGACCCTGCCCGAGGTGACCATCTCCGAGGACGGCGAGGTGCGCTTCCTGCACCTGGGCACCGAATGGATCCAGGGTTCGATGCTGCTGGATGCGCCGTTCGACATCGAGCTCGACTACGTCCAGCGCATGATGGCCTGGCTGCTGTTCGTCGATGCCGATTCGGTCGGCAAGCGCCGCGCGCTGCAACTGGGCCTGGGCTCGGCCGCGCTCACCAAGTTCTGCTTCAAGAAGCTGCGCATGGACACCACGGCGATCGAGATCAACCCACAGGTGCTCGCGGTGTGCAGGCAGTGGTTCAAGCTGCCACCGGACGGACCACGCCTGCGCGTGCTGCTGGCCGATGCGGGCGAGGAAATCCGGCGCGCCGCGCACGTGGGCGTCTACGACGCACTGCAGGTCGACCTCTACGACCACGAGGCCGCCGCGCCAGTGCTCGACAGCCCCGACTTTTATGCCGACTGCCGCAACGCCCTCACCGACGACGGGTGCCTGACCGTCAATCTGTTTGGCCGTGACGCCAGTTACGAACGCTCCCTGCAGGGCATCTGCGCCGCGTTCGGCACCGACGCGGTCTGGGCTTTCAAGCCGACGCGCGAAGGCAACACCGTGGTGCTGGCCCAACGCACGGCCGGGCGACCGACGCGCATGGCCCTGCTGGCGCGCGCCGAAACGGTGCAGGCGCGCTGGGGTTTACCCGCCGAGAAGTGGTTGCGCCTGTTCAAGGCGGTATCCTGATCGCCGCATGAAGACATCGACCCCGCAGAAACCCGAAGCCAGGCACATGGAAGGACCACTGGACTGGCGCACGCTGGTGGGCTGGTTGCGCGCGGATGGCGTGATCTCGCCCGAAGAGGCCGAGCGCACCACCGCGCGTTGCGCGTCCGCGCACAGCTCGCAGCACCCGCTGCAGCGCCTTTCGGTGGTGGGCATGTCGCGCGCGTCCGACCAGCACCTGCTCGATGTCGAGGCGCTCACGCAGTGGCTGGCCCGGCGCAGCGGTCTGGAATACATGCGCATCGACCCGCTCAAGGTCGACGTGGGCAAGGTGGCCGACGTGATGAGCGCGGCCTACGCCGAGCGCCACAAGGTGTTGCCGGTTCTGGTGAGCCCGACCGAGGTGGTGGTGGCCACGGCCGAGCCCTTCATCCGCGACTGGGTGCCCGAGGTGGAGCGCCAGACGCGGCGCACCGTGCGCCTGGTGCTGGCCAGCCCGCAGGCCATCAGCAGCTTCACCGGCGAATTCTTTGCACTGGCCAAGTCGGTGCGCGCGGCCAGCAAGAGCGGCGGGCAGGGCGGCTTCGGCAGCTTCGAGCAACTGGTCGAACTGGGCAAGGCCAACAAGCAACTCGACGCCAACGACCAGGGCGTGGTGCAGGTGGTGGATTGGCTCTGGCAGTACGCCTTCGACCAGCGCGCCAGCGACATCCACCTGGAGCCGCGGCGCGAACAGGGCGTGATCCGCTTCCGCATCGACGGTGTGCTGCACCCGGTCTACCAGATGCCCATTGGCGTGATGAACGCGATGACCGCGCGCATCAAGCTGCTCGGCCGCATGGACGTGGTCGAACGCCGCCGCCCGCAGGACGGGCGCATCAAGACACTGCGCCCGGGCGTGGGGGGAGCACGAGGCGACGAGGTGGAGATGCGCCTGTCCACGCTGCCGACGGCCTTTGGCGAAAAGCTGGTCATGCGCATCTTCGACCCCGAGTCGACGGTGAAGGACCTCAGCGCGCTCGGCTTTGCCGCGCACGACGCGCAGCGCTGGGAAGGCCTCACGAAGCAACCGCACGGCATCGTGCTGGTGACCGGCCCCACCGGTTCGGGCAAGACCACCACGCTGTACGCCACGCTCAAGCGCCTGGCCACGGAAGAGGTGAACGTGAGCACGGTGGAAGACCCGATCGAGATGATCGAGCCGGCCTTCAACCAGACCCAGGTGCAGCCGCACCTGGACCTCGATTTCGCGCAGGGCCTGCGCTCGCTGATGCGCCAGGACCCGGACATCATCATGGTCGGCGAGATCCGCGACCTGGCCACCGCCGAGATGGCGGTGCAGGCCGCGCTCACCGGGCACCTGGTGTTCACCACGCTGCACACCAACGACGCGCCCTCGGCCATCATGCGACTGATGGAACTGGGCATCCCGCCTTACCTGATCAACGCCACCGTGCTCGGTGTGCTCGCGCAGCGCCTGGTGCGCACGCTGTGTCCGGCGTGCCGCAAGCCGCAGGGCAAGGACGAAGCCGCCACGTCGCGCGCGACCCTGACCGAGCTGGTCAGGCCCTGGCAGGTCAGCGGCAGCTACCGGCCGTACCAACCGGTGGGTTGCGTCGATTGCCGCATGACCGGGTTTCGCGGTCGCATGGGTCTGTACGAACTGCTCACGGTGACCGAGGCTTTCAAGGACAAGGTCAGCCGCGAACCCGTGCTCGATGCCCTGCGCCGGCAGGCCGTGCAGGACGGCATGCGCCCGCTGCGCCTCGGTGGCGCGGCGCGCGTGGCCGAGGGCCTGACCACCATGGACGAGGTGCTGGCGTGCACGCCGCCCGTGCAGTGAGCCGACAGCGAGGCCGCGCCATTCCATGATCAAGAACCTGCAGGACTTCCTCGCCGGGCTGGTGTTCCTCGGGATGGGCATCGCTGCTGTCTGGGTGGCATCGGGGCACCCTGTTGGCGCGGCGCGCGACATGGGCCCCGGATACGTGCCACTGATGCTGGGCCTGTTGCTCGCGCTGCTGGGCGCGCTCATCCTGTTCAAGGCACTGACTTTCGAGGCACTGGGTCAGGGGCGGGTGGCGCGCTGGGGGGTCGGCCCGATGGCGCGCGTGCTCGCAGGCCTTTTGTGGCTGGCTTTTTGCTGCGGGCCCGCGCAGTGGCCCTGGGTGGGTACCTGGCTGTCGGACTGGCCGGTGCCGGGCCTGGTGGCGGGCGTGGCGGGGTTGGTGCTGGCCGTGATGCGCGCCGGCCCGGTGCGGCCCGAGGGCCGTGGACGCGAGTGGGGGTGGTCACTTGGGCTGGCTGCGCTGGCCTGCGCCATCTGGATCGGACCCCTGGGTTTGTCTGTACCCTTGTGGCCCGCCTGGCCGCCTGGGCACTGAGCACGGTCGGGGGCCGACACACATGGACATGGCCTGGTGGGACGCGCTGGCAACGGGGATGGGCGCCGTCTGGGGCTGGCAGGCCCTGGGCCTGATCGCGCTTGGCGTGGTGGTGGGCAGCGTCTTCGGTGTGCTGCCCGGGCTTGGGCCTGTCGCCGCGATCGCACTGCTGCTGCCCTCGACGCTGGGCCTGCCAGCGCTGCCCGCGCTGCTGGTGCTTGCCGGCGTGTACTACGGGGCCCAGTACGGTGGCTCGCTGCCGGCCATCGTGCTCGATCAGCCCGGCGAGGCCTCGTCGGTGATGACCAGCCACGACGGGCACCCGCTGGCGCTGCAGGGGCGTGCCGGGGCGGCGCTGGTCACGGCCACGCTGAGTTCATTCGTCGCCGGTTGCCTGGCGATTGGTGCCGTGATCCTGCTCGCGCCGTGGGTGGTTTCGGCGGGCTTGCAGTTCGGTGCGTCGGAGCGCTTCCTGGTGCTGGTGGTGGGGCTGGTGGGGGCCACGGTGCTCGCCTCGGGATCCTTTCTCAAGGCGCTGGCGATGACGGTGCTGGGCCTGCTGCTGGGGCTGGTGGGCTGGGACGCGCAGACCGGGTCCGTGCGCTTTGTGCCGACGGGGCTGGAGCCCTGGATGGGCCATCGCCAGGGGTTGACCGATGGCGTGGGCTTCATCGCGCTGGCGCTGGGCTTTTTCGTGGTGGCGCCGGTGGCGGCTGAGCTGGCTGGGCTGTCCACCCATGCGAGGCCCAGTCCACCGGCTGAAGGCGCGGCCTTTGGCGCGGGAAACAAGGGCGCGCTCGGTGGCCTGGGCACGCGGCCCACGCGCGACGAACTGCGCGACGCCTTGCCTGCCGTGCTTCGCGGCACCGGCCTGGGCTCGGTGCTGGGGGTGGTGCCGGGCGGTGGTGCGCTGCTGGCCTCGCTGGCCGCGTACCGCATGGAAGCGGCGGTCTCGCGCCAGCGCGTGCCCACGCTGGGGCAGGGCAACCTGCGCGGCGTGGCCGCGCCGGAAGCCGCGAACAACGCCGGTGCCCAGACCGCCTACCTGCCGATGCTCGCGCTGGGTGTGCCGCCCAACACGGTGATGGCGCTGTTGCTGGGTGCGCTGGGCTTGCACGCCATCGAACCCGGGCCGTCGGTGATGGCGCTGCAGCCGGCCGTTTTCTGGGGTCTGTTGCTGTCCATGTGGGTGGGAAATCTGTTCCTGCTCCTGCTGAATCTGCCGCTGGCACGCTGGTGGACACCCACACTGCTGCGCGTGCTGCAGGTGCCGCGCCGCGCGCTGCTGACCGCCCTGCTGGTGGCCGCCGGCCTGGGCGCGCTCGCCCTGGGGCCACACGGCTGGGGTGTGTGGCTGGTCATGGGCCTGGGGCTGCTGGGGTTCGTGCTGCAGCGCCTGGGTTGCGAGGGCGTGGCCTTGCTGCTGGGCTACGTGCTGGCGCCCGGCATCGAGGAACAATTGCGCCGCGCCCTGCAGCTCTCGCGGGGTGACTGGTTCGTGTTTCTCGAGCGGCCGGTGTCGGCCGTGTTGCTGATGGTGGCCATCGGCCTCCTGCTCGTGGTGGTGCTGCAGCCCAGAAGACGCGCTCCTCGTTGACGCTGCCTGCCATCGCGAATCGTGAAGCCCGCGCCACCCCGGGCCCTTGGAACCGCCCGGATAATCGCCACGATGTCCGCCGTGTCCGCATCCCACCCCACGTCCCACCTCGCCTCCGGTCTGCTGCTGGCCAGCGCGGGATCCATTGCCTTCAGCGGCAAGGCCATCATCGTCAAGCTCGCCTACCGGTACGGTGTGGATGCGGTCACGCTCATCATGTACCGCATGCTGTTCGCCCTGCCACTGTTTCTGGCGCTCGCCTGGTGGGCCAGCCACCGCCCCGGTGGCGAGAAGCCGGCGCCCCTGACGCAACGCGACTGGCTGGGCGTGCTGGGCCTGGGCTTTACCGGCTATTACCTGGCGAGCTTTCTCGACTTCTGGGGTCTGCAATTCGTCAGTGCCAGCCTGGAGCGGCTGGTGCTGTACCTCAATCCCACGCTGGTGCTGGTGCTTGGCTGGGTGATCTACCGGCGCCGCATCACGGTCCTGCAGGCGCTGGCCATGGCGGTGAGCTATGCCGGCGTGTTGCTGGTGTTCGGGCACGAGGTCGGCCAGCAGGGGCCGGACGCGGCGCTGGGCACGGCGCTGGTGTTCGGCAGCGCGGTCAGTTACGCGGTCTATCTCGTGTACAGCGGCGAGCTGGTCAAGCGCCTGGGTTCGATGCGCCTGGTGGGCCTGGCCACCAGCGTGGCCTGCCTGCTGTGCCTGCTGCAGTTCGTGCTGCTGCGGCCCATGAGCGCGGCGGTGGTTGCGCCCGAGGTGATCTGGCTTTCGCTGCTCAACGCCACGCTGTGTACCTTCGCGCCGGTGGTGATGGTGATGATGGCGATCGAGCGCATCGGTGCCGGCCTGGCCGCGCAAACCGGCATGATCGGCCCGATGTCCACCATCCTCATGGGCGTGCTCATCCTCGATGAACCATTCAACCGCTGGATCGTCGCGGGCACGGTGCTCGTGCTGGGTGGGGTGTTCCTGGTGACGCGCTTTGGTGGCGCGTCGCCGCGCAAATAGTCTTCTGGAGAAACACATGGATCTGGGTATCAAGGGCAAATGGGCGCTGGTGTGCGGCGCGAGCAAGGGCCTCGGGCTGGGCTGCGCGCAGGCACTCGCGGCCGAGGGGGTGAACGTGGTGCTGGTGGCGCGCGGCGCGCGCGACCTGGAGGCTGCCGCGGCCGAACTGCGTGCGGCCTCGCCCGGCGTGTCGGTGCTGGGCGTGCCGGCCGATATCACCACGCCCGAAGGGCGCGCTGCGGCGTTGTCGGTCGCGGGCGGTCCGGGCACGGCGTTCGACATCGTGGTCAACAACGCCGGCGGCCCACCGCCAGGCGACTTCCGTGCCTGGGACCGCGATGCCTGGATCAAGGCGCTGGACGCCAACATGCTCACCCCGATCGAACTCATCAAGGCGACGGTGGATGGCATGGCGCAGCGCGGTTTCGGCCGCATCGTCAACATCACCTCGGGCGCGGTGAAGGCGCCGATCGACATCCTCGGCCTGTCCAACGGCGCGCGCAGCGGCCTGACCGGCTTTGTGGCCGGCGTGGCGCGCAGCCCGATCGCGGCGCAGGGCGTCACCGTCAACAACCTGCTGCCAGGCGCGTTCGACACCGATCGGTTGCGCGTGACGATGGAGGGTGCGGCGAACAAGACGGGGCAATCTGTCGATGCGATCGCGGAAGTGCGGCGCAAGGCCATTCCCGCCAGGCGGTTCGGAACGCCACAGGAGTTCGGTGCCGTGTGCGCCTTTCTCTGCAGCGTGCAGGCCGGCTACATCACCGGCCAGAACGTGCTGGCCGACGGCGGGGCCTACCCGGGCACGTTCTAGGCGGCAGCGGCGCGAGAACCTCAGCGCCGCGAAGACACCAGGATGCCGCCCACGATCAACACGAAGCTGACCGCGTGGTACGCGCGTGGAGGCTCGCGCAGCAGCGTGGCTGACAGCACGGCGGCGAAAAGCGGGGTGAGGTTGTTGAAGATCGCGGCAATGGGCGGACCCACGCGCGCCACGGCGGCACCCCAGCAGCGATAGGCCACGAGCGAAGGCCCGACGGCCACGTACACCAGCGCGGCGGCCAGCGGCCAGCCCCACTGGATGTGGCTTTGTCCCTCGGGCAGGGCCGGCAGCGCCAGCCATTCACCCGCGGCGAACAGGCCCGACCAGCCCAGGCCCATGACCATCTGCGCGAGCAGGAACGCGGCCCAGTCGGCCTTGATGGTGGCGGGCTCGCTGCCCGGGTGTGGACGCGCCAGCAGCCAGCTGTACCAGGCCCAGAGCAGTGAGGCCAGGAGGATCCAGCCGTCGCCCGGCACAAGCCGCACCGAGAGCAGGTCGTCCAGTTGCCCGCGCGTAAGCACCACCGCCACGCCTGTGAGCGAGAGCGCCGCGCCGAGTGCGGCGCGCCGCGAGATGCGCACGCCATGCAGCACGCGGCCCAGCAACAGCATCCACACCGGCATGCTCGCGGCCACGAGCGTCACGTTCACCGGCGTGGAGGTCTTGAGCGCCAGGTACTGAAGCGCGTTGTAGCAACCCACGCCCAGCAGGCCCAGCAAGGCGAAGCGCCGCCAGTGCGGCCACAACGGGCTGCCCGGGCGCAGCACCCAGCCGGCCAGCGGCAGCAGCAGCGCGAAGGCCAGTGCCCAGCGCAGGAAGTTCAGCGTGATGGGGGGCACCACGCCCTGCATGGCGCGGCCCACGACCGCATTGCCAGCCCACAGCAGCGGTGGAATGACCAGCAGGAGCAGGGTGGTGGGCGTGAGGCGTGTGCTGGCAATCGGAGGCATGGCCCGCACTGTAGCGCCGCGGCCAAGCCCGGAGGTTCATGGGGATGATGCGGCGCGATGCGGGCGCGGTGCGCATTTCGTGGCAGCATGGCCGCTTTTCATACCGAGGAGACCCGAGATGAGCGAACAGACCAGCCGCGCCGTGCGCATCCACGCCACCGGCGGCCCGGAACAACTTGTGATCGATACCGTGCAGGTGGGTGAGCCCGGGCCGGGGCAGGTCCGCATCCGGCATCACGCGGTGGGCCTGAACTTCATCGACGTCTACCAGCGCACCGGCCTGTACCCGTTTCCCATGCCGCTGTCGCTGGGCATGGAGGGCGCGGGGGTGGTGGAGGCGGTGGGCGAGGGTGTGACGCACCTGCGGGCCGGCGACCGTGCGGCCTATGCCGCCAACCCGCCGGGCAGCTACTGCGATGTGCGCGTGATGCCCGCCATGAACGTGTGCAGGCTGCCCGAGGCGATCGACTTCGAGACCGGCGCGGCCATGATGCTCAAGGGGCTGACCGCGCAGTACCTGCTCAAGCGCTGCAAGCCGGTGGAAGGGTTGGAGGCGGGTGACTTCGTGCTGTTCCACGCCGCTGCCGGCGGCGTGGGCCTGATCGCCTGCCAGTGGGCGAAGGCGCTGGGCCTGCGCCTGATCGGCACGGCGGGATCGGACGAGAAATGCGCGCTGGCACGCGAACACGGCGCCGAATTCGCCATCAACTACCGCACCGAGGACTTCGCCGCGCGCGTCAAGGACATCACCAACGGCCAGGGTGTCAAGGTGGTGTATGACTCGGTGGGCAAGGACACGTTCGAGAAATCGCTGGACTGCCTGCGTCCCTTCGGTCTCATGGCCAGCTTCGGCAATGCATCCGGCCCGGTGGCGCCGTTCGCACCCGGCATCCTCGCCCCCAAGGGTTCGCTCTACGTGACGCGGCAGACGCTGTTCACCCACATCTCCAACCGCGAGCGCACGCAGGCCATGGCCGACGATCTGTTCGCGGTGGTGGAGAGTGGCCAAGTGAAGATCCGCATCGACCAGCGCTTTGCACTCACAGATGTGCGCAAGGCGCACGAGAGTCTGGAGGCCCGCGCCACCACGGGTTGCACGGTCCTCCTGCCCTGACCAGGACGGTCAGGCGGGCTGCGCCGCCCTGGGCGCGACTTCGGCCAGTGCGCGCTCCAGGTGCTTCAGCGTGCCCGGCACGTCGTGCCATTTGTCCAGGCCGAACAGGCCGATGCGGAAGGTCTTGAAGTCCGCGCCTTCGTCGCACTGCAGGGGCACGCCGGCGGCGGTCTGCAGGCCCTGGGCCAGAAACTTCTTGCTCGACTGGATGTCCGGGTCGCTCGTGTAGCTCACCACCACGCCGGGCGCCTGGAAGCCTTGTGCGGCCACGCTGGGGAAACCGTGGCGCTCCAGCAAGGCCCGCACCCGCGTGCCGAGATCGATCTGTTCCTTGCGCACGCGCTCGTAGCCGTAGGCTTCGGTTTCCTTCATGGTGTCGCGCAGGCGCGTGAGGGCGTCGGTCGGCAGGGTCGAGTGGTAGGCATGGCCGCCGCCTTCGTAGGTCTCCATGATCTGCAGCCACTTCTTGAGGTCCATGGCGAAGGTGGTGCTCTGCGTGGCGTCGATGGCGGCGCGGGCGCGCTCGCTGAGCATGACCATGGCGCAGCAGGGCGAGCTGCTCCAGCCCTTTTGCGGCGCCGAGATCAGGATGTCCACGCCGGTGGCCTGCATGTCCACCCACATGGCACCCGAGGCGATGCAGTCGAGCACGAACAGGCCGCCGGCGGCATGCACGGCGTCGGCCACGGCCCTGAGGTAGTCGTCCGGCAGGATCATGCCGGCGGCGGTTTCCACGTGGGGCGCGAACACCAGCGCGGGCTTCTCGCGCGCAATGCTGGCCACCACCTCGTCGATCGGCGCGGGCACCCAGGCCGACTGCGCGCCGTCGCCGGCGCGCCGCGCTTTCATCACGGTGTGGCTGGCGGGGATGGCGCCCATCTCGAAGATTTGCGTCCAGCGGTAGCTGAACCAGCCGTTGCGGATCACCATCACGTGCTGGCCGTGGGCGAACTGCCGCGCCACCGATTCCATGCCGAAGGTGCCACTGCCGGGCACCAGCACCGCCGAATGCGCACCGTAGACGCGCTTGAGCATGGCCGAGATGTCGGTCATCACGCCCTGGAAGCGCCGGGACATGTGATTGAGCGCGCGGTCGGTGTAGACCACCGAAAACTCGAGCAGGCCATCGGGGTCGACGTGGGGCAGCAGTCCGGGCATGGGGTGTCTCCTGAAGCGGGTCGCGAAAACGGAGGGCCAGCGTAGCACAGCGGTTGCGCGCCTGCAGCGGGCCGGGCATCGCGCCGGCGCGTGGCTCAGAAGCGGCTGGCGTTGGGCGGGGGCTCGCGCAGCCGGCTGGGCGCGAGCACGCCCGCGTTGTCCAGGATCGGGTAGGCGATCGAGCAGATGTGCGAGTTGATTCGCTTGAGGTCGCTGATCAGGTCCAGGTGCAGCGCACTGGTGTCCATGCTCTGCGGGCTCATGTCCGAGAGCCGGTCGAGGTGGGTGGCGGCGTACTCGCGCTCCATGTCCCGAAAGCGCACCTTTTCCTCGACCAGGCGCTGCGCGTCGCGCACGTTGCCGTTGAGGAACACGCTCATGCCCAGACGCAGGTTGTTGATCAGGCGGGTGTGCAGCTCGACGATCTCGGCCATGCCGGCTTCCGAGAAGTTGCGGCCCTTGCGGATTTTCTTGTCCTCCACGTCAAGCAGCACGCGCTCGACCGTGTCACCGATTTGCTCCATGTTGATGGTGAAGCTGATGATGTCGGTCCAGCGCCGGCCCTCGGCTTCGCTGAGCTGCTGGCGCGAAATCTTGGTGAGGTAGTACTTGATCGCCGAGTAGAGGCTGTCGACCGTGTCGTCGAGCTTGCGCAGGTCCTGCGCGAGCTTGAGGTCGTTGGTGCGGATCACGGTGACCACGCCGCGCAGCATGGTTTCGACCACATCCGCCTGGTGCATGGCCTCGCGCGCCGCGCAGGAAATGGCCAGCGACGGCGTGGCCAGGGCCGAGGGGTCGAGGTGGTTGGGCCGGTCCAGTGGCCCCTTGCCTTCCTTGAGCGGCAGCAGCCGGTTCACCAGGCCCGCCACAGGGCGGGTGAGGCCGATGAAGATCAGGCCCACCATGAGGTTGAAACTCAGGTGGAACAGCACCGTGAGCGTGGCCGGGTCCTGCACCAGGGGTTCCATGAACCTGCGCCACAGCGGGATGAGCCCGATGGCGATGGCCACGCCCAGGACCTTGAACAGCAGGTTGCCCAGAGGCACCTGGCGCGTGCTGAGCTCGGAGCGGGCGGTGGTGATCACGGCCAGCAGGCCGCTGCCCAGGTTGGCGCCCAGCACGATGCCCAGGGCCACGTCCAGGCCCACGACCTGCAGCGCCAGGGCCGCGGCCAGCAGCACCACGGCGAGGCTGGAATAGGCCAGCACCGCGAGCGCGGCGCCCACCAGGATTTCCAGCAGGCGGTCGCTGGAGAGCGATTGCAGCATGAGCTGCACCGCCGGATTGCGCGTGAGCACGCTGGTGGCGCCGGAGATCAGTTGCAGCGCCAGCAGTATCAGGCCCAGCCCGATCAGCACGCGCCCGAAGTCCCCGACCGGCGTGCCCTGGCGCGAGATGAACAGGGCCACACCCAGAAAGATGAACAGGGGTGAGAGCCACGACAGGTCAAAGGAGAACACCACCGCCATCAGGCTGGTGCCGATGTCCGCGCCCAGCATCACGGCCAGGGCGGCGGGCAGCGCGATCAGGCCACGGCCGACGAAGGACGCGGTGATGAGCGCGGTGGCGGTGCTCGATTGCACCAGGGCCGTGACACCCAGGCCCGAGAGCGCCGCGGTGAAGCGGTTGCCCATGCTGGTGGCGAGGATCTGGCGCAGGTTGCTGCCGAAGACCCGCAACACGCCGGTGCGAACGAGGTGGGTGCCCCACACCAGCAGGGCAATGGCGGCCAGAAGATCCAGGAGGTGTTTCATGAACCTCAAAACTATACGCCGCGCCGCCGGGTGGCGCGGGCGCTGGCTCAGCGCTTGCTGCGCAGGCGAAGGAGTTCGTCCAGGATCAGGGCGACCGCACCCACGGAAATGGCGGTGTCGGCCAGATTGAACGCAGGGAAGTGCCCGCCCGGGAACAGGCCGGCCAGCGCGGGCCAGTGAAAGTCGAGGAAGTCCACCACGTAGCCATGCAACAGCCGGTCGATCACATTGCCCAGCGCACCACCCAGGATGCAGGCGAGCGCGAACGCAAACAGCTTCTGACCCGGGTGCGAGCGCAGCATCCAGACAATGAAAACCGCCGCGCCCAGGCCCACGGCGGTGAAGAACCAGCGCTGCCAGCCGCCCGCGTTCGCCAGGAAGGAAAAGGCCGCGCCGGTGTTGTGCGCGCGCACGATGTTGAAGAAGCTGGCGACGTACGTGCTGTCGCCGAGCTGGTAGTGGGCCAGGATGATCTGCTTGCTGACCTGGTCGGCCACGATCAGGACGGCGGCCAGGCCCAGCCAGGGCCAGATGCCAGCGCTGCCCACG
Source organism: Hydrogenophaga sp. (assembly GCF_050182545.1). GTDB lineage: Bacteria > Pseudomonadota > Gammaproteobacteria > Burkholderiales > Burkholderiaceae_C > Hydrogenophaga. The sequence continues at coordinate 79,804 of NZ_JBFXCD010000002.1, read as the reverse complement.
CGCGCCATCAGGCCACCGAACGGGCTTCGCCCGCGCCGAACAGGTTGCTGGTGCAGCGCCCGCACAGCGTGGGGTGCGCGGCATCGGCACCCACGTCGTCGCGGTAGTGCCAGCAGCGCTCGCACTTGGCGGCAGTGGCCGGGGTCACCTGCACGGCGAGCGCGTCGCCGCGCAGCAGCTCCACGGCCGACACGATCAGCACGAACCTCAGGTCGTCGCCCAGCGTGGCCAGCAGCGCGTGGTCTTCGGCCGGTGCGGTGACGCGCACAGTGGCCTGCAGCGAGGACCCGACCCCGCCGGCGGCGCGCACGGTCTCGATCTCCTTGTTGACGAGTTCGCGCACCTCGCACACGCGCGACCATTTCGCCAGCAGCGCCTCGTCCGCCTCGGGCAGTTCGGCAAAGGTTTCGAAGAAGATCGAGCCCCGGCTCTGCGCCCCGGCCAGCACCGGCCAGGCTTCCTCGGCCGTAAAACTCAGGAAGGGCGCCATCCAGCGCAGCATGGCGTGGGTGATCTGGTGCAGGGCGGTCTGCGCGCTGCGCCGCGCCAGGCTTTTGGGCGCGGTGGTGTAGAGCCGGTCCTTGAGCACGTCGAGGTAAAACGCGCCCAGGTCCTCCGAGCAGTACACCTGCAGCTTGGCCACCACCGGGTGGAACTCGTACACCTCGTAGTGCGCACGGATCTCCGCCTGGAACTGCGCCGCGCGGGCCAGCGCGTAGCGGTCGATCTCGAGCAACTGGTCGAAGGGCACGGCGTCGGCCGCCGGGTCGAAATCGCTCACGTTGGCCAGCAGGAAGCGCAGCGTGTTGCGGATGCGGCGGTAGGCGTCGGTCACGCGGGCGATGACCTTCTTGTCCATGGGCGGGTCGCCCGAGTAGTCGGTGGATGCAACCCACAGGCGCGCGATCTCGGCACCCGGGTCTTTGGCGAAGGTCTCGATCTCGATCACGTTGCCCAGCGACTTGCTCATCTTGCGGCCCTGGCCATCGACGTTGAAGCCGTGCGTCAGGATGCCGCGGTAGGGCGCGCGGTCGTACAGCGCGCAGCCCAGCAGCAGCGAGCTGTGGAACCAGCCGCGGTGCTGGTCGTGTCCTTCGAGGTAGAGGTCGGCTTCGGGCCCTGCCTCGTGGTAAGGCAGGCGGTCGTAGGCCTGGGCATGGCTGCCGCGCAGCACGTGCTGGAAGGTCGAACCCGAGTCGAACCACACCTCAAGGATGTCGGTGCTCTTGGTGTAGTGCTTCGCGTCGTCCGCGCCGAGGATCTCCTCGGCCGTGACGCGGCTCCAGGCTTCGATGCCACCGCGTTCGACGATGTCGGCCGCCTGGTCCAGGATCTCCATGGTGCGCGGGTGCAGCTCACCCGAGTCCTTATGCAGGAAGAAGGGGATGGGCACGCCCCAGCTGCGCTGGCGCGAGATGCACCAGTCGGGCCGGTTGGCGATCATGTCGTGCAGGCGTGCCTTGCCATTGGCCGGGAAGAAGCGGGTCTGTTCGATGGCGTCCAGCGCGGTCTGGCGCAGCGTCCTGGGCGCCTTGTCTTTTGTGAACACGCCCTCGCCCTCGTCCATGCGCACGAACCACTGCGCGGCGGCGCGGTAGATCACGGGCGTCTTGTGGCGCCAGCAGTGCGGGTAGCTGTGCGTGATGGTCTGCGTGGCCAGCAGGCGGTCGGCGTTCTTCAGGGCCTCCAGGATGACCGGCACGGCCTTCCAGATGTGCAGGCCGCCGAACAGCGGGAAGTCGGGCGCATAGGTGCCGTTGCCCTGCACGGGATTGAGGATGTCCTCGACCTTCATGCCGTGCGCGGTGCAGGAGTTGAAGTCGTCCACACCGTAGGCGGGAGACGAGTGCACGATGCCGGTGCCGTCGGCGTCGCTCACGTAGTCGGCCAGGTACATCGGCGAGAGGCGGCGGTAACCCGCGTCCACGTCGAACAGGGGGTGGCGGAAGTTCATGCCGCCCAGCGCCTTGCCCGATGCCGTGGCCAGCACCGTGCCGCTCAGGCCGAAGCGCTCCAGGCACTTCTCGACCAGGGTTTCCGCCAGCACCAGGCAGCCCTTGGGCGTATCGACCAGGGCGTAGGTGAAATCCGGGTGCGCGTTGAGCGCCTGGTTGGCGGGGATGGTCCAGGCGGTGGTGGTCCAGATCACAGCGAACGCGGACTTGCCCGTGGGCAAGGCGGGCAGGCCGAAAGCGGCCGCAAGCTTCGCCGGGTCGTCCGCCTCGAACGCCACGTCCAGCGTGTCGCTTTTCTTGTCGGCGTACTCGATCTCGAACTCCGCCAGCGAGGAGCCACAGTCGAAACACCAGTAGACCGGCTTGAGGCCGCGGTAGACAAATCCGCGCTCGATCACGCGCTTGAAGGCGCGGATCTCGCCAGCCTCGTTCGCCGGGTCCATGGTGCGGTAGGGGCGTTCCCAGTCGCCCAGCACGCCCAGGCGGCGGAAGTCCTCGCGCTGCTGATCGATCTGTGCGGTGGCGTAGGCGCGGCTCCTGGCCTGCATGTCGTCGCGGCCGAGGTTGCGGCCGTGCAGCTTCTCGATCGCGTTCTCGATCGGCAGGCCGTGGCAGTCCCAGCCGGGGATGTACTGGGCGTCGAAGCCGGCCAGCTGGCGGCTCTTGACGATCATGTCCTTGAGGATCTTGTTGAGCGCATGGCCGATGTGCAGCTTGCCATTGGCATAGGGCGGGCCATCGTGCAGCACGAACAGCGGCGCGCCGGCACGGGCCACGCGCAGGCGCCGGTACAGCCCTTCGTCCTGCCACGCCTTGACCCAGCCCGGCTCGCGCTTGGGCAGGTCGCCGCGCATGGGGAAGGGCGTGTCGGGCAGGTTGAGGGTGCTGCGGTAGTCGGTGGGAGCGTCGGACATGACAGGGGAGATTCCGTGGTGGCTTCGACAAGCTCAGCCCGTGCGGGGGAGTGCGGGAACTGGGGGCGACACCGTTCGCCCTGAGCCTGTCGAAGGGCGGCGACCGGGCAGACGGATCGTCTAAATTCGGTCGCGGGTGGTCTGCCGGTGGGTTTGCGTGTGCAGCGACGCAAAGAACGCGCGTGCGTCGTCGCTGTCCCGGGCGATGCCCTGGGTCAGGGCGTCGAGGCCGTCGTATTTCAGCTCGTCGTGCAGTTTGTGCAGCAGTTCCACGCGCACGATTTTACCGTAGGCCTCCCCCCCGGGCAGGCTGGCGGCCAGCGCCGCAGGCCATTCGAGGCAATGGGTCTCCAGCAGCACACGCCCGCCGTTGACGTCGTCCGGATCCAGCGAAGGGCGCACGCCGAGGTTGGCCACACCTGGCAGCGGGGGAGAGTCCGCGTGCGGACCCAGCCCGTGCACGTGCACCGCGAAGATGCCGCTGGCGGCGGGTTTCCAGTGCGAGAAACGCAGGTTGAGGGTGCGAAAGCCGTCGCCGCGTCCCGGTGCGGTCTCGGCCAGCTGGCGGCCCAGCTTGCGGCCGTGCACCACATGGCCGCTGATGCTGTAGGGCCGACCGAGCAGCGCGGCCACGTCGTCCATGCGTCCCTCGCCCAGGGCCTCGCGCACCGCCGAACTGGACACGCGCAGCCCGTGCACCTCGTAGCTCTGCATGCGCGCCACGTCGAAACCGAGGCGGCCGCTCGCGGCGTCAAGCATGGCGTAGTCGCCCGCGCGTTTGGCGCCAAAGCGGAAATCGTCGCCCACGAGCACGTACTTCACCCCCAGCGCGCGCACCAGCGTGTCCTCGATGAAGGACCCGGGGGACTGGCTGGCCAGGCGGGCATTGAAGGGCAGCACCAGGCACTCGTCGACGCCGCAGCGTTCCAGCTCCTGCAGCTTGTCGCGCAGCGTGGCAATGCGCGCGGGCGCCAGTTCGGGCTTGTGGTGCAGCGCCGCAAAATAGTCGCGCGGGTGCGGCTCGAAGGTCATGACGCAGCTGGGCACGCCGCGGTGCCGCGCTTCGTTGATGAGCAGCGCCAGCATGGCCTGGTGGCCACGGTGCACACCGTCGAAGTTGCCAATGGTCAGTGCGCAGCCCCCCGGGCTGTCGGGCTGGGTGCGCAAACCGCGAAAGATTTTCATGCCGTGCGAGGGGTTGGAAGGGCGGTCCCGGTGCCTTATTGGGCACGGCGCGGGGCCGAGTCATCAAAGCTTGTTTTTTTGACTGGCGGTCTTCAGCGCCAAGTGACGTGGATCGAAGTCTACTTCGTGCCAGTCGCTGCCTCGGCTACGAGGACAGCTTTCGGCCTGGATTGCGTGAAAGCATTCCCCGCAGTACTAGCCCAAAAAATGAGGCTTCCCGTTTCTGGTGACGTCTACTGATCCGAATTGTTGATGGCCTGGCGTCGTCTGAACTGGTAATGTGCCGGTGCGGACTTTTTTGAGGCTTGGGTGGTCCTGTTCGACAGGGCTCAAGTAGGCAGCAAGAGCGCGGGCTACTGTCCGTCGACCCGGTCGCGAACAGTTCGGCGGCGTTGCCATGCGAAAGGAATCAACATGACATTCGAAGACAATCAACGTGGAATGCGTGACGGGTATTCGGGCACACCAATCGCACCGCCGAAAAACTTAGCCGAGTCCATGGGGCGCAGCGAAGGGCAAAACCAGCGCTTCGCAGACGACTTGCGCAATCGGCAAGCATCCTCTGAGGAAGAGTCCGCACACCTTCCGCTTCGCTTCGCGCTAGTCGCGATTGGGTTGCTGATCGCTTGGCTGTTTGGTGTGCGCCTGATGGTGATGCTGCTGCTCGCAGGAGGCTTGCTAGCGTTGGCAGCCACGCCCAAGTTGCGCTGGCTGCTTCGAAAGGCAACGCCAATCTACATCGGTTCGATGCTCGGCGTGTGCACGAGTGCGGTCTCTTTGATGTTCAACCAGGCGCCACTGATCGCAGACAACCTTGTCATTTTTCCTGGTTTGGGGGCAGCTGTGGGCGCCGGGTTTGTCGCGGTGCAATTGCTGCTTGGGCGGTCCCGCCGTTGACTGCTGGCCATTTTGCTTCCAGGCCAAGTTGGACCGTTGCAGATCAATCCAAGACAGTCCCTTGTCCCATCATCGCGATGGACTGCTATTGGCTGTAGTCAGTCACCGTAGCTAGGCACCGCAACCAGTCTTGCAGCCTTGCGACATCGCGGGCGCAGCGGGTGGTGTTTGATGTGTTGCGCGAGCAAAACACATGACCTTCGATAGCCGTAGGTTATTGTGCTTTGGCCTTCATAAGTCGGCCGTCTTAAAGTCTTGCTATATTGGCACACGATGATATGCGCCCGCAGGCCAGGCCGGCGGCCGCTGGACGGCTTCGCAGGGCCGTCCCTTCCAGTTGCGTGTTCACTTGAAGGAGCCCGTCTTGAAGGTCTTGAAGCTCTCCGCCCAGGGGCTGCCACAGTCGTGGATCAGCCTCGAAGAAGCCGTGCTGCATTACGCCGCGGACGAGGTGCGCTGGGAGATGGGGGCCGAGGTGGCGGTGTTCCATGGCGGGCACAACGCGATCACCGGGCGCCAGTCGATCATCAACGTCAATTCCATCATCGGCACCCAGGGGGTGCCGCGCATCAACCCGTTCGACCTGCGCCCCACGCTGACCAACAGCAAGCTGTTCGCGCGCGATCGCAATGTGTGCGCCTACTGCGGCGAGCATTTCCATGAAGAGGTGCTGACGCGCGAGCACATCGTGCCCCTGGGGCAGAACGGGCGCGACACGTGGATGAACGTGGTGACGGCCTGCAAGTCGTGCAATCACCGCAAGGGCAACCGCACGCCGGAGCAGGCGCACATGGGGCTGCTGTACGCGCCCTACGTGCCCAGCCTGTGGGAGGACTTCATCCTGCGCAACCGGCGCATCCTGGCCGACCAGATGGAGTTCCTGATGTCGCACCTGCCCAAGACCTCGCGCCTGCACGCCTGAGTCCGGGAGAGCCGTCAATAGGTCAGTTCAAGGACGACCACCCGGTTGTCCGCCGCAGGCCAGGTGCGGCCCGCGATCTTCTCGCCGTTGAACTCTGCCGTGATGGCGCGCACGCCGTTTTCCATCAATTTGATCCTGGCGCTGGACAGGCCGGCACCGGCAGGCGGCACGCCAGGCAGTGCCTTGCCGTCGAAGCTCATCCTGTCTCGCTGCGCGTCAAAGTAGCCACGTGGTCGCGTGAAGGTCACGATGGACTTGGCCTCCTTGTCGGCTGCGGCGATGCGTTCGGCGCGCAGGTGGATCAGTTCGCTGGAACGCGGAAACGGGCTGCGGTAGATGTGGGTGGTGGCGTAGCCGGGTGCGCTGATGACGAACTCGTAGGGGACGCCGGCCTGTGCCGTGAAGGGTCCCCAGAGGCCGTCGGCGCCGACGGTCTTGCTGTGCACTGGCGCGCCCTTGCGTTCGCCGGTGGCCGGGTCGGTGGCGTACACCGCGAGCTGCGCGCCGGGCAGGGGCAGGTTGTTGGCGTAGTTGCCCGAGGCCGGATCGGACGGATTCAGACCCAGGCCGGTGAGCTTGCCGTTGAGCACCACCGGCGCGAGGGCCGGGACGTTCACCGTCACCGGCGAGCGCCCTGTGATGAAGCGCCAGGTGGCATCGAAGGCGGCCGGCGAGAACGAGGTTTCGCGGTGATCGACCCGCGGCAGCACCACGTTGTGCGCGCCCTTGAGCGCGGGCCCTTCAAAGGTGACGTTGGTCGGTGTGCCCTTGGCGCCGATCCACAGGCCGTCGGGCTGGGCGAACTTGTCGTTGTTGTCCGAGCGGATGGTCATCCATTGCACCGGCCCGGCGACCTCGTCGCCCGCGGCGTTCTTGGGTGCGTTGAGTGCGGTCAGGAACGGCCCTGTGCCCGAGAACTCGTTGCCTTCGCGAAAGCCCTTGGCGGCCCAGACGCCGTGGTTGGGCGTGCCGCCCAGTATCGCGTGGCTCACGGTCTTGTCACCACCCCCGTTCTGGATGTAGTTGCGGATCGCGTTGCCGCCACGGGAGTTGCCTACCAGCACCACCTGCTTTGCGCCGGTGCGCTGCAGCACCTTGTCCACCTCGGCCTTGAGGAAGGCCATGTGCTCGGTGGTCGAGGTGCGTCCGGGTTGGGGCTTGCCGTCGTCGTCGCGCGCCAGCGGGTAGGGCAGGTCGATGGCGTGCAGGCGTTCACGTGGCCAGCCGTTTGCCTCGAAGCGCCACACCGTGGTCTGCCAGATCGAGGCCGAATCACCGTTGCCGTGGACGAAGACGACGGGTGGCTGCCCGGTGGCTGGCGGGGCGCTGGCACACGCGGCGAGCAAGAGGCTGCTGGCGGCGAGGGCCAGAACGTGGCGGCGGGTGGTCATGGTGGTCTCCGGGTGTTGTTGTCGGCGGCAGAAACAGAACGGCCCGCGTGGTGCGGGCCGTTCTGGGGGATCAGGCGAACACGCCGGCCGTGTCCTGCATCCGGCTGGACACCTCCCCGAGGTGGTGCAGGGTGTCGCCGTGGCTCATCTCCAGCTGGGTCAGCTTCTTGAAGTAGTGGCTCACGATGTACTCGTCGGTCACGCCGATGCCACCGTGCAACTGCACCGCCTGCTGGCCCACGAAGCGCATGGCCGTGCCCAGCTGCACCTTGGCGCGCGCCATGGCGGCGCGGCGTTCCGCCGTGGGCGCGTTGAGCTTGAGGCTGGCGTAGTAGCTCATGGAGCGGGCCAGCTCCAGCTGCATCTTCATGTCGGCCACCCGGTGGCGCAGCGCCTGGAAGCTGGCGATGGTCACGCCGAACTGCTTGCGCGTGTTCATGTATTCGACGGTGATGGCCAGCGTCTTGTCCATCACGCCCACGGCTTCGGCGCAGGTGGCCGCGATGCCGATGTCCACGCCGTGTTCCAGCGCGGTCTGGCCGTCGGTGGTGATGAGCTGTGCGGGTGCGTCCTTCAGCGTCAGGTCACCGGCGCGGCCACCATCCTGCGTGCGGTGGCCGCGTGTGGCCACGCCCGTGGCGGTGCGCTCCACCAGGAACAGGGCAAGCTGGCCGCCGGCCATGGCGGGCACGATGAAGGCGTCGGCCTGGTCGGCCACCGGGACGAGGTTCTTGGTGCCCGACAGCGTCCAGCCCTTGCCCGCCTGGGTGGCGGTGGTGGCGCAGATGTCGAGCCGGTAGCGCGCCTTGCGTTCCTGCTGTGCGAGCACCACCAGCGCCTCGCCCGAGGCCACGCGTGGCAGCCAGCTGGCCTTGAGATTCGCGGGTGCGTAGCCGCCGAGCAGGCCCGAGGCGATCAGGGTCTGGGCGAGCGGTTCGAGCACGATGCCGCGGCCCAGCTCCTCCATCACCACCATGCCTTCGACCGGCCCCATGCCCAGACCGCCGTCGCCCTCGCTCACGTACAGGCCGGCCAGGCCGAGCTCGGCGAGTTCGCCATACGCGGCCCGGTCAAAGCCGCCCGCGGCCACGATGGCATTGCGCCGCTCGAAGGTGTAGGCCTTCTCCACCCACTTCTGAACGGCGTCGCGCAGGGCGGCCTGGTCGTCGGAAAAATCGAAATCCATGTGTGTCTCCTCAGCCCAGAACCGTCTGCGCGACGATGTTGCGTTGAACCTCGTTCGAGCCACCGTAGATGGTGGTCTTGCGCAGGTTGAAGTAGGTGGATGCCAGTGGCGCGTTGGCGTTGACACCGCCGGGGAAATCGCCCTGCCAGCCGGCCTCCATGGCTTCCTCGATGAAGGGCAGGCTGTAGGGGCCGGCCGCGAGCATCATGAGTTCGCTGTAGCGCTGCTGGATCTCGCTGCCCTTGATCTTGAGCAGGCCGGCGATGTCGAGCGAGTTCTTGCCCGACTTCTCGGCCGAGAGCACGCGCAGCACCAGCATTTCCAGCGCGACCACATCGACTTCGAGCAGCGCGATCTGGTCGCGAAAGCGAAGGTCGTCCCAGACGCCTTCGGCCTTGGCGATGCGCTTGAGGCGTTCGAGCTCGCGCTTGGCGCGGTTCACGTCGGCGATGTTGGTGCGCTCGTGGCTGAGCAGGTGCTTCGCGTAGGTCCAGCCCTTGTTCTCTTCGCCGATCAGGTTCTCGGCTGGCACTTCGACGTTGTCGAACCAGACTTCGTTGACCTCGCACTCGCCGTCCAGCAGCTTGATGGGGCGCACCGAGACGCCGGGCGACTTCATGTCGATCAGCAGGAAGGAGATGCCGGTCTGCGGCTTGCCTTCGTTGCTGGTGCGCACGAGGCAGAAGATCCACTCGCCATACTGGCCCAGCGTGGTCCAGGTTTTCTGGCCGTTGACGATGTACTTGTCGCCCTTGCGCTCGGCGCGGCATTTCACCGATGCGAGATCCGAGCCCGAACCGGGTTCGCTGTAGCCCTGGCTCCACCAGACCTCGCCGCTGGCGATGCCGGGCAGAAAGCGTTCCTGTTGCGCCTTGTTGCCGAACGCCATGATCACGGGCGCGACCATCACGGGGCCGAACGGCACCACGCGGGGCGCTCCCGCCAGGGCACACTCTTCCTCGAACAGGTGCTTCTGCACGGCGTTCCAGCCCGGGCCGCCGAATTCCTTGGGCCAGCCCCAGCCGAGCCAGCCCTTCTTGCCCAGAATCTTGGCCCAGCGCTGCATGTCGTCGCGTGTGAGGCGCAGGGCGTTGTGGACCTTGTGGGAAATCTCGGCGGGCAGGTTGGCCTTGACCCAACCGCGGATCTCCTCGCGAAACGCCTGTTCCTCGGGCGTGAATGCCAAATCCATGGGATGTCTCCTGGTGGCCGGCACCGCGGAGGTGCCGGCAAATTGAACAACGCCGGCCAGTTTCGCACGACCGTTCGTTTTATGGCTGTCCGGGCTGCGACAAGCCGAGCTGCTCGTTCAGATTCTGCAGCTGGTCCTGCAGGGCGGCCACGGTGTTTTCCAGCGTGGCCAGGCGCCGGGTGAGGGCAATCAGTTCGTCTTCGGTGGCAGCACTGCCCTGGGTGGACGGGTTCGTCGTCAGGGCAGCCACATCCACGGGACCGCACAGCAGGTGGGCCCAGCGCTGTTCGCGCGCGCCCGGTGCGCGCGGCAGCTTCACCACCAGCGGGCCGCCCTTGTCTGCGCTGCGCTCCTGCAGTTCTTCCAGAAAGCCATCGACCGAGGCGATGTCGAGGAACTTGTACCAGCGCTCGGTGTTCAGGCGCAGTTCACCGGCGGTCTGCGGGCCGCGCAGCATCAGCATGCCCAGCAGCACGGCCGACTGGTCGGGCACGCCCGCCGCGCGGGGGAAGTTGTGTTCGTAGCGCGTGACGCGGCTGCCGCTGCCCTCAAGCACCATGTGCAGGCTGCGCAGCGTGTCGAGCGCCTCCAGCACAGCGGCATCGGCCAGGTTCATCACCGGCTCGCGGCTGGACTTCTGGTTGCAGCCCGTCACCAGCGCGTTGAGCGTCAGCGGGTAGCTGTCGGGCACGGTGCGCGCCTTTTCCATCAGGGTGCCGAGCACGCGTGCCTCGGCCGGTGAGAGCGGGCGCTGTTGAAAATCATGGCCGCGCGGGCGGCCGGCTGAGGAGGTCTGCAGGTCTGAGGTCATTACACTTCCCGGCCATGTCTGGCGTGAACAAAAACATCGTGATTCTGATCTCCGGCAGCGGATCCAACATGGCTGCCATCGTGGAGACCGCCCGGACGCAGCGCTGGCAGACGCGCTTTGGCGCGCGCGTGGCGGCCGTGATCAGCAACAAGGCCGCCGCCCAGGGGCTGGTGTGGGCGAAAGCGCAAGGCATCGCCACCGCCGCGCTGGACCATACCGCCTACGCCAGCCGCGAAGATTTTGATGCCGCCCTGATGTCCGGGATCGATCGGCACGAACCCGGGCTGGTGGTGCTGGCCGGCTTCATGCGCATCCTCACCCCAGGTTTCGTGCGGCACTACGAAGGCCGCCTGGTCAACATCCATCCCAGCCTGCTGCCCGCCTTCACCGGACTGAAGACACACCAGCGCGCGATCGACATGGGCTGCCGCTTTGCCGGTGCGACGGTGCACCGTGTGACCAGTGAGCTCGATCACGGCGAGATCCTGGACCAGGCGGTGGTGCCGGTGATGCCGGGCGACACCGCCGAGACGCTGGCCGCGCGGGTGCTGACGCAGGAGCACCTGATTTACCCGCGGGCGATCGAGGCGCTGCTGCAGAAAGGTTGAGGGGTCCGCAAGTTGCGCGCGGACTACATCGACTTGTGAAAAACCAGGCCCGCGTGCTCGCGCATCGCGTGGAACTTGATCTTCGGCCAGTTGGCCTCGACCGCGCGCAGTGTGGCCGCATGGTCCACCAGCAGCGTGGGCGCGTCCACCGCGTCGAGCGCCACGCGGTGGCTGTTGGCGTCGATGAATTTCTTGAGTTCGATCTCGCCGCCGTCTTCGGGCGCGCAGGTCACCCAGCGCGCCACCTGGTAGGGGCTGTTCATGATGCGTGCCTTCACGCCGTACTCGTGCTCCAGCCGATGCGCGACCACCTCGAACTGCAACTGGCCGACGGCGCCAAGCAGCAGCACCGAGCCCGCCACCGGGCGGAACACCTGGATCGCGCCCTCCTCACCGAGCTGGGTCAGGCCGGCGCGCAACTGCTTGCTGCGCAGCGGGTCGGCCACTTCCACGCTGCGGATGATCTCGGGGGCGAAGAAGGGCAGGCCGGTGAACTGAAGGTTCTCGCCCTCGGTCAGCGTGTCGCCGAGTTGCAGCACACCGTGGTTTGGAATGCCGATGATGTCGCCGGCAAAGGCTTCGTCGAGCAGCTCGCGGCGCTGCGATAGGAAGCTGACCACCGTGTTGGGCCTGAGGTCCTTGCCCGAGCGCACCACCCTGAGCTTCATGCCGCGCTCGAAATGGCCGCTGGCCATGCGCACGAAGGCGATCCGGTCGCGGTGCGCCGGGTCCATGTTGGCCTGGATCTTGAACACCACGCCGCTGAATTTGGGTTCCTCTGGTTTGACGACGCGTTGCAGCGCGGGCCGCTCGCCGGGCGGCGGTGCCAGGTCCACCAGTGTGTCGAGCACCTCGCGCACGCCGAAGTTGTTCACCGCCGAACCGAACAGCATCGGCGTCTGTTTGCCGGCGAGGAACAGTGCTTCGTCGAATGCGGGCGAAGCACCTTCGACCAGCTCCAGCTCGTCCCTGGCCTGCTGGAACTCGGCGCCGAAGCGCTTCATGCTCTCGGGGTTGTCCAGCCCGGCCAGCACGTCCTCGTCGCCACCGCGGCGGTCTTCGCCGGCGGCAAACACGCGCATCTGGTCGGTGCGCCGGTCGAACACGCCGCGGAAGGTCTTGCCCATGCCCACCGGCCAGGTGAAGGGCACCACTGTCATGCCGAGCTCGCGCTCGATTTCGTCCATCAGGTCCAGCGGGGCCTGCACCTCGCGGTCCATCTTGTTCACGAAGGTGAGGATGGGCGTGTTGCGCGCGCGGCAGACCTGCAGCAGGCGCCGGGTCTGGGGTTCCACGCCATTGCCGGCGTCGATCACCATCAATGCCGCGTCCACGGCGGTGAGCACGCGGTAGGTGTCTTCGCTGAAGTCCTGGTGACCGGGCGTGTCCAGCAGATTGATCACGCAGTCGCGGTATTCCATCTGCATGACCGACGAGGCGACAGAAATGCCCCGCTGCTTCTCGATCTCCATCCAGTCGCTGGTGGCATGGCGCGCGGCCTTGCGTGCCTTCACGCTGCCCGCGATGTTGATCGCGCCCGAGAACAGCAACAGTTTCTCGGTGAGGGTGGTCTTGCCCGCGTCGGGGTGGGAAATGATGGCGAAGGTGCGCCGGCGGCGCACCTGTTCGGAGATCTCGGACATAACCGCGCATTATCGGGGACGCGCCATGCCCGATGGGACAATACCGGCCATGCATCCCAAAGCCCTTCTGGACGAAAGCGCCCGCCTGATCGAACAGGTGTTCAGGTTCGAGCAACCTGCCGACGCGGTTGTCGCCCGCCACTTTCGCGAAAATCGGTCACTGGGCCCTCGTGAACGCGCCACCTTGTCCGACACCGTGTACGCCATCTTGCGCGAGCGCCTGAAACTGGAGTGGCTCGCGCGTTCGGGCAGCGGCTCCAAATGGCGCCGACTGGCCATCCTGGCCTTTCCCGGCGACCGCGACTTCATCAAGAGTGCATTGAGCGAGCCGGAGAAGACCTGGCTCGACCACTGTGATGCCGTGACCGACGCCGAATTGATGGCGCCGCACCGTCACAACCTGCCCGACTGGCTGGCCGAGGCGCTGCGTGAACAGGTGGGTGGCGAGTTCGATGCGCTGGTGGCCAGCCTGAACCAACCCGCGCCGCTGGACCTGCGTGTGAACCCGCTGAAGTCGAAACGAGAGGGGGCGCTCACATCTTTGAAGTCGGCGGGATTGGTTGGGGCACCCACGCCCTATTCGCCAATGGGGATCCGCCTGCAGGGCAAACCCTCGCTGGCCAAGGTGCCTGCTTTTGTTCAGGGCGAGGTGGAAGTCCAGGACGAGGGATCCCAGCTGCTGGCCCTGCTGGTGGACGTCAAACGGGGCGAGATGGTGGTGGATTTCTGCGCCGGCGCGGGCGGCAAAACGCTGGCCATCGGTGCGGCCATGCGCAACAGCGGCCGGCTCTATGCCTTCGACACCTCGGGCCACCGGCTGGATGCGCTCAAGCCGCGGCTGGCGCGCAGCGGCCTGTCCAACGTGCATCCGGTCGCCATTGCCCACGAGCGCGACGACCGCATCAAGCGCCTGGCCGGGAAGATCGACCGCGTTCTGGTGGATGCGCCCTGCTCAGGCCTGGGCACGCTGCGCCGCAGCCCTGACCTGAAATGGCGCCAGACGCCCGCCACGGTTGCCGCCCAGGCCGAACTGCAGAAGGCGATCCTGCACAGCGCGGCGCGCCTGCTCAAGCCGGGCGGGCGGCTGGTGTATGCCACCTGCAGCCTGTTGCCCCAGGAAAACGAAGCCGTCGCGCAGGCGTTTGAGCAGGCCCATTCCGATTTCGAACCCCTGGCGGTTGCGGACCTGCTGGCCGCCATGCAGGTGGGGGAGGCCGCCGCGCTGTGTTCGGGCGAACAAGGCCGCTGGCTGCGGCTTTGGCCTCATCGGCATGCAACGGACGGCTTTTTTGCTGCCGTCTGGCGGAAAAGGCCTTGAAAATCCGTCAATTCTCTTGATCTGAGCCAGTAAGTTTTCATCCGGTGTGGGCCATGGGTTGGTGATTTGCCCCCCCCTCCCTTAAAATCCCGACTTCGCTGGCCCACACCGCCCATGGGTCTGGCCTTGACACATTCCTGCGACCCTCGGGCGGTCTTATAGGACATCCATGATTTCTTCCGATTCCGGAACCTTTTCCCAAGTATGGGACGGCCTGATCCAGTTCCTGGACCAGGGCCTGACGGGCGCCACCTGGTGGCAGGCCATTCTGGTTGCCCTGCTGCTGGCCCATGTCACGATCGCCAGCGTCACCATCTTCCTGCACCGCCACCAGGCGCACCGTTCGCTGGACCTGCACCCCATCGCGTCGCATTTCTTCCGCTTCTGGCTCTGGCTGACCACCGGCATGGTCACCAAGGAGTGGACCGCCATCCACCGCAAGCACCACGCCAAGTGTGAACATGAAGGTGATCCGCACAGCCCGGTGGTGTTCGGTATCAAGAAGGTGTTCTATGAGGGCAGCGAGCTGTACCGCGCCGAGGCGAAGAACCAGGAAACCCTGGAGCGCTATGGCCACAACACCCCGAACGACTGGATTGAAAAGCACCTATACACCGGCCGCTCGCGCCTGGGCGTGAGCCTGATGCTCATCATCGATGTGGCGCTGTTCGGCGCGCTGGGTCTGACGGTCTGGGCGATCCAGATGATCTGGATTCCCCTTACCGCCGCCGGCATCATCAACGGCATCGGCCACTGGTGGGGCTACCGCAACTTCGAGGCCGCTGATGCCAGCACCAACGTTTCGCCCTGGGGCATCCTGATCGGTGGCGAAGAGCTGCACAACAACCACCACACCTACCCGACCTCGGCCAAGCTGTCGGTCAAGCCCTACGAATTCGACATCGGCTGGATGTACATCACCCTGTTGAAGTCCGTCGGGCTGGCTTCCGTGAAGAAGGTGCCGCCCAAGATGGCCTACGGCGTCGTGCGACCCGTGGCCGACGAAAAGACGCTGGAAGCCATCATTGCGAACCGCTACGAGGTGATGGCAGGGTATGCGCGTGAAATGCGCGCCGCATGCAAGCGCGAGATCCAGACGCTGCGCGAACGCCGTGGCGATGCCACCGTGCTCCAGGCCGCGCGCCGCTGGCTGCACCGCGACGACGACAAGGTGCCTGCCAGCGTCAAACCGCAACTGGCCCAGGTGCGCGCCGAGCATCCGGTGCTCGACAAGATGGTCACCATGCGCGAAGAGCTGCGCGCACTTTGGTCCAGCACCAACGCCACCCGCGAGCAGCTTGCCGCGGACTTG
Source organism: Hydrogenophaga sp. (assembly GCF_050182545.1). Classification (GTDB taxonomy): domain Bacteria; phylum Pseudomonadota; class Gammaproteobacteria; order Burkholderiales; family Burkholderiaceae_C; genus Hydrogenophaga. The sequence goes on along the minus strand of NZ_JBFXCD010000002.1, from coordinate 64,470 downwards.
CAGGCGTGGTGCCGCCGCGCCGAAGAAAGTGGCATTGCCGCGTTGCAGGAATTCTCCATCAAGCTGCGCTCGGCCCACGCCTGAACAATGCCTGGCCCGCGCCGCGCCTGCGGCGCGGCTGAATGAAAAAAGCCCGCTGTTTTCACAGCGGGCTTTTTTTGTCGGGGAAAGGGCTCGATTACTTGAGCTTGATTTCCTTGTAGTCCACGTGCTTGCGGGCCTTGGGATCAAATTTCTTGATCAGCATCTTGTCCGGCGTGGTCTTCTTGTTCTTGGTGGTGGTGTAGAAGTGGCCGGTTCCAGCGGTGGACTCCAGCTTGATCTTCTCGCGTGTGCCTTTGGTTGCCATGTTCGGTTCTCCTTAAGCCTGACCGCGTGCGCGCAGGTCGGCGAGCACAGCGTCAATGCCGTTTTTGTCGATCAGGCGCAGGGCAGCGCCGGAAACGCGCAGGCGCACCCAGCGGTTCTCGCTCTCGACCCAGAAGCGGCGGTATTGCAGGTTCGGCAGGAACCGGCGCTTGGTTTTGTTGTTGGCGTGGGAAACGTTGTTCCCGACCATGGGCTTCTTGCCCGTAACGTCGCAGACGCGTGCCATGAGGACACTCCGATCATTTCAAACAGCTGCTGGCCGCGAACCGGAGTGGTCTCCGTGCTGGGCGCATCAGCCTCACCTCGCCAGGAAAGGGTGGCGGTAACCCGTGGATCTGCTTCGTGCCCGGGCAAGCCGGTAAATCTCAGCAAAGCCCGCAATTATAGCCAAAGAGCAACCCGCCGGCGAGCACGGGCCGTTCCGAAGGGCTCAGGCCGCGTTCTGCTCCAGGAATCGCTGGGCATCCAGGGCAGCCATGCAGCCGGTGCCGGCGCTGGTGATGGCCTGGCGGTAGACGTGGTCCTGCACGTCGCCAGCGGCAAACACCCCGGGCACGCTGGTCATGGTGGCCATGCCCTGCAGACCCGAGCGGGTGGTGATGTAGCCATCCTTCATGTCCAGTTGGCCTTTGAAGATGTCGGTATTGGGCTGGTGGCCGATCGCAATGAAGCAGCCCTTGACCGCCAGGTCTTCGGTGGCACCGGTTTTCACGCTCTTCAGCCGCACGCCGGTCACGCCGGTCTGGTCGCCCAGCACCTCTTCCAGGGTGCTGTGCAGCTTGAGTTCGATCTTGCCGGCAGCCACCTTGTCCATCAGCTTGTCGACCAGGATGGCCTCGGCCTTGAAGGTGTCGCGCCGATGCACCAGCGTGACCTTGCTGGCAATGTTGGACAGGTACAGGGCTTCCTCCACAGCGGTGTTGCCACCGCCGACCACGCTGACTTCCTGCCCGCGGTAGAAGAAACCGTCGCAGGTGGCGCAGCCTGACACGCCCTTGCCCATGAAGAGCTCTTCCGATGGCAGGCCCAGGTACTTGGCCGACGCTCCGGTGGCGATGATGAGGGCGTCACAGCTGTACTCGCCGCTGTCGCCCTTGAGCACAAACGGGCGTTGGCTGAAGTCGACCGTGTTGATGTGGTCGAAGATCACTTCGGTGTTGAAGCGCTCGGCGTGCGCGAGGAAGCGTTGCATCAGGTCGGGGCCCTGCACGCCTTCTGCGTCGGCGGGCCAGTTGTCCACATCGGTCGTGGTCATGAGCTGGCCACCTTGGGCGATGCCGGTGATGAGCACGGGGTTGAGGTTGGCGCGCGCCGCGTAGACGGCGGCCGTGTAGCCGGCAGGGCCTGAACCCAGGATGAGGACTTTCGCGTGTTTCATGTTCATCGCCTCATCGAATTTGAGGCCAAGTGGTTTAGAGTAGGTGGTTATTTGGGGGCGCCCGGGCTCGAATCCAGTGCGACAGAGCGCCCAATGAGTGCGAATCATTGTATGAAAGAGCGCGGTCCGCGCCGTCCCAACAAAGGAATACACGCATGTCCCTCCTGTCCAATCTCGATCTGATCCGCCGGGTGCCGTTGTTTTCCACGCTCACCCAGGCGCAGGCCGAATCGGTGGCCGACTCGGTGATCAAGCGGCGTTTCAAGCGCGGGGAGTGCATCGTCGAGCAGGGCAAGAAATCCAATTGCCTGGCCATCGTGCTGACCGGGCGCGCGCGCGTGGTGACAACGGACACGCGGGGCCGCGAGGTGATCCTGGCCACGATGAATCCCGGCGACTATGTGGGCGAGATGAGCCTGATCGACAACCAGCCGCATTCGGCCACGGTGCGCGCGGAGGTGCAGACCGATGTGCTGATCCTGGGGCGCACCGAATTCGCGCGTTGCCTGCCCGAGAACACGTCGATGGCGTACGCGGTCATGAAGGGCCTGGTACAGCGCCTGCGCCACGCCGACCGAAAGATCGAGTCGCTGGCCCTGATGGATGTGTACGGCCGGGTGGCGCGCGCGCTCCTCGAGTTTGCCCACCCCGACAAGGACGGGGTGCTCACCATCAAGGAAAGGGTCTCCCGGCAGGACGTGGCCAAGATGATCGGCGCGTCGCGCGAGATGGTCAGCCGTGTCATGAAAGACCTTGAGGACCGGGGCTTCATCGAGGTGACGGAAGACGGCAGCACCGTCATCAAGGAACGCCTCAATTCGCTCGGTTGAGCGCGCTGGCCAAGGCGGCCGGCATCGCCCGAAAGGGCGGGCTCATGGGGTAAGCTAGCCGCTGGAATTCAGCGAGGCCTATGACTTACTCTCTCAACACCCTCAACGCCGAGCGCAACAGCGCGAGTCCGGCGGGTGTGTCCCGGTTTGCCCAGGAGATCGGATTGGTGCTGGGCGCCGCCGCCCTGGCTTTCTGGCTGCTCGCGCTATTGAGCCATTCGCTGGCCGACCCAGCCTGGAGCACCACCGGCTCGTTGGCCGAGCCGGGCAACTGGGGCGGGCACCTCGGCGCCCTGCTGGCGGACTGGAGCTATTACCTGCTCGGTTTCTCGGTGTGGTGGCTTTTTCTGGTGGGCTTGCGGGCTTGGCTGTCGGCGCTCGCGCGCTGGATTCGCGGCGCACCGCCCGAGCAGGTCACCGCAGCCCGCTTCTGGCGCCGCCCCTGGGCCCGCCGCAGCCTGTTCTGGCTGGCACTCGCGACCCTGGTGGTGGCCAGCGCGGTACTGGAATGGAGCCGCCTGTACCGCCTCGAATCGCTGCTGCCGGGTCATGCGGGTGGCGTGCTCGGACATGCGCTGGGCCCCCTTGCCACGTGGTGGTTGGGGTTCACGGGTTCGGCGCTGGCCATGCTGGCGTTGTTGCTCGTGTGTCTGCCGACGGTATTCCGCTTTTCCTGGGGGCACTGGGCCGAGGAAGTCGGGCATACGCTTGATGGCTGGTTTGAGGCCCGGCGCGAGAAGCGCGAAGCGGTGGAGGACCAGCGCATTGGCGAGAAGGCTGCGCGCGAACGCGAAGAGGTGGTGAAGGTCGAGCGGGTGGAAATCGAGGAGCACCATCCCACACCCGTGGTGATCGAACCCACGCTGGTGGATGTTCCCAAGAGCGAGCGCGTGGCCAAGGAGCGCCAGAAGCCGCTGTTCACCGAGTTGCCCGACAGCAAATTGCCTCAGGTGGACCTGCTCGACAGTGCGCCGTCGCACCAGGCGGGTGTGGACAGCCAGACGCTGGAGATGACCAGCCGGTTGATCGAGAAGAAGCTCAAGGACTTCGGTGTCGAGGTGCGTGTGGTGGCGGCGGCACCTGGCCCGGTCATCACGCGCTACGAAATCGAGCCCGCCACTGGAGTGAAGGGGTCGCAGATTGTCAACCTCGGGCGCGATCTGGCGCGCTCGCTGTCGCTGGTGTCGATCCGCGTGATCGAGACCATCCCGGGCAAGAATCTGATGGCGCTGGAGCTGCCCAACGCCAAGCGCCAGACCATCAAGCTGAGCGAGATTCTCGGCTCGCAGGTCTACAACGACGCGAAGTCCATGCTGACCATGGGCCTGGGCAAGGACATCGGCGGTCAACCCGTGGTGGCCGATCTGGCGAAGATGCCGCACTGCCTCGTGGCCGGCACGACGGGTTCGGGCAAGTCGGTGGGCATCAACGCGATGATCCTGTCGCTGCTGTACAAGGCCGATGCGCGCGACGTGCGCCTGCTGCTGATCGACCCGAAGATGCTCGAGATGAGCGTGTACGAGGGCATCCCCCATCTGCTCGCGCCGGTGGTTACCGACATGAAGCACGCGGCCAACGGCTTGAACTGGTGCGTCGCGGAGATGGAGAAGCGCTACAAGCTCATGAGCAAGATGGGCGTGCGCAACCTCGCCGGCTTCAACACCAAGATCGACGAGGCCGCCGCGCGCGGCGAGATCATTGGCAACCCATTCAGCCTTACGCCCGAGCAGCCCGAGCCGCTGGAGCGCTTGCCCTACATCGTGGTGGTGATCGACGAACTGGCCGACCTGATGATGGTGGTGGGCAAGAAGATCGAGGAACTCATCGCGCGTCTGGCCCAGAAGGCACGCGCCGCGGGCATTCACCTCATTCTTGCCACGCAACGCCCCAGCGTGGACGTAATCACCGGCCTGATCAAGGCCAATATCCCGACGCGCCTGTCCTTCCAGGTCAGCAGCAAGATCGACAGCCGCACCATCCTCGACCAGATGGGCGCCGAGAGCCTGCTCGGCATGGGCGACATGCTGTACATGCCCTCGGGCACGGGTTTTCCGGTTCGCGTGCACGGCGCGTTCGTGAGCGACGACGAAGTGCACCGCGTGGTGGCCTACCTGAAAGAGCAGGGGGGCGAGCCGAACTACATCGATGGCGTGCTCGAAGGTGGCACGGGCGATGGCGAGGGTGGCGACCTCTTTGGCGAGGGCGGCGGCGAGGGCGGCAACGGCGAGAAGGACGCACTTTATGACCAGGCGGTCGAGATCGTGCTCAAGGACCGCAAGGCCAGCATCTCCTATGTGCAGCGCAAGCTCAAGATCGGCTACAACCGCGCCGCGCGTCTGCTGGAAGACATGGAAAACGCCGGCCTGGTGAGCGCGCTCACCTCCAGCGGCCAGCGCGACATCCTGGTGCCCTCGCGCGGGGAATGAGTGGCACAGTGCTGCAACCAACCGGGCGCGACCGGATCAGACCTTCCATGATCATCAGACAAGTCCTAACCTCCTGCGCACTCGCCCTGGCCGCGCTTACCGCCCGGGCCGATGGCCTGCAAGACCTGGAGCGATTCCTGCGCGAGGTCGATAGCGGCAAGGCCACGTTCACGCAGGTGGTGACTTCGCCCAAGCGCGCGAACGAAACCATGGCGCGCAGCAAGACGTCCAGCGGTCGCTTTGAGTTTCTTCGCCCAGGCCGTTTCCGTTTCGAGTACGCCAAACCGTTCGAACAGACCATCGTGGCCGACGGCCAGACCCTGTGGCTGCATGACGTGGACCTGAACCAAGTGACATCACGCTCGCAGAAGGACGCCCTGGGCAGCACGCCTGCGGCGCTGATCGCGGCGGGCACCGATCTCAAGGGGCTCTCGGAAGCGTTCGAACTCAAGTCCGGAGCCGCTCGAGACGGCATGGAATGGCTGGAGGCGCGCCCCAAGGACCGCGATGGCCAGCTCCAGATGGTGCGCGTGGGTTTTCGCCAAGGGCAACTCGCCGTGCTGGACATCGAGGACAGCCTGGGCCAGCGCTCCGTGCTCACCTTCCGCGATTGGCAGGCCAACGCACCTCTGAAGCCGGCGGACTTCACGTTCCAGCCGCCGGCCGGCGCCTCGGTCATCCGGCCCTGAACGGCGCTGTCGCCTGCGCTGGACTGAACACCGCCGTGCCTGCCGCGAGTTCACACGTCCCCCTGGCCGAGCGGTTGCGCCCGCGCACCCTGGCCGAGGTGATCGGCCAGCAGCACATGCTGGGCGAGGGCATGGCGCTGCGTCTGGCGTTTGAGTCCGGCCAGCCCCACAGCTGCATCCTCTGGGGTCCGCCGGGTGTGGGCAAGACCACGATCGCGCGCCTCATGGCCGATGCCTTCGACGCGCAGTTCCTGACCATCAGCGCGGTGCTGGGCGGCGTGAAGGACATCCGGGACGCAGTCGAGCGCGCTCAGGCTGCGCGCGATGGCCTCACCGCCCAACGCACCATCCTGTTCGTCGACGAGGTGCACCGCTTCAACAAGAGCCAGCAGGACGCTTTCCTGCCCCATGTGGAGAGCGGCCTGTTCACCTTCATCGGAGCCACCACCGAAAATCCCTCATTCGAGGTCAACTCGGCCCTGCTTTCGCGTGCAGCAGTCTACGTGTTGCAGCCGCTGTCGCAGGACGATCTGCGCCAGATCGTGACCAAGGCGCAGGCCATTGACGCCGTCCCGGCGATTGAGGCAGCCGCCATCGATCGCCTGATTGCCTATGCCGATGGCGACGCGCGGCGCCTGCTCAACACGCTGGAAACCCTGGCCGTGGCGGCCAGCCGTGAACAGCTCCCCGAAGTCACCGATGCCTGGCTGCTCAAGGTGCTGGGTGAGCGCATGCGCCGCTATGACAAGGGGGGCGAGCAGTTCTACGACACCATCAGCGCCCTGCACAAAAGCGTGCGCGGCTCCGATCCGGATGCCTCGTTGTACTGGTTCGTGCGCATGCTCGACGGCGGTGCAGATCCGCGCTACATGGCGCGCCGGCTGATCCGCATGGCCAGCGAGGACATTGGCCTGGCCGACCCGCGCGCCCTGCGCCTGGCGCTGGACGCCGCCGAGGTTTACGAGCGCCTCGGCAGCCCCGAAGGCGAACTGGCCCTGGCCGAATGCGTGGTCTATCTGGCGGTGGCGCCCAAGAGCAACGCGGTCTACAAGGCTTTCAACGCAGCGAAGGCATTCGTGAAGAAAGACGGGACCCGCCCGGTGCCCATGCATCTGCGCAACGCGCCGACCCAACTCATGAAGGAACTGGACTACGGCAAGGGCTACCGCTATGCCCACGATGAAGCGGACGGCTTCGCCGCGGGCGAGCGGTACCTGCCCGATGGCATGCCCGACCCCGGCTTCTACCGGCCGGTGGAGCGTGGGCTGGAGTTGCGCATCGCCGATAAGCTGCGCGAGCTCAAAAAACTCAACAATCAAAATAACTAATGCATCACCAATCGCGCTGATGCGATCTGGGGAGATGCATCCAAACAAGGGTTAACCCGCGCCCGCTAAGGGCTTACACGCATGCTGGCCCCAAAAGTGCCTCATTACAATCCGTCCACCAACCCGCAGTCTGTCCTGTTTCAAGGTCAGGTCTGGCGGGTTTTTTGCTAGGTTGAGGTGGGCCAGCGCCACAAGCGTTCCCCGGCCTGTCATACACACGGAGAATCTTCATGGAAGTTTTGCTTCAGCAGATCATCAATGGTCTGGTGCTGGGCAGCATGTACGCGCTGGTGGCCCTTGGGTACACCATGGTGTACGGCATTATTGGTCTGATCAACTTTGCGCACGGTGACGTGCTGATGGTAGGTGCCCTGACCAGCTGGACCGTCATCGGCTGGATGATGGAGGCGTCCACCGGCCTGCCGACCTGGCTGGTGCTTTTTATGGCCACCATGATCGCCATGCTGGTGTGTGCGGTACTGAACTTCGCCATCGAGAAGCTGGCCTACCGGCCCCTGCGCAACTCGAACCGGCTCGCCCCCCTGATCACCGCCATCGGCATGTCGCTGCTGCTGCAGACCTTCGCCATGATCATCTGGGAGCCCAATCCCAAGTCCTACCCCTCCATGCTGTCGCGCGAGCCGATTGCCGTCGGAGGCGCCGTCATCTCGGTGACGCAGGTGGTGATCCTGGCCACCACGGCCATCACGCTGAGCTTCCTCATGTGGCTGGTCAACCGCACCAACCTGGGCCGCGCCATGCGCGCCACGGCGGAGAACCCGCGCGTGGCCGCGCTCATGGGCATCAAGCCCGACGTGGTCATCTCGGCCACCTTCATCATCGGCGCCATGCTCGCGGCCATCGCGGGCGTGATGTGGGCGTCCAACTACGGCACGGTGCAACACGCCATGGGTTTCATGCCCGGGCTCAAGGCCTTCGTGGCGGCGGTCATGGGCGGCATCGGCAACCTCGCCGGCGCGGTCGTCGGAGGCGTTGCGCTCGGCTTGATCGAGTCCCTTGGCGCCGGCTACCTTGGCCAGCTCACCGGCGGTGTGCTGGGCAGCCAGTACGTGGACATCTTTGCCTTCATCGTGCTCGCCCTGGTGCTGACGCTGCGCCCCTCGGGCCTGCTCGGCGAACGCGTGGCGGACCGCGCCTGAGCGATGAGGAGAACCGACATGATGAACACCAAAACCGGGAAACTCATTGTCTTCCTTCTGGCCGCCGTCGCCCTGATGGTGCTGCCCCTGTTGCTGCAGGCCACAGGCAGCAACTCCTGGGTCCGCATCATTGATCTGGCGCTGCTGTACGTGCTGCTTGCGCTGGGCTTGAATATCGTGGTGGGCTATGCCGGCCTGCTGGATCTGGGCTACATCGCCTTCTATGCGGTGGGCGCCTATCTCTATGGCCTGCTCGCCTCGCCGCACCTGGCGGACACCTTCGCCGCCATCCGCGCCACATTCCCCGACGGTGTGCACGTCAACATCTGGCTGGTGATGATCGCCGCGGCCGGGGTCGCTGGCATCGTCGGCATGATCCTGGGTGCGCCCACGCTCAAGCTGCGCGGCGACTACCTGGCCATCATCACGCTGGGCTTCGGCGAGATCATCCGCATCTTCCTGCTCAACATGGACCGGCCGCTGAACATCACCAACGGCCCCAAGGGGCTGAGCCAGATCGATGCCCTGACCGTTTTCGGCATCAACATGGGACAGCGGCAGACGATTTCGATCGGCGACTGGAGCTACACCTTCCAGCCGGTGACGATGTACTACTACCTGTTCCTGTTCTTCGTGATCCTGTCCGTGGTGCTGTCCTACCGCTTGCAGGATTCGCGCATCGGTCGCGCCTGGATGGCCATCCGCGAGGACGAGATCGCCGCCAAGGCTATGGGCCTGAACACGCGCAACCTCAAGCTGCTGGCCTTCGGCATGGGTGCCACCTTCGGCGGAATGTCGGGCGTGCTGTTCGCGTCCTTCCAGCGCTTCGTCTCACCCGAGTCGTTCGCGCTGATGGAATCCGTGATGGTGGTGGCCATGGTCGTGCTCGGCGGCATCGGCCACATACCGGGCGTGATCCTGGGCGCGCTGGTGCTGGCCGGCCTGCCCGAGGTGTTGCGCCATGTGGCCGGGCCGCTGGGCGAAATGACCGGCGGGCGCCTCGGCCCAGAAGTCCTGCGCCAGTTGCTGATTGCGCTGGCGATGGTGATCGTGATGCTGCTGCGTCCCAAGGGTTTGTGGCCTGCGCCCGAGCACGGCAAGTCCTTGAGCAAGTGACGGGAGACAACAGATGAGCGACACCATTCTCAAGGTAGCGAATGTTTCCAAGCGCTTCGGCGGCCTGCAGGCCCTGAGCGACGTGGGCATTGAAATCCAGCGCGGTCAGGTCTATGGCCTGATCGGTCCCAACGGCGCGGGCAAGACCACCTTCTTCAACGTGCTGACCGGCCTGTACACGCCCGACAGCGGTTCGTTCGAGCTCGCCGGCAAACCCTACACGCCCAGTGCGGTGCACGAGGTGGCCAAGGCCGGCATTGCCCGTACCTTCCAGAACATCCGGCTGTTCGCCGAGATGACCGCGCTGGAGAACGTGATGGTCGGGCGCCATGTGCGCACGCATTCCGGCCTGATCGGCGCGGTGTTGCGCACGCCCGGCTTCAAGCGCGAGGAGGCGGCCATCACGGCGCGCGCACGCGAACTGCTGGCCTACGTCGGCATCGAGAAGTTCGCCGACTACAAATCACGCACGCTCAGCTACGGCGACCAGCGCCGGCTGGAGATCGCACGAGCCCTGGCGACCGACCCGCAACTGATCGCGCTGGACGAACCCGCCGCCGGCATGAACGCCACCGAAAAGGTGCTGCTGCGCGAGCTGATCGACCGCATCCGCAAGGACAACCGCACCATCCTTCTGATCGAACACGATGTGAAGCTGGTGATGGGCCTGTGCGACCGCGTCACCGTGCTCGACTACGGCAAGCAGCTGGCTTCCGGAACGCCCGCCGATGTGCAGAAAGATCCCAAGGTGATCGAGGCCTACCTCGGCACCGGTGGCCACTGACCAAGGACCGACACAAATGGCAAACACACTTCTCAAAGTCAGTGGCCTGAAGGTCGCGTACGGCGGCATCAAGGCCGTCAAGGGCATCGATCTCGAGGTGCGCGAGGGCGAGCTGATCTCGCTCATCGGCTCCAACGGTGCGGGCAAGACCACCACCATGAAGGCCATCACCGGCTCGCTCGGCTACGAGGCCGGCAACATCGAGTATCTCGGGCAGAGCATCAAGGGCAGGGGCGCGTGGGACATGGTCAAGCAGGGCCTGGCCATGGTGCCCGAGGGCCGGGGCGTGTTCACCCGCATGTCGATCACCGAGAACCTGCAGATGGGTGCCTACATCCGTGGCGACAAGGCGGGCATTGCGCAGGACATCGAGCGCATGTTCGGCATCTTCCCGCGACTCAAGGAGCGCAAGGACCAGCTCGCCGGCACCATGAGCGGCGGCGAGCAGCAGATGCTGGCCATGGCGCGCGCGCTCATGAGCCAGCCCAAGCTGCTGCTGCTGGACGAGCCTTCCATGGGGCTCTCGCCCATCATGGTCGACAAGATCTTCGAGGTCGTGCGCGACGTGTCCCAGCAGGGCGTGACCATCCTGCTGGTGGAGCAGAACGCCCGCCGCGCGCTGCAAATCGCCGACCGTGGCTACGTCATGGATTCGGGCGAAATCATCATGACCGGCAACGGCCGCGACATGCTCGACGACCCGAAGGTCCGCGCCGCGTATCTGGGCGAATAGGGCGGTTCGGGCCGTTGCCGGCCCGAAAACTACAATCATGGGTTGCGCACTTCGGTGCCCAACCCATTTTTCATTCATGACCCAAGCCCAAACCACTGACGCCAGCGCGCCCGCGCAAGACCAGAACCAGCTCATCGCCGAACGCCGCGAGAAGCTCAAGGCCCTGCGCGAGGCCCAGAAACAGGGGCAGGGCGTGGCGTTCCCGAACGACTTCAAACCCGCCGACAAGGCCGCCAACCTGTTCGCGCGCTTCGGCGAGAGCACCAAGGAAGCCCTGGAGGCCGAGCCGGTGCGCGCCAGCGTGGCCGGGCGCATGATGCTCAAGCGCGTCATGGGCAAGGCCAGCTTTGCCACGCTGCAGGACGCGTCCTTTGGCCCCTCGGGCGGCCGCATCCAGATCTACCTGAACAACGACAGCGTGGGCGAAGCGCTGCACAACACCTTCAAGCACTGGGACCTGGGCGACATCGTCGCCGCCGAGGGCGTGCTCATGCGCACCCGCACGGGCGAGCTCACCATCCACGCCGACCGCATCCGCCTCATCACCAAGAGCCTGCGCCCGCTGCCCGACAAGTTCCATGGCATCCACGACCAGGAGATCAAGTACCGCCAGCGCTACGTGGACCTGATGACCGACGAGTCCGCGCGCAAGCGCTTCGTCGCGCGGAGCCAGGCCCTGTCCAGCATCCGCGATTTCATGGTGAGCCACGGCTTCCTCGAGGTGGAAACGCCGATGCTGCACCCGATCCCGGGTGGCGCCAACGCCAAGCCCTTCAAGACGCACCACAACGCGCTCGACCAGGAGATGTTCTTGCGCATCGCGCCCGAGCTTTACCTCAAGCGCCTGCTGGTGGGCGGGTTTGACCGCGTGTTCGAGATCAACCGCAACTTCCGCAACGAAGGCATCAGCGTGCGGCACAACCCCGAGTTCACCATGATGGAGTTCTACGCGGCGTACTGGAACTACCAGGACCTGATGGACTTCAACGAGCAGCTGATCCGACACGTGGTCAAGCAGGTGCGTGGCGACGAACCCCTGACCTACCAGGGACAGCCGGTGGACGTGATGTCTCCATTCGAGCGCCTGACGATCCGCGAGGCGATTCAGAAGTACACCGACGCCGGTGACCGCGTGGACGACGCGGCCTGGCTGCAGGCGGAACTGCGCAAGCTGGGCATGAGCGAGGAGAAGCACCAGCTGTCCACCCGCAGCCTGCCCAGCCTGCAGGTGCTGTACTTTGAGGAAAAGGTCGAGGACAAGCTCTGGAACCCGACCTTCATCATGGACCACCCGACCGAGATCTCGCCGCTGGCGCGCGCCAACGACGCCAACCCCGCGGTGACCGAGCGCTTCGAGCTCTACATCACTGGCCGCGAGTTCGGCAACGCCTTCTCCGAGCTCAACGACGCCGAGGACCAGGCCGCGCGCTTTCAGGCCCAGGCCTCGGCCAAGGACGGCGGCGACGACGAGGCCATGCACTTCGACGCCGACTACATCCGCGCGCTCGAGTACGGCATGCCGCCCGCGGGCGGCTGCGGCATCGGGATCGACCGCCTGATGATGTTGCTGACCGACAGCCCGAGCATTCGCGACGTGATCCTGTTTCCCGCGCTGCGCCGGGAGCACTGAGACCGAGCGCAATCACCATGAAAGAAGCCGCCCTTGGGCGGCTTCCTTTTGTCCGGCGCTTGAAACCGATCAGGCGTACGCGGCCAGCGCCTTGCGCATCTTCTTCATGGCCGCCACCTCGATCTGGCGCACCCGCTCGGCGCTCACGCCGTATTCGGCCGCCAGCTCGTGCAGTGTCATGCCGCCGGAGCCATCGTCGTTCACCTTGAGCCAGCGCTCGCTCACGATGCGGCGCGAGCGCTCGTCGAGTTCGCTCATGGCCTGGGTCACGCCCTCGGTGGCCAGGCGGTCGCGCTGGGCCGACTCCAGCATCGCGGTCGGCTCGTGGGTGGCGTCGGCCAGGTAGGCGATCGGGCCGAAGCGGTCTTCACCGTCGTCGCCCGGGGCCGGGTCCAGCACCACGTCGCCGCCCGAGAGGCGGGTTTCCATCTCGCGCACTTCTTCCGGCTTGACATTGAGTTCGCGCGCCATCACGCCCACTTCGTTGTCGGACAGCACCTCGCGGTGGGTGTCACCGTCCAGCGCGTCGGCCCGAAAACCCTGCTTGCGCGAGCGCAGGTTGAAGAACAGCTTGCGCTGCGCCTTGGTCGTGGCCAGCTTGACCATGCGCCAGTTCTTCAGGATGTATTCATGGATCTCGGCCTTGATCCAGTGCATGGCGTAGCTCACCAGGCGCACGCCCTGGTCCGGGTCGAAGCGCTTGACGGCCTTCATCAGGCCGACATTGCCTTCCTGGATCAGGTCGCCGTGGGGCAGCCCGTAGCCCAGGTACTGGCGGGAAATCGACACCACCAGCCGCAGGTGCGACATCACCAGCTGGCCCGCGGCCTCCAGGTCGTTGTCGTCGCGCAGGCGGCGCGCGGCCTGCTGCTCCTGCTCCAGCGTGAGCAGCGGCAGGCGGTTCACCGCGGAGATGTAGGCGTCCAGGTTGCCCAGGGGCGGCACCAGCGCCCAGGGGTTCGCCACGGCGAGCGAGCCGTTGGCGGCGGTGGCAACAGGGGCAAGCGAATGGGACATGTGAATACCCTCCTCAGGTGGTCTGCCAAGAATATTAGCACTCTCTGTGAGTGAGTGCTAAAGCAGAAGTTCCTTGTCCGACAGGGTCTGCGGCTTTCGGCACCGAAGGCGTGCCACGCCCGGGGGCGTCATGGCATTGGGTTGATCCGGCGCAAGCCGGGGAGGCCCGGGATCGGGATGATTCACCCATCGAAAGGGCGATTCCGCCCGCATGAACAGGCCCAGAACCCATGAGCGTTCGCCACCTCGACCGGATGTTCCAGCCACGTTCCGTGGCGGTGATCGGTGTCTCGCGGCGGCCCGACGCCGTGGGCACGCTGGTGTGGCGCAACCTGCGCGCGGCCGGATTCGCGGGCCCGCTGTGGGCGGTGAACCACCGGCCGTTTGAACTCGACGGCCAGACCGTGTTCGCTGGCGTGGATGAACTGCCCGGGCCGCCCGATCTCGCCGTCGTCTGCACGCCCGCGGACAGCGTGCCCGACCTCGTGGCGCAGTTGGGTCACCTGGGCACGCGCGCGGCCATCGTGCTCACCGCCGGCCTGCGCGAGGGGCGCGCGCCCGACGGCCGCAGCCTGGAGCAGGCCATGCTCGACGCGGCACGCCTCCACCTGCTGCGCATCCTCGGGCCCAACTGCATCGGCGCCCTGGTGCCGGGGCAGGCGCTCAATGCGAGCTTCGCGCCTGGGCAGGCGCTGCCGGGCGAGCTGGCTTTCGTCACGCAATCGGGCGCGCTGGCCACGGCCATGCTGGACTGGGCCCATGAACGCGGTATCGGCTTCTCGCACTTCATCTCGCTGGGCGACAGCGCCGACGTGGATTTCGGCGATCTGCTCGACATGCTGGGCAGCGACGCGCACACGCGCGCCATCCTGCTCTACATCGAGTCGGTGAAGCACGCGCGCAAGTTCATGTCGGCCGCGCGCGCGGCGGCGCGCAACAAGCCGGTGGTGCTGGTCAAGGCCGGCCGGCGGCCCGATGGCGCGCGCGCCGCGGCCTCGCACACCGGCGCGCTGGCCGGCTCGGACGCGGTGTTCGACGCCGCCGTGCACCGTGCCGGCATGCTGCGCGTGGACACGCTCGAGGCCCTGTTCGACGCCGCGCAGACGCTCGCGCGCGTGCGCCACTGGCGTGGCCCGCGGCTGGCCGTGCTCACCAACGGCGGGGGCGCCGGCGTGCTCGCCGCCGACGCCCTGGGCAGCGGCGAGCTCGCCACCCTGTCCGACGACACGCGTGCGCGGCTCGACGCCTGCCTGCCCCCGAACTGGTCGCGCGGCAACCCGGTGGACATCATTGGCGACGCCCCGCCCACGCGCTACCTCGACGCCCTGCGCGTGCTGCGCACCGCGCCCGAGGTGGACGGCATTCTGTTCATGCACGCGCCCACGGCGATCGCCTCGCCCGACGCCATCGCCCAGGCCTGCCTGCCGCTGCTGCGCGAAGCCGACCGACCGGTGCTGGCCTGCTGGCTCGGCGGCCGGCGCGTGGCCGCCGCGCGCGCCCTGTTCGGCCAACACGGCATCGCCTGCTATGCCACGCCCGAGCGCGCCGCAGCCGCCTGGCTGCAACTGCGCGACCACCATGCCGCGCAGGCCGCGCTGCTGCAGTTGCCCGAAGCGCGCGCGGCGCTGGTCTGCCCGGACCGCGAAGGCGCGCGCGCCCTGGTGGAGGCCGCGCTGGCCAGTGGCCAGGAATGGCTCGACGAACTCGACGCCAAGCGCCTGCTGGGCGCCTACGGCATCCCGTGCGTCGCCACCGAGCGTGTGGACAGCGTGGACGCCGCGCTGGCGGTGGCCGCTCGCATCGGCTACCCGGTGGCGCTCAAGATCGTCTCGCCCGCGATCCTGCACAAGTCGGACGTGGGCGGTGTGGCGCTCAACCTGGCCGATGCCGACCATCTGCGGGCCGAGGCCCTGCGCATGCGCGAGCGCGTGGCCCGCGCCCGGCCCGACGCGTCGCTGAGCGGCTTCACCGTGCAGGCCATGGCGGTGCGCCCGCGCGCCATTGAGACCATCGTCGGCATCGGCAGCGACCCGGTGTTCGGCCCGGTGCTGCTGTTCGGCGAAGGCGGCACCGCGGTGGAGGTGCGCGCCGACCGCGCGATCGCGCTGCCGCCACTCAACGCGGTGCTGGCGCGCGACCTGATCGCGCGCACGCGCGTGGCCGGCCTGCTGCACGGCTACCGCGGTCGGGCGCCGGCCAGCGAGGACGCGATTGTCGATGTGCTGCTGCGCCTGAGCCAGCTCGCGAGCGACCTTGCGCCCGTGGCCGAGCTCGACATCAACCCGCTGCTGGTGGACGAGCAGGGCGCCATCGCGCTGGACGCGCGCGTGCGCGTGCGCCCCGCCGAGTCCACGCGCGACGGCGCGCACCTGGCGCTGCGGCCTTATCCGTCCGGGCTCGAATCCGAGCTGGCCATCGGCGGCGGCACGCTGCGCGTGCGGCCCATCCGCCCCGACGACGGTGAACGGCTCGCGCGCTTCTATGCCGCTTGCTCGCCCGAAGACCTGCGCCTGCGCTTCTTCTTCACGCGCCGCGAGGTGCCTCCCAGCGAGCTGGCGCGCTATTGCCAGATCGACTACGAGCGCGAGATGGCCTTCGTGGCGCTTGACGGCGACACCCTGTGCGGCGAAGCGCGCGCCGTGTGCGACCCCGACAACGACACCGCCGAGTTCGCCGTGCAGGTGGCCGGCGACTGGCAGGGCCGTGGCCTGGGGCACGCCCTGCTCGGCACGCTGATCGGCTACCTGCGCGCGCGTGGCACACGAGAACTGGTGGGCTCGTGCCTGGAAACCAACCACGGCATGGCGGGCCTGGCGCGCGAGATGGGTTTCGGCATGCACGGCAACGCCGACGGCACGCTGCAGCTGCGCCTGCCGTTGCAGTGAGGCAGCGGGGCGCTGACGTTCAGCGCATGCCCACCTGCCGGTCGGCGAGCCGCACGAACTCCACCATCGCCGGACCGATCGTTTTCAGCAAGTCGGCAGGCTTGGCCCGGTAGCCCGGTACCGCGCAGTTGAACAGCAAGCGCCTTGAGCCGTAGCGGATGTTCGATGCCACACCCACCGCCAGCACACCCAGGCCCGCGTCGCCCATGTTGATCGCGAAGCCGCGTTTGGTGTAGTTGCTCAGGCTGTCCTTGAGGCCTTCCGTGCTGCGCGTGTACTCGTCGGGGCGTGCGCGCCTTGCGTGGGCCAGAAAGGCATTGCGTTCCGACACCGTGTGCTGTGCCAGCCAGGCGCGGCCCATGGCGGTCTCCACGATGCCGCGCACGGCGCCCACGCCGGGGCGCTTGAGCGTGCCGTGCAGGTGCGCGTTGGTTTCGACATAGACCACGTCCAGGTCCATGGTCACGCCCACGGACACCGCGCCTTCGAAGCGGTCGGCCATCTGTTGCATGGCCGGGCGCAGCTGCGCCAGCAGCGGCGTCTGGATGACGTAGGGATAGCCCAGGGCCACGGCCGCGGGGCCGATGAAATAGCGGTCCAGCCGGTCGTCGTGGTCCAGATAGCCCAGCGACTGCAAGGTGCGACACAGGCGGCTCACCGTGGAACGGGGAATGCCCAGGCGCTCGGCAAACTCGCTGTTGGCATGCGCCCGCGGGTCCTGCACGAAACACTGCAGGATCATCAGCCCCTTGGCCAGGGTGCCGGAGAAGTCGGGGTCGGACTCGCGCACCTGGCGCAGGCCCTTCTGGTCCGTGATCTGGTACATGGCGCGGGATGTGGGCATGGCGGGTCGCATTGTCGGGTGGACGGGTTCGAGACTGCATCGTTGTTCCAATATATGGAACAACAGTTCATCTCCGCATGGTGCCACGCCTACAGTCCGGCACCATGATCCGAGACACCCACCAACTCAACGCCCTCATCAAAGATGTCCGCAGCTTCGTGCGCGAGCGCTGGCATCCGCTGGAGGATGAGATCGACCGCACGGGCGACATCCCCGAAGCGCTGGTCGACGAACTGCGGCGCAAAGGCTATTTCGGCTGGAGCATTCCCGAAGCCTATGGTGGCCTGGGCCTCACGGCGGAAGAGCTCGTGCTGTGCGCCATGGAGCTCTCGCAAGCCTCCGTGGCGTTGCGCGCCCGCGTGGGCACCAACACCGGGATCGGTTCCGAAGCCCTGGTGGCCGATGGCACGGAAGAACAGAAAAGCCGATGGCTCCCGCGCATGGCGCGCGGCGAACTCACGGGCTGCCTGGCGCTCACGGAGCCGGACGCCGGGTCCGAGGCCACCAACATCCAGACCACCGCGCGCCGCGAGGGCGATCACTTCATCCTCAATGGCACCAAGCGCTTCATCACCAACGCGCCGCTGGCCGATGTGTTCACCGTGATCGCCCGCACGCAGGAGGGCACGCGCGGCAACACCGGCCTCACGGCCTTCTTCGTGGAGCGGGGCGAGGGCCTGCGCACCGGGGCGCCCTACCGCAAGATGGGCCAGGCGGGTTCGCCGGTGTCCGACGTGCATTTCGAGGACTGCCGCGTGCCGGCCAGTCACATCATTGGCGGCCGCGAGGGCGTGGGCTTCCAGACGGTGATGAAGGTGCTGAACAAGCAGCGCATGCACCTGGCGGCGCTGTGCACCGGCCCGGCCATCCGCATGCTGGACCTGGCCATGGCACACACCAGCGCGCGCCAGCAGTTCGGCCAGCCCGTCGCCAGCTTCCAGCTGGTGCAGGGGATGATTGCCGACTGCCGCACCGAGATCTTTGCGGCGCGCTCGATGATCCTGGAAGCCGCGCGCGCGCGCGACCGCGGGGAAGACGTCGCGCTCACCGCGTCGATGTGCAAGTACTTCGCCTCCGAGATGTGCGGCCGCGTGGCGGACCGCTGCGTGCAGATGTTCGGCGGCTCCGGCTACATCGCCGACTTCAGCCCCATCGAGCGCTACTACCGCGACGTGCGGCTGTTCCGCCTGTACGAAGGCACCAGCCAGATCCACCAGCTGAACATCGCCAAGCTGGCGCTGCGCGAACGGGCAGGGGAATCTAAGTGAACCTGCTGGACGTGGAGCGCGACCCGGCCATCGCGGACCTGCGCCGGCGCACGCGGAACTTCGTGGACCGGCACGCCATCGCGCTCGAAGACCGCGCGCACGTGCACCACCCTGACGCGCTCGACGCGGCACTGGCGGCGCTGAGACCCGTGGCGCAGGCCCAGGGGCTGTACCTGCCGCAACTGCCGCGCGAGCAGGGCGGCCTGGGGCTGACCTGGGTGCAGCGCGCGGTGGTGCTGGAAGAGGCCGGGCGCAGCTACCTCGGCCCCGGCGCCATGAACTGCGCCGCGCCGGACCAGCCGAACATGATCAGCCTGCTGCGCCAGGGCACGCCGGCGCAGCAGCGCCGCTACCTGGAGCCGCTGGCCGCAGGCCGCATCCGCTCCTGCTTTGCCATGACCGAGCCCGCGCCCGGTGCGGGCTCGGACCCTTCCATGCTCCAGACCCGCGCCGTGCGCACGGAAGGTGGATGGGCCATCACGGGCCACAAGTGGTTCATCACGGGTGCGGTGGGTGCGCGGTTTGCCATCGTGCTGGCGCAGACGGACGAAGGCCCCACGCAATTCATCGTCGAAACGGCCAACCCCGGATTCAGGCTGGTGCGGTCCATCCCGGCCATCGACCCCTATGCCATCGGTGGGCATGGCGAGATCGTGTTGGACCACTGCAAGGTCGCGCACGACGCGGTGCTCGGTGAGGTCGGCCAGGGCTTCGTCTATGCCCAGCAGCGGCTGGAGCCGGCGCGCCTGTCGCATTGCATGCGCCTGGCGGGCCGCGCGCGCCGCGCGCTGGAACTGGCGCAGGCCTATGTGACGCGGCGCCATTCGTTTGGCCACCGCCTGGCCGATCTGCAGCAGGTGCAGGCCATGGTGGCCGACTGCCATATGAAGCTGCATGCCTGCCGCCTCATGACGCTGGACTGCGCGGCGCGCATGGACGCCGGCCTGCCGGTGAAAACCGAATCGGCCATGACCAAGGTGTTCGTGTCCGAAGCGCTGTACCAGGTGGCCGACAGCGCCGCGCAACTGATGGGCGCGCTGGGCATGTCCGAAGACGCCCCTGTGGCACTCATCCTGCGCGAACTGCGACCGTTCCGCATTTACGACGGCGCTTCCGAGTTGCACCGGGCCACGCTCGGGCGCCGATTCCTTCAATCCACCCCAGGAGACAACCCATGAAAATTTCCCAAACCCTGCGCCGCGGCGCACTCACGCTGATGATTGGCCTGTGTTCCACCGCGGCACTCGCGCAATACCCTGATCGCGTCGTCCGGATCGTCGTGCCCTTTGCCGCCGCCGGCAGCACCGACCTCGTCACGCGTGCGCTGGCGGTGGAACTGGGTGCCGCGCTGGGCCAGAACATCGTGGTCGAGAACAAGCCGGGCGCCGGCAGCCTGATCGGGTCTGAGCTGGTCGCCAAGGCCGAACCCGACGGCTACACCATCCTGATGGCCGGCCTCACCAACGTGTTCCTGCCCCATGTGCACAAGGACCTCAAGTGGCATCCGCTGGACGACTTCGTCGGCGTCGGCCTGGTGGCCGACCTGCCCAACGTGATCGCCGTCAACGCCAAGACGCCTTTCAAGACGCTGGACGAACTGGTGGCCGCTGACCGCGCCAAACCCGGCTCCATGATCTTTGGTTCCGCCGGCGTGGCCACGCCATCGCATCTGGTGTGCGAAATGATCAACCACCAGGTCAAGATCAAGTTGCAGCACGTGCCCTACAAAGGCAATGCCCCCGCGGTGAACGACCTGATGGCGGGCCACATCCCGGTGATGTGCAACAACCTGGGCGGCACGCTGCCCTACATGCAGAGCGGGCAGATCCGCATCCTCGCGCAGACCGGCAAGACGCGCTCTGCCGCCGCCGCCGACGTGCCCACCTTTGCCGAACTGGGCCTGCCCGGGCTGGACGCCGGCCTCTGGATGGGCCTGGTGGCGCCCAAGGGAACGCCGCAGGCCGTCGTCAACAAGCTCAACGCGGCGCTGACGAAAGCGCTGGCTTCGCCCGCGCTCAAGGAGAAGCTGGGCCGACTGGGCGCTTCCACGCTCAACCCCAGCCTGGCCGCGTTCGACGAGCGCGTGAAGGCCGACCGCAAAGTCTGGGACCCGGTGCTCAAGACCCTGGACCTCAAGACGCAGTGACACCATGAAGGCACAAGGCTATCCGCTGCAAGGCGTGCGCATCCTGGACATGGCCACGGTGCTCGCCGCGCCGTTTGCCGCCACGCTGTGCGGCGACATGGGCGCCGAGGTGGTGAAACTGGAACTGCCGCAGGGCAATGACGCCCTGCGCGGTCTGGCACCGGTGCACGAAGGGCATGCCCTGTTCTGGAAGACGGCCAACCGGGGCAAGCAGGGCATCTCGCTCGACGTGCGCCAGGACGCGGGGCGCGATCTCTTCCTCAAGCTCATCGCGGACTTCGACGTGCTGGTGGAGAACTTCCGCACCGGCACGCTCGACAGCTGGGGGCTGGACCTGGCGACGCTGCACGAACGCAACCCGCGCCTGATCGTGTTGCGGCTCACCGGCTTCGGCCAGACCGGCCCTTCCGCGCGCAAGCCCGGCTTTGCGCGCATCTTCGAGGCCATGAGCGGTTTTGCCCACCTCACAGGCGAAGCCGACGGCCCGCCGCAGCACATGAACTACCCGCTGGGCGATGCCATCGCGGGCCTGTTCGGTGCGTTCGCCATCGCCACGGCACTGGCCGAGCGCAATGCGAAGCCGCCGCACGAGCAGAAGGGTGTGGAGATCGACCTGTCCGCCACCGAAGCCCTGCTGCGGGTGCTGGACCCGCTGGCCGCCGAATACCGGTTCTCGGGCGCGTCGCGCGAGCGCACCGGCTCGCGCGCCGGCTACACCGCGCCCTCGAACGTCTACCAGACCGCCGACGGCGCCTGGATCACCCTGGTGGGGTCGTCGGACCCGATCTTTGCCCGCCTGTGCCAGGCCATGGGACGCCCCGCGCTGGCCCGCGACCCGTGCTTCCAGACCAATGTGGAGCGCACGCGCAACCTGGCCGCCATCGACGCCATCGTGGCCGCCTGGTGCGCCAGCGAGCCCCTGGCCGCCCTGTCCGAGCGCCTGACCGCTGCCGACGTGCCCTTCAGCAAGGTGTACTCGATTGCCGACGCCGTGCAGGACCCGCACTTCCAGGCGCGCGACGCGTTCATCGAGTTGCCCGATCCCGAACTGGGCTCGATCCCGGCCCCCGCCGTGGTGCCGCGTTTCGTGGGCCGCGTGCCGCGGCTGCCGGGCGTGGGGCCCGCCACCGGGCAGGACAACGCGGCCGTCTATGGCCGGCTGGGCGTGGATGCCGCGGAGCTTGAAAGGCTGAAGGCCGCGCGGGTTGTATGAACCACCCCGCCGCAGCGGCCCTCACCGCGACATCTGCGGGTGCCGGGCAAACAGGTCGGCGACCCATTCGACGAAGGCGCGCACCTTGGCGCTGAGGTGGCGGTTGGGCGGGTACACCACGTACAGCGGGATCGTCTCGCCCTTCCAGTCGGGCAACACCCGCACCAGTTCGCCGCGTTCGATCAGCGGCATGGCCGTGAACGCCGGCATGCGCGCAATGCCCAGCCCCGCCAGTGCCGCGGCCGCCATCGCATTGCTCTCGTTCACCGAGAGCCGGTAGCGGCCTGCGACCTCCACGGTCTGGCCGTCCTTCTCGAAGGCGTTCGCATAGGGTCTGCCGTTGCGGGTGGATAAGTAGTTGACCATCGTGTGCCCGGTCTCCAGCTCCTCGGGGTGGGTAGGTGTGCCGTGCGCCTGAATGTAGGCCGGTGAGGCCACCGTCATCAGCGTCAGGTTGGCCACGCGCCGGGCCACGAGCGACTGGTCCAGCAGTTCGCCGCCACGAATCACGCAGTCCACGTTGTCGGCGATCAGGTCCACCGAGCGGTCGGTCACGCCCAGGTCGAGCTGGATGTCGGGGAAGCGCTCGTAGAAGTCGCTCAGCGCGGGGATGATGACCTCGCGCGCCACCGAGGTGCCTACGTCCACCCGCAGGCGCCCGCTCGGGCTGGCCTGCGCGTTGGTCATGCTGGCCTCGATGTCGTCCAGGTCGTTGAGCACGCGCACGGTGCGCTCGTAGTAGGCCGCGCCATCGGGCGTGACGGTCACGCGCCGCGTGGTGCGGTTGAGCAGCTTGACCTTCAGGCGCGATTCCAGGTGCTGCACCAGCTTGGTCACCGTGCCCTTGGGCAGGTCCAGCGACTCCGCCGCCTTGGTGAAGGTGCCGGCTTCCACCACCCGCGCAAAAACCCGTATCGACTGGATCTGGTCCATTCCCTCTGTCCTTGATGTGCTGTTTGTTTTGTGGGCGGATTGTTCCTGCAATGGAAACAGACAATGGGTTGCAGGTGGCTTTATCCGCAAAGAAGGTATGCCTATAGTTCAGCCCATGGTTTCAACTACCGCCACCGCCATCGCCGCCCCATCGGCCCCGACGCAGACGCTGTCGGTGCCGGGCACGCCCGCGCAGACCCTGCGCGTGTGGGGCAGCAAGCCGCGTGGCCACACGGTGCCGCTGGTGCTGCACTTCCACGGCGGCGCCTTCGTCTCGGGCGACCTCGACAGCGGTGCCTGCCTGGCCGAGCTGCTGGCCGGTTCGGGCGCGGTGGTGGCTTCGCTGGCCTATCCGCTGGCGCCCGCGCACCGTTTCCCGGACGCGGTGGAGGCCGGCTACACGGCGCTGGAATGGTTGTACAAGCAGCGCACCCGCCTGGCCGGCAAGGACGCGCCGCTGTTCGTGGCGGGTGAGGAAGCCGGCGGCAACATCGCCGCGGCCGTGGCCATGATGGTGCGCGACCGCACCCACCCGCCGCTGGCCGGCCAGATCCTGGTCGCGCCCATGCTGAACCCGTGCAGCGCCACGGCTTCGCTGCGGCAGAACATGGGCGAGGCCACCTGCTGCAAATGGATCGACGGCTGGCAGCAGTACCTGCGCGGCCCGATGGACGCCGAGCACCCCTACGCCGTGCCGGCGCTCGCGCAGCGCCTGGCCGGCCTGCCGCCCACGCTGATCCTGACCGGTGCCGACGACCCCATGCGCGACGAGGCGCTGGCCTATGCCGAACGCCTGCGCGCGGCCGGCATCGCCGTGCACGGCGGCGTGCTGCAGCCCGCCACCGGCTGGCCCGATGCGCTGAACGAGCAGCCCGCAGGCGACTGTCCGTGCGCCGGTGAAGTGCGCGAACGCGTCAGCGCCTTCTTCCATGCGGCGACCCGGCCGCACCCGCCGCCGTCCTGACGGCGCGCGCCCCTTTCCCTTTTCTCTCCACCCCTGAAACGCCCACCCCGGTCACCCACCGGGGGCGGCCTCGTTCGCCCTCACAAAGGAACAACCATGCCCCGACTGCCCACCTCCCAGCGCCGCATCTGGTGGCCCACCGCCGCCGCACTCGCCACCATCACCGTGGCCGTGGTCCTGCTCATGCAGGAATCCACCCCCGCGCAGGCCAGCGCCGCGCCCAGCGCACCGCCACCCATGCCGGTGTCCGTGGCCACCGTGACCGAAACCGAAGTCGCCGCCTGGGACGAGTTCTCGGGCCGGCTCGAAGCGGTCGAGCGGGTGGAGATCCGTTCGCGTGTGGCCGGCGTGGTGCAGGCCACGCACTTCCGCGAAGGTGCGCTGGTGCGCAAGGGCCAGCTGCTGGTCTCGATCGACCCCGCACCGTATGAAGCCGAAGTGGCGCGCGCCCAGGCGCAGACCGCCGCGGCGCAGGCGCGCGTCACCCACGCCCGCAACGAGCAGGCCCGTGCCCGCCGGCTCTGGGACGACAAGGCCATTGCCCAGCGCGAGCTCGACGACCGCGAAAGCGCCCTGCGCGAAGCCGAGGCCAACCTGCAGGCCGCGCAGGCCCAGTTGCAGAGCAGCCGCCTGAACCTGGGCTACACCCAGGTGCGCGCGCCGGTGGCCGGGCGCATTGGCCAGCTGGAGGTGACGGTGGGCAACCTGATCGCCGCCGGGCCGGGCGCGCCCGTGCTCGCCACGCTGGTGTCGGTCAGCCCGATCTACGCCAGCTTCGACGCCGATGAAGCCACCGTGACCCGCGCGCTCAAGGGCCTGGCGGGCGGTGGCGCGCGCACCGCGGTCGAGCGCATTCCGGTGCAGATGGGCACCGCCGCCACGAGCGACACGCCCTACACCGGCACGCTGCAGCTCATCGACAACCAGGTCGACCCGCGCAGCGGCACGGTGCGCGTGCGCGCCGTGTTCGACAACCCGGACGGCAGCCTCATGCCCGGGCAGTTCGCGCGCATCCGCATGGGCCAGCCGCAGACCGCGCGCTCCCTGCTGGTGAGCGAACGCGCCGTCGGCACCGACCAGGACAAGAAGTACGTGCTGGTGGTGGGCGAGGGCGACAAGACCGCCTACCGCGAGGTCACGCTGGGTGGCTCCGTCGACGGCCTGCGCACCGTGCTCAGTGGCCTGCAGCCGGGCGAGCGCATCGTCGTCAACGGCCTGCAGCGCGTGCGCCCGGGTGACGTGGTGCAGCCGCAGGTCGTGCCCATGAATGCGCGCGCCGCGACACCCGCGGTGACCGTGGCCGGCTCCTGATCTCCGCGAACGAATGAACAAAAGTCGCGAATGAAAAGAACACCATGAATCTCTCGAAATTCTTCATCGACCGGCCGATCTTCGCGGGCGTGCTCTCGCTGCTGATCCTGATCGCCGGCCTGGTCGCCCTGCGCGGCCTGCCCATCTCCGAGTACCCCGAGGTGGTGCCGCCCTCGGTGGTGGTGCGCGCCCAGTACCCGGGCGCCAACCCCAAGGTCATCGCCGAAACCGTGGCCACGCCGCTGGAGGAATCCATCAACGGCGTCGAAGGCATGCTCTACATGGGCAGCCAGGCCACCACCGACGGCGTGATGACGCTCACCGTCACCTTCCGCCTCGGCACCGACCCGGACAAGGCGCAGCAGCTGGTGCAGAACCGCGTCTCGCAGGCCGAGCCGCGCCTGCCCGAAGAGGTGCGCCGCCTGGGCGTGACCACGGTGAAAAGCTCGCCCGACATCACGATGGTGGTGCACCTGGTCTCGCCGAACGACCGCTACGACATCAACTACCTGCGCAACTACGCGGTGTTGAACGTGAAGGACCGACTGGCGCGCATCGAAGGCGTGGGCCAGGTGCAGGTGTTTGGTGGTGGCGACTATTCCATGCGCGTCTGGCTGGACCCGCAGAAGGTGGCGCAGCGCGGCCTCTCGGCCGGCGACGTGGTGGCCGCCATCCGCGGCCAGAACGTGCAGGCCGCCGCCGGCGTGGTGGGCGCATCGCCCGGCCTGCCCGGCGTGGACCTGCAGCTCTCCGTCAACACGCAGGGCCGCCTGCAGACCGAAGAAGAGTTCGGCGACATCATCGTCAAGACCGGCGCCGACGGCGCCATCACCCGGCTGCGCGACATCGCCCGGCTGGAGATGGGCGCGGCCGACTATTCGCTGCGTTCGCTGCTGAACAACAAACCCGCCGTGGGCATGGGCGTGTTCCAGGCACCGGGCTCCAACGCGCTGGAGATTTCGGCCCAGGTGCGCGCCACCATGGCCGAGCTGCAGCAGCACATGCCCGAAGGCGTGGAATACCGCATCGCCTACGACCCCACGCAGTTCGTGCGCGCCTCCATCGATTCGGTCATCACCACCCTGCTCGAAGCCATTGCGCTGGTGGTGCTGGTGGTGATCCTGTTCCTGCAGACCTGGCGCGCGTCCATCATCCCGCTGCTGGCCGTGCCGGTCTCGGTGGTGGGCACCTTCGCGGTGCTGCACCTGCTGGGCTTGTCCATCAACGCGCTGTCGCTGTTCGGCCTGGTGCTGGCCATCGGCATCGTGGTGGACGACGCCATCGTGGTGGTGGAGAACGTGGAACGCAACATCGAGGCGGGGCTGAGCCCGCGCGAGGCCACCTACCGCGCGATGAAGGAGGTGTCCGGCCCCATCATCGCCATCGCCCTGGTGCTGGTGGCGGTGTTCGTGCCGCTGGCGTTCATCAGCGGCCTCACCGGCCAGTTCTACAAGCAGTTCGCGGTCACCATCGCGATCAGCACGGTCATCTCGGCCATCAACTCGCTCACGCTCTCGCCCGCTCTGGCGGCCCTGCTGCTCAAGGGCCACCACGAACCGAAGGACGCGCTCACGCGCGGCATGGACCGTGTGTTCGGCGGCTTCTTCCGTGGCTTCAACCGCCTGTTCCACCGCGGCGCCGAGTCGTACAGCGGTGGCGTGCGCCGCGTCGTCGGCCGCAAGGCGCTGATGATGGTGCTCTATCTCGCGCTCGCCGCCCTCACGGTCGGCCTGTTCAAGGCCGTGCCCAGCGGTTTCGTGCCCGCGCAGGACAAGCAGTACCTGATCGGCTTCGCGCAGCTGCCCGACGGCGCCACGCTGGACCGCACGGACGAGGTGATCCAGCGCATGGGCGAAATCACCATGCGCAACCCCAACGTGGAAGACGCCATCGCCTTCCCCGGCCTGTCCATCAACGGCTTCACCAACAGCTCCAACGCGGGCATCGTGTTCGCCACGCTCAAGCCCTTTGCCGAGCGCACCCGCGCCGACCAGAGCGGGGGTGCCGTGGCGGCCCAGCTCAACCAGGCCTATGGCGAGATCCAGGACGCCTTCGTGGTCATGTTCCCGCCGCCGCCGGTGGCGGGCCTGGGCACCACGGGCGGCTTCAAGCTGCAGCTGGAAGACAAGGCATCGCTCGGCTACGAGGCCATGGACGCGGCGGTGAAAGCCTTCATGGCCAAGGCGTACCAGACGCCCGAGCTCGCCGGCATGTTCACGAGCTGGCAGGTCAACGTGCCGCAGCTCTACGCCGACATCGACCGCACCAAGGCGCGCCAGCTCGGCGTGCCGGTGACGGAGATCTTCGACACCATGCAGATCTACCTGGGCAGCCTGTACGTGAACGACTTCAACCGCTTCGGCCGCACCTACAGCGTGCGCGCCCAGGCCGACGCGCCCTACCGCGCCCGCGCCGAAGACGTGGGCCTGCTCAAGGTGCGTTCGAACACGGGCGAGATGGTGCCGCTGTCGGCGCTGATGAAGGTCAACTCCAGCTTCGGCCCCGAACGCGCCATGCGCTACAACGGCTACCTCACGGCCGACATCAACGGCGGCCCCGCACCGGGCTTCTCGTCCGGCCAGGCGCAGGACGCCATCGAGCGCATCGCCGCCGAAACGCTGCCCTCGGGCATCGGCTTCGAGTGGACCGAGCTCACCTACCAGGAGATCCTGGCCGGCAACTCGGCGATGTGGGTGTTCCCGCTGGCCATCCTGCTGGTGTTCCTGGTGCTGGCCGCGCAGTACGAAAGCCTCACGCTGCCGCTGTCCATCATCCTGATCGTGCCCATGGGCCTGCTTGCGGCCATGACGGGCGTGTGGCTGAACAGCGGCGACAACAACGTGTTCACGCAGATCGGGCTGATGGTGCTGGTGGGGCTGTCGGCGAAGAACGCGATCCTGATCGTGGAGTTCGCGCGCGAGCTGGAATTTGCCGGCCGCACTCCGGTGCAGGCCGCCATCGAGGCCAGCCGCCTGCGCCTGCGCCCCATCCTCATGACCTCGCTGGCTTTCGTCATGGGTGTGCTGCCGCTGGTGCTGGCCACCGGCGCCGGCGCCGAGATGCGCTCGGCCATGGGCGTGGCCGTGTTCGCCGGAATGATCGGCGTGACCGCGTTCGGCCTGTTCCTCACGCCGGTGTTCTACGTGCTGCTGCGCCAGCTCACGGGCAACCGCCCGCTGCGCCAGCACGGCGCGATTCCTCACTTCGAAGGCTTCGCCGGTGGCGGTGGCGGCAGTGCCCGCGCCGTGCCCGCGGCGCCGCTGACCCATTGAAAGACATTGCCATGACAACGCTGCTCAACCGACTGCTGCCGCTCACCGCCGCCCTGGTGCTGGCCGGCTGCGCCACCGCGCTGCCCCCGCTGCCGGGCGGGGTGGACACGCCGCCCCAGTTCAAGGAACAGCCCCGCCAGAACGAGCACTGGATCATTGCCCGGCCCGCCGAGGCGCAAAGCCGCGGCACCTGGTGGAAGGCCTTCAACGACCCCGTGCTCGACGACCTGGCCGAACGCGCCGGTGCCCGCAACACCAGCATCCAGGAAGCCGCCGCCCGCCTGGCCCAGGCGCGCTCGCTGGTGCGTGGTGCGCAGGCCGATCGCGCGCCGCAGATCGGCGTGGGGGCTGACGCCTCGCGCGGTGCGGGTGCCAACACCGCCAACGGTGCCACACCAGCCACGCTGCTGCAGGCCGGCGTAAACCTGTCGTACGAGGTGGACCTGTTCGGGCGGCTGGCGCGCGTGCGCGACGCGGCCGAACTCGACGCGCAATCGCGCGAGGCGCTGCTGCAAAGCACGCGCCTGCTGGTGCAGGCCGAGGTGGCCCAGACCTACCTGGCCCTGCGCGCCGCGGACAACGAACGCGCGCTGGTGCAGGACACCGCCACCGCCTACGCCGACACCCTGCGCCTCACGCAGCGCCGCTTTGACGCGGGTGACGTGGCCGAGCTCGACGTGATCCGCATCCAGACCGAACTGGCCGCCACCGAGGCCGAGGTGTTCGCGCTCAGCCGCAGCCGCGCCGAGCTGGAACACGCGCTGGCCGTGCTGGTGGGCGAACCGGCCTCGGCCTTCACGCTCGCGCCAGCCACCGGCCCGCGCGCCTTGCCGGTGATCCCGGCCGGCGTGCCCGGCACGGTGCTCGCGCGCCGGCCTGACATGGCCGCCGCCCAGGCCTCATTGCTGGCCGCGCAGGCCCGCTTGGGCGTGGCCCAGGCCGCGTGGTTCCCCAGCGTGTCGCTCACCGCGGCGGCGGGTTATGCCTCGCCCGACATCGGCGACCTGTTCAAGTGGTCGGCGCGCGCCTGGGGCGTGGGTGCGCTGATGTCCCTGCCGCTGTTCGACGGCGGCCGGCGCGAGGCCGGCGTGCAGGGCGCCCAGGCGCAGCTGGACGCCGCCGCCGCCAGCTACCGGGGCCAGGTGCTCAACGCCTTCCGCGAGGTGGAAGACCAGCTCTCCGCCCTGCGGCTGCTGCAGGACCAGTCGCAAGCCCAGGGCCGCGCGGTGAGCGCGGCGCAACGCGCCAGCGCGATCTCTGAAACGCGCTACCGCAACGGCCTGGTGAGCCAGCTCGAACTGCTGGACGCGCGCCGCAACGAACTGTTCAACCGCCGCCAGGTGCAGCGCGTGGAAGCCGCGCAGCAGCAGGCCACGGTGCGGCTCATCCGCGCGCTGGGTGGTGGCTGGGACGCGCCAGCGGCCTGAGGGAACAGCACGACCGCCCTGTGCAATCACAGGTCCGAAACTGGCGCGACAGCGCGCCACCCGCCGCGCAGACTCCAGGCTCTTTCAATCACTGGAGCCATTTGCATGAAGAGTCTGTTGAACAAGGTCGCCATCGTCACGGGGGCCAGTTCGGGTATCGGCCGCGCCACGTCTCTGCTGATGGCCAGCGAGGGCGCCAGGCTCGTCGTGTCCGCGCGCCGTCGCGAGGAGCTTGACGCGCTGGTCAGCGAGATCGAACGCCTGGGCGGACAAGCCCAGGCCGTGGCGGGCGACATTGGCGACGAAGAGCTTGCCCGGCGGCTGGTGGACGTGGCTGTCACCGAGTTTGGCGGCCTGGACATCGCCTTCAACAACGCGGGCATGGTCGGAAAGATCGGCGCCATTGGCGACATCGGACTCGACGATTGGCACGAGGTGCTGGACACCAACCTCACCAGCGCCTTCCTCGGCGCCAAGCACCAGGTGCCGGCCATGATCGAGCGGGGCGGCGGCTCGTTGATCTTCACCTCGTCCTTCGTGGGCCACACCGCCGGCATGCCCGAAATGGCCGCCTATGCCGCAAGCAAGGCGGGGCAGATCGGCCTCGTGAAGGCGCTGGCCACCGAGCTGGGCAGCAAGGGCATCCGTGTCAACGCGGTGCTGCCCGGCGGCACCGACACCCCCGCCAGCATCACCAACGCCCCGGGCGCAACGCCCCAGGTGCTGGCCTTTGTGGAAGGCCTGCACGCACTCAAGCGCATGGCCACCCCCGAGGAAATCGCGCAGGCCGTGCTCTTCCTCGCGTCCAGCGCGTCCAGCTTCGTGACCGGCACCGCCATGCAGGTGGACGGCGGCGTGTCGGTCAACAGAACCTGAGGGCGCCCCGGTGAGCCCGCCGCGACGCGCCACAGGGGCGGGCGCGGCGACAATCCAGCGCCATGGCCATC
The DNA here is from genome assembly GCF_050182545.1 of Hydrogenophaga sp. GTDB lineage: Bacteria > Pseudomonadota > Gammaproteobacteria > Burkholderiales > Burkholderiaceae_C > Hydrogenophaga. The sequence continues at coordinate 33,800 of NZ_JBFXCD010000002.1, read as the reverse complement.
GCAATCAATTCAGAGGAAGTGCTCACCCCGCCCGTGGCGTCCGCCACGGTGATGGTGACGCGCGACGGGCCCGATGGCCTGGAGGTGCTGCTGGTGCGCCGGCACGGCAACTCGGGTGTGCTCGGTGGCGTGCACGTGTTCCCCGGCGGCAAGCTCGACGCGGCCGACCGCCTGGCCGAACCCGCCGCACTGGACCGCCCCGCCGCGGACTGCCTGCACCACCTGGGCGAGCCGGGCCTGGACGCACCCACCGCCCTCGGCCTGCACGTGGCCGCGCTGCGCGAAACGTTTGAAGAATGCGCCCTGCTGCTGGGCCACACCCATCAGCCCGGGCTGGCCGACCGCGTGCGCGAAGCCACCGCCGCCGGCACCCCGTTCGCGGCGGCGCTGCCCGCACTCGGCCTGGTGCTGAACACCGCCTGCGTCGTGCCCTGGTCGCGCTGGGTCACGCCGCGCGTGCCCTCCGTCACCAACAAGCGCTTCGACACGCGCTTCTTCGTCGCCGTGGCACCCGCCGGCCAGGAAGTGGTGCACTGCGAACGCGAAGCCACAGAAGCCGTGTGGCTCGCGCCGCGCACGGGCCTGCAGCGCTACTGGGCCGGCGAGATCGACCTGGCACCGCCCCAGATCATGAGCCTGTGCCAGCTCGCCCGCCTGGCCGACGTGGCCCAGGTGCTGGCCACCGCCCGCAGCCGCCCCCCCGCACTGATCGCCCCCGAACCCTTCGACGAACAAGGCCACCGCGTGATCTGCTACCCCGGCGACCCCCGGCACAGCATCCCCCAGCGCGTGTGGGACGGGCCCACGCGGCTGGTGCACCGCAACCAGCGGTTTGAGCCGGATGGGGGGATTGAGGCTTTGTTGGGGTGAGTGGGGGAGTCGGGTTCAGACTGAACTGAGTCAGTCGTTGCGGTGGCTCGAACGGCCGCTTTCGCGGAGAGCATTCAGTTGACGGACGTCGCCAATGGTGCGCGCCCCTTCGGATAGCAGACGTCCGAGCATCAGCGTGGCGGATTCTCCGGCCGATGACTGCTTCGGAACGACTCGATAGTCAAAGCGGGCATACTCGATGAGCAAACTGCGATCCCCAAACTCGTCCTGACCGAGGATAGTCAAAGAGAACTCGACTGAGCTGACGCCGCATGACTGCCTATCTCGACCTAGAACGACGTTTTGGGCTCCTGACAGAGTACTCGGTCGAGGAGCTTTTGGTGGTCGATGCCATGGGCCGGAAGCGCCTCGACTGGCGGCAGGTGCTCGAAGGCAGGTATTCGCTCGTTACCGCTCGCGCCAACTTCGGCAAGACAATGGAGCTGAGGGCTTGCGCAAAGCGCCTGCGAGAGGAGGGCCGTCATGCTGTATTCGTGCCGCTCCATCGGCTCCTTGAGGAATCCGACTTTGAAGTCGCGCTGGACGCGGCCGAGTTCACAGCGTTCACCTCTTGGAAGGATAGGTCTGACGAACGGCTCTTCATGTTCGTCGATTCGCTGGACGAGACCGTATTGAGCCGAGATGCCGGCCTCCAATCAGCACTTCGTAGGGTGGTTAAGGCTGTGCGTCGGTTGGGCGCAGACATCAGCTGGGTGCTCTCTTCTCGTCCTGCTACGCTCACACTGGCGGTATTGGACATCGTTCAAAGCGAACTCGGCGCAACCCTCTATGTTGGCGAGATGGAGAACGACTCGCCTGTTGAATCGCCTGAGGAAGCCGAGAGCACCGACGTCCCCGCGGTTGGACTGGCGGCGTTTGACGCCAGCAGAACTGTCAAGGCGAATACGGTGGAGAAGGAGCATCTCAAGGTCTACGGACTGCTGCCCCTGTCCAGCCGCGCCGCCAGGCTGTACCTTGAGAAGCAACATAGGGTCGCCGACCCCAAGGCGATGCTCCAATCAGCCTACGGTTTTGGCCTTGCTGAGCTGGCTGCCGGCCCTGGAAGCCTCGACGTACTAGCCTACGTCGACCCTGTCGAAAACCCTCCTCGCGACCTCACCGATATCTTCGAGCGCATGGTGGTGGCTGTTCAGGCCCAGCAGCGCACTGACCCCCGCGAAGAACTAGTTGGTCGTCCGTCCCCCGAGAGCCTTGAAGAGGCCGTGGCGAAACTTGCAGCGGCCTCTTCGGTCTGCCAGTTGCCGAACATGGAACTTGCGTCGGATGCACTCAGGACGCGAGACGGTGTGCTGTCCTGCCGGCCCCTAGTTGGCTCGCTGATCTCCGAAAAGTCGCTGGCATATCTGCTGGGTTCGCGACTGTTCATCGACTCCGGACAGCATCAGGTCAAGCTTTATCCCGAGCAGCTGTTGCCATATCTTGCGGCCAAGCGGCTGTCGTCCTTGGCCCGGTCTCCGGAGGACTCACGAAGGCTCATCTCCGCTCTGTCTTGGCGGTCGGCCACTGGCGAATGCGGTGTCCATCGAGCCTATCTAACGCTTGCGGGTTGGCTTGCAACTTTCAACGTGCACTGCCGGCATGAACTCCTTGAGGTGGAGCCGCAAGCTGTGGCGTTCTTCGGAGATTTGCGAAGCCCGCAAATTTCTCTGGCCGATGCCGCCGCCGCCATCGAAGGAAGCCTCGCGCGTTTGGACGTCTTGGGTGATTCGCTAGGCCGAAACCAATTCACGCTCACTGCGGAGAACTACTGGCAGGCTGCCAAGCCAGGGATTGAGCCGACGATTTCTGAGCTCTACGACCGAGTCGGCGCGAACTGGCACGCACGAATCGCACTTCTCGACATCGCGACGTACGCACGACTGGAGGTCCTCCGTACCAAAGTGCTTTCGGAGCACAACAACGACTACGGAATGCTGTTGGAGCATTCTGCAGAACTCGTCTATCTGATGTCTCTTGGCAGAGATGACGACTCGCTGGCGCTGGTCGCCGCCGCAAAGGCGAACTCGCAGCTCGAAGAACGGACACTGCAGCTACTTCTGAGTGATTTGGCATGGAAGTACTTGGACGCCAAAACCATTGCAGAGCTAGCAGCCAAATGGTATTTGCGCAAAGGCGGCGGCTTCAACCTGAGCTGGGCCCTCACGCATGAGGTTGCGGACTCTGCAAGCGCCGATCAGCTCGCGAGCTTGGCTGAAGAGTTGCTATCGCGGATGGTGCAGCACCTCGAGGCTACGGGAGACGCATACGGTGAACGCCTGTACAACTTTGCCGAGGTTGTTCAAGAGTTGATTGCGATCGTCGTTCGCAGTTCGGCGCTTACCGTTGACCGTGCCGCAGCGCTTTGCCTGAGTTACTACAAGGCTAACGGAAAATTTCACTTCGCCGGAGGCAACCAAGCTGAGCTCCAGAACGCGTTGAAGTCTTCCTCGGATGTCCGACAGCGTCTGCTTCAGTCCATCATTGCGCTTAGTGACCGTACTGCTGACGGAATTTGGAGGACGTTTTGCTCTTTCGGGTTGTATTCGCCGTGGCGCGACGGTGACGTTGAGGCTCTCGCCGAGCCAGGGCTTTCCGAGCTCGTGAGCACGTTGGCGGCCAACGGCCAAGCCCACGCGACGACCTCAAAGTCTAAGAAGGCCCGAAAGGAGACGCTAGAACTCGACGAGACCTCGAAGGCAACTCTGCTGACACAAGTTGACGGCGTGCGAGATGGCACGAACATCAAGGCGCTTGCGTGGATTGCCAGATGGCTGAGCCAGACCAATCGCAACTCTCGCTATGGGGAGTGCGACTTTTCCATGTTCGAGCGAGCAGCCGGTGAGCCGCTCGCCACCGCGGCCCGTCTTGGACTCAGCGCCATCTGGCGCCGGCGAGCGCCGGAGTTCAAGGAACCCGAGGCCAATTCCACCTACTACTCTACTGTTGCAGGACTTCAGGGTCTGCATCTGGACCTAGGGGACGGCACCGCGTTGCCCAAGCTCTCCGACGCCGAGGTGCGTCAGGCGCTTACCTATGCTCGATTTGAAATCAACGGCTATCCGAAGTGGTTCTGGCCTGTCGTTCGCACACACGAGGTCGTAGCTGCTGAAGAGTTCGAACGCGTGCTGGCGGCGGCTGGAGCCGGTGCGGTGTCTGCAGACAAAGCGGACGCCTTGATTCGGCATCTGACGGAGGCGCCTCAGTTCGTGCAGCAAGCACTCAGCGCGCCAGCGTGGGCCTACGCTACGGGCTCCGCTCGGGTCGATTCGTACGCTCTCGAATCCGCTCTTGCATGTGCCTTGTCGCATGGGGGCGGAGCTGATCAAGACACTTTTGAGGCCGCGGCCTGGTCCCGTATTCCGGCTGCCTTCCGGAGCGTCCTGCCCGATTTAAGTTCGCTGACCCCACCTAGTAATTCTGAGGAACAGGCGACGCGCACTGAGCTTGAGGCGCGTACCAAGGAGATGACTCGCCTTCGGGGAAACGCTGTTGTTTGGGGACTGCTTTGGCTGCTCCGCCATCCGGCCACATTCGGTGTGATGTGGGAAGGCTGGCGTGACGCAGAGAGCCACGCCGCGGAAGAGTTCATGTTCGACTTGGCCGCGTATATTGGCTAAGACCGACAGTCTCGCCTACGCGAAGCTGCACAGCGTGGCAAAGACGGGCTCAATACGCTCGCGGCGCTCTACGAATGGGTGATCACGGTCGTTCAAGAACAGGATGACCTCAAGCACGAGGATGGACGCGCCTACTTCGTGGGAGCTCGAGATAATGCTCAAAGTCTCCGAGATTCGATCCTTCCCGCAATAGCGAGTGCCAGATCGCAGGGCGCCTACGAGGTGCTCGATGCGCTTCGGAAGAAGAGCACTGGCGTGCGTGCGAAGTACATCCGGCGCTTGCAGTTCCAGATGCGTGAGGAAGAGGCCTTCGTTCCACCGGTGGCGCAGAGGGACTACCCCAAGTTCGAGCGTGACTTTGCTCCACCCGTAACCGGATTCATTGCCTTTGCGCAAGCAGTGCACAACGACTTGCTCGCGGTGAAGCGAGACATCGAACACGGCGAGTTCAGCTTGAGGCGGCTTTTTAACTTGGTGGTCATGAAGCACATTAAGACCAACACCGAAGGGATCGCACTCGAAGAGGACTTCCAAGCGCTTCTGGGAAGCGAGCTGAACCATGCCAGCGGTGGGCGTTACGGGGTGGCCTTGGAGCCAATTCTTCCCGCGGCGACACGGCGCGATGTCCTGTGCCAACTAGGCGAGCTTCGTGCCACGGTGGAACTCAAGATGTCCGCGCGCTGGACTGTTCCGGACTACCTCGTGGCGCTCGACGAGCAGTTGAAGAGGCAGTACTTGCAGGCTCCGAACTCCAAGATTGGTTTTTTCGTCATCGTGCTCCAGGGCAAGAAGCAGTGGGACAACCCGGCGGGCGGGAAGCTGGACTTCGATGGCTTGATTCGTCTCATCGAAGCAAGAGCTCTAGAACTTCAGTCTGCTGAGCCTGCTCTCTTCTTGCGCATTGTCGGAATCGATGCCACGCCCCAAGTGGACTTCCGCGCTGTCCAGACCGCAACGAAGGCTATGCGCGCAGGTGTAGCCAAGTACGCCGACCAAGCGGGGAATACATGGCACGGCAAGGGGCGGCGCCCGAAGTGGCTCAATGACGCCATTACGGCAGGAAAGCAGATTACGGACTTTTTGCTGCCAGGTTCTTGAGCTACGTATTTGTCTCGGTCAAGGTGGCGGCTCCTCTCTAAGGGGACGCTCGTGGGCTCTAGATCTCCGCGGCTAGTGACCGCTAGCTGCCGGTGAGCGTGTTTTCTGCCGTTGGCGACGAGAGACCGCAACCGCTGCAGAACAGTCGGTCGAGCGCGCAATCCGCGCAACAACAACAATTGAATGCCAAACGCCGTACCTCTTCAGCGTCTGCGCTTCCAGGCAACGACCAGAGGTCGAAAATCGGTCCCTAACTACCCGATCACCGGCCGGAACTCGCCTCGCCGAATTTCATCGAAACTCAAGCCCTTCCAACCCGCCCAACTTTCCCTCAGGAGCTTTCCCATGCGTGCAGCAGCTGCTTGTTGCCTGGCCAGTCTGGCCGTTGTGTTGACCGCCTGCAGCGGCTATGCGCCGCCGGCCAGCGTGTCGGGAGCGTCTGCGGACCAGATCGTGGCGCGGATGGGGCCGCCGGAGACGCGGCGCACGCTGGACGGGGGTGGCACGCGGCTGGAGTACCCGCGTGGGCCGTATGGCCTGCACACCTGGTTTGTGGACGTGGACGCTACAGGCCGTGCGGTGCGCACCGAGCAGGTGCTGACCGAGCAGAATTTTGCGCAGATCAACCCGGAGATGAGCGCGGACGCAGTGCGCCGCCGCCTGGGCCGCGCGGGTGAGGTGCAGGGGCTGGGCCGTGCGCGCGGCGAGATCTGGAGTTACCGGTATGAAAACCCGTTCTGTCGCTGGTTCCAGGTGGAGCTGACGCAGGAGGGCACGGTGCGGGGGGCCGGCTACGGCGAGCCGCCGGAGTGCCGGCGCGACTCCATGACCTTCGCGCCCTGAACGGGGGCCTGGCGCCTCAGCCCTCCACGCCGAAGCGGTAGACCGTGGTGGCCCGGTAGGGCCGCCCGGGTGCCACCACGTTCTGCGGCAAAGCCGGGCAGTTGGGCGCGTTGGGAAACCACTGGGGTTCCAGGCACACCGCCGCGCGCGGGCGGTGGCGCACGCCGCGCTTGCCCACGTCGGGCTTTGCGGCCACGCCGAGCTGGCCGGCGGTGTAAACCTGCAGCAGAGGTTCGGTGGTCCACACGTCCAGCGTGCGGCCGCTGGCCTCGCTGTGCAGGCGGGCGCACAGGCGCGCGGTGTCGGTGGCCGCGCCGTCCAGCGGGTAGCTCAGGTCGATGTCGGGCAGATCGCCCAGGCGCCGGGGCTGGCGCAGGTCGTGCACGTGGCCGTCCAGTGGCACGGTGGCGCCGGTGGCGATGCCGTCGGCCCCGGTGGCCAGCACCTCGCTGGCGTGCGGCACCTGCAGCACGTGGCGGTGAATGTTGGACCCCTCACCCACGCCGTCCAGGTTGAAGTAGATGTGGCTGGTGAAGCTGGCCGGGCCGGGTTCGTCGAGCGCGGTGGCGGTGTGTTCGATCACCAGCGCGTTGTCGTCGTCGAGCCGGTAGCTCAGTGCCAGCGCCAGCGTGCCCGGGAAGCGGTCTTCCTCGCTGCGGAAGATGTGGCGCAGCTGCAGCGTGTGGGCGTCGGTCTGCGTGGCGTCGAACACGCGGTGGCGCGCGCCGCGAGGGCCGCCGTGGATGCAGTGCGGGCCGGCGTTGGCGTCCAGCACATGTTCGCGCCCGTCCAGCGTGAAGCGCGCGCCGCCGATGCGACCGGCGTAGCGGCCGACGAAGGCGCCCATGGACGGCGAGCCGCCGATCACGCCGGGCAGGTCGTCGTAGCCCAGGGCCACGTCGGCCAGTGCGCCGTGGCGGTCGGGCACCACGATCTGCAGCACCTTGGCGCCCAGGTTGGTGATGGCCACCACCATGCCGCGCGCATTGCGCAGCAGGAAGAGGGCGGTGGGGCGGCCGTCCACCTCGCCTTCAAAGCGGGCGGGGTCGAGCAGATGCGGGAACGGTGTGGAGGGGCTCATGCCCTCATTGTGGGCCGAGCGCGCGGATCAGCCGGTCGAGCTGCTCCACTTCGGCGGGCTTGAGGTCGGTCAGCGGCGCGCGCACCGGGCCCGCACCATGGCCCACCAGCTGCGCGCCAGCCTTCACGATGCTCACCGCATAGCCCGCGCCCTTGTTGCGGATGTCCAGGTAGGGCATGAAGAAGCTCTTGAGCAGGCGGTGCTGCGTGGCTTGGTCGTCGGTGCGCACGGCTTCGTAGAAGGCCATCGCGGTCTTGGGGATGAAGTTGAACACCGCCGACGAATACACCGGCGTGCCCAGTGCCTTGTACGCGGCGGCGTACACCTCGGCCGTGGGCAGGCCGCCCAGGTAGGCGAAGCGCTCACCCATCTTCAGGTAGATCGACATCATCAGCTCGATGTCGCCTACGCCGTCCTTGAAGCCGATCAGGTTGGGGCAGCGCTCTGCCAGGGTCGCGAGCGAGTCGGGCGTGAGCTTGCAGACGTTGCGGTTGTAGACGATCACGCCGAACTTCACGCTCCTGCACACCTGCTCCACGTGCGCGATCAGGCCCTCCTGGCTGGCTTCGGTGAGGTAGTGCGGCAGCAGCAGCACGCCCTGTGCGCCCAGGCGCTCGGCTTCCTGCGCGTGCGCAATGGCGTGGCGCGTGGGGCCGCCGGCGCCGGCAATGATGGGCACCTTGCCGCGGCAGGTGTCAACGGCGGTCTGGATGATGCGGCCGTACTCGCTGCCGGCGAGCGAGAAGTACTCGCCCGTGCCGCCGGCGGCGAACAGCGCGCTCGCGCCATAGGGCGCAAGCCATTCCAGCCGCTCGGCGTAGGCGCGGGCGTTGAAGTCGCCCTGGGCGTCGAAGTCGGTCAGCGGGAACGACAGCAGGCCCCGCGACATGGTGGTTTTGAGTTCTTGTGGCGTCATGGTGTGAAGGCTTGGTGGCCGGGTGTCAGAAGCGCGGCTGGTGGCCGGTGAAGGTGGGGTCGTACTTGCGCATCTGCGCGAGGTCGTCGCGGTGGCGGATGCCGCAGTGCAGGTAGTTGTGATGCAGGCGGGCCAGGGCCTCGCGGTCGATCGTCACGCCCAGGCCCGGTGTGGTCGGCACGGGCAGGCTGCCGCGCTCGAAGCGCAGGCGCCCGCCGCTGACGACCTCGTCGTCCTGCCAGGGGTAGTGCGTGTCGCAGGCGTACGAGAGGTGCGGCACCGAAGCGGCCAGGTGGGTCATGGCCGTCAGGCTGATGCCCAGGTGCGAGTTGGAATGCATGGACAGGCCCAGGCCGAAGGTCTCGCACATGAGCGAGAGGCGCTGCGTGGCGCGCAGGCCACCCCAGTAGTGGTGGTCGCTCAGCACGATCTTCACCGGGCAGCCCATCTCGGCGTTGCGGCGGAACTCCGCGAGGTCGGTCACCACCATGTTGGTGGCCAGTGGCACCTCGCAGGCCGCGGCCACGGCGGCCATGCCGTCCAGCCCCGGGGCCGGGTCTTCGTAGTACTCCAGCACGCCGCGCAGCTGCTGCACCACCGCCAGGCTGGTGGCCACGCTCCAGTTGGCGTTGGGGTCGATGCGCAGCGGCGCGCCGGGAAAGGCCTGCGCCAGCGCCAGCAGCGCTGCCACCTCCTGATCGGGCGGCAGGGCGCCGGCCTTGAGCTTGATGCTCTGGAAGCCGTACTGCTCGATCATGCGCCGCGCCTGCGCCACCATCTGCGCAGGCGTGAGGCCTTCGCCGAACGGGTCGGGTGCGTAGGGTGTGCCGATGTGTTCGGCGTACTTGAAGAACAGGTAGGCCGAGAACGGCACGCTCTCGCGCGCCGCGCCGCCGAGCAGGTCCACCACCGGCGCGTTGGCCAGCTGTCCCTGCAGGTCCATCATCGCCACCTCGAACGCGCTGATCACCTTGGCCACCGTCTTGGAGACATGCGTGCCCGGCGCCAGCGACACCTGCTGGCCAAGGAACTCCGAGGCCGAGGGCGCCGCCGGCGTGACCAGCGCGGCCACGCGGGTTTCCATGTCGTTCAGCGCCCAGGGCGAGAGCCCGGTGAGCGCGGGCGCGGCACGGGCCAGCGATTCGAGCATGGGCAGGTCGCCATAGCTTTCGTTGATGCCCACCAGACCGCTGTCGGTTTCGATCTCGATGATCGAGCGCAGGGCCCAGGGTTCGTGGATGCCGGCGGCGTTGAGCAGCGGCGGGTCGCGAAACGCGATCGGCGTGACGCGGACGTGGCGGATGGCGTGCGAAGTCACGTCAGGTTTTTCAGGCAATGTGGATCAGGGACGGGCCGGACGCGCTGGGCGCAGGGCGAGGGCCATCACAACACCGCTCGGGGCAGCCACAGCGAAATGGCGGGCAGGTAGGTCACGGCCATGAGCACGGCGAACAGGGCGATGTAGAACGGAAGCAGCGAGCGCACCACCGTCTCCATGGGCAGCTTGGCGACCGCGCTGCCGACGAAGAGTACGCCGCCCACTGGGGGCGTGATGAGGCCCATGCCGAGGTTGACCATCATGATCATGCCGAAGTGCACCGGGTCCACGCCGATGGCGGTGACCACCGGCAGCAGGATGGGCGTGAGGATCAGGATCAGCGGCGCCATGTCCATCAGCGTGCCCAGCGCGAGCAGCATGACGTTGATCATCATCAGGATCACGTAGCGGTTGTCCGACAGCGTGGTGAACGCGGTGGTGATCTGCAGCGGGATCTGCATCAGCGTCATGATGTAGCCGAAGCCCGCGGCGAAAGCGATGAGGATCATCACGATGGCCAGCGTCTTCACCGTGCGGTGCACCAGCTTGGGCAGCTCGCGCCATTGGTAGTCGCGGTAGACGAACATGGTCACGCCGAAGGCCCAGAGCACGGCCACCGAGGCCGACTCGGTGGCGGTGAACACGCCCGAGAGAATGCCGCCGAGGATGATCACCATGGTCATCAGGCCCCACAGCGCGTCGGCGCAGATGCGCAGCGCCTGGCGCAGCGGAATCACCTCGCCCTTGGGGTAGTTCTTGCGTTTGGCGATCACCAGGCACATCACGGCCAACGTGGCCCCCAGCAACAGGCCGGGCAGCACACCGGCGAGGAACAGCGCGGCGATGGACACCGAACCACCGGCCGCGAGCGAGTAGATCACCGCGTTGTGGCTGGGCGGAATCAGGATCGCCTGCACCGAGCCGCTGACCGTCACGGCGGTGGCGAATTCGCGCGGGTAGCCCTTTTTCTCCATCTCGGGAATCAGCACCGTGCCGACGGAAGCCGTGTCGGCCATGGACGAGCCGGAGATCGCGCCGAAGAAGGTGGAGGCCAGGATGTTGACCAGCGACAAGCCGCCGCGGATGAAGCCGACCAGCACGTTGGCAAAAGCCACCAGCCGGCGCGCCATGCCGCCCTCGGCCATGATGGCGCCGGCCAGCACGAAGAAGGGAATGGCCAGCAGCGAGAACTTGTTGACGCCGCTGCTGATGGCGATCATCACCGCGTCAAGCGGGATGTCGATCCACCAGGCGCCGATGAGGGCAGAAAGACCGAGTGCATAGGCCACCGGCATGCCGATGAGCATCAGCACGAAGAAGCTGCCGAGCAGGATGAACGCGTCCATCAGGCGGCCCCTTCCTGCGCGTCGTCCAGCAGGTCGTAGCGCACCACGCGGCGCTGGCTCTGGTCACCGCCGAGCAGGAACTCCAGCACGAACAGCAGGGTGACGAAGCCGCCCAGCGGCACCGGCACGTAGGTCAGGCCCACGGGCAGCCAGGGCAGCTCGGGGATGGACTGGCCCCAGGTGCCCATGCACAGCTTGGCGCCGTAATAGACCATGAAGAGGCTGACCAGCAGCATGAGCACATGGACCACGAAGACCAGCACGCCGCGCGCCGCCTGCGGCAGGCGCTCGGTGAGCATGACCACCGCGATGTGGGCCCCGGCGCGGTAGCTCGCCGCCGCGCCGAGGAAGGTGAAGACCACCATGAGCAGGATCGAGATCGGCTCTGGCCATTGCGAACCCGTGCCCAGCACGTAGCGCGTGAAGATGCCCCAGGGAATGATGAGCGACATCAGGAAGATGCAGGTGCCGGCCACCCAGATGCAGGCCAGGTAGACGGCATCGAGCGCGCGGTGGATCGTTTCAGCCATGGTGATCACTCAAGAGATTCGAACGGCGGTAAACCGCAATGCAGCCGGAGGCGGAGGCCTCGTCCAGGGTGCCCGTGGATCCGGCTGCGCCGGTCCACAGGGCACGTTCCCCCACCGGGGGGGAAGCCGCAAAGCGGCGCAGGAGGGAGCTCTTTACTTCACGGCGTCGATGCGCTTCATCAGGTCGGTCAGCGCCGCGCCGTACTTGGCGCGCACCGGCGCGGTGGCGTCGTAGAACGGCTTCTGGTCGACGTTGATGAACTGCACGCCCGCGGCCTTGAGCTTGGCGGTGTACTCCTCCACGCTCTTGTCCCACAGCGCGCGCTGCTCCAGCTGCGCCTCGCGCGAGAGCTTCTTCACCAGCGCCTGGTCGGCCGCGCTGAGCTTGTCCCAGGTGACCTTGGACATCACGAAGATCTCCGGAATGATCAGGTGGTGGGTCTGCGCGTAGTACTTGGCCGGCGTGGTGTAGTGGTTGGCGGTGAAGTAGCTCGGCGGGTTGTTCTCCGCGCCGTCGATCACGCCCGTCTGCAGCGAGGTGAACACCTCGCCGTAGGCCATGGAGATGCCGTTGCCGCCCATGGCGTTCATGGTGTCGACGAACAGCGGGTTGCCCATCATGCGGATCTTCTGGCCCTGCAGGTCGGCGGGGCTGCGCACCGGCTTCTTCGTGTACAGGCTGCGCGAGCCGCCGTCCATCCAGCCCAGCGCGACCAGGCGCGAGGAGCTGTTGGTGACCTTGTCGAGCAGGTCGGCGCCGACGTCGCCGTCGATCACCTTGCGCATGTGGGCCACGTCGCGGAACACGAAGGGCATGTTGAACACGTTGACCTCGGGCACGATGGGGCCGATCACGCCAAGCGAAATGCGCGCGATCTGGATCGCGCCCAGCTGCGTCTGTTCCACCGCTTCCTTTTCCTGGCCGAGCACGGCGCCGGGGAACATCTGCAGCTTGATGCGGCCATTGGTGGCGGCCTCGAGCTTCTTGCCCAGGCTTTCCATGGCGGCCACGGTGGGGTAGCCGGCGGGGTGGGTGTCGTGGGCCTTGAGCACCATGTTCTGGGCGTGGGCGCTCAAGGGCAGCAGGCTGGCCATGGCCAGGCTCAGGATCAGTCGGCGGGGGGTCTTCATGGTGTCTCCGTTGGGTGGTTGAAGTGACGAGGTGAAGAAAAATCCGCGCCGCCGCCTCAGGGCACGCAGCGCGGTTCGTCCAGGCCCCTCACGCCTGGACGCAGTGCAAAGACGCCACCGGCCAGCGGCTGGTCGGCGAGATCGCCGCCGGGCCGGATGGAGGTGACGAACAAGGTGTCGAGCCCGCTGCCGCCGAAGGCGCACATGGCGGGCTTCTTCACCGGCACGGCCAGCGAGCGGTCGAGCCGGCCGTCGGGCGTGAAGCGGTGCACCAGGCCGGCGTCGTTGCCGCAGATCCAGTAGCCACCGTCTTCGTCCATGGCCGCGCCGTCGGGCCGGCCGGGCAGGGGTTTCATGTCCACGAACAGGCGGCGCTTGTGCGGCGTGCCGCTGGCGGTGTCGTAGTCGAAGGCCCAGATGGCCTGCACGTCCGGGTGCGAGTCCGAGAGGTACAGGGTGCCGCCATCGGGGCTGAAGGCCATGCCATTGGGGGTGATGAAGCCGTTGAGCAGCGCGCGCGGCTGCGCGCCGTCGAGCGCGTAGACGCTGCCGGCGGCCGCGCCCAGTGACATGTCCATCACCATGCTGCCCGCGCGCAGGCGGCCCTGGCGGTCGCAACGGCCGTCGTTGAAGCGCATGCCGGGCTGCGGGTGCTGCACGGAGGAGAGCGTTTCATGGTCCAGCGAGCCGTCCTCGTTCGGCGTGAGCAGGGCCACGCCGGTCTCCATGGGCGCGACCCAGCGGCCGTGCGGCAAGGTCTCGCTGCCAGCGGCCAGTGCGATGCAGCCGGTCATCTCGGGCGTGGCCCACTGGCGCGCACGGCCGCTCGCGGCGCTCCAGCACCACAGTGCGCGGCCGGGGATGTCGACCCAGAACAGGCACTGGCGCCGCGCGTCCCAGACCGGGCTTTCGCCCACGCCATTGCGCGCGTCGAGCACCAGTTCGGCGGTGGGCTTCATGGTGTTCAGAACGGGCCGGCCTTGACGAAGGCGCCGCCCTGGTAGATGGCGGCCGGGTCACTCAGGTCGGGTGCGCTGGTGCGCGCGTACACCGCGTCGCGGAACACATCGGAGCTGTCTTTCGGCACGAAGCCGATGTGGCGCGCGCGGCTGTTGTCCCACCAGGTCACGGCGTTGTCGGACATGCCGAAGACGATGCTGTGGCCCAGCACCGGCGTGCTCAGGCAGGCGGTGATGAGGCGGTGCAGGTCGTCGTAGCTCAGCCAGGTGGCGAGCATGCGGCGGTCCTTCGGTTCAGGGAATGAAGAGCCGATGCGCACGCAGGCGGTCTCGATGCCGTGGCGATCGAAGTACAGGCGCGCGAGGTCTTCGCCAAAGGCCTTGCTCAGGCCATAGAAGCCGTCCGGGCGCGCGGGGTGGTCGGCATGGATGGTCTCGCTCTGCTTGTAGAAGCCGGTGACGTGGTTGGAGCTGGCGAACACGACGCGCTTCACCCCGTGCTGGCGGGCCGCTTCGTAGAGGTGGTAGGCGCCCACGATGTTGGCCTGCAGGATGGCCGCGAACGGCGCCTCCACCGAGATGCCGCCCAGGTGCACGATGGCGTCGCAGCCGGCCACCATGGCGTCGACCTGGTCCGCGTTCGCCAGGTCGGCCTGCACCACTTCCTCGCCCGCCTGGGCCGCGCCGACGTCGGCCAGGTCGGACAGGCGCAGCACCTCGCAGTTGTGTTTGAGGCGCGGGCGCAGGGCGGTGCCCAGGCCGCCAGCGGCGCCGGTGAGCAGGAGGCGGCGGTGGGTCTTGATCGCGATGGCGTGTGACATGTCGGGCGTGCGGCTTGTGGCGGAGGGCTTGGACTTTCGCGAGCGGTTTGCTACAGTGCGCCCAGGCTTGTTGTCTGTTGTCGGTTGTCTGACAACTTGCGCGAATTGTGTGAACGCCGCCCAGGCGTGTCAAGGAAAAAACCATGCTCCCCGTGAAAACCCTAGGAGACGAAAACACGGCGCTCGCGGCCCCGCCAGCGCGGGTGCGCCGCCCGCGCGGCCTGGTGCCGGAAATCGTCGACACCCTGGCCGCCGACGTGCGCGAAGGCCGCCTGCAGACGGGCGACAAGCTGCCCACCGAATCCGAGCTGATGAACCGCTTCGAGGTCAGCCGCACCGTGGTGCGCGAGGCCATCTCGCGCCTGCAGGCCTCGGGCCTGGTGGAGACGCGCCACGGCGTGGGCACCTTTGTGATGGCGCCGCCCGAGCAGAGCAACTTCCGCATCGCGCCGGAGGATTTCGCCACCGTGGCCGACGTGATCTCGCTGCTGGAACTGCGCATCAGCCTGGAGTGCGAGGCCGCAGGCCTGGCCGCGCAGCGCCGTGAAGATGGCCACCTGCAGAACATGGCCGCCGCACTGGCCGCGTTCGAGGGCTCGATCGCCGAATCCTCCGACGCCGTGCCATCGGACTTCCAGTTCCACATGGAGGTGGCGCGCGCCACCGGCAACCGCCACTTCGCCGACCTCATGACCTACCTGGGCACGATGATCATTCCGCGCACGCGCCTGAACACCGCGAGCAGCGCGCCCGAGGGCCGCCTGGCCTACCTGCGGCGCGTGCACCTGGAGCACCAGAACATCTACCACGCGATTCGCGCGCGCGACGCCGAGGCCGCGCGCGCGGCCATGCG
Organism: Hydrogenophaga sp.; assembly: GCF_050182545.1. Taxonomy (GTDB): domain Bacteria; phylum Pseudomonadota; class Gammaproteobacteria; order Burkholderiales; family Burkholderiaceae_C; genus Hydrogenophaga. The sequence continues at coordinate 18,417 of NZ_JBFXCD010000002.1, read as the reverse complement.
CACCCACCTCTCGAACAGCCGCGAACGGCTGCGCCGCGCCCAGCCGGCCTGAGCGGGCCCGCCGATTGCCCCGCGGGGAAATGCCCCGCACATGCACCCCTGACACAAGCCCGCGCTACAGTGCGCCGATGCCTCAGCAGTCGCCGGGTGTTCCGGGGCTGGACGGGCGGGAGGTGCCCTCATGCTCTGGTTGATCGTCGGTCTGGTGCTGTTCCTGGGCGTGCACTCGGTGTCCATCGTGTCGCCGCGCGGGCGCGATGCGCTCGCACAGCGCATGGGTGAGGGGGCCTGGAAGGGGCTGTACTCCCTGCTGGCCTTCGCGGGCCTGGCGCTGATCGTCTGGGGCTATGGCCTGGCGCGGCAGGCGCCGGTGCTGCTCTACACCCCGCCCGCGGGCTTTCGCCACCTCGCGGCGCTGCTCTTGCTGCCCGTGTTCGTGCTGTTGCTGGCGGCCTACCTGCCCGGGCGCATCCAGCGCGCGGCGAAGCACCCGATGCTGCTCTCAGTCAAGCTGTGGGCGCTGGCCCATCTGCTGGCCAATGGCACGCTGGCCGACGTGCTGCTGTTCGGCGGTTTTCTCGTGTGGGCCGTGGCCGACCGCATCTCGGTCAAGCGGCGCGCGGCGGCCGGCATGTCGCGCATCGCGCCAGCGCTCCCGGGTAGTCCGGTCAACGATGCCATCGCGCTCGTGGGTGGCCTGGCGCTGTACGCGGTCTTCGTGTTCTGGGCGCATGCCTGGCTGTTCGGTGTAAGGCCGATGGGTTGAAACAGACTGACCCGGGGAACCCCACGCCACGTGCACACACCAACCCGGTTCGATTCACTGCAACACCCCTGGACATGACCCGCCTGTCTTTCACTCCATCGGCTTTGCTCGCCGTCGCCTGTGCAATGCTGGTCGGCACGGCGCAGGCGCAATCGCCCGCCGTTTCCACCGAAGTGGTGGCGCAGGGCCTGCAGAACCCCTGGGGCCTGGCCTTCCTCGACGAGGGCCGCATGCTCGTGACGGAGCGGCCCGGGCGCATGCGCGTGGTGGAAGCCGACGGCCGCGTGGGCGACCCGCTCAGGGGCGTGCCCGAGGTGGACGCGGTGGGGCAGGGTGGCCTGCTCGACGTGGTGGCCGACCGCGACTTCGCGCGCAACCGCACGCTGCACTTCTGCTACAGCGAGCCCGGCCTGGGCGGCAATTCCACCGCGCTGGCTTCGGCGCGCCTGTCGGCCGACCGCGCCGCGCTGGAGGACGTGCGCGTGGTCTTCAGCCAGAAGCCCAAGGTGGCGAGCCGCCTGCACTTCGGCTGCCGTATCGCGCAGGCCGGCGACGGCAGCCTGTTCCTCGGGCTGGGCGACCGCTACAGCCGCATGGCTGATGCGCAGACGCTGGACAACCACCTCGGCAAGGTGGTGCGCGTGCGGCCCGACGGCAGCGCGCACCCGGACAACCCCTTTGTCGGTCGCGCCGGCGCACTGCCCGAAATCTGGAGCTTCGGCCACCGCAATGTGCAGGGCGCGACCATCGGCCCCGACGGCGCGCTGTGGATCACCGAACACGGTCCTCAAGGGGGGGACGAACTCAACCGGCCCGGCGCCGGCAGGAACCATGGCTGGCCCGTCATCACCTACGGCGAGAACTACGGCGGCGGCCCCATCGGCAAGGGCATCACCCGGCAGGACGGCATGGAGCAGCCGCTGCTCCACTGGACACCCTCGATCGCGCCCGCGGGCATGGCCTTCGTGACCAGCGAACGCTACGGCCCGGAGTGGCAGGGCCGGCTGCTGGTGGGTTCGCTCAAGTTTCGCTACCTCGCGCGCCTGACGCTGGACGGTACGCGCGTGCTGCGCGAGGAAAAGCTGTTGCCCGATCTCGGCCAGCGCGTGCGCGACGTGCGCCAGGGCCCGGACGGCTTCATCTACCTGCTTACCGATGCGCGCAACGGGCAACTGCTGCGGCTCCAACCCGGAGGTTGATTCCATGCACCGCAAGCCTCGACCCGCCGCGCCACCGTCGCGCCCGCAGCCACATTCCGGGCGTGAAGCGCTGGTGCGGCAGTACGCCACGGTGCGCGAACGCAGCCGTGCGCTGGCCGCACCGCTCTCGCCCGAGGACGCCCAGGCCCAGTCCATGCCCGACGCGAGCCCGGCCAAGTGGCACCTGGCGCACGTCACCTGGTTCTTCGAGACCTTCGTGCTGGAACGCTTCGAACCCGGCTTCGCGCCCTTCGACCCGGCGTACCGCGTGCTCTTCAACAGCTACTACAACGGCGTGGGCGAACAGTTCTCGCGCCCGCAGCGCGGCCTGATCACGCGCCCTGACCTGGCCAGCGTGTGGCGCTGGCGCGAGCAGGTGGACGAACGCATCGCGCAGCTGATCGCGCACACCGACAGCGACGAGGCGTTGCGCCTCATCGAGCTCGGCCTGCACCACGAGCAGCAGCACCAGGAACTGCTGCTCACCGACGTGAAGCACCTGCTGTCCATCAACCCGCTTCGCCCGGCCTACCGGCGCCACTGGCCGCTGGTGTCGGTGACGGCGACCGCGCCGCGCTGGGTGGAACAAGCCGGCGGGCTGGTGGAGACCGGCCACGCGGGCGAGGGCTTCGCGTTCGACAACGAGCTGCCGCGCCACCGCGAATGGCTGGAGCCCTACGCGCTGATGAACCGGCTGGTGACCCATGGCGAGTGGTGGGCGTTCGTGCAGGACGGTGGCTACGACGAGCCGCGCTGGTGGCTGGCCGCCGGCTGGGACTGGGTGCGCGCCCATGGCGTGCGCGCGCCCCTGTACTGGACGCTGCCGGTTGACGACGCGGCCGCGCGGCCCACCGTGTTCACGCTGCACGGCGAGGTGCCGCTGGACCCGCACACGCCGGTGACGCACATCAGCCATTTCGAGGCCGACGCCTTCGCGCGCTGGGCCGGCGCCACGCACGCCGAATGGGCCGGTGCGCGCCTGCCCACCGAAGCCGAGTGGGAGGCCGCGGCCGCGCCGCTGCCCGTGCGCGGCAACCTGCAGGACGGCAATGCGCTGCACCCGCTGCCCGCGTCCGCGGCCGGCGGGGGCCTGCTGCAGATGTACGGCGACGTGTGGGAATGGACGCGCAGCAGCTACAGCGCCTACCCCGGCTACCAGCCCGCCGAAGGTGCCGTGGGCGAATACAACGGCAAGTTCATGATCAACCAGATGGTGCTGCGCGGCGGCTCCTGCGCCACGCCGGCCTCGCACATCCGCGCGAGCTACCGCAACTTCTTCCCCACCGACGCGCGCTGGCAGTTCAGCGGCTTGCGCCTGGCGAAATGAACCACCCCCGCGCCGCCTGCGGCGAATGGAGACATTCATGCGATACACCGACCTGACGCCGCACTTCGTCCAGCTGCACCGGGTGCAGGCCGGCGAGGCCGGACCCGAATTGATCGATGGCCTGCTGGACGTGCCCGCGCGCATCGCGCCGAAGTTTCTTTACGACGCGCTCGGCTCGCGCCTGTTCGATGCCATCACCGAGTTGCCCGAGTACTACCCCACGCGCACCGAGGCGGCCGTGCTCGCGCAGCACCGGGCCGACATCGCGCGCCACGCGCCCGACGGCGCGGTGATGATCGACCTGGGCGCGGGCAGTTGCGCCAAGGCCGCGCGCCTGTTCCCGGTGCTGCAGCCCTCGGCCTATGTGCCGGTGGACATCTCGGTCGACTACCTGCGCGACACGCTCGCGGCCCTGCAGCAGCGCCACCCGGAACTGCCCATGCTCGGCCTGGGCATGGACTTCTCGGCGCGCTTCGCGCTGGGCCGCGAGGCCACCGCGTGGCTCGGCGAGCGCGCGCTCGCCGAGCAGCCGCGCCTGGTGTTCTACCCTGGCTCGAGCATCGGCAACTTCACGCCCGACGAGGCCCTGCTGTTGCTGCGCCAGGTGCACGCTGTGTGCGAGGCCGGTGGCGCCGGTGGTGGGCTGCTGATTGGCGTGGACCGCGTCAAGCCGCGCGCCGTGCTCGAACCCGCCTACGACGACGCGCTGGGTGTCACCGCCGCCTTCAACCGCAACCTGCTGCTGCACGTCAACCGGGTGCTGGGCTCCGATTTCGCGCCCGCCGCCTGGCAGCACGTGGGCCTGTACAACGCCGACGAATCGCGGGTGGAAATGCACCTGCAGGCGCGCGGCGCGCAGACCGTGCGCTGGCCCGGTGGCGCGCGGGTGTTTGCCGATGGCGAGCGCATCCACACCGAGAGCTCCTGCAAGTGGGAGCCTGCCGACTTCGAGGCGCTGCTGTGCGAAGCCGGCTTCGGCCCGGCCCGGCACTGGACCGATGCGAAGGGCTGGTTCAGCGTGTTCTGGGCGCCGGCCTGAACCCTGCCGCACAATGGCGGGCCGGCGCGACCGCCCCGCGCACCTCCGACCCCATCCGACCATGAACGCACCTCTGACATCCAGCGCCGCCCGGCCGCGCCTGACCAGCCTCTCGCACGGTGGTGGCTGCGGCTGCAAGATCGCCCCCGGCGTGCTCAGCGAGATCCTGCGCGGCACCAGTGCCATGCCCATCCCGCCCGAGCTGATGGTGGGCATCGAAACCGCCGACGACGCGGCCGTGTACCGGCTCAACGACGAGCAGGCGCTGATCGCCACCACCGACTTCTTCATGCCCATCGTGGACGACCCGTTCGATTTCGGGCGCATCGCCGCGACCAACGCGATCAGCGACGTCTACGCCATGGGCGGCACGCCCATCATGGCGCTGGCGCTGGTGGGCATGCCGATCAACGTGCTCTCCACCGAGACCATCGGCCAGATCCTGGCCGGTGGCCAGAGCGTGTGCCGCGAGGCCGGCATCCCGATCGCGGGCGGCCACACCATCGATTCGGTCGAGCCCATCTATGGCTTGGTCGCGCTTGGGCTCATGCATCCCGGGCGCGTCAAGCGCAACGCCGACGCGCAGGTGGGCGACCGCCTGATCCTGGGCAAGCCGCTGGGCGTGGGCGTGCTCTCGGCCGCGCTCAAGAAGGACGCGCTGCCGCCTGCGGGCTACGCGCAGATGATCGCGAACACCACGAAGCTCAACACGCCCGGGCCGGCGCTGGCCGCGCTCGACGGCGTGCACGCGCTCACCGACGTCACCGGCTTCGGCCTGGCCGGTCATGTGCTGGAGATGGCGCGCGGCGCGAACGCGGCGGTGCGCATCGAGCTGGCGCGCGTGCCGCTGATCGAGGGCGTGCGAGACCTTGCCGCCGCCGGCATGGTCACCGGTGCCTCGGGCCGAAACTGGGCGGCCTACGGCCACGAGGTGCGCCTGGGCGCGGGCCTGCAGCCGGTGGACCAGGCCCTGTTGAGCGACCCCCAGACCAGCGGCGGCCTGCTGGTGGCCTGCGCGCCCGACGCGGTGGACGCCGTGCTCGCCGTATTCCGCGCGCAGGGCTTCGACGCGGCGGCCGACATCGGCGAGATCGTGGCGGCGGGCGCCGATGGCGCGCGGCTGCTGGTGGACTGATTCAGAAAGACCGCATGACCCGCACGCTCATCAGCTCCGGTTCTCCGTTTGAAGAACAGATCGGCTATTCGCGCGCCGTGGTCGCGGGCGACTGGGTGTTCGTCTCGGGCACCACCGGCTTCGACTACGCAAGCATGACGATTTCCGACGACGTGGTGGCGCAGGCCGAGCAGTGTTTCCAGAACATCGCCGCCGCATTGCGCGAAGCGGGCGCGACGCTGGACGACGTGGTGCGCGTGACCTACGTGCTGCCCGATGCCTCGCTGTTCGAGGCGTGCTGGCCGGTGCTGCGCCAGCACCTGGGCCGGGCGCGCCCGGCGGCCATGATGATCTCGGCCGGCCTGCTCGACCCGCGCATGAAGATCGAAATCGAAGTGACCGCCTTGCGCCAGGCCTGAGGCATTTTCTGCAAGTTCAAGATTTTTTCTTGAATTTGCACACCCACGCACTGACCACCCGCCATGCCCCGAACCCCGACCCCCATCCTCGCCTTCGACGTCTTCGGCACCGTGGTCGACTGGCACGGCAGCATCGTGCGCGAGGTGCGGGCGCTGTACCCGCAGGTGGATGCCGACGCCTTCGCGCTCGCCTGGCGCGAGGGCTACCAGCCCGCCATGCAGCGTGTGCGGTCCGGTGAACTGGGCTGGACGCTGATCGACGACCTGCACCGCCTGATCCTCGACGGGCTGCTGCCGCGCTTTGGCCTGGCGCACCTGGACGAGGCCGCGCGCGATCACCTCAACCGCGTGTGGCACCGGCTCGACCCCTGGCCCGACACGGTGCAGGGGCTCACCCGCCTGAAAACCCGCCACACGCTGTGCAGCCTGTCCAACGGCAACCTCGGCCTGCTCACCAACATGGCCAAGCGTGCCGGACTGCCCTGGGACTGCGTGCTCTCGGCCGAGGTGTTCCGCGCCTACAAACCCGACCCGCGCACCTACCTCGGCGTGGCCGAGGTGTTTCGCGTGCCGCCCGCGCAAGTGATGCTGGTGGCCGCGCACCAGGACGATCTGGCCGCGGCGCGTGCCTGCGGCCTGTCCACCGCCTACGTGGAGCGCCCGCTGGAGTTCGGCGCCGCGCGGCCCAAGGACGTGTCACCCGATGCGGCCAACACGCTGCACGCGCGCGATTTTCTGGACCTGGCCGACCAGCTCGGCTGCTGAGGCCGGCTCGCGGGTAGATGCAGTGCTACTTCCGCGTGAGCACGGCGGTGGCGACGTTGCTTCGCGTGATGTAGCGACCCTGCAGCTTGCCGTCGACAATCCGGTACTCGACACGTGCAGACCCGTTGGGAAAGGCGATATGCAGCGTGTCGTCCCTGACCTGGCCGGGGACACGAACGAACCCGGGGGCCCTGATGTTCCATCCCGGGTAGGCGCCATGGCTGTACACGGCCACAACGGAGTTGTCGTCAGACAGGGTCTCCACCACGAGCGTGTGGCACAGGACGCCCTGCCACTGGCCATCGCCCCACACGCCGAGAAACGCCTGAGGGCCATCCGTCGCCGAGGGCGTGGCCACGATGACATCCGACGGCAGTGGCGTGGAGCATGGCTGCGACTGTGCGTCGCCTGCTCCAAGGGCGAAGGCCCATGCGATCACGACTGCGCCGGCCCGCATCCGTGTTTCCACTTGCGGCATGCCGTCAGGCTTTCTTGCACGTGAAGGGGGTGCCATTGGCTGTGACACCGGAAGCCTCGGTCTTGGCTTCATTCAGTTTCACGGGATAGTGCCCTCCGCTGGTGAAACCCGAGAGATGCACATAGGCCTGCCCGGAGCCGTCGTAGCGGGAAGTGATCAGTCCGTTGGCGCTGCATGTCCAGTTGGCACCGGAACCTGGAGCAGCACACGCGGAAATTCCGCCGAGTATTGCCAACACGCCAAACAGACTCAGACGTCGATGGGAGTTCATTGGGGGGTCCTTCCAGCAGCGGGACATTCCGCCATCGCATGCTAGCTGCGCTTGTCAGGCAAGAGCGGTGAACTATCCGACTCGCGGTAGGTGTTTGTCCGAGTTCCGCTGGCGGCATCCGCAGGATATGAAGGTCATCGCACGCGTCTCTTGTTCGGGCTGCCGTATGGGACGGCGGGCCTTTTCTCCCACCAACGGAATCGACCATGTCCAAACACCGTGCGCCCATGTTGGCCCTTGCCCTTGGCTTCGTGTCCTTCGCTTCCCAGGCCGAATCAACGGCAGGATTGGTCAAGATGGGCGAATACCGCGGCGATGTCGATGCCAGGAACGGCGATTTTGCTTTCCTCATCACGATCGACAAGGTGGAGGGAAACACCTTCTCGGGCACGAGCCATTTCTACAAGGCCACGAGCATTTGTCGCCGGCCGTTTCCGATGATCGGCGTCGTCACCCCCGAAGGCCGGGTGCTGCTGGATGCGTCAAAAGACCTGAGCCTGCCGACATGTGGTCGCACCTTTGATCTCAAGCCCTCTGGTGCGGGATTTGAGGGAACTCTCAAAGGCCCCCAAGGGCAATACAACGTGACCCTGACACCCAGGTAGCGGTTCAAGACTCCCTACTGCACGCGCACGCTGGCCGTGGCGGGCTCCGTGAGCAGCTTGCCGGCGGCGGTGTTGTCCAGCAATTCGAGCTTGAGGCTGTAGCTGCCGGCCGGGGGCGCGAGCCAGACTTCGGTCTGGCCATCGTCGAATTCCATCACCGCCGGGGCGCCGCTGGCGGGCGTGACGGTCAGGCGGAAGTGGCCGGTGTCGGGCAGGCGCTGCGAGCGGTGTGCCACGTTGAGCGCCGAGGCATGGAACTGCACGCGAAACGGGTTCCTGACCACGGGCCCATCCACCATCATGCCCACGCCCTTGACCGACAGCGTCTTGGGGTCGGTCGGGTTCTTCTTCGTCACGGTGATCGTGGCCGGCTTGCTGTAGACGAAGTGCGGCAGGTGGTTCTGGTCGGCCAGCAGCATGCGCAGCGTGTAGGTGCCGGGCTCGAGCGTGAGCACCGTCTCCATCTGGCCCTTGCCGAAGTGGATGTACTGGTCGTTGAAAGGCAGCGCTTCCTTGAAGTTCAGCGGCAGGTCGCGGTTGACCAGCAGGTGGTGGTGGCCGCTCTTGCGCCCGCCTGGCTGCGCAATGGGCGCCAGGCCCCAGCCGCCGGAGAGACCGAACTTGAGCACATAGGGTGTCTCGATCTTGTCGCCGTCTTCGAGGTTGGTGAAGTAGGCCTCGGCGGTCAGGCGCGGCGCCGCGGCCTGCCAGGGGTGGAACTTGCTGGTGGCGTTTGCGGCTGGTGCCTGCGCCATGGCGCCACCGCAGAACACGAGGCTGGCGAGCAGGAGGGTGTGGCGCAGGTCGGTCATGGTGTTCGGACGGAGGTTTGATACCCCCCCGAGTTTAGCCACCGACGTCGCTGGCCTCAGGCTCGCCGGTAACGGGTCACAAACGCGCGGTCGATCCGGTCCTTCCACCACCACGCCCAGGCGCCTTCGGCGTGCAGCGGGCCGTAGCTGGCGATGGCATGCCCGGTGCCGCAGGACAGCAGGTTGAGGGTGTGGCGGGGCGGGTGGTGCGGCCGCAGCGCCTGGCCACCATGCGCGGCGAGCAGGTTGTGCGCCAGCGGCGGGCCCGCGCGCACCGCGTACACGCCGCTGCGTGCGTGCGGCTGGTCGATGCGGCTGCACACGTCGCCGGCGGCGAACACGTTGGCGTGGCTGGTGCTCTGCTGGCAGGCGTTCACCAGCACATGCCCGCTGTCGCTCAGGGCCAGCCCGCTGCCCTGCAGCCAGGCGGGCGCGTGCGTGCCGATGGCCAGCAGCGGCACATCGCAGGCCAGGCGCGCGCCGTTGCCCAGGTGCACCTCGCCTTCGCTGATGCCGGTGCAGGCTTCGCGCAGCACGGTGATGCCGCGCCGCCTGAGCTGGCGCAGCGCGCGCCGCTGCACGCCCGGGCTGTAGTTGTCGGCCACCTCGGGCCCACCGGTGACGAGCGTGAAGCGCGCGCCCGGCTGGCCGTGCAGGCGCAGCGCCTGTTCAGCCGCGAACACCAGCTCGATGCCACCGGCGCCCGCGCCCACCACCGCCAGCGACACGGCCTGGCGCTGCGCCAGCGCCATCACCTGCGGCCACAGCGCGGTGAAGGCCTCGATCGGCCGGATCGGCAGGGCGTGCGTGGCCGCGCCGGGCATTTCGTCCTCCAGACGCGTGCGGTCGAGCACGGCGCCGGTGTCGATGGAGAGCAGGTTGTAGGGCAGCGTGGCGGGTGTGTCTGGTGCACCCTGCACCGCAGCGACCCGCACGGTCTGCGCGGCGGTGTCGATGCCGTCGCAACGGCCCTGCACCCAGCGCGCGCCCGTCGCGCGCAGCAGCGGCTCCAGCGGTACGCGGCCTTCGTCCTCTGTGTAGCGCCCCGCCACGTAGCCTGGCGTCATGCCGCTGTAGACCTGGTGCGGGTAGGGCGTGAGCACGGTCACGTCCAGATCGGCGGGGTGGTGGTCGGCCAGGTGGGCCAGCACCTGCAGGTGGGCGTGGCCGGCGCCGAGCAGCAGGAGCTTCTGGATGCCGTGGTGTTGCATGGGCCCCGATGTTACGGGGTGTGTCAAGGCGCGCCCGAGGCCCAGCGCAGATCGGCCACCCAGCCGCTGCTGGTGCTGGCGGTGTTGTCGCTGTCGGCGCCCAGCAGCACGCGCGTGACCGGCGGCGCGTCGCGCACCGGCGTGGCCCGGCCTTCGGGCAGTTCGTCCGCGAACAGGTCGATGAAGTCGCGGGCCACGTCGCGCGATTCGTTGACCCAGCGCGCCAGTGGAGCACCGCGACCCTGCAGGCTGATGAAGCGCACGCGGCGGGTGTAGGGGTTGGCGCCCTGCGTGAGGGCGGGGTGGGTGCTGTCCCACACGTAGCACACGGTGGCTGCGGGCAGGGTCTCGCCGCTCACGCCGCGCGCGATGCGCAGCAGCGTGCGCTCCAGAAAGGGCACGCGATCAAGCGGGTGGTCGAACATCACGCAGACCTTGAGCGCCGCGTCGTCACCGGCCTTGGTGAGGATGTCGGCCGGCGCGGTGCCACCGGTGAGCGGCTCGTCGAGTCGCCAGCGCCATTGCAGCCGGGCCGCTGCCGTGCCCGCCACCTCGTGCACCAGCGTGCCGTAGCTGGAGCGCGTGATCACCTGCACCGCGGGCACGCCGCCCACGCGGCCGGCCTCGAAGCGCGTGGGCGGCAGATCGGCTTTCTGCTTGGGGAAGCCGACGAAGCGCCAGTCGGGGTGCAGGGCTCCGTCGTCTTGCAGCAGGGGTGGCAAAGGTGACGCGGTCTGCGCCGCCAGCGGCAGCGCGATGCCGGCCCCCAGCGCACAAAGGATCGAGCGCAGGCCGATCATCCGCGCCGCCAGTCGTGAAACCTGCCCAGCCAGGCCAGCAACTGCTGTGGCGCGTGCGCGCGCTTCCATTCGCCGGCGGCGTATTTGTTGGCTTCTGCCATCGTGGGGTACGTGTGGATGGTGCCCAGCATCTTGTTCAGACCCAGGCCGTGTTTCATGGCCAGCACGTATTCGGCCAGCAGGTCCGCAGCGTGGCTGCCGACGATGGTCACGCCCAGGATGGTGTCCTTGCCTGGCGGGGTGAGCACCTTCACGAAGCCATGCGCCTCGCTGTCGGCGATCGCGCGGTCCAGGTCGTCGATGCCGTACTTCGTGACCTCCACGGCGATGCCGCGTTCCTTCGCTTCCTGTTCGTTGAGGCCCACGCGTGCGACCTCGGGGTCGATGAACGTGGCCCAGGGGATGACGCGGTAGTCGGCCTTGAACAGGCGCAGGTCGCCGAACAGCGCGTTGACCGCCGCGTACCACGCCTGGTGCGCCGCCACGTGGGTGAACTGGTAGGGCCCGGCCACGTCGCCGGCGGCGTAGATGTTGGGGTAGAGCGTCTGCAGGTATTCGTTGGTCTCGATGGTCTTGCCGCTCGGGATGCCGAGTTCCTCCAGTCCGTAGCCGCTCAGGCGCGCGCTGCGGCCCACGGCGCAGATCAGCTCGTCGAAGGCAATGCGCTGCTCGGCGCCGGCGTGCTCCACCACCAGCAGTTTCTCGCCGTCGACCCTTTCGCAGCGCAGCGCCTTGTGGCCGGTGCGCACGTCCACGCCGTCGGCCTGCAAGGCACGGCGCGCGAGTTCGCTCACCTCCTCGTCCTCGCGCAGCATGATGCGCGGCGCCATCTCCACCTGCGTCACCTGCGAGCCCAGGCGCGCAAAGGCCTGTGCCAGCTCGCAGCCGATCGGGCCGCCGCCCAGCACCACGAGGCGCCGGGGCAACTCGTCGCGTTCGGCGAACTTCTCCCACATCGTGTCGCTGGTCACGTAGCCGCTGTCTTCGAGGCCGGGCAGCGGCGGCACGAAGGGGCGAGCGCCAGCGGCGATGACGATGCCGCGCGCGGTCAAGGTCTGCGTGCCGCCGCTGTGGAGCGCGATCTCCACCGTCCAGGGGCTGGTGAGTTTGGCGTGGCCCTGCAGCACCTCGACACCCAGGCCGGTGTAACGCTCGACGCTGTCGTGCGGCTCGATCGCGCGGATCACGGCCTGGATGCGCTGCATCACCGCCTTGAAGCTGAAGGCCGGTGTGGCGTCACCCAGGCCGTAGGTCGAGCCGTGGCGCATCTGGTGGGCCAGCGTGGCGCTCTTGATCAGGGCCTTGCTCGGCACGCAGCCATAGTTCAGGCAGTCGCCCCCCATCTTGTGGGCTTCGACCAGCGTGACCTTCGCCTTCACGGTGGCCGCGATGTAGGCCGAGACCAGGCCGCCCGCGCCCGCGCCGATCACGATCAGGTTGCGGTCGAAGCGCGCCGGGCGTACGTGCTTCCAGCGTGCATACACCTGGCGCTTGCGCACGGCCGCGACGATCCGGCGCGCGATCAGCGGGAACAGGCCCAGCAGCACGAAGGAGCCGATCAGTGCGGGGCTGAGGATGCCCTGGAGCGATTCGAGCCGGCCCAGCTGGGTGCCGGCGTTGACGTACACCAGCGTGCCCGCCAGCATGCCGAGCTGGCTCACCCAGTAAAAGGTGCGCGCCTTCATCGCTGTCAGGCCCATCACCAGGTTGATGACGAAGAACGGCACGACAGGAATGAGGCGCAGCGTGAACAGGTAGAAGGCGCCGTCCCTCTCGATGCCCCGGTTGATCTCCGCCAGGCGCGTGCCGAAGCGCGCCTCGACGCTGCCGCGCAGCACGAAGCGCGAGACCAGGAAGGCCAGCGTGGCGCCGATGCTGGAGGCGAACGACACCAGCACCGTGCCCCAGAGCAGCCCGAAGAGGGCGCCGCCGGCCAGGGTGATGATGGTCGCACCGGGCAGCGACAGCGCGGTGGTGGCCACATAGATCGCAAAATAGGCCAGTGCCACCTGCAGCGGTGCGCGGGCCTGCACTTCGGCGAACGCGGCCTGGCTTTGTTTGAGATAGTCCAGGCTCAGGAAGCGGCCCAGATCGAAAGCGAAGAAGGCCGAGATGCCCAGCACCACCACCAGGAGCAGCAGGATTTTGCGAATGTTCACGATGGATCCGATCAGAAGCCTGCCCATGGGTCGCCAGGCCGCAGCCATTCTTACATCGATGACGTTCCCACAGGGGCGACGCCCTTGAGCGCGACGGACGACATCGCCACGCGACTGCGCCAGGCCTTGCTGCTCGAAGGCCACGCTGGCGCACAGGGCGTGCTCGCGCCGCTGCGCGACAAGGGGCTGGCACACGACCATGTGCGCCTGGTGGGCAGCGGGCTGCTCGCGCGCATTCCCAAGCAGAGCCAGATGGACCTGGGCGCGGCGGACAACCTGGCCTACCAGATGACCTGTTTCGAGCGCGCCGCCGCAGGCGGGCACACCCCGGCGCTGCGCGGCTGGCTGCCACCTTCGCAGGCCCTGCCGCGCGGCGCCCTGCTGGTCGACGAGATCCTCGGTCGGCCCGCGTCGCTGCCCGACGATCTGGACGCCATTGCCGAAGCACTGGCCTCACTGCACCAACTGCCACTGCCCGAAGCCGCGCTGCGCGCGCCCCTGCGCGACGATCCCGACCCGTTGCGTGCGCTGGTCGACGAGATCGCGGCGCAGGCGCGTTACCTGGCGCCCGCAGGCCTGGCACCCCGGGTGGCGCGCGCCATCGACATCGAGCGGCAGCGCCTGCAATCGCTCGCCGATCGCACTGACCGCCCGGCGCGCCGCCTGATCGCCTTCGACGGCCACCCGGGCAATTTCATCGTGCAGGCCGATGGGCGCGCCATGCTGGTGGATCTGGAGAAGTGCCGCTATGGCTACCCCGGCCTGGACCTGGCGCACGCCACGCTCTACACCTCCACCACCTGGGACCTGGAGACGCGGGCCGAACTCACGCCCGCGCAGGTGATGGTGTTCTACGCGGCCTGGGCCCGCGCCGCGGGCGCGCTGGCCGACGAGGCGCAGGCCTGGCACCTGCCGCTGCGCCGCGCGATGTGGCTGTGGTCCGTGACCTGGTGCGCCAAGTGGCGCGTCACATCGGGCGCGCCCGCGCGCGGCACCGCGCATGGCGAGGACTGGTCGGGCGAGCACAGCGAGGCCGCCCTCGTGGCGCACGTGCGCGAGCGCGTCGATCACTACCTCAGCCTGGCCGTGGTGTCCCGGGTGCGCGACGAGTTCGCCACGCTCGAACCGCTCATGGGCAAACCATGAGCGCAGCGCCGGGCCGTTCCCAGGCCAGCGCGCACCGCAGCCCGCAGGGCGAAGCTGGCCCAATGACGCGCCTGTCCATCGTGATGCCCGTGCTGGACGAAGCGGACACACTGGCCGCGCGCCTGCAGGCGCTGGCGCCGCTGCGCGCGCGCGGCGCCGAACTGCTGGTGGTCGATGGCGGCAGTGGCGACGGCACGGCGGACATCGCACGGGCCCATGCCGACCGGGTGCTGCGCGCCCCGCGCGGCCGCGCCACCCAACTCAACGCGGGGGCCTGCGCAGCCACGGGCGATGTGCTGCTGTTTCTGCACGCCGACACGCAATTGCCGCCCGAGTCGGACTGGCTGATCGCGCAGGCGTTGGCGGCCGGCCGCGCCTGGGGCCGCTTCGACGTGCGCATCGAAGGCCGCCATGCCCTGCTGCCCATGGTGGCCGCGCTCATGAACCTGCGCTCGCGCTGGAGCGGCATCGCCACCGGGGACCAGGCCCTGTTCGTGCGGCGGCGTGTCTTCGAGTCGCTGGGGGGCTTCGCACCGCTGCCGCTGATGGAAGACATCGACCTGAGCCGGCGCCTGAAGCACATCGGGCCACCGGCCTGCCTGCGCGAGCCGGTGACCACCTCGGGCCGGCGCTGGGACCGGCACGGCTTCTGGCGCACGGTGCTGCTGATGTGGCGGCTGCGCGCGGCATTCGCGCTGGGCGCCGACGCGCACGCGCTGGCAAGGCGCTATGGCTACACCGCCCGCGCACCGGCGGCGGTGGCCGTTCTGGCCAAGGCACCCGTACCCGGCCTGGCCAAGACCCGACTCATTCCGGCGCTGGGGGCCGCGGGCGCGGCGCGTGCGCAGCGCGCCTTTGCGCTGCGCACGATCGGCACCGCGCGCGCCGCCGGCACTGGGCCGGTCACGCTCTGGTGCGCGCCCGGCGCAGGCCACCGCTTCTTTCGCGCGCTGCGGCGGCGCCACGGCGTGGAAGCGGTGGACCAGTCCGAGGGCGACATCGGCCAGCGCATGGCCGCGGCGATGCGCGCGCACTTCGCCCGCGCGCCACGCACACCGCTGCTGATCGTCGGCACCGACTGCCCGGTGCTCACGGCCGACCACCTGCAGCAGGCCGCCGATGCGCTGCACACGCAGGACGCGGTGCTGATCCCCGCCGAGGACGGCGGCTACGTGCTCATCGGCCTGCGCCGGCCGCTGCCGGCGGTGTTCAGCGGCGTGGACTGGAGCACGCCGCAGGTGCTGGCGCAGACACGCGAGCGCCTGCGCGCCGCGGGCGCGTCATGGCAGGAACTGACGACCCTGTGGGATGTGGACGAACCGGCCGACTGGGCGCGGTGGAAAAAAGGGGCTGGTGAATTTACTCAATGCGTTGAGTGATTTATCTCAGTCTGTTGAGCAATTCGCCTTACCAACGTTTCGTCCAGAAGCCGCCGTTTGACGGGTTCAATGCGCGCTCAGCACGCCCGCGCCCAGTAGCGCGAACACCAGCAGGCCCAGCGCGATGCGGTAGTAGACGAAGGCCATGTAGCCGCGCGTGGACACCAGCTTGAGAAAGACGACGATCACGCCGTAGCCCACGCCAAAGGCGATCAATGTGGCCAGGGCGGTGGGGCCCGGCGCCACGGGGCTGCCGTGCTGCCAGCTGCGAAACAGCTGGTAGAAGCCTGAGCCCATCACCGCTGGAATGGCCAGCAGGAAGGAGTAGCGCGCCGCGGCCTCGCGCGTGTAGCCCATGAGCAGTCCGGCCGTGATCGTGCCGCCCGAGCGCGAGACGCCCGGGATCAGCGCCATGGCCTGGGCCAGGCCGAACAGCAGGCCGTGGCCCCAGCTGAGCTTGTCGAGCGTGCGCTCGCGCCGACCATGGCGGTCGGCCGCACCCAGGATGAGCGCGAACACGATCAGCATGGTGGCCGTGATGTAGAGGTTGCGCAGCGAGCCTTCGATCGCGTCCTTGAACAGCAGGCCCAGCACCACGATGGGCAGCGAGCCGATGATGATCAGCCAGCCCATGCGCGCGTCCGGGTTCTGCCGCATGGCCGGTTGCGTGAGCGAGGCCCACCAGGCCAGGAAGATGCGCACGATGTCGTGCCGGAAGTACAGCAGCACCGCGGCCTCGGTGCCAATCTGGGTGATGGCGGTGAAGGCCGCGCCGGGGTCGCCGCCCGAGGGCAGCAGCGGGCCGATGATGCGCAGGTGCGCGCTGGAGGAGATGGGGAGGAATTCGGTCAGGCCCTGGATCAGGCCCAGGAAGGCGGCTTCGAGCCAGGCGGTGGCGGGGCTCATGGGGTGGGCGCGTGGAGGTGCATGGTGCGCAAAGTATAGGGAGGCGCGTTCAGCGGAACCGGCGGTAACCCCAGGCGATGCGCAGCACGGTGCTGATGGCGCACAGGGCCGCGAAGCCGTAGGCGATGTGCGGGAACCAGCGCGGCCACAGGCACATGGCGGCGAAGGCGGCGATGGTTTCGGTGGCTTCGGTCAGGCCCCCCAGAAAGTAGAAGCTCTTGTTCGGGAATGCGGTGGAGTGCAGGTCGCGTTGCGCCGCGACGATGGCGAAGGCGAGAAAGCTGCTCCCCGTGCCGATGAAGCTGGCCAGTAGCACGGCCGCAGGCAGGGCGTTGGCGGCAGGGTCGGCCAGCGCGAAGGCCAGCGGTATCGAGGCGTAGAAGAGGAAGTCGAGCGTGATGTCGAGAAAGCCGCCGCGGTCGGTGGGCGTGGTGGCGCGCGCCACCGCGCCGTCGAGCCCGTCAAACAGGCGTGAGAGCAGCAGCAGCCCCAGGCCGGTGAGGAAATGGCCCAGCGCGATCGACAGCGCCGCACCCATGCCGATGCCGAAGCCGATGAAGCTCAGCGCGTCCGCGCCGATGCCCAGGCGCACCAGGCTGCGGGCGGCGTGGGCCAGCAGCGGCCTGAGCCGTTTTTGCAGCGCGCTATCGAGCATGGCCGAGCTCGATCACGAGTGCCGGGTCGGCGATGTCGGCCGCGTCGTGCGTCACCAGCACGGCGGGCATGCGGCGCGCGCGCAGGTGCTCGAACACGAAGGCGCGGAACTGGTCGCGCAGGGCCGCGTCCAGCCGCGAGAAGGGTTCGTCGAGCAGCAGCACGCGCGGGTGTGCGAGCAGGGCACGCATGAGCGCGATGCGCGCGCGCTGCCCGCCCGAGAGCGTGGCCGGATCGCGCGCGCCGAAGCCGGCCAGCCCGGCTTCGCTCAGCGCGCGCTCCACCGCATCCAGCCGATCGCGCTTCGGCCCCGCCGGCACGGCGAACAGCAGGTTCTCGGCCACGGTCATGTGGGCGAACAGCAGGTCCTCTTGAAACAGCAGGCCGATGCCGCGCGCGGCCGTGGGCAGGGCATCGAGCGCCTGCCCATCCAGCCGGACCGAGCTTTCGCACTGCAGGGCCTCGTGGTCGAGCGTGCCCGCGATGGCCGCGAGCACCGAGCTCTTGCCGCAGCCGCTGGGACCCATGAGCGTGAGGATCTGCCCCGGCGCGACCTCGAAGCGCAGGTCCTGCACCAGCGTGTGGTCGCGCGTGGCCAGGCGGTGGATGTGAATGGCAAGCGTCATGCGGGGTTGCGTCTGAAACGGCGGGGCCGGCCCACCCAGGCCGCCAGCGCGAAGGCCAGCACCGGCAGCAGGATCTGCAGGCCGGCATAGGCGCTGGTGAGCGATCGCTGGCCGCCCGATGCGAGTGTGACGGCTTCGGTGGTCACGCTGGCGTAGCGGCCCGCGCCCAGGTAGAGCGTGGGCAGGTACTGTGCCACGCTGACGGCGAAGCCCACGGCCGCGGCCGATGCCAGCGAGCGCCGCAACAGTGGCCATTTCACGCGCCACAGAAAGCGCCAGGCGCCGTGGCCCAGGCTGGCATTGAGCTGGGCGTAGCGCGCGTCGAAACCCAGGTAGGCCGGACTGAGCGCCAGCAGCACATAGGGCAGCACCATGAGCGTGTGTGCGAGCAGCACGCCCAGGGCCTGGCCTTCCAGCCGCAAGCGCAGGCCCACGGCGTACAGGCCCACCACCCACAACACGGCGGGCAGCACCAGCGGCAGGTAGAGCAGGGGGCGCAGGGCCTCGTCCCAGCGGCGCGGGGCGAGCTCCAGCCAGGCCACGCTCCAGACCAGTGCGATGGCGCTGCTGCCCGCCGCGAGCCACAGCGTGGTCACGGTGGTCGTGCTGCTGCTGGCCACCTGATGCCAGGCCGCCAGCGTCCAGGACTGCGGCCAGATGGCGGGAAAGGCCCACACGCCGCTGACGCTGCCCAGCGCCAGCGCCAGCAGCACCGCGACGTACAGGCCGCCGAGCAGCCAC
>NZ_JBFXCD010000001.1:0-414848 GCF_050182545.1 Hydrogenophaga sp. | reverse complement strand
TGCCAACGAGGTCATCGGCGACCGGGGTGACCGGCGCAGCGAAGTCAAGGAGGAGAGGCGGCGCAGCCGCCTCGGGGGACATGAGCGGAGCCGGTCACCCCGGTCGCCGATGACCGGAGCCGCCGGAGACAAACCTCAGACCGAGAGCAGCGACCCCACCATCCCGTGCAAGCGCGACCTCGGATCGACCAGCGCATCCACGATACTGAAGTGGTTCAGCCCGGGCAGGGCTTCGCACACCGGCACCACGCCCGCGCCCCAGGCCTGCTGGATCAGGCGGTTGTGGCGCAGGAACTCGTCGCTCTCCAGCGCGCCCACCATGGCGCTGAGCTGGCCGCGGCCCTGCGGGCGCACGGGTGGCGCCGGCAGCCACGCCGGGCTGGCCATGGCCACCTGTTGCGGCGTGAGGTGCAGCGACGCCTGCACCGAGGGCGTGTGCATGATGGGCTCCAGATCGAACAGGCCCGACATGGCCAGCGCGTTCTTCACCAGCGACACCGGCAGGTCATCGCCCAGGCGCGTCCAGTCGCAGGCCAGCATCATGGCCGCCAGGTGGCCGCCGGCCGAATGCCCCACCACCGTGATGCGGTCCGGGTCGCCGCCGTGCGCGCCGATGTGGCGGTACACCCAGGCCAGCGCCAGCACCATCTGCAGCGTGATCTGGGGAACCGTCACCGCCGGGCACAGCGCGTAGTTGGGCACCACCACGCAGGCGCCGCGCTGCACGAAGGGTGGCGCGATGAACGAGTGGTCGGACTTGTCCAGGCTGCGCCACCAGCCCCCATGGATGAACACCAGCACCGGGGCAGGCGGCGAGCCTGGCTTGCGCTGAGCGGGGAAGATGTCCAGCGTCTCGCCCGCACCGTGTCCGTAGCTCACATCAATCAGGGCACGGCCACTCTGGCGCGCCGCCGCGGAGTCCCGGGCCCAGCGCTCAAAGTGAACGGGATGCTCGGGCACGCGGGCGCGGTTGTTGTACTCGCGCTCCAGCCAGGCGGGGTCGAAATCGGCAGAACTTTTCATGGTGGGGCATTGTGTCATGGGGTCTTTCTCCGAACGGCCATCCTCCCGGGGGGTATTGCCTGTATTCTGTATACGGAATTCAAACCGCCCCGCCCCATGACCCTTCAGCCGTTCAAGCAAGACACCGCGCCCGACCTGGTCGACCAGGTCTACCGCGTGCTGCTCGACGCCATCAGCGACGGCTCGCTGGCCCCCGGGCAACGCATCACGCAGGACGAACTCGCCGCACAGTTGGCGGTCTCCCGCCAGCCGGTCATGCAGGCGCTGCGTCTGCTGAAGAAGGACGGCTTCGTGCAGGACGCGCCGTTGACGACCGGCCCCGCCGGGCGCAGCCGTGGCCTGCAAGTCACGCCGCTGGACACCGGCTGGATTGCCCAGGTGTACGAAGTGCGGGGCGCGCTCGACAGCCTGGCGGTGCGGCTGGCGGCCGAACGTCGAACGGTGCTCGACCCCGCCCTGTTCACGCGCGGTCGCGCCGCGGTCAAGCGCGGCGACATCAAGGCCATGATCGACGCCGACCTGGCCTTCCACACCGCGCTGTACCGCGCGGCGCAAAACCCGCTCATCGAGCAAAGTGCCCTGCTGCACTGGCACCACATCCGCCGAGCCATGGGTGCGGCGCTGCAGACGGCGCTGCTGCGCGAACCCGTGTGGGACGAGCACGAAGCCATTGCGCGCGCCGTGGCGCAGGGCGACGTGGCGCGCGCCATGGCCCTGATGCAGGAACACGGCAGCCTGGCCAGCCACGTGCTGAGCACCCAGTTGAACGCCCGACCACAAACACCCGACGACGGCCCGCCCCCGGTGGCGCGCAAGATCCGCAACCGACAACTCCGTGGACATCGGCTGCTCGCGTAGCCGACCCACTTGCGCGCGGTTTCCGGGCCTGGCCCGGAAACCGCCTTTTTTTGCCCTACATTGAAATCACTCGACGCCCGTCGCATCCCGAACCTCCGATCCTGCAGGCCCTGACGTGAATACCTCCCCCGCTCCCACCACCGCTTCGCTGTCCTCCCTGCGCGTGGCCGTTCTTGGCATCGGCATGATGGGTTTTCCCGTGGCACGCCGCCTGTGCGAGGCCGGTTGCCAGGTCAGCGTGTGGAACCGCTCGCGCAGCAAGGCCGAGCGCCTGCAGCCAATGGGCGCGACCGTGGCCGACACCCCGGCCCTGTCCGTGGCCCGGGCCGACATCGTGATCACCCTGCTGGAAGACGGCGGCGTGGTGGAAGACGTGCTGTTCCGGCAGGGTGTCTGTGAAGCCCTGCGCGCTGGCGCCCTGGTGGTGGACATGTCCTCCATCCAGCCGCGCCAGGCGCGCGACCACGCGGCGCGCCTGGCCGCCCTCGGTGTGCACCACGTCGACGCCCCGGTCTCGGGTGGCACGGTCGGCGCCGAACAGGGCACGCTGGCCATCATGGCCGGTGGCAAGCCAGCCGACTTCGAGCGCGTGCGCCCGCTCTTCGAGGTGCTGGGCAAGCCAGTGCACGTGGGGCCGCACGGCGCCGGCCAGCTCGCCAAACTGGCCAACCAGATGATCGTGGGCATCACCATCGGCGCGGTCGCCGAGGCGCTGCTGCTGTGCGAGAAGGGCGGCGCCGACATGGCCCGCGTCAAGGAAGCCATCACCGGTGGCTTCGCCGACAGCCGCATCCTCCAGGTGCACGGCCAGCGCATGATCGAACGCGACTTCACCAAGCGCGGCGCCGTGGCCGTGCAGCTCAAGGACATGCGCAACGCACTCACCACTGCGAACGAAATCGGCTTCGAGGCGCCCATCACGCAGCTGTTTGAACAGCTCTTCGCCCAGGCCGCCGATCACGGCCTGGCCGACCTCGATCACTCGGCCCTGTTCGTCGAACTCGCCAGCCGCAACGGCATGACCTGAATCACCGCTTCTTTGCTACCATTTCTGCCCGTGGGGACGTAGCTCAGCTGGGAGAGCGTCGCGTTCGCAATGCGAAGGTCGGGAGTTCGATCCTCCTCGTCTCCACCAATCCCCTTCAAAGGCCTCGTTCCACGAGGCTTTTTTTTCCCTGCGGTGGCTGTGCGTGCAGTGATCCATCCAGGTGATCCAGGTCGTGCATCCTCCTGCCTGAAGACGAGCCGGCGCCGCGTCGCGCAGTGCTGGCGCCACCTGGCAAGGGAACGAATGAGTGGGTCGCCCAGCAGCTGGGTGAAGCGCTCGGCGAAGCCTGAACGCGAAAGCCGATCTCCTGCGCCTGTGCCCGGCTCACCACCGGATCGCGCTGCCCGGCGATCCAGCCAGTGGCTGAGTTGGTCGGGTCCCATGCACGGCGCGCAGCAATTCACCCAGCGGGTCGGCGGAGGGGGTATCCCGGCATGGAAGGCGGGTCGGCAACAAAAGCCGGCGTTTCGGGGATGGCGTGGTGGGAGAGCCGTTCGTAGAGTACTTCCACCGGCACAGCGGGCGCAAAACCACTCGGACCAACCGGCCATTTGCGCAGCCGTTTCAGAAGCGTGGAGCCGAACGCTTGCACGACCTGAACGTGCGCCGACTTTCCATTTCCCCCTATTGCCAAACGCCGATCACTGTCCCGCGCACACACCATGAATGCACCAATTGCCACTCAATCACCATCCGCGTTGCCGACCATCGACCACGAACTTCGCAAAGCCACGCTGGATGATGTCCCGGAGCTGCTTGTGCTGCATCGCGCAGCCCTGCGCAGCTTGAGCCATGGCTACTACAGCACGGAGCAGATCGAGTCGTTCATCGAACACGTGCCGACGCTGGACTTGCAACTCATCCATCAGGGCCGCTACTTCGTGGCCTGCGCGCAGGACAGGCTGATCGCTTGTGGCGGCTGGAGTGCCGATCCACCGGGATACGAAAGCGCCATCGATTTCGGGGCGGACAGCAGCGCATCGGAGGAGCATGACGGCGCAGCCAAGATTCGCGCGATGTACACCGACCCCAACTGGGCACGTCGCGGGCTCGGCCGCCGCATTCTCCGATTGGCCGAACTCGAGGCACTGGGCGCAGGCCATCACCAGTTGTGCCTCGACTCTCTGCTGCCCGGCGCGCCGTTGTACCGGGCATGTCACTACGAGGCGCTCAATCAGTCGGTTGGCATGCTGCCCGATGGCCAACCTCTGGCGGTGTTGCACATGCGAAAGGTGTTGGGGTTCGGCGTCGCGCCGCAGCCGGATTGAACCGCCCCGGTGGTGGGCCTCGTCTCCACCCACTCTCCAGCCAGATCCTGTCCAGGAGACATCCGTCGCTCAGTCCACCGACGCCTGCATGCGCAGGCATTCGGCGGCACATGCGTGGCACTCTTCGGCGCACACCTGGCAGTGGTCCATGGGGTGTTTTGGTTGAGGCGCCCGCTCCACCCCGTCGCCGGGAATGCGCCGGGGCGGAACCCAGCCGCGTCACGGTGCTTCTTCAGCCGGGTTCTCGAAGCCGAAGCGCTCACCGGCCTGCCAGGCCTTGCGGTCATTGCCCTCGTTCGGGAGCCCGCCCGACGACTTGAGCAGGCGGGCCAGATGCATGCAGTTCCAGGTCATGATGGTGGTGTTGCGCTGCGTGAAATCATTGTCAAAGCCCACGCGGCCGCCATCCTCGCTCGCGTCGCCGTAGGAAGGCCCGGGGCCCGCCTCGCCGATCCAGCCGCAATCGGCCTGCGGCGGCAGCGTGTAGCCGAGGTGATTCAGCGCAAACCCGATCGTCATCGCCGTGTGCTTGATGCCGTCCTCGTTGCCCGTGATGACGCAACCGCCTACTTTGCCGTAATAAATGGACTGTCCCTTGTCATTGAGGTCACCGGACATGGCATAGAGCCGCTCGATCAGGACGCGGCAGACCGAGCTCTCTTCTCCCAGCCAGAGGGGCGTTCCCACAATCAGGATGTCGGCCGCCTTCACCTTCTGCCAGATCAGGGGCCAGTCGTCGCGGTCCCATCCCCGTCGCGTCATGTCGGCATGGATGCCCGGCGGCACCTGGTGCGAGAGGAGGTGCACATGCTCCACCGAAACCCCGTTCTTCTCCATGATCGCGGCCGAAGCGCCCAGCAGCAACCTTGTGTGGCTGCGCTTCGCGTCCTTCTCGAGCGACGTGTTGATGAACAGGGCATGGAGATCTGCAAACCGGGTCATGGTGTACCTCGATAACGTGGTAGGGCGAGTCCCTGTGCGAGCCGGCGCACAGCCCGAAGTTCAGGCAGACCATGCAAGAAAGCGTCGCCCGCAGGGGCCGCTGTGGCCGATCACCCGCCGTGGTGGTGGCGGGTGTCAATGGACCCTGCTTGGTCGTTCTCGAAGACGAGGAAGCCGACGACCCGCGGCTATCACCCGTTTGCCTCGATGCCTCGCGCTCGGGGGATACATCGGCATCGAGGCAAACGGCGTGCCCGCGACGGACCGCGGTCTAAAGCTCTCGCTGAGCGAATTCGCCGGACCGTTTCGCGTAGCGCACCCGGCTGTCCAGGCGCTCGACGTCCACACGCGCACCGCGCCGCCCGCCATAGACCTCGGCTTTCAGCCAGGCGAGCTCGGCCTCCAGCCGCTTCTCGTCCGGCAGGTTGCAGCCCCACACCTTGGCCTCGGCGTCCCAGCGGTAGCCGCGCGCCTTGAGCAAGTCTTTCGATTCGAACGGCGAACCGGTCGCGCGCAGTCGGTAGCTGGCCTTCGACGCCACCGCCATCAGCTGCCCGAGGCCGGTGCCCGCGCCCGCGCCCGGCCCCACCGGCCGGCACAGCACCTGCAGCAGCGCGTGGCAGTCCACCAGCGCGCGGTGCGCGTCGTAGAACCAGCCCTGGTCCTGTGCGAGCGCGCTCAGCTTGGACGACCCGGCACCCGCGGCCTTCCAGTCGATGTCGGCGAACGAGCAGGCCCAGGCCTTGTCGGCAAAGACCGGAAAGCGCGTTTCCACGAAGGGGCGGTCGAAGCCGGCGTTGTGCGCCACCATCAGGTCGGCACGCGCCACCATGGCCTGCACCTGCGCATCGTCCAGCCGCTGGCCGCGGACCATGTCGTCGCTGATGCCGGTCACCTCGCGCGCGGTGGCGGGAATCGGCATGCCCGGGTCCTCGAACCCTTCGAAGCACTCCACCGGCCCGAACGGCAGGCCCGTGGCCACGTCCACCTGCACCAGCAGCATGGCCAGTTCGATGATCTTGTCGGCCGGGTGCGACAGGCCGGTGGTCTCGGTGTCGAGCAGCAGCACCTGCCGAACGCCAGCCTGCGCCGGCGCCGGAGCGGGCCCGTAGTCGGTCACGGGGACAAGGCGGCGCAGCACGCGGTAGTCGGCGTGTTGCTCCAGCGCGCGCGCCATGTCTTCCAGGCTGTCGGCAGCCGGCACGTCGGCTGCGGTGGCTGCCGAGGGGCTCTGCGCGGGTGCGACCGCAGCAGGTGCAGGTGCAGGTGCGGGCGCATCGAAATCGAAACTGGACTGGCTCATCGCTGAAGCCTACCCGACTTGCCGCCCGGAAGGGCGGCGCAGCGCGATGCGTCACGCCAGCGTCGGGTAGAGGCGGGCTTCGTGAGCCAGCGTCGCCCCGTAGGCGGGACGGCTCTTCATGCGGGCCCAGTAGGTGTCGAGGCCCTGCACGCCCTGAAAGCCCTCGCCTGATTGCTCACACAGCATCAATGCCCAGACAAGATAGGCATCGGCCACGGTGAAGGCATCGCTCACCAGATAAGGGCGTTCCGACAACCGGTCCGCCACGGTCCGCAACCGGCTGGCGAGCCGGGCGCGTGCCCACTCCTTCACGGCGTCCGGTGCGTCGCGCTGGAACATCGGGTACAGACACAGCTTGTGGATCTCGGTCCCGACGAAGCTGAGCCATTCCAGCAGTTCGTCCCTTGTCGCAGTACCTTCCTCGGGCAGACCCATGCCGCCGCTGCGCGCGAGCGCCAGCAGCACGGCCATGTTCTCGGTCAGCAGGCGCCCATCATCGAACTGCAACACCGGCACCTGACCCTTGGGCGCCAGGTCCCTGAAAGCGGCTCCATCGTCGAGCTGCTGGCGCCGAAGCGACACGGGCACGAGACGCACGGTCAACCCGGTCTCGCGCACCACCAGGTGGCTCGCGAACGAGCAGGCCAGGGGCGAGAAGTACAGTGCCGCCGGCGCGCTCATG
This sequence comes from Hydrogenophaga sp., assembly GCF_050182545.1. Lineage (GTDB taxonomy): Bacteria > Pseudomonadota > Gammaproteobacteria > Burkholderiales > Burkholderiaceae_C > Hydrogenophaga. Next base: position 407,724 of record NZ_JBFXCD010000001.1, on the reverse strand, counting down.
CGGCCTCCGCAGTGGGTATGCGCGGCTGGAGCGCCTGCAGGCGCTGCACGCCATCGGCCTCGAACTGGCGCACGATCGCCTGCGCCATGGCGGGGGCTTCGTCGGGCGTGCCATTGCCGAAGGGTGGTTCAGGGTAGTACTCGATACCCAGTTGCAGCGTGCGCGCCACCTCTTCGCCCGCGAGCAGGCCCGCCAGAAAAAGACTGGCGTCGATGCTGGCCGACACACCAGCGCCCGTGACGAGCTTGCCGTCGCGGTGAAAGCGCTTGCGGTTCACCCGCGCGCCGTACGCGGCCACCTGGTCGCGACAGGCCCAGTTCGTCGTCACCTCCTTGTCCCGAATCACGCCCGCCTTGCCCAGCCACACGACGCCGTTGCACACGCCCAGCGTCCAGGTGGACGTGGCATGCAGGCGCGCAATCAGCGCCATGAGGGCGATGTCTTCCAGGCCAGCGTTCACCCCGGGTCCGCCCGGGACATAAAGAATGTCCGTGTGGTCGACCTCTGCATAGGTGCGCCACGCGTGCAGGGCCAGTCGCCGCGTGTCGGCCCAGACCAGTCCGGGGCTCGGCGCAACGAACTCCACATCCATGCCCGGCAGGTTGGCCAGCACCTCATAGCCGCCCACGATGTCCAGGGCGGTGAATCCATCTCGAAGCACGATCGTCAAACGCATCTTGTGTCCTTGGTTCGGTTACAGGAGCCTGCATTCTTGGCGTTCGTGGTGCAATCCGTAATTGGCTGGATCGCCATATTCATGGTGAAATTCGCCAATGCCGAAATCACCTTTGACAGACAGCATCGACATCGCCCTGCTGGCCTACCCCGGCTGCATGGGAACCGAGCTGTTCGCGCTGGCCGACATGCTGCTCATCGCCAACCACATGGCCTTGGCTCTGGCACCAGGCCAGCACCCCGCGTTCGCGACGCGCATGGTCAGCGTGGCGGGCGGTGGCGTTGCGCTGGCTGGGGGCTTTGCCGTGAACACCCAGCGCCTGCGGGGGCAGCCAGCGCGCCTGGTCGTGCCCGGACTGGAGGTCAGCCAGTTCGGGCAGTGGGAACACAAGCTGCGCCCGCTGAATCGCGAACTGGCCTTGATCCGTCGCATGGCGGCACGGGGAACGGCGTTGGCCTCGGTGTGCATCGGCAGCTTTCTGCTGGCCGAAGCGGGTGTGCTGGACGGTCGGCGTGCCACCACGGCCTGGCCCTTCGCCGGTGAATTTGCCGCGCGCTACCCGGCGGTGACGCTGGACGCCAGCCAGGTGCTGCTGGAGGAAGGTGCCGTCATCACCACCGGCGCTGTCAGCAGCGCGTTCGACCTCGCCGTGCATCTGGTCGAACGGCACATGGGGGCACGCGTGGCGCGCGCCACCTCGCGCTTCGCCCTGGTGGGCGCGGCTCGCTCCAACCAGCTGCCCTATGTCGACAACGCCCTGGTGCCCTCGCCCCGGCCGCGCTTCTCGACGCAGGTGCACCGCTGGTTGCGGGCCAGCCTGGGGCAGGCCTACGACCTCGAATCGCTGGCGGCCGCGCTGCACGTGAGTTCACGCACGCTGCTGCGGCGCTACGCCGCCGAAACCGGCCAGACCCCGCTGGCGTGGTTGCAGCGAGCGCGCGTCGACAAGGCCCGGCAGTTGCTGGAATCGTCCAGCCTGGGCCTGGCACAGATTGTCGAGGCGGTGGGCTACCAGGATGTGGCCACGTTCTCACGGCTCTTCACGCGCGAGGTCCGCGAGACGCCGGCGCAGTACCGGCGCAGACACCAACGCACGCGCTGACGCGCCGCGCCCGCGCTCAGGCTGTGACCGCCGCGCGCACGCGCCGCTGGCGGGCTGTTGCGCCGTCACCCAGCCCACGCGCGCGCCGCAGAAAGCCCAGGTTCACCGGGCTGTGCGGGCGCAGCGCCAGGCGCTCGTGCGCGAGAGCCTCGGCCAGGCCGCGTTGCCCGCCGCGCAGCGCGGATTCGGTCAGCGTCCAGTCGATGATGTCGCGCTGCGCATGGCTGCCGCCAAAGCGGTTGGCGATCGCCCGGGCACGGTAGAGGCACTGCACCGCCGTGTCGTGGTCGCCCTGCCAGTGCGCGACGAAGCCCTCGATCAGGTCGGCACCGGTGTCGGCGGCCCAGCGCGCGGCTTCCGTTGCGCCACCGGCGTTGCGCATCGCGTCGCGCAGGCGCTGCACGTCGCGCGGGCGGTCGGCGCCCAGGTAGGCCATCACGGCGTGCCAGTCGTTGAACGGGTAGAGCTGGCCGTCGGCGTGCGCGTCCCAGGCCTGCGCGAGCTCGACCCAGCGATCGCCCACATCCACACCGGCCAGGTGCAGCCGCCACAGCAGCGCCGAGGCGTCCACCATGTCGAGCACCACGGCGCTGCGCCCGGCGCGGATGAGGCCGTCGTACAGCGCGAGCACCTCGGCCGTCTGGCCCAGTTCGAGGTGGCACAGCGCGCCGTGCCATGCGTTGTGCACCTTGAAGAAGTTGTCCTCGCCCGCCCACTGCGGCTCGCGCGCGCGCATCCAGCCAATGCCATCCTGCGGCCGGCCCTGCATCTCCATCACGTGCGCCACGGCGTGGTGGGCCCAGCAGTCCAGCGGCTGGTGCGCCAGCGCTTCGCGCCCCACGGCTTCGGCACGCGCATAGTCGCCGCACTCTTCCAGGCCGAATGCATGCATGCCCAGCACGATGGAGTGGGCCGGCATGTCGTTCGACCAGTGCGGCAGCACGCGCGCGATACGGTCGCGCAGGTTGCGCGCGTTGCCGCGGTAGAAGTCGACCAGGTGCCCCGCCTGCAGAGCCACCACGTCGTAGGGGTGCCGCATGTTGTGGCGATCCAGCGCCAGGGCCGCCTGCGTCCATTCGCCCTGCAGCACGAGTTCGATCGCCGCCGCGTGCGAGGCCTCGCGCTCGTCCAGCGCCATGCCCTGGCGCACCGCGTCCAGCGCCTCGCGCGCCATCGCCACGGCGTCCGGCTCGGTGGCCAGCGCCAGCAGGTGCGCCTTGAGCAGGTGCGCCATGGCGAATTGCGGTGCGGCGGCAATGGCCTCGTCCAGCCGGGCCATGGGGTCGCCGCGGTAGATCTGGAAGGCGGCCACGGCCTGTTCGTAGGCCGTCGCGGCGCCGGGGTTGGCGCCGCTGAGTGCGTGGCCCTGGATGTCGGTGATCATCTCGAAACTCCTTGAATGTGTCTTGGGGGAAACCGGCGGCGAACACGTTTGTGTTCCGGGCGCCGGTTGCGCCCGTCTTGCCGGTGGATGTACTCTAGGAGCCCCCCGCAGCCGGGACAATCGCCAGGACGCCGGCATTTCTTGCCGAAACGCCTGCGCGGCCGGCCCCCCTTTCTCACCCAAGGCCACCATGCCCACCGATCCCCTGGCCGATATCCTGCGCACGCTGCGGCTGATGGGCGGCGTGTTCCTGGAGGCCGAGCTGGCCTCGCCCTGGTGCGTGGTCTCGCAGGTGGAGCCGGGCGACTGCGCCGGCTTCGACCCGGTGCCGCGCCACTTCATCGCCTACCACTACGTGTGCGCGGGCGAGATGCTGCTGCAGGTCGAGGGCGAGGCGCCGGTGCGCGTGGCCGCCGGCGACATCGTGATCCTGCCGCGCAACAACGCGCACCGCCTGGGCAGCGACACACGGCTCACGCCCCTGCCCGCGGCCGAACTGGTGCAGCCGCCCGGCGCGGGCGCGTCACTGGCGCGGCTGGCACACGGCCAGGGCGCGCCGGACGCGCACTTCTTCTGCGGCTTTCTGGCACACGACGACCCGGACGACCCGCTGCTCGTCGCCCTGCCCCGCGTGCTGCGGCTGGGCGTGGCCAACAGCACGACCGGCCAGTGGATCGAGAGTTCGCTGCGCTTTGCCGCGCTGGGCATGTCCGCGGGCGAAGACGTCGCTCCGGCGCAGCTGGGCCGGCTGGCCGAGGTGCTGTTTGCCGAAGCGGTGCGCCGCTATCTGCGCGAACCCGACGCGCCCGGCCAGGGCTGGCTCGCCGGCCTGCGCGACCCCATGGTGGGGCCGGCGCTGGCGCTGATGCACGGCCCGCACGAGCGCGCCTGGACCACCGAAACCCTGGCGCGCGAGGTGGGTCTGTCGCGCTCGGCTTTCGCCGAACGCTTCACCAGCCTGGTGGGCGAGCCCCCCATGCGCTACCTGAGCCAGTGGCGCCTGCGCCAGGCCGCGCGCCGCCTGGTGGAGACCAGCGACCCGATCGCGCGCATTGCCAGCGACGCGGGCTACGAGTCGGAGCCGGCCTTCCACCGCGCGTTCAAGCGCGCGCACCAGAGCACGCCGGCGGGCTGGCGCAAGCGGCACGCGGCGGCCGGCCCGGCCTGAGCGCGCACTGAACGCGCGGCAACGCCTGCCTCCTCAAGCCCGCGCTCCCGCCGGCTGCCGCGCCACCGCCTCCGTCCACGCATAGGCCGGCAGCGCGATGGCCAGTGGCAGCAGGTAGTAGATAGCGCGGTAGGCCAGTACCACCGCGAGCACTTCGGCCGATGCCAGCTGGCCCGAGAGCGCGGCCACGAACACCGCCTCCAGCACGCCCAGGCCCGCGGGCACGTGCGTGATGACGCCAGCGACGGCGGCCATCAACAACGCACCCAGCACCACGGGGTAATCGATGCGTCCTTCAAACAGCAGCCACACGATGCCGCCCATGAGCATCCAGCTCGAACCGCCCGTGGCGGCCTGTGCCAGCGCCAGCCGGCCACCGGGCAGCGGCAGTTCGTGGTCGCGCCAGCGCAGCGTGCGTTCGCGCGAGACGCCACACAGCGCCACGTAGACGCCGGCGAGCACCACCATCGCCGCACCGAGGCCGCGCAGCACGGCATCGCTCAGCGCCCAGTCGCCCGGCAACTGCGGTGGCGACCACAGCAACACCGCGCCCGCCACCCACAGGTAGCCGAGCCAGTTGGTCACCATGCTGTGCGCGATCACCTTCGCCACCACCGACGCCTTCAGACCCCGGCGGGTGTACAGCCGCAGGCGCATCGCGAAGCCACCCACCAGCGCGCCGAAGTTGAGGTTGAAGACGTAGCTGATGGCCGCCGTGCCCAGCGTGCGCGGCACCGACAGGCCGTGGCCCGTGAGATGGCGGCCCACCAGGTCGAAGCCGGCATAGACCCCATGGCCGACAACCGCCATCGCGACCGCCAGCACCAGCCTGGCCATGGAGAGTTCCTGCAGCGCCGTGCGAACCGCGGACCAGTCCACCGTGCGCGCCTGCTGCGCCACCAGCGTGAGCACCAGCACCGCCAGCGCCCAGGGCGCCACGCGCCTGAACCAGCGCCAGGCCTGGTGTGCGAGACCTCCCGTCGCGCTCATGGCTGTTGCTCCGGCTGCATCGGCACCACGCGCGGCGCGCGCCAGGTGGTCTGTCGCGTCCAGTCCGGAAAACGGCGCAGCGCATGAAACACCACCAGGCTGCGCAGCACGATCCAGGCCGACTGCAGCCGGCCCGGCGTGGGCAATTCCACGCGGTCGCAGCAGGTGTCAAGCAGTTCATCGAGCCGCTCGCGCAGGTGGCGCGCGAAGGCTTCGTCGCGCACCACCACGTTGGCCTCCAGATTCAGACTCAGGCTGGTCGGGTCCAGGTTGCTCGAACCCACCGTGGCCCAGCGGTCGTCCACCACCGCCACCTTGCCGTGCAACGGCCGCTCGGTGTATTCGTGGATGCGCACCCCCGCGCGCATCAGGTGCCGGTACAGCAGCTCGCTGGCGCGCTTGACCCACGGCATGTCCGGGCGGCCCTGCAGCAGCAGGTCGACCTGCACGCCGCGCCGCGCGGCGCGGCGCAGGTCGCGCAGCAGGCGGTAGCCGGGAAAGAAGTAGGCGTTGGCGATCAGGATGCGCTGGCGCGCGCTGCGGATCGCGGCGCGGTAGTGGCGCTCGATGTCGGTGCGGTGCGTGTGGTTGTCGCGGGTGACGAAGGCGGCCAGGGCACCCTCGCCGGCCGGGCCGGCGAGGTCCCTGCGGCGCAGGCCGGCGCGCCAGCGCCGCAACCACTGCCCGCGCGCCGGCTGTGGCGCCTCGACGTTGGCGCGGCAGAAGGCCTGCACCTGGCCCACGAGCGGTCCCTCGATCTCGACCGCGTAGTCCTGCTTGGCCTGCGGGCCGTGCTCGGCCAGATGATCGATCGAATAGTTGATGCCGCCCACGAAGGCGCGCTGGCCGTCCACCACCACCAGCTTGTGGTGCATGCGGCGCAGCAGGTTGATGCGCGCGCCGAACAGGCGCTGCGCCGGCTCGAAGCTGCGCAGGTGCACGCCCGCATCGAGCAGCGGCTGCGTGAACGACGCGGGCAGGTCCGGAGACCCCCAGCCGTCGACCAGCACGTGCACCTCGGCGCCGCGCCCGGCGGCGCTCAGCAGGGCCTGCTGCAGTTCGCGCCCGACCTTGTCGTCGAACAGGATGAAGGTCTCCAGCAGCACTTCCTTCTTCGCGGCCGCAATGGCCTCGAACACGCGCGGGTAGTAGCCCTCGCCGTTTTCCAGCAGGGTGATGCGGTTGCCCGGGACCCAGTGCGAATTCATGGCGTGCCCTCCCGCAGCAGGATGTCGGCGGCCAGCGGCGCGTGGTCGGACAGGCGGTCCCAGGGCCGGCGCGCCATGGGCACGGGCAAGGCGAACTTCACGCCCCGCACATAGATGCGGTCCAGCCGCAGCATGGGCCAGCGCGAGGGAAAGCTGCGCGCATGGTGGCCGTGCGACTCGCGGAACACTTCACGCAGGCCGCTGGTGGCGAGCTGTTCGTCGGCGCGCCCGCGCCAGTCATTGAAGTCACCGGCCACCACCAGCGGCGCGTCGTCGGGCACGTGCCGGCTCACGGTATCGCTCAGTCTGGCCAGCTGCCGGCGGCGGTGGGCTTCGCGCAGCCCCAGGTGCGTGCACATCACGTGCAGGTCGGTGCCCACGCCCGGCACGGCCAGCACGCAGTGCAGCAGGCCGCGCGGCTCGGCGCCGGGAACGGACAGGTCGTGGTTCTCGCTGCGCAGCACCGGGTAGCGCGAGAGCACGGCGTTGCCATGGTCCTGCCCCTCGGCCACCGCATTGCGGCCGTAGGCGTGCTCGGGCCAGATCTCGTCGGCCAGAAACTCGTACTGCGCGCCACTGGGCCCGCTCGCGCCCTGCACCTCCTGCAGGAACACCACGTCGCTGCCCACCACGCGCACGGCCGCGCGCAGCTCGTGCAGCACCGAGCGGTTGTTGAAAATGTCGAAGCCCTTGTGGATGTTCACGGTCAGCACCTGCATGCTGCATGCTAGGCCGCCAGCGCCGCGCGGTCTGTCAGACAAACACCCGTTCGGGCCGCGGCGCCCCGCGCACCGCGGGTGCGCCCGCCCGGTCAGGCCGCTGGCGCGAGCGTGAACTCCGCGACGGTGCCCACGCCGACCTGGCTGCGCACGCGCACCTCGCCGCCGTGGTGGCGCACGATGCGTTGCACCAGGCTCAGCCCGATGCCGCTGCCTTCGTACTGGGACGCCAGGTGCATGCGGCGAAACGGCTGGAACAGATGGCCGGCCTTCGCCATGTCAAAGCCCGCGCCATTGTCCGAGACGCGGTACCAGGTGCGCTGCCCTTCCTGAAAACAGTCGACGCGGATGCGCGCCTGCGGCACCCGGGCGGTGTATTTCCAGGCGTTGTGCAGCAGGTTCTGCCACACCTGCGCCACCAGATCGGGGTCGCCCTGCGCGGGTGGCAAGGGATCGAACACGATCTCGACGCGCCGCTCGGCGTCGCCGCTGCGCACCAGGGTCCAGGTGTCTGTCGCGAGGGCCTGCATGTCGATGGCGCTGCGCTGGAGCGGATGCCGGTCGATCTGCGCCAGGTTGCACAGTGCCTCGATCATCGAGTTCATGCGCTGCGTGGCCTTTTCCACCTGGTCGCTGTACTCCAGCGCCTCTTCCGTGTGGCCCAGTTTCAGGCGCTCGCGCATCAGCCCCATGAATCCCTGGATGGCCATCAGCGGCGCGCGCAGGTCGTGCGCCACCGCGCGCGTGAACTCGCGCAGGCGGTCCTCGCCGGCGTCGCCGGGTGGCACCGAATCCGGCGCATCGTCCCGCGCTTGCGCGTTGGCGTCGAACAGGGTCTGGTAGCCCTCGCGGAACGCGGGGTCCCGCGCCAGGCGCTCCGTCACGTCGCGCACGATGCACAACACGATGGTGAGTTCGCCCACACGCAGTTTGTCGGCGCTGATCAGGCACGCAACCGGCTGGCCACCGGCACGGGTCACCGTCACGGGCAGCGCGTCCAGCATCCCGTCGCGGTCGATGGCCCGCGCCATGCGCTTGAGCACGTCCAGGCCAATGTGGTGCGCCAGCGCCCGCAGGGGCTGGCCCACCACCTCGCTTTCGGACAGGCCCAGCAGCGCGGCCACCGCCGGGTTGGCGTCCTGCACCAGGCCGCTGTGGTGGTCCACCACCAGCATCGGTTCGGGGTTTCGCTGGAAGGTGTGCTCCAGCAATTCCTCGGAGCGGCGCAGCGAACGCTCGGCCGCCTCGCGCCGCGCGCGCTCGGTGGCCACGGCCAGGCTGCGCTGGCGCAGGGCGAAGGCCGCCAGCAACAGCAGCAGCGCGCCACCCGCGGCGACCCACCACGTCCACTGGCGTTGCCGCGCCAGATCGCGCGCCATCGCCACCTGTTCGGCGCTGACGGGCTCTTCGTTGAGCCAGCGGTTGCGCAGCGCCGGCAAGGTGCCATCGGCCTCCAGCCGATCAAGCGCGCCCTGCAGACGCTGGCGCAAGGCCTCGTTGTCGCGCACCACCGCCAGGGAATAGGTTTGCAGGCGAAAGTTGGTCAGACCCGCGACGAGTCCGCTGACGTCGCCAGACGCCATCACGGGATCGGCATAGGCGCGGGGCAGCAAGGCCATGTCGGCCAGCCCCAGTTGCACCAGCCGCAAGGCCGATCGCGCGTCGCGCGCGCGCTCGTAGGTGGCGTCGATGCCGGAGAGCCATTTGCCCAGGCTCTCGCGCATGGGTTCGTGGTCCAGCACGGCGATGCGCGAGCCTTGCAGATCCTGCAGGGCTCGCGGCGCTGGCTGCCCCGCAGGCAGGTACACGGCAAAGGCCGGTGCCGCATGGCCCTTGAGGAAACTCGCGTACGCGCGCCGCTCGCTGGTCTCCACCATCGCGATCACATCCACGCGCTGCGCCTTGAAGGCTTCCACCGTGGCCGGCCAGGGCTGCAGGCTGACCGACACCTCGACCCCCAGCTCGCGCCCCACCGCCTTCATCAGGTCGATCTGGAAGCCCTTGGCCTGTCCATCGGCATCGAGCGATTCGAAGGGCGCAAACGCCGCGTCGCCGCCATACCGCAAAGGGGTTTGTGCCCCGGCCACGGGACAGACCGTCGCCCAGGCCAGGGCCAGACCGCACAGCCACCACCCCGCCCGGCCCGCAAACCCGGAATGGTCTCCCTTTGCAATACGTCTGGCGGGTGAGGATCGCTGCATGCTCGGTGAAGTGGTGGGGCGCCCTGTCCCCTGCGGACGACACCTTTGCTTACATTGCCACAAAAACGCGCGTGCCGGTGTCGACGGTGCGGCATCGCACCCCGTCTGTCGGATACCCCCCACACACGTGGAGGCGCTCAACGAAGCCGGCTATCGGCCCGCCTGACGACCGTTCGTCGAGACCCGGCCCGGGTGTTGACCTTCCCACGGTGTCAAAGCGCAAGCTGTGCCCAACAAACCTCGCACCCACGGAGCGACCCATGACCCCCACTCCCATGAACATCGGCGCAGCCGCCACCCACGACCACCACCACCACGTGCACGGCCAGGCCCCGGCAGCTTCCACCGGCGGCAAGGACCCGGCGGGCACGGTCTACACCTGCCCCATGCACCCGGAGATCCGGCAGGACCACCCGGGCAACTGCCCCAAGTGCGGCATGGCGCTGGAGCCGCTCATGCCGACGGCGGAAGCGGACGACAACCCCGAACTGGCGGACTTCCAGCGCCGCTTCTGGTGGACGCTGCCGCTGAGCATCGTGGTCACGGTGCTGGCCATGTTCGGCCACGACCTCGGCTGGTTCGACATGGCCACGCAAAGCTGGATCGAACTGGTGCTGACCGCGCCCATCGTGCTGTGGGCGGGCTGGCCCTTCTTCGTGCGCGGCGCGCAGTCGGTGGTGAACCGCAGCCCCAACATGTGGACGCTGATCAGCCTGGGCACGGGTTCGGCGTTCGTCTACAGCGTGGTGGCCACGCTGGCGCCGCAGGTGTTCCCCGAGTCGTTCGTCTCGATGGGGCGGGTGGCGGTGTATTTCGAAGCCGCGGCGGTGATCATCTCGCTCACCTTGCTGGGGCAGTTGCTGGAACTCAAGGCGCGCTCGCAGACCTCGGCGGCGATCCGCTCGCTGCTGGGCCTGGCGCCCAGGACCGCGCGGCGCATCACGGCCGACGGGCAGGAAGAAGATGTGCCGCTGGCCCACGTGCATGTGGGCGACCTGCTGCGCGTGCGCCCGGGCGAGAAGGTGCCCACCGACGGCACCGTGGTCGAAGGCAGCAGCGCGGTGGACGAATCCATGCTCACCGGCGAGCCACTGCCGGTGAGCAAGCGCGTTGGCGACCCGCTGATCGGCGCCACGCTCAACACCAGCGGCGCCCTGGTGATGCGCTCCGAACGCGTGGGCTCGGGCACGGTGTTGTCGCAGATCGTTCAGATGGTGGCTCTGGCGCAGCGCTCGCGCGCGCCCATGCAGCGCATGGCCGACCAGGTGGCGGGCTACTTCGTCGTCGGCGTGGTGGTGGCGGCGCTGCTCACCTTCTTCGGCTGGGGGCTGTTCGGCCCCGAACCCAGCTGGGTGTACGCGCTCATCAACGCGGTGGCCGTGCTGATCATCGCCTGCCCCTGTGCGCTGGGGCTGGCCACGCCCATGTCCATCATGGTGGCCACCGGGCGCGGCGCCACGCGCGGCGTGCTGTTTCGCGACGCCGCCGCCATCGAGAACCTTCGCAAGGTCGACACGCTCATCGTCGACAAGACCGGCACCCTGACCGAGGGGCGTCCGCGCTTCGACCGCGCCGTGGGCCAGGGGCACTTCTCCGAAGACGAGGTCCTGCGACTCGCCGCCAGCCTCGACCAGGGCAGCGAACACCCGCTGGCCGCCGCGATCGTGGCCGCCGCAAAGGAACAGGGGCTGGCCCTGGTGGCGCCGGAGCGCTTCGACTCGGCCTCCGGCATCGGCGTGAAGGGCGTGGTGGAATCGAAGTCGCTGGCCCTGGGCAATGCGGCGCTGATGCAGCAGATCGGCGTGGACGTGTCGCCCCTGGCGCACGAGGCCGAGGCCCTGCGCGCGCGCGGCGCCAGCGTCATGCATCTGGCGGTGGACAAGGCGCTGGCCGGCCTGCTGGCCGTGTCGGACCCGGTCAAGGCCACCACGGCCGAAGCGCTGGCATCGCTGCGCGAGGCGCACATCCGCGTGATCATGGCCACGGGCGATGGGCTGACGACCGCGCGTTCGGTCGGTGAGCGCCTGGGCATCGACGAAGTCCACGGCGAAGTGAAGCCGGCCGACAAGCTCGCGCTCGTCGAGAAGCTCCAGGCAGAAGGCCGCGTGGTGGCCATGGCCGGCGACGGCATCAACGACGCGCCGGCGCTGGCGCGCGCCAATGTCGGCATTGCCATGGGCACCGGCACCGACGTGGCGATGAACAGCGCGCAGCTCACGCTGATCAAGGGCGACCTGCGCGGCATCGCCGTGGCCCGCTCCCTGTCGGAGGACACGGTGGCCAACATGAAGCAGAACCTGGCGTTTGCGTTCGTCTACAACGCGCTGGGCATTCCCCTGGCCGCGGGCCTGCTGTACCCGTTCACCGGCTGGCTGCTCTCGCCCATGATCGCGGCGCTGGCCATGAGCCTGAGCTCGGCGTCGGTGATCGGCAACGCGCTGAGGCTGCGCGGGGCAAAAGTTCCCCATGGCACGCCGTGAAGCGCCGCTCGTTGACCCGCGTCAACTCCGCACGAGTTCGCCGACCCGGGCCGGAACCAAAGGCCTGGTAACTGCACCCAACCGGCACCTGCAACACAAGGAGCCACCGATGAGACCTCTCTACACCCTTCTGGCCGTGTCCGCCGCCGCCCTGCTCACCGCCTGCGCCGGTGCCGGAGCGACGACCCGCGCGGGCGGACACGCCGCCCACCACGCCGCGGCCGCATCGCCGGACGGTACACCGCATGGCATGCAGGGCCACGGGCAGGGACACATGCAGGGCGGCATGCATGGCCGCATGCAAGGGCACATGCAGCCCACACCCGAGATGCGGGCCTTTCACGAGCAGATGAAGAACGCCAGGACGCCCGAAGAGCGGCAGGCCCTGATGAACCAGCACATGAAAACCATGCACGAGGGCATGGACCCGGCGAAGTGCATGGAAGGCATGCCGGGCGGCATGCAGCGCCGGGGCGGGTGAACCGCCGCGCCGCGAGGGCGGCCTACTGCATGTCGCCGGTGACGGCCGAGAGCGAGAGCGCGTAGCGGCCCCGCACCGCGCCCGGGCGCGCACCCAGCGCCTGCAATGAGGCGTCGTCGAACTGCGTCTGCGCGAGCGCGTCGAGTTCGGCCGCCTCGTAGCCGCAGACCACCAGCACCCAGTCCGCGCCCTGGTCGGCGCCGCCGCGGATCTTCTGTTCGGTGGTCTCGGCAATGGCCGGCGCCTGGTGCCGCAGCAGGTGCATGCCCGCCAGCCCGGGCTGCACCACCAGTTCGGCGGCACGCGCCTTCAGGGCGGCGCGCAGCGCGTCGGCCAGGCCGTCGGCCGGCGAGAGCCGCACCGTGAGCGCCTGCCGCGCCACGGCCGCGCCCCGGCTCTCCAGCACGCGGCACTGGCTGCGCACCATGTGGCGGTGGTGCGGCATCATGCGCATGGACCACGGCGACGGCGCGTTCAAGGCGGCCAGGTAGGCCGGCGAGGCCAGCGTCTCCCAGTCGGCCAGCTCGTACATCACGAACACGCCCTCGCCGCCCTTGGCGTCGGTCCAGCGCGTGGCGCGCTCGAAGCCGGCAATGGCCAGCCGCTCGGAAAAGTGTTCGTGCGTGTGCCAGTGCTCGAACTCGGACCGCATCTCGGCGGCCATGTCCCACCACATGGCCAGGCAGGCTGTTCCCTTCAGTGACATGGTAGGAGTGCTCCGCTGGTTGGCACGCCCGGGGCCTGTCCCCGCGCGTCGTGCCCAGAGGATGCCAGATCAGGCCGGGTGTTCACACCCGCCTGCCGTTGCCGCCTCCCCCATGTGGAGGGTGCGTGCACGCACGACACCCCCCACACGGCAGATGTTCATCGGGTTCCGGCGACACCACACTCAGGCTCCCAGTCCCATCAAAGGAGGAACCATGGTCCAGCATCCCACCTCTTCTCTCACGCTTCTGCTGATCGGGGCCACCGTGCTGTCCGGTTGCGCCAACACGTTCGGCCCTGGACAGCTGGCACGGGACTGGAGCTGCAAGATGAGGGAGATGCAGATCGCCCCCATCTTCCCGCCGCGTGAAGATGTGCAGGTGGGGGACGTCTACTGGCTGACCACTGTTGCGTCAACGGATGCGCGGGCCTACTGCCAACCCCAGGCGAAGCAGGACTACCTGCCCCTGCCGGTGCACCTCGGCTACGTGCCTGAAGTGATGAGGGCGGCGAAGGCGCACTACGAGGCGCGGCCTGACTTTCCCAAGACCACCCCGACCGCCGGCAAGGTATCCATCGACGCCCAAGGCACCACCCGCATCGACTTCACGCCGGCCGGCACGGGCGCCATTGAAGGCCGGGACGACCTCTTCACGACGGGCTCGGCGAACAGAACGCGGGTCGTGGGTTTTCCGGACTTTCTCAGCGTCAGCATCGACCGGGCCTCGCTCGGCGCCATCCTCCCCGTCCAGGGCATGTTCACGCCGTTCGGCATTTCGCTCGACGACGTGGAGGAGGCCTCGATTTCGATACCGGTGGCCGAGTCCTACGGTGTGCCGGTGGAAACAGCCATGGGGGCGATTCCGCAAGCCAAGAGCGCATCGCTGTGCAAACTGGTGAAGTCGGTCACTGGCCAGAACCAGGAGACCGGCGTGCCGGTTCTGGTGCACGAGGTCTTCTACACGCGCGCGATCGACGTCAGCATCTCCAGCAAACGGGCCATTGCGCTCAGCCTTGCACGCGACCGGCAGGGCTCAGACGCGACAGACCTTCCGGCAACCCCGTCCACCGGCGCAGGGGCCTCCACCGGCCAGGCCTCGACCGGCGTTGCTGGCAGTCAGGCGCAGATCGACGCCGTGACGCAGGGCGTGGTGAAGATCCTCGAAGCCCGGAACAATGTTCCGGGCGTCACCTTCGCCTATGAACAGGGGCGCAGCGCCACCATCAACATGCGGCGCATCTTTGACCGACCGGTGGCCATCGGGTACCGGTCCACCGCCCTGCAAGCCGTGCAGGCGCCCCAAGGCGGTTCTTGCACGGTTGCGGCGGCGGCCGGTTCTACCGGGGCAGCGCCCACAGGGACAGGACCTTTGGGAACGGGGGGAGGCCATGCGACAAAGTAGCGTCGGGCATCACGTGCCGCCTGAAAGGTGCTCCCTCTGACCGATGGGTGACCTCAATTCGCCACCGATGTGAGCGCCTGCTGCTCGCTCACCCGCGCCGTCAAGACGCCGTGGGTGGCGGCGGTGGCGCCCTCTTGCCCAAGCGGTCCCAGTCCTTCAGCGTCTGCGCCAACCGGTTCTTCGCATCCGCATGGCTCTTGCTGAAGGCACCCGTCAGCCGCTTCTTCAGCGCCTCGTCCGCCGGCGGCGCGCCGATGGCCTTGAGCTGGTCGATCACCAGCATCACGGTCTGGAAGTTGCCCGAGTGGATGGCCATGTACAGCGGCGTGCGCCCCGCCACACTGACCGGCCCGTCCGCCGCGTCCAGCACATTGGCACCGTGCTCCAGCATGTACTTCAACACGCCGGCCTTGCCCTCGGTGCACGCCCAGTGCAGCGGCACCAGGCCGCCCTCCAGCCGGGCGTTGAAGTCGGCACCGGGCGCGGCCAGCAGCTCCGGGGCGAGCGGCCAGCCGGAGGCTTTGAGCATTTGCTGGGTTTTCCAGTGGGTCACTTGAGGTGTGAGGTGGTGGGGGAGCGTGCGGCCAAATTGCCTCTGGATCACACATAGCAACTTCACGATGAACTTGCCTCAGGCGATTCTGCTTCATCTACTGGCGCCTCCAGCAGTAGATCTTCCCGCATCTCCAGTTGCGCCGTGACGTTTGAGAGACTTGCCAATTTCGCGTTGAGTTGAGTAACCGCTGCGATGCGTTCAACTTGCTCAGACCGTAGGAGACCCTCAGGCGACTCAGCTTCTGTTTCTTCCGGGTGGTCTTGCGGAGAATTTGGCAAACCCAGACGAATTTCCAAGACCGCACCACCATTTACGCGCCGAACCAAATGAAGCAACTCCTGCTTCAACTGAACTTCCAGTTCGTTCCCGCGTCCTTGCTCGCCTTGGTACTGACAAGACTCTTTCAGTTCCACTGCAAGTTGTGCGACCCCTGTCTTGAATAAGGTCAGTATTTTCTCCTCAAGCTCCGGAATGAAATTTGTAGGGATGAGATCTTGCTTGCTCTCCAAGTCCTGTTTGATTTTCTTGATTTCATAGCCGGACTTGATGAGTTGGATAATTCGCTCAAGGGCCACTGTCCATAGCGCGACTTGCGCGGCGTCGAGTTCGAAGAAGAACTGCCACCAACTCGCTGCAATAGTACGAATTCTCGGAGACTCAGTGCCGCGTCCCAATAGTTCATTAGTGCACATGAAAAGTCGATTGAGATGCCCTACCTCGAAGAGAAGATCCTTAGCCGTTGCTCCCACTAAATCGGGGGAGAACGCAATGCCAAATTCGGCATCTGAAGCATCGAGTGAGGTGAGTTCGACCCCTCTCTCCCTCATACGACTTGAAATCTCGCTGACTTGCGTGGCAACCGCCGAGAACTCTGTTCTGAGCTTGTTGACAGCATCAACAACTTCCTCTGGAAGCATTCCTGGAGCGGCCATGGTGCCGCGTATCCGCTGCGCTAACCTCTCTCCCACGAATTCGTCGACGTGAAGGTTATGGTGCAGCGCCAATACGGAAGGTAGCAAGAAAGAGCTAGGAGTCGTCTCAACCTTGTTCGCAAATTCATGCATCTTCTCGCGGAAGGCAGTTAAGTGCGAGACATCCTTGCTCGATGCAAATGTCTGAATTTGAGAGAGTGCTTCTCCCAACCTCCGGTCAGTCTCAATGTCCGTGAAATAGTCCGTGAGCTCCTGAACAGCTGAATGAAACCGCCCTAGATGCATGTGATGCCTTTGATATGTTGATATTCGATCTTTCCAGCGTGTGCCATGCTAGTGCATCAAATCCCGCAGAACAAGGGCGCTGTCACGCTGCTTTGCAGAGCAGTGAAACGCCGTCAGTTCAGGGAGTCTGGAGATAGACACACTCGCGGGTTCATACAAACTAAGCTGCCGAACGGGTAGGCAACAGGCAAGAATGCCGCTGGCATCGATTTTGCTGCTCCAGCTGTGCCCTACTGCACAACGCCAACCTTGAAGACCGCCAGGGTTCCTGGGCTTCGCGTGATCCAGTTGTCGACGACCACCACCAACTGACTGACGCGAAGCCGTCTGCTCCGAGAGCAGTCGGCCACAATCATGTGACTCCACGGAGAGGCAAGAGCGCGGGAAACGCTTGCGCTGCACGCCAGGCCAAGGGCGCGGACCGCGCCGGGCTGTTGGAGAAGGTGATCTTCCCCAGCACGAAAAAAAACCAGGCCTCACGGCCTGGTTTTCTGTGGGGAGCTGAAAGGGCTCAGCGCGGCGCGCGGCGCGCCATCGGGCGGGACGGGCCGCCTTCATTGCGGCGCGGGGCGAATTCGCCGCCGCGCAGGGCGCCGCGTTCTGCGTTGCCACGGTCGCTGAAGCCGCCGCGCTGTTCGCCGCCCTTGTCGCTGCGGCCAAAGCTGGAGAAGCCGCCCGGCTTGCGCGCCGGTGCGCCACGGTCGCCGCCGCCGAAGCCGCGGTTGTCGCCGCCACGGAAGTCGCCGCCGCGGTGGTTGTCAAAGCGGCCTTGTTCGCTGCGCGGATCGGCACGGCCTTCGAAGCGCGGGTCAAAGCGCGATTCGGGTCGGCTGCGGTCGACGCGGGGTGCGTCGAAGCGGCCGCCACCTTCGGGGCGACCACCTTCCGGACGGCCTTCGAAGCGCGGGCCACGCGGGCCGGGGCCGCTGCGGCGGTCGTTGAAACCGCTGCGGTCGGCATAGCCACCGGGGCGGCCCGGCGGGCGGCCGCGGCCGAAGGTCTCGGCTTGCGGTGCGCGCTGGCGCGGCTCGAGGCCGGGCACGGTCTCGACGTTGATGCGCTGGCGCGTGTAGGCCTCGATGTCGCCGATCTTGCGGCGGTCGCGGAATTCCGCGAAGGTCACGGCCAGGCCGTCGCGGCCGGCGCGGCCGGTGCGGCCGATGCGGTGGGTGTAGTCCTCGGCCTTCATCGGCAAGCCGAAGTTGAAGACGTGGGTGATGGTGGGCACGTCGATGCCGCGCGCGGCGACGTCGGTCGCCACCAGGATCTGCACCTGACCATTGCGCAGCGCCATCAGGCGGCGATTGCGCAGCCCCTGGCTGAGCGCGCCGTGCAGCGCGACGGCGGCGAAGCCGGCCTGCTGCAGGTCGGTGGCGAGGCCGTCGCATTCAATCTGTGTGCTGCAGAACACCACGGCCTGGTTGATGGAGGTGTCGCGCAGCCAGTGGTCCAGCAGCTTGCGCTTGTGGTCGGCGGTGTCGGCCCAGAACAGCACCTGCCTGATGTTGGCGTGCTGTTCCTGCGGCGAATCGATCTGCACCTTCTGCACGTGCTTGCCGTTGTCGTGCATCACGCGCATGGCGAGTTGCTGGATGCGCGGCGCGAAGGTGGCGCTGAACATCATGGTCTGGCCGCGCTGGCTGGTCAGTTCGTTGACTTCGGCCAGGTCGTCGGAGAAACCCAGGTCGAGCATGCGGTCGGCTTCGTCGACGACGAGGAACTGCACGCGGTCTAGCTTGAGCTGCTGCGAGCGCTGCAGGTCCAGCAGACGCCCGGGCGTGGCGACGACGAGGTCGGCGTTCTGCAGGCGGGCGATCTGCAACTGGTAGGGCATGCCGCCAACCACGTTGGCAATGCGCAGGCCACGGCAGTGGCGCACGAGGTCGATGGCGTCGTTGGCCACCTGCTGCGCGAGCTCGCGCGTGGGGCACAGGATCAGGGCGCCGGGCGTGGCGGCCTTGAAGTTGCGCGGGCTGGTCGGGTCCTTGCGCTTGGGGGCCTTCGGCGGGGCTTCGCCACGCGCCAGGGCATCGGCGACGGCCTGTTCGCGCGCGGCGCGCTCCTTGGCGTCGGCTTCGGCGCGCTGCTGCAGCAGGGTGTGCAGCACGGGCAGCAGGAAGGCGGCGGTCTTGCCGCTGCCCGTCTGGCTGGAGACCATCAGGTCGGCAAAGCGCTGCTCGCCCGAGACCTGCAGGGCCTTGGGGATCACGTTCTTCTGCACGGGGGTGGGCTGCACGTAGCCGAGGTCGGCGCAAGCCTGCACCAGCTCGCGCGCCAGGCCCATCAGCTCGAAGCCATTGGGCTCGGCCGGGGTGACGGCCACGGGGGTGGCGGTGTCCGCTTCGGTATCGACAGACAGGGTTTCGGGCGAGAAGTCGCCGCGGTCTTCAAAAGAGTCGCTCATGTTCGTCCATGCGCCAGTGGGCGCAACTGATCGAATGCAAACGCTGAGGGAACGGCCGACCTGGCAAGGTGGCAGCTCCGGGGGGCGTCGGATCCGTTCGTGGTTACAAAACATCAACCATCAAACGATCGACGCGCCATGGGTCACAGATGAGGGAGCGTGACGCCGGGAGCGAAGGCCCCATCCTGCAAAGCGGGGGGCCTGGTGTGTGAGGCAGATGCACAAATCATCGCAGTTGCCTGCGAAGCCCGCGATTATGGCACAGATTCAGGGAAAACCCTGAATCTTTCTGCTGTCTCAGCTGAGCACCGCGCGAACGATGTGGAACAGCACGGCCGCCACCACCGCCGTGGCGGGCACGGTGATGATCCAGGCGGCCACGATGCGCATGACCACCGAGCGCTTGACGATTTCCTTCTTGTAGGCCTTGCGGAAGGCCTTCTGTTCCTTCTTGGCGAACACCGCACCCATGGCGGTTTCAGCCGCTTCGCGCTGCTTGGCGCGGCGCTTCATGTCGGCGAGCATGCGCTTCTTCTCGCTGACTTCGGCGGCCTCGAAGCGGTTCAGGTAGGCCTCGACTTCGTCGCGGTCGGCGCCCTGGTGGCCGGCGAACACCACCGCTTCCATCTTGGCGTAGTTCACCTTGAGAAGTTCGCGCAGGAAGCCCACGCCGAACACCGCACCGATGGAGATGTGGGTGGTCGACACCGGCATGCCCAGCTGCGACGCGATGATCACGGTGAGCGTGGCCGACATGGCGATGGAGTAGGCGCGCATGTTGTCCAGTTCGGTGATTTCCTTGCCCACGGTGCGGATGAGGCGCGCGCCATAGAGCGCCAGGCCGATCGACAGGCCCAGCGCGCCCAGCACCATGATCCACAGCGGCGTGCCGGCCTTGGTGGCAATCGCGCCTTCCTTGACGGCTTCGTAAATCGCGGCCAGCGGCCCGATGGCGTTGGCCACGTCGTTGGCGCCGTGCGCAAAGCTCAGCAGCGCGGCGGAGCAGATCAGCGGCCAGGTGAACAGGCGGTTGACGCCGTCCTTGCTGTTGTGCTGGCGCATGGCGGCGCGCGCGATCGGCTTGCGGATGAGCCACCACACCACGGCGGCCACGGCCGCGCCCGCCAGAAGGGCGAGCGGGAAACCCACCTTCACCATCTGGCTCAGGCCCTTGAGCAGCATGTAGGTGGTGTAGGCCCAGACCATCATCGCGATCAGCACCGGCACCACGCGGCTGGCGGCTTCGGTCTTGTCGCTGCGGTAGGTGACGCTGCGCTTGATCAGGTACAGGAAAGCCGCGGCCAGTGCGCCGCCCAGAAGCGGCGAGACCACCCAGCTGAGCACGATGGCGCCGATGGTGCCCCAGTTGACCAGCCCCCAGCCGCCGGCGGCGATGCCCGCGCCCATGACCGCGCCGATGATGGAATGGGTGGTGGACACCGGCGCGCCCAGCGCAGTGGCCAGGTTGAGCCACAGGGCGCCGGCCAGCAGCGCGGAAAACATGACCCAGGCGAACAGCGCCGGGTCGCCGATCTGGCCGGGGTCGATGATGCCGCCCTTGATGGTGCCCACCACGTCGCCACCGGCCACGATGGCGCCCAGCGCCTCGAACACCGCGGCCACCACGATGGCCCAGCCCATGGTCAGGGCCCCGGAACCCACCGACGGGCCCATGTTGTTGGCGACGTCGTTGGCGCCAATGTTCATGGCCATGTAGGCGCCCACGGCGGCGGCCACGATCAGCAGCCACACCGCGGAGGAGGTCAGGCCCACCGTGGAGGCGCCCGTGAACGAGGCATACACGCCCACCAGCAGCAGAAACAGCAACGCGGTGCCCAGCTGAAGCACTTCCTGGTTCTTCGTGATGAAGCGGGAGCGGGATTTTTTTGTCATACGGGTATCACGGAATTGTCACGATTCTGGCATGCGCCCACGGCCCCAACCCGGGTGGGACCCGACGCGGGCTCAGCGCAGGAAGTGGGTGCGGTAGTGCTCGAGCTCGTCGATGGATTCGTGCACGTCGGCCAGCGCGGTGTGCTTCTGGTGCTTCTTGAACGCGTCGTACACCTCGGGCCGCCAGCGCCTGGCCAGCTCCTTGAGCGTGCTCACGTCCAGGCAGCGGTAGTGGAAATACGCCTCCAGCTTCGGCATGTACTTCACCAGGAAGCGCCGGTCCTGGCTGATGGTGTTGCCGCACATGGGCGAGGCGTTCTTCGGCACGTACTTCCCGATGAAGGCCAGCAATTCGGATTGCGCCGCTTCCTCGTCCACCGTGCTGGCCTTGACCTTGTCGATCAGCCCGCTCTTGCCGTGGGTGCCCTTGTTCCAGGCGTCCATGGCGTTCAGCAGCGCGTCACTCTGGTGGAGCACGACCACCGGCCCCTCAACGCGCGGCGTGAGCTGCGGACCGGTGATCACCACCGCGATCTCCAGCAGGCGCTCCTTCTCGGGGTCCAGGCCACTCATCTCGCAGTCGAGCCAGACCAGGTTCTGGTCGCTCTTGGCAAGGGAGGTGGGGGGGGTGTCGGTGGCGGGCGTCGCCGCGGCGGCGGTGGCCGTGGGGTTGGCAGAGGTCATGGCGGGGATTTTCGCCGATCCGCCACATGGCCCTGACAACGGGTCGCCGTGGCCGTCTTCGATAGACTCGGCCCCATGGATACTGTCTCGCTTGCCTTCACCGCCCTCTTCTGCGCCCTGCTGGTGCTGGGCCTGGTCGTGCGCACCGTGCTCGCCAGCCGCCAGATCCGCCATGTGGCGCGCCACCGGGGCGCGGTGCCGGCGGCTTTCAGTGACACGATTTCGATCGAGGCCCACCAGAAGGCGGCCGACTACACCCTCACCAAGACCCGCTTCGGCCTGCTGGAGACCTCGCTGGACGCCGCGCTGCTGCTGGGCTGGACGCTGCTCGGCGGGCTGGACTGGCTCAACCAGACGCTGCTGGGTGCGCTGGGCGGCGGTCTGGTGCAGCAACTCGCATTGATCGCGGCCTTCGTGGCCATCGGCGGGCTGATCACGCTGCCCCTGGGCTGGTATGCCACCTTCCGCATCGAGGAGCGATTCGGCTTCAACAAGATGACGCTGTCGCTGTGGCTGGGCGATCTGGTCAAGGGCACGCTGGTCGGTGCACTGATCGGCCTGCCGATCGCGGCACTGGTGCTGTGGCTCATGGGCGCGGCCGGCCCGGCCTGGTGGCTCTGGGCCTGGGGTGTGTGGATGGTCTTCAACCTGCTTGCGCTGGTGCTCTACCCGACCGTGATCGCGCCGCTGTTCAACAAGTTCGAGCCGCTGTCGGACGAGACGCTCAAGACCCGCGTGAACGCGCTGATGCAGCGCTGCGGCTTTGCCGCCAAGGGCCTGTTCGTGATGGACGGCAGCAAGCGCAGCGCGCACGCCAATGCCTACTTCACCGGCTTTGGTGCGGCCAAGCGCGTGGTGTTCTTCGACACCCTGCTCAGGCAACTGAGCCCGGACGAGATCGACGCCGTGCTCGCGCACGAACTCGGCCACTACAAGCGCCGCCACATCCTGCAGCGCATCGTGCTGCTGTTCGCACTGAGCCTGGGTGGCTTCGCGCTGCTGGGCTGGGTTTCGAGCCAGGCCTGGTTCTACAGTGGCCTGGGCGTGACGCCCTCGATGGACACACCCAACGACGCGCTCGCCCTGCTGCTGTTCATGATGGTCGTGCCGCTGTTCACCTTCTTCCTCTCGCCCCTGATGGCGCAGCTCTCGCGCAAGCACGAGTTCGAGGCCGATGCCTATGCGGTCGCGCACACCAGCGGAAGCGACCTGGCCAGCGCGCTGCTCAAGCTCTACAAGGACAACGCCAGCACGCTCACGCCCGACCCGGTGTTTGCGCGCTTCTACTACTCCCACCCGCCGGCCAGCGAGCGCCTGGCGCGCCTGCAAGCCGCTGCCTGACCGAACCACCACCGCACCCATGAACCCGATCCACCAGAACCGCCGCGCCCTCTCCGCCACGGAAATCGTCACCCGGCTCACCCAGCTCAACGGCGACGACGCCCAGGGCTGGAAGCTGATCGACGGCGCGCTGGAGAAGACCTACACCTTTGCCAATTACCACGCGACCATGGCCTTCGTGAACGCGCTGGCCTGGATCGCGCACCGCGAAGACCACCACCCCGACCTGGCGGTGAGCTACAGCCGCTGCACGGTGCGCTTCAACACGCACGACGTGGGCGGCATTTCGGTCAGCGATATCCACTGCGCGGCCGCGGTCGACGCACTGCAGAAGGATTGATGGGCGCCGAGGGCCTGCAACCCGGGCTGGTGGTGGCCGCCCACGGGCGCCACTGCCTCGTGGAAAGTCCCGACGGCACACGCCGCATCTGCCACCCGCGCGGCAAGAAGAACGCCGTGGTGGTCGGCGACAGCGTGCAGTGGCAGGTCACCGGCGACGAAGGCAGCATCGAGCGCGTGGACGAGCGGCGCAACCTGTTCTACCGGCAGGACGAGATGCGCACCAAGTCGTTCGCCGCCAACCTGGACCAGGTGCTGGTGCTCGTCGCGGCCGACCCGGAGTTTTCGGAAAGCCAGCTCACGCGCGCGCTGATCGCGGCGCAGGCCGAGCGCATCGACGTGCTGATCGTGCTCAACAAGAGCGACCTGCAGCCCGCCTTCGACCGCGCCTGGGCACGGTTGGCGCCCTATCGGCGCATGGGCTGCGCGGTACTGCCGCTGCGCCTGAAGGCCGGCGATGGCGCGGACGACGGCCTGGCGGCCCTGCAGGAGCGCCTGACGGGCCGGCGCACGCTGGTGCTCGGTCCGTCCGGGGTGGGCAAGAGCACGCTGGTGAACCGGCTCGTGCCGGAAGCGCGCGCGCAAACGGGCGAGATCTCGCGCGCGCTCAATTCGGGCAAGCACACCACCACCAGCACCACCTGGTACTGGGTCGACGCGGCGCGCCAGACCGCCTTGATCGATTCACCGGGATTCCAGGAGTTTGGCCTGAACCATATCGAGCCCATGCAACTCGCCCACCTCATGCCCGACCTCAACGCCACGCTGGGGGACTGCCGGTTCTACAACTGCACCCACCTGCACGAACCGGGCTGCGCCGTGGTGGCCCATGTGCAGACGGGCGACGCCAGCGCGCCCGACGCCGACGCTCTCGCCATCAGCGAGAACCGTTACCGCCTGTACCGGGAGTTGTTCGCGGAGTTGTCCGACAAACGCCGCTATTGACGCTCACAGACCTGCCAGCGTCAGCAGCGCGAGCAGCAGCATCCACAGCACCACCGAACGCCACACCAGGCCCACGACACTGCCCAGATGGGCCAGCTGGGGTTCGGGCCGGTGGCCCGGGTCGCCCTCTTCCGGCAAGGCCAATGCGTCGGGCTGCGGTGCAAGGCGCACATTGAGCGCGCCCGAAGTGGCCGCCAGTACGACGCCATCGCTGCCGGGCGCGAAGCGTTCGGCATCGCCACGCCAGCTGGCCAGCGCTTCCTCGAAGTTGCCGACCACGGCAAAGCCCAGCGCCGTGGCACGCGCCGGCACGTGGTCCACCCAGGCCCAGGCCCGCGCGGCGGCGTGCTGCAAGCCCAGGCTGGGCGTGCCGTCGGGCCGCGCACGCCAGTTGCGCGAGAGGTATTCGGCCAGCCGGTAGAACACCGCGCCCGCCGGCCCCATGCCCAGTGCCCAGAACACCACGAAACACACCAGCACGCCGAACACGTGGCGGTGCGCGGCCAGCACCGACTGCTCGATCACCTGGCGCAGCAGCTCCGCGCGCGGCAGGCTGGAGGCGTCCACCCGCAGCCAGCGGGCGAGCTTCTCGCGGGCGAGCAGCTCGTTGCCTTCGTCCAGCGCCTGCCGGATCTCGCTGAAGTGGTGGCTGAACTGGCGGAACCCGAGGGTGACGTAGAGGATGGCGACCACCCAGGCAAACGCCAGCACCGAACTGAACTGCGCCAGGCCCGCGTACACCAGGCCCGCGACCGCCGCGGGGACCCCGACGGCCAGCGACCACGCGACCCAGCCATGCGACGACTGCCCGGCATCGAGGTTGCGCCGCACGGTGCGCGCCCAGCCACGCAGCCCGGCATGTACCGGGTTGTCAAATGCCAGTGGGCGCGCCTGCTCCAGCAGCAGGGCAACGAGGATGGCGAAGAAACTCATGGCGCCATCATAGTGGCGGGCATGGTCGGCTCAGGCACTGAGCAGGCGGTAGAAGTTGCGCAGCATGCCGGCTGTGGCGCCCCAGATGAAGCGCTCGCGATCGCCGTCCTGGTAGGGCATCGAATACCACTGCCGCACCACGCCTTCGAACGCCAGCGCGTGGCGGCGGTGGTGCAGCGGGTTCATCAGGTAGGCCAGGGGCACTTCGAACACGTCGTCCACCTCGTGCGGGTTGGGCACCAGTTCAAAACCCGGCTGCACCAGCCCCACCACCGGCGTGACGCTGAAGGAGGTACCCGTGACGTACACCGGCAGCGTGCCCAGCACCTCCACCCGCTCGGGTGCCAGACCGATTTCCTCGTGCGCCTCGCGCAGTGCCGCGGCCGTCGCGTCGGCGTCCTCCGGGTCGATCCGGCCACCCGGCAGGGCGATCTGACCGGAGTGGGTGGACAGGTGCGCGGTGCGCTGCGTGAGGATCAGCGTGAGTTCCTCGCGCATCACCAGCGGCAGCAGCACGGCGGCATCGGCGGGCGCGCGGTCGGCAAACTTCGGCTCGCGGCGCAGTTCGGGCGTCCACACCGGCGGGCAGGCGAAGAGCGCGCGCAAGCCGGTGGCCGTGAGGCGCTGCGCCTGCGCGGGTTGCAGCATCTCGTCGTCCTCGTCGGCCACGATGGGCACGAGGCGGGGGTCAAAGGCGGGCAGGAGCTGGGTCATGTGGGCAAGAGCATAGCGACCGGCCGCGACCCGCGCCGCGGGAGGGCCGGACGCAAAAAAGCCGCTCCGGGGAGCGGCTTTTTCAGGGGCAGCGTGAAGCGAGGCTTCAAGCGGCCTTGGCGCCCAGCTTTTCCTTGATGCGGGCCGACTTGCCGCTGCGCTCGCGCAGGTAGTACAGCTTGGCACGGCGCACGTCACCACGGCGCTTGACTTCGATCTTGGCGATCAGCGGGCTGTACAGCGGGAAGGTGCGCTCCACGCCTTCGCCGTTGGAGATCTTGCGCACGATGAAGCTGGAGTTCAGGCCGCGGTTGCGACGGGCCACCACCACGCCTTCGTAGGCCTGCACGCGCTTGCGCGTGCCTTCGATCACGTTGACGCTGACGATCACGGTGTCGCCAGGGGCGAACGGCGGGATCACTTTGCCGAGGCGAGCAATTTCTTCCTGCTCAAGGGTCTGGATGAGGTTCATGATTTCCTGTTTTGTCGATCATGCCCGCGCTGCACTAAAGGCCGCGAATCCGGCAGGGGCCCCGTCCAGTCCCTGGCGGGACTGCGGGCTGGCCCGGTCGCGGCGGCCGGTCAGAGGATCGAAAAGCCTTGGATTATAGCAAGCCCTGCGAACGCAGGAAAGCCACGTCCGCCGCGTCCAGCACACCCTGCGCCTTTGCCCGGGCCAGCAGGTCGGGGCGACGCTGCGCCGTGAGCAGCAGGCTCTGTTCACGCCGGTGGCGGGCGATGCGCTCATGGTGACCGCCCAGCAGCACCTCGGGCACCGGCATCGGGCCGTTCGGGCCCTGCCATTGCTCGGGACGGGTGAAGTGCGGGCTGTCGAGCAGGCCGTCGAGCGCTGGGTTGAAGCTGTCCTGCTGGTGGCTGCCCTCGTCGCCCAGCACGCCAGGCTGCAGCCGCGCCACCGCGTCGAGCAGCGCCATGGCGGCAATCTCGCCGCCAGAGAGCACGAAGTCTCCCAGGCTGATCTGCTGATCGACGCAGCTGTCGATGAAACGCTGGTCGATGCCTTCGTAGCGCCCGCAGACGAGCACCGCCCCTGGGCCGTGCGACCACCGCTCGACGCCGGCATGGTCCAGCGGCTGGCCGATCGGCGAGAACAGCACCACCGGAGCGCGCCCGGCGTCGGGTTCGGCACGGGCGGCCCGGACCGCCTGCAGGCACTGCCACAGCGGCTCGGCCATCATCACCATGCCCGGGCCACCGCCGAACGGGCGGTCGTCCACCCGCCGGTAGTTGCCATCGGCGAAGTCGCGCGGGTTCCACAGATGCACGGCCACCTGGCCGGACTCGAAGGCACGGCGGTTGATGCCGTGCTGCAGGAACGGCGCAAACAGTTCGGGAAACAGGGTGATGACGTCGAAGCGCATCGGTGGACTAGTAGTCCGGTTGCCAGTCCACCGTGATCCGGCGTGCGACGGTGTCCACGTTGTCGACGTAGGCGTCGACGAAGGGGATCATGCGTTCGGCCGTCTGCTCGGCGCCGTCCACCGCCTCGGCGTATTCGAGCACCAGCACCGAGGTCGGGCCGGTGGGCATGAGGTCGCGCACCACGCCCAGGTGCACGCCTTCGCGGTTGACCACGTCCAGGCCGATCAGGTCGACCCAGTAGTACTCACCCTCGGGCGTGGCGGGAAAGGCGCTGCGTGGCAGGTAGATGCGCACGCCTCTGAGGGCTTCGGCCATGTTGCGGTCGTCCACGCCCTGCAGCTGGGCGACCAGGCCGTCGGTGTGCGGCTTGATCTCGGACACGGAGACGCCCACGCAGCCTGAAAACGCCGAAAAGCCCCGCGCGAAGCGGGCTTCGGGGGGCTGCAGGAACCATTCGCTTGAAGCGAGCAGCGCGGAGGTGTCGGCGCTGTGGGGCAGGATGCGGACCCAGCCCTTGATGCCCCACGCGTCCTGTATGCGCCCCAGCTCGACGGCATCGCCGGGCAGGGACGACGCCCTGAAGGCGCCGGACGCGGGGCTGTTCACCGGCGAAGCGGTGAGATCAGGCCGCGGCCTTGGCGGCGTTCTGCTTGACCAGGCGCTGGACGGTGTCCGACGGCGTGGCGCCCACGCCAGTCCAGTAGGTCAGGCGGTCCATGGCGATGCGCAGGGGCTCTTCACCGCCGCGGGCCAGGGGGTTGTAGAAGCCGATGCGCTCGATGAAACGGCCATCGCGGCGGTTGCGCTTGTCGGCAACCACGATGTTGTAGAACGGTCGGGCTTTAGCGCCGCCGCGGGAGAGTCGGATGACGACCATGATTTATCCTTCGGGTGGAGAGGTACCGGGACCGGTACTTCACCGGATCTTGCGATCCGCTTATCTGCAGCGCCTGAGACACACGACTGACCACCCGGCCAGCGAAACGCCACGAAACCCGCGATTATAGCCCGTTCATGGCCCCGCCAGCGCAGCCTTTCTCCACCCCCTTCCTTTGCCTCCCATGCCCCTGATCCGCCCCAGCCGCGACGAAGACCTCGACGCCATCGCCCGCATCTATGGTCACCACGTGCTGCACGGCACGGGCACCTTCGAGACCACGCCCCCCAGCCCGGCCGACATGGCGGCGCGGCGCGCCGACGTGCTTGCCAAGGGCCTGCCCTGGCTGGTGGCCGAGGACGGTGGCCAGGTGCTGGGCTTCGCCTACGGCAACTGGTTCAAGCCGCGCCCGGCGTACCGGTTCTCGGTCGAGGATTCGATCTACATGGATCCGGCCGCGCACCGCAAGGGCCTGGGCCGCGCCCTGCTGGCCGAGTTGCTGGCCGTGCTCGAGCGCACCGGCACACGCAAGGTCATGGCCGTGATCGGCGATTCGGCCAACGCCGGCTCGATCGGCGTGCACAAGGCGCTGGGCTTCGAGATGGTGGGCGTGGTGCAGTCTTGTGGCTGGAAGTTCGACCGCTGGCTCGACATCGTGCTGATGCAGAAGTCCCTGGGCATGGGCGACAGCACCCCGCCGGTCGAAGGCGCCTGAAGATGGCCGGCAAGAACAAGACACTGGCCGTCTGGCTCGCACTGCTGGGCGGCACGCTCGGCTTGCACCGCTTCTACCTGCGCGGCCTGGGCGACTGGATCGGCTGGCTGCACCCGGTGCCGGCCGCGCTGGGCTGGTGGGGCGTGGAGCGCGTGCTCACCTACGGACAGGACGACAAGCTCTCTTGGTTGCTGATCCCGCTGCTGGGCATGACGGTGGCCGTCAGTTGCCTCACGGCCATCGTCTATGCCCTGAGCGACCGCGAGAAATGGAATCGCTGGTTCAACCCGGAACTGCCGCCGGATGCGGTGGCCGGCGCCACGAACTGGCTCACCATCGGCGCCGTGGTGGCCGCCCTCCTGATGGGCACGGTCGCCTTCATGGGCAGCCTGGCCTTCGGCTTTCAGCGCTATTTCGAGTACCAGGTCGAAGAGGCGCGCAAGATCAGCCAGTAGCGCGGGCGGCCCGTCCGGAGCCTCAGTGGATCCAGGACATGACCAGCATGACCAGGGACAGCGTGAACAGCGCCAGCAGCGTGGACAGGCCCATGCTGGCGGTGGTCGTTTCCTGGACCACGTCGTAGCGCTGGGCAAACAGGAACACGTTGGCGCCGATGGGCAACGCGGCGGCCACGACCATCACCGTCAGCGGCACGCCGCTGATGCCCAGCGCCCAGGCGCTCAGGCCCACCAGCACCGGCATGATCAGGTTCTTCGAGGCGGTGACCCACAGCGCCTGCCGCACATGCCCGCGCAGCGGCGTTCGCGCCAGCGTCACGCCCAGCAGCACGAGCGCGATCGGGCCGAAGGCCGCCCCCAGCAGCTGCAGCGGCTTGTCCACCACCGTGGGCAGCGCGAGCCCGGTCTGCGCGAACAGCAGGCCACAGAGGATGGGCAGGGGAATCGGATGGATCAGCGCGGATTTGAACGCCGACCACGCCGTGGCCAGCACGTGCGGTGCCCGCTCTCCCCCCGCGCGGGCCTCGCGCGCGACGGCCAGCTCGATCACGATGGAGCCGAAGGTCAGCAGGATGAGCGCATGCACCGAGACCAGCGTGAGCAGGGTGACCAGGGCGGCCTTGCCGTAGGCCAGCTCGACCAGGGTGATGCCGATCATCACCATGTTGGAGAACACCCCGGCAAGCCCGAGCACCACGCTGCTGCGGTTGAAGCCGCGCCAGACGATCGAGACGCCCAGCAGCACCAGCGCCGCCGGAAAGTAGGCCAGCACCGGCCGCAGGTCCAGCGCTTCGAAGTGCACCGCGCTCATGGTGCGGAACAGCAGCGCCGGAATCAGCAGGAGGAACACCAGGTTGGACAGGTCCTTCACGGCCGCGTCGCGGATCCACTCCCAGCGTCCGGCCAGATAGCCGAAGCCGATCAGGATGAAGACCGGGGTGAGAGAGGCAACAACGGGGTGGGCAGCGAGGTTCACCCGGCGATGGTAGCGGCCGGGCGTTCTCCCTAGTCGACGCCGACCGCGCCGGTGATGCGGTAGTACAGGCCGTAGGGGTCGTCCTTGAGCACGTGGAAGGTGCCTTCGACGACCACGGCTTCCAGCACGTATTTCACCGGTTTGCGGGTGCGCACCTCGACCATGCTCTCGGGTCCGCCGGGCGTGCAGAAGCTGCAGGTCAGCGGCACCGAGGCCAGCAGGAAGTGGCGCTGGTTCTCCCCCGGATCCAGCGGCATCATGTAGCCCTGCAGCCGCAGCGTCTTCTGGTTCAGCGCTTCCACCGGCGCCGGGTAGACCGGCACGATGCGCTTCTTCTCGACCTTGGTTGTGACGTCGGTGAGCAGCGACCATGCCACCACATCCTCGCGCCGGGGCAGCGGCGGGAACGGACTCAGCGGGCTGTGCACCCCCGCGCCTTGGCCGCTCGGCAGCGCCGGCTGCGCTGCCTTCGGGTTGCTGGCCGATGACGGCACCGGCGAGCTCAGGGCCTGGGCATGGGCGCTTCCATGCAGTGCCACGCCCGCCACCAGCAGTGCGGCAAGGAAGCGGGGAGCGGGGAACAGGTCAGGCATCGGTGCTCTCGCTTGGGTTGGGGTGCGTCAATGCGCGTGGCGCATGCCGCAGTATTTTCCCAGGGCCAGACCCTTGCAGGCCACCGAGAGTTCCTGCATGCAGACCTTTTCGCCCTTGCCGGCCTCCAGGCACCTGGCCGCGCCTTCATGCGCGGCGGCCATGGCGCGGTGGCGCGCAATGTCTTCCTTGACCTCCTGGTCGGAGTGCTGGGCCAGGGCGGCGGTGGACAGCGCGGCGGCCGCGAACAGGAACAGGAACGATTTCTTCATGGTTTCACCTCGAGTTGAGAAGTTGAGTGACATCAACACGGTAGGCGCTGGCCGCGGGCACAAAGGCCGCCACCACCGCCACCCCGAAAGCCAGCACAGGCACCCAGGCTTCGCCGGGCACCCATTGCCAACCGGTGATGGCCAGCGACTGCCGGGCCATCAACATGTCGCCCATCACGGCCGTGAGCCCGTGGGCGGCCAGCAGCGCCGCCGCGCAGGCCAGCAACGCCAGCCAGAGCGCCTCGCACAGCAGCAGCGCGGCCACGCGCGCGGGCGGCGCGCCCAGCATGCGCAGCATGGCCAGGTCGGCGCGGCGCTCGCGCACCGCGTTCCACAGCGCAATGAACACCGACAGCCCCGCCACCACCAGCAGCACGGCCGCGAGCGCGCGCAGCACCTGCGTGCCCACGCCCACCATGCTCAGCAGGCGCGTGATCTCCACCGCAGGCGCCGCCGCCTGCATGGAGGTGCTCTGGTTGATGAAGCGCGGCAGGCTCGCGGCCGCCAGCGGCGTGCGGTAGCGGACCAGGGCGAGCGTGATCTCGCGTTCCGCCGCCAGCGCCTCGGCCAGCTCGGCGCGTTCGTCCTCGCTCATGTTCGCACCGGCGTGCATGTCGTCGTGCACACGCCAGACGGATTCGGTGGCGGTGAGCACCAGCCGGTCGAGCACGCAGCCGCAGGCCGCGAGCACACCGGTCACGGTGTAGGGCGTGGCGCCGTGCACCGCGCCGCCCCTGCCCAGCCCGTGCGCCCCCTCGAAGGCCTGCCCGATCTGCAGCCCGGTGCGCTGCGCCACCTGGGCACCCAGCACCGCTTCCAGCGGCGCCTGCCAGAACGCGCCGCGGGCCAGCTGCGCGCCGTAGTGGGCCGGGTAGTCGCGCGTGGTGCCGACGATGCGAAAGCCCCCCAGGTTGTCGCCCAGGCTCAACGGGATCAACTGCGCCACCTGCGGGTGCTGCGCCAGCTGGTTGGCCTCGACCAGCGGGATGTTGCCGGGCGGCACGTCGAGGTGGAACACGCCCGCGAGGATGAGCTGCATCGGGCTGCCCTTGGCGCCGACCACGAGGTCGATGCCGGCCAGGTCGCGCTCGAAGGCGCGGTCGACCTGGTCGCGCGCGATCAGCAGGAAGGCCATGGACGCCAGGCCCAGCGCGAGCAGCAGCAGGTTGAGCACCGTGGACAAGGGCCGCGACCACAGGTAGCGCCAGGACAGGGTCAACACGTTCATGTGGCGCTCCCCACGGCCGCCGCCGGGAAGGCCAGCACCTGCGCCCGCGGCACCGCCTGCAGCACGCGCGCATCGTGCGTGGCGATCACCAGCGTGGCCTGCAGCGCCGCAGCGTGGCCCTGCAGCCGCTGCAGCGCGGCCGCGCAGGCGCTGTCGTCCAGGCTGGCGGTGGGCTCGTCGGCCAGCACCACGCGCGGGCGCAGCAGTGTGGCGCGCGCCAGCGCCACGCGCAGCGCCTGGCCGCCCGAGAGCTGCGAAGGCCGGCGCGCCGCCAGTTCGCCCACACCCAGGCTGTCCAGCGCCTGCGCAATGGCGCGGCGGTCCACCGGCAGGCCGGCGGCGAAATACACCAGCGCCAGGTTGTCGGCCACGCCGAGCGCCTCGCTCAGGTACAGCTTCTGCGGCAGAAAACCGATGTGCCGCGCGCGCCAGGCGTCGCGCGCCGCGGGCGCCAGCGCGGCCACAGACTGCCCGGCCACCACCATCTCGCCCGCCGAGGGCGTGAGCAGGCCGGCGGCCAGCGCCAGCCAGGTGGACTTGCCGCTGCCCGACGGACCGCGCAGCAGCAGCACGCCACCCTGCGGCACCGACACGTCGCCCAGTCGCAGTGGTGCGCTGCGCGGGTAGGCGTAGGACACGCCGCGCGCTTCGATCACGCGGCGGACTCCACGCAATTCGCGCAGGTGCCGCGGACGGAGACCTCCACCCGCTCAGCGTGATGCCCCAATCGTTCAACCGCGCGCAACAACTCGCGATGCAGCGCGCGCGTGCTCTCGGTCGCGGCGGTCAGGCTCATCCTGCGGTGGCAGGCGTCGCACTCGAAGCGGGGCGCGACGCCCTCTGCGCTGCCCGCAGCGTTCAGCGGGGCCAGGCGAAAACGCCAGGTGCGGGTCTGCTCGTCGGTGTAACGCTGCAACACGCCACATGCGGCCAGCCGGTCGAGCAGGCGGTAGAGCGTGACCCGGTTGAGGGCCAGCCCACGCATGCCCAATGCCGCGAGTACCTGCGCGTGGCTCAGACCCCCTCGCGGTTGCGCCAGGAACAGGCCAAGCACAGCGCGTGTGGCAAGCGTGCGGCGCAGGCCGGCGACCTCCAATTGAGACTGGATGGTGGGCGGCACGCCCGTGAACGGGGAAACGGTGCGAGAGGACAAGGCGGCTGATCCGGCCAAGAAAAGAGAAGCGTCTGATTATTGCAACCTGGTTGCAAGATGAGGAATATTAACGCAATCGAGTTGCAACAAAGCCACCGTCACTACACTGCCTATCCCACCCGAACCGGAACCGCCTTGCCACCCTCTCATCTGCTCCTCGCCCTCTCCGTGGTCTTCGTGTGGGGCACGAACTTCGTGGTGATCCGCTGGGGGCTGGACGGGCTGCCGCCCTTTCTCTTCGCCACGCTGCGCTTCGCGCTCTCCGCCCTGCCCTGGCTGCTGTTCATCCCGCGCCCCACCGCGCCCTGGCGCAAGATCGCCACCTTCGGCGTGCTGCTGGGTGTGGGCCAGTTCGGTCTGCTGTTCCTGGCCATGCGCAGCAGCATCTCGCCCGGCCTGGCCTCGCTGGTGGTGCAGTTGCAGGTCTTCTTCACCATCGGCCTGTCGCTGTGGCTCATGGGCGAGAAGGTGCGCGGCTACCAGGCGGCCGGCCTGTTGCTGGCACTGGCGGGCCTGGGGGTGATTGCCGCCAACCTCGATGCAACCGTCACGCTGCTGGGCATCGGCCTGGTGCTGGGCGCGGCCTTCTTCTGGTCGCTGGCCAACCTCACGGTCAAGTCGCTCGGACCGGTCAACATGCTGCACTTCATGGTCTGGAGCAGCGTGTTCGCGGTGCCGCCACTGTTCGCGCTGTCCTGGCTGGTCGAGGGCCCGCAACTCATGGCCGACAGCGTGCAACAGGCCGGCATGCGGGTCTGGGCCAGCGTGCTGTGGCAGGCGGTGGGCAATACCTTGTATGGCTACGGCGTGTGGAACTGGCTGCTCGCTCGCCACCCCGCCGCCACAGTGACGCCGCTGGCCCTGCTGATCCCCGTGTTCGGCATGGGGGCCTCGGCGCTGTCGCTGGGCGAGGCGCTGCCGGGCTGGAAGCTGGGGGCGGCCGCGCTGGTGCTGATGGGTCTGGCCGTGATCGTCTGCTGGCCGCTGCTGCAGGCGGCCCTGCGGCGCCAGGCCGGGTCGCGCTGAGGCCCGTCACCGCATTTTCTTGAATCCAGTGCGGCCCCGCACTGCGTATCTCCTTGCAGCCGCAATTCCGGCTTCAAACCCTCAAGGAGACTTCATGATCAAGCACACCCTCGGCAAGACCGTTCTGGCCCTGGCCATCGGCACCGCATCCCTCGGCGCCTTCGCGCAAGTCATGGTGGGTGGCGCGCCCATGCTGGCAAGCAAGGACATCATCGACAACGCGGTGAATTCGAAGGACCACACCACGCTGGTCGCGGCGGTGAAGGCCGCGGGCCTGGTCGACACGCTCAAGGGCCCCGGCCCGTTCACCGTGTTCGCGCCCACCAACGCCGCGTTCGCCGCGCTGCCGGCTGGCACGGTGGACGCCCTGCTCAAGCCCGAGAACAAGGGCATGCTCACCGGCATCCTGACCTACCACGTCGTCCCCGGCAAATGGGACGCCGCCGCCATCGGCAAGATGGTCATGGACGGCAAGGGCATGGCCTCGATCAAGACCGTGGCCGGTGGCACGCTGGTGGCGAAGGCGGCCGGCGGCAAGCTCACCGTGACGGATGAAAAAGGCGGCGTGGCCACGGTCACCATCGCCGATGTGTATCAGTCCAACGGCGTGATCCATGTCATCGACAAGGTGATGCTGCCCAAGTAAGCAGGTTTCGCATGGACAACGGGCGGGCTCCCTGTGCCGGAGCCCGCCCGTGCCGTCTCGATCAGGCTATTTCGCCAGCCGCGCGAAGGTCTTGCGGAACTTCGCCACCTTGGGCGCCGCCACCATCATGCAGTAGCCCTGGTTGGGGTTGCGCTCGAAGAAGTCCTGGTGGTAGGCCTCGGCCGGCCAGTAGTTGTCCAGCGCCTTCAGCTCGGTGACGATGGGTTGACCGAAGGCCTGGTCTTTCGTGAGCTCGTCGATCAGCGCCTGCGCCACCTGCTGCTGCTCGGGCGTGGTGAAGTAGATGCCGCTGCGGTACTGCGTGCCCACGTCGTTGCCCTGGCGGTTCGGCGTGGTCGGGTCGTGGATCACGAAGAAGATTTCCAGGATCTCGCGCGTGCTGATGAGTGCCGGGTCGTACTCGAGCCGCACCACCTCGTTGTGGCCGGTCGTGCCGGTGCAGACCGCCTCGTAGCTGGGCTGCTTGGCATGGCCGTTGCTGTAACCGGACTCGACGTCGGTCACGCCCGTCACTTCCTTGTAGACCGATTCGGTGCACCAGAAGCAGCCACCGCCCAGCACCAGCACCTGTTTGTCGCTCATCGTGTTCTCCATGGTTTGTTCACTTGCGTTGGTCCACCCATGCGCAGGAATCTTTCAACAGCACGTCACTCTAGCGGTTGCGCAAACCCGCGCACGGCACCCAGGAATGCCCCCAGAGCGGCCTGGTCCCTGTCGGTCTTCCACAGGCAATGCGTCTCGTAGGGCGGTGTCCCGCCCTGCAACGGCACGAACACCGCGCCGGGCAGGCCGGCCTGCGCCAGCGCGGCCGGCACCAGCGCCACGCACAGCCCCTGCGACACCAGCGAGACCACGCTGAGCCAGTGGCGCAGCTCGTAACGGGTCTCGGGCGCGAAGCCGGCGTCGGCGCACAGGCCCAGGATGCGCTCGTGGTAGTCCGGCGAGACGGCGCGCGAGACCATGGCAAACGGCTCGCCCTGCAACAACACCAGCGGCAGCCGCTTGCGCCGCGCCAGCGCGTGGCCCGCGGGCAGGCAGGCCACGAAGGGCTGGCGCGACACGAGGATCTGCGAGAAGCCGGCCGGCACGCGCGTGGTGTGCACGAAGCCCAGGTCCAGCCGCTCGTGCATGAGATCGATCAACTGGTCGCTCGAACTCATCTCGCGCAGCACCAGGCGCAGCCGCGGGTGCGCGGTGGCGAAGCGCTTGAGGATCTGCGGCAGGCCCCGGTAGAGCACCGTGCCGGCAAAGCCGATCTGCAGGCTGCCGACCAGGCCTTGCGCGACCTCGCGCGCCTCGCGCGCGGCCACCCCGGCCTGCTCCAGCAGCGCGCGCGCCGCCGGCACGAAGGCCTGCCCCGCCGCCGTGAGCTGCACGCCGCGGCTGTTGCGGGTGAACAGCTGCGCGCCCACCGAGGCTTCGAGCTGCTGGATGTTGAGCGAGAGCGGCGGCTGCGTGATGGCCAGGCGCTGGGCCGCGCGGCCGAAGTGCAGCTCTTCGGCCAAGGCCAGGAAATAGCGCAGGTGCCGGAATTCCATTGATCTGATACTTATATCGATGAATACAGGAACGATATTAGACAGGTATTCATGGGCCACCGACAATCACCGCATCGCCACCCCGACCACCGGAGACAACCCATGACCATCGCCAAAGCCCGCTTCAGCTGGGAAGACCCGTTCCACCTCGACCAGCAGCTGACCGACGACGAGCGACAGGTGCGCGAAGCCGCGCACGCCTACTGCCAGGAAAAGCTGCTGCCGCGCGTGACCGAGGCCTTCCGCCACGAAAAGACGGACCCGGCGATCTTTCGCGAGATGGGCGAGCTCGGCCTGCTGGGTGCGACCATCCCCGAGGCCTACGGCGGCGCCGGCCTGAACTACGTCTGCTACGGCCTGGTGGCGCGCGAAGTCGAGCGCGTGGACTCGGGCTACCGCTCGATGATGAGCGTGCAGAGCTCGCTGGTGATGGTGCCCATCAACGAGTTCGGCACCGAAGCGCAGAAGCAGAAGTACCTGCCCAAACTGGCCACCGGCGAATGGATCGGCTGCTTCGGCCTGACCGAACCCAACCACGGCTCCGACCCCGGCAGCATGGTCACGCGCGCGAAGAAGGTGGCCGGCGGCTACAGCCTGTCGGGCGCCAAGATGTGGATCACCAACAGCCCCATCGCCGACGTGTTCGTGGTCTGGGCCAAGGACGACGAGGGCGCGATCCGCGGCTTCATCCTGGACAAGGGCATGAAGGGCCTCTCCGCCCCGGCCATCCACAGCAAGGTGGGCCTGCGCGCCTCCATCACCGGAGAAATCGTGATGGACGGTGTCTTCTGCCCCGAAGAGAACGCCTTCCCCGAGGTGCGTGGCCTCAAGGGCCCGTTCACCTGCCTCAACAGCGCGCGCTACGGCATCGCCTGGGGCGCGCTGGGTGCGGCCGAAGACTGCTACTTCCGCGCCCGCCAGTACGTGCTGGACCGCCACCAGTTCGGCCGCCCGCTGGCGGCCAACCAGCTGGTCCAGAAGAAGCTGGCCGACATGCTGACCGAGATCAGCCTGGGCCTGCAGGGCTGCCTGCGCCTGGGCCGCATGAAGGACGAAGGCACGGCCGCGGTGGAGATCACCAGCATCCTCAAGCGCAACAGCTGCGGCAAGGCGCTGGACATCGCGCGCCTGGCGCGCGACATGATGGGCGGCAACGGCATCAGCGACGAGTTCGGCGTGGCGCGCCACCTGGTGAACCTGGAGGTGGTCAACACCTACGAGGGCACGCACGACGTGCACGCGCTCATCCTGGGCCGCGCGATCACCGGCATCCAGGCGTTTTCCTGAACCGGGCACCTCGGGCCGCACCAACTTTCTGTTAGCTTCAGGGACATGTCCCTGTCGCTCGATTTCCTCTCCCTGCCGCTGCTGGCCGCTGCCTCGCTGGTTTTCATCAGCGTGATGGCCGGCGTGTTCTCGGCACGCGTGGGATTCTCCTTCCTGCTGGTGTTCCTGGTGGTGGGCACGCTGGCCGGGGTCGACGGCCCGGGCGGCGTGGTGTTCGACGACTTCCGCCTGAGCTTCGTGGTCGGCAACGTGGCCCTGGCCGTGATCCTGCTCGATGGGGGCCTGCGCACCGACATCGTCACCTTCCGCACCGGCCTGCGGCCTTCGCTGCTGCTGGCCACCGTGGGCGTGGTGGTCTGCACCGGCCTGACCGCCGCGGCCGCCCACTGGCTGCTCGACCTGTCCTGGCCGCTGGCGCTGCTGGTGGGTGCCATCGTCGGCTCCACCGACGCGGCCGCGGTGTTCTCGCTGCTCAAGTCATCGGGCGTCAAACTCAACGAGCGCGTGGCCGCGACGCTGGAGATCGAGTCCGGCATGAACGATCCGATGGCGGTGTACCTCACGCTGACCTTCATCGGCGTTGCACTGGCCGTGGGCGCCGGTACGGGTGACGAGCTCAGCGCCAAGGCGGTTCTGCTTTCGCTGCTGTACCAGTTCGGCTGGGGTGCCGCCATGGGCGTCGCCTGTGGCTTCGGCCTGGCCGGGTTGCTCAAGCGCATGGGGCGCGGCGTGGACGGCGGCGGCGGCATCCGCGCGCTGCTCATGGTCTCGGGCGGCCTGGCGGTGTTCGCGCTCACGACCTGGCTCGGCGGTTCGGGTTTCCTGGCGGTGTACGCCATGGGCGTCATCGCCGGGAACCGGGCACGGCGCC
Source organism: Hydrogenophaga sp. (assembly GCF_050182545.1). Classification (GTDB taxonomy): domain Bacteria; phylum Pseudomonadota; class Gammaproteobacteria; order Burkholderiales; family Burkholderiaceae_C; genus Hydrogenophaga. The sequence goes on along the minus strand of NZ_JBFXCD010000001.1, from coordinate 369,139 downwards.
TGGTGCGGCCCGCGCTCTCGGCCATGGACGGCTACGCCTGGCTGGCGCAGGCCGGCATGTTCCTTTTGCTGGGTCTGCTGGTCACCCCCTCGGAGTTGCTGCGCACCCTGTGGCCGGCGATCGGCGTCTCGCTGGTGCTGATGCTGGTGGCGCGACCGGTCTCGGTCTGGCTGTGCCTGGCCCCCTTGCGCTTCAGCCCGCGCGAGATCACCTTCATTTCCTGGGTCGGCCTGCGTGGCGCCGTGCCCATCGTGCTGGCCGTGTTCCCGGTGATGGCCGGCGTGCAGGGCGCGCACACCTTCTTCAACGTGGCGTTCGTCGTGGTGCTGACATCGCTGCTGCTGCAGGGCTCCACCATCGCCTGGGCCGCGCGGCGCACCGGCGTGGCCCTGCCCGACCCGGACGACACCGAGCACGCCCGCCTGGTCTATGGGGATTTCGAGCTCGATGCCGGCACGCCGATGGAGAGCCTGTGCGGCTTCTACGGCCTGCCGGTGCCGGCGGACTCCAGCCAGTCGGTCGGGCAGTGGCTGCACACCGAACTCAACCGGCCACCGGTGGTGGGCGACACCGCCGCGCTGGGCAATGCCGAAATCAGCGTGCGCGAAGTGGAGGCCAAGAAGATCACACGCGTGGGCATGCGGCTGGGCTGAAGCCCCGCCCGGCGCGCGGCGTTTGCCGCGTCTTTACCCGGGCGACACAGTCGCTCCATGGCCATGGGTTATATTAATAACCCATCGGTCATTAACTTTCAGCATGCCACCCACCCCCGTTCCACCGGACGACGACGCGGCGCAGACCAGCGACGCCGAACCACGCCAGCGCCGCGCCAGGCGCAAGGAAGCGCGCCCCGGTGAGCTGGTGGACGCAGCCCTGCAGCTGTTCGTCGAAAAGGGCTTTGCCGCCACGCGGGTCGAGGAAGTGGCCGCCCGCGCCGGGGTGTCCAAGGGCACGCTGTTTCTGTATTTCCCAAGCAAGGAAGAGCTTTTCAAGGCGGTGGTGCGCGAGACCATCGCCGGGCGCTTCACCGAATGGAACGAGGAGCTCGCGCAATTCAGCGGTGGCAGTGCCGAGCTGTTGCGCTACTGCATGCACACCTGGTGGGAGCGCATCGGCATGACGGCCGCCTCGGGCATCACCAAGCTGGTGATGAGCGAGTCCGGCATGTTTCCGGAGATCGCGGCGTTCTACCAGCAGGAGGTGATCGGCCCGGGCCACGACCTGATCCGGCGCATCCTGCAGCGCGGCATTGACCGGGGCGAGGTGCGCCCCATGGATCTCGACTACGCGGTCTACAGCCTGATCGCGCCCATGATCTTCCTGCTGATGTGGAAGCACTCGATGTCGCCGTGCTGCCCGCCGTCCCAGCAGATCGAGCCCGTCGCCTTCCTGGACAACCAGGTCGACCTGCTGCTGCGCGGCATGCTGGTGCGCCAACCATGACCACGCCCCGCTCCCGCGCCACCTGGATCAAATGGCTGCTGCTGGCCGCGCTGGTGCTGGCCGTGGGCCTGGGCGTGGTGCGCGCGCTGGACAAGCGCAAGACCCAGGCGGCGGCGGCACGCGCGGCGGCCGAATCCCTGCAGCGGGCGCCGGTGTACACGCTTGCCGCGCACGACGTGGTGGCCGTGCGCGCCGTGGAACTCATCCAGTCGGTCGGCGTCTCGGGCTCGGTCGAGGCCTTGAAGACTGCAGCCATCAAGGCGCGCGCGGCGGGCGAGATCCAGGGGCTGGACAAGCGGGAGGGCGATGCGGTGAAGGCCGGCGAGGTGGTCGCGCGCATCGACAGCACCGAAGCCCGCGCCCGCGTGCGCCAGGCCGAACGGCAAGCCGCATCGGCCCAGGCGCAGGTGGCGATCGCGCGGCGCACGCTGGACAACAACCAGGCCCTGGTGCGCCAGGGCTTCATCTCGGCCACCGCGCTGGAGACGGCCATCGCCAACCTGGCCGGCGCCGAAGCCACGCACCAGGCCGCGCTGGCCGCGCTCGACATCGCGAACAAGGCCCTGGCCGACACCACGTTGCGCTCGCCCCTGAGCGGCCAGATCGCGGCGCGCCTGGTGCAGAACGGCGAGCGGGTGGGCATCGACACGCGCGTGCTCGACGTGGTCGACCTCTCGGGCTTCGAGATGGAAGCGGCCATCACGCCCGCGGACGCTGTGGCGGTGAAGGTGGGCCAGGCCGCGCAACTGCGCATTGAAGGGCTGGCGCAGCCGGTGCAAGCCACGGTCGCGCGCATCAACCCCAGCGTGCAGGCCAGCAGCCGCAGCGTGCTGATCTACCTGCGCGTGCCGGCCGTCGAGGGCATGCGCCCGGGTCTGTTCGCGCAAGGGCATGTGGTTACCGGGAGCATCAACACCCTCGCGGTGCCGGCCTCGGCGGTGCGCAATGACAAGCCCCAGCCCTACATCCAGATCGTGCGCGAGGGCAACGTGGTGCATGTGCCGCTCACCGACGGCGCCAGCGGCCAGGCCGGCGCGGTGGCGATGCGCCAGGTGGGTGGCGTGCCCGCCGGCACCCCGGTGCTGAGCGCGCAAGCGGGGTTGATCCGCGAAGGCACTGCCGTGCGCCTGGCCACGAACTGAGTCCATCCGCATGTGGTTCACCCAGGTCTCGCTGCGCAACCCGGTGTTCGCCACCATGGTGATGGTCGCCTTCGTGGTGCTGGGCCTCTTCTCGTTCCAGCGCCTGCAGGTCGACCAGTTCCCCAACATCGACTTCCCGGTCGTGGTTGTCACCACCAGCTACCCGGGCGCCTCGCCCGAGATCGTGGAATCCGAGGTGACGAAGAAGGTGGAGGAAGCGGTCAACGCCATCGCCGGCGTGAACGCGCTGACCTCGCGCAGCTACGAAGGCCAGTCGGTCGTCATCATTGAGTTCCAGCTCACGGTGGACGGGCGCAAGGCGGCCGAGGACGTGCGCGAGAAGATCGCCATCCTGCGACCGGTGTTCCGCGATGAGGTGGAGGAGCCGCGCGTGCTGCGCTTCGACCCGGCGGCGCGCTCGATCTGGTCGGTGGCCGTCATTCCCGGAGCGGTCAACGGCAAGACGCCGAGCGCGGTCGAGCTCACCACCTGGGCCGAGCAGACGCTCAAGAAGCGGCTGGAGAACGTGCGCGGCGTGGGCTCGGTCACGCTGGTGGGCGCGACGCGGCGCGCGATCAACATCGACCTGGACCCCTCGGCCATGGAGGCGCTGGGGGTGACCACCGAACAGGTCAACACCGCCGTGCGCAACGAGAACCAGGACCTGCCGGTGGGCACGCTCAAGACCGGCGATTCCGAGCGCGTGGTGCAGCTGCTCTCGCGCCTGCAGGATCCGCAGGACTTCAACGACATCATCGTCGCGCGCCGCGGCGGCCAGCCGGTGCGCCTGGGGCAGCTGGCGACGGTGACGGACGGCACCGAGGAGGTCGAGAGCCTGGCGCTGTACAACGGCCAGCGCACGCTGCTGCTGCAGGTGCAGAAAGCGCAGGACGAGAACACGATTGCCGTCACCGATGGCCTGAAGGCGGCGGTGGCGGCCATCGGCCCCGAACTGCCCCCGGGCATGCGGCTGGAACAGATCGCCGACGGCTCGCGCCCCATCCGGGTCTCGGTCGAGAACGTGCGCCGCACGCTGATCGAGGGCGCGCTGCTGACGGTGCTGATCGTCTTCCTGTTCCTGAACTCCTGGCGTTCGACCGTCATCACCGGCCTGACGCTGCCGATCGCGCTGATCGGCACCTTCTTCTTCATGAACCTGTTCGGCTTCACCATCAACATGATCACGCTGATGGCGCTCACGCTCTCGGTGGGTCTGCTGATCGACGACGCCATCGTGGTGCGCGAGAACATCGTGCGCCACGTGCAGATGGGCAAGCGCCCGTTCGACGCGGCCATGGACGGCACGCAGGAGATCGGCCTGGCGGTGCTCGCCACCACGCTGTCCATCGTCGCGGTGTTCCTGCCCATCGGTTTCATGGGCGGCATCATCGGCAAGTTCTTCCACGAGTTCGGCATCACCATGGTCGCGGCGGTGCTGATCTCGATGTTCGTGAGCTTCACGCTGGACCCGATGCTCTCCTCGGTGTGGCACGACCCGGAGATCGAAAAGCACGGCCGGGCCGACCGCTCCCTGTATGGGCGGACCATCGGCCGCGTCACCGGCTGGTTCGACCGCTTCCAGGACGATCTGGCCGAGAACTACCAGGGCGCGCTGCGCTGGTCGCTCAGGCACAAGCTGGCCACACTGGGGCTGGCGCTGGCCACCTTTGTGGGCAGTCTGGTCATCGTGCCGCTGCTGGGCACCGAGTTCGTGCCCAAGGCCGACTTTTCAGAAACCTCGCTGAGCTTTCACACACCGGTGGGCTCCTCGCTGCAGGCCACCGAGGCCAAGACGCGCGAGGTCGAGGCGATCCTGCGCGAATTTCCCGAGGTGAAGTACACCTTGTCGACGCTCAACACCGGCAACGCGCAGGGCACCATGTACGCCAGCGTTTACGTGCGCCTGATCGACCGCAAGGACCGCGCCCTCAGTGCCGACGCCATGTCGGCCCGCCTGCGTGAGCGGCTGCGCACGGTGCCCGGCATCACGGTCACGCACGCCGGCCTGCTCGACGCCGTGGGTGGCAACAAGCAGGTGGAGTTCTCGCTGCAGGGCGACGACCTGGCCGAACTCGACCGCCTGACCCAGGTCGTGCTCGAACGCATCCGGCCCATCGTCGGCCTGGTCGATCTGGACGCCAGCGTCAAGCCCGACAAGCCCACGGTGGACGTGCGGCTGCGGCGCGATCTCGCCTCCGACGCGGGCGTGAGCGTGGCGACGGTGGGCAACAGCCTGCGCACCCTGGTGGCGGGCACCACCGTGGGCAACTGGCGCGCCGCCGATGGCCAGAGTTACGACGTCAACGTGCGCCTGACACCCGGGCAACGCGAGCGCGCCAGCGACCTGGAGCAACTGCCCTTCCAGGTCGGCACGGCCGCCGACGGCACGGCGCGCGTGGTGCGCCTGGGCCAGGTGGCCGAGGTGGTCGAGGCCACCGGCCCGAACCAGATCAACCGGCGCAACCTCAACCGCGAGGTGGCCATCAATGCCAACGTGTACGGCCGCTCGGCCGGCGAAGTGTCCGCCGAGATCCGGCAGGTGCTCGACGGCATCGCCTTCCCACCCGGCTACCGCTACGAGTTCGGGGGCTCCACCAAGAACATGCAGGAGTCCTTCGGCTACGCGCTGTCGGCACTGGCGCTGGCCATCATCTTCATCTACATGATCCTGGCCAGCCAGTTCCAGAGCTTCCTGCAGCCGCTGGCGCTCATGACCTCGCTGCCGCTCACGCTGATCGGCGTCGTGCTCACGCTGCTGATGTTCGGATCGACCATGAGCATGTTCTCGGTGATCGGCATCGTGCTGCTCATGGGCCTGGTCACCAAGAACGCCATCCTGCTGGTGGACTTCGCCATCCGCGCGCGCGAAGGCCGCGCCGGCGCGCCGCCCATGGACCGCGAAGCGGCCCTGCTCATGGCCGCGCGCGTGCGCTTGCGCCCCATCCTGATGACCACGCTGGCCATGGTCTTCGGCATGGTGCCGCTGGCGTTCGCGCTCACCGAAGGCTCGGAACAGCGTGCGCCCATGGGCCAGGCCGTGATCGGTGGCGTGATCACCTCGTCGCTGCTCACCCTGGTGGTCGTGCCGGTGGTCTATTGCTACATGGACGACCTCGCCGCGTGGTGTCGCCGCCGGCTCGGCCTGCCGCCCGCCACCGCGCTGCCCGCCAGCCCCACTTCGTAAAATTGCCTGCTGACCGTCCCCTGAAAACCTGTTCCACCGAGCCGACGCCATGACCTCTTCCACCGCCCCCCAATCGCCCAGCCTGAACCAGGCCCGCTTCAACATGATCGAGCAACAGATCCGCCCCTGGGAAGTGCTCGACGCGCAGGTGCTGGACCTGCTGAGCCGGGTGCACCGCGAGGACTTTGCACCCGCCGCGCACAAGGCCCTGGCCTTCGCCGACATGGACCTGCCGCTCACCCAGCCGGCTGTGGAAGGCCAGGTCATGCTCGCCCCCAAGGTCGAGGCGCGCCTGCTGCAGGACCTGCAGCTCAAGCCCACCGACAAGGTGCTGGAAGTGGGCACGGGCAGTGGCCACATGGCGGCCCTGCTGGCCAGCCTGGCGCAGCGCGTGGTGACGATCGAGATCGACGAGGCGCTCGCCCGCCAGGCGCGCCAGAACCTGCAGCAGGCGGGCATCACCAACGCGGATGTGCGCTGCGCCGACGCCGCCGCCGACGGCTTTGCCGCGTGTGGCGCCGATGGCCCGTACGACGCCATCGTGCTCAGCGGCTCGGTGGCGGACATCCCGCCCGCGCTGCTGGCCCTGCTGGCACCGGGTGGCCGCCTGGCGGCGATCGTGGGCCACGAGCCCATGATGCGCGCCACCATCGTCACCCGCACGGGCGATGCGGCCTTCCAGACCGCGCAGCCCTGGGACACCGTGGCGCCGCGCCTGCGCCACTTCCCCGAGCCCTCGCGCTTCAGCTTCTGAGCACCGCTCCCTCCACCGCACCACGGACTGCGACCATGAACTCGATCCGCCCCGCCCAACTCCAGAACTGGCTGCAGCAGGCGAGCGACCCGGCACGGCCCGAGGCGCTGCCCGTCGTGCTGGACGTGCGCGAGCCCTGGGAGCTGCAGACGGCCTCGGTCAAGCCCGAGGGATTCGAACTTCGCCACATGCCCATGCGCAGCATCCCCGCGCGCTACCCGGAACTCGACCGCCACCACCCCGTGGCCTGCCTGTGCCACCACGGCGCGCGCAGCGCGCAGGTGGTGCAGTACCTGGAAAGTCTGGGCTTCACCCAGGTGGTGAACATCGACGGTGGCATCCACGCCTGGTCGCAGGAACGCGATCCAGGTGTCCCGGTGTACTGAACCTCCTCCTGCCATCTCCCGCATCGCACACCCCGGCCCCGCACCGCCCGTCCCAAAGGATTCCCGCATGAACGCCGCCCCGTCCGTCCGCCCCCCGGCCTTGCGCCACCCGATGCCCCTGAAGCCTCTGGCACTGGGCGCGGCGCTGGTGCTGGGCACCCTGTTCACCAGCGGCGCGCGGGCACAGAGTCTGGTGCAGCTGTACGAGGCGGCACGCGGCTTCGACGCCACCTACCTGTCCGCGCGCTCGCAGTACGACGCCAGCCTGGCCCAGGCCGCGCAGGCGCGCGCCGGCCTCCTGCCCCAGGCCGGCCTGGGTGCGGTGGCCAGCTGGGCCCGGCGCGACATCAGTGGCAACAGCGCGCTCAGTGGCTCCAGCGACAGCCAGAGCGCCACACTCTCGGCCAGTCAGCCGCTGTACCGCCCGGCCAACAAGCTCGCAAACGATCAGGCCGAACTCAGCGTGGACATCGCCCGGGCGCGGTTGACGCAGGCCGAGCAGGACCTCATCGTGCGCACCTCGCAGGCCTACTTCGACGTGCTGGCCGCGCAGGACACTCTGGCCTTCGTGCAGGCTCAGAAGACCGCGGTGGCCGAACAACTGGCGGCCGCCAAGCGCAACTTCGAGGTCGGCACCACCACCATCACCGACTCGCGCGAGGCGCAGGCCCAGTACGACCTGGTGCTGGCGCGCGAGATCGCGGCCGAGAACGACCTGCGCGTGAAGAAGCTCGCGCTCGACCAGCTCGTGGGCCGCAGCGCCGTCGCGCCCCTGCCGCTGATCTCACCCGTGACCCTGCCCGAGTTGCAGCCCGCCGACCCGCAGGCCTGGGTGAACCGCACGGCCGATACCCACCCAGCCATCCTGCAGGCCACACGCAACCTGGAAATTGCCGAGCTGGAAACCAGCAAGGCCGAGGCAGGGCACAAACCCACGCTCGACCTGGTCGGGCAGTACCAGGTGGCGCGCGGCCCCTCCACCACCCTGCCCACCGCCGGCAACATGCGCACCAACACCGCCAGCGTGGGCCTGCAGTTCAACCTGCCGTTGTTCGCCGGCTACGCGGTGCAGAACCGGGTGAAGGAAACACTGGCGCTGGAGGAGAAGGCCCGCAATGACCTGGAAGCCGCCCGGCGCAGCATCGACCTCTCCACCCGCAGCGCATTCCTTGGCGTGGTCTCGGGCCAGGGCCAGGTCAAGGCACTGGAAGCGGCCGAAGCCTCCAGCCAGAGCGCGCTGGACGCCAACCGCCTGGGCTACCAGGTCGGTGTGCGCATCAACATCGATGTGCTCAACGCGCAAAGCCAGCTGTTCCAGACCAAGCGCGACCTGGCCCAGGCGCGCTACAACGTGCTGCTCAGCGGCCTGCGCCTGCGCCAGGCCAGCGGCGCCCTGCTGCCCGAGGACCTGCAGGCGATCGATGCGCTGCTGGTGAAGTGAGCTCCGCTACACTCGACGCGCGGGTCGGCGTCAGTGCGGACACATTCTTCCAACAAGCACACCCAGGAGAGCCTGACGTGCAAACCGTCAACGTGTTGTGCATCAAATGGGGCAGGAAGTACGGCCCCGAGTACGTCAACAAACTTCACAGCATGGTGTCGCGGCACCTGCACCGGCCCTTCCGCTTCGTCTGCCTGACCGACGACGGTGAAGGCATCGACCCGTCGGTCGAGGTCAAGCCCATTCCCGCCGTCGGCTTCGACGAATTCGACCAGCGCAAACCCTGGACCTTCGGCCATGGCTGGCTCAAGCTCACCAGCTTCGCCGACCCGCTGTACGACCTCAGCGGCAAGACCCTGTTCCTCGACCTCGACATCGTCATCGTCGACAGCCTGGACGCGTTCTTCGACCAGCCCGGCGAGTTCACCGTGATCCGCGAGTGGGACAAGAAGGACGGCACGGGCAACACCTCGTGCTACCTCTTCACCATCGGCGCGCACACCGACGCGCTCGAGCACCTGAAGAACGGCTACCCGCAATCGATCGCCGACGTGCGCAACGAGCAGGAATACATCACCGGCTTCCTGAACCGGCAGGGCAAGGTCAGCTACTGGCCCGACGCCTGGTGCCGCAGCTTCAAGCGCCACTGCATGCGCCCGGGCATCCTGGGCTGGTTCTCGCCGCCCACCATCCCGCCGGGAGCCAAGATCATCGTGTTCCACGGCAAGCCCAACCCGCCCGACGTCATTGCCGGCGTGAGCGGCAAGTGGTACCGGCGCGTGCTGCCTGCCCAATGGGTCGCCGACCATTGGCGCTGAGCGCGATTTCCATGCCCCAACGGGCCTACCGGCTGGTCAGCCGCGCCCTGGCCACCCCCTTGCTGGCCTGGCTCTGGTGGCGTGGGCGCAAAGAGCCCGGCTACCGGCAGAACCTGCGCCACCGTCTGGGCTTCATTCCCGTGCAGCCCGAGCAATTCGGCTGCATCTGGGTGCACGCCGCTTCGGTCGGTGAGGTCCAGGCGGTGCAGCCCCTGCTGCACGCCCTGCTGCAGGAATGGCCCGCGCATGCGCTTGTCGTCAGCACCCAGACGCCCACAGGCGCGCGCGCCCTGCAGGCGCACTGGGGCGACCAGCTGCGCCACGTGTACGCGCCCATTGACACCCCCGGCGCGGTCGCGCGCTTCCTCGACCGCCTGCAGCCGCGGCTGCTCATCCTGGTAGAGCGCGAACTCTGGCCCGAATGGCTGCAGCAGTGCCGCGCTCGCGCCCTGCCCGTGGCCCTCATCAACGCCCGCCTGGCCGAGGGCTCGTTGCGCACCTACCGGCGCTGGGCGGCGCTGATGCGCCCGGTGTGGTCGCAGCTCACCGTGGCCGCGGCCGACACCGTGAGCGCCGAGCGTTTCCTGGCGCTGGGCGTTTCGCCCGAACGGCTGCACGACACCGGCAACCTCAAGTTCGACGTTGCCGTGCCAGCGGCTCGCGTCGCGCTGCCACCCGAATTGCAGGGCCGCACCCTGATCGTGGCGGGCAGCACGCACGAGGGCGACGAAACGGTCTGGCTCGACGCCTGGGCCGAACTCTCGCCCACGCACCCCGACTGGCTGCTGGTGCTGGTGCCGCGCCACCCGCAGCGCTTCGACGGCGTGGCCCGGCGCCTGCAGGACAGCGGCTTGCGGCATGTGCGCCGCAGCAGCGGCGAAGCGCCCGCCGCCGACACCCAGGTGCTGCTGATCGACGCCATGGGTGAACTCGTTCACTGGTACCAGCACGCGGCGCTGTGCTTCGTCGGCGGCACGCTCGCGCCTGTGGGCGGGCACAACCCCCTGGAGCCGATGTCGGTGGGCCAGCCGGTGTTGTTCGGGCCGCACACCCACAACGCGGCGCCGCTGTTCGACGAGATCGCGCGCACCGGCGCGGGTGCCTGCGTGCGCAATGCGCGCGAACTGGCCGACACGGCGGTGCGCTGGCTCACCCACCCGCCCGTGCTGTCGGCCCGCGCCAGCGCCGCCCGCCAGCTGATCGAGCGCAACCAGGGCTCTTCAGAGCGATCCATGGCGGTGTTGCGCCCGCTCTGGTGGCCCGCGCACAGTGGCAACATCTCGCGGCTGGGCACGGCCACGCTGGCGGGGCGGCGCACCTGCTGGTTCGACCCGGTTCACCTGGCCCAGGTGTCGGCGCAGACCTTCGACCCCGCCGCGCACGCCAGTGGCACAGCCCTGGCGACCGGCAGCGGCCGCGGCCAGGCGCTCCTGATCGCGCAAGGCGAGCACGGCCATGTGCTGCGCCACTACCGGCGCGGTGGCCTGATGGCGCGCCTGAGCGATGACCGCTTCTGGCGCGCCGCAACCCACGACAGCCGCGCCATGCGCGAATTCAGCCTGCTGCGGCTGATGCGCTCGTGGCAGCTGCCCGTGCCCGAACCCGTGGCGGCCAGCCACCGGCCGCGCGGACCGCTGTTCTACCAGGCCGACATCATCGTGGGCCTCATCCCCGGCAGCGCGAACGTGGTGCAGCTGTTGCAGCAACGGCCCCTGGCGGACGCCGAATGGGCCACGCTCGGCCAGGCGATACGCCGCCTGCACGAGCGCCAGGTGTTCCACGCCGACCTGAACGCGCACAACCTGCTGCTCGACAGCGCGGGTCAGGCCTGGGTGGTCGACTTCGACAAATGCGATGTGCGCCCGGGCGGCAGCTGGAAAGCCCTGAACCTGCAGCGGCTGCTGCGCTCGCTGCGCAAGGAAGCCACCCGCGTGACGCCGTACCACTGGAGCGAGGCCGACTGGGCCGCGCTGCTGGGCGGCTATCAGAACGTTCCCCCGTCCCCATGACTTTGTCCTCCTTTTTTCAGCACGGCGCCCGTGCGTCGCTGATCCTGGTGTTCTTCGCCTTTCCGATGTCGGTCGCGCTGGCCAACGTCGGGCTGCTGTTCACGCTGATTTTCTGGCTGCTGGGCTGTGTGTGGGGCTCCTCGCTGCGCGACGCCCGCCAGGCGCTCTCGAACCGGGTCGCGCCGCCGGCGCTGGCGTTGTTCGCCTGGGTGGTGGTGGCGGCCCTGTGGTCGCCCGCCGACGGTGGCCAGATCGCGGGTGCCGTGCAGAAATACAGCAAGTTCCTGATGCTCCCGATCTTCATCGGCCTGCTGCATGACGCAGCCACACGGCGCCGGTGCTGGCAGGGCTTTGCGCTGGCGATGCTGATCACGCTGGTGGTCACCTGGCTCAACGTCTGGTTCGACTTTTCCTGGACGCGCACGCACAACCAAGGCTTCGGCAGGGACCACACGGTGTTCAAGGACTACATCGCGCAGGGCATCATGATGTCGTTCTTCTCCTGCATTTGCGCCTACCTCGCACTCAAGTCGAGAACCCGCTGGGGCACCATCGCCTGGGGGAGTGCGTCCGCACTGGCCGCCATCAGCATCCTGTTTCTGTCGTCCGGGCGAACCGGCTATCTTGCGTGGTTTCTTTCCATCTTCGTGTTCGGCCTGCTGGTCACAATGGCCCGGTCGCGAACGGCCCTCGTGACCACCGTGTCCGGCGCGCTCATCGTCCTCGCCGTTGCTGGCGGCACCTCACTGGCGTTGCAGGAGCGGATGACTCAGGCGTGGAACGAGGTGGCCAGCACTTCGGGAGAGGTCACGTCGGTGGGCTCGCGCATGGCGATGATCGGCTTCTCCCTGGAACAAGCGCAGGAGCGCCCCCTGCTCGGCCACGGCACCGCCGCCTATCCGGTATTGGCAAAGACCCACTTCGTCGACCCTGACTGGTGTTCGGTCGTCTGCGTGCATCCCCACAACCAGTTTGCGTTCTTCCTCGTCGAACAAGGCCTGATCGGCCTGACCCTGTTTGCGTGGTTTCTGCTGGCGATTGCGCGTCAAGGCTGGCGCGAAGAGGCGCGGCGGCGGGCGTTGATGCTGGCTTTCCTGACGATCCTGGTGGTCTCCAACATGACCCACAGTTCCTTCTGGCTCTCCACCGAGAACCACTTCTTCATCCTGATGACGGCGCTGCTCATGGCCGCGGCCCGACATCGGGAAAAGTCATGAAGAAGACCATCGCGTTCCACTCCAACCAGTTGTCGATCCGGGGCACCGAGGTCGCGCTGTACGACTACGCCGAGGGCGCCGAGCGCGAGCTTGGCCACCGCAGCGTGGTGATGTATCCCGCCGGCAGCGGGCACAACGATCCTCAGGCCATCGACAAGTTTGCACGCCGCTTCGAGTTGTTGAGCTACCGCGATCGCGGCGAAATCGATGGCCTGCTGCAACGCTGCAACGCCAACCTGCTCTACGCCATCAAGGCAGGGCGGAACGATGGCCTGATCTCGCGCACGGTGCCGACCATGGTGCATGCGGTGTTTCCCACCGCGCCGCGCCAGGCGCACGGCGCGTCCTTCGCCTTCATCTCCGACTGGCTCAGCGACCGCTGCGCGCGAGGCCACATCCCGGCGGTCCCTCACATCGTCACCCTGCCCGCGGTGCACGACGACCTGCGTGCCGAGCTCGGCATACCGGCCGATGCGAAGGTGCTGGGCTGCCACGGTGGCGCAAGGAGCTTCGACGTCCCCTGCGCCATCGAAGCGGTGCGGCGCTGCCTGCAAACGCAACCGAACACCTGGTTCCTGTTCCTCAACATCGATGGCTTCGTCGAACACCCACGCGCCATCTTCCTGCCCGGCACCGGCGACCTGCTGCGCAAGACGCGCTTCATCAACAGCTGCGACGCGATGCTGCACGCCCGCCTGCAAGGCGAATCCTTCGGGCTGGCGTGTGGCGAGTTCTCGATCCGCAACAAACCGGTGTTCACCTACGCACGCAGCAAGCACCGGCACCACCTCGACGTGCTGGGCGACGCGGGCTGGCCCTACCAAGATGCCGAAGGCCTGGTGCGTGCCATCGCCGCACTGGACCGCGGCGCCGTGCGCGCCGGCCACTGGGACCGCTACACGCCGCTGTACAACCCGGCGCGCGTGATGGCGCTGTTCGACCAGCACCTGATCCAGCCCGCGCTGCGCAACCCGGACCGCTTGCGTCCGCAACTGCGCACCGGCTGGCGCGACACATTGGCTTACTGGGGTCTCAAGCTGGAAATGCGCTTCGCGGGTGGTTGACCCTCGCGTTCAACGCCGCGCGAGTTCGTTGACCGCGTCGGCGTCGTAGCGCAACGCGGCATAGCGGAAGAAGGTTTCGAGCGCGATGAACTGCGCATAAAGAAACCCTGGACCACCGCACAGGAAAGCGCGCTGAAACAGGTATACGCGCAGAAACACCACGGTGCCCATCACCAGGCCGCGCAACACCCCGCCACGCTTGCCCTGCGCACCGCGTTTCGCGGCGCCCAGTTGCACGTACTGGGCGAGCTTGCGCAGGCTGCCATAGACCGTGGGGCGCGAGTGGTGCAGCAGGCGCTGGCGCAACGCGCGGACCGGCACGGCGTGGCGCAGCACGGCGGCCTCGTGCACCACGCCATCGAAGCGCTCCAGCGTGGCGCGCCGGAACAGGCGCTGAATGCCGCCGCGCGGCCTCATGCGCGTGAGCGCGCGACCAAAGGCCACCTCATCCCACCAGACGCGCCAGGCGGCGTCCTCGCCCGAGGCGATGGCCAACGCGATCTCGGCCTGCAAAGGAGCGGAAATCTCCTCGTCGGCATCGAGAAATAACACGTAGTCGGTGCGCAGGTGGTCGAGTGCGCGCGTGCGCTGCACGCCAAAGCCCTGCCAGTCCGGGTGCAAGTGCACCTCGGCGCCCAGGCGCGTGGCGCGTTCGCGCGTATCGTCGGCGCTGCCACTGTCGATCACCACGATCTGGTCTGCGAAGGCCGCGCTGTGCAGGCAGGCGTCGATTCGACTCGCCTCGTTGAGCGTGAGTACCGCGATGCCCAGCGTGGGGCGGGTCGGCGCCGCCGCCTCAGTCATGCAGCCTCCAGCGCCACAGCCCCATCCACCGCCCCGCCATGCGCGCCACCAGCTTGGGCGAAAACACGATCACACGCAGTGGCAAGGCCAGCGTGGTGCCCAGCAGCACGCTCCAGCGCAGGCCTTGCGCGGCGGCGGCCGAGCGGTGCTTGGCGGCGTAGATCAGCTTGGACTGGGCGTGGTGGTAGCCGCGCAGGTACTCGCTCCTCCAGGGTGTCTTGCCCCGGACCGAGCCGCGCGCACGGTGCACGGCCGCCACCGCCGGCCACACCACCATGGGCCGCTGCGCCTGAAACAGCCGCAGGCACAGGTCGTCGTCCTCGTAGTACAGGAAGAAGCGCTCGTCGAAGAAGCCCACTCCCTCGAAACGCGCCAGCCGGAACAGCATGGCCGCACCGACCACGAAGCCCACGCAGGCCGGCCCTTGCGCACCGGGCCCGCGCGATGCCCAGGCCATGCGAGGCCAGCGGTAATTGACATCGGCCCGACCCGGTGCGCCCTGCAGCTGGGGTGCGACGATGGCCACCTCGGGCAGCTCGTTGGCGGCGCGCACCAGCTCGCGCAGGCCTTCGGGCGTGACCTCGCAGTCGGGGTTGAGCAGGAAGGCCAGGGGCGTCGTCACCTGGGCGATCGCGCGGTTGTTCGCCGTGCCGAAGCCCAGGTTGCGGCCATGCTCCAGCACCACGGCCTGCGGCCAGCGCGCGCGCGCCTGCTCGGTCGTGCCGTCGGTGCTGCCGTTGTCGGAGATGACGATGTGCGGGCAGTGCGACAGCAGCGCGTCCAGCGCGTCCAGACAGTGGGCGCTGTGGTACGTGACCAGCACGACGGTGACCTGGTCGAGCAGGTCGTGATCGCTCATGTTCAGTGCGCGCTCGCACCGACGACGGCATCGGGCTTGGCCTGTTTCAGCAAGGCGAGCATCGCGCCCTCGATGCGTTGCAGGGCCTCGGGCGTGTGGCCTTCGAAGCGCAGCACCAGCACCGGCGTGGTGTTGGAGGCACGGATCAGACCGAAGCCGTCAGGCCAGTCCACGCGCACGCCATCGATGGTGGAGAGCTTCGCCGGCGCGTCGAATTTCGCCAGCGCCACCAGCTTCTCGACCACCGCGTGCGGCTCGCCCTCGGCGCAGGCGACGTTGAGCTCGGGCGTGCTGAAGCTCGTGGGCAGTGCATTGAGCACCGTGCTCGCGTCCGGGCTGCGGCTGAGGATCTCCAGCAGGCGCGCACCCGCGTAGGTGCCGTCATCGAAACCGAACCAGCGTTCCTTGAAGAAGATGTGGCCGCTCATCTCGCCACCGAGCGGGCTGTCGAGTTCCTTCATGCGCGCCTTGATCAGCGAGTGGCCGGTCTTGTAGATGTGCGCCACACCGCCCGCCGCCTCGATCGCAGGGGCGAGGCGCTGCGAGCACTTGACGTCGAAGACGATGTCGCCGCCCGGCACGCGCGCGAGCACGTCCTGCGCGAACAGGATCATCTGGCGGTCGGGGTAGATGGTGGCACCGTCCTTGGTGACGATGCCCAGGCGGTCGCCGTCGCCGTCGAAGGCCAGGCCCAGTTCGGCATCGGTCTCGCGCAGCGCGCGGATCACATCCTGCAGGTTCTCGGGTTTGCTCGGGTCCGGGTGGTGGTTGGGGAAGTTGCCGTCGACCTCACTGAAGAGCTCGATCACCTCGCATCCCAGCGCGCGGAAGATGGCCGGGGCCGAGGCGCCGGCCACGCCGTTGCCGCAGTCCACCACCAGCTTCATCTGGCGTGCGAGTTTCACGTCGGAGACGATGCGGTCCTTGTACGGGGCCGACACGTTGACCAGGCGCACGCGCCCGCCGTCGGCACGCACGTGGGTTTCCTCCTCCATGACCTTGCGCAGGCCCTGGATCTCTTCACCGTAGATGGCCCGCCCACCGAGCACCATCTTGAAGCCGTTGTAATCCCGCGGGTTGTGGCTGCCCGTGACCTGGATGCCGCTGTTGCACAGCGTGGCGGCGGCAAAGTACAGCATGGGCGTGGTGGCGAGGCCGATGTCGATCACGTCCACGCCGGCGGCCACCAGGCCGCGGATCAGGGCCGCCGAGAGCGCGGGGCCGCTCAGCCGCCCGTCGCGCCCCACGGCCACGGTCTTCTCGCCCAGCTGCAGGGCCCGCGTGCCGAAGGCCAGGCCCAGCGCCTCGGCGACGCCTTCGTTGAGCGCGGTGGGCGTGACGCCCCGGATGTCGTAGGCTTTGAAGATGGACGCGGCAACTTGCATGGATGGGTTCCTGTGTCGGTCAAAACCGCGATTGTAGGAGGGGGTATTCCGGCACCCGGATGCACATGTCCGGAAACGGCCAGCCAGCTTCGCCCGCAAGGCCTACCATGGCAGCCATGAACCCGACCGACCGCATCGACGAAGACGCCTGCTACCGCGCACTGTGCTCGCACGACGCGCGCTTCGACGGGCGCTTCTTCACCGCCGTCACCTCCACCGGCATCTACTGCCGCCCGGTCTGCCGGGTGCGCACGCCGCGGCGCGAGAACTGCCGATTCTTCGCCCACGCGGCCCAGGCCGAGCATGCGGGCTTTCGCCCCTGCCTGCGCTGCCGGCCGGAACTCGCGCCGCTGGAGCGCCACTGGTCGATGGAGGACGCCTCGGCCATCCTGGCGCAGCAGGCCACGCGCTGGCTGGACGACCCGCAGCACTGGCTGGACGACGCCGGCGCCCTGGGCGCGCGCCTGGCGGCGCGTCTGGGCGTGAGCGACCGCCACCTGCGCCGCGTGTTCGAGGAGCGGCTGGGCGTCTCGCCGCTGCAGTACCTGCTGACGCGCAAGCTGCTGACCGCCAAGCAGTTGCTGGCCGACACCGACCTGCCGGTGACGCAGATCGCGCTCGCCAGCGGTTTTGGCAGCGTGCGCCGCTTCAACGCCGCGTTCCTCGACCACTACCGGCTCAATCCGACGCAACTGCGGCGCGAGGCCACCGGCAAGGGACGCGACACGGGCCACGGCACGGCCGTGCGCCTGGGCTACCGGCCCCCGTACGACGTGGCGGCCACGCTGGGCTTTCTGCGCCAGCGCCTGATTGATGGCGTGGCCTTCCTGGACGACAGCCTGCGGCTGGGGCAGACGCTGCGCATGGAGGTCGGGGGACGCACGCACACCGGCTGGCTGGTGGCCAGTTTCGACGAAACACGTTGCCAGCTCACGCTGCGCGTGGGCGATTCCCTGCGCGAGGTGCTGCCCCAGGTGATCCACCGCCTGCGCGCCGCACTCGACCTGGACGCCGACCCGGGCGCCATCAACGCCGTGCTGCATGGCCCGTTTCCCGACGGCGACGGGCTGCGCGTGCCGGGCGCGCTGGACGGCTTCGAGCTGGCCGTGCGCGCGGTGCTCGGCCAGCAGATCACGGTGGCGGCCGCGCGAACGCTCGCGCAGCGCCTGGTGAACCGCTTCGGGGAACCGATCGAGACACCGTTCGCCCAGCTCACGCGGCTGTTCCCGGCGCCCGCGGTGCTGGCGCAGGCGGGTGGCGACGCGCTGGGTGAGCTGGGCATCGTCCGGCAGCGCCAGGCGGCCATCGTGGCGCTGGCGCGCGCGGTGGCCACGCAGGGCCTGGTGCTCAATGGCAGCGCCGACGTGTCCACCACACTCGATGCACTCAAGGCCCTGCCCGGCATCGGCGACTGGACCGCCCAGTACATCGCCATGCGCGCCCTGCGCTGGCCCGATGCCTTTCCCGCGGGCGACGTGGCCCTGCACAAGGCGCTGGGCGTGCAGGACAGCAGGCACCCGGCGCGCGAGGCCGAAGCCCTCTCGCTCGCCTGGAAACCCTGGCGCAGCTACGCCGTCGTGCGGGCCTGGTCGGCCGGCCGCGTCGTCCCCACCTCAGGAGCCTTGTCACCATGAAGCACGATCCCCTCACCGTTTTCACCACCTGGCCGGGCCCGCTCGGCGCCATGACCCTGGCGGCCACGCCGCGCGGCCTCAGCGGCGTCTGGTTCGACGGCCAGCGCCACGGGCCCGATACCTCGATCTGGCGGCGCGACTCGGCGCACCCGGTGCTGCGGCAGGCCATCGAGCAGCTGGGCCAGTACTTCGCGGGGCAGCGGACGCGCTTCGAACTGCCGCTGGACCTGCAGGGCGGCACCCCGTTCCAGCAGCGGGTGTGGCAGGCCCTGCTGGGCATCGCACCCGGCGCCACCACCAGTTACGGCAGCCTGAGCGCGGCCATCGGCAGCCCCGCCGCCGTGCGCGCGCTGGGCGCGGCGGTCGGCCGCAACCCGGTGAGCATCGTCGTGCCCTGCCACCGCGTGCTCGGCGCCGACGGCTCGCTCACCGGCTACGCCGGCGGGCTGGAGCGCAAGACCGCGCTGCTCGCGCTGGAAGGCGCGGTCCTGGTCTGACCCGCCGGGCCGGCATTGTGCCGATCCACGCATCAATCCACGCCCCACACGGCATCAATCGCTGGTACGGGCACCCCTCACCCGCATGCACAATTTCACGCCATGACCCCGGCCCTCGCCCTCGAATTCCTGTTGCTCGCTGCCTTGTGGGGCGCGTCCTTTCTTTTCATGCGCCTGGGCGCGGCGGAGTTCGGCGCCCTGCCCACCGCGGGCATGCGGGTGGCGCTGGCCGCGCTGTTTCTGCTGCCGGCGTTCCTGGTCAAGGGCGTGTGGGCCGACTTCCGCGCGCGGGCCAGGCTGATCCTGCTGGTGGGGCTGCTCAACTCGGGCCTGCCGTTCGCGCTGTTCGCGTTTGCCGTGCTGCACATCAGCACCGGGCTGAGTTCCATCCTCAACGCCACGGTGCCGCTGTCGGGCGCGCTGGTGGCCTGGCTCTGGTTGAAGGACCGCCCCGACGGCTCGCGCATGCTGGGCCTGGCCATCGGCTTCATCGGCGTCACGCTGCTGGTGCTCGGCAAGTCCGGCTTCAGCCTCCCGGGCGCCGCCCGGGCAGACGACCCCGGCACCACGCTGCTGGCCATGGGTGCCTGCCTGCTGGCCACGCTGTGCTACGGCGTTGCGGCCAGCTTCACCAAGCGCTACCTCACCGGCGCACACCCGCTGGCCACCGCCACCGGCAGCCAGATCGGCGCCGCGCTCGGCCTGGCCATTCCCACCATCTGGTTCTGGCCCAGCCAGCCGGCCAGCGCCACCGCCTGGGGGGCACTGCTGGCGGTGGGTCTGCTGTGCACGGCCATCGCCTACATCCTGTTCTTCCGCATCATTGCCAAGGCCGGCCCCAGCCGCGCGCTGACCGTCACCTTTCTCGTGCCGGTGTTTGCGCTGTTCTATGGCGCCACCCTGCTGGGCGAGACCATCACCCCCTGGATGGTCGCCTGTGGCGTGGTGATCGTGTGCGGCACGGCGCTGGCCACCGGGCTGGTGAAGCTGCGCTGGCTGGAACGCGCGGTCTGAAACCAGCGTTCCGGTGGGGCGCGATACCCTGCAAGGCATGAACCACGACACCCTGCACGACAAGTACCGGCTGACCCCCGTCATCAATGCCGCTGGCTCGTACACCCCGCTCGGGGTGTCCCGCTCCTCCGCATTCGTGGCACGGCAATCGGCCCAGGCGCTGCAAAGCTTCTTCGTCATGGAGGAACTGCAGCAACTGGCCTCCGCGAAACTGGCCGCGTTCAGCGGTGCCGAAGCGGGCGCGGTCACGCACTGCGTCTCGGCCGCCATCACGCAGGCCGTGGCGGCCTGCATCGCGGGCACCGACCCGGCCGCCGTTGCCGCCCTGCCCGATGTGGCAGCCCGCCGCCACACGGTGGTGATCCCCGAGGGGCATTGCGTGGACTACGGGCACCCCATCCTGACCGACATCCGCCTGGCGGGCGCCCGGGTGCTCCGGGCGGGCGACCGGTCTTCGCTGCCCCTGGCCGAACTCGAACGCAGCCTGGACACACCCGGCGTCTGCGGCCTGCTGCTGGTGTCTTCGCGCCTGACCGCGTTCCAGGGCCTGGACTGGACAGGCGCGGTGGCCCTGGCGCGGGCGCGCGGCATCCCGGCCGTCATTGACGGCGCCGCGCAGGACATGCGCATGCCCGAACTGCTGCGCACCGGCGCCGACGCCATCCTGGTGAGTGCGCACAAGTACCTGGCCTCTCCGACCGCGGGCCTGGTCCTCGGCAACCAGGCCTTCGTCGACGCCTTCCGGGCACAGGAACGCGGCATCGGCCGCGCCATGAAGCCCTCCAAGGAAGCCATCCTGGGCGTGCTGGCGGCGCTGGAGGAGCGCTCGCAACTGGATACCGATGGCTGGCGCGCCTTGCAGGAGAGCAAACTTGCGCTGCTGATGGATCTGCTGCGCCATCGGCAGGACCTTGACATCCGCGCGGAAGACGACCCGGCGGGCATGCCGTTTCAGCGGGTGCGCCTGGCGTTCAGGGGCGGTGTGGCCTGCGCCCGGGACGTCGTCGGCGTGCTCAAGTCAGGCCGTCCGAGCATCCGGTTGATGGAGCACGGCCTGCAGGAGGCCGTGGTGCACCTGGAGCTGGTGGCGCTGGATGAGTCCGAGGTGCGCCACGTGGCAGCGCAGCTGGTGGCGGCACTGGACGCCCACGGCGGGCGCTGACGACCGCCCCGCGGTGCGCGCATCGCGCCGGCCTGTCGCCAACGCCCCGGGGCGCGCTCAGGCCAGCTTCACGTTGATGCGACGGGGCTGCGCATGTTCCGCCTTCGGGATGCGCAGTTTCAGCACGCCCTGCGCGAGTTCGGCCTCCACCCGCTCGGTGTCCAGCTCCTTGCTCAGGGTGAACACACGCCGGAACCGCGGCAGACCGACCTCGGTGTGGCTGGACGTCAGCTCCTGCGGTGCGGCCAGGTCCGACTCGCCCTCGATGGTGAGTGTGTCCGACTCCACGTGCAGGTTCAGCTTGTCGCGGCTGACGCCGGGCAGATCCGCATACAGGGTGATGCCGTTGGCGTCCTCGATCACGTCCACCGGCGGGGTCAGTGCGGCATCGGCCTGGCGCGACTCGCTGCCTGGCCGCGCCTGGCGCGCCACCTGACCGGGCTGCCGCCCCACGTCCGGCGTCTGCATGATGTGGCTGCTGTTCATGGTGCACTCCTTTCTGTCGACCTGTTCTCAATGGATGGTGATGCGGCGCGGCTGCGCGGAAGCGCGCCGCTGAATGGTGACGTGCAGCACACCGTCGCGCAGCCTGGCGTCGACCGCATCCGGATCGGCGTCGTCCGGCAGCGTGAGCACCCGGCGGAACCGGCCTTCGAAGCGTTCGTTGATGTGCACGGTCGCCTTGCTGTCGGCGTCGGGCAAGGGGCTCTTGCGTTCACCGCTGATCGTCAGCAGGCCTTTTTCGAGATCCACTTCGAGCGAAGCCGGGTCGACGCCGGGCGCAAAGGCATAGATCTCGATGGTTCTGGGCGTCCCACCCACGTTCAGGGCGGGAAAGCCATTGCGGGCAAAGCCGCGGATGGTGGGAGACAGATCGAAGGCCTGCTGCATCTCGCGTTGCAGGCGATCCATCTCGGCGAACACGTCGCGCGGGAACAGGGATCGGTACATGGCGAAACCTCCATTCAGGGTTGAACAGAGCGCCGGAGGCGTCTCCAGCGCTTCCGGACACGGAGATAGGCGCGGGAAAAACGATTTCAAGAGGGGGAGGCAACGCGCCTGTGGCAGCGGTGCAGCCACCAGAAAGAAAAACGGGTTGCGGCATTTCTGCTGCAACCCATTGATTTCTGGCGGAGTGGACGGGGCTCGAACCCGCGACCCCCGGCGTGACAGGCCGGTATTCTAACCAACTGAACTACCACTCCTGGTAGATGGCTTTCGTTCTCGCGAACCAAGTGCCAACCACTTGTGCCTGCTTGCCTTGCGGCTCGTTTGGCGACCCTACGGGGATTCGAACCCCGGTACTCACCGTGAAAGGGTGATGTCCTAGGCCTCTAGACGATAGGGTCATAACCTGGACTCAAAGAGCCTCGCATTGTAGCAGCGGCAGAGCTTGTTTTTTCTGCCGTTGCCGCGATGAGCGACCCATTGCGACTTCAAACTGTGGTGGAGGTAAGCGGGATCGAACCGCTGACCTCTTGCATGCCATGCAAGCGCTCTCCCAGCTGAGCTATACCCCCACAGGGTTTGCCGATTCGTATCGGGTGATCTTCATCCCCCGGTGCATTTCAGCAAGCCTCAGATTATAGGCGATATTTTCATGCCTTCTGCAAACGCGCCAGCACGACCTGCCTGTCCTGCAACTCCAGCACGGCGTCAAGCGAGGGTGTCTGGGCCGTGCCCATCACCAGCACGCGCACGGGCATCGCCAGTTGCGGCATCTTCAGTCCGTGGGCAGCGAGGGTCTCCTTGATGGCGGCCGAGATCGTCGGCTTGTCCCAGGTGGCGCAGGCCGCGAGCTTGTCAGCCAGCGTGGTCAGCGCGGGACGCACCGCGTCGGTGACGTGCTGGGCGCGTTCGCCCACGTCGGGCGCGATGTCGGCGTAGAAGGCCTTCGCCCACTGCGCCAGCGCCACCGTGGTGTCGCAGCGGTCCTTGAACAGGCCGCAGATGCGCGGCAGGCGTTCGTCGGCAGCCACGCCCAGGCGCTGCAGTTGCGCCCCCACGAGCGGCGCGAGCGCGTCGTCGGCCATGGCCTTGAGGTGCTGCGCGTTGACCCATTTCAGTTTGGCTTCATCAAACTGCGCGGCGCTGCGGCCCAGGTGGTCCAGGTTGAACCACTCGAGGAACTGCGCGCGGCTGAAGATCTCGTCATCGCCGTGGCTCCAGCCCAGGCGCGCGAGGTAGTTCACCATGGCGTCGGGCAGGTAGCCCTCGTCGCGGTACTGCGTGACAGGCTTGGCGCCGTTGCGCTTGCTCATCTTCTCGCCCTGCTCGTTGAGCACGGTGGGCAGGTGCGCGTACACCGGTGGTTCCTTGCCGAGCGCGCGGAAGATGTTGATCTGGCGCGGCGTGTTGTTCACGTGGTCGTCACCACGGATCACATGGGTGATGGCCATGTCGATGTCGTCGACCACGACGCAGAAGTTGTAGGTCGGCGTGCCGTCGGGTCGCGCAATCACAAGGTCGTCGAGCTCGTCGTTGGCGATCTCGATGCGGCCCTTGACCTTGTCGTCCCAGGCCACCACGCCGCCCTGGGGGTTCCTGAACCGCAGCACGGGCTTCACGCCGTCGGGCACGGCCGGCAGGGTCTTGCCGGGTTCGGGGCGCCAGGTGCCGTCGTAGCGCGGCTTTTCCTTCGCGGCCATCTGGCGTTCGCGCAACGCATCGAGCTCGGCCACGCTCATGTAGCAGGGATACACCAGGCCGGCCGCCACCATCTCGGCCAGCACGGCCTTGTAGCGGTCCATGCGCTGCATCTGGTAGAACGGGCCCTCATCGTGGTCGAGGCCCAACCACTTCATGCCTTCGATGATCACGTCCACCGCAGCCTGCGAAGACCGCTCGAGATCGGTGTCTTCGATGCGCAGGATGAAGGCGCCGCCGGTGGAGCGCGCGAACGCCCAGGGGTAAAGCGCCGAGCGGATGTTGCCGAGGTGGATGAAGCCGGTGGGCGACGGGGCGAAGCGGGTTCTGACAGTGCTCATGAAAGGGTGTCCAGGCCACGCGAGAGGTCGGCCTTCAAGTCGTCGAGGTGCTCCAGGCCGACCGCCACGCGGATCAGGCCCTGGCCGATGCCGGCGGCCTGCCGCTGCGTCTCGGCCAGCTTGCCGTGTGACGTGCTGGCCGGGTGGGTCAGCAAGGTCTTGGTGTCGCCGAGGTTGGTGCACAGCGACAGCACCTGCAACGCGTCGAGCACATGGAAGGCGCGTGCGCGCGCCTGCGTGGCGTCGTCAGCCTTGACTTCGAACGACAGCACCGCGCCACCCACGCCACCCATCTGGCGCATGGCCAGCTCGTGTTGCGGGTGGCTGGCCAGGCCGGGGTAGTACACGCGACCCACGGCCGGGTGCAGTTCCAGCCACTGCGCGAGTGCGAGGGTGGCCGCGCTTTGCGCGTTCATGCGCAGGCTGAGCGTTTCCAGCCCCTTGAGCACCACCCACGCGTTGAAGGGCGAGAGCACCATGCCCGCGTTTTTCTGCACCGGCAGGAATTTCTCGCGCACCATGGCCTCGGGCGCACAGAGTGCGCCGGCCATCACGCGGCCCTGGCCGTCCAGGAACTTGGTGCCGGAGTGCATGACGATGTCGGCACCGAGCAGCACCGGACGCTGCAGCGCGGGCGTGGCGAAGCAGTTGTCCACGCAGAGCAGTGCCCCGGCCTTGTGCGCGATGTCGGCCAGCGCGGCGATATCGCAGACTTCGGTCAGCGGGTTGGTGGGCGTCTCGGCGAACAGCAGTTTCGTGCCAGGCCGCACCGCCGCGCGCCAGGCGTCGATGTCGGTCTGCGCAACGATGGTCGACTCCACGCCAAAGCGCGCAAATTCAGTACCGATGAGCTTGATGGTCGAGCCGAACATCGACTGCGAGAACACCACATGGTCGCCCGAGCGCAACAGGCTGAAGCACATCAGCATGATGGCCGCCATGCCCGACGCAGTAGCCATGGCGGCCTCGGTGCCCTCCATGGCGGCCAGGCGCTGCTCGAAGCTGGTGACGGTGGGGTTGCCGGTGCGCCCGTAGGTGTAACCATCCTCATCACCCGCGAAGCGGCGTGCCGATGCCTCGGCGCTGGGCTGTACGTAGCCGCTGGTGAGGTACAAGGCCTCGGAGTTCTCGCCATACTGGCTGCGTTCCACGGCCTCGCGCACGGCCAGTGTGTCGCGGTGCAGGCCCGCCGGGGCGGGGGTCTTCTTTGCTGTCATGAAATGGGCCCTTCAGACGACCTGGGCATTGGGCAGGGCCAGGCGCGAGGTGTCTTCCTCGCCTTCCTCACCCTGGTCGCGCCCGGCGTTGAGGCGGGCGATGTCTTCCGGTGTGATGTCGCCGGTGACGTAGACACCATCGAAGCACGATGCGTCAAAGCCCGAGAGCGATGGATTGAGCGAGCCAATGGCCTGCTTCATGGCGTCCACATCCTGGTAGATCAGCGCGTCGCAGCCGATGATCTCGCGCACCTGCTCGACCGTGCGGCCGTGCGCCACGAGTTCGTCGGGGGTGGGCATGTCGATGCCGTAGACGTTGGGAAAACGCACCGGTGGCGCCGCGCTGGCCAGGTAGACCTTGCGCGCACCGGCGTCGCGCGCCATCTGAACGATCTCGCGGCTGGTGGTGCCGCGCACGATGGAATCGTCCACCAACAGCACGTTGCGGCCCTTGAACTCGCTGCCGATCACGTTGAGCTTCTGGCGCACCGACTTCTTGCGCACGCCCTGCCCCGGCATGATGAAGGTGCGGCCCACGTAGCGGTTCTTCACAAAACCTTCGCGGTACGGCAGGCCCAGCAATTGCGCCAGTTCCATGGCGCTGGGGCGCGAGGATTCGGGAATCGGAATGACCACGTCGATCTCGTTGGGCGGTACCGTGGATATGACCCGCTTGGCCAGCGTCACGCCCAGGTTCAGGCGCGCCTGGTAGACCGAGATGCCGTCGAGCACGGAGTCGGGCCGCGCCAGGTACACGTATTCGAAGATGCAGGGGTTGTGGCTGACCTGCTCGGCACATTGCTGGAACTGCATGCGGCCTTCCAGGTCGACGAAGACCGCCTCGCCAGGCACCAGGTCGCGGTCGAGTTCGAAGCCATTGCCATCGAGCGTGACGGACTCGCTGGCGATCATCACGCCACCATCCTTGTTGCGGCCGATGCACAGCGGGCGGATGCCATGCGGGTCGCGAAACGCCAGCAGCCCATGACCCGCGACCATCGCCACCACGGCGTAGGACCCCTTTACGCGCTGGTGCACCCCGCGCACGGCGGCGAACACGTCGGCCGGCTTGAGCGTGATGCCGCGCGTGACCTTTTCCAGTTCGTGCGCGAGCACGTTGAGCAGCACCTCGGAGTCGCTCTCGGTGTTGACATGGCGGTGGTCAGTCTGGAACAACTCCTGCGCCAGCGCCTTGGCGTTGGTGAGGTTGCCGTTGTGCACCAGCACCAGTCCAAAGGGTGCGTTCACGTAAAAGGGCTGGGCCTCTTCCTCGCTGTAGGCATTGCCCGCCGTGGGGTAACGCACCTGCCCCAGGCCGCACAGGCCGGGCAGCGCGCGCATGTTGCGGGTGCGGAAGATGTCGCGCACCATGCCCTTGGCCTTGTGCATGAAGAACTTGCGTCCCTGCTGCGTGACGATGCCCGCGGCGTCCTGCCCGCGGTGCTGCAGCAGCAGCAGCGCGTCGTAAATGAGCTGATTGACCGGCGCCTTGCTGACCACGCCCACGATTCCACACATGATTCGATCCTCAGGAAAAACTATGCGAACAGGTTCTAGCGCACATGTTGGGCCACCGCCTCCGGCAACAAGGGCTTGACCTCCTGCAGCGCCGCCGTGAGCACCCCGGCCGTGCCGGAGTTGGTCCACCACGTGGCGGCCTGCATCTGGGTCATGCTCACCACGAGCGCCACCGCCAGCAGGATCACCGCGCCGCGCGCCAGTCCGAATGCGCCACCCAGCACCCGGTCCACCGGGCGCAAACCGACCGAGGCCACCAGTTTCTGCACCAGCCAGGCCAACAGGCCGGCCGCGAAGGCCACGGCCACGAACACCAGCACGAAACCAATCGCCACGCGCAGCGGCGGCGACAGGCCCTCCATCGGCAGCCAGGCCCCCGCTTCGTCGGCGAAAGCCTGGGCCACCACGAAGGCCACCACCCAACCCGCCAGAGAGAGCACTTCGTACACCAGCCCGCGCCACAGGCCCAGCAGCACCGACAGCAGCAAGGCCCCCAGCAGCACCCAGTCGGTCAGCACCATCGGCGTCGCGCCCGCGTGAAGCTCACAGCGTCAGGACCGCGGCCGGCAGGCCCATGGCCTTCACGCGCGCGGCCACCTTGTCGGCGTCGGCCCGGCTGTCGAACGGACCCACGCGGACACGGATGCGCCGGCCCTCCGCGGTCTGGGCCACGTGGGTGTAGGTCTTGAGTCCTGCGCTCTCCAGCTTCTGGCGCACCTGGCGCGCCCCGGCTTCCTCAGCAAACGCGCCCACCTGAACGACCAGCCGCTCGGCGGCCGCGGGCGCATCGGCAGTTGCCTTGGCGGGCACGGGTGCCGGCTTGCCTTCGAGCAAGGCGCGGGCGCGCTCGGCGTCCGCGGCGGCCGGGGCCGGCGTTTTCGCGGGTTCGGGTGCGGGCGCGGGCTTGACTTCAGCCACCGGAGCAGGCGCAGGCGCGGGGGAGGGTCTGGTCTCGGTCGCCGGAGCGGGGGCAAGCGCGGGCTTGGCCGGGGCCTCGGCCACTTCGTCGCGGGGCGCGGCAGGTGCCGCAGCGGGTCGGGCCTGCGGAGCCGTGGACGTGCGGGCGGGGATCTCGATCGGGATGTCCACCGGGATCGGGCGCGGCTGCGTATCGAACAACAGCGGAAAACCCACCACGCCCAAAAGCACCAGCACACAGGCGCCGATCAGGCGGTGGCGCGCGCGGCGGCGCACGGCCTCGATGCTCTGCGGCGGCGGGGTCGAGGCGTTGCCCTGGGAACCTGAACGGGATTTGAACATTCGGGATGGGACCGTGGCGCCATGAAAGGCCTGGCGGGGAAGCGCTCCGGGTGGGGCTAGGACAGGTGTTTCGCCGACATTCGGGGCACGCCGTCCTGCAAAACGCCACCCACGGTGTAGAACGATCCGAAGACGACGATTCTATCAGCGGGGTCCGCCACGGACACCGCCGCGCGCAGGGCATCCATGGGGTGGGCATGGCGGCCCGCGACGCGGCTTTTGCCCCCCGGCGCCGTGGCCGGGTGGGCATCGAGCAGACCGGCCAGTGCGTCGGCGGTGCTGGCGCGCGGCAGCGGCAGGTCGGTCACGTGCCAGTGGTCGATCAGCGGCGCGATGCGTTCGAGCATCGCTCCCAGGTCCTTGTCGGCCATGGCGCCAAACACCGCGTGGGTGCCCGGGTAAAAGCCCATGGCGTCGAGGTTTTCCGCCAGCGCCGCCACCGAATGCGGGTTGTGCGCCACGTCCAGCACCAGCGTCGGTGTGCCGGGCACGATCTGGAAGCGCCCGGGCAGCTCCACCAGTGCAAGACCCGTGCGCACGGCCTGGGCCGTCACCGGCAGGCGCGCGCGCAGCGCTTCGACCGCCGCCAGCACGCCGGAGGCATTGACCAGCTGGTTGGCGCCTCGCAGCGCCGGGTAGGCCAGGCCGGCATAGCGCCGCCCGCCGCGCGCGGGGTGCATCGCCCAGCCCCATTGCTGCTGGTCGCCCGCGAAATGAAAGTCCTTGCCCAGGCGCCACAGCTCGGCGCCGATTTCCAGCGCCCGGTCCAGCACGCTCTGTGGCGGCACCGGGTCGCTCACCACCACCGGGCGGCCCGTGCGCATGATGCCGGCCTTCTCGAAACCGATGGCCTCGCGGTCGTTGCCCAGAAGCGCCATGTGGTCGAGCGCGATGCTGGTGATGACCGCGCAGTCGGCGTCGATGATGTTCACCGCGTCCAGCCGCCCGCCCAGGCCCACTTCCAGGATGGCCACGTCCAGCCCGCTGCGCGAGAGCGTGCGCAGGATGGCCAGGGTGGTGAATTCGAAGTAGCTCAGGCTGACCTCGCCGCCTTCGTCACCCGCCTGGCCCTTGCGCGCCACCTCCACCTCGGCAAAGGCAGGCAACAGCTCGCTGGCGGCCACCGCTTCACCGGCAAGGCGGCAGCGCTCCTCGAAATGCACGAGGTGCGGCGAGGTGTAAACGCCGGTGCGGTAGCCCGACTGGGTGTAGATCGCTTCGAGCATGGCGCAGGTCGACCCCTTGCCATTGGTGCCCGCCACCGTGATCACCGGGCAGTCCAGCGCCAGGCCCATGCGCTGCGCCACGCGCTGCACGCGATCGAGCCCCATGTCGATGGTGACCGGGTGCAGGCGTTCGGCGTGGTCCAGCCAGTCGGCCAGCGTGGTGGGGTGATCGGGAACCGGAATGTCAAGCATGGCGGCGATTGTCCCATCGCGGCCCGCCCCTGATGGATGTCGGACAATGCCGGCCATGATCACCGTCCATGGCATTCCCAACTGCGACACCGTGAAGAAGGCCCGCGCCTGGCTGACGGAACACGGCGTCGAACACAGCTTCCACGACTTCAGGAAACAGGGCGTGCCCGAAGACGCACTCGACCAGTGGCTGGCCACCGCGGGCTGGGAGGCGGTCATCAACCGCAGGGGCACGACCTGGCGCCAGCTTGACGAGGCCACGCGCGCCACCGTGACCGACGCCGCCAGCGCGCGCGCCGTGGCAATGGCGAACCCGAGCGTGATCAAGCGCCCGGTGGTTCAGTGGGCCGACGGCGGCATCACCGTGGGTTTCGACGCCACCGCCTGGCAGCAGCGCCTGTGAGCGCGCGGTCCCCCGCCTGGCCCGCGGCCTAAAATCGCGGTTTCGCCTTTCGTTCGTCCCCGCCTCACTCCCCACACCATGAGCACCACCCAATTCGACGGCGTGACCGTCAACACCCAGGCCAGTGTGTACTTCGACGGCAAGTGCGTCAGCCACGGCATCACCCTGGCCGACGGCACGAAAAAATCGGTCGGCGTGGTGCTGCCGGCCACACTCACCTTCAAGACCGGCGCGCCCGAGGTCATGGAATGCGTGGCCGGCGGCTGCGAGTACAAGCTGGCCGGCAGCGACGCCTGGATGAAGTCTGGCCCGGGCGAGTCCTTCAGCATCCCCGGCAACAGCAGCTTCGACATCCGCGTGACCGAGCCCTACCACTACATCTGCCACTTCGGCTGATCGTTCGCCCCCATTCAACCGTTCTCCCTGAGCCTGTCGAAGGGCCCGCACACATGGCCACCATTCTCCAGAACCTTCCCTCGAAACAGAAAGTCGGCATCGCCTTCTCCGGCGGCCTCGACACCTCGGCCGCGCTGCTGTGGATGAAGCAGAAGGGCGCGATCCCCTACGCCTACACGGCCAACCTGGGCCAGCCCGACGAGCCGGACTACGACGAGATTCCGCGCAAGGCTCTGGCCTATGGCGCGGAGAAGGCGCGCCTGATCGACTGCCGCACTCAGCTCGCACATGAAGGCATTGCCGCGTTGCAGGCCGGCGCTTTCCATGTCAGCACCGCCGGCATCACCTACTTCAACACCACACCGCTGGGCCGCGCCGTCACCGGCACCATGCTCGTGGCCGCGATGAAGGAGGACGACGTCCACATCTGGGGCGACGGTTCCACCTTCAAGGGCAATGACATCGAGCGCTTCTACCGCTACGGCCTGCTGACCAACCCGAGCCTGAAGATCTACAAGCCCTGGCTGGACCAGGCCTTCATCGACGAACTCGGTGGCCGCGCCGAGATGAGCGCCTTCATGACGGCCAACGGCTTTGGCTACAAGATGAGCGCCGAGAAGGCCTACAGTACCGACAGCAACATGCTGGGCGCGACGCACGAAGCGAAGGACCTGGAACACCTCAACAGCGGCATCCGCATCGTCAACCCCATCATGGGCGTGCCTTTCTGGCGCGAGGACTGCGCGGTGAAGGCCGAGGAAGTGACCGTGCGCTTCGAGGAAGGCCAGCCGGTCGCCCTCAACGGCCAGACCTTCGCCAGCCCGGTGGACCTGATCCTCAAGGCCAATGAAATCGGCGGCCGCCATGGCCTGGGCATGAGCGACCAGATCGAGAACCGCATCATCGAGGCCAAGAGCCGCGGCATCTACGAGGCCCCGGGCCTGGCGCTGCTGTTCATCGCCTACGAGCGCCTGGTCACCGGCATTCACAACGAGGACACGATCGAGCAGTACCGCATCAACGGTCTGCGCCTGGGTCGGCTGCTCTACCAGGGCCGCTGGTTCGACCCGCAGGCCATCATGCTGCGCGAGACGGCGCAGCGCTGGGTGGCGCGCGCGGTCACGGGCGAGGTGACTGTGGAGCTGCGCCGCGGCAACGACTACTCGATCCTCAACACCGAGAGCCCGAACCTCACCTATGCCCCGGAGCGCCTGAGCATGGAGAAGGTGGAAGACGCGCCGTTCTCGCCGCTGGACCGCATCGGCCAGCTGACCATGCGCAACCTGGACATCACCGACACGCGGGCCAAGCTTGGCATCTATGCCAAGTCTGGTCTCCTGTCTTTGGGTGAAGGTTCGCAGATGTTGAAGCTAGAGGGCGAGTAGGTTTCGCTGCTCTTCTTCTCATTGGCCTCGCGGGATCGGGGCGCCGTGGCGCTCTGTTCCGCTCATGTCCCCCGGGCTGGCTTCGCCAGCCCTCCCCCTTGACTTCGCTCCACAGAGCGCCACGTCACCCCGATCCGGGAGTATGGTGGCGCGCAACCGTCGGAATGCCCTCACGCTGGCGGCCCGACGGCGCCGGGTGGCCGGCGCAGCGAAGTCAAGGAGGAGAGGCGGCGCAGCCGCCTCGGGGGACATGAGCGGAGCCGGCCACCCGGTGCCGTCGGGCCTCGAAGAAATGCTGGCGCGAAATGGAGTCGAGAATCAACGCCCGTCAAACCACCACGGGCTCCGGCTCCAGCAGAATCCCGAAACGCTCGTACACACTGGTCTGAATCGCCTTGGCCAATGTCATCACCTCACCCCCGGTGGCGCCACCCCGGTTCACCAGCACCAGCGCCTGCTTTTCGTACACCCCCGCATTCCCCACGCCCCGGCCCTTCCAGCCGCAGGCGTCGATCAGCCAGCCCGCCGCCAGCTTGATACTGCCGTCCGCCATCGGGTAATGCACCACCTTCGGGTCGCGCGCGATGATGTCGGCGCACTGCTCCGCGCTCACCGTCGGGTTCTTGAAGAAGCTGCCCGCGTTGCCGATCACCGCCGGGTCCGGCAGCTTGGCGCGGCGGATCGCGCAGATCCAGTCGAAGATCTGCCACGCGTCCGGGTGGGAAACGCCGGTCTCGGCCATCCTGCGCTCCAGGTCCGCGTACCCCAGCACCGGCTTCCACGGCCTGGGCAGCCAGAACCGCACGCGCGTGATGAGCGCCCGACCCGCCAGCCCCATGCCCTTCTTGCCCGCCGGCGCGTGCTTGAACACCGAGTCGCGGTAGCCAAAGCCGCATTGCGCGGCGTTCAGCGTGAAGCTCTGCCCTGTGTGCAGGTCGATCGCATCCAGTTCGTGGAAACGGTCCTGCAGTTCCACACCGTACGCCCCAATGTTCTGCACCGGCGAAGCACCCACGCAACCTGGAATCAGCGCCAGATTCTCCAGCCCGGGCCAGCCCTGATCCAGCGTCCAGCGCACGGTGTCGTGCCAGTTCTCGCCCGCGCCGGCTTCCACCAGCCAACCCTTGGCGGTTTCCTCGACCAGACGCCGTCCGCGAATCTCCACCTTGAGCACCAGGGGCTTGATGTCCCCCGTGAGCACCAGGTTGCTGCCGCCGCCCAGCACGAACGGCGGCGCCTCGCGCGCAAGCGCATTCCAGTCGGCACCCGCCATGAGGCCGATCAGGTCGGCGTCATCGCGCACGCGCACGAGCCGCAAGGCGCGCGCGACGATGCCAAAACTGTTGTACGGCTGGAGCGCCACGTTGTTCTCGACTACCATGCCGGGATTGTCTCACCCACCTCCCAGGATTGATGCCCATGCCTTCTTTCGACACCGTACTCGAAGCCGATTTCGTCGAGGTGAAAAACGCGGTTGACCAGGTGACGCGCGAGATCGGTACGCGCTTTGACTTCAAGGGCACGGGCGCGGCCATCGAGCTCAAGGAGAAGGAAAAGGAAATCATCCTGCACGGTGACGCCGAGTTCCAGCTCCAGCAGATCGACGACGTGCTGCGCGGCAAGCTCACCAAGCGCGGCGTGGACGCGCGCTTCCTCGACGTCGGCAAGGTCGAGAAAGCCGGCGGCGACAAGGTCAAGCAGGTGGTCAAGGTGCGCAACGGCATCAGCACCGAGGACGGCAAGAAGATCCAGCAGGCGATCAAGGGCAGCAAGCTCAAGGTGCAGGGCGCCATCCAGGGCGACGCGGTGCGCGTGACCGGCGCCAAGCGGGACGACCTGCAGGCCGCCATGGCGCTGATCCGCAGCGAACTCAAGGACCTGCCGCTGTCGTTCAACAACTTCCGGGATTGACTTGAACACCCCCCACGCCGACTGCGGCGTCACCCCCCTCCAGGGGGGCAGCACCAGCGGCCCGGCCAAGCCGGTTCCCCGGTGCCTCTGGCAAGGCGCCCTTGCGTTCGCTGCGGGTCTTCTTCTGGCGGGACCCACCTCGGCCCAGCAGGTGGCGCTCTCCGGCGTGGCCGGCGGCAAGGCGCTGGTCACCATCGATGGCGCTGCGCCGCGCTTCCTGGGCGTCGGGCAGACCCACCTGGGCGTGAAGCTGTTGAGCACGCAGGGTGAGGTGGCGGTGCTGGAGATCAATGGTCAGCGGCAGAGCCTGCGGGTGGGCGATGCGCCGGTCAGCGTGGGCCAGGGCATGGCCAGCGCGACGGATGCCAGTGCACAGCGCATCGTGCTCACCGCCGATGCGCAGGGCCACTTCCTGCCGCCAGGCCAGATCAATGGACGCGCCGTGCAGTTCCTGGTGGACACCGGCGCGTCGTTGGTCATCCTCAGCGCATCCGATGCGCAGCGCATCAACCTGAAGTTCCAGAACGGCAGGAGTGTCAGCGTGAGCACCGCCAACGGCAACGTCACGGGCTACCAGGTGAAGCTGGACTCCGTGCGCGTGGGCGAGGCGCAGGTCTATGGCGTCGACGCGATCGTGCTGCCCCAGTCCATGCCCTTCGTGCTGCTGGGCAACAGCTTCCTCTCACGCTTCCAGATGCAGCGCCAGAACGACCAGCTCACGCTGCAGCGCCGGTTCTGATCAGGGCGTTTTCTGCGCGGCGGTGACGACAATCTCGATCCGCCAGGCGGGGCTGGCCAGCGCGGCTTGCACCGTGGCGCGCGGAGGCGCCGTGCCCGGCACCACCCAGGCATCCCACACCTCGTTCATCACGCCGATCTCGCCGATGTCGGCCAGAAAAATCTGCGCGCGCAGGATGCGCGACTTGTCGCTGCCAGCCTCGATCAGGCGCTGCTGCACCTGTTCCAGCACGTCTTCGGTCTGGCCCCGGATGTCGGTATCACCCCGTTCGGGCACCATGCCGGCGAGGTAGACCACGCCGTGAAACACGGCGGCTTCGCTGTAGCGCGTGGCCATGCCGATGCGGGTGATGTGGTGGTCGTTCATGGCTTCTTCGCTCCGAGTCGGCTTTCCTTGCCGGCGATAAGCCGGTTGATGTTCTCCGAGTGCCGCCACACCAGCAGCAGCCCCATCACCGCCAGGCTCAGCACCTGCACGCCCGGCGCGTCCCAGGCCACGCGGTGGCCCAGCAGGAAGAACGCGGGTGCGAACACCGCCGTGACGATGGACGCCAGCGATGAATAGCGGAAGAAGCCGGCGATGATCACCCAGGTGGCCAGCGCGGCCAGTCCCAGCCAGGGCTCGAAGCCCAGGATGACACCGGCGGCCGTCGCCACACCCTTGCCGCCCTGGAAACGAAAGAACACCGGGTACAGATGCCCGAGGAAAGCCGCCAGACCCACCAGCGCCACCGTGCCCTCACCCATCCCGTAGGCCTCGCCCCACCACTTCACGGCCACCACCGGCAGCCAGCCCTTGAAGGCGTCGAGCAGCAGCGTGACGATGGCCGCCACCTTGTTGCCCGAGCGCAGCACATTGGTCGCGCCCGGGTTCTTGCTGCCATAGGTGCGCGGGTCGTTCAGGCCCATGAGGCGGCTCACGAGCACGGCGAACGACAGCGAGCCGATCAGATAGGCGGCTAGGGTGGCCAGCAGCGGGTAGGTCATTGCCATCGTGGACATCTCCTCGTTCTTGTGGGTCGCCGCGTCTCGGCGCGGTACCGGTCGTCTGTGCTCGGGCTGGCTATTCTGCCAGCGCACAGTTCACCGGTCGGGCGCCCAGCGGAACGGTAAGCACGGCGGGATCGATGCCCACCAGGTAGCCCCTGCGTCCGCCATTGATCCAGATCTTCGGTTGCTCCAGCACCGTCGCCTCCACCCAGACCGGCATCGCGCGCTTGAGCCCGAACGGAGAGGTGCCTCCCACGAGGTACCCGCTGTGCCGGTTGGCCACCTCGGGCTTGCAAGGCTCGACCCCCTTGGCGCCGATCTGCCGCGCGAGGTTCTTGGTGGACACGGTGCGGTTGCCATGCATGAGCACCGCCAGCGGCTTGCCCGCCTCGTCCTGCATGATCAACGTCTTCACCACCGCGAACGGGTCGAGCCCCAACACCTGCGCGCTGTGCTGCGCGCCACCGTGCTCCAGGTATTCGTAGGGATGCTCGGTGAACGCCACGCCACGCGCCCTGAGCCAGGCGGTCGCGGGCGTTTCACTGATGTGCGCGGCCTTCTTGCTCACTGCGCGGGGTCGCGGCTCTCCCAACGGATCTTGTCGACCGCGGTGAGCAATTCAGGCGAGAGCGTGGTGCCCCAGGCGTCCAGGCATTCGTCGAGCTGCGCCACCGTGGTCACGCCGATGATGGTGCTGGCCACGCGCCAGTTGGTGTAGCAGAAGGCCAGCGCCAATTGCGTGGGCGTGAGGCCGTGTTCGCGCGCCAGCGCGTTGTAGCGGCGCGCGGTGTCCAGCGCCTCGGGCCGGCCCCAGCGCTGCTTGCGCATCGATTCGTACAGCGCCATGCGGCCCGCATCGCCGACCAGGCCGCTCTCGTCGTACTTGCCGCTCAGAAGGCCGAAGCCCAGCGGCGAATACGCCAGCAGCGACACGCCCAGGCGGTGGCAGGTCTCGTCCAGCCCGTTCTCGTAACTGCGGTTGATCAGGCAGTACGGATTCTGCACCGTGGACACGCGCGGCAGGCCATGCTGTTCGGCCAGGCGCACGAACTCGTGCACGCCATAGGGCGTTTCGTTCGACAGGCCCACAGCCTTGACCTTGCCCGCCTGCACCAGTGAGGCCATGGCCTCGAGTTGTTCCAGCACGGAAGGCGCCGGTTTGTCCTTGGCCGGGTCGAAATACAGCACGCCGAAAGCCGGCACGTTGCGCGCCGGCCAGTGGATCTGGTACAGGTCGATCGCGTCGGTCTTCAGGCGGCGCAGGCTGGCTTCGCAGGCTTCGATGATGCCGACCTTCGACACCTCGGGCCGCAGCCAGGGCATGCCGCGCGCTGGGCCGGCCACCTTGGTGGCCACCACCAGCCTGTCGCGCGCACCGGGGTGTTTCGCGAACCAGTTGCCGATGATGGTCTCCGTCGATCCGCAGGTCTCGGCACGCGCGGGCACGGAATACATCTCGGCCGCGTCGAGGAAGTTCACGCCGCGCTCAAGCGAGCGGTCGAGGATGTCGTGCGCCGTGGCCTCATCCACCTGCTCGCCGAATGTCATGGTGCCCAGGCAGATGGGGGTGACCTGCAGCGCGCTGCTGCCCAATGAAACGGTTTTCATGAAATTATTTGTAACGTCGATCTGACATTGCCGGGCGTGCCAGCAGGCGAGGGTATAAGTTTAGAGTGCATCGGCCACCTTCGTTGGCCGGTGCGCCGATCTCCGGAGCGGCACACGCCGTTCTGGCCTTGCCCCATCAACAACACAGTGGAGAAAACACCATGACACGACTCGACACCCGACTGACCCGCGGACTGACCGTCACCACGCTGGTGGCAGCCCTGGCCCTGAGCGGCTGCGCCAACATGAGCGAAACCCAGCAGGACTCCGCCAAGGGCGCCGGCATTGGTGCCGTGGCGGGCGTGTTGCTCGGCGCTGCCACGGGCGGCTCCAAGGGCGCGGCCAAGGGCGCCGTCATCGGCGCGGGCGCGGGCGCGCTGGGCGGCTACATCTGGTCGACCCGCATGCAGGAGCAGAAGCGCCAGATGGAAGCCGCCACCGCCGGCACCGGCATCGGCGTGAGCCAGACGGCGGACAACCGCCTCAAGCTCGACGTGCCGGCCGACGCGGGCTTTGCCGTTGGCCGCTCCACCGTCAGCCCCACGCTGCAGGGAGTGCTCAACCAGTTCGCCGGCACGCTCAACGCCAACCCGGTCACCGCCATCGCCATCGTCGGCCACACCGACAGCACGGGCAGCGATGCGGTCAACAACCCACTCTCGTTCGACCGCGCCAACGCCACGCGCGACTACCTCGTGGCACGCGGCGTGTCCGCCGCGCGCTTCGCCACCGATGGCCGCGGCTCGCGCGAACCTATCGCCGACAACGGCACGGCCGCTGGCCGCGCGGCCAACCGCCGCGTGGAAATCTACGTGGCCGAACCGGCCCAGACCGCTGCACGCTGATCCAGCGCTCGCACAACAAAAAGCCCGGCACAGCCGGGCTTTCTTTTTGCAGCGCCGTCGGAGATGTCAGGGTCTGCCCAGCCGCGCCCGCTCCTCTTCTTGCAGCCGCAACACCCGCCGCTGCACCTTGCCCGTGGTCGTCATGGGCAGGGCATCGATGAACTCGATCTCCTTGGGGTATTCGTAGGGCGCGAGCATGCCCTTCACATGCGTCTGCAATGCTTTCACCAGCGCATCGTCGCCCGCATGTCCGGGCGCGAGCACCACATAGGCCTTGACCACCGCGCCGCGCTCGGCATCGGGTTTGGGCACGACCGCCGCGTTCACCACCGCCGGGTGCTTGACCAGACAGTTCTCGATTTCGCTCGGCCCGATGCGGTATCCCGCGGCCTTGAACACGTCGTCCGCGCGCCCCTGGTACCAGAGGTAGCCGTCGGCGTCGCGCGTGGCCAGGTCACCCGTGCGGCACCAGCTGTTGACCGGGTCGCCGGTGTACTTGGCGCGCGTGGCGGCCTCGTTTTTCCAGTAGCCGAGAAAGAAGATCGGGTCGGGCTCGCCGTGCACGTCCAGGCGGTGCACCGCCACATCGCCCGGCACCCCGACCGGACACTCGTGGCCCTCATCGTCGATCACCGCCACGCGGTGTCCCGGGTAGCCCTTGCCCATGCTGCCCGGCTTCGCAGGCCACAGGCGCGCGCAATTGCCCACGACGTAGTTGATCTCGGTCTGGCCAAACATCTCATTGACCGTCACGCCCAACTGGTCGCGGCAATAGGCGAACACCGCATCGCCCACCGCCTCGCCCGCGCTCATCAGCGCCTGCAGCTTCAGGCGGTACGCGGGCCGCACCTTCGGCACGGCTTTCATCATGGCCTTGAGCGCGGTCGGGAAGAGGAAGCTGTGCGTCACGCCATGGCGCTGCATCAGTTCGAAGGCAAG
This sequence comes from Hydrogenophaga sp., assembly GCF_050182545.1. Classification (GTDB taxonomy): domain Bacteria; phylum Pseudomonadota; class Gammaproteobacteria; order Burkholderiales; family Burkholderiaceae_C; genus Hydrogenophaga. Next base: position 330,711 of record NZ_JBFXCD010000001.1, on the reverse strand, counting down.
CTGCGGGCTGAAGCGGCCGTTGTGGCCGACGATGGGCCGGCCGAAGTACAGCGTGGGCAGCAGGGCGTCCATCAGGCCGCCGGTCCAGGCCCAGTCGGCGGGCGACCAGAACACCGCCTTCGAGGGCTTCGACGCGTCGAAGGGATCAAAGCCGAACCAGTTCTGGCTGCAGACGAAGCCGCTCAGGTTGCCGATGAGCGCGCGGTGCGGAATGAGTGCGCCCTTGGGGTTGCCGGTGGTGCCGCTGGTGTAGATCAGCACGGCGGCCTCGTCGGCCAGCGTGGTCACGGGGGCGAAGGCGGCGGGCTCCTGCGCCAGCAGGTCGGCCCAGTCCAGGTCGGCGCGCATGCCCGCGGGCGTGCCGTCGCCATCCAGGCCGATCACGGCACGCAGCAGCGGGCAGTTGTCGCGCACGCCCAGCAGCGCGGGCAGTGAAGGCTGGTCGCAGATGGCCACCACCGCCTCGCTGTCGTGCAGGCGGTACTCGAGCGCGTCGGGGCCGAACAGCTGCGACAACGGCATGCCCACCGCGCCCAACTGCAGCACGGCCATGTAGGCCACCGCCGTTTCGAAGCGCTGCGGCAGCACAATGGCCACGCGGTCGCCCCGCTGCACCCCCAGCGCGGTCAGCGCGTTGGACAGGCGGTTGGCCTGGTCCATCAACTCGGCGTAGCTGTGTCGCCGGTCGGGCTGGTCCGGCGCGGTGGCGATCACCGCGGTCTGCGTGGCCGTGGCCGGTCGCTCGGCCCAGCGCCGCATGCAGACCTGCGCCATGTTGAAATGCGTCGGCACCTCCCAGCGAAAGCGCTGGTGCAGGCTGTCGTACAGGTCGGCGGGGGCCGTCGCGGGCTTGTCTCTGGCTTGACTCGGGCGCATGGCCTGTCTCCATCTCGTTCTCTATGATCGGGCGAATGTACCAAGCCCAGAAGCCCTCGCGCACCGAGTTCGTCCCGGTGCGCCACCTCAGTTACCACGTGCGCCAGTGGGGCCAGCCCGACGCTTCGCGGCCACCGCTGGTGCTCGTGCACGGCTGGATGGACGTGTCCGCTTCATGGCAGTTCGTGGTGGACGCGATGCGCGACGAGCGCTGGATCATCGCGCCCGACTGGCGCGGCTTCGGCCTTACCAGGGCCGACGGCCCGGCGCCGGACAACTACTGGTTCCCCGACTACCTGGCCGATCTCGACCTGCTGCTCGACCATTACGCCGGCGAACGCGCGGTCGACCTGGTGGGTCACAGCATGGGCGGCAACGTGGCCATGATCTACAGCGGCGTGCGGCCGCAGCGCATCCGCCGCCTCATCAACCTGGAGGGTTTCGGCATGCCCGAGACGCGGCCCGCGCAGGCGCCGCGCCGCTACGCGCAATGGATGAACGAACTCAAGGCCCTGCACCGGGGCGAGAGCGCGCTCAAGACTTACCCGTCGGCGGAGGGTGTGGCGCAACGCCTGATGAAGACCAACCCGCGCCTGCCGCGCGACAAGGCCGACTGGCTCGCGCGCCAGTGGGCCGCGCCCAATGCAGCGGGCGAATGGGAAATCCTGGGTGATGCGGCCCACAAGGTGGTGAACGCCAACCTGTACCGGCTGGACGAAACGCTGGAGATCTACCGCCAGATCACCGCGCCGGTGCTCTCGGTGACCGCCAGCGACGACAGCCTCGGGCTGTGGTGGAAGGGCAAGTTCACGCTGGCCCAGTACCAGGAGCGCATCCAGGCGGTGCCGCAACTGCGCAGCGCCGTGGTGCACGACGCGGGGCACATGATGCACCACGACCAGCCGGCCGAGCTGGCGCAGATCATGGATGAATTCCTGAACATGCCCGACTGAGGCTGCCCCGCACGCGGGTACGGTTTGTTGCAGCGGCGGGCCACGCAGGGCGTCTGGCCGCCGCATACTGGTGTGCAATGCCCTTGCACACCACACCGCCCGCATTTCCGAACGCGTCACGCCCTCTGTGTGCCTTCGCCTTTCTCGCGGCGCTGTCCGCGCGGGCACTGGCCACCGACTGGACGCTCTGCCCCGGGCTGCGCGATCCCGCAACCGAAGGCGCCACTGCACCGCGTTACGAAGTCTTCCTCTCGCCCTACACGCACCACTGGTCCGATGACCCCGAACACCGGCAGGTCTACGCCGTCAGCCTGAGCCGCCTGCTGCCCAACGACCGCTACTGTGGCTTCAGCCTGTTCAGAAACTCGTTCGGCCAGCCCTCGGCCTATGCCTTCATCGGCAAGTCCTGGCCCGGCCTGTTGCCCAGCGTTCCCGAGCTGTACGTCTCGGCCAGCGCCGGCGTCATCTACGGCTACGTCGGCAAGTACAAGGACAAGGTGCCGCTCAATGTCGGTGGTTTCTCGCCCGTGATCATCCCGGCCATCGGCTACCGCTTCGCGCCCAATGCCAGCTTCGAGATCCAGCTGCTCGGCACTGCCGCCTTCATGGTCGGGGCGACCTGGCGGTTCTGAGACTGGCCGCCGCGCCAGCGAAGGCCCCTCCCGTGAGAAAATCGCTGTCTTTGAACATCGACCGCAGGAACTTGCCCCATGGAAGCCGAACGCAGCAACGCCATCCGAAGCCAGCTCGAAGACCTGACCACCCGCGTGGTCGAGCTCCGGAGGTATCTTTGACTACGATGCCAAGGCATCGAAGCTGAAGGAAGTCGAGTCCGCCCTCGAAGACCCGACGGTCTGGAACGACCCCAAGCGCGCCCAGGACCTGGGCCGCGAGAAAAAATCACTGGAAGACGTGGTGCTGGTGCTGGACCGGCTCACCAGCGAGCTCGCCGACAACACCGAGCTGTTCGAGATGTCGAGCGACGACGGCGACATCGCCGGCCTGGTCACCATCGAAGGCGAAGCCGCCAAGGTCGCGGCGGAAGTGGAAAAGCTTGAATTCCGCCGCATGTTCAACAACCCGGCCGATCCGCTGAACTGCTTCGTGGACATCCAGGCCGGCGCCGGTGGCACCGAAGCCTGCGACTGGGCCAGCATGCTGTTGCGCCAGTACCTGCGCTACGCCGAACGCAAGGGCTTCAAGACCACCGTCGAGGACGAGACCGAAGGCGACACCGCCGGCATCAAGAGCGCGACCATCAAGGTGGAGGGTGAGTACGCCTTCGGCCTGCTGCGCACCGAGACCGGCGTGCACCGCCTGGTGCGCAAGAGCCCGTTCGACTCCTCCGGCGGTCGCCACACCTCCTTCGCGTCCATCTTCGTCTACCCGGAAATCGACGACTCGATCGAGATCGACATCAACCCCGCCGACGTGCGCACCGACACCTACCGCGCCAGCGGCGCGGGCGGTCAGCACATCAACAAGACGGACTCGGCCGTGCGCCTCACGCACATCCCCACCGGCATCGTGGTGCAGTGCCAGGACGGCCGCAGCCAGCACAGCAACCGCGACGTGGCGTGGAAGCGCCTGCGCTCGCGCCTGTACGACCACGAGCTGCGCAAGCGCCAGGAAGAGCAGCAGAAGCTGGAGGACACCAAGACCGACGTGGGCTGGGGCCACCAGATCCGTTCCTATGTGCTGGACAACAGCCGCATCAAGGACCTGCGCACCAACGTCGAGATTTCCGCCACGCAGAAGGTGCTGGACGGCGATCTCGATCCCTTCATTGAAGCGTCACTCAAACAAGGGGTCTGACCCATGAGCTCATTGCGTGAAGGCCCCGCCACCGTCGTTCGCCGCGAAGACTACGCCGCCCCGGCCTACTGGATCGACAGCGTCGACCTGACTTTCGACCTGGAGCCCGCCAAGACCCGCGTGCTCAACCGCATGCGCGTGCGCCGCAACCCGGACGTGCCCGCGCAGGCGCTGCGGCTCGACGGCGAGGACCTGAACCTGGCGCGCGTGCTGGTCAACGGGGCGGGTTGTTCCTTCAAGATCGATGGCAACCAGCTCGTGCTGGAGAGCCTGCCCGAGGGGCACGAGCCCTTCGATCTGGAGATCTTCACGATTTGCGTGCCCGAGAAGAACACGCAGCTCATGGGCCTGTACGTCAGCCAGGGCACCTTCTTCACGCAGTGCGAGGCCGAGGGCTTTCGCCGCATCACCTACTTCCTGGACCGCCCAGACGTGATGGCCAGCTACACCGTGACGCTGCGCGCCGACAAGGCGAAATACCCGGTGCTGCTGTCCAACGGCAACCTCGTCGAGGAAGGGGCCCTGCCCGAGGGGCGGCACTTTGCGAAATGGGTCGATCCGCACAAGAAGCCGAGTTACCTGTTCGCGCTCGTCGCGGGCCAGTTGGTCGCGCGCGAACAGCGCATCCGCTCGCGCGCCGGCCGGAACCACCTGCTGCAGGTCTACGTGCGCCGCGGCGACATGGACAAGACCGAACACGCCATGAACTCGCTGATTGCCAGCGTGGCCTGGGACGAGGCCCGCTTCGGCCTGCCGCTGGACCTGGATCGCTTCATGATCGTCGCCACCGCCGACTTCAATATGGGCGCGATGGAGAACAAGGGCCTCAACATCTTCAACACCAAGTACGTGCTGGCCAACAGCGCCACCGCGACCGACACCGATTTCGCCAACATCGAGTCGGTCGTGGGCCACGAGTACTTCCACAACTGGACCGGCAACCGCGTCACCTGCCGCGACTGGTTCCAGCTCTCGCTCAAGGAAGGCCTCACCGTCTTCCGCGACCAGGAATTCAGCATGGACCTGTGCGCCGAGCCCTCGGCGCGCGCGGTCAAGCGCATCGAGGACGTGCGCGTGCTGCGCACCGCGCAGTTCCCCGAGGACGCCGGCCCCATGGCCCACCCGGTGCGGCCCGACAGCTACGCCGAGATCAACAACTTCTACACCGTCACCGTCTACGAAAAAGGCGCCGAGGTCGTGCGCATGATGCAGACCCTGGTGGGCCGCGAAGGCTTTGCCCGGGGCATGAAGCTCTATTTCGAGCGGCACGACGGCCAGGCCGTCACCTGCGACGACTTCGCCCAGGCCATCGCCGACGCCAATCCCGACAGCGACCTCACCCGCCTGCTGCGGCAGTTCAAGCACTGGTACAGCCAGGCCGGCACGCCACACGTTCTGGCCGAGGGCGTGTACGACGCCGAGACCCGCAGCTACCGGCTGACCCTCACGCAGAGCTGCGCACCCACCCCGGGCCAGGCCACCAAGGAGCCCTTCGTGATCCCCGTGTCGCTCGGCCTGCTGAGCGCCGATGGCCGCGAACTGCCGCTGCAGCTGGCCCACTGGGGCGCGCCCGAAGCGGGCAGCCGCACCTTCGTGCTCACGCAGGCCAGCGAGACCTTCACCTTCGTCAACCTCGACAGCGCGCCTGTGCCCTCGCTGCTGCGCGGCTTCTCCGCGCCGGTGGTGCTCGACTGCCACTACACCGACGCGCAACTGCTCACCCTGCTCGCCTCCGACACCGACCCCTTCAACCGCTGGGAAGCGGGCCAGCGACTGGCCTTGCGTCGCGCGCTCATGGCCATCCTGACCGACGGCCCGGCGCCGCACGCTCCGCTGGACGGCGCCTTCATCGGCGCCATGCGCGACGTGCTGCGCCACCCGGCGCTGGACGCCGCGTTCAAGGAACTCGTGCTCACGCTGCCGAGCGAGACCTACATCGCCGAACAGCTCGCCGAGGTCGACCCGCAGCGCGTGCACGCCGTGCGCGAGGCCATGCGCGCCCAGCTCGCCACCGCCCTGCAGGACGACTGGGCCTGGGCCTTCGAGACCCACAAGAACAACGGCGCCTACCGCCCCGACCCGGTGAGCACCGGTCGGCGCGCGCTTGCCGGCCTGTCGCTCGGCATGCTGTGCCTGGCCGCGCGCCAAACCGCGGATTCCGTCTGGCCCGGCAAGGCGTACCAGCACTTCAAGGACGCCGGCAACATGACCGACCGCTTCAACGCGCTCTCGGCCCTGGTGGTCAGCGAACACGCGCTGGCCCGTGACGCGCTGGCGCGCTTCCACGCCCTCTTCCGCGACGAAGCCCTGGTGCTTGACAAGTGGTTTGCGCTGCAGGCCAGCGCGCCCGACCGGGGCGGCAACGTGCTGCCCGCGGTGCGCGCGCTCATGAAGCACCCGGACTTCCAGCTCAAGAACCCCAACCGCGCGCGCAGCGTGATCTTCAGCTACTGCAGCGCCAACCCGGGCGCCTTCCACCGCGCCGACGCGGCCGGCTACCTGTTCTGGAGCGAGCGCGTGGTCGAACTCGACGCCTTCAACCCGCAGGTGGCGGCCCGCCTGGCGCGCGCGCTCGACCGCTGGAAGAAACTCGCCGAGCCCTACCGCAGCGCCGCGCGCGAAGCCATCGCCCGCGTCGCCGCCAAGACCGACCTGAGCAACGACGTGCGCGAGGTCGTCACCCGCGCCCTGGCCGACTGAACGGATTCCACTCCATGTCCAACAAACGCATCTCCCTCACCCGCTACCTCGTCGAGCAGCAGCGCGTCGACGGCCACATCCCCTCGCAGCTGCGCCTGCTGCTCGAAGTGGTGGCGCGCGCCTGCAAGAGCATCAGCCAGGCCGTCAACAAGGGCGACCTCGGCGGCGTGCTCGGCGCGGCAACCACCGAGAACGTGCAGGGCGAGATGCAGAAAAAGCTCGACATCATCGCCAACGAGGTGCTGATCGAGGCCAACGAATGGGGGGGCCACCTGGCCGCCATGGCCAGCGAGGAAATGGACAGCATCTACGTGGTGCCCAACCGCTACCCGCAGGGCGAATACCTGCTGCTGTTCGACCCGCTCGACGGCTCCAGCAACATCGACGTCAACGTCAGCATCGGCACCATCTTCAGCGTGCTCAAGAAGCCCGAAGGCCACACCGGCGTGAGCGAACAGGACTTCCTGCAGAGCGGCGCCCACCAAGTGGCCGCCGGCTACTGCGTGTACGGCCCGCAGACCACGCTGGTGTTGACCGTGGGCGACGGCGTGGCCATGTTCACCCTGGACCGCGAGCAAGGCTCCTTCGTGCTCACCAAGGAGAACGTGCAGATCCCGCCCGACACCAAGGAATTCGCCATCAACATGAGCAACATGCGCCACTGGGACGCCCCGGTGAAGCGCTACGTGGACGAATGCCTGGCCGGCAGCGAAGGGCCCCGCGGCAAGGACTTCAACATGCGCTGGATCGCCAGCATGGTGGCCGACGTGCACCGCATCCTCACGCGCGGCGGCATCTTCATGTACCCCTGGGACAAGCGCGAACCCAACAAGCCCGGCAAGCTGCGCCTGATGTACGAAGCCAACCCCATGGGCTGGCTGGTCGAACAGGCCGGCGGCGCCGCCACCAACGGCAAGCAACGCATCCTGGACATCCAGCCCACCAAGCTGCACGAACGCGTCAGCGTGATCCTGGGCTCGAAGAACGAGGTCGAGCGCGTGACCCAGTACCACCAGGAGGCCTGAGCGTGGCCGGCAGGCTATAATCGCGGGCGTTGCCGGTGTAGCTCAGTCGGTAGAGCAGCTCATTCGTAATGAGAAGGTCGGGTGTTCGATTCATCTCTCCGGCACCACATTCAAAACCCCGCACGCTGTCATGGTGTGCGGGGTTTTTCTGTTTTGCGCCCTCAGACAATTTACAACCTGCAGTACCGATCACCAACCGCCGCGCGCCCTACCGACCACAGTTTGACGCCGTGAAAGGAGCCAAGTGAACAGGAGCAGCCATAAGCGACGATTGGGAAAGACAATGCCCTAACGACCATTCTGGTCAAATGGGCGGACGTTACAAGTATCTGACCCAAGTCGATCAGCAAGCCTGGGAAGCCATGCTTTGGCTTAAGACTGCAGCGCTCAGCGAGTGACAGAAATCTCTAGGCGAGTGCAGTGACACCACTGCATCACTTGACAAGATGGAATCTAAAGCTTGACAATAATCCACCTAAAGCTTGTCAATTGAGGTGCTATGAGTCAAGGGGTCCAACCTAGGGGGGAACGGGTACGCGTCTTCATTTTGCAGAGCATCATCGAGCAGAGGCCTGATGTTGTCAAAAGGACTGCCGCGCGATTCAAGATTAGTCGGCAAGGTGTGCATGAACACATCAACCGATTGCGAGATCAAGGGGCCATAACCGTATCAGGCTCGCGTCGAAGCCCTCGCTACGCGCTAGTCCCGATTGAAGAAAGCATGCAATCCTTCAAGATCACACCCGATCTCGCTGAGCATGAGGTGTGGGAGCAATTTGTTGAGCCCATGGTTCGGATGCTACCGACGAACGTGAAAGGCATCTGGAACCACGCATTCACTGAGATGTTCAACAACGCGATCGATCATTCCGGATCTCCTCATGCGCTAGTCACCATAGAGAGGACGGCAGCGTCAACATCCATACACATCGACGATGAGGGGGTCGGGATTTTTAAGAAGCTCAAGCAGGAGCTCGATCTTGAAAGTGAAAGTCATGCGATCTTCGAGCTTTCAAAAGGCAAACTGACAACTGATCCCAAAAACCACTCGGGGGAAGGAATTTTCTTCACCTCGCGAATGCTCGATCTCTTCACCATAATGTCTGGGGAGCTGTATTTCAGCCACAGGCACGATTTTTCGAATGATTGGCTACTGGACATGGGGAAACCCACCAGTGGAACTACAGTATCTATGGCCCTGAACAATCACTCTTCTCGCACAACGCGGAAGGTCTTTGACCAGTACTCCGGCACCGATGGTGACTACGGCTTCAACAAGACAGTGATTCCTGTTGCACTAGCTCAATATGGCGAGGACGCGCTCGTTTCTCGATCGCAAGCCAAGCGTGTACTGGCGCGCGTGAACCTGTTTGAACGTGTTGTTTTCGACTTCGAAGGTGTGCGCGAGATCGGCCAGTCATTCGCGGATCAGATTTTTCGAGTCTATGCCTCCGAGCATCCAGGCATTGAGTTGACCTGTATCAACGCTTCACCAGCTGTTGACGCCATGATCCGCCGTGCCAAGTCAGGCAAAACCGATAGGCCTCCTGAGAGACCTGTGAACTAGCGCGCACTGTTGACTTCATCCCTGCCCCGCATGTCGGGGCATTTTTTTGCGTTTGTAGAGCGGCATATCGAACCGTACGAAAAAGCTAGACAGCAACTTTCTGTCGATGACCAGTGCGACCTTGGCCTACCCAAACCGCCCCGGCGAAAACGGCCCCACTTCCACCCGCGGCTTCGCCCCGGTCATCATCGCCGCCAGCAGTTCCCCGGTGATGGGCCCGAGCGTGAAGCCCTGGTGGCCGTGGCCGAAGGCGCACCACATGCCGGGCACGTCGGGCACGGCGCCGAAGACGGGTTTCATGTCGGGCATACAGGGGCGTGTGCCCATCCAGGGTTCGGGGTCCACGCGGTCGCCCAGGGGGAAGTTCTGGCGCGCGATCTTTTCGGCGTCGTCGATCTGGGTCGGCGTGCGCGGGGCGTCGGGCAAGGCGAGTTCGGCGCCGGTGGTGAGGCGCAGGCCGTTCTTCATGGGCGCGACGACGTAGCCGTATTCGGCGTCGATGATGGTGCTGTTGAGTGGCCTGCCCGGCAACGGCGCGTAGTGCATGTGGTAGCCGCGCTTGGGGATCATGGGCGCGGTGTAGCCGAAGCGCGCTGTGAGCTGCGTGGTCCACGGGCCCAGCGCCACGACGACCTGCTGCGCCTGCAGCACCGGGCCGTCGGCGGTGTCCACCTGCCAGCCACCCTCATCGGTGCGGCGCAGCGTGGTGGCCTCGCCCAGGTGCAGCGCCCCGCCCCGCTGCTGGAACAAGCGCGCATAGGCCTGCACCAGGTCGCCGGGGCTGCGGATGGCGAGCGGGTCGGTCCAGCGCACGGCGCCGGCGAATGCGCCTTGCAGAGAAGGCTCTTCCCGCGCCACGTCGGCGCCGGTGAGTTTGATGTGGTGCACACCCGCCTCAACGCGCTCGTCGGCCACATGGAAGAAGTCGTGCAGCTCGCGCTCGCTGCGGTAGAGCATGAGGTAGCCCTGGCCGGCCACCAGGTGATGGGCGTCGGCGTCGTTCATCAGCTGCTGGTGCGTCTCCAGCGAGTGCGCGATCAGGGTCTCGTACTCGCGCGAGATGTGCCGGTAGGCCTCGGGCGCGGAGTTGCGGTAGTAGGCCCACAGCGGGCCGAGCAGGCGCGCGGCATCGCCCGCGTGGTAGCGCACGTCGATGCGCTGGTTGGTCGCGCCGGAGAGCAGGAAGCCGAAGTCCCGCGGCAAGGCGTAGGGCGCGATGGCTTCGCGCTGGATGATGCCTGCGTTGCCGAATGAGGTTTCCAGCCCCGGCGCGCGCCGGTCAAGCAGCGCGACGGCCTCGCCCCTGGCCTGCAGGTGCAATGCACAGGACACGCCCACCATGCCTGCGCCAAGAACGATGACGTCGTGCTTCATGCTGCAGGTCATTCTAGTTGCTACGATTTTTGTTGCACCGCCATGACAGCCCTTGAACCTCGCAAGGCCATCTGTTGTATCTCGGGAATAACCCCATTGCCGCGGCCATGTGTCACGGACATGTCGTCACGGTTCGATGAAATACACAGGACTTCCTGCATGGTGCAGGAAGCAGGGGCCCACAAAGCCCTGCATTCATTTCATCGGAGCAACCACATGAAGAAGAGCCTCATCGCTCTGGCCGTTCTGGCTACCACCGGCGTCGCGATGGCCCAGTCCAGCGTCACCCTCTATGGCCGCATCGACACCTCGATCGGCAGCACCAAGCTCAATGGCGTGAGCACGTCGCAGGTTTACAGCGGCAATCTGACCACGAGCCGCTACGGCTTCCGCGGCACGGAAGACCTGGGCGGAGGCCTGAAGGCCAACTTCGTGCTGGAGAACGGCTTCAACGCCGACGACGGCACCCTGGGCTCGGCCAACACCGCGTTCAACCGCCAGGCCTGGGTGGGCTTGAGCGGCGGCTTCGGTGCGCTCAAACTGGGCAAGACCGACAGCGTCTACAAGGACATCTACGACCTGGGCAACGCGCACAACGTGTTCGACTCGGAGTTCACCGCCACGAAGGAGGCCTACCGTGCGGGCCTGGGCGGCTTCACCAGCCGGCCGAACAACCAGATCCGCTACGAAACGCCGAACATGGGTGGTTTCTCGGCCGGCCTGACCTACGCCCTGGACGAAGACGTGGCCGCAAATGCCGAGACCACCGCGCTCAACCTGCGCTACAGCGCCGGCAACCTGGCCGTGGGCGTGGCCTATCAGGAAGACGACTTCCAGGTGCTGGCCAACGACCGCAAGTACACGGTGCTCGCGGGCACGTACAACTTCGGCGTGGCCAAGGTGTCGGGCCAGCTCCAGAACATCAAGGCCGGTGACAACCGCAAGGACACGGAGTTCGCCCTGGGCGTGAGCGTGCCGGTGGGCAACGTCGACCTGTCGGCCGGCTATGCCCGCAGCAAGGCCAAGGACGCCGCTGGCGCCGACGCGCAGAAGGGCACGGCCTTCTCGCTGGGTGCCACGTACGGCCTGTCCAAGCGCACCAAGCTGTATGGCGGCTATATCGACGGCGAGGTGGAAACCGCGGCCGGCGTGTCCGTGCGCGACTACCGCCTGTTCGCCCTGGGCGTGCGCCACGACTTCTGATCGTCGGCCGATCCGTCAGGCTCTGAGTTAGTTACTTCCAGCCCTCTCCAGGGTTTTCATGCCCTGTCACCCGTGCGGGTGGCGGGGCTTTTTGCCTTGTGCGGGAAGCGCGGGAACGATCAGGCCGCCAGGCCAGGGTTGCCCTGCATGCCAACGATGCGCGGCGTGTTGATCTTCACGCCCTTGACGACCTTCTGCCCGCGCAGGTAGCCCGCGACCACGTCCCAGATCGGTTCGCCCTGCACGCCTTCCTGCACCGACGCCCAGCCCGCGACCTTGTAGGTCTTGCCGGCCTCGATGGGCTTGCCCTTGAGGGTCATGTTGTTGATGCGCTGGCCCATCGCGGCCTTGGGCGCCACCGTGTACTGCAGGCCGCCCACGCGCACCATGTCGCCGCCCTGCTGGTAGTAGGGGTCGGGGTTGAAGATGTTGTCGGCCACGTCTTCCAGGATGGTCTTGATCTGCTCGCCGCTGAACTCGTTGAGCGTGGTGGCCGGATAGGTCAGCGCCATCTGGTCCATCATGGCCTCGTAGGTGATGGTGTCGCCCGGCAGCAGCGAGGTGCCCCAGCGCACGCCCGGTGAAAAGGCGATATCGGCGCCCTTGTTCTGCATCAGCGCGTCGCAGATGAGCTGGTCCCACGAACCATTGAAGTTGCCGCGGCGGTACAGCAGGTCTTCGGTGACCGCGAGTTTTTCCTCCAGCTTGTCCTTGTAGGGCGCGCGCACGCCGTCGATGAAGGCCTGCATGGCGGCATCGGCCGGCAGCAGGTTGGAGAACACGGGCAGCAGCTTGTAGCGGAAGTCCTGCACCTTGCCACCGCGCACATCGAAGTCGAGCACGCCGAGGAACTTGCTGTTGGAGCCGGCGTTGGTCACCAGCGTCTGGCCGCCGGCGTTCTTCACGATGGTGGGCGCGGGCATGCCGTCGTGCGTGTGGCCGCCCAGGATGGCGTCGATGCCGCGCACGCGGCCCGCCATCTTGATGTCCACGTCCATGCCGTTGTGCGAGAGCACCACGACGACCTGCGCGCCCTTGCCGCGCGCCTCGTCCACCATCTTCTGCATGTGCTCGTCCTGGATGCCGAAGGTCCAGTCGGGCACCATGTGTCGCGGGTTGGCGATGGGGGTGTAGGGGAAGGCCTGACCGATCACCGCCACCTGCACGCCGTTCATTTCGCGCAGCGCGTAGGGCTTGAAGACCATGTCCTCGAAGTCGGTGGTCTTGATGTTCTGCGCGAGGAATTCCATGTTCCCCTTCAGATCCTTCTCCACGATCTCCTGCACGCGCTTGGCGCCGAAGGTGTGTTCCCAGTGCGAAGTCATCATGTTCACGCCGAGCAGCTTGCAGGCGTCCACCATGTCCTGGCCATGGGTCCACAGCGAGGTGGCCGAGCCCTGCCAGGTGTCGCCGCCGTCCAGCAGCAGCGCGTTGGGGCGGCTGGCCTTGAGCTGCTTGACCAGCGTGGCCAGGTGCGCGAAGCCGCCGACCTTGCCATAGGTTTTCGCGGCCTGGCGGAAATCGAGGTAGGTGAACGCATGCGCCTGCGCGGTGCCTGGCTTGATGTTGAAGTGCTTCAGCAGCTTCTCGCCCACAAGGTGCGGCGGGCGACCGAGCGCCTCGGCAACGCCGAGGTTCACGCTGGGTTCGCGAAAGTAGATCGGCTGCAACTGCGCGTGGCAGTCGGTGAAATGCAGGAAGCTGACATTGCCGAACGCGGGTACGTCGTACAGCCGCTCCCCCGCGCCGGGCGCCGCGGCCAGCACAGCGCGGTGGTCAAGGGCCATGCCGGTGGCGCTGGCCACGGCCAGCACTTGCATGAATTCACGGCGGCTGAAACTCATCTCTGGACCTATCAATAATTGAACGCTGATATTTGCGCGAAATTTTTTTGGGTGAACGCCCCGGCCGCCCTGACGGGCAACCGGGGTGCGGCGCTCACTTGTTCACCGGTGAAGCCGGGTCCAGCAACAAGGCCATCACGTCCTTGAGCTGCGCCTCGTTGAGGATGCCCATGTGGCCCACGCGCGGCATCTGTGAACAGGCGTTGTAGGCGCGCGAGTTCCACAGCTTGCCCCAGGTGTATTCCACGATGGCCTTGCTGCCGGCGGCGTTCGGGTCGGTCACGCCGCGCAGCTTGCCGTAGTTGTACAGGCTGGGGCCCAAGGTACCGAAGGAGATTTCTTCCTTGCTGATCTGGTGGCAGTTGTAGCAGTTGCCGCCATTGGCCGCATCCGCCTTGTCGGACCAGGTCAGCCCGCGGCCGCTCTGCGCGATCTTCTCGCCTTCCTTCCAGTTGCCGATGAACTTGCCGTCGCTCGGCCATTTCACGGTCTTCATGTTGGCCGCTTCAATGGCCTTGGCGGTGGCCTCGGCAATGGGCTTGCCCGCCACGTCGGCGGCGGCGCACTCGCGGTTGGCGTCGTCCTGCGCCAGGCGGTCCATCGTGGCGATGCCGCGGGCCTGGAACGAGTTCTTGATGATGTCGGCAGCAGCCTTGTCGTAGTCGGCGGCAGAGGGCGATGCGGTGCAACCCGAGAGCACGATGGCGGCAACCGGCAGCAAGGCGTAGGCGAAGTGGATCTTTTTCATGTCGATGGTCTCCGGTTCAGCGCTTGATGGCGGGCACGGCGGATTCGGCGCCCTTGGCGTTCACGCCCATGTAGACACCGAGCGCGATGGTGGCATCGCTGCCGAACTTGGGCTCGGGAAAGCGCTGCTGGCGGAAGCAGTCGTTCAGGCGCAGCTGCATGCTCCACATCTGCGCGTTCGAGACCCGGTAGGCCGGCCAGGCGGCAAAGCCGATGCCGTCGCCCGGGTTCTTCGTGAGGTTGGGCAGGTCCTGCAGGCGGATGCGCTTGTCGTCGGTGCCATGACAGGAGGCGCAGGAAAAATCGTGCGTGCCGCCGCGCGTGAAGAACATGCGCTTGCCGGCTTCGTACATCAGCTTTTCCTGCGGGTGCGACTGCGGCAGGTTGAAGTCCATGCCCTTGGAGGCCGTGGCCACATAGGTGGCCAGTGCGGTCACGTTGGCCATCTCGCCCCGGCGAAACGGCGTCTTCGCGATCGCCGCGCCATCAAAGCCTTGAAGGGTTTCCATGCAGGTGACGAGGCGCGACTCCAGGTCCTGCACGCGGCCGGTGTCCTTGAAGTAGCGCGGCAGCTCCACAAAGGCACCCTTGATCACGCCCGGGCCCTTGCCCAGGTCGCACTGCTCAAGCGAGACGTTCTTCGGACCCCGTTTCTGTTTCCACAACTCTTCACCCTTCATCTCGTACAGCTCGGCGGGGTTGCCGTCCTGCAGCATCTCGCGGTACTTGGCGATCGCCTCGGCGGTGCTGTCCTGGGCCTGGGCCGCGCCCAGTCCGGCAGCCAGGGCTGTGGACAGCAGCAGGCCGCGTGTCAGGTGATGTTTCATGGGGGTCTCCTCGTTGTCGTGATGAAAAAATCAAGGACGGCCGGGCCACGCAGACCCGCCGTCCACTGGCGCGCGCGCTCAGGCAATCGTGGCTTCGTCGGTGCGGCTGTCGCCCTTGGAGTCGGACCACTTCACCACGACCTTGTCGCCCTTGGCGGCGCCCTTGAACTTGAACGAGAGGAACGGGTTCTGCGCCACCGAGCCTGTGAACATGGCCTGCAGCACCGTCTTGCCGTTGTGGGTGGCCACCACGTCCTTGATGAAATGCGCCGGGATGAGGTTGCCGGAGGCGTCGCGGCGCGTGCCGGGCTCCATGATGTGGGACATGAGGATGCGGACGGTGGTTTCGTCACCGGCGAGAGCGGCGCGGATGCGCATCGGATCGGCCATGATGGACTCCTGAAATCTGTGAATGAGACGAATGCAGTGGGGTCGGGAGGGGCGCGATCAGCCGCCGCAGCCGCCCAGCGTGACCTTGGTTTCCTTGGTGGCCGAGTACAGCTTGCCATCGGCCTTGACGATGGCCATCACGTTGCTGCTCTGACCCATCTTCAGGCGCGTCTGCACCTCGGGCGCCGTGCCGGCGGGAATGATGAAGCCGGCCGACAGCGGCATCGGGTTCTTTTCCACGAGCAGGTAGATCTCGGTCGTGTTCGGCACCTTGCTCGAGGCACCCACGGGCACCACGGCGCCGTTCTCGGCGATGTCGGGCGCCACCACCGTGACCTGATCGCTGTTGGCGGGCGTGCCGCCCACGGCCTTGAGCGCGTCGGCCAGCGTTTTCACTTCGAATCCGGCGCGGTCCACCGCAGCCTGGGCCTGGCCCTGGGTGATGACACCCAGCGACACCAGCGTGGCAAACGCCCCGGTGGTCTTGAGGGCGACGCGGCGTGAGTTGTTCATGGGGAACTCCTGTCTTGTGAGAGAGAAAGAAAATCGGTCGAGTGTAGAGGCTGGGACATTCCTTGCGCAGGCGCGAAGCTTACGGCCAGCACGGCGTGAGGGGTCTTGGTATTTACGAGTAAATGCAAATATTTAGAAGCATGACTGATCGCAGGCGCGCCGGTGTTCACCTCGCGCCCGCCGCGATCCACCGTGCGATGGTGGCGGCCTCGGCAGCGCTCAACTGGGGCTGGGCTGGCATGGGCACGGCGCCGAACACACCCACACCGCCTTCGCGGATCTTGACGGCCAGGTAGGCCTCCAGCCGTTCCTGCCCTTTGTGCTTGAGCGCAATCTCGGTGAAACCCGGCCCCACGACCTTCTGCGTCATGCCGTGGCAGGCGGTGCAGCTGTTGGCGGCGAGCAGGGCCTTCACGTCGTTCGCGGCGGGTTTCGCCGAAGCGACCACCACCGGCGCGGCGCGCGGCGTGCTGCCCACGGGTGCGGTGGGTGCGGGTTGGGTGGTGTCGGCGCCGCGCACCGGGCCGACCACGCGGTTCTGCTCGGCGATGTTGCCGTGCGCGTCGCGCGCGAAATCGGGCAGCGCGGAGCGGATCGTCGGGTCCACCGGGCAGTCCTTCATGCACGCCGTGTTCTTCACGTCGCCTTTGCCCTCCACCTTCCACAGCGGTTCGTAAAACACCATGCCGTTGCGGTTGGGCATGCGCTGCTGCACGTCGGCGATGTTGCGGTCGCTCAGCGTGAAGTCGGCCGGAACCACCTCGGCCAGGCTCAGGATGTAGGCCGTCACGGCGTAGACCTCGTCGGCGGTGAGCGACTTGGGCGCATTCCACGGCATGGCGCGGTTGATGTAGTCCCACAGCGTGGACACGGTGGCCACCTTCATCATCGTGGTCTTCTGCGGGAAGGTGCTGCCCGGCTCCAGGTTCTTCACCCGGCCGCGTTCGATGTCGGCCTTCGTGGTGCCACCCACAATGGGCGTGAACACTTCATTGGATTCACCAAAGCTGCCGTGGCAGGACGCGCACTGCGCGTCCCACAGGCGCTCGCCCTGCTTCACGCTGCCCGATCCTGCGGGCAGGCCCTTGAAGTCGGGCCGCACGTCGATGTCCCATGCTTTCACTTCGGCCCGGGTGGCATCGCGGCCGATCTCGTGCCAGGGCGGGTTCTGGGCCAGGGCTGTGGCGCTCGCCAGCGCGGTGGCCAGGCAGATCAACAGGGTTCGCATGGACGGCTTCATCAATAGACTTGGACGTTGGACACTTCGCCGTTTTCCGCGACACGCCACGACTGGATCGCGTTCTGGTGGTAGATCGAGCGCGTGCCGCGCACCGCGCGCAGCTGGTTGATCTTGGGCTGCACGTAGCCCGTGCTGTCGATCGCGCGGCTCTGCAGCACGGCGGGCTTGCCGTCCCACACCCAGTCGATGTTGAAGCGGGTGAGCGCCTTGGGCAGCACCGGGCCTTCAAGCCGCGCGGTGCGCCAGTTGCGCCCGCCGTCCACGCTGACGTCCACGCGCTTGATCGTGCCCCGCCCCGACCAGGCCAGGCCGGTGACGTTGTAGTAACCCTTGTCCAGCAGCGTCTGACCGCCCGAGGGCGTGGTGATCACGCTCTTGCATTCCTGGATGCCGGTGTACTGGCGGTGGGTGCCATCGGGCATGTGGTCCATGTAGTGGACGGCCTCATCCTTGGTGGCCCATTTCTGGTCGCCCACTTCCAGGCGGCGCAGATACTTCACCCAGCTCACGCCCTGGATGCCCGGCACCACCAGGCGCAGCGGGTAGCCGTTCTCGGGGCGAAGCATCTCGCCGTTCATGGCCCAGGCGACCAGGCAGTCGTCCATGGCGCGGTCCATGTCGATGGTGCGCGTCATCGACGATCCGTCGGCGCCCTCGGCCAGCACGTACTTGCCGTTTTTCTTGTCGTAGCCGCACATCTCCAGCAACGTGGAGAGCAGCACGCCGGTGTATTCGCAGCAACTCAGCATGCCGTGCGTGTACTGCACCGAAGGCAGGGCCACATTGCCCCACTCGGGTGCGGAATTCGCGCCGCATTCAATGAAGTGGATGCGCGAGACGCTGGGCAGGCGCATCAGGTCGTCCATGGTGAACACGCGCTCGCGCTTGACCAGGCCGTTGACCATCAGGCGGTGTTTCGAGGGGTCGATGTCCCACCAACCCTGGTGGTGGCGCTCGAAGTGCAGGCCGTTGGGCGTGATGATGCCGAACAGGCCCTGCAGCGGCGCGAAGCTCACCGAGGCCTGCGGCACGCGCGTGAGGCCCGGGCTCTGGCGGCGCTGCAGATTGCCCTCCCATTGGCTGGGCACGCCATAGCCCTGGGTGACCACGGACTGGCCCAGGCCAGTGCTGTGCGCGGGCAGTTTGAGGATGACGTCTTCGCCGTCGGCGGCCTGGGCGCGCGCGCCCGCGGCGGCGGAGACGGCGCCTGCGCCCATCGCGAGGGCCTTGCCCATGAAGCTGCGCCGGGCCTTGCGGGCCTGCTCCAGCTTGTCGCTGCTCAGGTGGTTTTCGGGGGCGGGCAGAACTCGTCCGATGACGTCGTTCAGGTCTTGGGACACGAGCGGATTCCTTGTGATGCGCGAGGGTCAGTCGCTGCGATGAAACGACTATATGAGTAGTTGCTGATATTCTGATTGGTACAAACCCGCACCAACAAGTTCGCGAAGCCGGTCAGACTTTCCGGGCCAGCGGGCGCGCCGGCGTGCCCACAAGAGGGCGGGCGCAATGGCCTGCCAGACAAGACCTCGACCGCCCGTGTAGCATGGCCATGCACAAAGACTGGTGGCACTTCATTGCTACAGTTTTTGGCGACCTTACGTTTCACCACGCTCAGGAGACCACGATGAAGAGAACGAAGAACTGGCTGCTGGCGGGTGTGCTCTGCGCCGCCGCGGCGGGCGCGCACGCCCAGGTCAACCAGATCAAGGTGTGGGCGGCCGCCTGCGCCAACTGCCACGGCACCGACGGGCGCGCACAGCCCGGCACGATCGCCCTGGCCGGCCAGAGCAAGGACGATCTGCTGCAGAAGCTGCTCGACTTCAAGAACGGCAAGCGCCCCGCGACCGTGATGCACCAGCTCGCCAAGGGCTACACCGACGAGCAACTGGCCCAGATCGCCGGCTACTTCGCCACCCAGAAGAAATAAGGAGCCCACACCATGCAACGCCGTCAATTCGTTCAAACGCTGGGGGCCGGTTCGGCCGTGGCCGGTCTGGGCCTGCTCGGTGGCTGCGCCACCATGGGCAGCGGTGCCAAAGTCGTCGTCGTCGGTGGCGGTTATGGCGGTGCCACCGCCGCCAAGTACGTGCGCATGTTCTCGGACAACCGCATCGACGTGACCCTGGTCGAGCCCAACGCGAGCTTCGTCTCCTGCCCGATCTCCAACCTGGTGCTGGGTGGCCACAAGACCATGGCCGACATCACCACGCCCTACGACAACCTGAGCCGTCGCCATGGCGTGAAGGTGGTGCGCGACATGGTCGCCAGCATCGACCCGGACAAGCGCACCGTGAAGCTCGCCAGCGGCGGCGAACTGCCCTACGACCGCCTGATCCTCTCGCCCGGCATCGACTTCATGTGGGACACCCTGCCCGGCATGGCCAAACCCGGCGCGGCCGACAAGGTGCTGCACGCCTGGAAGGCCGGCCCGCAGACGGTGGCACTGCGCCGGCAACTGGAGGCGCTGCCCGACGGCGGCGTGTACGCGCTGTCGATTCCGCTGGCACCGTACCGCTGCCCGCCCGGCCCCTACGAGCGCGCCTGCATGGTCGCGAGCTACTTCAAGGTCGCCAAGCCGAAAAGCAAGGTCGTCGTGTTCGACGCCAACGACGACATCACGTCCAAGAAGGGCCTGTTCATGAAGGCCTGGAAGGACCACTACGACGGCATGATCGACTACCGGCCGAAACACAAGGTGGTCGACGTGGACGCCGCCACCAACACCCTGAAGTTCGACTTCAACGACGACTTCAAGGCCGGCGTGGCCAACGTCATCCCGAACATGCGCGCGGGCGAGATCGCGGTGAAGACCGGGCTGGCCACCGCCAACGCGCGCTGGTGCGAGGTGGACTTCCTCACCTTCGAATCGAAGGCGGCGAAAAACATCCACGTGCTCGGCGACTCGATCCAGGTGGCACCGGCCATGCCCAAGTCGGGCCACATGGCCAACCAGCACGGCAAGACCTGCGCAGCGGCCGTGGTCTCGCTGCTGGAGGGCAAGGAGCCGCCGTCGCTGCCGATCTACGCCAACACCTGCTACAGCTTCGTCACCGCCACGGACGTGGTGCACGTGGCCAGCGTGCACCGCTACGACGCCGAGAAGAAGACCATGCTGCCGGTGGCCGGCTCGGGCGGTGTCTCCTCCGCCGCGAGCGAACTCGAAGGCCAGTACGCCATGGCCTGGGCGCGCAACATCTGGGCGGATACGCTGGCCTGATCGGCATCGGCCCGCGCCGCACAACGCCCCACTGGCAGCGGGGCGTTTTTCATGGCGCGCGCGGCCTGCGGAACAGCGCGAACGTATACTCCCACCCGTGCCGCAAGGCATATCCGCTAGGGGTGTTGCACCGGGGTTCCTGACCACGGCCGCGACTGAGAAAGTCCCTTCGAACCTGATTGAGGTAATCCTCGCGCAGGGAAGCAGGCCGATACCACCCGCCGCCTCATCACGCGCCCCGGGTGCGACTTCCGGCCCAGCCCACCTGCCTCAAATTGCATGGAGCAAATTGATGGCATCCGACCATTTCCCGTCTTCTCCGGCCAACCAGGCCCTGACCCCCGTGCCGCAAGGCAACCGGGTCTTCCATTTCCATGAACACGCCGCGCTCTGGTTCAGCCTGGGCACGGGCCTGCTGGTCATGCAGATCGGTGCCTACCTGGTGCCGGCGGTGGGCACGCGCGACGCGCTCGTGGCCATCGTGCTGGGTTCGCTGGTCGGTGCCGGCCTGCTGGCCTGGACGGCGCGGCTGGGCTGCCAGACCGGCCTGTCCAGCGCGGGCCTGATGCACGCCACCTACGGCAGCGCCTTCGCCCGCCTGCCGGTGCTGCTCAACATCGCGCAGCTGCTCGGCTGGACCACCTTCGAGCTGGTCATCATGCAGGAGGGCACGGTCGCCATCCTCCAGCAGGCGCTGGGCGCCGCACCGGGTGGCCTGCTCGACGGCATGTCCGGCAAGCTGCTGGCCACACTGCTCTGGGGTGGCGTGCTGATCGCCCTCATGACGGGTTCCATGCTCACGCTGGTGCGCCGTTTCGTCAGCCGCTTCGGCCTGCCGCTGGTGGTGGCCTCGCTGGCCTGGCTGACCTGGCAGTTCGGCACGCGCCTGCACGCGCAAGGTTTCGATGCGTTCTGGAACCGCCCCGGCACCGGCGGCATGGGCCTGTTCTCCGCCATGGACCTGGTGATCGCGATGCCGGTCTCCTGGCTGCCGCTGGTGGCGGACTACGCCCGCCACGGCAAGCGCGCCGCCAGCACGCTGGGCGGCACCTGGCTGGGCTATGCGCTGGCCAACATCTGGTGCTACGCGCTGGGTGTGCTGGTGGTGAGCACGGTGGAGCCGGGCACCAACCTCGTGGCAGCCTTGCTGCTCGCGCAGGGTGGCCTGATCGCGCTCGGCCTGATCCTGCTCGACGAGATGGACAACGCCTACGGCGACGCGCACTCGGGCGCGGTCTCGGTGCACAGCCTGCGCCCGCGCTGGAGCATCCGCGCCGCCGGCCTGGGCTTCGCCGTGGTCTGCACCGCGTTCGCGCTGGTGCTGCCGATCCACACGCTCGAGCCCTTCCTGCTGCTGCTGAGTTCGGTCTTCGTGCCGCTGTACGGCGTGATCCTGGGGCGCCTGGGCAGTGGCACGGCGGTGCCGGGCGTGAGCGCGCGCACGGTGGACTGGAGTGCGGCCGTGCTGTGGGTGGCCGGCATCGCCACCTACCACCTGATCAAGCAGTACGCGCCCGACCTGGGCTCCGCCCTGCCCACCCTGGCCATCACCTTCGTGCTGGCCGCGCTCACGCGGCCGCGCAGCGCCGGTGGCCTCACCCCGGCCCAGGCCTGATGTTCATGCCGCGCCGCGCTTCAGTCCCGTGCCCGTTTGATCTGCGCCACGGGCGCAAAGCCGTGGTTGAGCGGGCCGTGGCCGCCACCGGTGTAGACGTCGGCGCCTTCGGCAATGGCACGCAGGATGTAGCCGCGCGCGAGCACCACGGCCTGCTCCAGGGGCTCGCCCAGGGCCAGGTGCGCGGCGATGGCCGACGAGAGCGTGCAACCCGTGCCGTGTGTGTTGCGACTGGCGATGCGCGGCGAAGCGAGGCGGCGCGACAGCCCGGAGCCGGCCACCAGCAGGTCGGCCACCTCATCGCCCGGCAGGTGCCCGCCCTTGAGCAGCACGGCGGGCGCGCCCATTGCGAGCAGGTCGCGCGCGGCGGCCTCGAGCTCGTGCGCCGCTTCGATAGGCCGGCTGAGCAGGAGCGCGGCCTCGTCCAGGTTGGGCGTGACCACCGTGGTCAGCGGGAACAGCTCGTCCACCAGCACCTGCACTGTCATCGGGGTGATCAGCTGGTCGCCACTGGTGGCGACCATCACCGGGTCGAGCACCACGCGCCGCACGCCGTAGTGCTTCAGGGCCCAGGCCACGGTGCGCACGATGTCGGGCGCGTGCAGCATGCCGATCTTCACCGCGTCCACGCCGATGTCGTCGAACACCGCGCACAGCTGCGCCTTGAGCATCTCGGGCGGCACGCCGTGGATGGCGCTCACGCCCAGCGTGTTCTGCGCGGTCAGCGCGGTGATGGCGGTCATGCCGTAGCAGCCGAGCGCCGCAAAGGTCTTCAGGTCGGCCTGGATGCCGGCGCCGCCGCCGCTGTCGGAGCCAGCGATCGACAGGACACGGGTGTAGCGCTGGGGTTCGTTCGTCATGGCGCGCATTCTAGAGAGGCGCCCCGCGCGCGGCGCTTCTTCTCCTTCTGCCTCCGGGAGAGGGTTGGGGTGAGGGCACGCACGCCAAGATGCTTCAGGATCGAGATGAACTGACATGAACACCTCGCAAAAACCCGACGCGGTGGTCCTCGGCGCCGGCCTCATGGGCCGTCTGCTCGCCTGCGCGCTGGCGCGGCGCGGGCTGCGCGTGGAGGTGTTCGACGCCGGTGGCCCCGAGGCGGAACACGCGGCCGCGCGCGTGGCCGCGGCCATGCTCGCGCCCCTGGCCGAATCGGCCGTGACCGAACTCAACGTGGTGCGCATGGGCCAGCATGCGCTGGCGCGCTGGCCGCAGTTGCTGGCCACGCTGGAGCGCCCGGTGTTTTTCCAGCAGCAGGGCACGCTGGTGCTGTGGCACCGGCAGGACGCGGCCGAGGCCGAGCGCCTGGCCGGCCAGCTGGCGCGCACCAGCGCCGCCCTGCCCACGCTGGCACCCGCGCAGCGCCTGGACGGCCGCGCCATCACCGCGATCGAACCCGCGCTGGCCGATCGCTTCGTGCAGGGCCTGTACCTGCCGCAGGAGGGCCAGCTCGACAACCGCGAACTGCTCGCCGCGCTCGCGCACCAGATGCAGGTGCTCGGCGTGGACCTGCACTGGCACACACCGAGCACACCCGCCGAGGTCGACCCGGGCCCCGGTACCTGGCTGTTCGACTGCCGCGGCCTGGGCGCGCAGCCCCAGTGGAACGCGCTGCGCGGCGTGCGCGGTGAAGTGGCGCGCGTGCACGCGCCGGGTGTCAGCCTCTCGCGCCCCACGCGCCTGGTGCACCCGCGCTACCCGCTGTACATCGCGCCCAAGCCCGAAGGCCTGTTCGTGATCGGCGCCACCGAGATCGAGTCCGACGACCTCTCGCCGGCCAGCGTGCGTTCCGCGCTGGAGCTGCTGAGCGCGGCCTACACCGTGCACCCCGGTTTTGGCGAGGCGCGCATCGTCGAGCTGGGCGTGCAACTGCGCCCCACCCTGCCCGACAACCTGCCCGCGTTGCGCCTGACCGCACCGCGCAGAATGGCGATCAACGGCCTGTACCGCCACGGCTTCATGATTGCGCCCGCCCTGCTGGACGCGGCGCTCGAACTGGTGGACCAGGACCGCTCGCCGCTGGCCGAACGCCTTGGCCTGGCGCTGATCCGCTGAAAGAACGACCGCATGAACGTGCTCATCAACCAGGAACCCCGCGAACTGCCCGAAGGCGCCACGCTGGCCGACGCACTTCGCGCATGGGAGACGCCGGCCGTGTTCGCCGCTGCCGTCAACCTGCAGTTCGTGCCGCGCGCCGCGTATGCGCAGCATGCGCTGGCCGAAGGCGACCGCATCGAGATCATCGCCCCGATCACGGGAGGCTGAGGAACACCACCATGGACATGAACACGAACACGCTCACCCACGACGACCCTTTGCTGCTCTACGGTGAGACCTTCGCCAGCCGCCTGCTGCTGGGCACCTCGCGCTACCCTTCACCCGCCACGCTCGAAGCTGCCGTGAAACGCGCGCAACCTGCCATGCTCACCGCCTCGCTGCGGCGCCAGGGCGCGGCACAACCGGAGGCCGGCGCGGCCTTCTGGAAGCTGCTGCAGGAACTCGCTGTGCCGGTGCTGCCCAACACCGCGGGCTGCCACACCACGCAGGAGGTCATCACCACGGCACAGATGGCGCGCGAGGTGTTCAACACCCCGTGGATCAAGCTCGAACTCATCGGCGACGACTACAGCCTGCAGCCCGACACGCTCAACCTGGTGGACTGCGCGCGCCAGCTCATCAACGACGGCTTCAAGGTGCTGCCCTACTGCACCGAGGACCTGGTGCTGTGCCAGCGCCTGGTGGACGCGGGCTGCCAGGCGGTGATGCCCTGGGCCGCACCCATCGGCACCGGCCAGGGGCCGGTCAACCCCTACGCCATGCGCCTGCTGCGCGAGCGCCTGGGCGTGCCGCTGATCGTCGACGCCGGCCTGGGCCTGCCCTCGCACGCCTGCACCGTGATGGAATGGGGCTATGACGCCGTGCTGCTCAACACCGCCGTGGCGCTGGCGCAGTCGCCGGTGGACATGGCCGGCGCCTTTGCCGACGCGGTGCGCGCCGGGCGCGCGGCATTCCGTTCGGGCGCGATGCAGCCCCAGGCCAGCGCCCAGCCGAGCACGCCAGTGCTGGGCACCCCGTTCTGGCACCACACATGAACCTGACCAGCACCACCGAACAGATGGCGCGCGACATCATCGACGCGCACCCATCCCTGGCCCTGCCCGTGCTGCCGGGCGCTGAGGCCCCTGCGCCCGCGTCCGACGACCCGGTGTTCACCGCCGCGCTGCAGGCCTGCCACGCGCTCGGCTTTGTGCCCGCCGACGCGCTGTGCGTGGCGCGCGCCTGGGCCACGCGCACGCGGCGCACCGGCCAGTTCGACCCGGGCGCCTGGCCCGACGAACCGGCCGACTTCCACATGGCGCCCTATCCACGAGAACAGGCCTACGCACCCTGCCCCCGCGACATCGGCCTGTATGCGGTGATGCCCGACGCCGCATGGACAGTGCGCATGGCGCGCGCCGGCGTGCCCACGGTGCAGTTGCGCTTCAAGTCGGGCGACGCCAACGCGGTCCGCTCCGAAGTGCGCGCCGCCGTCGAAGGCGTGCGCGACACCGGCGCCTGCCTGTACATCAACGACCACTGGGAAGCGGCCATCGAGGCCGGGGCCCATGGCGTGCACCTGGGGCAGGAGGACCTGCAGGCCATGACGCCCGAAGGCCTGGCCGCCATCCGCGATGCCGGCCTGCGCCTGGGCCTGAGCACGCACGGCTATGCCGAGATGCTGATCGCCGAGCGCCACAGCCCCAGCTACATCGCCATGGGCGCGGTCTACCCCACCACGCTCAAGCAGATGGCCACCGCGCCCCAGGGCACGGGCCGCCTGCGCGCGTACGCACGCCTGCTGCGCGACGTGCAGCACATGGCGATCGGCGGCATCGACCTGCGCAACCTGCCCGAGGTGCTGGCCGCCGGCGTGCGCAACGTCGGCGTGGTGCGCGCGCTGATGACGGCCGACGACCTGGAGGCGACCGTGGCCGAATGGAAAGCCGCGCTGGCCCGCGACGCCGCCTGCACTGCGCCTTGAGACGCCCCGGGGCCCTCAACCGCCGAGGGCCACGAACCGATCGGCCCGGGCGGCGTCGCGCACGGCCGGCAGCATCGTCTGCATCGCCAGCGCGGGGCGCGCACCCCCGAGCCATTCGTTGGGCGTGACGAACCACAGCGCGAGTTCGACGTCGTCCAGCACGCCCCGCAGTTCGGCCAGCAAGAGGCGCATGCCCGGGTGCACGGCCGCGCGCGGCAGGTCGAACTGGAACAGCGGCAGCATGCGGCCCCAGGGGCTCTCGACCGTCAACACCCGCTGCGCGACGATCCAGCGCGCCACCAGCGAGATCGGCTGGGACACGAGCGGCTGCGAATCGTCCGTGCATTGCGCGCGGATCAGGTCGGCCAGTTCGTCGTCGCTGACCAGCCCGCCGATGTCGGCGAAGGCGGCAGCGAGGGACAGCCAGTGGCGCACCGGCAGCACCTGCCGCTGGGGTTCGCGCGGCTGCGGCAGGGTCTCGGTGAAGGCGGCCTCGGGATGGACAAGGGGCCGAACGATTTCTGGCATGCGCAAGCTCCTGGTGTGTGACCCGCGAGTTGCGGAGGGCACCGAAGGGTCGCTTGCGACGGGGTCGGAGTCTGTGCGATGACGCACAGACTCCCTGTGATGCGGTAACCGCGGTGTGAAACGCCGCGTTACACGGGTTGCAGCGGTGCGTGCGGCCCGTCGGGCAAGACCGGCAGCACGCCATCACCCACCGCCACCACGCCACCGCACAGCACGACCGCCATCACACCGGCCTTGCGCACCAGCGCACCATCGGGCGTGCGGTCCAGCACCGCGGCCATCAGGCCGGGCTGGAAGTGGTCAATCTGCGCGCACGGGTTGCGCAGACCCGTGATGCGCACCACGGCCGCGGCACCCAGACGCAGCTCGGTGCCCGTGGGCAGGGCCAGCAGGTCGATGCCGCGCGTGGTGATGTTCTCGCCCAAGTCACCGGGCCGCACCGCATGGCCCCGGTGCGCGAGCTCATCGAACAGCTCGGCCTGCAGCAGGTGCACCTGGCGCAGGTTGGGCTGCGCCGGGTCGCGCGCCACGCGCGAGCGGTGCTGCACGGTCTCGCCGCAATGCGCATCGCCCTGCACGCCCAGGCCGGCGAGCAGCGTGATGGCGGTGGTCATCGACTTGGAGAACGCGTGCACCGGGCTGAGGTGGACGGCGAGGACGTGTGCAGGGCGCATGGTGCCGCGGGTTTTAGCACAGGCCTTCGCACCGCGGCCCGACATCGCGTCCAATACAGGGCATGACGGCCACCACCCCTTCCCGCCCCGACACCACCGAACACCGCCTGACCGAGCTGGAAATCAAGGCCAGCTATGCCGAGGACCTGCTGGACACGCTCAACCAGCTGGTGGCACGCCAGCAGGAACAGATCGAGCTGCTGCTGCGCGAGGTGAGCCGCCTGCGCCAGCGCGGTGAACCCGACGCCGCACCCGCGGCGCGCGACCCGCGCGACGAGCTGCCGCCGCATTACTGAGACGGCATCCGCAGACCCCGTTGGTGGATAGGGATGCTCTGCGCAAGGACGCTTGATCCCGACTACATTGGTCGGACATGAGCACTGCCCTGCCCCCCTCCAGCCTCCAAGCCGCCACCACCTCGGTCGACAAGCGCAAGATCCGTTTCCTGCTGCTCGAAGGCATCGACCCCTCGGCCACCGCCACGCTGCAAGCGGCCGGCTACAGCCAGATCGAAACCATGGCGGGCTCGCCGTCCGACGACGAGCTGCGGCGCAAGATCGCCGATGTGCACTTCGTCGGCATCCGCTCGCGCACCCAGCTCACCGCCGAGGTGCTGGCCCACGCGCCCAAGCTGATCGCCATCGGCTGCTTCTGCATCGGCACCAACCAGGTCGACCTGGTGGCCGCACGACAGCGCGGCATCGCGGTGTTCAACGCACCGTTTTCCAACACCCGCTCGGTGGCCGAGCTGGTGCTGGGCGAAGCCATCCTGCTGCTGCGCGGCGTGCCCGAAAAGAGCACGGTGGCACACCGCGGCGGCTGGCTCAAGACGGCCCGCAACGCGCACGAGATCCGCGGCAAGACGCTGGGCATCATCGGCTACGGCGCCATCGGCTCGCAACTCTCGGTGCTGGCCGAAGCGCTGGGCATGCAGGTGGTCTTCGTCGACGTGCTCAGCAAGCTGCCGCTGGGCAATGCCCGCCAGCTGGCCACCCTGCCCGAACTGCTGGGAGCGGCCGACGTGGTCAGCCTGCACGTGCCCGAAAACGCCAGCACCGAATGGCTGATCGGCGCGCGCGAGATCGCGCAGATGAAACCCGGCGCAGTGCTCATCAACGCCTCGCGCGGCCGCGTGGTCGAGATCGAGCCACTGGCCGCCGCGCTGCGCGAGCACCACCTGGCCGGCGCCGCCATCGACGTCTTTCCCCAAGAGCCGCAGAGCAACGCCGACGTCTTCGATTCGCCCTTGCGCGGCCTGGACAACGTGATCCTGACACCGCACATCGGCGGCTCCACGCTGGAGGCACAGACCAACATCGGCAACGAGGTGGCGGAGAAGCTCGTGCGGTACAGCGACAACGGCACCACCACCTCGTCGGTCAACTTCCCCGAGGTGGCGCTGCCCGCCCACCCCGGCAAGCGCCGCCTGCTGCACGTGCACCGCAACATGCCCGGCGTGCTGTCGGCCATCAACCGGGTGTTCGCCGACAACGGCATCAACATCGCCGCGCAGTACCTGCAGACCCGCGACGACGTGGGCTATGTGGTGATCGACGTCGACGCCGCGCATGCCGACACCGCCCTGGCCGGGCTGGCCGGTGTGGGCGGTACCTTGCGCACCCGCGTGCTTTTTTGATGCCGGCCTGGCGGGTATTGCCTTGCCCTGGTCAGCAGATCCCTATAAGATGCATTTTAAATGAATATTTAACGTCGCCGCCTGGGCTGGATGTGCTCCAGGCCCCGATCCCCATTGGATGAGCCCCTTGCCCATGCCCACCGCCACCGATTCGGCCCGCCTGCCATCGCCGCAAGGCTGGCCATTGCTGCGGCTCGGCTTTCGCCCGTTCTACCTGGGAGCCGCCGCATACGGCATGCTCGCCATCCCGCTGTGGATCGCCGTCCTGCTGGGGCAGATGTCCTTGAACCTGACGCTCTCGCCCGTGCTGTGGCACGCCCATGAAATGCTGTTCGGTTTTGCGGTTGCCGTCATCGTGGGTTTTCTGCTGACGGCGGGCAAAGCCTGGACCGGGCTGGACACGCCACGAGGCGCCGTGCTGGCAGCGCTTGCGGGCTTGTGGCTGGCGGCCCGCCTGGCAGCCGTCTTTGCACCGTATGGGGTCTATGCGCTTCTGGACCTGCTGCTGTTGCCGCTGGTGGCCGGCATCTTCATCGCGTTGCTCCTGCGCGCGGGCGGCGGGCGCAACCTGCCCTTGGGCTTCATCCTCCTGTTGCTGACCCTGGCCAACGCGGTGTTTCACGGCGCCGTGAGCGGGCTCATCGACGTGGATCCGGTTCGCGCCCTGCACGCGGGGCTGGCGATGATCGTGATGATCGAGTGCGTGATCGCCGGGCGGGTGATCCCGGCGTTCACCCAGTCGGCGCTGCCTGGCATGCGGCTGAAGGTGCCACCCGTTCTGGAACGGGCCACGCTCGGTACCACGGCCATCGCGCTGGCTTTGTGGGTGCTGGCACCGGCCAGCATCTTCAGCGCCACCGTGCTCGGTGCAGCGGCCTTGCTGCATGCCCTTCGCCTGCTGCGCTGGAAACCGTTGCGCACACGCTCGCGCCCCATCCTTTGGGTGCTGCACCTCGCCTATGCGTGGCTGCCCATCGGCCTCGCGCTGCTCGCGCTGTCCCAGCTCGGCGTGGTGGGCGTGTCCTCCGGCATCCACGCCCTGGCGGTGGGCGCCACCGGCGGGCTCATCATCGGCATGATCACCCGCACCGCACGCGGCCACACCGGGCGGCCACTGCAGGCCTCAAGGCTTGAGACAGCCGCGTACCTGCTGGTGGCCGGCGCTGCCGTGGCAAGGGTCCTGCTGCCGCTGCTGGCGCCGCAGCACCTCGTCATCTGGCTGGTGGCCGCGGCAGCCGCCTGGGGCTTCGCGTTTGCCCTGTACCTGATGGTGTTCTCGCCCTGGCTGGTCACGACCCGCCTCGACGGAAAGGACGGCTGAGCAGATGGCCCACCTGTCTCCACTGGCTGTATCCGCAGCAGCCCTTTCTGACTGGGGTCGACCATGACTTTCGTCGTCACCGAAGCCTGCATACGCTGCAAATACACCGACTGCGTGGACGTCTGCCCGGTCGACGCCTTTCGCGAAGGGCCGAACTTCCTCGCCATCGACCCCGCAGACTGCATCGACTGCGCGGTGTGCGTGCCGGAATGCCCGGTCAACGCCATCTACGCCGAAGAGGATGTGCCGCCCGACCAGTTGCACTTCACGGCACTGAACGCCGAACTGGCGCGCGAATGGAAACCCATCGTGCGCACCAAGCTGCCGCTGCCGGACGCCGAGGAGTGGAGCAAGGTGACATCGAAACTGTCGGAGCTGAAGCGGTAATGCACACCTTCAGGATCTACCGCTACGACCCGGATGTCGATGTCAAGCCGCACATGCAAACGGTTCAGCTCGAGGTCAACCCGGGCGACCGCATGCTGCTCGATGTGCTCATGAGGCTCAAGGCGATGGACCCGAGCCTGTCATTCCGGCGCTCCTGCCGCGAAGGCATCTGCGGCTCGGACGCGATGAACATCAACGGCAAGAACGGGCTCGCATGCGTCACCAACATGCTGTCGCTGGACGGCGTGGTGACGCTCAAACCCCTGCCGGGCTTGCCGGTCATCCGCGACCTGATCGTCGACATGACCGACTTCTTCAAGCAGTACCACTCGATCCGGCCCTACCTCATCAACCCGGCACCACCCCCGGAGCGGGAGCGCCTGCAGTCGACCGAGCAGCGTGAGGAGCTCAATGGCCTGTACGAATGCATCCTGTGTGCGTGCTGCTCATCGGCCTGCCCCAGCTTCTGGTGGAACCCGGACAAGTACGTGGGGCCCGCCGGCCTGTTGCAGGCCTACCGCTTCCTCGTCGACAGCCGCGACACCGCCACCGCAGAGCGACTGGACCACCTCAACGACCCGTTCCGCCTGTTCCGCTGCCGCGACATCCTGAACTGCGTGGACGTGTGCCCCAAAGGATTGGTCCCGGCGGGTGCCATCAGCAAGATCAAGGAAATGATGGTTCGCCGCAGTGTTTGAGACTGAATGAATGACGAACCCGACACCGTCAGCTGTCGCTGACCTGCTGTACTTCGGGTGATGAGGACAGCTCAAGACTGACTGCTGCCGTTCGAGCTTGACCGGTGAGTGACTGAAGCACGCGAAAGCAGTTGCTCCCGGTCAGGCTAACAGCCGTGCGACTATGCCAGGGCGACCCAGGCTGAGCAGACCATTCGCCAGGAGTTGGCGAAGCATGGCGATGACAAGCGCAACGCCGATGCTCAGGTCAGGTTTCCTCCGGGTTCGCGCTCAGAATCCATCGGCGAGCAGCCGCACTGGAAACGCTCCACACCGCGAGTCCTGATGCACTTCGTGCCCGTCCCACGATCATCATCAGCAGCGCGTTGCTGTTCAGCTGCGAACTGGCGATCAGGCGGCGCATGGCATCGTCGTCGAGTCCCGAGGCGCTTGGGTGGTCTTCGACATGCGCATGCCACTCGCCCAGGTACAGCAGACCACGTTTGTGTCGGTCCTCGATCGCGCGCTGTGCGGCGGCGGGGTTAGAGCGGTAGCGAAACCTGGAGCGCTCGTCGCCAGCATACGGGCCAGAGGCCTCGGTCACGCAGACCTGTGTGGCATTGAGCGTGCCAAACAGCTGGCCGCCGGCCTCTGTTGCCCAAGGGGCGGACTGTCGGTGCCGGCTGACGTGTTGCAAGGCCGGCAGGGCAATCGACAGAGCTTGAGAGATGTCGTCGAGATGCCCGACGATCGAGTGCTTCGGCATAGGCTTTGCAAACAAGCAGATCATGGCCAGACAAACTCGCGCATCGTCAGCCGGTCGGTGAAGGTCTCTCGCAGTATGCCGCCGTTGGCTTCTACCACTTCGGGGTCGCCCATCCACACGCGGCGGCACGAGGCAGGCACCTTGTCCAGCAGCGTATCGAGTGCCAGCCCGGCCGCCATCCCTACTGTGGGGTGCAAATCGATCACGCCATGCGGCTGGAAGCTGTTGCCACACCCAGCCTCCACGATGAGTGCCCCGGATTCATCCGACCAATCCGTCAACCGGAAGTTCGGCCGCTCCTCGCCGTCAAACCCCGCCAGGATCGACGCCCGGCCGTAGAGCAAGAGAGCATGCCCTGCGGCCGCATAGGCCTCGGCCCAGGTGCTGAGGTGAGCCGGAGGGCGTGCCAGGCTTCGTCGCCAATGGTCCGGCGCTGCCTCGCCGTCGAAGTCGATGCCCGCCGTGATGATCAAGTCGGCGCCTGCCAAATGGTCAAGGTCCTTGGAGCCTAGCCATTCGACGCGGTTGCGAAACGCGTGTTCAAATGTCAGGTGAGGAAACTCACGTCGCAGGTGCTCTTTCAGCGACGAGGCCTTGTTGATGCCGACGTGGAACATGCCCAGCGGATGCCGAGAAACGTTGGCCGTCGACAGGCTGTCGGCGTCGACGAAGATCTGTTCGCCCACTCCTGCCTGGGCGAGAAGGCGCGCCACCGCCGCACCAATGGCGCCGCAGCCCACGATGGCCACCTTGCGGTTCCTGACCGACGCATAGCTCGAAGGGTGATCCCGACCGTGAACCCATGCCCCGTCGACACGTGCGACTTTGCAGCGCTCGACAGGCCGCTTCGAGTAGGAGCCGACAATGCGCTCAGCAGGCACCTTCGGCATGTGCCGAAAACCCTTCATCACATCACGCCGCTCGGCGCCCCGCAGCACCACTGCCGCGAAGGCCGTGCCGGTCTTGGTGTCGACCTCGAAAAGGAACGGCGACAGCAGCCCAGGCTCCAGGCACTTTCGGACGATGTCTTGCGGGAGCAACTTGGTAATTTCGTCGCCGGTTTCCGGAAATTCACGCGGCGTCCACGGCTGCGAAGGGCGGAACAGCCAGGTCGGGTAGATCTGCTTGTCGCCAGGGTTGGCGCCCGTGTTGCGAAGCCAGCGCTTGAGCGCGTCCTTGTCATCGGCGATGACGTGGCGGTTGGCCCTTGCATCGAAAAAGTAAGCCACTTCGCGCGTGACGCCGCCCGAGGTGACGAGGCTCGCCGAACACGACGAGGTGATGGAGTGCTACCTCATGACCGGCGACTCGGACTACCTGATCCGTGTGGTCGTGGCAGACATCGCAGCGCTAGAGCGTTTCATCCTCGACCAGCTCACGCCGATCGCCGACATCGAGAAAATCCGATCCAGCTTCGCGCTCAAGCAGGTGCGTTACAAGACGACGCTGCCGCTACACAACCTTTGATTCGCATGGGAGCCAGCGCCGCTCTGGGTCGAGTGCGCTGCACCTCGTCAAACAGCGGCCAAGCATCAAGATTCGCCAACGGCATCCTCCCTGCTCACTTGTCCCAGGGCAGCCCAGTCTAGGTTTGACCACCCCCGCGCCACGGCTTTCAGGTACTGGTCTCGCACCAAACTTGCCAGTGGAAGCGCAACGTGGGCGCTGTCAGCGGCACCAAGCGCCAGCTTCGCATCCTTCAGCCCCAAGCGCAGCGGAAAGGCCGGTGGGGAATATGCCTCCTGCGCAATCAAATCGCCGTAAAGGCGATAGATGGGCGCCGGGTAGATGGAGCCTGTGAGAACATCCACCAGCTGTTGGGCTGCAACACCGTGCGCGCCCGCTAGCGCAAACAGCTCACCCCATGTTTCGTTCATAACTGCAACACTCAAGTTGCCGCAAAGTTTGACCACGTTGGCTGCGACCGGATCGGCCCCCAACTCGAAGGTCTTCTGTCCGACTGCCTCAAACACGGGCGCGGCCACTTGAAGATCAGCCGCAGTACCCGCTGCCAGAATAAACAGCTTGCCAGCTGCGGCGGCAGCCGGACGCCCAAACACGGGTGCACTAACAAATCCTCGCCTGTGCCGGGCATGCGCATCGCGCATCTGGGCAGCCAATGAAACGCTAATGGTGGCCATACAGACGTGCACCGCACCCCGGGGCATAGCGTCCAACACGCCCGCGTCCAGCACAGTAGCATTCACAGCATCGTCGTCTGCGAGCATGCTCACAGTCACCGGACTGGTCGCAGCAGCAGCCGGCGAATCAACAGATACGGCACCTTCCTCTACAAGTGTGTGCAACCGATGCGGCGTCCTGTTGTAGACCCTGACCTTGTGACCAGCCGCCAGGAGGCGCCGAATCATCGGTACACCCATCGCACCAGCCCCGATGAAACCGATGTCCATTCGTACACCTACAGTTTCAAGTACACAAGACCTGTGGCGATCAGGGGCGCCGCAACGACGGCCAGGAGCACCACGAACATCACAGCGGCAAAGGCCCCGGATCCGACAAAAACGTCCTTGAGACTGATGTCGCGCCTGGCCAAGGCAGAGTGGACCACGAAAGCGGAGAGACCAAACGGCGGCGTCAATAGCCCGATTTCTGCTGCCATCACTGTCACGACGCCAAACCAGATCAGATCGATGTCGTAGGGTTTGAAGACCACCATGAAGATGGGAACCATGATCAACATGATCGATATGGAGTCAATCAGCGTGCCCAGGAAAATTACCATCAGGATGTACAACGCCATCAGAAGCCAGAAGTTGGCCTCAACCGTGAGTATCCATTCCGAAATCTGCGTCGGCAGCCCCGACACGCCAAGCATCCGGCTGTACATGCTGGCGCCAACGATCAGGAACAACACCACAGCCGTAATACTCCCGGAATCGCGCACCACCTGGAGAGTGGAAGCCCAAGTAAGCGATCGCCGACAAAGCGCAATGACGAAGGCTGCGAAGGCGCCCGCAGCTGCAGCTTCGATCGCCGTGAATACACCCGTGTACAAGCCGCCAATAACAATGGAGATCAGTGACACGACAGCGCTGACCTGACTCCAGAGCGGACGAATGCTGTCGCTCTCCGGCCTATTGGTCGCATCGAGAACCGGTGGTTTACCACCTTCATAGACCAAGGCAGGGAACTTGTACGACGCTACAACGATGTAGGCAATGAACGCCCCTGTCAACAACAGCCCCGGCCCAATTCCAGCAATGAACATGTCTCCGATTGACTGCTCAGAAATGATGCCGTAGACAATCATGAGAACGCTGGGCGGTATCAGCATACCCAGAACCGACGACCCAGCCACCACGCCAACGGCAAACCGCGCACGATATCCGTGACGCAGCATCTCAGGCACAGACAACTTGGCAAATACCGCAGCCGAGGCCACCGACACTCCCGTTATCGCTGCGAAGATGGCGTTGGCCACCACGGTTGCAATCGCAAGGGAGCCGCGCATGCGCCCAATGAGCCGTTGGGCTACGTCGTACGTATCTCTTCCAACCCCTGCGATTCCGGCGAGGTTTCCCATCAAGACGAAGAGCGGCACGACGGCGAATACCGAGCTGTCGATCGTCTTCGAGAATGCGCCCCAAAGGTGATTCATCGCCACATCGACATTGCCTTTGATGATCCATACACCAATAAAAGAGATCAACGACAGTGCGACTGCAATGTGCATGCCCATGTAGATGAGCACCAGCATCGCGACAATCGAGATGGCAGCTGTTTCAAATCCCGGCATCGTTCGCCTCCGCGACAACAATCGGTTCAGTGGCATCTCTCGTCACCAAGGAGCGGACAGCTTGATACGCCGCCCTGGCGAATTCGATTGCCATGAGTGAACAACCGAAAACGATCACGAGGCGGATAGGCCATTCGGGGACGATGAACACTCCATGCGTGCCAATCGTGTAGTTGTCAGCCAGGGCCTCTCTGACGCCAGGTACTCCGACCCAGACGACCGCAATCATCAACGACATTCCCGCGAGCGAAAAGATGGTTGTAAGTACACGGCCCGCGGCAGGACTTCGACGCGTCATCGTAGTGAAGAACGCATCGGATCGGGTGTGCCGATTGTCTTTCAGTGCCTGCGTCACCTGCATATACAGCATCGCCACGATGGCGATTTCCATCATCTCGTTGACCCCCGTGATGGGGGCATTGAAGAAATAGCGGAGCGTGACGTCTGCCACCATCAGCAGCATCAAGCCGAATATCAGCACGGACGCAAGGAAGTTCGAAGCTTCAACAACGAAGTCGAATGCGCGCCGTGCTGCCGTGTGGGGACGGGACGACATCATTCCCGGTCCCAGTGGCGTGCAATAGGCTGCTTGCTGGCCCGCATGGCGTCCATGTAGAAGGTCAACACCTCCTTACCCGGAAGCCCTTGTTTCTCCATGCGTTGCGCCCATTCCTGTGCAATGTTCGGCATGCCCTTTGCCCAACGCGCACGCTCCTCTGGCGAAAAGCTGATCTCAACCATGCCATACTGCTTGCGGCACAGTTCCATCGCCTCTTTCGATCCTTCAAAGAGAATGCGCAGCTGCTCCTTGTTGTATACCGGGGCCGCTTCTTCGAAGGCCTGCTTGACTTCGGCTGGCAGCTTGTTCCAGAACGCCAGATTGACGTTCAGGTTGATGATGCCGCTGGCGCCCAGTCCCGCGTCAACCACGTACTTTCCCGCCTGGCACAGCTTGAACGCGCCCAATGCTTGCGGGGGCGTCATCGCGCCCTGGTAGACACCGGTGTTCATTCCTGTGTACCAGTCTGCCATCGCGGCCTGCACAGGCGTTGCCCCAACGTATTGGAGCCACGGGCTGTTGGGGCCCACAGCGCCGATTTTCACACCCTTGAGTTCCGCAACAGTCCGCGCGGGCTTGGTCAAAACCAGGACGTAGCTGTCTGCGTTCGCCGTTGCAACCAGAACGCGCTGGTTCAACTTCGCCCAGCCCTGCTGGATTTGCGGAAACTTCTTCTCCATCTGCTGAAACACGTCACTCATTTGTGCTGCGTCGTGTCCGCTGAAAGGCGTCTGATAGACCACTTCCAACATGGGAGCTCGATCAAAGTGGTACGGCCCTGGAACTGCTGCGATATCGGCCAGACCGCCTTGCAACGCCTCCAACTCACCACGCGGCTTGGCAATCTGGCCGCTGTGGGCGAAGTTCCAACGGACCTTGTAGTTCCCCGTCTTTGCGAGCACCTTGTCAACTGCCGGAGCGAATCCCGAGTTGAATGCCGCAACAAATGTGGCATTTGGCGGGAAGCCTGACACGAAGGCCACGTTGATCGTCTCCGTTGCCCGGGCAAAGGTTGCGAACGAGGTGCCTACGGTGACCGCCAATGCGAGTCGCAGGGCTGCACGCCGGGTGTTGTTGCGCGGTGTGTGCGCTGATTGGGCTTTCATTGCTGTCTCCTATTTGGTGGGGGGGGGGGAGTTCGCGCGCGGTCTTGCCGCTGTTTAGTCCAGAAACGTTTCCTTGGCATGCATGGTGTCAAGGTACTCCTTGAGCGTCTTGAAGCGCCCATTTTTGATCTCGAATATGAATACGTACTTGTTTTCGTAGGTTCGACCGTTGGCCGAAATTCCCGAGACATCGGTCTCGGCGACAACCCATTCGCCCTCTGCGATCAACTTGGTGGGATGCAGCGTCAGCCCTTTGGGGACCGCATTGGTGACGCCACGAACTTGTTCCGAGAACTGGGCCTTGCTTCGCACGCCGCCAAGCGAGAACCTGTCTGGCTTTCCGCAGATCCAGACCGTTGCATCTGGCGCAAGCATGTCGAGTGCTTCGTCGTAGCGGCCCGCGGTGAAATGCCTGAAGTAGGTGTCCACCAGTGCTTTGTTATCGGTCGATGTCATTTCTTGGTCTCCTGATTCGGTGCAGATGCACTGTCGTTTTTGTCGATGTGAACCACGCGCCGGCGAATCCGCCATGCCTGGTACTCGTTTACGAGTTCGTCCTCGTACCACCCCATTGCGGCGGGTCGCAGGCCGTCTTGATCGCGAACTAGAACGGCAAAGTACGATTTCGCGATGATGTGGTCGGAATTTGCTGTCAGTAACGGGAATGCCAACATATGCCGTCGAACGTGGCCAGCATCAAATTCGGCTCGATGACGGGCAATCACCCAATCGGCGATGTCGTCACTGCCCTCGACCACTTTCTTTAACTCCTCATCTGCATCCGACATCCACACCGTTGCCGTTGACGTGAAACATGCCTCTAATATCGTTCTGTCACGGGCATCTGAAGCCCATGCGTACTGTTGTAGCAACGTAGCTACCGCCAATTGATCGATTGGGTCTGTTCCGTGGGTTTTCATTTTTCCTACCCTCGCCCCGACTCGCGAATCACTTCTTCTGCAGACAAGACAGCGGCCTCAGGACCTCTTCGCTTGTTGCCTTCCAGATAGCCTCCGAGATAGCGCGCCCTCTCCACTAAGGCTGCGCCGTCTTTTATGCGGGCATCCTGGTAGACCCTTAGCGCCGATTGGACTGCGGGTGTCTTTTGAAGTGCATCTGCTAGTGCAAGTGCATCACATGCAGCTTTCATCACCCCTGCTCCGACGTGTGGGCGTGCGACAAACGCCGCATCACCAAGCAGTACAGTGCTACGAAACGCCACTCGATCACTTACGAGGTCGAATATGGGCTGCAGAAAGGGTTGTGCTGTTCGGCGCACGACCTCGGCAAACTGTGGTGGCAGCAGCTCTTCTGCCAGGCCCTTGATCCGTGCAATATGTCGAGGCTGAATGTTCGGAGGCGGCACCGAGTGCGGGTTGCGTACACCGTCAGTTCCCGTTAACAGATCCGGTAGTTCCTTTTCTTCGTCAGCTGCCCGGTACCATAGGAACCCGAATCGCCGACGCCCAACCTCCAAACTATCGTCAGAGCCGTTGATTGCGTAGAGGATGAATTGCTCATTGCGCTCGACGTAGAAGGAATGTAGTGGTGCATAGCGCTCGGCGAAGTCTGCTTCGAGCTTGCTTTCATCGATCAGGCCCCGCCAGGCCACGTAGCCTGAGTACCCTGGAACGGCTGCGGGGTTCAGTTTTTCGCGTACGCGAGACCAGATGCCGTCCGCGCCTATGGCAATGTCACCACTGACCTCACTGCCGTCTTGGAAATGAAAGGTGACACCGTCTTCCGAATCGGTCACATCGACGACGTCGCTGCCCAGGCGATAGCAATCAGCGGGCAATGCGTCCCTCAGTCTGCGATAGAGGATGCTCCAGGGACTCAACATCTGGTGAAATGCGTAGTGACAGATCTCTTCACCCGTTCGATTGAATGCGGTGCGACCGACCAGGGGCATACCCATGCTGTCGTCCACCTTTGCCCCCGCCCGACGGAACGCCTCGAACAGTTTGGGATGCGTCGCTATGCCTGCGCCCCGACTCTCTATGCCGCCGGGCACGCGCTCGTATACACGCACGTTCCAGCCATCTCGAGCCAGGATCGCGCCAATCATGAGGCCGCACAGCGAGCCTCCTGCGATGAGTACGGTCCGGCTCATGCAACCCCCTCTGGACCGTTACCAGGGTTCGCGAGTTGCTCATTGAACCCCTTGAGCAGGTCACGCAGTCGCGGGTCATCAGTCTCACGCGCTGTGTTGGGAGGCACATATGCGTCAAGTCCGGCTGCGTAGTTGACGTTGGTCTGACTAGGATTGCGGTTGATCAGCGCGCGGTTGAACAATGGATGTCCGATGCTGCGCACCTCGTGCTCGATGCGCGAGAGCTCTGCGCCGGTGGTCGGGTCAGTGATGACCTCGAATCGGTACTGATGCTCGTTGCTCTCCTCGGTGATGAGGTCACGCTCGCTCAGGCGTCCATGCGGGCCGGAAAAATCGGAGAGGTACACCTGAATGTGGTGGCCGTCGAACGGCCGGATCACGCCTTCCGTTTCCCTGAACACGATCGCCTGCTCCCGTCCCACTGAGATTCGGGCTGCAGGGGCGCCCCGTTCTTCGGTCACTCGGCCTGGGGCGTGGACGATGTCCCGATAGAACGCAACGATGCCCTCCACTGTTCCAGGTCGGACATCCACCTCGACATACGGCATTCCGAGCGTCATTCGCCCAAATCCGGCCGCCGGTTCATGGATCCGGAACCGGTTACCCCAGGGACAGACTGCGATCACGCAGTCGTCCATCTCTTCGTAACTGAATTCAGTTCCCGCCAGATGTGGTTTCGCTGCGTCGAGCCTGGCCAACAAGTCGCGGCGCCCTGGCATCACGAGGCCGATGTGCCCGGCCACGACCTGGGGTTTGCCCTGGATCAGGTGAAACTGGTTGCGGCCTGCATTGATCCAACCGATGCGACCACCCGTCATCATGTACGGGTCCCGGGTCAGCCCGAGTGCCTCTACATAGAACACAAGCGCCCGCTCCAGCCCATCAACCTGGAGATTGACATGCTCGAGAGAGAACAGATTGCCGACATCCTCTGCCGACCTGTCGTATTTGATTTGCCTCGCCATCACAGATCCCGTTCGCGCCAGCCCCGTGCCGTCGCATGGGATAAAGTTTAGACGAGACGTTCCGTATTGTTATAATCGTAAACCCTAGGCTACGTCCACCGCTAGATTCAAGGTGTCCAGTGCTGTTTGCTCTTGACCCCTTGCCTGACAATCGCAACCCATGAACCCCTTGAAAACGAGCACCTTGAAGCCAGAACGCGCCGCTCCGTCGCCCGACAGGCGCAACGCAAAAAGTCACGAGGCCGTGCTGCGTGCGGCTGAACGGCTGCTGCTCGCCAAGGGCTATACGAGCATCAGCGTTGATCAGATTGCGGCAGAGGCCGGTGTGGGCAAGGCGACCATCTACAGATGGTGGCCCAGCAAGGCCTCCGTGTTCATGGAGTTGTACACGGCGCTCGCCGACACCATGATGGATCCGGTGGATACCGGCTCGCTCGAAGGCGATCTGCGCTGGCTGATACGTGGCGCATTCAAGCTGTTTCGCGAGTCGGTCGCCGGCATCGCGCTGGCGGGTTTTGTTGCCGAGGCGCAGTCAAACCCTGAAGTGGCTCGCATCCTGCGCAAGGACTTCGCGGTTCAACGGCGTGAGAGGAACATGCTGATCCTGCAACGAGCCATTGGGCGCGGTGAGATCAGTCCGGACACCCCCTTGCAGGCGGTGAGTGACGTGATTACCGGCGCGGTCTACTACGCGGTATTGGTTGGGGACTTTCCCATCAGTGATGAGCGTGCCGATCAGATTGTCAGAACCGTCGTGCTTGGGATCAGCGCTGAGAAAGCCCCTTCAGTTGGCCGTGCCAGCGCTTGATCAAGATCAGCCGTCGTTTTGGCGGCATTCATGTGTGTCGATGAGGTTCACCCGCGACCGACAAACGGCATTTTGGTGGCCATCACCGTCATTGAATGGACATTGACGCCTAAGGGTAGTCGGACCATGTAGAGCACCGCGCTCACCACATGCGCCAAGTCCATGGTCGGCTCGCCGCGCATGCTGCCATCCGCCTGCAGCACCCCTGAATGGATTCGCGCTGCCAACTCCGTTGCAGCGTTGCCAATGTCGATCTGGCCACAGGCAATGTCATATGGCCGTCCATCCAAGGCCGTTGCCTTGGTCAAGCCGCTGATGGCGTGTTTGGTTGCAGTGTAGGCGGAGGAATGTGGTCGTGGCGAGTGAGACGAGATTGATCCGTTGTTGATGATCCGGCCACCTTGGGGAAGCTGCTTTTTCATGACCTTGAAGGCTTCACGGGTCGCGTAGAACGCTCCGTCCAAGTTGGTTCTAACAGCAGAGGACCAGTGTTCGTCGGTGACTTCATCCAAGATCCGCCCAGGCGGAAACACTCCGGCATTATTGAATAGAAGATCTACGCGGCCCCACTTGTCGACAACTCTATCAAATGCGGCTTTGACATCGCTCGGGTTTCCGACATCACAAGAAACCGTGAGCCAATTGTCCCCTCCGCCACCGAGCTCAGCTGTCTCGACCAGGTTGCCCGCATTCCGTCCCAAAACTGCAACGGTGAATCCATCAGCTCGCAAGGCTAGTGCAACCTCACGGCCAATGCCAGACCCGCCTCCAGTTACAACTGCAACGCGTCGCATCAGGCTGCCCTCGAGGGGCGCGCGATGTTTCGCAGCGCTTGCCCTGTATAGAAGGACTCAAGGTTCTGCACGACTGTGCCCCCCATTGCGGCATATGTCTGGTGCGTGCCACTGCTTACATGAGGTTGGAGCAAGACATTTGTATTCCCTACGAACGCTTCTGGCACCTCAGGCTCGCTCTCAAAGACATCCAAGCCTGCGCCCGCTATGTGGCCTGCGCCGATGGCGTGACGCAGCGCCTCTTCGTCAACATTCGATCCGCGTGAGATGTTGACCAAATAGCCGTCAGCGCCAAGCGCAACAAGCACTTCCGAATCAATGATGTGTCGGGTGGCCGGAGTGCCAGGGCATGCGACAACCAACACTCTGGCCCATCTGGCCAGGTCCTTCACTTGTTCGAACCGAGTCGCCCCTGCGATTTTGGACAACGGGTCAACATATCCGATCTCCATATTGAATCCGGCTGCTCGCCTCGCAATGGCTTGGCCAATTCGGCCCGCTCCCACGATGCCCAGGTTCTCGCCCCAGAGCTTTTGCGAGAGCGGCGCAGGCCCGGAAAGCCACTGACCCGTACGAACGAAATGATCATTCGGCAGTATGCGGCGCGTCACGCCAAGCATAAGCGCCCACGCCATGTCGGCAACACACTCAGTCAGTTCATCTGGAGTATGGGTAACAGTGATTCCGCGGCGTGCCGCCTCATCTACATCAAGCCGATCTAAACCAACCCCGAAATTCGCGATCAATTTCAAACCTGGTAGCGCGTCCATCTCAGCTGGTGACATTCCAAACCTCGAATGGCTCACGACGCACTCAACTCGACCCGCAAACTGGCGCAGGAATTCGGTTCGGTCAGATCCCTGCACCGGGGCGCCGTGCACCTTAAACCGGTCAACGAGCTTCGACTGGCTCGGGCCATAGATTGGATCAAGCAGAACAATTTCTTTCACGTACATCGCCCTCTGTTAAAGTAACTTGATACTAAACGATCCGTCTCGTCTTGTCTACAAACCGAGAAAGCACGCTTCGGGCTCGAGGTATGCGCGCGGGGAAGCCTGGCCGGTAAGTGCTCGAAAGCGTTGACCGCTACATCAACTTCTCGCGGCAGCATGCAGAGTCGACACCGATGCCCGCGTCAACACGCCGGCCTCTCTAAGGCTAAGTAGGTTGCATGTCGCTGGTGCTTCAACGATTGGAGACACACCTACTGAATCATCATCGGGTGTTTGGACACTGCGGAGGGACGCTGTGAACGGCCGGCTTTGT
This sequence comes from Hydrogenophaga sp., assembly GCF_050182545.1. GTDB lineage: Bacteria > Pseudomonadota > Gammaproteobacteria > Burkholderiales > Burkholderiaceae_C > Hydrogenophaga. Next base: position 287,427 of record NZ_JBFXCD010000001.1, on the reverse strand, counting down.
GCATTGAGCAGAAGTACGTTTGCCAACAACCACCGACTGCGATCGCTGCGAAGCAGCTCTCCGAAGTGTCCGCAGCAGGAACCGCGCATGGCGATAGGGGAAGCAGTCAACGAGCCAGGCAGTCGGATGGGCGGAGAGACTCCGTCAGCACCTGGGCAAGGGTGGCAATGTTCTCCGGCGCAAACAGGGTGAGGTGCTCGCCGGGGAGCAAGACGATATCCAGCCCGCCGTCTGCAAGCCCTGCCCAGCCATAGTCGGCTGGGCGTTCGACCTTGTCGCCGATCGCCGAGGCCTTGAAAAGTGTGATGCTTCCCGCGTAAGTCTGGGGACGGTAGGCCTGCATGGCCCGCCAGTTGTTCTGGCGCACCTGCACGCGGCGAAGATCGCTGTAGGGCTCCGCCGGGCCGCTTCGTTGCGCGGCCTCGGTCTCGGCTTTCACCCGGCGGTTGGTCCGGACCCCTTCGCTCAACCGGGCACCCACCAGCTTCAGCCGGCGCCACACGGGCACGGCTGAGTGCTGTTGCCAGAAGACGCGCAGTCGCTCCGCCATCGTGTAGTTCCGCTCCGGGGCAGCCGGGTTGTGGGTGTCGAAGAGACCCACGAACTCGACAGCGTGCCCGTCCCGGGTCAACTGGCAGGCCATTTCGTGCGCCACCACGCCGCCGAACGAGTAACCGGCCAGCCGGTAAGGCCCTTGCGGCTGGATGGCACGCAGGCCGCGGATATAGCCAGCTGCCGTTTCTTCGATGCTGCACGACTCGATGGGCCCGCTGTTGCCAAGCTCCAGCGACTCGATGGCATGCAAGGGAATTTCCGGCGGCATCAAGGCCGCGAGACTGCGGTAGAACAAGACCCCGCCGTCACCGCCGTGGATGCAGAACAGCGGTGTGGCATCGCCTCCGCGCGAGAGGATGACGATATTGCCCTTGCCCGGAATCGGTGGAACTTCGACCGCGTTCACCTCGACCGACGCGGCCAGAAGTCCGGCCAGACCTTCGATCGTGGGGTGTTGCAGCAGCGTGGCCAGAGGCAGGGATTGGCCGAACTCGCGGTGGATCCGGTAGTACATCCGCAATGCCATCAGCGAGTGACCGCCGAGGGCGAAGAAGTCGTCTTCGCGGTTGATGTCGGCGATGCCGAGCAACTCGCGCCAGATCACCGCAAGTTGCTCTTCTGTTTCTCCAACCGGCGGTGCCGCAGCCTTCGCCCCTGTCTCGAACCTGTCTCTCACAGGGTCAGGGAGGGCAGACACCTGAATCTTGCCGTTCGCGTTGAGCGGGAACGATTCGATGATGCCGACGGCGGCGGGCCGCATGAAGGCGGGCAACCGGGCCGCGAGGAATTCCGTCAGATCGCTCTCTTGAACGTGGCCCGGCTCGTGGGGAATCACCCAGGCGAGGATGCGTTTGGTTTCGGCACTGTCACCACGCACGGCGACCTTGGCCTGGCGCACGCCCGCGTGGCTGGCCAGCACGGTTTCGATTTCCCCGAGTTCGATCCGGAAGCCGCGGACCTTGACCTGATGGTCGCTACGGCCGAGAAACGCGATGGTGCCGTCGGCAGCCCGGCGGCAGAGATCGCCGGTGCGGTAGAGCCTGCCGAACTCGGGGTGGTGGATGAACTTTTCTGCTGTCAGATCGGGCGCCCCGTGGTAGCCGATGGCGAGGCCGTCGCCACCCGTGAACAGCTCGCCAGGAATGCCGACCGGCACCGGCTTGAGCCTGCTGTCCAGCAGGTACACGGTGGTGTTGGCAATCGGCTTGCCAATCGGGATCGATGGCTTCTCCAGATCGGCCAGGGTGATGGTGTGGCAGGTGGTGAACGTCGTGTTCTCGGTGGGCCCGTAGCCGTTGATCAACCGCGTGTCTGGCAAGGTTTCCAGCGCCCGCCGGACATGGAAAGGAGAGAGGACGTCGCCTCCCGCCAGAAGATGGCGCAGCCCTTTGAGCGACTCCGGGCTTTCGTCCATCATGAGTTGGAACAACCCGGACGTGAGCCAGAGCGTGGTGACGCCGTGTTCGCGGACCGCCGTGGCGATGGCCGCGAGGCCCGGGCCATCGGTGGGCAGGACCAGGCAGCCGCCGTTGAGCAACGGTCCCCAGATTTCGAGCAGCGAAGCGTCGAAAGACGCCGGCGCGGCCTGCAGGAAAACGTCGTCGGGCGTGATCGCCATGAAGTTCTGATTCCTGACCAGGCGCACCACGCCGCGATGGGCAAGCAGGACGCCCTTCGGCCGCCCAGTGGAGCCCGAGGTGAAAAGCAGATGTGCCGGATGCTCTGCCGTCAGCGGGATCTCCGCCAGCCCGGCAGGGGCGGTCGCGTTGCCGGTTGCGGGGATCGGGATGACCCTTCCCTTCCAGCCCTGCGGGTAGCAGATCTCGCAACCCGCCGTCGCGAGGCCGATGGACGCACCACAATCCCCCAGCAGCAGCGCGAAGCGCTCCGTCGGGTAGGCCGGGTCGATCGGCACGCAGCCGCCGCCGGCGAGCAGGATGGCGAGGAATCCGACGATCATTTCCGGCGAAGGGCGCGCGCTGATCGCAATCAGATCGCCGGGGGCGACCCCGGCTTCGAGCAATTGCAGCGCGAGCTGGCTCGCCTCCGAATGCAGCTGGAAATACGTCAGCGAATGGCCACCGGAACGCAGTGCCACGCGTTCCGGGAAGCGGTGCGCGGTCTCCTGGAAAAGCCCGCCGATGGTCGCATCCCGCGGGTAAGCGGCGCTGACGCCTTGCCATTCCCCGAGCAGTGCGGCTTCCTCCGCTTCCGTGAGGATTTTCAGCTGATCGATGGTCGCCGAGGGATGCTCGGCGATGTCTTCCAGCAACCGCCTGAAATGCCCGAGCATCCGGTCCGCGGAGCTGCGAGAGAAAAGGTCCGTGCTGTAGTGGCAGGCAGCCTGCCAGCCTTCCAGACCCTCGACCATCAGGAAATTCAGGTCGAACATCGTCCCCGGTGAAGGCGCGGGCATGGGTGTGATCGTTACGCCGCCGAACGTCTCCGCCCTGTCGAACGAGCGGTGGTGGCTGAAGCTGACCTGCAGCAGCGGGCCGCGGCCTGGATCCCGCTCCGGCATCAGCTCGCGCACCAGGCACGCGAAGGGCAGATCCTGGTTCTCCAGCGCTTCCAGGGCCGTGTCGCGGACCTGGCCGAAGAACTGGCCGAATGGCGGGCGTCCTGATAGATCGTTGCGAACGATCAGCCATTGGGTGAACACGCCGATCAGCGGCGCCCACTCCTCGCGGTTGCGGCCAGGAGTCGGTGTACAGACGGCGACGTCGGTGCTGCCGGTGTAGCGATGCAGCAGGAGGGTGCAGGCAGCGAGCTGGAGCTGGAAGAGCGTGGCACCGCTATTTGCGGCGATGGCATGGAGTCGATCCGTCAGCGCCCAGGGCAGCAGCATGGACGCGATGTCACCCTTCCACGACCTGACGGCAGGCCGCGAAAAATCGGTCGGCAGATCCAGCTCGGTCATGCCTTCCAGCCGCGCTTTCCAGTAAGCCCATTGCCTTTGCATTTCGGGGCTTTTCAGGCAATCGTGCTGCCAGACGCTGAAATCGCCGTATTGCAGCGGCAAGGGTTCAAGCGGGCAAGGCCTGCCTTCGAAGCAGGCCTGATAGATCGCCGCGATGTCTTCGGTAAGCACCGCCGTCGACAACGTGTCGAAGATCGCCTGATGGACCGTGACGTGCAGCTGCCAGGACGCTGTCCCGAGGCGGACGAGTCCCACACGGATCAATGGACCGGTCGCAAGCCGGAACGGCCGGCGGGCTTCGATGTCGCCAAGGCGGTCCGCCTCCTCGTCCAACTGGTCCACCGGCCAATGGCTGATATCGACGACCTCGAGCTTGAGCGTGCTCGTCGGGCTGACGATCTGCAGAAGCTCCCCGCGATCCTCGTCAAAGTGGGTGCGAAGGGCCTCGTGGCGTTCGATGAGGATGTTCATCGTCCGCTCCAGCAAGCCCACGTCCAGCGGGCCCGTCAGGCGCCAGCGCAGAGGGATGTTGAAAGCGGTCAGATTGCCCTGGAGCAGTTCCGCGTACCAGAAGGCCTGCTGGGCCATGGAGGCCGGAAACGCAAACGCGCCCGATCCCGCGTCCGTGCGGACGTCTCGGGCTTGGGGCTGCGGCGTTCGGCTCATCGGCTCAAAAATATCGGCGACAGGCGTCACGCGGATTGTCGTGCACGGCGGTGAAGATCGTGCTCGTCGCGGACCGGCCAGTGCTGCTTCAGCCCTGCGGCGGTCCCTTGAGCTCCACCACGTTGCCTTCGGGGTCGGTCACATAGATCGACGGGCCTTCGCCTTCGGCACCGTTGCGCTGCTCCACCGGCCCGGGTTCGGCGCCGTGCGCCTGCAGGCGTTGGCGGATCGTGGCCTCGTCGAACGGCTCAACGCGCAGGCAGAAGTGGTCCAGGTTGCGGCCTTCGCGGCCCGGTGGCGCGCCACCGGCGCGGCCGAGCTGGCCGTCCACCGGCACGAGGTCGATCAGTGAACGGCCCGCGCGCAACTGCACCAGGCCGATCTCGTCCTGCCGCTTCTCCACGGTGCAGCCCAGTGCATCGCAGTAGAAGCGCAGCATGCGATCGAGGTCGGTCACGCGCAGCACGATGTGGTCGATCTCGCGCGGACGGATCGCCGCCACGGCCCCTTGCAGGCGCGCGTGCACCTGCGCTTCGCGCGCCAGCGCGGCGTCGAAATCGCCCAGCTGCTCGCGACGTACCAGCCGCTTGATCTCGGCCAGCAGGGCCGGACTGCCGCGCGCCAGCTGCCGCGCCAGGGCGCGCGCGTGGGCAGGCAAGGCATCGTCCTCGACCACCTGCCACACCAGGCCCCAGCGCTCCGCGTCGGTAGCGCTCAACTCCTGCCCCAGCATCAACAGCCCCTTGGCCTTCTGCAGGCCCACCAGGCGCGGCAGCAGGGCGGCCACGCCGCCCGTGCCGAACAGGCCCACGTTCACCTCGGGCAGCATGAAACGCGCGCCACGCGCGGCCACGACGAGGTCGCCGTTGAGCATGATTTCGAAACCCGCTCCCACCACCCAGCCCTGCGCCACCGTCACCACGGGTTGGGGCGCGTGCACCAGGGCAGACGCCAGCGCCTGCAGCGTGTCGACGAAGGCCGGCGTGGGCGGGTCGTCGCGGTCCTTGCCGGCGCAGAAGGCCCTGCCTTCGCCGCTGAGCAGGATCGCGCGCACGGCGGGGTCGGCCACGCCCGCGCGCACCGCCGCGAGCAGGTCGCGGGCCAGTGCGAGCGTGAGCGCGTTGAGGCGTTCGGGCCGGTTCAGGCGCAGTTCGAGCACGCCATCGTCGTCGCGGGTCTGTATCAGGTGCATGGCAGGTTTCCATGGGCGCGCAGGACGCGGCCCACAAGCGTACACGCCACACCCCGACCGGCGCCACCGGGGTGGACCGGTGGCTCAGTGCGCGACCGGCGCGCTGGCCAGCCACTGCGCCAGCGATGTCGGGGCGATGGTGGCGCCATGCCCCGGAACCAGGGAGTTTGCGTCCAGTGTCGAACCGAAGTAGCGCGCGGCGGGGTCGGACACCACCTCGCGATCATCGCGGCGCGCCTCGAACAGCTGGCGGATCAAGGCGTCGAGCGCCATGGCCTGTGGCCCGGCCACCTCGCAGGTGCCGTTCAGTGGTGCCAGCTGCGCCACGCGCGCGAGTTCGGCGGCCACGTCGGCCGAGGCCATGGGCTGCAGCGGGGCCGACGGCAGGCGCACCGTCCGGCCTTCGGTGTTCATGTGCGCGATGGCCGGCAGGAACTCGAAGAACTGCGTGGCCCGCACGATGGTGTACGGCACCGGGCCGGCCTTGATCAGCGATTCCTGCGCGATCTTGGCGCGGAAGTAACCGCTGTCGGGCACGCGCTCGGAGCCGACCACCGACAGCGCCACGCAGTGCCCCACACCGGCGCGCGCGCTGGCGGCCAGCAGGTTCTGCGTCGACGCGCGGAAGAAGTGCATCACCGCCTCGTCCTCGAACGAGGGCGAATTGGTCACGTCGACCACCACGTCCGCGCCCGCGAGCACCTGGTCCAGGCCTTCGCCGGTGACGGCGTTCACACCGGTGGACGGGGATGCGGGCGTGACCGTGTGGCCGGCTTGCTGGAGCCGGGCGGCGAGCTGTTTGCCGATGAGGCCGCTGCCGCCGAGGATGACGATGTTCATGGGAGTTCCTTGCATGCTGGAGGGGTGACGGGGATTCAGGCGATCTCTTTTTCCGGCACCGGCGCGCGCATGCCGACGCACATGCGGTTCCAGACGCCGATCTGGGCGATGACCCAGGTCAGCTCGACGATTTCCTGGTCGCTGAACTGGTCCTTGAGCGCGTTGAATTCGGCGTCGCGGTCGCTGTGGTCTTCCACCGTGCGCGCCAGGCTCTCGGCCCAGCCGAAGGCGGCGCGTTCGCGCGCGCTGTACAGGCCAACCTCGCGCCAGGTGCACAGGCTGTTGATGCGCTGCCAGGTTTCACCGTGCTTGCGCAGGTCGCGCACATGCATGTCGACGCAGAAGGCGCAGCCGTTGAGCTGCGAGACGCGCGTCTTCACGAGTTCCATGAGGATGGGGCCGAGCGAGGAAGCGGCCGTGGCGGCGCCAACGGCGGCCATGGCCTGGTAGGCCTTGGGGGCGATCTGGGTCCAGGGGAGTCGGGGAGCGTTGTGCATGTGTGTCCTTGAAATGGTTGAGATACACACACAAGACGTCACAGCCCCCCGGTTTGTGACAGCCGCCGGCCCGGCGGCCTTACTTTTTTTGCACCGGCCCGGTGTCGCGGCCCAGCGCGGCGGCCATGCGGGCGAGTTTGTCCGGGTTGCGCTGCACGTGCAGGGTCAGGATGCGTTCTCCGTCGGTCTCGAACGACTGCGCCGATTCCAGCGTATTGCCGATGAAGCGCAGCAAACCCCATTGCCCGTTGAGCACCACCACCTCGTAGCGCACCGCGTCGCCGAATCGCCGGTGCGTGGCGTAAAAGAGTTGTGCGATGCGCCGGCTGCCCACCAGCGGCACGCCAAAGCTGGGCACGATGCCGCCGCCGTCACCAATGAGCTGCGCGTCCTCGGCCAGCAGGCCCTGTAGCGCGGCGAACCGGCCGCTGGCCGCCGCTTCGGCAAAGCCGCGCAGCAGGCGCAACTGGGCTTCGCGCGGCACCACGTGGCGCGGCCGCTCGTCCTGCAGCTGCGCTTTCGCGCGGTGCACGATCTGGCGGCACGCGCTCTCGGTCTTGCCCAGGGCCTGGGCGACCTCGCCGTAGTCGGCATCGAACACCTCGCGCATCAGGTAGGCCGCGCGCGCCTCCGGCGCCAGGCGCTCGAGCAGCGCGAGAAAGGCCACCGACACATCGTCGGCGCGCTCCAGCATCTGCTCGGGCGAGGGCGCCGCGTCGGAGAGCAGCGGCTCGGGCAGCCAGGTGCCGACGTAGTGCGCGCGCTGCACCTTGGCGCTGCGCAGCCGGTCAATGGACAGGCGGGTGGCGATGGTCACCAGCCAGGCGTCTGCGCTCTCCAGGTCGTCGTGCGCGCTCTCGCGCCAGCGCAACCAGGTGTCCTGCACCACGTCCTCGGCCTCGGCGGAGGAACCGAGCATCCGGTAGGCAATGCCTTGCAGGCGCGGACGAAGGCGGCTGAAAGTGTCGTCGGCGGAAGGGTTCATGGGATGTAGACGTTGCGCCACCCGATTTTGTGACAGCCATCACGTTACGTCTTTCCGGCTCGGTCCGCAGGCGGCGAACGTGCAATGCACGCGTGACATCGGAACCGGACAGGAACAAGATCGGGCCCAGCGCAAGTCAGGATCGTGACGCCGACCCGTCGGGCCAGCTTGCCGCAAGGGGGTCCTGCCATGTCCGAACCACGTTTCGGGAAAGAGCCATACACGGCGCTCCTCGGTGATCCACCGGGGTACCAGCGCTCGACGGCCCCTCGCCTGCCCTGGTGGCAATGGGCGCTGCTGGTTCTGGCCATGCTGGGCACGGTGATGGCCCTGCTGCTGCGCCACGAGGCGCAGACCTCGCACTGGCAGGCCCGCGAACTCAGCCGCCACGCGGCCACCCTGCACCACCACGTCGCCCCGGGTCCGTCCGACACCCTCCGGTTCCCGCTGCACGGCCCTTTCGACGAGCGCATGGGCTACACCGGGATCCCCGGGTTCACCGAGCGGCTGCTGGCGCGCGGATTCGAAGTCTCGGCGCAGGCGCGCCACAACGATGCCCTGCGCGCCCACCTGGCGCGCGGCTGGTTTGCGCCGCATGTGGAGAAAACCCACACCGGCCTGACGGTGTACGACTGCAGCCGCGAACCGCTGCACGCCTTCCGCTACCCGTTTCGCCGCTTTGACAGCTTCGACAGCGTGCCGCCGGTGGTGGTCCAGGCCCTGCTCTTCATCGAAAACCGCGACCTGCTCGACCCCGGACGCCCGCAGATGAACCCGGCGGTGGACTGGGTGCGTTTCACGCGCGCCGTGATCGGGCAGCTGGGCAGCCACATCGACGCGGACATCGACACCCACGGCGGCAGCACGCTGGCCACCCAGATCGAGAAGTACCGCCATTCGCCCGGCGGCATCACGCACGACGCGCGCGAAAAGCTGCGGCAGATGGCGTCGGCTTCGGTGCGGGCCTACCTGCATGGCGCCGATACCCTGCCCGTGCGCCGGCAACTGGTGCTCGACTACCTGAACACGGTGCCGCTGTCGGCGGCGCCGCGCCATGGCGAGGTGCATGGCCTGGGTGACGGCCTGTGGGTGTGGTTCGGCACCGACTTCGACAGCGCCATGGCAGCGCTGTCGACCGCCGCCGGCTCCGCGCAGGAACCCACCGCGCGGGCGCTCGCGTTGCGGCAGGCGGTGGCGCTCATGATCGCCCACCGCAGACCTTCTTGGTACCTGGCGCAGGGCCGCGCCGAACTCGACAGCGCCACCGATGCCCACCTGCGCCTGCTGGCCGAGGCGGGCATCATCGACACGGCTTGGCGCGATGCGGCCCTGCGACAGCGGCTGGTGTTTCGCGACATGGCACACAACCCGCCCCAGTTGCCGGCAGCCGGCGGCAAAGGCATCACCGCCGTGCGCACCCGACTGGCGGGCCTGCTGGGCACCTCGCTCTACCGGCTGGACCGGCTGGACGCCCAGGCCGACACCACGCTCAACGGCAGGCTGCAGCACGCGGTGAGCGCCTACCTCGGCCGCCTGGAGGACCCGGACTTCGCGCGCTCGCAGGAACTGCTGGGTGAGCGCCTGCTGCAGGCCGACACGCTGGGCGAGGTGCGTTACAGCTTCACCCTGCTGGAGAGCACGCCGCAGGGCAACCTGGTGCGGGTCCAGACCGACACCACCCAGCAGCCGCTGGACATCAACGAAGGCAGCAAGCTCGAACTCGGCTCCACGGCCAAGCTGCGCGTGCTGGCGACCTACCTGGAGCTGGTTGCCGAGCTGCACGGCCGGCTGGCGCCATTGGAGCCCGCGGCGCTGCGGGCCGCCGGGCCCGACCCGCAGGACAGCCTGAGCCGCTGGGCGGTGCAGCACCTGTCGGGCGCGAAAGACCGCAGCCTGGGCGCGATGCTGGACGCGGCGATGGAGCGCCGCTTCTCCGCCAGCCCGCATGAACAGTTTTTCACTGGGGGTGGCCTGCACAGCTTCCACAATTTCAACCCCAAGGACGACACGCGCGAACCGACCCTGCGCGAAGCCATGCAGGCGTCGATCAACCTGCCCTTCGTGCGCCTGCTGCAGGAAGTCGTGCAGCACACCATGGACCGCGCGACCGGCGGCAGCGCGCGCTTGCTGCAAGACCCGCTCGACCCGCGCCGCGAGGCCTACCTCGCCCGCTTTGCCGACCAGGAGGGTCAGACTTTCCTGCGCCGCTTCTGGCGCAAGACCGACCCGCGCCGCGCCGACAAACCGCAGGCCCTGGCGGATGGCGGCGACGCGGACCGCGTGCACCCGCTGGAAGCCTGGCTGGCGGCGTACCGGCAGCAGCACCCTCAGGCCACGCTGGGCGATGCCATTGCCGCGAGCACCGCCGAGCGCCAGGAGGCCTACCAGTGGCTGTTCCGCACACGCGCCAGGGACGCACAGGACGCGCGCATCCACACCATGCTGGAGGCGGAGGCGTTCCAGGACATCCAGCGCCGATGGAGCCGCCTGGGGTATCCCTTCGGCCAGCTTGTGCCTTCGCTCGCCACCGCCCTGGGCAGCTCGGGCGACCGGCCCGCCGCGCTGGCCGAGCTGATGGGCATCATCGTCAACGGCGGCGTGCGCCTGCCGACCTACCGCATCGCCAACCTGCGCTTCGCGGCGGACACCCCATGGGAAACGGCGCTGCGGCCCACGCCGGCAACCGGCGAACGCGTCATGGTCCCCGAGGTGGCCAGGGCGCTGAAGAAGGCGTTGTCGGACGTGGTGGAAGCGGGCACCGCCCGGCGACTGGCCGGCAGTTTCAAGTCCCCCTCGGGCGCAGATTTCGCCCCCGGTGGCAAGACCGGCACGGGCGACAACCGCGTGGTGGTGAACGGGCGCGGCGGCCTGGCCCTGAACCGCACCGCCACCTTCGTGTTCTATCTCGGGCCCAAGCATTTCGGCAGCGTCACCGCCTACGTGGTCGGGCCGAACGCGGCCAACCACCGCTTCACCTCGGGCCTGCCGGTGCAGATCCTGCGATCCATGGCGCCGGTGCTGATGGCCCAACTTGACGGCGAACCCGGCAGCGGCTGCCCACGCGAACCCTGAGGCGCCACCCACGCCGCGCCGGTCAGTCCAGCATGCGCTGCACGGCGGCGTGGAAGGCCTCGCAGGCGAACTCGTTCTCGCCGAAGCACAGAGCCTGGTTCGCGCCGCTGGCCAGGCCGCACTGCATGCTCGCGGCCAGCGCGAGGTCCTCGTCGATCGCCTGCCAGAACATGTCGAAATTGCGCTGCCAGTACTCGCCACTGCGGGTGGCCAGGTACCGCTGCGGCGCCACCAGCCACCCGTCCACCCGGGTCGAGGCGCCGTCGGCAGGCGAGAGCGCGATGGCGTTGATGTGATCGCCTTCCCACAGCAGCAGCGTGGTGGGGAACAGGAAGTAGATGGTGTTGACGGCTTTCGCGAAGCCCGCCATCGTCGCTGGCGGTTCTGCCAGTTCGGCAAAGCTGCGCTTGGGCAGCACGATGCGCTGGTGATCGCCGAACTGGTCGTGCACCACCAGGTTGTCGTGGAACAGGTGGGCGATGGTCTCGCGGTGCGCATAGGCGAAGTGGTAGCTCTCCAGGTTGCCGTCGAGCACCAGCTTCCAGTTCGAGGCCTGGGTGAAGTGGCGTTCGCGCTGCACGCGCGCGGCCGCATCGAAGCCGAGGTCTTCGATTTCATCGCCCAGCGGTCCGAAGTACGCGGCCCAGTCGAAGCCGGGCAGCGCGGTGGCCACCACCCACACCAGGCCGAAGCGCTGCGCGCAGGGCAGTTCCACCAGGCCTGCGCGGTCCCGGGGCGCATGCGGGAAGTCGCGGTCGTGCGGCCGGCCCACGCAGGCACCGTGACTGCCGTAGGTCCAGCTGTGGTACGGGCAGACGAAGCGCTCGCGGCCCTGACCGCTGGCGCCCTCGGGCACCAGCGCCGCGCCGCGGTGGCGGCAGACGTTGATGAAGGCGCGCAGGCGGCCGTCGGCCCCGCGCGCGAGCAGAACCGGCACACCGTGCACGCTGCAGGCCCGCCAGTCGCCGATCGTCTGCAGGCTGGCGGCGTCGGCCACGGCCTGGGGCAAGCGGCGCAGCGCCACGAGCTCGCGCTGGTGGCGCGAAGGGTCCAGGTAACGCTCGACCGGCGACCAGGTGCCAGGCCGGCGTTGCCGCTGCTCGCCAACCAGCGCGGCCTGGATGCGATCGAACAATGCGGCGGCGGCGGGAGCGGGCAAAGCGGCGTTCATGGCGACATCATCGCCAGCGGCGTGTCACCTGACCATGGGGGTTTCGATGACGCCTCGCTACACTGATCCGCGCAACCCTCACCACCATGCCCGTCTTCGATCCCTCGGCCACGCTGCACTTCGTCATCAATGGCCGCTCCGGCAGCCAGGATGGCGACGCGACCCGCGAGACCATCGAGCGCGCGCTGTCGGCCACCGGCCGGCGGGGCGAACTTCACTTCTGTGAACCGGCCGATCTGCCCCGGGTCGCGTCCCGCCTGGCCGCGCACTGCGGGTCAGAGGGTTCGGCGCTGGTGGCCGTGGGCGGCGACGGCTCCATCAACACCGCGGCGCAGGCGGCACATGCCGCAGGCTGCGTCCTGGGCGTGATTCCGCGCGGCACGTTCAACTACTTCGCCCGCACCCATGGCATCGCCACCGACGTGGCGGAGGCCATGGCGCAACTGCTGCGCGCGCGGCCAGAGCCGGTCCAGGTGGCGGCGGTGAACCAGCGCCTGTTCCTGGTCAATGCCAGCGTCGGCCTGTACCCCGATCTGCTGGAGGACCGGGAAGCCTGGAAGCGCCGGTATGGGCGCAGCCGCCTGGTGGCCCTGGGTGCGGCCCTGGCCACCGTCATGCGATCGCGCCAGCGGCTCACGCTGCAGATTGCCCTGGGCGGCGCTCAGCGCGAGGTGCGCACCCTCACGCTGTTCGTGGGCAACAACCGGCTGCAGCTGGAGCAGGTGGGCATGGTCAGCGGGCCACCGGCCAATGGAGCGCGCGACAACGGGCGGATCACCGCCGTGATGCTCAAGCCCATCGGCACCCTGGCGATGCTGGGCCTGATGCTGCGCGGGGCCATGGGCACGCTCGGCGACGCCGACGGTGTGGAGCATTTTTCCTTCGAGCAGATGGTGGTGAAGCCGTCGCGCCTGCGGCGCCTGCGGCGCACGAAGATCGCGTTCGATGGCGAAGTCGAGCGCATGAAGCCACCGCTGACTTTTCGCGTCCTGACCACCCCCCTGTACCTGCTCAAACCACCGCCTGACGACAGGGAGCCCCCGGCTTGAGCCTGATCCTGCACGTCTCCGACCCCCACTTCGGCACCGAACGCGCCGACGTGGCACGGGCGCTCACGCGGCTGAGCCTGGCGGTGCGCCCCGATCTCGTGGTGCTCTCGGGCGACATCACACAGCGTGCGCGCGCCGCCCAGTTCCGCGCGGCGCGTCGCTTCATGGACGGGTTGGGCGCGCCGATGCTGGCGGTGCCGGGCAACCACGACATCCCCCTGTTCAACCTGTGGGCGCGCTGCACGCGACCTTACGGAGGCCACCGCGCCGCGTTCGGCGACGTGCTCGACCCCGTGTTCAGCACGACTGCACTGCTGGTGCTGGGCGTGAACACCACGCGCACGCACCGGCACAAGAACGGTGAAGTCGGCGAGCAACAGGTCCGGCGAGTGAGCGAGCGGCTCGCGCAGGCCACGGCGCGGCAATTGCGCGTGGTGGTGGTGCACCAGCCCATCGACGTGATGCGCGCGCAGGATGTGCCCGACCGCCTGATCGGCTACGCCGCCGCGCAAGCGGCCTGGGCTGCCGCGGGCGCAGACGTTGTGATGGGTGGCCACATCCACCTGCCCTATGTGATGCCGCTGCCCGGCCTGGCGCGGCCGATGTGGGCCGTGCAGGCCGGCACCGCTGTCTCGCACCGCGTGCGCCCGGGTGTGCCGAACTCGGTGAACCTGCTGCGCTGGAATGCCGATGAGGGCGTCTGCACGGTGGAGCAATGGGACCATTCGGAAAGCGCGCAGGCCTTCGAGCCCGTGCGCGCAACGCGCCTGGCGCCCGCGCGAGCGCGCTGACCCCTGCGCCGCCTCGGTCAGCCGAACATCAGCGAACGGTGCGCGGAGGCACCGGCCATGGCGCCGGCGCCCACGGAAATCGCCACATTCCCGGCGGCGCGCGCGGCGTCGCCGCAGGCGAACACACCCGGCACGCTGGTGGCCTGCATCCCATCGGTCTGGATGAACGCACCCGTGGGCCCCTCTTCCAGCGCGCAGCCGAGTTGGTCCGCCACCGGGCTGGCCAGGCGGGTTCGGGTCAGCGTGAACAGGCCGTCCATGGCGAAGCGGCGCCCATCGCGCAGTTCGACCGTGGCGGTGTCCACCAGCCGCTCAATCGCACCAACCTCGACAGTGACGCCGCGCGCGGCCAGCGCGGCACGTTGCCCGTCGTCGGGCTCGAACGCGTCGTTGAGAAACAGCGTCGTCTGCCCCCAGTCGGGCAGCATGAGCGCGTGGTGCATCGACAGCGCGCTGCTGGCCAGTACGCCGATGCGGCCTTTGTCCAGCTCGTAGCCGTGGCAGTACGGGCAATGGAAGACGCCCTGGCCCCAGCGCTGTGCCAAGCCTTCAATCGCTGGCAGCTCGTCGACCACGCCGCTGGCGATCACAAGCTTGCGCGCCTGCTCCACGCGGCCGTCAGCGAGCGCCACGCGAAAGCCGTCTTCGCAGGGCTCGGCTTGTGACACCGTGGCGTCCAGCCAGCGCACGCCGGGGTAGGTGAGCAGTTGCGCCTTGCCCTCGGCCGCAATGGTGCCGGGCGCGCGTCCGTCGTGGCCCAGGAAACCGTGCGACGCACTGGCAAAGCGGTTGCGGCGCATGCCCGCGTCGACCACGAGCACGCGGCGGCGCGCCCGCGCGAGCTGCAGGGCGGCGGACATGCCGGCGTAGCTGCCACCGATCACGATGGCGTCATTCAGAACGGTGGTGGGTGTGCGCATGGTGGCTCCTGGCATGGGGGTGTTGGGCAAAGCGCCGGTTGAAATCGGCCGCGAGGTCGGCCAGCGTCACGCGGCCCAAGCGCTGGACCAGCAGAGCCTGGGCATCCTGCAGGGCGCCCGAAAGGACCTGGTTGACCGCCTGTTCGACCAGACATTCGGGGTTGTCCGAGCGGTGGCCGATCGCGAACACCGCGGGCGCGCCAACGGCGTCGTACACGTCGCGCAGCGTCACCGTCTTGAGGTTGCAGGCCAGCACCCAGCCGCCTCCGTGGCCCTTCTCGGAACTCACGAAACCCGCCTCGCGCAGGCCGGCCAGCGTGCGGCGCACGACCACGGGGCTGCCCTGCAGGCAGGCGGCCAGCGCCTCGGACGTCATGGGCCGCTCGCTGTGCGCCATGTGAAGCAGCAGGTGCAGGATCGATGCAAGTTTGCTGTTGAGTTTCATGCAACTTGCATAGTTACATGAAATCCATCGAACCGATCTCTCGTGAAATTCAACCCTGCAAGGCTTCGGGGTTTTCGGATTCGGGCGGCCGCACATCAAAGGCCGCGTCATACGCCACCACGCCATGGGCCATGGCCGCGTCGAATGCCAGGGCCTGGAAATACCCGGGCGGCACGCCCTGCAGCACCAGGCCTGGCTCGGCGCGAAAACCGAAGCGGGCGTAGTAAGCCGGCTCGCCCAGCACCACGCATCCGGCCGCGCCCTGTGCGCGCAGTTGCGCCAGCGCCGCGCGCACGAGACCGCTGCCCACCCCCCGGCCCTGGTGGCCGGGCAGCACCGAGACCGGCCCCAGGCCGAACCACCCGTTGCTGACGCCGGACACCGACACTGGCGAGACCGCCACGTGGCCCACGATCACGCCTTCGCGCTCGTCCACCAGCGAGATCGTGAGCTGTTCCCGGGCGCGCAGCGCGTCGACGATGAGGTGTTCGGTGTGGCTGGTGTGCGGCGCGCGCTGGAACGCCGCCGCGGTCAGCGCGTGGATGGTCTCGACGTCGGCCGGCGACTCGAAGCGGATCACTTCGCGAGCGCGCGGCCCGAATGCACCGGCCCCGCGCGCGATTCGACCACCGCCTCGACCTCGCGGCGCAGACCCATCAGGAAGGCCAGCTCGGCCACCACGAACAGCGGGCCGATGATCAGGCCCATCACGTCGTCGACGAATGCGGGCTTGCGGCCCTCGAAGATGTGGCCCACGAACTGGATCACCCAGCCCACGACGAACAGCCCCAGGCCGAAGCCGGCCCAGGCGCCGGTGGACCAGGGCGCCGTGGCATGCGCCACCGCCAGGCACAGCGCCAGCAGCAGGCCCATCACGATGCCGAAGCGCAGGTCCAGCCGCAGGTAGTACAGGGTGGCGGCGATCACCGCCAGCGTCGCGGGAGAAAGGGCAATGCCCACGACCTCGAACACCGGGCGCGCGAGCAGCACCACGACGGCGAGCACGATCATGGGGATGCCAACAAAGTGGGTGAGGATGTTGCGGCGGTCCCGGTGGTAGGCCGCGTACTGGCTCAGGTGGTCGTTGAGTGTCTTCATGGCGTGTCTCCTTGAAACGCAACCGAGGCGCACATCATGACCATGGCGCTGGCGAGGCGCCAGCGGGGTTACACGCAGGCCGTCACAACAGCGACTGCGCGTCGTCCTCCAGCCGCACGGCCGGCCCGGTGCGCGCCAGCGCCATCCACACATGGAACGGCAGCCGCTCGATGGCGCGGCGCGGTGCCTCGCGCGCCACCACCAGGCGCTCGCCTTCGAGCTGCATCACGCCGCACTCGGGCGGTATCTCATCCGGCCGCGCGATCGGGCGGCCTTTCGCGTCCTGCCCGAGCACATACCAGCAGGCACCGGCCAGGCCCAGGTAGGCCGCGCGCTTGGCGGGCTTCTTCAAGTCCCCCAGCAGGTCGGCCCGGCTGACCTTGATCTCGTGCACCACCGGCTCCAGGTAGGCCTCCACCGTGGTGTGGCGCACCGAAAACACATCGGGACAGGCCATGCACCAGCCGTGTTCGGGCTGCAAGGCGGGCGCCTCGGTGTCGAAAACCGCCGCCTGCGCCGGGGCCACCGCATCGGGTTCGCCGTTCAGCAGCGCCCGCGGCAGCGGCACGCGCAGCGCCAGACCGCGCCAGGTGATGCGCCCGGCCTGCGCCATCGCGATGGCCACGCGCTCCACCAGCGCCTCGTGCGGCGTCCGCGCGGCCTTGTTGTGCGCGAACACCTCGGCCAGGCGCCGGACGCCGGCGTCGGTCACGCGCAGGGTCTCGAAGCCCTCGGGTGAGGGGCGCCGCTCCAGCAGGCCGGCGGCGAGCAGCTCGACCTCCAGCGTGTCGTGGCAAGGCCAGCCCGCCGAGCGGTAGATCTCGCGCAGACGCTGGTGGTGGCGGCGCGTCAAAGGGGGTGCGGTCGGCTCCATGGACTGACTATATATCCAGTACCATGACCCTCCATGCCCACCGCCCCGTTGTCCGACGAGCTGACGGCCACCGCACCGGTGGCGGTGCGTGTGCTGTGCGCATTCGCGGCAAAGACCGGCGACCTCGACCTGCGCTTCACGCCCTCGCCCAGTGCGCAGGAAGGCGTGGCAGGCCATGGCACGGTGACTGCCCGGCGCGGTGCCGGCTACCAGCGCGAGGTCTCGCTCGCCACCCATTGCGACGGACTGCGGGTGCAGGGCCGGGCCGACGGTTTCGACCCCGCCGTGCCCCGGCTGGAGGAAATCAAGACCCACCGCGGCGATGCGGCCCTGATCCCCGACAACCACCGCGCCCTGCACTGGGCGCAGGCGCGCGTCTATGGCTGGATGCTTTGCGAACAGCTCGGGCTTGAGCGCATCGAACTGGCGCTGGTCTACTTCAACGTCGACACCGGCCACGAGACGGTGCTGCCGGTGTGGCACGGCGCCACCGAGCTCAAGGCCTTCTTCGAATCGCTGTGCGCGCGCTACGCCGGCTGGGCGCGTGCCGAGCAGGCCCACCGCGCCGCGCGCGACGCCGCGCTGCAAACGCTGGCCTTTCCGTTCGAGGCATTCCGCCCCGGGCAGCGCGAACTGGCCGCCGCCGTCTACCGCGCCCAGGGCGCCGGGCGCCACCTGCTCGCGCAGGCGCCCACGGGCATCGGCAAGACCGTGGCCACGCTGTTCGCCGCGCTGCGCGCCGCGCCCGCCCAGGGCACCGACAAGCTGTTCTACCTCACGGCCAGAACACCGGGTCGCCAGCTCGCGCTGCACGCCTTGCGGCGCTTGCAGGCAAAGCCCCTGCGCGTGCTCGAACTGGTGGCCCGAGAGAAGGCCTGCGAGCACCCCGACAAGGCCTGCCACGGCGAGTCATGCCCCCTCGCGCAAGGTTTCTACGACCGCCTGCCGGCGGCGCGCGAAGCGGCCGTGCAGGCCGGCTGGCTCGACAAGGCCGCGCTGCGTGAGGTCGCGCTGCGCCACACCCTCTGCCCTTATTACCTCGGCCAGGACCTGCTGCGCTGGAGCGACGTGGTCGTGGGCGACTTCAACCACTTCTTCGACCTGGGTGCCAGTGCGTGGGCGCTCACCGTGGGCGAGGAGCTGCGCGCGGGCCTGCTGGTGGACGAAGCGCACAACCTGATCGAACGCGCGCGCTCGATGTACAGCGCCGAACTGCGCCCGGCGGTCCTTCACGCAGCACGCCAGGCCGCGCCGGCCGCGCTGAAAAAGCCCATGGACCGCCTGCACCGGCAATGGGGCACGCTGGCGCGCACCCAGACGCAGGACCACGAACTCTGTCCGGAACTGCCCGGCCCCTTCATGGATGCGCTGCAGCGCCACGCTGCGGCGCTTTCGGACCACTTCGCGCACGAACCACCATCCGCTGGCTCCGCGCTGCAGACCTGGCTGTTCGAGGTGCTGCAGTTCCTGCGGGTGGCCGAGGTGTTCGATGCGCATTCGCTGGTGGAACTCACACGGACGCTTCGCCCGCCGGGGCGCGCACGCCACCCGACGATCCACATCCGCAACCTCGACCCCGGACCGCTGTTGCAGCCCCGCTGGCAAGCCGCGCACAGTGCCACGCTGTTCTCGGCCACGCTCAGCCCCATGGATTACGTGAGTGCCCTGCTGGGCCTGCCCGACGACACCGCGCGCGTGGATGTGCCCTCGCCCTTCGACCCAGCGCAGTTGCAGGTGCGTTTCACCCCGCACATCTCGACCCGCTTCGTCGACCGCGCGGATTCACTCGACCCGCTGGTACATGTGATGGCTACGCAGTACACCACCCGCCCGGGCAACTACCTGGCCTTCTTCAGCAGCTTCGACTACCTGCAACAGGCCTTGCAGCGGCTGCAACGCAGCCACCCCGATGTCCCCGTGTGGGCGCAGTCGCGCGGCATGGGCGAGCCCGAGCGCGATGCCTTCGTGGCGCGCTTCACCGAAGACGGCCAGGGCATCGGCTTCGCGGTGCTGGGCGGCGCGTTCGGCGAAGGCATCGACCTGCCGGGCCGGCGACTCATCGGCGCGTTCATCGCCACGCTGGGCCTGCCCCAGGTCAACCCGGTCAACGAGCGCCTGCGCACGCGGCTGCAGACGCGCTTTGGCCAGGGCTACGACTACGCCTACCTGTTCCCCGGGGTGCAGAGGGTGGTGCAGGCAGCTGGCCGCGTGATACGCGGACCGAACGACACGGGTGTGGTGGTGCTGATGGACGAGCGCTTTGGCCAGCCCGCGGTGCGGCGCCTGCTGCCCGGGTGGTGGCGGATGGAGCGCGCATGAGCGCCGCGCCGGGCCGTTCCCAAGCCAGTTCGCACCGCGGCCCGCAGGGCGAAGGTACCCAGTGAGCGCTCAGCGCGCCGCGTACAGGCGCACCGCGCCGCTGTGGCGCTGCTGCGAGCCGGTGGCGCCACCGTGCTCCAGCCGATCCCCCACCGCGAGCGTGCGGCCATCCCCCGAGAGCGCGATGGCGGCGCCGAAGGGATGCCCGCCGTCGGCGTGATCGAACGTCAGAGGCCGGCGCGGACGCCAGGATGCCGTGTCATGCGCAAACAGGTGCACCGCCCCAGCACCGCGCTGCGCACCCACCGCGAGGACCCGCGCATCGGCCGAGAGCGCCAGTTGCCCACCGAAGCCATCGCCCGGTGCGCTGTGTGGCGCCCGAAGAAGCGCCTGCTGGCGCCATGAGCCGGCCTGCCGCGCATAGACGTATGTGGCACCCGGTGCGGCCGGTGTTGCGCCCTCTCGCGCTGACACGCCGGGCGCCCCGACCACCAGGGTGTCGCCGTCGGCCGACAGGCCCAGGCGGGCACCGAAGCCCTGGCGCGCCGAGCCCGGGTCTGCCAGCACCTGCTCGCCCGCGCGCCAGCCTTCGCCATCGCGGCGGAACAGATGCACGGCCGCACGTGGCGCCTCCGGTGCGCCGATGGCAATGGTGCCGCCATCGGCGGACAGCGCCACGCTGGCGCCGAAGCCGCCGCTGAGCGTGGCCTCGGCGGGCTGCAGTTCGGCGCGGTGCGACCAGGCCGTTCCATCGAGACCGAATACGTGCACCGGGCCCTGCCGGGTATCGGCGCGTGCGCCGACGCGCCCCTGGGGACGCAGCATCGCCACGGCCAGCAGGTCGCCCTGCCCGGCCATTGAGACCGCCGAGCCGAATCCACTGGCGCCCGCCGGAGCCGCCAGCCGCGACTGCGCCAACCAGTGGCGGCCTTCTCGCCGGAACACGTGCACGGCGCCCGAGGCCACGTCTTCGGCGCCCGCATCGGCCGATTCGACTTCAAAAGGCGCACCGACCGCGAGCGTGCGGCCATCATTGGACAGGGCCAGGCTGAAGCCAAATCCGGCGCCCGCCACGGGGAACTGCGCCACCAACTGGGCCTGCGGCTCCCAGCCCTGGGGCGTGCGCGCGTAGAGGTACACCGCGCCAGCCCGTGGCACATCGCCACCGGATGATGCAAACCAGCCTCCCCGGCCCAGCGATTTCAGATCGGCCCCCACGGCCAAGGTGCTGCCATCGCCCGACAGGGCCACCGCCGCGCCAAAGAGGGCGGAAGCTTCGGCATGCGGAACCTTGAGGTGGGCGACGGCCTCCAGTGCGCCGCTGCGCAGCGTCGCCAGCCCGGGCCGCGCGGACATGGGGAGGGTCACCGCAGCGGCCGGGTCGTCCAGGGGAACCGTGCCACCCAGGCAGGCCACGAGCAGCGGGCTGGCGCACAGCACGGGTGCGGCGGCGATCAGTTGGAAGTAGCGGCGAATTTTGCGGCGGTTCACGGAGCATCCTGTCGGTCAACGGTGGTAGGGCTGCGCACCACCTTGGCCAGGAACCCCTGCGCCCGCAGGTGCTGCGGTGCGCCGATGGTCCTCAAACCGCCGCAACAGAAGAATGCTGCCTAAGTACTATATTTTTTCGGTCGTTGACCCATTCATGACGGAGTTCTCACTGGAACGACCGCTCCAGGCCCCCGAAACGCCGCCGGCGCGCCTCGATTGGCGCGTTCTTTAACCCCCTAGCCGTCGCCACCGCCGTCGTCATCGACGGTCTCGGGCAAGCGCGAGATAAGCACCTGATCGATGCGCCGGCCATCCAGGACCAGCACCTCGAAGCGCCAGCCCGCGCAGTCGACACTGTCGGCCTGGCCGAGCAGATCGCCGGCCACGGTCTGCATCAGACCGGCAACGGTGTTGTAGCGACCCTTGTCCTCGTCGGGCAGTGCATCGATTGACAGGCGAGACTTGAGTTCGGCCACCGGCATCGCGCCATCCACCAGCCAGGCGCCGTCTTCGCGCAGCGTGGCCCAGGCGTCGACCGCGGCATGTGGTGAGAGCTCACCGGTGATGGCCTCAAGCATGTCCAGCGGCGTGAGCAGGCCCTGCACCACGCCATATTCGTCCACCACGAACACCATGCGCGTGGCACGTTCGCGGAATTGTTCCAGCAGCTCCATGCCGCTGAGTGTCTCGGGCACGAACACGGCCGGCTGTACGTGGCGCATCAGCGGTTCGTTGTTGCCCTCGGCCTGCAACGCCAGCATGCGCGGCAAGTGGATCACGCCGACCACGTCGTCGAGACCACCGCGACACACCGGATACCAGGAGTGGCCGGTGGTCCAGGCCTTCTGCACGGCCAAGTCGATGCTGTCCTCGGCGTCGAGCCACTCGATCTCCGAGTGCGGCACCATGATGGAGGTGAGCTGACGGTCGTCGAGCAGGAACACGTTGCGCACCATCAAGTGCTCGTGCTCCTCGATGATGCCGGCGTCCACGCCTTCTTCCAGGCTGGCGTTGATTTCTTCCTCGGTCACGTGCTGCACGGCATTGCTGTCGATGCGCAGCAGCTTGAGCACCCATTGCGTGGTGTGCGTGAGCAGCCACACGAAGGGCTTGGCCGCCTGAGCCACAAAAGCCATGGGACGCGACACCCAGCGCGACACCGCTTCGGGGTACAGCTGCCCGATGCGCTTGGGCACCAGTTCGCCAAACACGATGGTGATGAAGGTGATGACCACCACCACGATGCCGGTGGACAGCACGTTGGCGGTGGCTTCCGTCAGCCCCCTGGCCTCGAACCACAGACCCAGATCACCACTGAACGCGGCTTCGCCGACGATGCCGTTGAGCATGCCGATGGAGGTGATACCGACCTGCACCGAAGAAAGAAACTGCGTGGGATTCTCCAGCAGCTTGAGCGCGGTGACCGAGCCCTTGTCACCGGCTTCGGCCATCGCCGCCAGACGCGCCTTGCGGCTGGACGCCAGCGCCAGCTCGGACATGGCAAACGCGCCGTTGAGCAGCGTCAGAAAAACAATCAGGAGCGTATCCATAATCGGCGGATGGCAATTTACATGATCGGGGACGTGCAGGGCTGCGACGACGCACTGGGCCGTCTGCTCGACCACATCGGTTTTTCTGCCAGCCGCGACAGCGTGTATCTGCTGGGCGACCTGGTCAACCGGGGGCCCGGGTCGCTGGCGGTGCTGCGGCGGCTGATTGCGCTGGAGGGCGCGGCGCAGTGTCTGCTTGGCAACCACGATCTGCACCTGCTGGCCACCGCGCACGGCGTGCGCAAGCCACACCGCAGCGACACGCTGGACGACATCCTGCGAGCACCCGACCGCGAGGCGCTGCTGGACTGGCTGCGCGCGCGGCCCCTGGCGCTGCACGCGCACGGCTGGTTGATGGTGCACGCGGGCGTGCTGCCGCAGTGGAGCGCCGCAGACACGCTGGCACTCGCGGACGAACTGCAGGTCGCGTTGCGCGGGCCGGACTGGACGGATTTCCTGCACACCATGTACGGCAACGAACCTCCCTTGTGGAGCGATTCACTGCGGGGCGCGGACCGCCTGCGCGTGATCGTCAACGCCTTCACCCGGCTGCGCTTCTGCACCGCGCAGGGCGTGATGGAGTTCGCCACCAAGGACAGCGCGGGCGCGGCCCCCGAGGGCTTCATGCCCTGGTTCGACGTGCCCGGGCGACGCACCGAGGGCGTGCCGATCGCGTTCGGCCACTGGTCCACGCTGGGCACCGTGAACCGCGCCGACCTGCAGGCGCTGGACACGGGCTGTGTCTGGGGAGGATGCCTCACGGCGGCGCGCATCACCGGCGTACCCGGACAGGTGGAGCGGTTGGCGGTGCGCTGCGAGCAGGCTCGCAAACCGGGGAAAAACTGAAACGGTGGCGGCGGGGGCCGCCTGGCAGGCTCGGGCAAGGGCCGACCCCTCAGCTTTCCTGCACCGGCGCCGGTGCGCTCTTGAACAGGGCCGCCACCTTGCGGCGCGTCTTGATGTTGGGCGACGCTGTGCGCGCTGCCGGGCGCTGCGCAACTTCCCATGCCGGGGGTGCATCACTGGCACTGGGCTCGTAGGGCTTGTCGAACAGCGGATCTGCAGGCGGTCGTGGCGCGCGGGCCGGGCGCTGATCGCCGCGGGGTTCGCGCGGTGGTCGGCTGTCGCGGCTTTCGCGGATGGCCCGGCTCT
The DNA here is from genome assembly GCF_050182545.1 of Hydrogenophaga sp. Taxonomy (GTDB): domain Bacteria; phylum Pseudomonadota; class Gammaproteobacteria; order Burkholderiales; family Burkholderiaceae_C; genus Hydrogenophaga. The sequence goes on along the minus strand of NZ_JBFXCD010000001.1, from coordinate 263,840 downwards.
CGCGCCGCTCGCCGTCCTCGGGCTGCTGCCAGGCGCGCTGGCCGTCGTTGAAGCGGCCCGCCGGGCGGCGGTCGGCCTCGAACTCCAGGGCTTCGAGTTCAAGCTTCTTGCCCAGCAGCTTTTCCAGGTCGCCCATGAGGCGCGTGTCGCGCCCGCTCACGAACGACACCGCCAGACCCGATGCGCCCGCACGGCCGGTGCGGCCGATGCGGTGCACGTAGTCCTCGGCGTTGAACGGGATGTCGAAGTTGAACACCGCCGGCACGTCCTTGATGTCCAGGCCGCGCGCGGCCACGTCGGTGCAGACCAGCAGGTCGACCTCGCCGGCCTTGAACGCGGCCAGCGCCTTGAGGCGCTCGTCCTGGCTCTTGTCGCCGTGCAAGGCCGTGGTGTTGAGGCCCTCGCGCTCCAGAGAGCGCGCCAGCCGCGCGCAACCGAGCTTGCTGTTGACAAACACGAAGGCCTGCTTGATGCCGCGCTCGCGCAGGATCTGCTTGAGGGTACCGCGCTTGTCGTCGTCCTCGACGCGGTAGAAGTGCTGCTCGACCGTGGAAGCCGTGGCGTTGGAGCGCGCCACCTCGATCGTCACCGGGTCCTGCAGGTAGCTGTTGGCCAGGCGCTTGATCTCGGGCGAGAACGTGGCCGAGAACAGCAGCGTGGTGCGCTGCTTGGGCAGGAAGGACAGGATGCGCTGCAGGTCGGGCAGGAAGCCGATGTCGAGCATGCGGTCGGCTTCGTCCAGCACCACGTACTCGACCTGGTTGAGCACGCAGTTCTTCGCCTCGATGTGGTCCAGCAGGCGCCCGGGCGTGGCCACCAGAACTTCCACGCCCTTCTTCAGTTCGGCCGTCTGCGGCTTCATATCGATGCCGCCGAACACGACCGTGCTGCGCAGGTTGGTGTACCTGGCGTAGAGCTTGACCTGCTCGGCCACCTGGTCGGCCAGCTCGCGCGTGGGCAGCAGCACCAAGGCGCGCACGGGGTGGCGCGCGGGCGAGGTGGAAGCGTTTTCGTGCTTGAGCATGCGCTGCAGCAGCGGCAGGGTGAACGCGGCGGTCTTGCCGGTGCCGGTCTGGGCGGCACCCATCACGTCACGGCCCTGCAGCACCACAGGAATGGCCTGCGCCTGGATCGGCGTCATGGTCTCGTAGCCCATTTCGGCCACGGCGCGCTCAATGGCGGGAGAGAGGGACAGTTCGGAGAAGGATTGGGTCATTGGCTTCAAAGTTAGCCGGGTATTGTCTCACTTTGACGACTTTTCGCCCAAAACCCACCGCCAGCGTGTCAAAGCGTCGCGGCCTTGAAGGTGTCGCAACTCTGAATGTTGCCACTCTGCAAGCCCGCATTGAACCAGCGCTGGCGCTGCGCGCTGGTGCCGTGGGTGAAGCTGTCGGGCACTACATGGCCCTGGCTCTTGCGTTGCAGGGCGTCGTCGCCGATGGCGGCCGCGGCGTTGAGCGCTTCCTCCACATCGCCCGGCTCCAGGATGGCCTGGCTCTTGTGGTTGTGGTGCGCCCAGATGCCGGCAAAGCAGTCGGCCTGCAGTTCCAGCCGAACGGACAGCGCGTTGTATTCCCGCTCGCTCACGCGGCGGCGCGCCTGTTCCATCTGGTCGGTGATGCCCATGAGGTTCTGCACGTGGTGGCCAACCTCGTGCGCGATCACGTAGGCCTGGGCGAAGTCGCCGGGTGCACCGAGCTGGCGGCGCAGTGTGTCGTAGAAGCTCAGGTCGATGTAAACCTTCTGGTCGCCCGGGCAGTAGAAAGGCCCCATGGCGGCCTGCCCGGTGCCACAGGCCGTGGGCGTGGCGCCGCGGAAGAGCACCAGGCGCGGCTTCTGGTACTGCGCGCCACCTTGCTGGAACACCTGGCCCCACACGTCTTCCGTGCCACCGAGCACGGCCGCCACGAAACGACCCATGTCGTCGGTTGGCGCCTGCGCCGGGCCCGGTGGTGCGGTCTGCACCTGTTCGGTGGGAGCGCCCATGTCGCCCACGCCGCCGAGCACGCCCAGGAGGGTCATGGGGTTGATGCCGAAGATCCAGCCCGCCACCAGCGCAATGACGACGGTGCCCAGGCCGATGCCGCGACCCCCGACACGCCGGCCGCCACCCCCCAGGCCACCCAGCCCGCCCCCACCCGCTTGCGAGCGGCGGTCCTCGATCTGATCGGATTGGCGGTTGTTTTCCCACTTCATGGCGAGCCTCCTGCGCAACGCACGCGGTTGCTGGCGCATTATCGGCCGGGCGGCGCAGGATCAGGCCGTGGCGTGGCGCTCGCTTGTGGGTCGCCCCGAGAAATCGGTCCAGCAGCGGTTGGCGAAGTCGTAGAGCTTGCAGCGCCGCGCGGTGTCGAAGTACCAGCGCCAGGAGAAGCGCTGCACGATGATGCGCCCGGGCAGCGCCGTTTCGAGCAGCTGCTGGGCGCCCTTGAGCTTGTAGAGCGGCACGCTCATGTCCACGTGGTGCGCCGTGTGCTCCATGATGTGGTGCAGCAGCGCGCCGATGCGCATCGGGAACGTGAGGTGCACCGTGGTCGACACGAAGGGCGCGGCCCGGGCCCAGCCGGCCTTGTCGTCGTGCCATTGCACCGCCGTGTGCGTGTGGTGCACGTAGACCACGAAGCCGATCATGGCATTCCAGAACAGGAAGGGCACGGCAAAGCCCATGCCCAGCAGCAAGCCGACCGACTGCCCCGTGGCCTGCGCAGCCGCCACGAGCGCGCCGATCCAGACCGCAGCGGTGGCGACCACGAACACCCCGTCCCACACGAACACGGCGCGGCGCGTGCCCATGTACGCTTTGCGCGGAAAAAACATGCGGTGCCACCACATCTCCACCAGGTAGTAGAGCGCCGGCCCGAAGCCGCTGCGGTACACGCGTTCAAGCGCGCGCCGCGCGGGCGGGAGCGCTTCGTACTCTTCGCGTGTAAGCGGCGCCCACACAAAGTCCACTCCCTTGAGGTTGGTGTAGCCGTGGTGCACCACGTTGTGCCCCACCTCCCACAGGCTATAGGGCGTGAGCGAGGGCAGCATGGCCATGCGGCCGAGCACGCGGTTGAGCGCGCGGTGCGGCGTGTAGCTCTGGTGGCAGGCGTCGTGGCCGATGATGAACAGGCGCCCGATCATGAAGCCCGCGGCCAGACCGCACAGCAGCTTGGCCCACACGTTGACGAGCAGCGCGGTGCCCGCCATGAACGCGGCGAAGGCGATCCAGTCGAGCATCAGCAGGGCCACGGCCCGCGCAGTGCGCCGTTCAACGATGGGCGCGAGCCAGCCGCGGATCACCTTGCGATGCGGCAGCGGCTGGCCGGCGGGGATGGGTTCGGGCAACGGGGACGTGAAACCAAGCGGGTTGCGTGACATGCCCGGCATGCTATCGGCGCCGCCGCCGGCCCGACTTGACTCAGGTCAAGTTCAGGCTTTGGGCAGGGTCACGCCGACCTGCCCCTGGTACTTGCCGCCACGGTCCTTGTAGGACACATCGCAGACTTCGTCGCTCTCGAAGAACAGCACCTGGGCGCAGCCCTCGCCCGCATAGATCTTGGCCGGCAGCGGCGTGGTGTTGCTGAACTCCAGCGTCACATAGCCTTCCCACTCGGGCTCGAAGGGCGTGACGTTGACGATGATCCCGCAGCGCGCGTAGGTGCTCTTGCCCAGGCAGATGGTGAGCACGTTGCGTGGAATGCGGAAGTACTCCACCGTGCGCGCCAGCGCGAAGCTGTTGGGCGGGATGATGCAGTGGTCACCATGGAAGTCCACGAAGCTCTTCTCGTCGAAGTTCTTCGGGTCGACCACGGTGCTGTGGATGTTGGTGAACACCTTGAATTCGGGCGCGCAGCGGATGTCGTAGCCATAACTCGACGTGCCGTAGCTGATCACCTTCCTGCCTTCCACGGCACGCACCTGGCCGGGTTCGAAAGGTTCGATCAGGCCGTGCTGCTCGGCCATGCGGCGGATCCATTTGTCGCTTTTGATGCTCATGGGGCGCGATTGTAGGGGGGGCCACCCGATGGCGCCGGGGCGTGGCATTTCCCCATCAACTTCCGGTAATTTCAGTAATTACTGAAATTTCAGGCAAAAAACGCTACAGTCGCGCCCATGCCCCTGCAAGACCACCTCCCTCCGCTGAACCGCGAGTTCGTTGCCCATTTCGGGGAAATGGGCAGCAAGTGGGGCATCAACCGCACGGTCGGCCAGATCTACGCCCTGCTCTATCTTTCGCCCCGGGCGCTGAACGCCGACGAGATCGCAGAGACCCTGGAGTTCTCGCGCTCGAACGTGAGCATGGGCCTGAAGGAACTTCAGGCCTGGCGGCTGGTGCGGTTGCGCCACCAGCCCGGCGACCGGCGCGAGTACTTCGAGGCACCCGCCGACGTGTGGGAGATCTTCCGCGTGCTGGCGGAGGAACGCCGGCGCCGCGAGGTGGAGCCCACGCTGTCCATGCTGCGCACCGCACTGCTCGAGACACCCCGCAGCGACGCCGAGCGGCACGCCCAGGCGCGCATGCGCGAGATGCACGACCTGATCGACCGGCTCATGACCTGGTTCGACGATGTGCAGAAGCTCGCGCCCGAGACCGCCATGCAGCTCATGGGCATGGGCGCGACGGTGACGCGGGTGCTCGAAATCAAGGACCGGCTCACCGGCAAGACGGCCCCGCGCGGCGCGCAGAGCGCGCCGACCACCTGACCCCGCCAGGAGATCCCGCATGGACGCCCTCATCCTCTCGCGCATCCAGTTCGCCGCCAACATCAGTTTCCACATCCTGTTTCCGACCATCACCATCGCGCTGTGCTGGTTCCTACTGTTCTTCCGGCTGCGCTTCCTGAAGACGCGCGACCCGGCATGGGAAGAGGCCTACTACTTCTGGACCAAGGTGTTTGCCCTGACCTTTGCGCTGGGTGTGGTCTCGGGCATCGTGATGAGCTTCCAGTTCGGCACCAACTGGCCTGGCTTCATGGAGAAGACCGGCGACATCTCCGGCCCGCTGCTGGGCTACGAGGTGCTGACTGCCTTCTTCCTGGAGGCCAGCTTCCTGGGCATCATGCTGTTCGGGCGGGGCCGTGTGAGCGAGCGCGTGCACCTGATCGCCACGATGCTGGTGGCCGCCGGCACCACGCTCTCGGCGTTCTGGATCCTGAGCCTGAACTCGTGGATGCAGACGCCCGCAGGCTTCGAGATAGTCGATGGCAGGTTCATCCCGGTGGACTGGCTGGCCGTGGTCTTCAACCCCTCGTTCCCCTACCGCTTCGCGCACAAGCTGCTGGCCTCCACGCTTACCGCGTCGTTCCTGATCGCCGGCCTGTGTGCCTGGCAACTGATCAAGGGCAGCGCCACCGGCGGCACACACAAGGCCCTGCGCACGGCCGTCGTTGCTGCCTCGGTCGCCATGCCGTTGCAGTTCCTGGTGGGAGACATGCACGGCCTGAACACGCTGGAGCACCAACCCGCCAAGATCGCCGCGCTCGAAGGCATCTGGCAGACCGAGAAGAGCGCGCCGCTGACCCTTTTCGGATTTCCGGACGAGGCCGCGGGCACCACGCACTACGCGGTGAAGATTCCCAAGCTGGCCAGCCTCATCTTGGCGCACGATATGGATGCCGAGCTCAAGGGCCTGAACGAATTCCCCGGCGCGCACCCGCCGGTGGCGCCGATCTTCTGGGCCTTTCGTGTGATGGTGGGCGTGGGCTCGCTCATGCTGCTGGTGGCCTGGGTGGCCGCCTGGATGCTCTGGCGCCAGCGCCACGCCGGCGCCGGCGCCCGGGTGGAGCTGCCACGCCCGATACTCTACACGCTGGCGGGCATGACCTTCTCGGGCTGGCTGGCCACGCTTTCGGGCTGGTACGTCACCGAGATCGGCCGCCAGCCCTTCATCGTCTATGGCCACCTGCGCACGGCCGAGGTGGCCACCCAGCTGCCCTCTCCCATGATCGCGGTCACGCTCACCGCCTACCTGATCGTCTACGGCCTGCTGCTGGTCACCTACGTCGGCGTGCTCAAGTACATGGCCGAGCACCCCGTGAAACACCCGCCCGAGGTCACCCCCGCCACACTCGGCAAGGCCGGCGCCTGACACACCTGGGAGACACACGATGGACATGAGCTGGGCGAACCTGTTGCCGCTGATCTTTCTCGCCGTGATGGGCCTGGCCCTGCTGGCCTACGTGGTGCTGGACGGCTACGACCTCGGTGTCGGCCTGCTGCTGCCACTGGCCGACGACGCGCAAAAGGACACGATGATCGCCAGCATCGGCCCGTTCTGGGACGCCAACGAAACCTGGCTGGTGCTCGGGGTCGGCGTGCTGCTGGTGGCCTTCCCGATGGCGCACGGCCTGGTGCTGCAGGCGCTCTACCTGCCAGTGGCCGTCATGCTGATCGGTCTGATTCTGCGCGGCGTGGCGTTCGACTTCCGCGTCAAGGCGCCCACACCCTACAAACCGTTCTGGAACGGCGCCTTCTTCGCCGGTTCGCTGCTGGCCAGCGCCTCGCAGGGCTGGATGCTGGGCAGCTACATCACCGGCTTCGCCGGTGGCGCGCTGGGCCTGGCGTTCAGCCTGGGCATTGCCGTCACCCTGCCGGCCGCCTACGTGCTGCTGGGCGCGGGCTGGCTGATCATGAAGGCCGAAGGTGAACTGCAGGCGCACGCCGTGCGCTGGGCGGGCCGCGTGCTCTGGCCCATGGGCTTCGCACTGGTGGCCATCTCGGCGGCCACGCCGCTGGTGAACACGGCCGTGGTGGCCAAATGGTTCAGCGTGCCCGAGGTGTTCGGCCTGATGCCGATCCCGCTGAGCTGTGCCATCGCCTTCTTCGCGGTGCGCTGGGTGGTGACACACCCGAACGTGGTCAAGGCGGGTTACGGCTGGGTGGTGTTCGCGTCCACCGTGCTGATCTTCGTGCTGGCATTCTTCGGCCTGGCGTACAGCATCTTCCCGGACATCGTGATCGGGCGCATGACGGTGTGGGAAGCCGCCATCTCCACCGGATCGCTCACGGTGGTCTTCATCGGCGTGGCGATCACGCTGCCGGTGATCATCATCTACACGGTCTACATGTACCGGGTGTTCTGGGGCAAGGCGCGGGCGCTGACGTACAACTGACACCCCCTGCGCCGCTGACGCGGCTTCCCCCTCTCGGGCGCGCCTTCGGCGCTGGGAGGGGGACGGCATCTCGGGCCGGCGAAGCCGGACCCTTGATGCCCCTGGTCAGTGCGTTGCTTCGCGCCTTGCGCGGTTTGAGCGCCTGCACCTCGCCGGGGAGGGCGGGCCGGGTGCGCGGGCGCAGGAACGATTCGCGGTTGCCACAGAGGAGGCGCGCCAAAGGCGGCGTTGATGGGCTCACAATGGCGCACACGAGAAGACGCCCGCGAGCTGGACCGGAGAACGCGCACCCGGCCCGCCCTCCCTCCCACAAAAGCACCGGGCGAAATCAGCCGCCAGCCACCACCGTGCGGGCAACGACCCGGTCGTCTCCCAGCACGATCAGCGCAAACAGGAGCTCATCCAGGCTGCTGGCCTGCGCCGTCTTGCGCGCCAGCAGAGGCGTGGCCTTTGGGTCGAGCACCACGAAGTCGGCTTCGTTGCCGGGTTGCAGATTGCCCACCACACCCTCCAGACCGAGCGCCTTCGCGGCGCCCGCCGTGTGCTGCCACCAGAGCTGGCCTGGCGTGAGGCTCAGGCCCGGTTTGGTGTGACCTTCGCGTCCCACGCAGTACGCGGCCAGCATGGTGTGAAACGGCGAAAGGCTTGTGCCGCCACCCACGTCGCTGGCCAGGCCGTAGCCCATGCCGGCGGCGTCGGCGGCGAGGTAGTCAAAGAAGCCGCTGCCCAGGAACAGGTTGCTCGTCGGGCTCACCGCGGCCACGGCACCGGTGGTGGCCATAAGTTCGCGGTCGGCCGTGTCCAGGTGGATGCAGTGCGCGTACACCGCGCGCTCGCGCAGCAGGCCAAAATCGCCGTACACACCCAGGTAGCTGCGCGCATCCGGGAACAGCTCTGCGGCCCAGCGCACCTCGTCGCGGTTCTCCGCCACGTGCGACTGGATCCACACGTCCGGGTACCTCGCGGCCAGGTCGCCCGCGCCACGCAGCTGCGCCGGCGTGCTCGTGGGCGCAAAGCGCGGCGTGATCGCGTAGCCCAGGCGGTCCACGCCGTGCCAGCGCTGGATCAGCGCTTCGGTGTCGATCAGGCTTTGCTCGGTCTCGTCGCGCACGCCGTCGGGGCTGTGGCGGTCCTGCAGCACCTTGCCGGTGATGAGGCGCAGGCCACGCTCGCGCGCCTGCTCGAAGATCGCGTCCACCGAGGCCGGGTGCGAGGTCGCAAACGTGAGCGCCGTGGTCACGCCGTGGCGCGCGAGTTCGTCGAGAAAGAAGCCCGCGACTTCGCGCGCATGGGCCGGCTCGTGAAAGCGAGACTCGTGCGGAAAGGTGTAGTTCTCCAGCCAGGGCAGCAGGCCCGCGGCGGGCGCGCCGATCACATCGGTCTGCGGGTAGTGCACGTGCATGTCGACGAAGCCCGGTGCGATCAGCCTGCCGCGCAGATCCTCGACCGCCACGCCGGGGTAATTGCCGATCAACGCGGCGTGGTCGCCCGCGGCGCGCACCACGCGCCGGCCCTGCGCATCGGGGCCGACCACGAGCAGGCCGTCGGCGTCGTACACGGGGCTGTGGTCATCGGCAAAACGCAGCAGGGCGGCACGGTAGGCTTTCATGGCGCGCAGCTTAACGCGTTGGCCGTGTCCGGGCATACGGCCACACCGATAGCGCCCATACCCCGCTGCGCGTTCATCGATCAATGCTGCCCTGCACGCCTTCGACCAGCCAGTTCATGCCCAGGATCTGCGCATCACCGAGGGCCTTGCCGGCCTCGATCACCGTGCGGCCCGCGTTGTCGCGCACCGGCTCGCGCAACGCGGCAAACACCGACAACTTGCCGGCGGCCATGTCGGCCTGGCGCGCCAGCACTTCGTCGCGCACCTTCGCCGGCACCTTGCTGCCAAAGCCGTCGACGCGGATCATGCCGTCCTTCACGCCACCCCACACACTGGCGCTCTGCCAGTTGCCGTCCAGCACCGCCTTCACGCGGCGCGTGTAGTAATCGCCCCAGAGGTGCGTCACCGCGGCGATCTGGGCGTCCGGCGCGACCGCGCGCATGTCGGAGTGATAAGCCACGGCCAGCTTGCCGCGCTCCTGCGCGGCCACCATCACGGCGGTCGAGCCGGTGTGGAAGGCCAGCACCTCGGCGCCCTGGTTCATCAGCGTCATGGCCGCCTCGCGCTCGCGCGGCGGGTTGAACCACTCGCCCAGCCAGACCACCTTCACGCGCGCGCCCGGGTTCACCGAACGCATGCCCAGCGTGAAGGCGTTGATGCCCTGGATCACCTCCGGAATCGGGAAGCCCGCGACGTAACCGGCCTGCGTGGCCATGCGACCGGCAGCCACGCCGGCCAGGTAGCGGCCCTCGAAGTAGCGCGCGTTGGCGGTGGCGACATTGGACGCGGTCTTGTAGCCGGTGATGGATTCGAACTTCACGTCCGGGAACTCGCGCGCCACCTTCAGCGTGGGCTCCATGTAACCGAAACTCGGCGTGAAGATGATGCGGTGGCCCTGTTGCGCCAGGTCGCGGATCACGCGCTCGGCGTCGGCGCCTTCGGGCACGTTCTCCACGTAATGTGTTTCAACGCGATTGCCCAGCGCGGCCTGCACCGCCTGGCGGCCCAGCTCGTGCTGGCGCACCCAGCCCGCGGGCGTGAGCGGCGCGACGTACACAAACGCGGCCTTGAGCGGCTGCGTCTGCGCCGTGGCGATGAAGGGGGAGAAAAAGCTGGCAGCCGCCAGCGCGCAACAGGCGCGCCGGGCCACGAGGTTTTTGTACATGGTGTTCCTCTACATGGCTTCCGTGAATGAAAAAGCGAGCCGGGGAAGCACCGGGCTCGCTGTCCAGGATTTTAGCCGCGCGGTGGCACCCGATCACCACCGGAGGGCTTGCACCCTCAGTCGATGGCGCTGTCGAGAAGGGCCATGAGTTCGGCGCGCCGGGCCTCGCTCACGAAGCTCGCTTCAAAGCTGTTGCGTGCGAGCGTGATCACGTCGTCCCGCGAAAGGCCGAGCGCCTCCACCGTCTGCACGAAGTTGGCGTTCATGTAGCCACCGAAGTAGGCCGGGTCGTCCGAGTTGACGGTGGCGCACAGGCCGGCGTCGAGCAGCCGCTTCATCGGGTGTGCTTTCAGGTCGTCCACCACGCAGAGCTTGAGGTTGGACAGCGGGCACACGGTGAGCGGCGTGCGGCGCTTCGCCAGTTCGTTGACCAGAGCCGGATCTTCGAGGGAGCGCACACCGTGGTCGATGCGCTCCGTCCTCAGGTCGCTCAGCGCCTCCCAGATGTAGGCTGGCGGCCCTTCTTCGCCCGCGTGCGCAACGATGCGCAGGTCCAGCTCGCGGCAGCGCGCGAACACACGCGAAAACTTCGAGGGCGGGTGCCCGACCTCGCTCGAATCCAGACCCACGCCGATGAAGCGGGCTCGGTAGGGCATGGCCGCCTCCAGTGTGGCGAACGCGTCTTCCTCGCTGAGGTGGCGCAGGAAGCACAGGATCAGCGCCGTGCTCATGCCGAGTTCGGCCTGCGCGCGGTCACAGGCGCTGGACAGGCCGTTGATCACCGTGGCCATGGGCACGCCGCGCGCGGTGTGGGTCTGCGGATCGAAGAAGATTTCGGCATGCACCACGTTGTCGGCCCTGGCGCGCAGGAAGTACGCCCAGGCCATGTCGTGGAAGTCGGCTTCGTGCAGCAGCACGCTGGCGCCGGCGTAGTAGATGTCGAGGAAGCTCTGAAGGTCGGTGAACGCGTAGGCCGCGCGCAGGGCGTCCACGCTGTCGTAGGCCAGGCTCAGGCCGTTGCGCTGCGCCAGCGCGAAGATCAGCTCGGGTTCGAGCGAGCCTTCGATGTGGATGTGCAGCTCGGCCTTGGGAATGGCGGCGGCGAGCTGGGTGGCGGTTGTGGTGCTCATGTGTGTGCGTTCCCTTGTGGTCAACAGGTGCCCACCGAGATGCCCAGGCGCATCAGGTAGCGGCGGTAGGCGCTCGACACCCGGTCGGCCGGTCCGTGCACTTCGGTCACGGGCGCGGTGCGGCCAATCGGCAGGGCGCGTGGCGTCTGCGACTCCACCACGGGGCGGTCTTGCGCGAAGACCGCGTCCTGGAAGGCGATCAACTCCGGATCGGTTGATGTGTCGCCCTGCGTGGCCATGACAAACCAGGCCGTGCAGATCTCATGCCCGTCGGGCCGGATGAACAGCGCGATGGCATTGCTCACCGGATCACCCGCAGTGGCCTCCTTGCTCAACAAGGCGGCAAAAGGGTGCGGCACGTCGTAGCGATAGGCGACCCACGCGCCCTTGTCCGCCTGCGCATATGCGCGCGGCTGCCAGGCGTGGGCCTCACGCACCACCAGGCCCGCGCCCCGCTCGCCCGCCTCTTCCACGGTGCCGGGCCGCACCTGCGCATGGCCACGTTCGCCCAGCCAGCCCTCGTGCACGAAGCCGAAGTGGCTCAGGTCCAGAAAATTCTCCACCAGCCGCGGCGCGCTGGTGCTGACCTCATACGACCCGCACAGCACCACGCGCCAGGCGGGGTCGCCTGCGGGCGGGAATGCGGGCGGCTCCCGCAGGCTGGTATCCAGCGCCTGCTCGGGCGTGCCCAGACGCACCCACACCAGGCCATGCCGCTCACGCGCCTCGAACACCTGCGCCGTGTGACCGGCCGGGGGCATGAAATCGGGTGCCGCGGGCACATGCTGGCAGCGCCCCGCGCCACCGAACTGCCAGCCGTGGTACGGACACTCCAGCCGCGCGCCGTGCAGGCCGATCAGCACCCGGCCCAGCGAAAGCTTCGCGCCCCGGTGCGGGCAGCGATCCGCCCAGGCATGCACCCGGCTACCGTCGTGCGCGCTCTCGCGCCAGAGCACCAGCGGCTGCCCCAGCAGCGCACACGCGACCGGCGCCTCGCGCACCTGGTGCGACGCGATCACGGGATGCCAGAGTTGCTGTTCGATCATCGCGATGTCATTCAAGCAGAAAAGCCGCCCGGAGGAGGCGGCTTTCGATTCCAGGGCACGGTGGGTCCGGCTCCGCCGGCCCACACGTGCGCCTTGCAGGCCGCGCCAGCGCCAGAGGCGCTGACTCTTCAGGCCGTCCAAGCCTGCGCAGGCAGGCTTGGAGCCGCGGCCCTCAGCCCCCTTGAGGGGGTCGCGCGAAGCGCGGCGGGGGTGGGTCAGTTCGGCACTTTGCCTTCGACGCCCTTGACGTAGAACTTCACACCGCCCAGGAACGCGTCGTCGGCGACGGCGTCCTTGGCCAGCACTTCCTTGCCGTCCTGGCCCATGATCGGACCCTTCCAGATCGAGTAGCTGCCGTCCTTGAGGCCGGCACGCACGGCGTCGACCTTGGCCTTGATCTCGGCGGGCACGTCCTCGGCCACCGACACCATGTCGATCGCGCCTTCCTTGACACCCCACCACACGCCACCGGTGGTCCAGGTGCCTTCCAGCGCGTCCTTGGTGGCCTTGATGTAGTAAGGCGCCCAGTTGATGATGGCCGAACCCAGGTGGGCCTTGGGGCCATAGGCGGTCATGTCCGAATCCCAGCCGAAGGCGCGCTTGCCCAGCTTCTCGGCGGTCTGCAGCACGGCCGAGGAGTCGGTGTTCTGCATCAGCACGTCGGCGCCGCCGTTGATCAGCGAAGTCGCGGCCTCGGTTTCCTTCGGTGGGTCGAACCAGCCGTTGACCCAGACCACCTTGGTCTTGATCTTCGGGTTCACCGACTGCGCGCCCAGTGTGAAGCTGTTGATGTTGCGGATCACCTCGGGAATTGGAATGGAGGCCACCACACCCAGGGTGTTGGTCTTGGTCATGCCGCCGGCGATGATGCCGGCCATGTACGCGCCTTCGTAGGTGCGGCTGTCGTAGGTGCGCATGTTCTCGGCCGTCTTGTAGCCGGTGGCGTGCTCGAATTTCACGTCCTTGAAGTCGGGCGCGACCTTGAGCATGGGCTCCATGTAGCCGAAGGTGGTGCCGAAGATGAGCTTGTTGCCCTGGCTGGCCAGGTCGCGCAGCACGCGCTCGGCGTCGGCGCTCTCGGGCACGTTCTCCACGAAGCTGGTGACGACCTTGTCGCCGAATTCCTTCTCCACCGCCTTGCGGCCGTTGTCGTGGGCGAAGGTCCAGCCACCGTCGCCCACCGGGCCGACGTAGGCAAACGCGATCTTCAGGGGCTCGGCCTTGGGCGCCTCGGCCGCCGCGGGTGCGGGCGCCGGTGCGGCGGCCTCTTCCTTCTTGCCGCAGCCGATCAGCACGGCACTGGTCAGCGCGGTCAGTGCGGCAACTCTCATCAGGGAACGTTTGCTCAGGTCTGTCATGGAGAACCTCGAAGTTCAGGGGTGAAGAAAACAGTAAAACTGTACCCAGATGGGTATTCAATTGGAACGCAAATTATGAACCGGGATAGAACGGTTTCCCGATCGACGTCGGCATGTTGATGCGGATCCAGGTCGGGTTGCGCGAGATCAGCACCAGCACGACGATGGTGGCCACGTAGGGCATCATGGTCAGGAACTGGCTGGGCACGTTCACGCCAACGCCCTGCAGGTGGAACTGCAGCATGGTCACGCCACCGAACAGGTAGGCCCCAAGCAACACGCGTGCCGGGCGCCAGGTGGCAAAGGTGGTGAGCGCCAGCGCGATCCAGCCCTTGCCGGCGATCATGCCCTCCACCCACAGCGGCGTATATACGGTGGACACATAGGCCCCGGCCAGGCCGCAGAGCGCGCCACCGGCCATCACCGCCACCAGGCGGATGCGCCGCACCGGGTAGCCCAGCGCGTGCGACGACTCGGGGCTCTCGCCCACGCTGCGCAGCACCAGGCCGGCGCGCGTGCGGTAGAGGAACCAGATCAGGAAGACCACCAGCGCCACGCAGATGTAGACCATGGGGTGGTGGCGGAACAGCGCCGGGCCTATCAGCGGAATGTCCCCCAGCAGCGGGATCGCGAACCTGGCCTGCTCGGGCAGCTTTTCCTGCACGTAGCTCGTGCCGGCAAAGGCCGAGAAACCGGCGCCGAACAGGCTCAGCGCCAGGCCGGTGGCGTACTGGTTGGTGTTGAGCCAGATCACCAGGCCACCGAAGACGGCGGCGAGCAGCGCGCCCGCGGCCATGCCGGCGGCAAAGCCCAGGGTGGTGCTGCCGGTGTGCACCACGGTGGCGAAGCCGGCCAGCGCGGCGCAGAGCATCATGCCCTCCGCCCCCAGGTTGACGATGCCGGCCTTCTCGTTGATGAGCAGCCCCAGCGAGGCAATGGCCAGCACGGTGCCCGCGTTGAGCGAGGCGGCGATCAGCAGTGCGGTGGATTCCATGATCATTTCTTCCAGACGACGCGGTACGCAATGAGGGTGTCGCAGGCCAGCAATGCAAACAGCAGCAAGCCCTGGAACACACCCGTGATGGACTTGGGCAGGCCCAGGCGCGACTGCGCGAGTTCGCCGCCGATGTAGAACATGCTCATCAGGATGGCAGAGAACACGATGCCCACCGGGTGCAGCCGCCCGACGAAGGCGACGATGATGGCCGCGAAGCCGTAGCCCGCCGGCACATAGGGCGTGAGCTGGCCGATCGGGCCCGCCACCTCCAGCGCACCGGCCAGGCCGGCCGCGCCGCCCGAGGTCAGCAGCGCGATCCACAGCGCCTTGCGCGAGGAAAAGCCCGCGTAGCGCGCAGCCGCCGGCGCCAGGCCGCCCACCAGCTGGGCGTAGCCCGCGTAGGTGCGGAACAGGAAGACCCAGACCGCCGCCACCCCGGCCAGCGCCAGCAGCAGGCCGATGGTGACGCGCGAGCCCTGCATCAGCCGCGGCATCTGCGTCACCGCCTCGAAGGTCTTGGTCTGCGGGAAGTTGTAGCCTTGCGGGTCCTTCCAGGGGCCGTAGACCAGGAAGTTGAGCACCTGGATGGCCACGTACACCAGCATCAGGCTGACCAGGATTTCGTTGGCATTGAA
Organism: Hydrogenophaga sp.; assembly: GCF_050182545.1. GTDB lineage: Bacteria > Pseudomonadota > Gammaproteobacteria > Burkholderiales > Burkholderiaceae_C > Hydrogenophaga. The sequence continues at coordinate 248,803 of NZ_JBFXCD010000001.1, read as the reverse complement.
ACGGTCGCGCAGCAGCGCGGTGATGCCGGCCCAGACCATGCCGCCGAACACGCCGGCGGCCAGCACCGCCGGCACGATCCAGCCCCCGGTGGTCTTGTCCGCCATGAGCGCGACACCGGCGGCGAACACCGCGCCGATCACATACTGGCCTTCGGCACCGATGTTCCACACGTTGGAGCGGAAGCACACCGCCAGCCCCAGCGCAATGATGAGCAAGGGCGTGGCCTTGACCATGAGTTCCGAAAGCGCATAGGTGCTCTTGATCGGTTCCCAGAAGAACACCTGCAGGCCACGCACCGGATCCTTGCCGAGCACGGCAAACAGAATGATGCCGATCACCACCGTGATCAGCAGCGCCAGCAGGGGCGAGGCATAGCCCCAGCGCGCCGACGGCTGGGGACGGACTTCAAGCCGCAGCATGGGCGGTCTCCTCGTTCTTGGGGTTGTGCGCGCTGGGGTTGTGCGCGCTGTCCCAGAGCCCCGACATCCATTCACCGATGCGCTCGATGGTGGCGTCCTTGCGGTCCAGGCTGGGCGAGAGCCGCCCCTTGGCGATCACGTGCAGGCGGTCGCTGATCTCGAACAGCTCGTCGAGCTCCTCGCTCACCACCAGCACCGCGCAGCCCGCGTCGCGCAGCTTCAGGATTTCGCCGCGGATCTGCGCGGCCGCGCCCACGTCCACTCCCCAGGTGGGCTGGCTCACGATCAGCAGCTTCGGTTTTGCCTCGATCTCGCGGCCGACGATGAACTTCTGCAGGTTGCCCCCCGAGAGCGACTTGGCCGCCGCGTCGGGCCCGTTGGCCTTGACCTTGTAGCGCGCGATGATGTCGACCGCCTGCGCCTTGAGCGCGCCGGTGCGGATCCAGCCGCCCGCGCCCAGCGCGTCGCCGCGCGACAGCAGCAGGTTGTGCGCCAGCGAGAGCGTGGGCACGGCGCCGCGCCCCAGGCGTTCCTCCGGCACGAAATGCAGGCCGAGCGCGCGCCGACGGGCCGGGCCATGGCGCGACGCGTCCTGCCCGCCCATGCGGATGCTGCCGGCCGGCGCACGCGTGTCCTCGCCCGAGAGGCAGTACAGCAGCTCGCTCTGGCCGTTGCCCGACACACCCGCGATGCCCACCACCTCGCCCGCGCGCACGTGCAGCGCGATGTCGCTAAGGTGCGTGCCGAAGGGGTCGTCGCTTTGCAGCGTGAGGCCGCTGACCTCCAGCACCGCAGCGCCAGCGTGCAGCTCGCGCACCTCCAGCGCCGGCGGCTCGACACCGATCATCAGGCGCGAGAGCGAGGCGTTGCTCTCCTGGCGCGGGTCGCACACCCCCGTGACCTGGCCGCCGCGCAGCACGGTGCAGGCGGTGCACAGCTCGCGGATCTCGTGCAGCTTGTGGCTGATGTACAGGATGCTGCAACCCTCCGAGGCCAGCTTCTTCAGCACAATGAAGAGCTTCTCCACCGCCTGCGGCGTGAGCACCGAGGTGGGTTCGTCCAGGATGAGCAGCTGCGGGTTGGTCAGCAGCGCGCGGATGATTTCCACCCGCTGCATCTCGCCCACCGAGAGCGTGTGCACCGGGCGCGAGGGATCGATGTCCAGCCCGTACTCGGTGGCTTTGGCGGTGATGCTGGCGCTCACCTCGGGCAGTGTGAGCGACTTGTCCAGCCCCAGCCACACGTTCTCGGCCACGGTGAGCGTGTCGAACAGGCTGAAGTGCTGGAACACCATGCTGATGCCCAGCGCGCGCGCCTCCTGCGGGTTGCGGATGTGCACCGGCTTGCCGTTGAACATCACCGAGCCCTCGTCGGGTTTGACCGATCCGTAGATGATCTTCATCAGCGTGGACTTGCCCGCGCCGTTCTCGCCCAGCACCGCGTGCACCTCGCCGGGCAACACGGTGAGCGAGACGCCGCTGTTGGCCACCACGCCCGGATAGCGCTTGGTGATGCCGCTGAGCTGCAATCGTGTGGTTGTCATGGGTCTCCTTCTTTCTTCGTCTTTCGGGTTCGTCCGCTCAGTGGTCGGCGTCGGGCCGCTTCAGTGCCGCGGCCACGCTCTTGACCTGCTCGCGCAGCCAGCGCCCGGCCTTGGAGGCGTGGGTGCGCTCGTGCCAGAGCTGGTAATACATCATTCGCGGAAAGTCCACCGGACAGGGCAGCACCTGCACCGGCAGCGTGGCGGTGAAGCGGTCGCAGTACTGGCGCCCGGTGGTGAGCACCAGCAGGGTGCCCGCCACCATGGCCGGGATCAGCCCGAAATGCGGGCAGCGCGCGGTGAGGTTGCGCGTCAGGCCCAGCGTGGCCAGGTGCTCGTCGATGAAGCCGCGCGCACCCGGGTGGGTGGGCGTGGGGGCGATGTGCTCGGCGCCCAGCCAGGCCTCCACGTCCCAGCCGCGCCGCACGGCGGGGTGCTGGCTGGACACCAGGCTCACCACCTCGTCGCCGAACAGGCGGCCCAGGTGCAGGTCGTCCGGCGGCTGCGACCAGTTGCCGATGACCACGTCCACGTCGCCCTGGGCCAGGTGGTTGCGGTAGTCGGAATCGCGCGAGAGCGGGTGGATGTCGATGGTGCAGTTCGGCGCCTGGGCCTTGATCTGGCTCACCAGCTGCGGCAGGAACAGCGGGTCCATGTAGTCGCTGGCGGCCAGGCTGAAGCTGTGGTGGGCGGTGGCGGGGTCGAAACTGCGCGCGTCGGAGAACAGCACCTCGGCGCTGCGCAGGATGTCGGCCGCCGGCTCGATCATGCGCAGGCCCGCCACCGTGGGCACCATGCCCGAGCCCGAGCGCACCAGAAGGGGGTCACCCGCGAGTTCGCGCAGGCGCTTGAGCGCCGCACTGACCGCTGGCTGGTACATGCCCAGCCGCAGCGCCGCCCGCGACACGCTGCGCTCGGTGAGCACGGTGTGGAGCACGCGGATCAGGTGCAGGTCAATCTTGTCGAACATGGAGACGTATTTCATACCCTTGTCGTATGCGGTTGAATGGTGTTTTGGGCATTCTGGACATATGGCTGAGCATATGTTGTGCCATGGGGGCAGCGCTATGCTGGCACGCATGACCTCCGAAACATCCGCACAAACCCTGAGCTTCCTGCGGCGCGGCCAGCCCGTGACGCTGCACCACGTCGCGCCCGACCGCACCCTGCTGGAGGTGCTGCGCGAAGACCTGCACTGCACCGGCACCAAGGAGGGCTGCGGCGAAGGCGACTGCGGCGCCTGCACCGTGGTGCTGGGCGAGGCGGTCGGCGGGAAGCTGGAATACAAGGCGATCAACAGCTGCATCCGGCTGGCGCACTCGGTCAACGGCATGGCGGTGTTCACGGCCGAAGACATCGCGGCGCCCTCGGGCGAACTGCATCCCTCGCAGGAAGCCATGGTGCAGTGCCACGGCAGCCAGTGCGGCTTCTGCACCCCGGGCTTTGTCATGAGCCTGTTCGGGATGTACCAGAACACGAAGGGCGGCCAGGGCATTGACCGCGCCCGGGCCCAGGCCGACCTCTCGGGCAATCTGTGCCGCTGCACCGGCTACCGCCCCATCCTCGATGCGGCGCAGCAGATGGGGGACCTTCCCCTGCCCGCCGGCTGCGGCGTGGACGAAGCCGCCACGGTGGCCGCGCTCAAAAAGCTGCGGCCCGCGCAGGCGGACCACTACCTGCGCCCCACCAGCCTGGCCGCCCTGCTCCAGGCCCGCGCCGCGCACCCGAAAGCCCAGGTGGTGGCCGGCTGCACCGACGTGGGCCTGTGGGTCACCAAGATGCACAAGCGCTTCCCCCGCGTGCTGGACGTGACCGCCGCGGCCGAGCTGCGCCGCGTGGAGGCCTATCCGCACCACATCGCCGTCGGCGCGGCCGTGACGCTGACCGACGCCTACGCCGCGCTGGTGCAGGACCGCCCGCAACTCCAGACCTTCGCCCAGCGCTTTGCCGGCCTGCCGGTGCGCAACTCGGGCACGCTGGGCGGCAACGTGGCCAACGGCTCGCCGATTGGCGACTCCATGCCGCTGCTGATTGCGCTGGGGGCCCACGTGGTGCTGATGCGCTGGGATGCCAAGCGCGGCCAGATCGCCCACCGGGAAATGCCGCTGGAGGACCTGTACACCGGCTACCGGCAGAACGTGATGCAGCCGGACGAGCTGTTGTGCTGGATCAAGGTGCCCCGGCCGCAGGATGGCGAATTCATGCGCGTCTACAAGATCAGCAAGCGCTTCGACGACGACATCTCCGCCGTCTGCCTGGCCATCCGCATGGCGGTGGAAGACAGTGTGGTGACCGCGGTGTCCATCGGTGCCGGCGGCGTGGCCGCCACGCCGACGCGCGCGCGCCGGACCGAAGCCGCCCTGCTCGGCCAGCCCTGGACGGCCGAGACCGTGCGCACCGCCACCACCGCCCTGCGCGCCGAATTCCAGCCCATCTCCGACATGCGCGCCAGCGCCGCCTACCGGCACACCGTGCTGGGCAACCTGCTGCAGCGTTTCTGGCTGGAGAGCCAGGGCCTGCAGCACATCAACCTGGAAACCCTCAATGCGGCAACGCTGGAGGCCCTGGCATGAACGCGCCCGACAAGATCACGGCCCTGACCAGCCCGGGCCCACGCGCCGCCGGCGTCTCGCGCTTCCACGAAAGCGCGCGCGCCCAGGTGGCCGGGGGCGCGACCTACATCGACGACATCCCTGAAGTGCGCGGCACCCTGCACGCCGCCCCGGTGTGTTCGGCCATCGCGCACGGCAGGCTGCGCGGCATGGACGCGTCCGCCGCGCTGGCGCTGCCCGGCGTGCGCGGTGTCTTCGGCGCGGCCGACATCCCCGGCGACAAGACGCTGGCCGCCTTCGCGCACGACGAGCCCGTGTTCGCCAGCGACACCGTGCAGTTCATCGGCCAGGTGGTGGCCGTGGTGGTGGCCGACGACGTGAAGACCGCGCGCCGCGCCGCGCGCCTCGTGCGCCTGGACATCGAGCCCCTGCCCCCCGTGCTCACGGTGCACGAGGCGCACGCACAGAAGAGCTACGTGCTGCCGCCGGTGCATGTGAAGCGCGGCGATGCCCAGGCCGCGCTGGCGCGCGCGCCGAACGTGCTGGAAGGCGCCTTCGAGATCGGCGGCCAGGAGCACTTCTACCTGGAGGGCCAGGTCGCCTACGTGCTGCCGCTGGAGCAGGACCAGTGGTGGGTGTACTCCAGCACCCAGCACCCGGGCGAGGTGCAGCACTGGGTGTCGCATGCGCTGGGCCTGCACAACCACGCCGTCACGGTGGAGTGCCGGCGCATGGGCGGCGGCTTTGGCGGCAAGGAAACGCAGGCCGGCCACCTGGCCGTGTGGGCCGCCGTGGCGGCGCGCCAGCTGCAGCGCCCGGTCAAGCTGCGGCTGGACCGCGACGACGACTTCATGATCACCGGCAAGCGCCACCCCTTCGCCTACCGCTACCGCGCCGGCTTCGACCCCAGCGGCCTGCTCTGCGGTCTCGATCTTGAGATGCTGGCCAACTGCGGCTTCAGCGCCGACCTCTCCGGCCCCGTGGCCGACCGCGCGATCTTCCACGCCGACAACGCCTACTTCCTGGAAGACGTGGCCATCAGCTCCTACCGCTGCAAGACGAACACGCAAAGCCACACCGCCTTCCGCGGCTTCGGCGGCCCTCAGGGCGTGATCGTGATCGAGCGCATCCTCGGCGACATCGCCCGCCATCTCGCCATGGACCCGCTGGACGTGCGCCTGCGCAACCTCTACGGCGTCGAAAGCCGCAACGTCACGCACTACCAGATGAAGGTGGAGGACAACATCCTCGAACCGCTCATGACCACGCTGGCGCAGACCAGCCGCTACCGCGAGCGCCGCGGCGAGATCGCGGCCTGGAACGCGCAGAGCCCGGTCATCCGCAAGGGCATCGCGCTCACCCCGGTGAAGTTCGGCATCAGCTTCACCGCCACGCTGTTCAACCAGGCCGGCGCGCTGGTGCACGTGTACACCGACGGCAGCGTGCAGGTGAACCACGGCGGTACCGAGATGGGCCAGGGTCTCAACACCAAGGTGGCCGCCATCGTGGCCGACGAACTTGGCGTGCCCTTCGAGCGCGTGCTCTCCACCGCGTCCGACACCAGCAAGGTGCCCAACGCCAGCGCCACCGCCGCCAGCAGCGGCACCGACCTGAACGGCCGCGCCGCCCAGTTCGCCGCGCGCCACGTGCGCGACAACCTCGCCGCCTTCGTCGCCGGCCTGGACGGCTGCGGCGCGGGCGCGGTGCGCTTCGAGGGCGGTCAGGTGATCTCGCCCAAGACCACCCGCGCGTTCAACGACGTGGTGAGCGCGGCCTACGCCAACCGCATCCAGCTCTGGAGCGACGGCTTCTACCGCACGCCCAAGATCCACTACGACAAGACCACCCTCACCGGCCGGCCGTTCTACTACTTCGCCTACGGCGCGGCCGTCACCGAAGTCGCCATCGACACCCTCACCGGCGAGAGCCGCGTGCTCAAGGTCGACATCCTTCACGACGTGGGCCACAGCATCAACCCGGCCATTGACATCGGCCAGATCGAAGGCGGATTCGTGCAGGGCATGGGCTGGCTCACCACCGAGCAGTTGGTGTGGAACGACAAGGGCTACCTGCAGACCCACGCCCCCAGCACCTACAAGATCCCCGCCACCGGCGACGTGCCCGAACACTTCAGGGTGGAGCTCTGGCCCGAGGCCAACCGCGAGGACAACGTGCACGGCAGCAAGGCCGTGGGCGAGCCGCCCTTCATGCTGGCCATCAGCGTGTTCGAGGCGCTGCGCGACGCCGTGGCCCAGGCGGGCGGCCAGCCCGAGGGGATGCATGCGCCTGCGACGGCGGAAGAGGTGCTGAAGGCCCTGGGTTGAGGCGGATCACAGGAAGCGAGCGACCCGGCAACAGCTTGCGAGATGCGGCCGCACCGGTCAGGAGGGCGCCTTCAACCGTTCGATCAATGCCATTGCCGCGGCTGGCGCGCGCTCCTTCGCGCCGCTGATGAAGAACATGAACACATCGCGAGCGCCCGCCCTTGTACCGGGCTTGTCCACGCACGGCACGTCGGCGGGCTCACCGCCCGAGGCCCAGGTTCTGGCAGCTTCGGCCCAGCGGTCCAGCGCTTTTGGCGCATAGCCGGTTTTCACCTTCGGGTCGGTGCGCATCATGCGTGCGTAGACGAAGTCACCCGTGAGGTCGGCGAACGAGGGGTAGTCGTCCGAGTCGGTGAACACCGTGGCGCAGCGGTACTTTCGCGCGAGCGCGAGGTATGCCGGGTCCATGAAGCTGCGGTGCCGCACGTCCAGCGCATGGCGCAGCGGCATGCCGTCCACATGGCCGGGCAGCAGTTGCAGAAAGGCCTCGAAGTCCGCCGGGTCGAACAGCTTGGTCGGCGCGAACTGCCACACGATCGGCCCGAGCTTGGGGCCGAGCTCACTCAGTCCACTGCCGATGAAGCGCTCGATCGACCCTCCCGCCTCGGCCAGCACCTGGCGGTTGGTGGCGAAGCGGTTGGCCTTGAGCGAGAACATGAAACCATCTGGCGTCTCATCGCGCCACTTCGCGAAAGTCGGCGGCTTGAAGGTGCTGTAGTACGTGCCGTTGACTTCGATGGCCGTCAGACGCGTGCTTGCATAGGCCAGCTCCTTGCTGTGCGCGAGACCCTTGGGATAGAAGTTGTCGCGCCAGGGTTCGTACGTCCAGCCCCCCACGCCCGACCTGATCGTGCCTGCCGCCGCCGCTTTCCCGACCATGTGCGATCTCCTTGAAATGGATGAATTCACAGCTTCCACAGGATTCTGTACCCACGCGCCGTCTTGACGACGGCTGACTGGGCCGGCGCGCGATGTCGGGTATGCCGCTTGCCGTGCACCCCTGTTGCCGTGGCGCTTCTGCTGCGCTCGCTCCTGAGTTGACCGGCTTGGGGAGCGTGGTACCGTTTGAGGCCGACATTGACTTGGCGAACCGACGCACATGCCCATAGCCTCGCTGAAGGACCGCATTGATACGCTGGTCTGGACACCCGCCCGCGACACCGGCCTGGTGCGGCTGGCTCGCACCGTCCTGATCCTGGGGCGGGACCTCGCCTTCGGGCAGCTCACGCTGCGCGCCATGGGCCTGGTCTACACCACGCTGCTGTCCATCGTGCCCCTGCTCGCACTGAGCTTCTCGGTGCTCAAGGCGTTCGGCGTCACGAACCAGATCCAGCCGATGCTGCTGAACCTGCTCGCGCCGCTGGGCGAGAAAGGCGGCGAGATCGCGCTGCGCATCACCGGCTTCATCGCCAACATGAATGTGGGTGTGCTGGGCGCGGTCGGCCTGGCGCTGCTGCTGTACACGTCGGTTTCACTGATCCAGAAGATCGAGGAGTCGCTCAACTTCATCTGGCATGCGCCGCGGGCGCGCCCACTGGGCGAACGTTTCACGCGGTACCTGACGGTGCTGATGGTGGGGCCCATTCTGGTGTTCTCCGCGCTGGGCGCCACCGCGACCGTGATGAACATCGAGCTGGTGCGCGGCCTCATGGAGGTCGACGTGCTGAGCCAGCTGGCGCAGGCGCTCAGCCGGCTGGTGCCCTACCTGCTGATCACCGCCGCCTTCACCTTCATCTACCTGTTCATGCCGAACACGCGCGTGCGGCTGTTGCCCGCCCTGGTGGGGGGTGCCGTGGGCGGGATCGCATGGCAGACGGCGGGCTGGGCGTTCGCGCTGTTCATCGCCAGTTCGAATAACTACGCGGCCATCTACGCCAGCTTCGCGATCCTGATCCTGTTCATGATCTGGCTGTACCTCAGCTGGCTGGTGCTGCTGTTCGGGGCCAGTGTGGCGTTCTACTTGCAGCACCCCGAGTACCTCTACATGCGCGGCGGCGAACCGCGCCTGAGCAACCGCATGCGCGAACTGCTCGCCCTGTCCATCATGGAACGCGTCGCCAGAAGCTTCATGCATGGCGAGGCGGCGCCGTCGCAGGACGCGCTCACCCAGCACCTGAAGGTGCCGGGGCACGTGCTGATGGTGGTGCTCGACGCCCTCGAGCGCAAGGAACTGGTGGTCGCCACGGCCGATGAGCCGTGCGGGTACCTGCCCTCCCGCAGCCCGGATCGCATCCCGCTTGCCGAGGTGCTGGAAGCGGTGCGCGCCGCCGACGAGGACGGTTTCCTCTCGCCGTCGGCGGTGCCGACACCGGCCGCCGTGGACGGACTGCTCATGCAGCTGCAGCAGGCATCGGCCACCGCGCTGGCGGGCAAGAGCCTGCACGATCTCGTGCGGCAGGACGCCGCCGCGCAGGTGGCGCCTTCGCCGCCGGCTCCGGCCTGAGCGCGCGAACGTTCAGGCCGCCTGGCTGCCCAGCCGCCGCACCTGCGCCACCCAGCGCTGCACCTCCCCCGCCTTCGGTTCGCTCGCCGGCCCCAGGTGGGTCAGGCGGGTCGGCTTGAGGCCGACGAACTCCAGGATCTGCCGGCGCACCTACCAGAGCAGCGCATTCCTGTAGGCCAGCCGCATGAACCAGCCGGGCGTGTCCGAGGTCACCACCACCCGCGCGCTGCGGCCGGTGAGCATGGGCCGGGGCAGACCGATCAGGGTCTTGCTGCGGGTGTCGAAGGCGCGCCCGGGCAGCAGCGCGCGGTCGAACAGGCCCTTGAGCTTGGCGGGCAGGCCGCCCCACCACATCGGCGTGGACATCATGAAGTGCTCGCTCCACGACAGATCCTGCAACAACTGCTCCAGTTCGGGCTCCAGCGGCTTGGGGTCATCAAAGTTGCCCTTGCCGTAGTCGGTGTCGAACCGCAGGTCGTGCAGGTGGGTCAGGCGAACCTCGTGACCGGCCTGGCGCGCGGCGTCGGCATACGCCTCCACCAGGGTGCGGGACAGCGAACGTTCGGCCGGGTGGCCATTGAGGATGAAGATGCGTTTCATGAAGGGCTCCTGTAAAATTGACCGGAGTCAAATTTATAGCCGCTATTTTGACCATGGTCAATTTATTTTGACTTTGGTCACTTTTCGAGTGACGCACGCCCGATGAAAAGAGCCGTCCAGCAACGCACCCTTGAGACCCGCGCCCGCCTGACCTCGGTGGCGCACGAACTCGTGGCCCAGAAGGGCTTCGAGGCCCTGCGCATCGAAGAGGTGGTGCTCGGTGCCGGCGTGGCCAAAGGCACCTTCTTTGCCCACTTCAAGGACAAGGACGAGCTGATGGACCTGCTCATCGGCGAACGCATCAGCGCCCTGCTGGAGCAGATGGCGGCCCGCCCCGCCCCGCGCGACGTGGACCATCTGGTCAGGCGCCTGCTGCCCGTGGTGGACCTGATGGCCTCCGAGCGCTATGTGTTCGACGTGATCCTGCGCCGCTCGGGCGCGGCCGCCCTGGAAGAGATCGGCCCCATCGCCCTGACCTTCGGCCGGCTGGAAGAGATCGTCGGGCAGTGGCTCGAACAGGGCGCGTTCCGCAAAGACGTGCCGAACGACATCCTGGTCGAGGGGGTGGAGGCTTTTCTGGTGCAGACCCTGGCGCTGAACTTCTGCGCCCTGCACCGCGACAAGCGCATGAAGGACCGGCTGCTGCCCTACCTGCGCGCCTGGCTGTCGCCGCCGGGCGGCTGAATCGGCGGCTCAGTCGCCGTTCGCCTTCTTCAGCACGGCGTACAGCTCGTCCTTCAGATGCAGCTTCTCTCGCTTGAGCGCTTCAATCTCCAGCTGGGTGGCCACCTCGGTCCCTTCCTCCATGTTCCAGATCTTCTGATCGAGTTCGTTGTGTTTGTCGAACAGGCGCGTGAAGTGGTGATCCTTGTTCTTCAGGCGGGTGATGAGGTCTCGGTACTCTGGAAACATGGGACTGCCTTTCTCCGTTGAGGGCTGCGGGAATTGCGAACGCGTGGGATGCAAATCGGGCGCCAGCGTTCCTCGGCACCCTCGGACATATTGCGCGCAGCGACCCCGCGCAAACAAGTGCTTTCTGATCAATCGGACCATTTTTTGGGTCAATTTTTGTAATCTTCCCGGGACGGATGCCACCGCATGGCATCCGCCCGCGGAGTCGCACCACGGCGGCGTGCCTGCTTGACGCAGGTTTCCGTGGAAACTAAAATCCCGAAAAAACGTTTCCATGGAAACCTGATGCCCGGCAAACGCAAACCCGCCACGCCTTCGCCCCTGGAAGCCCACCTCGGGTTCTGGCTGCGCTTCGTCTCCAACCATGTCTCCGCCCGCTTTCAGAAGCTGCTGCAGGACGAAGGCATCAGCGTCACCGAATGGGTGGCGCTGCGCACCCTGCTGGGGCCGGAGGGCACCACGCATGCGGCGCTCATCCTGGCGCTGGGCATGTCCAAGGGTGCCGCGTCCAAGGTGATCAGCCGGCTGCAGGACAAAGGCCTGGCCGAGCGCTGGCTGGCCGACGGACGCCAGCGCGAACAGGTGCTGGTGCTCACCGCAGCGGGCCAGGCCCTGGTGCCCCGGCTGGCCGCCCTGGCCGATGCCAACGACGCGCACTTCTTCGGCCACCTGACCGCCACCGAGCGCGAAGGGCTGATGGCCCTGATGCAGGAACTGGTGCAGCACCACCAGCTCACGGAAACGCCCACCCACTGACGCCACCCGAAGGATCCAGCACACCATGCAAGCCAGCACCCGACAAGCGATCCAGGAAACCTTCGACGCCTCGCATGAAGGTCGCATCCATTTCGGCCAGGTGGTCGGCCAGCTCATGGCCGTGCAGGTCGAGTCCTACCACGTGGACTACCGCGCCGGCCGCTCCACCTACTACCTGCCAGGCGGCGAAACACTGGACCTGCCCTTCGATCCCTCCGCCGAAGTGGTGGCGGACGACTTCGATGCGCCGGCCATCCAGGCCGTGATCCAGGGAGCGCAGCAAGGCCGCGTGATGTACCCGGAGTTTCTGCGCCTGTCGCAGCGCGCGGGCTGCGTGGGTTACACAGTCTGGATCGCGGGCCGCCATGTGCGCTACCACGGCCGCCGCGGCGAAAGCCACGTTGAGAAGTTTCCAGATTGAGTCTCCGCAGCAAGGCCGGGGCCACTGGAACCCGGCCGCGAACAGGAGGACAATCGGTCCAGGAGGCGAGGGATCCACCTTTTTCAAGGAGATCACCATGCAACACCACGCCATGCCACCCGACCTGGCCCTGGCCGACCACCCGAAGACCTATTCGGACCCCGAACTCAAGGAATACGCGGACGAGCAGGCCGAGGACATCCTCGAATCCATCGTCCAGTACATGCCCCTGGCCCTGCCGGTCATGGCGGCCATCCTGATCTTCATGCTGGCCTTCATCGCCGTGTTCATGGCCTGACGGCGCCCGCCGCGACCGTGGCACACTTGGCGCGCCCTTCGCGGGCGCATCCCTTTCCACGTGCCACCATGCAATACTCCGTCTCCCACCACAAACTCAAACTCATCCTGGCCGCCCACGGCCTCAAGCCGGGCGACGCCGGTGGCATCGACACCCTGTTCGGCGGCAAGGACGGCTACTACTGGTTCGGCACCGTGCGCGACATGTGCCCGGAGGGCAAGACGCTCTCATGGGAGAACCAGTACGCCATGGTCAACGCCGTGCAGGCGCACGAGAACGCCACGGCCGCAGAAGACGAGATGAAACCCCAGGTGCCCAGCGCGGCAAACATTGCGGCGCTGTCCAAGCTGCTGGCCGACCCGATCTGAGGGCGCGGCACTCCACCCGCCAGCGGTGGACGCCGCTGGAGACGTCGAGCCCTTATCTGGCGAGCAGCTGGACAATGGTGTAACCCACCATGACCAGCACCGCGATGGAACCGATGCTCCAGAACGTGGCGCGGACCTCGTGAAGCTGCGCCGTCGCATACGCCACGAAATGAGCCGCCCTTGAGAGGACGTACCCCCAGATGAGCACCTGGGCCAGAAGCAGGGGCGGAGCCGCCATCACGAACAGAAGCCCGGCGACCAGGAACGCAGGGATGCTCTCCAGGTCATTGAGATTCAATCGGCGAGACCGCTCGACATACTCGTTCGGCTCCAGCTGCGCAAGACTCGGCGAAGGATTCATCGGGCTCTTCTTCGCATCTTCCGGATTCCGAAAGCCCGCGTTCACCTTCATCATGCGGACGACCGTCATCCACGGCTGTAGAAGCAACTTCAGCAGCATGATCGAAGCGGCCAGGGCGTAGGTCCAGAAGACCGTGTTCTCGAGGCTTAGCGATGAGGTCATTCAGACATCTCCAGCAGCAGGGAAAGGAATCGTGCCGCCCACCGAGCCAGGCCGCTCCGCGCGAAGTGGCCACTCAGGCAGGGTGGGCCGTGAACTTGACGCCCAGCGCGCGGGCCACCTTCATGACGGTTTCAAAGCGTGGCTTCGCCCCGGGCGCCAGGGCCTTGTAGAGGCTTTCCCGGCCCAGGCCCGCGTCCCTGGCCACCTGGGCCATGCCCTTGGCTCGCGCCACATCACCGAGCGCGAGGAGCAGCAAGTCGGGATCATCGGCTTCGAGTACCGCGGTCATGTACTCCGCAATGGCCTCGTCATCGTCGAGGTAACGCGCGGCATCGAATGCCACGAGCTTGAGGGGGGCCTTGGTCTTGGTCATAGGTCATCTCCGAGTTCGGACACCAGCTTCAGTGCGTGGCGGATATCGCGTTTCTGGCTCGACTTGTCGCCCGCATTGAGCATGACAACGATCACGCGTCCGCGACGAACGAAGTACAGGCGGTAGCCCGGGCCGTAGTGAACCCTCATCTCGGAAACTTCGCCTTCGACCGCCTGCCAGTCGCCCAGATTCCCAGCTTCTGCCTGCCGCAGACGCGCCGCGATGCGGATCTGAGCGCGCTTGTCCTTCAGCGCGTCGAGCCAGGCGACGAACTCTTCGGTCTGGCGGACGGCAAACATGCCTCAAATGTAGCCATATGGATACAGCTCGTCAAGGGAGATTGTTGTGTGGTCTGACGAATGAAAGGGACTTAAATCAACCGGCCTGCACGAAAACCGGGGCGGTTCACGCCGACGACTGGGCCGATGCTTGCGAAGAAGGTGATGTGTCTTGAGAACCGGAGGAGCCAGAAGGTATGGCTCTCATCGACCCTTGCGTACGCGTAGGAGATGAAGTCAGGTGCGATGGTGTGCCAGCTAAAACTGGGTTCGAACGCGGGTGGAACGATCCAGCGCATGACGCCGGACACAACTGCACTGTCCGGGATAGCCGTTCCGAGCCGATGTTCGTGGGAGAGCCCTCGGACAATGCGGCGGAGGATGAGGTTGAACCTCTCGTCTTCGTCTGGGTAAATCTTGGCGCGTTCTTGTCCGTCCACATGTGCCGGGCGCAGCATTGCGGACAAGTCTTGAATCCGGCGGGAGCCGTCCAATTCGTCGAAACTACGCCAGAGCTTTGCGGTGCGGTTGTCCAGTGGAGCAACCTCAGGATCCCAAATCGAAAGTAGAACGTTTCGAAAGTGGGGCTCAGCGTCCTCCCAGATTGCCTTGCAGGTCTCACACTCCGGAACGGTGATGCGCTTGGCATCAGGCAACGTGTCCGGGTAGATGGACCTGGGGAAGACGTGGCCCTTTCCGCGAGGAACGGCCTTGGAGCCGCAGTAGGCGCATGGTTTGTGCTTGAGCACGGCACGATGTTGGGTTGCGAGGCCTAACGCCTACGTTGACCGGCGGCTTGCGCGGCCTGGGCCGGAAGGGACCATTCGCAGGCCCTGGAGGTCCAGGCTGCGCAAGCTGTCCGGTTGAACTCCAAGTTAGGCAGTCCGCCATCCCTGAAGCGCTTCGCGATCAAACGATTTATTCCCTCTCCGCCCTCTTCGGCTGATATGCAAACTTCGTCTTGATGAAGAGCTGCGCCTGCTCAGGCGTAACGATCTCGTAGGGCCAACCGTAGTATCGATACAGGTAAGGCGTCCCCTCTCGATCTGTCACTTTGCAGTCGACCTTGAACAACGTGCCTGGCGGGTGTGCCTCTCGCATTGCAACTGAGCACTCGAGATTTAGGGAAGTTGACACACCTTGACCCGAGAGTGGTCTCGCCCGAATCTTTCTGGGCGAGCGCTCCCCGACCGCCGCGTACGTTTCGATGATGAAGTATCGGTAGTGGCTCATACGCTGCCGATGCCTAACGCAATGTATCCCGCAGAACCTGCGGGACAAGCTGGACAGTGCGGGATATTCTGGTCACGTCTTCCTCCCCGAAACGTTGATAGATCATGGGGTTTCACGCTTGAGCCTGCTTTTTGTACAGGCGTAACGCAACCATGAAAACCGGCAGCCCCTCTTTCGTATCGACCTGACTCTTGGATCCGCCTCAGGAACACATTCGCGATCCGCACTATAGCCCGCAGGCGAAAAAGGCCTGTCCGGATTGAGGGCGACACCATGCTCCTTTTGCGACCGCCCGCTCAATCCAGCGGCCAAGGCAACCCACGCCGAAGCGCCGGCACCTCAACCGGGTGCGCCGGCGGCACGCCCTGCTCCAGCCCGCGCCACCAGGGCGTCACCACGCCCTCTGCGTGGGCGGGCTCCACCGCTTCGCCCAGGCGCGGCATGAGCAGGGGCACGCCTTGATTGGGCGCCAGGTGCAGCAAGGTCTCGGCGGGTTCGTCCCATTCGTGCATGGCCAGGCTGAAGGTGCCCCAGTGCACGGGCAGGAAGGCGCCGCCGCCCAGAAGGGCATGGGCCTTGAGCGCGTTGACGGGCCCCAGGTGGATATCGCCCCAGGCGGGGTGGAACGCGCCGACTTCGAGCATGACCAGGTCGAACGGGCCGAGGCGTTCGCGGATGGTGGCGTACTCGGTGGTCAGTCCGGTGTCGCCGCTGAAGAACACGCGGTGGCGTTCGGTGTGCATCACCATGGACGACCACAGCGTGGCGTTGCGGTCCTTGAGGCCGCGCCCTGAAAAGTGCTGCGACGGCGCGGCGGTGATGGTCAGGCCCGTGCCGGGCACGCGGTGGCTCTGCCACCAGTCCAGTTCGGTGATGCGCTCGGCCGCCACGCCCCAGGCCTGCAGGTGGGCGCCCACGCCGAGGGATGTCACGAAGGGCACCGCGCTGTGCCGCGCGAGCGCGCGGATGGTGGGGTAGTCCAGGTGGTCGTAGTGGTCATGCGAAATCACGACCACGTCCACCTCGGGCATGTGCCGCAGGCGCAGCGGCACGGGCTGGAAGCGCCGCGGCCCGAGCAGGCGGAAGGGTGACGCGCGCGTGCCCCAGACCGGGTCGGTCAGCACGCGGTGGCCGTCGATCTCGATGAACACGGTGGAATGCCCCAGCCAGGTGGCGCGCAGGCCGCTTTGCACAGGCTGGCTCCAGCGCTCGCGCGGGTCCAGTGCGGGCAGCGGGCCGTCCGGGGTGCGCCGCCCGCCGGAACTCAAAAACTCCTTGAGCGTGGGCCGGGCTGCGGTGCTGTCGCGCAGGCCGGGCGTGATCGGGTGGATGTTGCGAAAACCTTCGCCGTTCCACAGCGGGGACGCGCGCATGCGTTCGAGCCGTTCGCCCTGCGCGCGTTTGCCGAAGCTGTTCATGCCGCGCAGCGATTCTTCATTGCGTGCCGAAGATGCGGTCCCCCGCATCGCCCAGCCCGGGCAGGATGTAGCCGTGGCTGTTGAGTTCGCGGTCGATGGCGGCGGTGTAGATCGGCACGTCCGGGTGCGCCTTGTGCAGCGCGGCGATGCCTTCGGGGCAGGTGAGCAGGCAGACGAACTTGATCGACTTGGGTCGGCACTCCTTCAGGCGGTCCACCGCCGCGATGGCGGAGTTGCCGGTGGCCAGCATCGGGTCGACCACGATCACGTCGCGTTCGTGCATGTCCTTGGGCATTTTGAAGTAGTACTCCACCGCGGTCAGCGTCTTGGGGTCGCGGTACAGGCCGATGTGGCCCACGCGCGCGCCGGGCACCACGCTGAGCATGCCGTCCAGGATGCCGTTGCCCGCGCGCAGGATGGAGACGAACACCAGCTTCTTGCCGTCGATCACCTTGCAGGTCGTGGTCTCCAGCGGCGTCTCGATCTCGATGTCCTGCATGGGCATGTCGCGCGTGACCTCGTAGGTCATGAGCATGGCCATTTCATTGAGCAGGCGGCGAAAGCTGTTGGTGCTGGCGTCCTTGCGGCGCATGAGGGTGAGCTTGTGCTGCACCAGCGGGTGGTCGATGAGGTGGACGTCGTTCAAGGTCATGGTGGGTGCGGGTTGGCGGGGAAGTGGGGATTCAGAACACCGTGCCGTCGCTGGCGATGTGCAGCGGGGGCGCGCCGCCGCGCAGACGCTGCGCGAGCAGGCGGCCGGCGGCCCAGGTGCCGCCCTCGAGCACGCAGGCCAGCGGCATGCGCTCGGGCGGCAGGCCCAGTTCGGCGCGCACCAGCGGCGCGAGCTCGTCGAGCAGGGCCACGGTGAGGGCGCGCCATTCGACGATGAAGACATCGCCCGCCGTCCACACGCGGGTGGCGTGGTCGGCTGGCAGCGGGCGCAGCACGCCGGCGTCGATCAGCAGGCCGCCGTTGCGGTACTCGGGCAGGCCGGTGAGCGCGTCGGGCCCGCGCACCGGCACGCCCGCCCATTCGAAGGGTTCGAGCAGCGAGTAGGTGAGCCACTGCGAGAGCTTGTGGAACGGCATCCACCCGTGCGTGAGGCCGTCGCCCGGCACGTCCGGGTGGCGCCAGCAGTCGCCCAGGGCCTCGCTGTCGATCGCATTCTGCGCGGGCCAGATATCCGAGAGCGTGGTCAGCAGCAGGTCCAGCAGCTCATGCACCTCGACCGAGGGCGCGGCACCGCCACCGAGCGGGTGCAGCAGCGCGTCGAACAGGCCGCCGGGCCGGCCCAGCGGGCCGTAGGTGCCGGGCTGGCGCGCCAGCACCGCACCCAGGCGGCGCAGCAGGTCGGCGCGTCCCTCCAGCCCCACCAGCGGGTTGCTGTCGCTGACCTGGAAGGCCTCGCCCAGTTGCGCGGTGGTCAGCGCGCTCAGGCCGGCGGCGTCCACCTGCAGCGGCTGCTGCGGGTCGCTGGAGAACAGGCCGGCGGTGAAGGCGTGAAAGCTCGCCACGCCCAGGCCTTCGGAGCGCGAGAAGCTTTGCGCGCTGCCCGCCTCGGCGTAGCGCCAGTCGGCGCCCGCGCCGGCGTCCAGCAGCACACTCACCAGCGCCAGGTCGATCTGCGCACGCGCGCGCGTGGCCGCGTCCACCGGGCCGAGCAGCGCGTCCAGCTGGCCCGCGCGGTCCACCTGCCCGGCCTCGAAATGGCGCCAGCGGCTGTGGTACGGGATGCGCAGGTCCGGGAAGCGCGCGCGCGTGAGCTCGGCCACCGTGCGCGCGGCGCCCGCCAGCGCGGCGTCGTTCACCGCGAAGTGCGGGGAGCGGCCGGCGCGGGCGCGCGCCAGCAGGAAGCGCGCGCGTTCGCGCACGGCCACGGTGCTGCGCAGCGCCTGCGCGGCGCCGGCCGGGCGGGTGGTGTCCGGCAGGCCCGCCGGCACGGATTCGGCGAAGCGGGTCATCCGTTGAGCGCCCGCCCCTTGGCGAGCTTGAGTTCTTCGGCGTCGGGCACGGCGCCGGGCGTGAAGTAGCCCGCCGCCATCTTGGCGTCCATCTCCACGCGCGCGTCGGCGGGAATGAGTTCGTCCGGGATGTTCACGCGCACGCCGACCTCGATGCCCGAGCCGGTGATGGCGTCGTATTTCATGTTGCTCATGGACACGAGGCGGTGGATCTTGGTCACGCCCAGCCAGTGCAGCACGTCGGGCATGAGTTCCTGGAAGCGCATGTCCTGCACGCCGGCCACGCATTCGGTGCGGGCGAAGTACTGGTCGGCCGTGTCGCCGCCCACCTGGCGCTTGCGCGCGTTGTAGACCAGGAACTTGGTCACCTCGCCCAGCGCGCGGCCTTCCTTGCGCGAATAGGCCACCAGGCCCACGCCGCCGCGCTGCGCGCCCTGGATGCATTCCTCGATCGCGTGTGTGAGGTAGGGCCGGCAGGTGCAGATGTCGGAGCCAAACACGTCCGAGCCGTTGCACTCGTCGTGCACGCGCGCGGTCAGCTCCACGTCGCGGTTGGCCAGGTCGCGCGGGTTGCCGAAGATGTAGACCGTCTGCCCGCCAATAGGGGGCAGGAACACCTCCAGGTCCGAGCGCGTGACCAGCTCGGGGTACATGCCGCCGGTTTCCTCGAACAGCACGCGGCGCAGCTCGGCTTCCGTGCAACCAAAGCGCCGGGCCACACCGGGCAGGTACCACACAGGCTCGACCGCCACCTTGGTCACCACCGCCGCGCCACCGGGGGTGAGGTACTTGCCGTCGGGCTGCAGCCGGCCCTTCTGCAGCGCCTCGATCACCTCGGGCAGGATCACGTGCGCCTTGGTCACGGCAATGGTGGGCCGGATGTCGTAGCCGGCTTCCAGCTCGTTGGCGTACACGTCGGCAATCACCGCGCCCCAGGGGTCGAGGCTGACGATCTTCTCCGGGTCCGCCCACTGCGGGTAGGGGCCGATGATGTCGGTGGGCGCGGTGTTGGTCAGGTCGGCGCGGTGCTCGCGCTTGAGCGCGCCCGCGGCCACCGCCAGCGCGCGGTACACGCTGTAGCTGCCGCTGTGCGTGCCGATCACGTTGCGGTTGCCGATGTTGAGCGTGGTCCCCACCACCGGCCCGCGCTCGCGCGCCGTGGCCGCGCCCCACTGGATGGGCAGGCCACCAAAACCACCCGAATGCGAGGTCAGCCGAATGTGGCGCGGATGCGGCGAACGGGGCGACGGCGGCACCGCGTCAATGCCGGCTGCGGGAGTGGAAGCGTTGTCAGACATGAAACACCTTGGGTTGCGCCATGCGGCTTGCGTGGGGCTCACGATACGCGTGAGCAAGTTGGATGCCAAGCCCCGCGCGTGTTGGCCGCCGCTGGCTATACTGGCCGCTGCTCCGGGGTGCACGGGTCGAAAGACCCGCGCTGAGATGGCCGCAAGACCAAACCCGCGAACTTGATCCGGTTAGTACCGGCGAAAGAAGAGCGCACGCCACCAGGGCATGCACACCTCCCCGCACCACCCCGCCCCAGGGTGGGTCCGCGCGGGGCGCGTGGTCTGGCGGGCGGTCTCCGGAGCTTGACCCAGCCCCCAACCGGAGACCCCGCCATGAACGCCCCCGACAAGATCCCCTTCGCCGACCAGTTCGCCCGCAGTCGCGAACCCTTCCCCGCCTCCCGCAAGATCCACGTGACCGGGCAACATCCCGGCGTGCGCGTGCCGATGCGCGAGATCGCGCTCACCAACGGCGAGCGCGTCGTGGTGTACGACACCTCAGGCCCCTACTCGGATCCGGCCGCGGCGATCGACGTGAGGCGTGGCCTGCCCGACGTGCGCGGCGCGTGGATCGCCGCGCGCGGCGACACCGAGACCTACGCGGGCCGCACGCGCCAGTCGCTGGACGACGGCGTGAAGAACGAAGCGCACCAGAACGACACCACCGTCGAGCGCATCGAGGCGCTGCGCGCACAGGCCGCCGGCCTGCAGCGCACGCCGCGCCGCGCACGCAGCGGCATGAACGTGACGCAGATGCACTACGCGCGCCGCGGCATCGTCACGCCCGAAATGGAATACGTGGCCCTGCGGGAGAACGGCCGGCGCGAATGGATGGCCGGGTACCTGGCCGACGCAGGACGTGAGGCGCGACTCAAGGGCAATCCCATGGGCGCGCGCATCCCCGAGCTGATCACACCCGAGTTCGTGCGCGACGAGGTGGCACGCGGGCGCGCCATCATCCCGGCCAACATCAACCACCTCGAGGTCGAGCCCATGGCCATCGGCCGCAACTTCCTCGTGAAGGTCAATGCCAACATCGGCAACTCGGCCGTCACCTCCAGCATCGAGGAGGAAGTGGACAAGCTGGTGTGGGCCATCCGCTGGGGCGCGGACAACGTGATGGACCTCTCCACCGGCAAGAACATCCACACCACGCGCGACTGGATCGTGCGCAACTCACCCGTGCCCATCGGCACGGTGCCGATCTACCAGGCGCTGGAGAAGGTCGGTGGCGTGGCGGAGGACCTGACCTGGGCGATCTACCGCGACACGTTGATCGAACAGGCCGAGCAAGGGGTCGACTACTTCACCATCCACGCCGGCGTGCGCCTGCCGTTCATCCACCTCACGGCCAACCGGCGCACCGGCATCGTCTCGCGCGGCGGCTCCATCATGGCCAAGTGGTGCATCACGCACCACCAGGAGAGCTTTCTCTATACGCACTTCGACGAGATCTGCGAAATCATGAAGGCGTACGACGTGAGCTTCTCGCTCGGCGACGGCCTGCGCCCCGGCAGCGCGGCCGATGCGAACGACGAGGCCCAGTTCGCCGAATTGAAGACCCTCGGCGAGCTCACGCAGACCGCGTGGAAGCACGACGTGCAGACCATGATCGAAGGGCCGGGCCACGTGCCCATGCACCTGATCCAGGCCAACATGGACGAGCAGCTGAAGCACTGCCACGAGGCGCCCTTCTACACGCTGGGCCCGCTCACCATCGACATCGCGCCCGGCTACGACCACATTGCCAGCGCCATCGGCGCGGCCATGATCGGCTGGATGGGCACGGCCATGCTGTGCTACGTGACACCGAAGGAACACCTGGGCCTGCCCGACCGCGACGACGTGAAGCAGGGCCTGATCGCCTACAAGATCGCGGCGCACGCGGCCGACATCGCCAAGGGCCACCCCGGTGCCCGTGCGCGCGACGACGCCATGAGCAAGGCGCGCTTCGAGTTCCGCTGGCACGACCAGTTCAACCTCGGCCTGGACCCGGACACCGCGCGCGATTTCCACGACGAGACCCTGCCGAAAGACAGCAGCAAGGAGGCTCACTTCTGCAGCATGTGCGGGCCGAAGTTCTGCTCGATGAAGATCACGCAGGACGTGCGCGACTTCGCGGAACAAGGCATGGCGGAGAAATCGGCGGAGTTCAGGGCCGCGGGCGGTGAGTTCTACGTGCCGGTGTCATCGATCCCGAAAAAGACCGGCGCATAAACTCGCCGCCATGACCGACGACGACCTGCCCCCGCTGGTGCCCACGCCCCCCGGCCTGTACCGCCACTACAAGGGCGGCTGGTACGAGGTGCTGGAAACCGTGCGCTGCAGCGAAACCCTGCAGGGCATGACGCTGTACCGCGCGCTGTACGGCGGCTGGGGCCTGTGGGTGCGGCCGGCGGCGATGTTCGCCGAGGCGGGCGTGTTCGAGGGGCGCGAGCAGCCGCGCTTCACGCGGCACGACCCGGCGCAGGTGCCGCTGGCCGACCTGCCCACCGCGCAAGCGCTGATCGCCCACCTGCGGGGGCTGGCGCAACGGCGCGGCATCGACCTGGATGCCGCCCTGCGCCCGCCGCCGCCCGAGCCCCAGACCTGCTGCGGGCGCGGCTGCAACGGCTGCGTGTGGGAGGGCTACTACACCGCGCTGCACCACTGGCGCGAGGACGCGCTGGCGCGACTGCCGGCGCCGGCGGATCGATGAACACTCAGAACAGCTCCTGCTGCGCGCGCAACGCCTGCGGCTGAAACCGCGAGGTGTCCAGCGGCTCGCGCTCGGTGTGGTAGCCCAGCCGGGCGCAGGCCTTGTCGAACCGCTGGCGGATCAGGTCGGCCCAGATGCCCGCGCCCTTCATGCGCTGCGCGAAGTTCGCGTCGTAGTCCTTGCCGCCGCGCATCTCCTGCACGCGCGCCATCACGCGCGCGGCGCGGTCCGGGTAGTGCAGGTCCAGCCAGTGGCGGAACATCGGGCTCAGTTCCCAGGGCAGGCGCAGCACGGTGTAGAAGGCGCGGCGCGCGCCCGCCTCCCGCGCGGCTTCGAGCACCTGCTCCATGTCCTCGTTGATGAAGGGAATCTGCGGCGCCACGCTCACGCCCACCGGTATACCGGCCTCGGCCAGCGCGCGGATGGTGCGCAGGCGGCGGTGGGGCGCCGCGGCGCGCGGCTCCAGGATGCGCGCGAGCTTCGCATCCAGCGTGGTGACGGTGACGTACACCGCCGCCAGCCCCTGAGCGGCCATGGGCGCGAGCAGGTCGATGTCGCGTTCCACGCCACTGCCCTTGGTCACGATGGCCAATGGGTGCCGCGCCTGGGCCAGCACCTGCAACACATCGCGCATGAGTCGCAGCTCGCGTTCGACCGGCTGGTAGGCATCGGTCACCGTGCCGATGGCCAGCAAGCCGGGCACATGGCGCGGGCTGGCGAGTTCACGCTGAAGCACGGCCGCGATGTTGCGCTTGGCGATCAGCTTGGTCTCGAAGTCCAGACCGGGCGAGAGGTTGAGGTAGCTGTGCGTGGGCCGCGCATAGCAGTACACGCAACCGTGCTCACAGCCCCGGTAGGGATTGAGGCCGAGGTCGAAGCCGACGTCGGGCGAGTCGTTCTTCGTGATCGCGCTCTTGCAGTCTTCCCACGTCACCTCGGTGGCCGGGGTCGGTGACTCGCCGCGCGCCAGGGCCTGTTCGTCGAGCGCGCCCCAGCCGTCGTCGAAGGCCTCGCGCGCGTCGCGCTGGAAGCGGTGCGGCTGCTGGCGGCTGATGCCGCGGCCCTTGATGGCCTGAATCGGAATGTGGACGTTTTCCATGGCACCGAACACTGTACACAAAACCAGTGTAGAGTGCAGCGCTTCAGGAGGCTCCATGACCATGAATTCCACGGCGGCACCACCCGTCGACCCCATCGTGTCCGTGCGCGGTGTGAGCAAGACCTACGCGGGCGGTTTCCAGGCCTTGAAACGCGTCGACCTCGACATCCGTCGCGGCGAGATCTTCGCCCTGCTGGGCCCCAACGGCGCGGGCAAGACCACCCTCATCAGCATCGTCTGCGGCATCTCCAGCGCCACCGAAGGCGCGGTGACGGCCGATGGCTTTGATACGGTGCGCGACTACCGCGCCGCGCGCGCGGCCATCGGCCTGGTGCCGCAGGAGCTGCACACCGACGCCTTCGAATCGGTCTGGGCCACGGTCAGCTTCAGCCGCGGCCTGTTCGGCAAGGCGCCCGATCCGGCCTACATCGAGAAGGTGCTGCGCGACCTCTCGCTCTGGGACAAGAAGGACAACAAGATCATGACGCTCTCTGGCGGCATGAAGCGGCGCGTGCTGATCGCCAAGGCCTTGTCGCACGAGCCAAAGATCCTGTTCCTGGACGAGCCCAGCGCCGGCGTGGACGTGGAGCTTCGGCACGACATGTGGCGCATGGTGCGCGAGCTGCGCGAGCGCGGCACCACCATCATCCTCACCACCCACTACATCGAGGAAGCCGAAGATATGGCCGACCGCATCGGCGTGATCAACCACGGCGAACTCATCCTGGTGGAAGACAAGCATGTGCTCATGCGCAAGCTGGGCAAGAAGCAGCTCACGCTCAGCCTGCAACACGCGATGGACCGCGTGCCCGAGGCGCTCGCGCGCTGGCCGCTGGAGCTGTCGGCGGGCGGCCACACGCTCACCTACACCTTCGACTCGCAGAAGGACGACAGCGGCATCCCGGAGCTGCTGCGCGACCTGGCCGAACACAACATCGCCTTCAAGGACCTGCAGTCCAGCGAAAGCTCGCTCGAGGACATCTTCGTCAGCCTCGTGCGCAAACCCCAGGAGGCACGCGCATGAGCCGGCTCAACATCCATGGCATCCGGGCCATCTACCGCTTCGAGATGGCGCGCACCTTCCGCACCATCACCCAGAGCATCGTCGCGCCGGTGCTCACCACCTCGCTGTATTTCATCGTCTTCGGCACCGCCATCGGTTCGCGCATGGGCAACATCGACGGCGTCACCTACGGCGCCTTCATCATTCCCGGGCTGGTCATGCTCTCGCTGCTGAGCGAGAGCATCTCCAACGCCTCTTTCGGCATCTACATGCCCAAGTGGTCGGGCACCATCTACGAGCTGCTGTCCGCGCCGGTGTCCTGGATCGAGGTGCTGCTGGGCTACGTCGGCGCGGCGGCCACCAAGTCGGTCATGCTCGGCCTGCTCATCCTGCTGACCGCGCGCTTCTTCGTGCCGTATCACATTGCGCACCCGCTCTGGATGATCGGCTTCCTGCTGCTCACCGCCGTCACCTTCAGCCTGTTCGGTTTCATCATCGGCCTGTGGGCGGACAACTTCCAGAAGCTGCAGGTGATTCCGCTGCTGGTGGTCACCCCGCTGACCTTCCTGGGCGGCGCGTTCTACTCCATCAACATGCTGCCGCCGCTGTGGCAGACCGTCTCGCTCGTCAACCCGGTGGTCTACCTCATCAGCGGCTTCCGCTGGGCCTTTTACGGCGTGGCCGACGTGCACATCGCCGTGAGCACCGGCATGACGCTGGTGTTCATGATGGCCTGCCTGGGCTTCATCTGGTGGGTCTTCAAGACCGGATACAGGCTGCGGCGCTGAAGCCGCTTCAGGAAGGCGATCCATGCACCCCCACGTCACCGTCATCACCCTCACCGTGGACGACCTGGAACGCGCCGTCGCCTTCTACCGCGACGGTCTGGGATGGCCCACGCAGGGCATCATCGGCACCGAATTCGAAAACGGCGCAGTGGCCTTCTTCAACTTGCAGGGCGGCCTCAAGCTGGGCCTGTGGCCGCGCCGCAGCCTCGCGGCCGACACCGGCCTGCCTCTGTCGCCGCGGCACGCCGTCGGACTCGATGTCGCGCTGGGCCACAACGTGGGCTCTCGCGACGAAGTGGATGCCGTGATGCGGTTGGTCACGCGGGCGGGCGCACACACCGTGAAGCCGGCGCAGGACACGTTCTATGGCGGCTACGCCGGTTACTTCCGGGACCCGGACGGGCATCTGTGGGAAGTGGTGTTCAACCCGGGGCTGGCCGAACTGGGCTGATCGCGCGCAGGCGCGGCTTCTCATGGCCGGTTGTGCATCAACAGGGCGTGCAGCCCCTGCGCGGCCGACGACAGGGAGCGGTCCGAGCGGCGCACCAGGAACACCTGCCGCCTGAGCCCTGCGGACCGCACCTTGCGCGCCAGCAGGCCGGGCAGGCGGAAATGGAACAGGGTCAGTGACGGCACGATGGTGATGCCCAGGCCCGCCTGCACCATGAACGCCACCGTGCTGAGCTGTTCCAGTTCAAGCACCGTGCGCATGCGCTTGGGATAGATCGCGGCCTCGACGTACTGCCGCACGCTGCTGGACCGTGCCAGCTGGACGACCGAGAAGGCATGCAATTCGCCCAGACGGACGGGGCCACTGGCCGCGGCCAGTGCATGTCCCTCGGGGAACACCACATGAAAGTCATCCGAGCAGAAGCGCTCGGCGCGCAGCTCGGGTGCCTCGGTGCGGGACGAGGCCAGCGCGAAGTCGGCCCGGCCCGAGCGCACACGCTCCAGGCATTCGTCGGACAGCACATCGGCCACGTCGAGTTCGATACCCGGGTAGTCGCGATGAAAGCGCGCGAGCAAGGGAGGCAGCCAGCCCGCGGCCAAAGAGGGCAGCACCGCCAGGGCCACGCGGCCACGCCGGCGCGCCACATGATCGCGCACACCCTCGATGGCCACGTCCGTGTCCTTGAGCAGGCGCTGGGCCGCATCGAGAAACGATTCACCCTCCGCAGTGAGCGCCACATGCCGGGTGGTGCGCTCGAACAGGCGCCCGCCCAGGTTGTCCTCCAGCGCGCGGATCAGCGCGGAGAACGCGGGCTGCGACAGATGGCACAGGGAGGCGGCGCGCGTGAAATTCCGGTGCTCGGCCAGCGCGACGAAGGCCCGCAGTTCTCGGGTGGACAGATTGATCTGCATTCCAGATCAATATATACGAAGTTTGAGTTTCACAGATGATTTTGCAGCGCCTACATTGCACGCCATGGCACACACGACGGAGATCCATGTCGGTTCGGCCGCCGGCTTCTCCGGCGACCGGACCGATGCCGCGAGCGCCGTTGTCGATGCCCTGATCGGCATCGGCGGACCGGCCTGCCTCATCTTCGAGACCCTGGCCGAACGCACCTTGGCGCTGGCCCAGCTGGCCCGCCTGCAAGACCCGCAAGGGGGTTACGAGCCCCTGCTGGACGATCTGATCCGGCCGATCCTGGCGCGTTGTCTGGCGCACCGCATCCCGATCGTGAGCAACTTCGGCGCCGCCAACCCACGGGGCGCGGGACTGCGCATCCTGGCGATCGCCCGTGCGATGGGCCTGCGCGCGCCGCGGGTGGCCATCGTGCATGGCGACGACGTGCTCAGCCATGTCGCCGACCCCGGTTTCTCGCCCGAGCTTCATGCACAGCTCGCCGGCCGCGCCATCATCAGCGCCAATGCCTACATCGGCGCCGAGGCCATCGCCGATGCGCTGCGCGCCGGCGCCGACGTGGTGGTGACGGGCCGGGTGGCCGACCCCTCGCTGGTGCTAGGGCCTGCGCTGGCACACCATGGCTGGTCACTGGACGACTGTGACCGCATCGCCGGGGCCACCATGGCAGGGCACTTGCTGGAGTGCGGCGCGCAGGTCACTGGCGGTTACTACGCGGACCCCGGCGTCAAGGATGTGCCGGACCTCGCGCGGGTGGGCTACCCCATCGCCGCCATCGCCGCCGACGGCAGCTGCACGGTCTTCAAACCCGAAGGCACCGGCGGCGCAGTGGACGAACACACCGTCAAGGAGCAACTGCTCTACGAGGTGCACGACCCCGGCGCCTACCTGACGCCGGACGTGGTGGTCGACATCACCGAGGCCAGCGTCGAGGAAACCGGGCGCGACCGGGTGCGCCTGTGCGGCGTGCGCGGCCACCGTCGACCCGACACCTTGAAGGTGAATGTGTGCTTTGAAACCGGCTGGTTGGCCGAAGGCGAGATCTCCTATGCGGGCGTGCGCGCGGAACAGCGCGCGCGCCTGGCCGCCGACATCCTGGCCCAACGCCTGAAGGGCGTTGGGCCTTTGCGCTTCGACTTCATCGGCGTGGCCAGCGTGCTGGCCGACGACCAGGGCCGCTGGCTGCGTGACATCCCCACCGGGTCGGCCACCGACGTGCGCCTGCGCGCCGCCACGCGCCATGCGGACAAGGCCGTGGCCACACGCCTGATGCGCGAAGTGAACGCGCTCTACACCTGCGGGCCTGCCGGTGGTGGTGGCGTGCGCACCGCCCTGCGCCCCACACTGGGCACCATTTCCTGCCCGCTGGACCGAGCGCGCGCGCCGGCGGGGTTCTACCTGCTGGGGGAAACGCCATGAGCGCCGTCTTCACCGTGCCCCTCTGGCGCGCCGCGCATGGCCGCACCGGCGACAAGGGCAACCGTTCCAACATCAGCGTGATTGCCTGGAGCGAAGCGCTGTACCCCCTCATCGAGGCACAGATCACGCCCGAGCGCGTGGCCGCGCACTTCCGCCACCGCGCGCCCTCCCGGGTGGTGCGCCACCTCTTGCCCCGCCTGCATGCGATGAATTTCGTGCTGGACGAGGTGCTCGACGGCGGCGTGAACGACGCGCTCAACCTCGACAGCCACGGCAAGGCGCTGTCCTTCCATCTGCTGGAACTCGCGCTCGAAATTCCCGCCCACCTGGTTTCCCATCTGCGCGGTCCCTCGGGCTGAGGCAGCTTCCCTTTCCCACCCCCAATCCAGCAAGGAGACAGACATGACACACACATTCACCCGCCGCCACGCCGCAGTGGCCATCGCCTCGGCCCTCGCGCTGCCTGCCGCCATGGCACAGGACTCGCTGGCCACCCGGCCGATCACCTTCGTGGTGCCCTTTGCCGCCGGCAGCGCCACCGACATCCTGGCGCGCGCGCTGGGCCAGTCGGTCAGCGAGCAGACCGGGCAGGCCGTGGTGGTGGACAACAAGGCCGGCGCCAGCGGCATGATCGCCGCGCAGGCCGTGGCCAAGGCCGCCAACGACGGCCACACGGTGATGATCACCACCAACACCACCCACGCGGCCAATCAGCACCTCTACAAGAAGCTGCCGTACGACGCGGTGAAGGACTTCACGCCCATCACCGGCATTGGCAAGGGTGGCCAGATCATGGTTGTGCGCGCCGATGCGCCGTACAAGAGCGTGGCCGACGTGCTGGCTGCGGCCAGGCAGACACCCGGCAAGCTGTCGTTCGGCAGCGGCAGTTCGTCCAGCCGCGTCGCAGGCGAGCTGTTCCAGCAGATGGCCGACGTCAAGATCCTGCACGTGCCCTACCGCAGCAACCCGATGGCCATCACCGACCTGCTGGGTGGCCAGATCACGATGATGTTCACCGATGCCTCCACCGGCATGCCGCAGATCACCACCGGCAAGGTGCGCGCGCTGGGCGTGACGTCAGCGCGGCGCATGGCCGCGCTGCCCGACGTGCCCACCATCAGCGAAGCCGGTGTGAAGGGCTACGAGATGGGCTACTGGTTCGCGGCCTACACGCCGGCGGGCACGCCGGCACCCGTGGTGGCCCGGCTCAATGGCCTGCTGCACAAGGCCATCAACAGCCAGGCGGTGCAGCAGTTCTTCGCCACCAGCGGTGGCGAGGTGTTCCCCACTACCCCTGCGGACCTCGCGAAGTTCCAGGCCAGCGAGACCGAGATGTGGGGCCGCGTCGTCAAGGCCGCAGGCATCGAGGCCGAATGACGGCACGGGCCGCCCAGGCCTGACCGTGGCGTGCGGGCAGCCCCCGCGCGCCACCCTTCGGGTACGCTTGCCGCATGCCCGACCTTGACCGACTTCGCCTGTTCTGGGGGCGCCTGAGCCAGACGCTGTGGTGGCGGCCCGCGCTGTGGAGCGTGGGGGCCGTGGCGGTGGCCGTCGCATCGGCCATCGCCGACCAGTGGGCGCCCATGGACTGGCTGCCCCGGGTGAATGCCGACGTGGTGGACGATCTGCTGCGCATCATGGCGTCGAGCATGCTGGTGGTGAGCACCTTCGCGCTGTCGGTGCTGGCCAGCGCCTACGCCTCGGCCTCGAATGCCGGCACGCCGCGTGCCACCCGCCTCGTGGTGGCCGAACCGCGCTCGCAAAAGGCGGTGGCGGTGTTCCTGGCGGCCTTCATCTTTTCAATGGTGGGCGTGATCGCCATGGGCGTGGGCCAGTACGGCCCGGCCGGGCGGCTGGTGCTGTTCGCCAGCGCGCTGGGCGTGCTGGCCTGGGTGATCGTCTCGTTCATGAGCTACATCGACGTGCTCTCGCGCATCGGGCAGGTGGCGCACACCATCGCCACGGTGGAGCGCGCCGCCTGGCAGGCGCTGGAGCATCATGCGCGTCAACCGCTGTCGGGCGCGCGGGTGGCCGACGACCCGCCACCGGGTGCGTGGCCGGTGCAGGCCACCCACACCGGCCACGTGCAGTTCGTCGACGTCCAGGCCCTGCAGACCCTGGCCGAGGCACACGATGCCCGCGTGCACGTGTCCGCCCGCCCAGGCGACCTGGTCCACCCGGCCGCGACACTGGCCTGGCTGAGCGCAGCGCCCAACGAGGACGAGGCACTGGCCCATGCCGTGCGCGACGCCTTCGTCGTCGGGCCGGAACGCACCATCGAGCAGGACGCCGGCTACGGCCTGATCGTGCTGGCCGAAATCGCGCAGCGCGCGCTCTCGCCCGCCGTCAACGACCCCGGCACCGCCATCGCGGTGCTGGGCAGCCAGACCCGGCTGCTCGTGCGCACGCTGGCCACGCGGCCGGACCCGGACGCGGAAAGGTTCGACCGCGTCAGCGCCGTGGCGGCACCGGTCGAATCGCTGGTGGTGCTGGCCTACGAACCGATTGCGCGCGGTGGCCTGGACCACGACGAGGTCATCCACCAGTTGCTGCGCCATCTGGAGGTGCTCATGCTCAACGCGCCGCCGGCGGTGATCGACCAGGCGCGGGCACTGGTGCGCGGCACCCTGGCGCGGGCCGAACGCGCTGGCGCAGACGCGGTCGACCTGCAGGGCTGGCAGAAACTGGCGCGCGAGCTGGACCAGCGGGTGCCGATGGAAACACCGGATCACGACGCGACAGGACGCCCATGACGCCATTTGCCCATGCAGGCGTCGCGGCCCGGTTCGCCACCTACCCGCCGCGGGCACGCCGCAAACTGATGGCGCTGAGGGAACTGATCTTGCGCATCGCCGCCACCACCGAGGGCGTGGGCGGGATCGAGGAAACCCTCAAATGGGGCGAACCCGCCTATGTCACCCCGAACAGGGCCGGCAGCACCATTCGCCTGGACTGGAAGCCCAACGACCCCGACCACTGCGCGATGTACTTCAACTGCCAGACCACGCTGGTGGACACGTTCAGGACCCTGTTCCCCCGGGAACTGCGCTTCGATGGCAACCGGGCCCTGCTGCTGCCGGTCCAGGGCGAGGCGCCGCAGGACACATTGGCGCTGTGCATCGCCGCCGCGCTCACCTACCACCTGCAGAAGCGGCGCGCGCGTGCCGCACCGCAGGCGGGAGCAAAGAAAAAGGCCTCAGCACCGAAGCGCTGAAGCCTTTTCACCTTTTCCGGACCCGGCACGAAACCGGGTCCGTCGAGCCGGGCGTGGCTCAGTAGTTGCCGCGGCCGCCGCCGTAGCCGCCACCACCGGAGCGGTCGCCACCACCGTAGCCGCCGGTGCGGGGAGGACGGGCCTCCATCGGACGGGCTTCGTTCACGGTGACGCTGCGGCCACCCAGCGACTGGCCGTTCATGCCGGAGATGGCGGCTTGCGCCTCGGCATCGCTGCCCATCTCGACAAAGCCGAAGCCTTTGGAACGACCGGTGTCGCGCTCCATCATCACCTTGGCGCTGGTGACGGAGCCGAATTCGGAGAACGACTGTTGCAGATCTTCGTCGCGGACGGTGTACGGCAGGTTGCCGACGTAAAGTTTGTTGCCCATGGGGGACTCCTCAAAAATACAGAAACAAAGCGATGGGGTCCCGAAAGCACAACCAACCCGAAAGTGACGCCGTAGCGCGCGAAACTGACCATTCACCTGACTTGAGCGCGCATCTCTTGATGCGCGCGGTGTGGAGTATGGGCCCTTTCGCTCGCTTCTGGTCTTTCGAGCTCACTTTTTCTGTCGCCCGGGTTTCCCTTTCCTGGACGGCTGCCGGAGCAGTTCACCCGTCTGGTCCAGCCACAACAGCGTGTCCGCGTGGGCCAGGAAGCGGCGCAGGTAGTCGGGCGAGAGCTCGCGCAGCAGACCCAGGGTGCGCAGCACGAGCATGTGGGAATTGAGCGGGCCGGCGTTGTCGGGGCCCCGTTGCACGGCCTCCGTCACCTCGTCCTCGGCCGCGATGCGCGACCAGGTCTCACGAAAGGCGCGGGCGCTCCTGAGCTCCGGGGTGGTGCCAGGAGGAATGCCGGTGATCTCGCTGATGTGCCGGTTGAGGAGGACGAGCGGAGACGGCGCCGCGGCGTTGGCCGAGGCCTGGGTCGGCGCTCCGGCGCGCTCGGGGCGGGCGTCACTCACGCGGGGCTCCCTGTGCAGGTGAAGCCCGGGGCACGGGCGCCATCTCCACCCGCCGGTTGAGCGCCCTGCCCTTTTCCTCCGCGTTGCTGGCCACGGGCTGTTCGGCCCCGAAGGCGGCGCTGAAGACGCGATCGCGCGGCATGCCTTCCTGGATGAGCGCGCGGGTCACGGTGAGCGCGCGCTGGGCCGAGAGTTCGAGGTTGTCGGCGAAGCGCTGGTTGCTCGCCTGCACCGGGCGGTCGTCGGTAAAGCCGCTGACCATCAGCAGTTCGTCGCGTTCGCCCAGGTACACCTGCAGCGGCGGCACCAGGCTCTTGAGAATCTGCCGGCCCTCGGGGCGCAGTTCATCGGAGTTGAGCGCGAACAACACGCTGCCGCTGATGCCGATGCGGCCGTTGTCCAGCGTGACGCGACCGTTCTGCAGTGGAATGGCCAGCGCCTTCTCCAGCGCCATGCGGCGCTGCTCCTCCTGCTGGCGCTTGAGCACCTCGGCCTGCAGGCTGGCGACGAGGTCCATCTGCAACACGAGCACGCCAACGAGTATGAGCACGAAGGCGCCCACCAGGCCCGACATGAGGTCGCCGAACACAGCCCACACCGGGGAGGTACGGTCGGTGCCGTCGTCGTCGCCGAGTCCGGTCAGGTCGAGGTGGCGGTCGTCCAGGCCGGTCATCACGCCGCCCTTCTTTCGGTGGCCACGGGGCCGCGCAGCCGGCGCAGGTCTTCCACGATGCCCTGTTGCGCGCTGATGCTGAGGTCGATCACCTCGCGCGCCTGCGCCACGTAGTAGGCCAGTTGCTCGTCGCTGCGCGCGATGGACTGGCTGACGGCGCCCTCGATGCGCTGCAGGCTCTGGATGAGCTTTTCGTTCGTGCTGCTGAACAGCTGCACGCCATGGCCGAAGGCCTCGCCCAGGCTGGCGAGCTCGACCGCGCTGCCCTTCACCTGCGCGGCCATCTCTTCGGCGCGCACCGCCTGCGCGCCCACGGTTTCGGCGAACTGGCGACCCACCTGGTCGAGCACGGCGCTGGCCGAGCCGACGAGCGACTCGATGGCGGCGCGCTGCTCGCCGGTAGCCTGCTGCACGGTCTGCAGCAGGGCGTCGATGTTCTGCATGAGCGCGGCGCGTTCCCGCAGTGCGGCGTTGTCGCGTTCGGTGAGCTGGCTCATGTCGCCACGCAGCTGAGCGATCACCTCGGCCGCCGCCTTCGGCGCTTCGGCGGCGCTGTCCAGCAGCCGCGCCATGGGCGCTTCGAGCGCCGTGCCCAGTTGCGCCAGGTGGGTGGAGACCTGCTCGTTCAGCGCGGTCTGCAGGTCTCCCATGCGCCGCAGGGCGGCCTCACCACGCGCCGCCTCTTCGCCGCGCAGGCTGGCAAGTTCGTCGCGCCACAGGGAGGCGGCCTGCTCCAGCGCCTGCAGCGCCGCCTGCTGCTGCGCCATGCTCTGCGCGCCGACCTGCCGCCACTCGGCTTGCAGCGTGGTGGCCAGGGCCTGCAGCGATTGCGCCCAGGCGGCCTGCTGCTGCTGGCTGGCGTTGCGGTGCGTCTCGTGCGAGCGGGTCACGGTGTCCTGCACGCGGTCCAGCAGTGCGCTGCAGCGCTGCTCGAAGGCGGCGGTGAACGCCTCCAGCCGTTCGGCCGTGTGTGTGATCTGCGATTGCGCGAGCGCCTGTGTGCGCTCATGCAGGCGGGAGGATTCTTCGGCCACGGCGGACATGGCCTGCGCCACCACCGGCTGCAGACTCTCGCCCGCCGCGCGGGCGCTGGCGGCCAGGCTGTCCTTGAGCGAGCGCTCCACCGCGCTGGCCAGACCGCTGTAGGCCTCGCGGGCCTCGTGGTGGAACTGCGTCTGGCGCGCCAGCATCTGCTCGTCAAGCTGCTGGCTGCGGCGCTCGATCTGTTCCACCAGCGCCTGCAGCTGACCGGCCACGGCCGGCAGCGCGCCGGCCTGCTGCTGCAGCGCGGTGAAGGTGGCCTGGCGCTGGTGCGCGAGCGAGAACGGGTGGAACACGGTCGCGGCCAGCGCGTCGAGCTGGCGCACCACGGCCAGGCGCTCGCGCCGGCTCAGGGCAGCCATGAGGCCGAGCATGGCCGAAGTGGCCACGCCCACCACCGACGTGCCGAAGGCCAGACCCAGCCCCTTGATCGGCGTGGCCAACGCCGCTCGGATCGCCTGCAGGTCGGCCGAGCCTTCGAGCGTGAACAGCACGCCCTTGAAGGTGACGACCATGCCCAGGAAGGTGCCCAGCATGCCCAGCATCACCAGCAGGCCGATGAGGTAGGGGGTGAGCGCCAGACCCGGCAGCGCGCCCCGCCCCTCCTCGATGCGCTGGCGCACGCCGTGGCGCAGCGCGGGCGGCACGCTGCGCGCGAGCCAGTCGCCGAGCTTGTCCAGCGGCTGCGGCACGCTGGCCAGGGCACCCGCCAGCGACGCGGTGACCTGGCGAAAGCGCCGGATCTCCTGCGCGCCCACCAGATAGACGCCGCCGATGAGCACCGTCATGGCCAGGGCGGTGCCACCGGTGCCGACGAAGCCCACGCCCACCCAGACGATGGCGAGCAGGCCCAGGACGAAGGCGAGGATCAGGAACAGGCGGTGGGCGGTGGGGCTGTCGTTCATGGCAGGCATTCAGTTCGTGGCAGGTGCGGCTTCCAGCGCCTCGACCAGGCCCAGCAGGGGCTGCAGCCGCAGGTCCAGCTCGGCCAGCAAGGTCTGCTGGAGTTCGTGTTCAAAAAGGGGCGGCCAGTCATCGGGGCGCGACTGGCGCAGTTGTTCGAAGCGCGCTTTGAGCCAGGCTGGCACGCCGGCCAGCAGCTTCTGCTCGCGCCCGCCGAGCATCTGGTCCAGCGTGGCGTCGAGCGTGGCGAGCTGCGCCAGCCGGGGCGAGGCCTGGGCCAGGCTGCGGCGCAGGTGATCGCGCAGCGCGTCGATGGCCATTTCCATGCGGCGCTGCTGGTCCAGGCAGCGCTGGTGGTGGGGAGCGAACTCCGCGTCGTCCGCGGTGATGGCGAGCGCGGGTGGCGCGGCAATGGCGCGGCTCAGCGTGTCGCGCACCCGTTCCAGCCCGGCCCGCGCTTCGCCCGCAGGGACGCGGGACGTGCGCCGCGCCGCCTTCACGCCCGGCAGCGCCTGCAGCGCCGCATGCAGCGCAATGGCGTCGGCCACGTTGAGCCACGGGCCCAGGCGCTCGGCGATGTCCTGCCTGGGGGCTTCCGACGGGGCCGGCAGCCAGCCCGCGAGCTGGCGCACCAGTGCGGATCGGTTGAAGTTGCTGCGCAAGAAAACGTTCCTTGGCACCCTCGCGGGCGCTGTTCGACATCCTGTGGTGGGTCCGCCCGGTCAGCACCTGCCCGGACAGACGGGTGTCAGAGCACCAGCACCGCCCGGAAGTCGTTCACGTTCGTGTGCGTGGGCCCGGTGATGACCAGGTCGCCCATCGGCTCGAAGAAGCCGTAGGCATCGTTGCGGGCCAGGTGGTCGGTGACCTTCAGACCTTGTGCGCCGGCTCGGGACAGGGTGTCGGGCGTCACCAGCGCACCCGCATTGTCCTCCACCCCGTCGATGCCGTCGGTGTCGGCCGCCAGGGCCCACACACCGGCCTGCCCGCCCAGGGCCTGCGCCAGGCCCAGGCAGAACTCGCCCGCTCGCCCGCCCCGACCCCGGGCCTGGCCCTCGGCGCGGGGGCGCACGGTGACCGTGGTCTCGCCGCCGCTGAGGATCACGCAGGGTTTCTGGAAGCTGCTGCGGCCCAGCGCGGTGGAACGCGCCAGCGCGCCGTGCACCTTGCCCACCTCGCGCGACTCGCCCTCGATCTCGTCGCTCAGCACCACCACGTTCAGGCCCAGCGCGCGCGCGGCGTCGGCCGCCGCCTCCAGGCTCTGCTGGGGCGTGGCGATGAGTTCCACCGTGTGTCCCTGCAAGCGCGGGTCGCCGGGCTTGGGGGTTTCGAGCGCGCCGCTGTCGAGTTGCTCGCGCACGGCGGCGGGCACTTCGATGCCATAGCGGCGCAGGATGTCCAGCGCCTCGCGGCAGGTGGAGGCATCGGCCACGGTGGGGCCGCTGGCGATCACGCTCACGTCGTCGCCCGGCACATCGCTGATGGTCAGCGTGACCACGCGCGCGGGTGCGCAGGCCGCCGCCAGGCGCCCGCCCTTGATGGCAGAGAGGTGCTTGCGCACGGTGTTCATTTCGCCGATGTGCGCGCCGCTCTCCAGCAGCTGGCGGTTGATGCGCTGCTTGTCTTCCAGCGTGAGCCCTTCGCAAGGCAGCGTGAGCAGGGCCGAGCCGCCGCCGGAGACGAGGCAGAGCACCAGGTCGTCGGCCGTGAGCCCTTGCGTGAGCTGAAGGATGCGCTGCGCCGCTTCGAGCCCGGCCGCATCGGGCACGGGGTGTGAGGCCTCCACCACCTCGATGCGCTGCGCCAGACCTTCGGGGCGCGGTGGCGTGTGGTGGTAGCGCGTGACGACCAGGCCCGAGAGCGGCGCGTCGGCCGGCCACAAGGCCTCCACCGCCTGCGCCATCGCGCCACCGGCCTTGCCTGCGCCCAGCACCAGGGTGCGGCCCCTGGGCGGCGGCGGCAGGGCGGCAGCGGTGTTGTGCAGGGGCAATGCGCGCTGCACCGCCACGTCGTAGAGGTGGCGCAGCAGGGCGCGGGGGTCGGCCAGAGAGGGGGACTGTTGGAATTGAGACATCGTGGCGTAGTCTAGCGATCCTCCAGCGCGCGTTACCCCCCAGGAACACCGCGGAACCGGCTTTGCCGGGCCGCTGGTGTTGCCCCCGGAAGGGGGTGACGGGCGTCAGCCCGGCGCGGGGGCGATCTCATGCCTGGCCATCAGCTCCAGGCTGCGGCAGAGCGCCGAATGGTCCAGCCCGGCCATGCCATGCGCCGCACAACTCTGCATGAGCTGGGCCGCGCTTGCCGTGTGCGGCAGGCTCACGCCGAGTTCCTTCGCGCCCTGCAGCGCGAGGTTCAGGTCCTTCTGGTGCAGTTCGATGCGGAAACCCGGGTTGAAGCTGCGCTGGACCATGCGCTCGCCATGCACCTCCAGAATGCGGCTGGCCGCGAAGCCGCCCATCAGCGCCTGGCGCACCCTGGCCGGGTCGGCGCCGGCCTTGCTGGCGAACAACAGGGCCTCGGCCACGGCTTCGATGTTGAGCGCCACGATGATCTGATTGGCCACCTTGGTGGTCTGGCCGTCGCCATTGCCACCCACGAGCGTGATGTTCTTGCCCATGGCGTCGAACAGCGGCCGGGCACGGTCGAAGGCAGTCTGCGGACCGCCGACCATGATGGTGAGGCTGGCGGCCTTCGCGCCCACCTCGCCACCGCTGACCGGCGCGTCCAGGTAGTCGCAGCCGAGCGCGTTGATCTTCTGCGCGAAGGCCTTGGTGGCCGTGGGACTGATCGAGCTCATGTCGATCACCAGCTTGCCTTTGTTCAAACCCTTGGCCACGCCGGTCTCGCCGAACAGCACGTCCTCCACGTGCGGGGTGTCGGGCACCATGCAGATGACGATGTCGGCGCGCCGCGCGACTTCGGTGGCGTTGGTGCAGACCGTCGCGCCCTGTTCGGCAAAGGCCGCCGGGATCTTGCCGCGGCTGGCCACGAAGAGCCGGTGGCCGGCCTTGAGCAGGTTCAGCGCCATGGGCGCGCCCATGATGCCCAGGCCGATGAAGCCGACCTGGAGTCCGTTCTTGTCCGTCATGCGGGCACTCCTTCGCGTGTCTGCAGCTTCTGGCCGTGCGCGGCCACCCAGGCCAGGCCCCTGTCGGTGCCGCCGGGGCCCGCGTCGCGTGGCTTGTATTCGCAGCCGATGTGGCCGCGGTAGCCCATGGCGTCAATGGCATCGAACACATGGCGATAGTGAATTTCACCGGTGCCCGGCTCGTGACGCCCGGGTGTGTCGGCCAGTTGCATGTGCGCAATGCGCGGCAGCAAGTCCTTGATGGTGTTGATCAGCTCGCCTTCCATGCGCTGCGCGTGGTAGATGTCGTACTGCAGGAACAGGTTGTCCGATCCGACCTCGTCCATGAGCGCAATGGCCTGGCGCGGGCGGTTGACGAAGAAGCCCGGCATGTCGAAATGGTTGATGGGTTCGAGCAGCAGGCGCACGCCTTGTTTTTGCGCGGCGTCCGCGGCGAAACGCAGGTTGCCCACCAGCGTGGCACGCGCCTGCGCCTCGCTCACGCCCGCAGGCGGAATACCGGCCATGCAGTGCAGGTGGGGCGTGCCCAGGGTCGACGCGTAGTGCAGCGCCTGCGTGACGCCGGAGCGGAATTCGTCCTCTCGTCCCGGCAGCGAAGCCGTGCCCCGCTCGCCGCCGGCCCAGTCGCCGGGCGGCATGTTGTGCAGCACCAGTTGCAGGCTGTGGTCCTTCAGTCGCTGCGCGATCACTTCGGCAGGGAAGTCGTAGGGAAACAGGAACTCGACCGACTGGAAGCCCGCGCGCGCGGCGGCGCCAAAGCGGTCGAGGAAGGGCAGCTCGTTCCAGAGCATGGAGAGGTTGGCGGCGAACTTCGGCATGGGGGTTGTCCTCGGTGGGTGGTTCGGAATCAGTCGAGCAGACCGACCGTTTCCAGGCCTTGTGGGGCGCGGCAGTCGATGGGCTCGAATTCGTTGATCCTGTCGATCTCGGTGCCCATGGCGATGTTGGTCACGCGTTCCAGTATGCATTCCACCACCACCGGAACGCGGTGCCGGGCGGCCAGCTGTTGCGCCTCGCGCAAGGCGCCCTGCAGCTTCGCGGGGTCGGTCACGCGCAGCGCCTTGCAGCCCAGCCCCTCCACCACGGCGACATGGTCCACGCCATAGCCGCGCAGGCCCTCCGTGTCGGCGGCCATGTTCTGGTTGTCGAAGGCGAGCTGCACGCAGTAGTCCATGTCGAAGCCGCGCTGGCTCTGGCGAATGAGGCCGAGGTAAGCGTTGTTCACCAGCACGTGCACGTAGGGCAGGTTGAACTGCGCGCCCACCGCGAGCTCTTCGATCAGGAACTGGAAGTCGTAGTCGCCCGAGAGCGCCACCACGTTCTTCGTCGGGTCGGACACGACCACGCCCAGCGCGGCCGGCAGCGTCCAGCCCAGCGGGCCGGCCTGGCCGCAGTTGATCCACTGGCGCGGGCCGTAGACGTGCAGGAACTGCGCGCCCGCGATCTGCGACAGGCCGATGGTGCTGACGTAAACCGTGTCGCGGCCGAACACCTGGTTCATCTCCTCGTAGACGCGGTGCGGCTTCATCGGGATCTGGTCGAAATGCGTCTGGCGCAGCATGCTGCGCTTGCGCTCGGCGCAGCGGCCGGCCCAGCTGGCGTAGCTCGGCCAGTGCCCCGCCGCCTTGCGCTCGCGCGCCACCTGAACGAACAGCTCCAGCGCGGCCTTGGCGTCGGAGACGATGCCGAAGTCCGGCTCGAACACGCGCCCGATCTGCGTCGGCTCGATGTCCACGTGCACGAACGTGCGGCCTTTGGTGTAGGTCTCGACCGAGCCGGTGTGACGGTTGGCCCAGCGGTTGCCGATGCCAAGCACGAAGTCGCTCGCGAGCATCGTCGCGTTGCCGTAGCGGTGGCTGGTCTGCAGCCCGACCATGCCGGCCATGAGCGGGTGGTCGTCGGGGATGGTGCCCCAGCCCATGAGCGTGGGAATCACCGGCACGCCGGTGAGTTCGGCGAACTGCACGAGCAGGTCGGCCGCGTCGGCGTTGATGATGCCGCCACCGGCCACGATCAGCGGCTTGGTGGACGCGGCCAGCATGTCCAGTGCCTTCTCCACCTGCTTGCGACTGGCGGCGGGCTTGTAGACCGGCAGGGGCACGTAGGTGTCGGGGTCGAATTCGATCTCGGCCATCTGCACGTCGAACGGCAGGTCGATCAGCACCGGGCCGGGGCGGCCGGATCGCATGAGGTGGAAGGCCTGCTGGAACACGCGCGGCACCAGCGCGGGCTCGCGCACCGTCACCGCCCACTTGGTGACCGGCTTGGCGATGCTCTCGATGTCCACCGCCTGGAAGTCTTCCTTGTAGAGCCGCGCGCGCGGCGCCTGCCCGGTGACGCAGAGGATGGGGATGGAGTCCGCCTGCGCCGAATACAGGCCGGTGATCATGTCGGTGCCGGCCGGGCCGCTGGTGCCGATGCACAGACCAATGTTCCCGGCGCGCGCGCGGGTGTAGCCCTCTGCCATGTGCGAGGCGGCTTCCACGTGTCGCGCCAGGATATGGGCGATGCTGCCGCGCTGTCGCATGGCGGCGTAGAACGGGTTGATGGCGGCGCCGGGCACGCCGAAGGCTTGCGTGATGCCTTCCTTCTCCAGCACACAGATGGCGGCCTGCGCCGCGGTCATTCGGGCCATGATGCGATTCCTTACCTGGGTTGATGGACTGGGTTCGATGCTAGGGAGAACCCGCTCTGCAGGGAATGGCAATGGCGGTACTTTGATTCGATACTCCAGGTATGCAATCGGGCAGCGACGGCGTTACCATGCCGCCATGGACCGTTTCAAGGAAATCGAGGCCTTCGTGCTCGCGATGGAGCACGGCAGCCTGGCCGCGGCCGCGCTGCACGCGGGCATCACGCCGGTGATGATGGGTCGGCGCATCGACGCGCTGGAGCGCCGCTTGGGCACACAGCTCATCCACCGCTCCACGCGGCGCCTGGCGCTCACCGAACAGGGCGCGCGCTACCTCGATGAGTGCCGCGCGCTGCTGGCCCAATGGGCGGCGGCCGAGGCCACGGTTTCGGCGCAGAAGCACCGCGCCAGCGGCCACCTGGTGGTGTCGGCGCCGGCGGCGTTCGGGCGGCTGCACGTGGCGCCCCACGCGAGCGCCTTCCTCAAGGCCCATCCGGAGGTGAAGATCTCCTTCAACCTCACCGACCGCGTGGTCGATCTGGTGCGCGAGGGCTATGACCTGGGCCTGCGCATCGGCGGTGCGATCGACCCCAACTTCGTCGCGGTCCGCCTGGCCACCAACCAGCGCGTGGTGTGTGGCACGCCGGCCTACTTCCGCAAGCACGGCAAGCCCGCGACGCTGGACGACCTGAAGGACCACAACTGCCTCGCGTTCAACCTGCAGGGCGGCCAGCAACGCGGCTGGTACTTCCAGCAGGACGGCAAGACAGTGACTGTGCGCGTGGACGGCAACCTGGACTGCAACGACGGCGAACTGCTGCACCGATGGGTGAGCGAGGGCCTGGGCCTGGGCTGGCGCAGCACCTGGGAGATCCAGGCCCAGCTGCAGCGCGGCGAACTCGTCACCGTGCTCGACGCATTCGCCCTGCCCGCCTACGACATCCTGGCCGTCTACCCGCAGCAGCGGCATCTGCCGGCCAAGGTGCGCTTCTTCATCGACCACCTCAGGAAAATCTACGCACGGCCGGGCTACTGGCTGAAGGACACGCCATGAGCACGCTGTTGATTCAAAACGCCACCTGCATCGCCACGCTGAACGACGACGACCTGGCCAGCGGTACCGAACTGGCTGGTGCGAGCCTGTTCGTGCGCGGCAACGTCATCGAATGGATCGGTCTGGCGGCGGAGCTGCCTCCGGCGCTGCGCGACGAAGCCGACGAGGTGATCGACGCGCGCGGCCATCTCGTCACGCCCGGCCTGGTGAACACGCACCACCATATGGTCCAATCACTCACGCGGGCGGTACCGAGCGTGCAGAACGCCGAGTTGTTCGGCTGGCTGCGCGGCCTGTACCCGATCTGGGCCGGCCTCACACCCGAGATGGTGCAGGTGTCCACGCAGGTGGCCATGGCCGAGTTGCTTTTGAGCGGCTGCACCACCAGCAGCGACCACCTCTACATCTACCCCAATGGCGTGCGGCTGGAAGACAGCATCGAGGCCGCGCAGCAGATCGGCATGCGCTTCATGGCCACGCGCGGCAGCATGAGTGTGGGCGCGAGCGCGGGCGGCCTGCCGCCCGACGAGGTGGTGGAACGCGAGGACGCGATCCTGAAGGACAGCCAGCGCCTGATCGAGACCTGGCACGATCCGCGCCACGGCGCCATGCTGCAGGTGGCGCTGGCACCGTGTTCGCCGTTTTCCGTCAGCCCCGACCTGATGCGCGAGAGCGCCGCGCTGGCCCGTTCGTTTCGCGGCCGGGGCGTGCGGCTGCACACGCATCTGGCCGAGAACGACCACGACATCGCCTACAGCCTGGAAAAATTCAACAAGACCCCTGCGCAGTACGCGCACGACCTGGGCTGGCTCGGCGACGACGTGTGGCACGCGCACTGCGTGAAGCTCGACGACGAAGGCATTTCGCTCTTCGCCGCCAGCCGCACCGGCGTGGCGCACTGCCCCTGCAGCAACATGCGCCTGGCATCGGGCATCGCGCCGGTGCGCCGCATGC
Source organism: Hydrogenophaga sp. (assembly GCF_050182545.1). GTDB lineage: Bacteria > Pseudomonadota > Gammaproteobacteria > Burkholderiales > Burkholderiaceae_C > Hydrogenophaga. The sequence continues at coordinate 206,192 of NZ_JBFXCD010000001.1, read as the reverse complement.
TGGACGCCGGCGTGCCCGTGGGCCTGGGCGTGGATGGCAGCGCCAGCAACGACGGCGCGCACATGGTCAACGAAGCCCGCCAGGCCCTGCTGCTCGCGCGCGTGGGCCGCGCGCAGCAAGCGCCCGAGACGCGCAATGGCAAGACCTTCTTCGGCTGCGACCTCGGCCCGGCCGAGATGACCGCGCGCGACGCGCTGCACATGGCCACGCGCGGCGGCGCCGAGGTGCTCGGGCGCAAGGACATCGGCCACCTGGCCGTCGGCATGTGCGCCGACCTCGCGCTGTTCGACCTGCGCACGCTCGGCTTCGCCGGCGGCGCGGTGCACGACCCGGTGGGCAGCCTGCTGCTGTGCGCGAGCCCACAAGCCGCGTACACCGTGGTCAACGGCCGGGTGGTGGTGCGCGAAGGCCGGTTGACCACCGTCGACCTGGCGCCGCTGGTGGAGCGGCACAACCGGCTGGCTGGGCAGTTGGCCGAGGCGGCGCGCAAGGCCTGAAGCTTCAGACCCCGCCGCTGCCCGGCAGGCGCAGCGGCCGGTCCTCGAACTCGGTGTTGAGCACCACGGTGCTGGTGGTGCGCGCCACGCCCGGGATGGCCTTGATCTTGTAGAGCACCTCTTCCAGCGCGCGCGCGTGGGTGGTGCGGATCTTGGCCAGAAAGTCGTGTTCGCCAGCCACGCTGTGCAGCTCCAGCACCTCGGGCAGCTCACGCAGGCGCGGCGCGACTTCGCGGCAGTGCACGCCGCCGTCGTTGCGGATCGCCACGAAGGCGGTGAAGCGCAGGCCCACGCGGTCGGGGTCGACGCGCAGCGAGAAGCGTTCGATCACACCGCGTTCGACCATCTTCTTCACGCGCTCATGAACGGCGGCGGTGGACAGGCCCACCTCGGAGGCGACGTCGGCGTAGGAACGGCGGCTGTCCACGCTCAAGGCCGTAAGAATTCTGGCGTCCATCTCATCGAGCTGAATATTTGCTTGCATTTCTTCAATGATCTGATAAAAACACGGAAAATCGGCTTGCTGCCGGAAATTATCCCAAGCACAACTGAAAATGCCTTCCATTTTCAACCCCAAGGCCCTGGATCGCCAAACGCTGCGCCTGGCCTGCGCCCTGCTGATCGTCTACCTGGTCTGGGGCACGACCTACTTTGCGCTCGGCGTGGCGATGCAGACCCTGCCGCCCGTGCTCATGAACGGCGCGCGTTTCCTGCTCGCGGGCGCGCTCATGCTGGGCATCGCGCGCTGGCAGGGCCAGGCCTGGCCGACCGCTGCACAGTGGCGTGCCAGCGCGCTCATCGGCAGCCTGATGGCCTTTGCCGCGATGGCGCTGGTGGTGCTGGCGCAGAAGCTGGGCATCGGCTCCGGGCTGATGGCCACCGTGGTGACCACCATGCCGATGTGGCTCGCGCTGTGGACACGCTGGGGCGGCGAGCGTGTGCCGCTCACCAGCTGGATCGGTCTGGTGCTGGGCGCGGCGGGCGCGCTGCTGCTCGCGCTGGAAGGCGATTTTTCGACCACGCTGCCAGGCACCCTGTGCGCCTTCGGCGCGCCGCTGGCCTGGAGCCTGGGTTCCTACGCGTCGCGCCGGCTCCCACTGCCGCCGCCGGCCATGGCCTCGAGCGCGCAGTGGCTGCTGGGCGGTCTGCTCGGCATCGCGGTGGCCTGGCTCTGGGAACCGGGCGCGCGCACGGTGGCCTGGCAGCAGGTCTCGCTCGCCTCGCTGCTGGCCTGGTTCTATCTGGTGGTGATGGGCACCATGGTCACGCTCAACGCCTACCTCTGGTTGCTGAAGAACACCTCGGCCGCGCTCGCGGGCAGCTACTCGTTCGTCAACCCGGTGGTGGCGCTGTGCGTGGGAGTGCTGCTGGGCGGCGAGCACCTGACCGGCTGGGTCTTCGTGGCGCTGCCCCTGATCGGGCTGGCGCTGGCGCTGCTGCTGTATGGCAGCGCGGCCGTTCGGCTGGGCCAGTCGCTGTGGCGGCGCTGGCCCGGGCGCCGCCCCGCGGCGATGCGGTAGCCGCGGCTCAGCGCCCGCGCAGGCGGCCGAGCTCGACCTCGGCCACGTCGATGCGCACGGCGCCCTGGGCCACCAGCGCCTGGGCCACGTGGTCGATTTCCTCGCCCAGCGCCCCGGCCATCATGGCGACGTTCTGCGCGTGCAGGGCCATGTGGCCTTTCTGGATGCCTGTGGTGGCCAGGGCCTTCAGGGCCGAAAAGTTCTGCGCCAGGCCGACCGCCGCGATGATGCGGGCGAGTTCCTCGGCTGAGGCCACACCGAGAATCTTCAGCGCCAGCCGTGCCGTGGGATGCACCTTGGTGGCGCCGCCCACCAGGCCCACCGCCATGGGCAACTCGATCGCGCCCGCGAGATCACCGCTGGCGGTGGCTTCCCAGGTGGTGAGGCTGGCGTAGCGCCCGCCGCGCGCGGCATACGCGTGCGCACCGGCCTCCACCGCGCGGGTGTCGTTGCCGGTGGCGAGCACCACCGCACTCACGCCGTTCATGATGCCTTTGTTGTGCGTGGCCGCGCGGTAAGGGTCGGCGTCGGCAAAGTGGTAGGCCGAGAGCATGGCGTCGCGCACCTCGGCGCCGCCGATGGCATCGAGCGGCCACACGCAGCGCGCGCGCGCCAGGCGCTGGTCGGCCAGGTTGGAGAGGATGCGCAGGTTGGTGCGGCCCGAAGTCCATTGCGCGATATGCGGCGCGAGTTTCTCGGCCATGGTGTTGACCGCATTGGCGCCCATGGCATCGCGCGTGTCCACGATGATGTGCGTGATTACCATGGCGCCGCCGCGCGTGTCGATCACGCGCACCTCCAGATCGCGGAAGCCACCTCCGAGCTTCACCAGCACCGGGTCGCAGGCGTCGCACATGGCGCGGATGTCCTCCAGGCGCTCCAGGATGCGGATGCGCGCGTGCTGCGGGTCCGACACGCCGGTGAGCTGGACCTGCGCGATCATGCGCGTGCCCGACATGGAGGTGATGAAGCCGCCCGCGTCGTAGCTCTGGCGCGCGGCGTTGCACACGGCCGCCACCACCGACGATTCTTCGGTGGCCATGGGTACGAGGCGGTCACGGCCATCGATGCGCAGGTTGGTGGCCACGCCCATGGGAATGTTCATGGTGCCGACGAAGTTCTCGATCATGTGGTCGGCGGTCTCGACCGGCAGGTTGCCGGTGTCGCTCAGGTGGACCTGGTCGTCGACCGCGAGTCCGGCGAACCGGGCCACGCGTTCGATGCGCTCGGCCACGCCGAGCTTGTGAAAGCCGCCGATGCGGCTGGAAGGCGATGCGGTGTTCATGGTGCGAACCTTGGAAGAAGCGAAGGAAGACAGGAAAGGCGGTCAGCGCGAAGCCATGAGCTTCGGCAGGAAGGTGACGAGGTCGGGGAAGGCGGCGCAGATCAGCAGGCCCACCAGCTGCAGGATGAAGAAGGGGATGACGCCCTGGTACACCGCGCCCATGCCGATGTGCCTGGGCAGCGTGCCCTTGATGTAGAACAGCGTGTAGCCAAAAGGCGGGCTGATGTAGCCCATCTGGATCGTGATGGCGAACAGCACGCCGAACCAGAGCTCGTCGAAACCGAGCAGGCGCACGATGGGCAGGAACACCGGCACGGTCAGCAGGATGATGCCGAGTTCGTCGAGCACGGTGCCCAGGAACACCAGCAGCAGCATCATGGCGCCCAGCACCCACCAGCGGTTGACCTCCATGCCCTTGATGAATTCGAGCAGCGTGTCCGCGCCGCCCAGGCCGGTGAAGATCGCCACATAGGCCTTGGCCCCCAGCGTGATCCACAGGATCATCGAAGTGGCCTTGAGCGCGTCGATGCCGGCCTCGCGCAGCATGCCCAGGCGCAGCCTACGGCCCAGCAGCGACGGGATCATGGCGCCGGCCACGCCCACGGCCGCAGATTCGGTGGGGGTGGCGATGCCGAAGAAGATCGAGCCCAGGATCATCACAATCAGCATGGCCGGGATCACCAGCGAGCGCAGCGCGCGCAGCTTGGTGCCCAGCGGCACCTGGGCCAGGCTGCGGTCCAGCGGCACCCACTCGGGCTTGAGCCAGCCCACCACCAGCAGGTAGGCGATGTAGAGGCTGGCCAGCAGCAGGCCCGGAATGATGCCGGCGATCAGCATCTGGCCGATGGATATCTGCGCCGTCACCGCGTAAACGATGGTGAGCACAGAAGGCGGAATGAGGATGCCCAGCGTGCCCGAGGCGCAGATGGTGCCCAGCGCCAGCTGCGGCTTGTAGCCGCGGCGCAGCATCTCCGGCAGGGCGAGAATGCCCATGGCCGTCACGGCCGCGCCGACCACGCCGGTCATGGCCGCCATCACCACGCAGATGATCACGGTGCCGATGGCCAGACCGCCGCGCAGCCGGCCGAACCACATCTCCATGGCTTTGTAGAGCGCCTCGATCACGCCCGAGCGCTGAAGGATGCAGGCCATCAGGATGAACAGCGGAATCGCCAGCAGCGACTCCGACTTCATGGTGTCGAAGATCTGCAGCACCAGCACGATCACGGCGCTGGGTTCCCACAACGTGACGATGAACAGCAGCGACAGGCCTCCCAGCACGAAGGCGATGGGCAGGCCGGTGAGCATGAACAGCGTGAGGCTGCCGAACATCAGCAGCAGGATGGTGTTCGGGCTCATGGGTGCGCCGATTCCACTTCGGTCGAAGACAACTCACCATCCGCGCGGTAGAGCACGCGGCAGAACTCCACCAGCGCCTGCAGCAGCATGAGCGCCAGCGCCAGCGGCACCATGGCCTTGGCCGGCCAGATGGGCGGGTTCCAGGCCGAGAAGCTGGTCTCGCGGTATTCCCACGCGCTCCACGCGGCGGGCGCACTGAAATACAGCAGGATGGCGCAGAACAGCATGATCACGGGGAAGTTGACGAGATCCATGCGGCGCTGCCAGGCGGCGTCGAGCCGCTGGCGCACGAGATCCAGGGAGACGTGGCCGCGCAGGTGCAGCAGGTACGGCCCGCCCAGCAGGAAGTACGGACCAAACAGCAGCACCGCGAGCTCCATGCCCCAGACCGTGGGTGCGTTGAACGCGTAGCGCCGCACCACCTCGTACAGCATCACGGGCACCACGATGGCCATGAGCCAGACGGTGAGGTGAAAGATGGCGCGGTTCAGGCGCGTGATGGCCGACGTGGCCACGGACAGCCAGACTGGCATGGCGGATTCCTCGGTGCGCGGAAGAAGGCGCCCCGCTGCGCGGGGCGCGGCTCGGTCAGGCCAGCAGGCCGAGTTCCTTCATGAAGGCGACCTGGCTGTCCAGGATCTTCGTGGCCAGCGCGTCGCCCTTGGTGGCGGCGCGCCAGGCCTCGATGGCCTTGGGGCGCGCGGCGGCGATGTCGGCCGCGCTGAAGCGGATGATCTCGCAGCCCTTGGCCTTGTACTTCGCGAGCACCGACGCGTCGTTGACCAGGATGCGCTGGCGCAGCGCGCCCGAGACCTCGCGCGCCGCGACGGCCAGCGCCGCTTTGAACTCGGCTGGCAGCTTGTCGAACGCGGTGCGGTTGGCCACGTAGGCGGTGGCGGTGGTGGGCTGGTGGAACCCGGGCACGACGACGTACTTGGCCACCTCGGCCAGCCCGGCCTCGAAGTTGGCGGTGAGGTCGCCCCGGTCGGCCATGTCGATCACGCCCTTGTCCAGCGCGGAGTAAACCTCGCCCGTGGGCAGCGGCGTCACGGCCACGCCGAAGGCGCCCATCACCGACGAAGCGAGGCCCACGAAGCGGCCCTTCTTGCCGGCGAGGTCGGCGATCTTGCGCACCGGCACCTTGGAGTGCAGCGGCTCCTGGCCATACACCGTGGGCGCGATGTAGTGCAGGCCGGCCGGCGCATAGGCCTGGCGTGCCAGCTCCAGGCCGCCCTTTTCGTAGAACCAGGCTTCGTACTCGTCGCTTTCTGCAAAGCCGAAGGGGATGGTGCTGGTGAAGGCGAAGGCCGGGATCTTGCCGGCCTCGTAGCCGTCAAAGGTCTTCATCATCTCGAAGGCGCCACCGCGCACGGCGTCGAAGGCCTGTGCGGCGGGCACGATCTGGCCGGCGGCAAACAGGTTGATCTTGAAGCGCCCGCCAGTGAGTTCGGCAACGCGGGCCACGAACTGCTCCTCGAACTTCTGCGGCGTGGTGCCCCCGTCCCACAGCGCCTGCATGCGCCAGGTCACGGTGGACTGGGCGTGGGCCAGCTGCGGCGCGGCAAGGCCCGCGGCGGCGGCCCCGGCGAGGGCGGACTTGAGCATCGCGCGGCGTGGCACGGTCTTATCGGTCATGGCTTGTCTCCATCTGGATTCTGGTTTGTTCATCCCGCCCGGGCGGGTCGCGTGTCTCGCGCGGCGTGGGTGTTGGGCTCCCGCGCCCCGCAAGGCTGCACAAAGTCTATCGACACAACCCACACACAAGGGATACAGTTTGGTGACAGATGAACAAACTGTACCCATAAAAACAAGGAGACAGCCTTGCCTGCCCCACCCGATCCACCCGACCAGCCCTCGCCCGACACCAAGGTCGAAGCCCTGGTCAAGCGCCTGGCCGCCGCCATCGACAACGGCCTGCTGCCCGCGGGCAGCCGCCTGCGTTCGATCCGCGACTGCGCGGAGAAGGAAGCGCTGTCGCGCAACACCGTGGTCGAGGCCTACAACCGCCTGATCGCGCGGGGTTATGCCGAGGCGCGCCCGGGCTCCGGCTACTTCACGCGCAAGGCACCGGGCCAGCGGACGCTGGCTCCCGCCGCGCACCAGAGCGAGGCGGTGGACGTGGTCTCGCTGCTGCGCGAGCAGCTGGAACAGCACTACGAGGTGCGCGTGGGCGACGGCCGCCCGCCACCGTCGTGGATGGAAGGTTCCGAACTCGGCCGCCACCTGCGCGGCGTGCGCGCCACGACCTGGGGCCAGCTCGAACACGGCTACGGCACCCCCTGGGGCTACCTGCCTCTGCGCCAGACCGTGGCCCGCCTGCTGCACGAGCGCGCGATCCAGGCCGAGGTGGGCCAGGTCCTGCTCACGCAGGGCGCCAACCACGCGCTCGACCTGATCGTGCGGCACCTGCTGGAGCCGGGCGACGTGGTGCTGGTGGACTCGCCGGGCTACTACCCGCTGTTCGGCAAGCTCAAACTCGCCAAGGTGGAGATGGTCGGCGTGCCACGCCTGCACGACGGCCCCGACCTGGACGCGCTGCAGCAGCTGGCCGCGGCGCACCGCCCCAAGGTGTTCTTCACGCAATCGCTGGCGCACAACCCCACCGGGGGTTCGATCTCGCTGGCCAAGGCACACCGGCTGTTGCAGCTGGCCACGCAGCATGGCGTGCAGATCGTCGAGGACGACCCGTTTGCCGACCTCATGCCGGCCAGCGCGCCGCGCCTCTCGGCGCTGGACCAGCTCGAACACGTGATCTACGTGAGCAGCTTCTCCAAAACGCTATCGGCCGGCCTGCGCGTGGGCTTCATTGCCGGTCCACAACCGATCATCAACGCCCTGTGCGACCTCAAGATGGTGACCATCGTCTCGACCTCCGACTTCGTCGAGCGCGTGGTCTGCGAACTGATCGTGGGCGGCCAGTACCGCAGGCACCTCACACGGCTGAAGACGCGGCTGGAAGCGGCACAGCGGCAGTCGATCCGCGCGCTCGAACAGGCCGGTCTGCGGCTGATCTGCCCGTACAGCGGCGGCTACTACGCGTGGATCGCGCTACCCGATGGCCAGGGTGAAATCGAACTGGCGCGCCGCGCGGCCGCGCGGGGCATCTTCATTTCACCGGGCGCGGTGTTCTATCCGGACCGCCAGTCCACACAAGCCTCGATGCGCGTCAACGTGGCGTACGCGAACGACGACCGTTTCCTGAGCTTCCTGCAGGCGGGCAATTGAACACTCAGGGCGCGGTCCGGAGCACCGTCAGCAACCACGCCTCAAGGTCGGCCACCTCCTGTGCGCACACGGAGTGCTCCATCGGGTAGCTGTGCCACTCGACGCCGTGGCCCAGCGCCTGCAGCAGGTCGCGCGAAGCGGTGGCGCGGTCGATCGTCACCATCGGGTCGTGCTCACCGTGCGCCAGGAAGATCGGCGTGTCGCGGTTGGCGTCGCCGCGCTCGGCGGCTGTGGTGCCAGCCAGCGGCAGGTAGCCCGACAAACCCACCAGGCCGGCCAGGCGATGCGGCGCGCGCAGGCCGGTCATCAGCGTCATGGCGCAACCCTGCGAGAAGCCCATGAGCACGATGCGCCTGGCAGGAACACCGCGCGCGATCTCGCGCTCGATCAGGCCTTGCACCAGGTCCTGCGACGCACGCAGGCCGGCCTCGTCTTCGGGCCGGGGAACGGCCGGGTTCGTGCTTGGAGGGTGGATGTCGTACCAGGCGCGCATGCGGTAGCCGCCGTTGATCGTGACCGGGCGCACCGGCGCGCTGGGAAAGACGAAGCGCACCGGGCCGATGGCGCCGAGGTCGAGTTCCTGCGCGATGGGCACGAAGTCGCTGCCGTCGGCGCCAAGGCCGTGCAGCACGATGAGGGACGCGGCGGGCGTGGCGGCGGGGTCGGCGCCGGTCACGAGTTCCTGGATCTCGAGCGTGGGTGTGTTCATCATGGGCGGCAGCATAGCGCCCATGGCGCCACACCACCGCCTTCAAAGGCTATTCGATGAAACCCGGCAGCCAGAGCGAGAGCGCGGGAAACGCGCACAGAATGAGCAGGCGCAGCACGTCGGCGGCGATGAAGGGTGCCGTACCCCGGTAGATGTGGCCCAGCGGCAGGTCGCGCGCGATCGAGTTGATGACGAAGACGTTCATGCCCACCGGCGGGCAGATCATGCCGAAGGTCACCGCCATCACCACAATCACGCCGAACCACACGGGATCGAAACCCAGTTGCACCATGGCCGGAAACACGATGGGCACGGTCAGCAGCAGCATGGCCAGTTCGTCCATCACCGCGCCCAGCACGAGGTAGCCCAGCATCACCAGCGCGAGCACGCCGTAGGGCCCGATCGGCAGGCCCACGAGCGTGTCCACCGCGTTCTGCGTGAACTGGGTGATGGTGAGGAAATAGCCAAACAGGTAGGCCCCGACCACGATCATCATGATGGCCGAGGACACGCGCAGCGCGCTGATCAGTGCGGCCTTGATCTCGCGCCAGCGCAGGCGCCCGCGCGCGATGCCGATGAACAGCGTGCCAGTCGCCCCCACGCCCGCCGCTTCCTGGACCGTGAACAGGCCGCCATAGATGCCGCCCAGCACGAACAGGAACAGCACCACCACCGCCCACAACGGCCGCAATGCGGCGAAGCGCTCGCGCCAGTCGTGGCGTTCGCCGCGCGGCATCCAGTCGGGCCGAAGGCGCGCGATCAATGCCACGACGGCCGAATACAGCACCACCGCGAGCAGCCCCGGCACCACGCCGGCGGCAAAGAGCTTGGTGATGTCGACCTCGGTCATGATCCCGTAGAGCACCAGGATCACCGAGGGCGGAATCATGATGCCCAGCGTGCCACCGGCGGCGATCAGCCCGGCCGAGATGCCGGGTTCGTAGCCCGAGCGCCGCATCTCGGGCAGCGCCACCTGCGTCATGGTCGCGGCCGTGGCCACCGACGAGCCGTTGATGGCCGAGAAACCGCCGCAGGCCACCACCGAAGCCAGCGCCAGACCGCCGCGGCGGTGGTGCAACCAGGCCCGGCCGGCCGCGAACAGCTCGGCGCTCATGCCCGAATGCGAGGCGAAGGCTCCCATCAGGATGAACATCGGGATGACGATAAGGTTGTAGTCGGTCAGCACCGAAAGCGGCACGTTGGCCAGCAGGTTCAGGCCCGGTGTGAGACCGGCCAGCGCCGCAAAGCCCGCCACGCCCGCGATGCCCATGGCCGCGCCGATGGGCACGCGCAAGGCCATGAGGCCGAACATGCCGACAAAACCCAGCAGGGCCACCAGATCACGGTCCATGCACGGCCCCTTCGCCATCGGCCTCGCCATGCGCACTGGCCGCGCGCCCCATCGGCAGCAGCACCAGCCGCGCCACGGCCAGCACCGCCGCCACCGTCGCTCCCAGCGCGGCCGCGCTGTAGAACCACTTCAGCGGCAGGCGCAGGTCCATCGTGCCCTGGCTGCCGGTGCCCCCCACCTTGACCCAGACCATCCAGGCCATTGGCACCAGGAACAGCACGGTGACCAGCGTGGCGAAGACGTCGATCACGCGCTTGCCGCGCGCACCGGCCGACTCCCACAACAGGTCCACCGCGATGTGCGTGCCGTACCAGGTGGCCAGCGCGATGCCCCAGAACATCGCGATGCCCAGCAGCATCTGCGTGCCGTCGAACCAGTCGGGAATCTGCCAGCCCAGGGCGTAGCGAATCGCCACGTTGCTGGCCGTCAGCAGCGCAATCAGGAGCAACGTCAGCGCGGCCAGCGTCTCGACGGTCGACAGCAGCCGCTGCATCAGTTGGCCTGTCGCGCGGCCAGTTCCTTGCGCAGGCCGTCGAGTGCGGCCTGTCCGTTCACGCCGGTGGCGCTGGCGGCCTTGACCCATTCGGTGTAAACCGGCTCAACGGCCTTCTTCCAGGCGTCCATCTGCGCAGGCGAGACCTTCACCAGCGTATGGCCGGCGGTCTTCTCGAGTTGCTCGCGACCGCTGTCCTCGTTGTCGCCCCAGTCGGCGCCGACGCGCGCCGCCCAGGCGTTGTTGCAGTGGTCGTCGATCACCTTCTTCTGACCGGCGGCCAGACCGTCGTACCAGGGCTTGTTCATCACCCAGACGAAATCGGACGCGTAGAAGCGCATGTCGGTGTGGTACTTCACCGCCTTGTCGATGCCGAAGGTGATGATGGACTTCCAGGGGAAGGTGATGGCGTCGGCCAGGCCCTTCTGCAGCGCGTCGCGCGACTCGGGCGCCGAGACCTGCACGTTGGTGGCGCCCAGCAGGCTCATGGTCTGGGCCACGGTGCCGTTGGACGAACGGATCTTCATGCCCTTGAGCTGGCCGGGCTCGGTGATCGGTGTCTTGGAGTGGAAGGTGCCGACGTGCACATGGGTGAAGCAGAACTTCACGTCCTTCATTTCGGTGCCGGCGTATTGCCGGTACCACTGGTCCAGCGCGGCCGAGCTGGGGCCGGGCTTGCCCAGCAGGAAGGGCAGTTCGCCCGCGGCAATCAGCGGGAAGCGGCCGGCCTGGTAGCCCGGGTTCACCCAGGTCATCTGCGCGATGCCGTCGCGCGCCATGTCGTAGTGGTCGGCCGCCTTGCCCAGTTGCTGCGCCGGGAAGAGCATCACCTTGATGGAGCCCTTGGACGCCTCCTCGACCGACTTGGCCCAGGGCTCGAAGCCGAGCTTGGCCAGCGGATGGGTGGCGGGCAGCCAGTGCGCGAACTTGAGTTCGACCGGTTTGTCCTGGGCCTGGGCGCCCAGCGCGCCCAGCAGCAGGGTGGCGATCGCCACGGCGCGAAGGGTGGGGGTGATTCGGTGCTTCATGTCTTTGTCTCCTGGTTATTGACGTTGCTCAAGCGAAGTCGCACGACGGGCGGGTCATGCGGCGGGGGTGATCGGTTTGTCGCGCGCGGGCCTGGATGCCCAGAACACCGGCTGCGCGGTGCTCGCGGCAGGCCGGTGCGCCTGGTTGAGCTTGCCCTCGGGGTCGGCCAGTGTGGCACGCAGCGCATCGCTTAGGCCAGTGGCGGCCTGCTGGGCGTCCAGCCCGCCCTCCAGCACGGGTGCGACGTGCACGCTCCACAGCCGCGCGTAGTTCAACCGGCCGCGCGCCTGGGTGTCGCCATAGCCCTTGAGCACCTGCGGCAGACCGGCCAGCGCCAGCGCGAGCGCGGGCGAACGCGGCAGCACCTGGCGCATCGCATCCAGCCACACCGCCAGCGTCTCGTGCTCCTGGGCGTAGCGCAGCGAGCGCGGCCGCAGCGGACGCAGCCAGGCCAGACCGCGCAGCATCAGAAAGCCCCACAGGCTGGTGGAGCGGATGTGCAGGCCCACGTGGGCCTTGCCCATCCAGCCGCGCCGCGTGGCCAGCGCCACCAGCCACTGACCCAGCGCGCGCGGCAGCACCGCCGCTACCTCGTCGATGCCGGGCTTGAAGTGTTCGGTCACGCGCACGATGTCGCCCGGGCGCGCCTGCGCCTCGCTGGCCACGCGCGCATAGCGGCTGCGCCGCGTCTTGAGATCGGCCACGCGGATCACGTCCTCGAAGCACATCCACAGCGCGAGGTGACGCACCGCCTCATCCAGCGCCTCGGCGGCGGCGGGTGGCGCCGCGTCCACGAGACCCTGCACATGGTCCAGGAAGTGGTCGGAGTAAGCGCCGTTCTGGTAGTCACGGCAGCGCAGCGCGCCGTGCGCGGCCAGCAATTGCACGGACGCCGGCCAGGCGTGCAGGCGCGTGGTCCAGGCGCTTTTCTGCGCGTGCGGCACATCGGCTTCGGCCAGCACCTGCAGCGCGTCGCGCGAGACGGCGGGTCCGGGCTGCGACGGCTGCTGCGCCTCGTCGAACGCGGCCGAAAACCCCGCCAGGCTGGCCTGAACGCCCTTGCCGGATGCACGGATCACGTCCTCGCACACGGCGCGTGGCCAGGGCAGCACGCCCGCGCCGGCGAGCGCGCCGAACATCACGGCGGAGATCACGGTTCCCGTCTGCTGGGTGACGGCCTCCATGTCGAACAGCACGGTCTGGCGCGCCAGCGCACGCGCAGCATCCATCAGGCGCTTCGGGTCCTGCCGGCCGTCGGCCATGTGCATCTTCTCCAGCGTGGTGTAGACGCGGTGCGTGGACGCCAGCAGCGTCGTGCGGCCGGTGACGAAGCCGCGCTCGACCATGCGCGCGGCCTCCAGCAACTCGCTGGCCACCACCACATCCACCCGACCGGCCACCGGCGTGAGGCCGAACACCGGCGCGGCGGAGCCCGCGGGCAGCGCCTCGCGCAGCAGCTCGATGTAGTAACTGGTGGCACCGGTGCGCTGCGCCACGCCGGGCACCGAGGTGGCCTGCACCGGCAGACCGTGGCGGCGTGCGCACTGCACCAGCCAGTCGGCCAGCACGCCACCGCCCTCGCCGCCGAGGGCCGCAATCAGGATGCCGCAGGAAGGATTGCTCGTCGTCATGGGGAGATCAGGCGGGTTGCAGGATGCCGATGAAGAAGCGGTTGAAGCGGTCGGTCAGCCGGTCCCACCAGTTCGGGTGGGTGACGATCTCGATCTTGTGGAACGACGGGCAGAGCACCGCCGCATCAGCCACCTCGCCGCACAGGCCGCAGCCCACGCAGCCATTGGTGACGTGCGCCACCGGCTCGCGGCGCAGTGGATCGGCTGCGGGCTTGACAGTGAGCGTGGGACAGCCCGAGAGGCGGATGCAGGAGTGGTCGCCGGTGCAGGTGTCCTCGTCCACGCCATAGCGGGTGCGCACGCTGCGCAGCCCTTCCTTGAGGCGGCGCGCGCGGATCGGCTTGAGGCGGCGCTGGCGCTCCAGCTGGCACTCGCCCTCGGCGATCACCACCTTGAGGCCGGCGAAGGGCGTGTTCACCGCGTCCTTGAGCACCTCGCGCACCTTCGACACGCGGTAGTTGTGCACCGTCCGGATCCACTTCACGCCCATGCCCTTGAGCGTGTTCTCGATCGTCATCTCATCGGCCGTGGCACTCGACCCTTCAGCGACGCGCTTGGCCTCGGACGCCGGCGTGGACATGGTCTCCTGCGTGCCCGTGGCCGAGGTGTAGCCGTTCTTCATGATCACGAGCACGCCGTCGCCCTGGTTGAGCAGCGTGGAGCTCACGCCCGAGAGCAGGCCGTTGTGCCAGAAACCGCCGTCGCCCATGATGGCGATCGGGCGCTTTTCCGAGAAGTTCTTCACCGCCGCACTGGACGCCATGCTCATGCCGTAGCCGAGGATGGAGTTGCCAAACGAAAACGGTTCGAAGGTGGCGAACGAGTGGCAGCCGATGTCGGTGGAGATGTGCAGCTTGCCCACCTCGCGCTCGACCAGCTTGAGCGCGGCGAACACCGGGCGCTCGGGGCAGCCGGTGCAGAAATTGGGCGGGCGCGCGGGCACACCGCCGCCGAGTTCGGTCAGTGCGCGCTGGCGCACCTCGGCGAGTTCGCGGTCGAACGCCTGCGCGGCCGAGGTGTCGAGCGCCGGCAGGTGCTCGCCGACAAAGGCGGCAAGGCCCTTGAGCAGGATCTCGGCGGTGTACTCGCCCCCCATGGGCAGCAGGTCCTTGCCGTGCAGGCGGGTCTGCAAGTCGGCGCGGCGCAGCTGCGTGGCGATGTCCTGCTCGATGAACTCGGGCTGACCTTCCTCGATCACCAGCACGGCGCGCCGGCCGGCGCAGAAACCGGTGATCTGCTCCGGCACCAGCGGGTAGACCACGTTGAGCACCAGCATCGGGATGTCGCTGCGGCCCGTGTCATCGGCCAGGCCAGCCTGTTGCAGGGCACGGATGGTGGTGTTGTACAGGCCGCCCTGCACGATCAGGCCGACTTCGGCATGGCGACCGTCAAAGCGCTCGTTCAAACCGGCGTCTTCGATGAAGCGCCGCGCCGCCGGCATGCGCACCTCGTACTTGTGCTTCTCGTGCCGGAAGGTGGACGGCGGGTGCGCGAGACGGTCGTAGCTGAAGGACGCGGCCTCCTGCTGCAGCGCGCGGCTGGAAATGGCGGGCGCAATGTTGTCGCTGGCAACGAAGCTGCCCTGCACATGGCAGGCGCGGATGCGCAGCTCCATCATCACCGGCGTGTTCGAGGCTTCGGACAGCTCGAAGGCCTTCTGCGTCATGCGCACGATGGTCGGCAGGTCGGGCCGGGGGTCCATCAGCCACAGGGCCGACTTCATGGCGAAGGCGTGCGTGCGCTCCTGGATCACGCTGGCACCCTCGCCGTAGTCTTCGCCCACGACGATCAGGGCACCGCCCATCACGCCGGGCGAGGCCAGGTTGGACAGCGCGTCGGACGCCACGTTGGTACCGACCACCGACTTCCAGGTGACCGCTCCGCGCACCGGATACATGATGGATGCGGCCAGCATCGCGGCGGCCGAGCTCTCGTTGGTGCAGGCTTCCACGTGCACGCCGAGTTCGTCCATGTAGGGCTTGGCCTGCACCATCACGTCGAGCAGGTGCGAGATCGGCGAACCCTGGTAGCCCCCCACATAGGTAACGCCGGACTGCAGCAAGGCCTTGGTCACGGCCAGGATGCCCTCGCCATGGAAGGTCTCGCCCGCGCCGAGCTTCAGCGCTTCAATCTCGCTGTGGAATGAACGTTCCAATCGTGGGTCTCCTGTCGTTGTGCCAGCAATGTAGGCCGCGCCAAGCCATATGACCAATGGATTGATCAGATGTGGGACATTCACAGGATGGATAATCCGGGTGAACCCTTATGAACTTCCGACAGCTCGACCTCAACCTGCTGCGCGTGCTCGCCGCCATCCACCGCACTGGCTCGGTGACCGCCGCCGGCAAGGCGCTGGCGCTCTCGCAGCCCGCGACCAGCAATGCGCTGTCGCGCCTGCGCGACCACTTCCGGGACGACCTGTTCGTGCGCTCGCCCAGCGGGCTCAAGCCGACCCGCCTGTGCGAGCGCATCGCCCCGGAGGTGCAGGCACAGCTGCAGTTGCTTGAAGCCACGCTGACCGAGCGCGACGACTTCGACCCCGGGCACAGCGACATGCGCTGGCGCACCTCGCTGTCCGACCTGGGCGAAATGATGTTCCTGCCGCCGCTGGCGCTGGCGTTGCGCAAGCAGGCACCGCGTGCGCACCTGACCAACGTCTCGGTCGCGGCCGACGACGTGCCCGCCGCGCTGGAGTCGCGCGAGATCGATTTCGCCATCGGCATCCTGCAGCCGCGCCACCGCGGCGTGCGCGCTGACCTGCTGTTTCGCGAACACTATGTGGCCATGACATCGTCCCGCTGGCGCCCTGCGAACGGCAAGGCGGGGCGCTCGCTGAGCGCGCGCCAGCTCGCCGAAGCTGCCCTGGTGGTGGCCTCGCCCACCGCCACCTTCCATGGCAGCGTGGAACAGATGCTGGTGCGCATGAAGCTCTCCGACCGCATCGTGCTGCGCGCGCGGCACTTCGGCGCCCTGCCCGAACTCGCGCTCAACACCGACCTGCTGACCATCGTGCCGCAGATGTACGCGGCCAATGTGTGCGAACGGCTGGACATGCGGGTGTGGGAACTGCCGCGCACGGTCTCACCCAACTACGACGTGCGCCTGGTCTGGCACGCGAGCACGGCGCAGGACCCGGCGCACCAGTGGATCCGGGGCCAGGTGCACCGCCTGTTCGGCCGCGTGCGGGCCACGCCATGAACCTATGATGGCGCGCATGAGCTCCGCACACCCCGCCCTCGCGCCACAGGACCTGCTCGACCACCTGGACCAGGGCCGGCTCTGGAAGGCCCCGCTCACCAGCGACCCGGCGTTCGACATGGCCACCGCCTACCAGCACGCGCTCGCGGTGCGGCAGCTGCGCATCGCGCGTGGGGAAGTTCCGCGCGGCTACAAGGTCGGCTTCACCAACCGCACCATCTGGCCGCGCTACAACGTGTTCGCGCCGATATGGGGCACGGTGTGGGACACGACGCTCACCCAGTGCGACGAAGAGGGCACGCTGTCGCTGGCCTGCACCTGCCAGCCCCGGCTGGAGCCCGAGATCGTGTTCGGCATGAAGGCCACGCCCGCGCCCGATGCCACGTTGCAACAACTGTTCGAAGCCATCGACTGGGTTGCGGCGGGCTTCGAGATCGTGCAGTCGCACCTGCCGGACTGGAAGTTCCAGCCCGCCGACACCGTGGCCGACGGTGGGCTGCACGCCAGGCTGCTGGTGGGTCGGCGCGTGCCCCTGCGCGAACTGGCCGGCAACGCGGACGCGCTCGACACGCTGCTCGCCAACGCCCAGGCCACGCTGATGAAGAGTGAAGAACTGGTGGACCAGGGCCCGGGCAGCAACGTGCTCGACAGCCCGCTGCGTGCGCTGAAGCACTTCGTCGACACGCTGCGCGCCTGTCCCGGCGCCCCCGATCTGCTGGCTGGAGACGTGGTCACCACCGGCACCTGGACCGATGCCTGGCCCGTGGCGCCGGGCGAACGCTGGGCAGTTCGCTTCACCTCGCCGCTGCCAGGCATCGCCGTCAGCTTCACCGGTTGAACGGCGCAGGGCGGTGCCTGCGCGAACAGGTGAAACCCTCTAAACAGGCCGCACAGGCCTTGGTAGATTCGTCCGTCGAACATACAACGGAGACAACCCGATGACCCAAGTCGCGCCCGAACTGCTGGCCCTGCAACGCCTCTACCACTGGGAAAAGACGGCCCCGAACCGCGTGGCCCTGACGCAGCCCATGGGCGGTGGCGCCGTGCAGGACTTTACCTGGGGCCAGATCGGCGACCAGGTGCGGCGCATGGCCGCGCACTTGCAGTCGCAGGGCTGGGAGCCGGGGTCCAAGGTCGCGATCCTGTCGAAGAATTGCGCCTGGTGGATGATGAGCGACCTGGCCATCTGGATGGCCGGTCATGTCTCGGTGCCGCTGTACCCCACGCTCGCCGCGGAGACCGTGCGCCAGATCCTCACGCACAGCGAGGCGAAGGCCTGCTTCGTGGGCAAGCTGGACGGCTGGGAAGGCATGAAACCCGGTGTGCCGGCCGGCATGCCCTGCATCAGCTACCCGCTGTCACCGCTGGACGCGATCCAGGCCTACGAAGGCTGGGACGCCATTTGCGGCCGCCACCAGCCGCTGCAAGGCGAACCGCTGCGCGCGGCGGACGAACTTGCCACGCTGATCTACACCTCCGGCACCACCGGTATGCCCAAGGGCGTGATGCACAGCTTCGGCAACTTCGCCTGGGCGCTGGACTCGGGCCTCAAGCGCATCCCGATGTCGGGCGAGGACCGCATGCTGTCCTACCTGCCCCTGGCCCACGTGGTCGAGCGCATGCTGGTCGAGCACGGCTGGCTGCGCACCGGCATGCATGTGTTCTTCGCCGAGTCGCTCGACACTTTCGCCGCCGACCTGCAGCGCGCGCGGCCCACCATTTTCTTCTCGGTGCCGCGCCTGTGGGTCAAGTTCCAGCAGGGCGTGCACCACAAGATGCCGCCGGCCAAGCTCGATCGCCTGCTGGGCATTCCCATCCTGGGCGGCATCGTGCGCAAGAAGGTGATGAAGGCGCTCGGCCTGGACCAGTGCAAGTTCGCCGCCGGCGGCGCCGCGCCCATGCCGGTGGCCCTGCTGCAGTGGTACAGCCGGCTCGGCCTGCACATCAACGAAGGCTACGGCATGACCGAGAACCTGGCGCTCTCGCACATCACCGAACCCGGCAAGAACCAGCAGGGCACGGTGGGGCCGGTCTACGCCGGCGTGCAGCACCGCATCGATCCGGAAACCGGCGAGGTGCAGATGCGCAGCCAGGCGCTGATGCAGGGCTACTACAAGGAGCCGGAGAAAAGCCGCGAGTGCTTCACCGAGGACGGCTGGCTCAAGACCGGCGACAAGGGTTCGATCGACAAGGAGGGGCTGCTGCGCATCACCGGCCGCGTGAAAGACCTGTTCAAGACCGGCAAGGGCAAGTACGTCGCGCCCGCCCCGATCGAGGACAAGCTGGTGATGCACGAGGCGGTGGAGGCTTGCGTGGTGACCGGCGCCAACCTCGGCCAGCCGCTGGGCATCGTGATGCTCAATGCCGACACGGTCGCGCGGATCGAGGCCGATGCCGCCGCACGCAACGAACTTGAGGCCTCCCTGGCCGTGCACCTCAAGGGCATCAACGCCACGCTCGATCCGCACGAGCAGCTGCAGTGCATCGTGGTGGTCACCACCGCCTGGACGGTGGACAACGACATCATCACACCGACTTTCAAGGTCAAGCGCAACCGCATCGAAGACCTGTACGCGCGCCACTACGAGGCATGGGAATCGTCCGGAAAAAAGGTGATCTGGCAGGGGAGCTGAGGAAGCCGGCGGCTACCATACCGCCATGCACATCCTCCTCACCGGCGCGGCCGGCTTCATCGGCATGCACACGGCCCAACGCCTGCTGGCGCGCGGCGACACGGTGCTGGGCATCGACAACCTGAACGACTACTACGACGTCGCGCTCAAGCAGGCGCGGCTGGCGCCGCTGCGGCAGCACAAGAGCTTCGCGTTCGAGCAGCTGGACGTGGCGGATCGAGGGGCCATGGCGAAGCTGTTCAGCGGTCACCGCTTTGACGCCGTGGTGCACCTCGCCGCGCAAGCCGGTGTGCGCTATTCCATCTCGCACCCCAACGCCTACCTCGACAGCAACCTCGCCGGCTTCGGCCATATTCTTGAAGGCTGCCGCGCATGCAAGCCCGCCCACCTGGTCTACGCCTCCAGCTCCAGCGTGTACGGGGGCAACACCAAGATGCCGTTCGAAGAGGCTGACGCGGTGGACCATCCGGTGAGTCTGTACGCGGCGACCAAGAAAGCCAACGAGCTGATGGCCCACACCTACAGCCACCTCTACGGCCTGCCGACCACCGGCCTGCGTTTCTTCACCGTGTACGGGCCCTGGGGCCGGCCCGACATGGCCTACTTCAGCTTCACCCGCGCCGTGCTCCAGGGCCGACCGATCCAGGTGTTCAACCACGGGCAGATGAAGCGCGATTTCACCTACATCGACGACATCGTCGAAGGCGTGCTGCGCGTGCTCGACAAGCCCGCCACGCCCGAATCAGCGGGTGCGGCGCCGTACCGGATTTTCAACATCGGCAACCACGACCCGGTGCCATTGATGGACTTCATCGGCTGCATCGAGCAGGCGCTGGGCCGCGAAGCGATCAAGGAGTTGCTGCCCATGCAGGACGGTGACGTGCCCGCCACCTACGCCAGCACCGAAGCGCTGCAGCGCTGGGTGGGTTTTGCCCCGTCCACGCCGCTGCGGGACGGCATCGAGCGCTTCGCGCGCTGGTACCGCGAGTACCACCAGGTCTGAAAGCGGCGCTGCCCAGCGGCGCAAAGAAAAGGCCCGCCAGAGGCGGGCCTTGATGCAGACGCGCAAAGCGCGCTCAGATCAGGTAGCTGTCCAGGCTCTTGCCCGATGCCAGCACCGCGCGCACCCACTCGGGCTTGCGACCCGGGCCGCCGGCCCACAATTCGCCGTTGGGACCGCGGTATTTGGCCGGCGCGCTGGACTTGGATTTGCCCGCCTTCTTGCCACCAGATGCGCCACCCAGATCGGCCGGGGTAATGCCGAATTGCTTCATCTTGGCCTTGATGTCGGCAATCACGGAAGCGAGTTCGTCCTTGCGCGCCTGCTCCGCCTGGGCCATCAGATTCTGCGCTTGGGCCATGAGTTCGGAATAACTTGCCATGAATGAGTTCCTTATGAATATATGAACTCTCCGAAAGATCGGAGAGCTGCCAACGATGCGGGACTTATTCTAATCCCGGAAGGCTCCAGCGGCGCAGTTCATCAGGCAATTCGGTTTGCAGTTGCAGCGCGGATTTGGTGACAGGATGTGTCAATTGAAGGCGCCATGCATGCAGGAACATCCGTTTCAATCCCGCACGACTCAATTGGCGATTGAGTTCGAAATCGCCGTATTTGTCATCGCCCGCAATAGGATGGCCCGCGCTGGCCAGATGCACGCGAATCTGGTGGGTTCGGCCGGTCTTGATGGTGACCTCCAGCAGGGAGAAACCCTCGGGCGAACCCGTCAGCAGCGACGGCGGCGCGGCCAGGCGCTGAGCCACCTTCACCAGTGTCACGGAGCGCATGCCGTCGGGGTCGTCCTTGCCGGTCACCTTCACCCGGCGTTCGCCATCCGGCAACAGGTACTTGTGCAGGGGCTGGTCCAGCACCTTCAGGCGCGCCGGCCAGGCGCCTTTGACCAACGCCAGATAGGTTTTTCCGGTTTCGCGTTCGCGGAATTGGTCCTGCAGGGCTTTCAGGGCGCTTTTCTTCTTGGCGATCAGCAACAAGCCGCTGGTTTCTCGATCAAGGCGGTGCACCAATTCGAGAAAGCGGGCTTGCGGGCGGGCCTGCCGCATTTGCTCGATGACGCCAAAACTCACACCACTGCCACCATGCACCGCGACACCTGCAGGTTTGTCAATGGCGAGAAACGCTTCGTCCTCGAACAGGACGGGAAACTCGCGCGCCGGAGCCGGATGGGCGATCTTCTCTTCAATCCGTTCCGAAAGCCGGATCGGTGGAATCCGCAACACGTCGCCCGCGTCGACGCGGTCATCGGCGCTCACACGGCCCTTGTTGCGGCGCACCTCACCCGAACGGATGATGCGATAGATGTGGGATTTGGGCACGCCCTTGAGCGCGCGGATGAGGAAGTTGTCCAACCGCTGCCCCGCTGACTCTTCGTCAACCGTGATGTGTCGGACTTCCCCCGAAGACGGGTTGCTGGGCATGGCTGCGAATTAGGCCACCACGAAGGGCGGGGAGCTGACTATAATGCGCGACACCCATCGTGTGCCGTAAGTGATTGATTTGCCTTGAGTTTAGGGCCATCACCGAAGGCAGTCGGCGCAACTTGCAAGGCGAGGCGCCGCACGGGGGTTGGTTGCCACCCGCAGCACCCGGGTCTGGCGCCGATGGCCTGATGCATTTCCACGCGAATCCAGGCAAGGCGACAGGCCGGTTGACGCTTCGGGCGAATCCGCAGAAGCATAACGAACCCGAATACGGAATACCCCAATCGTCCAGCCTGCAACACGTGGCTGGACGAGGACGAAGTGAAACCAGAGTGAGACACCCCGGATCCATGTCGACGACAGCCATCTGGCCCTTCCTGTTCACCCACCTCCACGCGCCTACGCCCTGACCTGGCGGCTCGACGCGGCACTCCGGTGTCCGCCTGTGCCTCACGCCTCCCCGAACCGCGGGTCAACGGCTCTCCGGCAATTCCTTCCCCCGTTCGTGCTTTCCGCTGATTCACGGCAGGTTGGCGCCTGGGCCACTGGCCTTGGGCGTCCTTGTGTTTGAACGAAGGAAACGCATCATGAAGCGCATGCTGATCAATGCCACGCAGGCCGAAGAACGCCGCCTGGCCATCGTCGACGGGCAGAAACTGCTCGACTACGAAATCGAAATCGAAGGGCGCGAACAGCGCAAGGGCAACATCTACAAGGCGGTGGTGACACGCGTGGAACCCTCGCTGGAGGCCTGCTTCGTCGACTACGGCGAGGAGCGCCACGGCTTCCTGCCCTTCAAGGAAATCTCCCGCCAGTACTTCGCTGCTGGCGTGCCGGTCAACCAGGCCCGCATCAACGACGTGATCAAGGAAGGCCAGGAACTGATCGTCCAGGTCGAGAAGGAAGAACGCGGCAACAAGGGCGCGGCCCTCACCACCTTCATCAGCCTGGCCGGCCGCTACGTGGTGCTGATGCCCAACAACCCGCGCGGCGGTGGCGTGAGCCGCCGCATCGAGGGTGAGGACCGCCAGGAACTCAAGCAGGCGCTGGACCAGCTCGAGTACCCCAATGGCATGAGCATCATCGCGCGCACCGCCGGCATCGGCCGCGACGCCGCCGAACTGCAGTGGGACCTGAACTACCTGCTCAAGCTGTGGAATGCCATCGACGGCGCCGCGCAGGGCGGCAAGGGAGCCTACCTGATCTACCAGGAGTCGAGCCTGGTGATCCGCGCCATCCGCGACTACTTCAACAGCGACATCGGCGAGATCCTGATCGACACCGACGACATCTTCGAGCAGGCGCACCAATTCATGAGCCACGTGATGCCCGAGCACGGGCACCGCGTGAAGCGCTACCGCGACGACGCGCCACTTTTCTCGCGCTTCCAGATCGAGCACCAGATCGAGACCGCCTACAGCCGCATCGTGAACCTGCCCTCGGGTGGCGCCATCGTGATCGACCAGACCGAGGCGCTGGTGGCCGTGGACGTGAACTCCGCGCGCGCCATCAAGGGCGGCGACATCGAGGAAACCGCGACCCGCACCAACCTGGAAGCCGCCGACGAAGTGGCGCGCCAGGCGCGCTTGCGCGACCTGGGCGGACTGGTCGTGATCGACTTCATCGACATGGAAGAGTCGAAGAACCGCCGCGAGGTCGAGAACCGCCTGCGAGACGCGCTGCGCCAGGACCGCGCGCGGGTGCAGTTCGGCGCCATCAGCAAATTCGGCCTTCTCGAAATGAGCCGCCAGCGCCTCAAGCCGATGCTGAGCGAGGGCGCCTCCATCCCCTGCCCGCGCTGCGGCGGCTCCGGCCACATCCGTGACACCGAGAGCTCGGCGCTCCAGATCCTGCGCGTGATCCAGGAAGAGTCGCTCAAGGACAGCACGGCCGCCGTGCTGGTGCAGGTGCCTGTCGAAGTGGCCAGCTTCCTGCTCAACGAGAAACGCACCGAGATCACCAAGATCGAACTCAAGCAGCGCATCAACGTGCTGCTGGTGCCGAACAAGTCGCTCGACACGCCCAACTACAAACTCGAACGCCTCAAGCACGACGACCCGCGCCTGGACAACCTGGACGCGAGCTACAAGCTGGCCGACGAAGTGGACGACGTGGCCAGCTTCACGCGCCGCAGCCAGGAGCGCACCAACAAGCAGGAGCCGCTCATCAAGGGCGTGCTGCCCGATGGCCCGGCCCCCGTGGCTGCGCCACGCCCCGAAACGCCCGCTCCCGCGCTCGCGCCCGCCGCTGGCGCACCCGCAGCGGCCAGGCACGCGCCAGTGGCTCCGGCGCCCGCGCCGGCCGAGAAGGGCTTCTTCGGCTGGCTCAAGAGCCTGTTCTCCGCCGAGCCCGCGCCGGCCAAGCCGGCCAGCGAAGCCGCAGCCACACCTGCCGCGAAAACCGGCGCACGCGAAGACCGACCCGAGAGCGGCCGCCGAGACGGTGGCCGGGGTCGTGGTGGCCGCGGCGCCGATGGCCGCGGTTCGCGCGAGGGCCGCGAAGGTGGAGGCCGCAACGGCGGCCGGGGTGGCGAAGGCCGCTCCTCCGAGGCCCGGGCCGAAGGCGGCCGGGTGGAGGGCCGCGGCGAGGGCCGCAACGAACAGCGGGGTGAAGGTCGCCGTGGAGAAGGACGGGGCGAGCACAACCGCAACGAACAGCGCGGTGAGGGCCGCCAGGGCAACCGCCGCGACGGTGGCCGCCGCGATGCGGCCACCGCCACCGACAGCGTAGCCCTGCAGGGCTTGCCACTGGATGGGGTCCCGGGCGACGCACCCGAGGCCGCCGAAGGCCAGCAACGCCGGGAGCGCGAGCGTGATCGCCGCCCCCGTGGCGACAACCGCCGCCGCCAGACCGGCGCCGACGCAGCGGACGCACCACGCACCGACGCGGCCGATGCCGTGCAGACCTCCACCAGCGACGGTGAGCAGGCGCCGGATGCGCCTCGCGAGGGCGAAGCCGCAGGCGGCGCACCACGCCATGGCAACCGTGAGCGCCGCAGCCGCGACCGCTACGGTCGAGACCGCCGTGAGCGTGGCATGCGCGAAGACGAGGCAGGAAGCGATGCGCCGGCCTCCGCCGACGCTTCAAACGCCGACAGCACCGCGGCCCTGTCCGAGCCAGCCGAGACACAGGTCTACGAGGCGCCGGTGCGCAGCTATTTCACCGTGCCATCGGAACCCGCGGTGGATCTGGGCGAAGCCGCGCCACAGGCACCTGCTCCCGCCACGGCGCTGACCGAAGTCCCGGCCACCGCGCCGGAATTCGTCCCCGCACCTGCCGTGGCGCCTGCCCCGCGCGCGCCAGAGCGTGCGGCCGCCCCGGTAGCCACCGAACCGCCCCGCGGTCTGCCCAGGGTGCAGCCGTTCTCGCTGCCGGTCGATGAAATGAACCAGGTCGCGCAGGCCAGCGGTCTTGAATGGGTCAATTCGAACGCCGAGAAGGTCGCCCAGGCACAGGCCGCCATCGCTGCCGAGCCCAGGCCCATCCATGTACCGCGCGAGCCCAAGCCGCCCGTGGTGCTGGACGACGGGCCGCTGGTGCTGGTGGAGACGCGCAAGGACCTGAGCGACATGAAACTGCCGTTCGAGAACACCTGAACGCGGCTCTCACCGCAGGAGAGCAAGAGAAGCCGGTCGGATTCGACCGGCTTTTTCTTTGGGAGCTCAGTCCAGCAGCGCGGCCTGCTTCCACGCCGCGCGCGCCGCCGCGTCGTCCTCGCGCTCCTCGGCCAGCAAGGCCAGGGCGCGCCAGGTGCGGCGCAACAGCGCGGGATCGGACAGGCTGTGGCTGGCCATGCCCAGCAACTGTGCCGCCTTGCCCCAGAGCTGGCGCTGCATGCAGGCCTGCCCCGTCAGGTACTGCAGGTAGCCGTTCTGCGGCGACTGACGCTGCAGCTGTTCCAGCCGCGCCAGGCCTGCGGCGTCCATGCCGGCCAGGCCCGGCTCCAGCGCCAGCACCATCAGGCGCTGCTGCGCCGGCACCAGCGTCTCGTACTCCGCCCACAGCGGCTCCAGCCAGGTCCGCGCACGAGCGTGGCCGTCTTCGCGATCGGGCTCGCCGGCCACGAGCTGATTGGCACGCCGCGCGGCAGCCAGCGCCAGCTCGGGCATGGCGCGTTCGCTGGCATCCAGACTGCCCCAGAATGCGTCGAGTTGCGCGAGGTCGTGCGCTTCACGCAGGGCATCGAGCGCCAGGCCGCGCACGATGCTGCGCGAGGCGTCCGGCGAAAAGGCGCGGTGTTTGGCCAGCAGGCGTGCGGTCTCCAGGGCCTCCGCGGTTGCTCCGCCCAGGCGCGCGATGCGCAACCGCAGGCGCAGCGCCTGGATGCGGCGGCTGGCGCCCTGGGGCAACTCGGCCAGCCGCGCGCGCGCGGCGTCGGGATCGCGGTCCTCCACGGCCCAGTGCACGGCGCGCAGCAGCGCGCCTTCGTGCGCTTCGGGCACGCTGCTCGAGAGCTCGGGGCTCAGAGCGGCCTGCAGGTTCTCGTCACGCCGCTCGCGGTTCTGCAGGGACTGCGCAGCCTCCGCCAGCAGCAGGTGGGCCAGCAGCTGGAGCTGGTCGCGCCGGGGCCAGTGGCCTTTGGGCACGTTGCGCAACTGGTCCAGCGCCTGCTGAGCGGCCGATTGGGCGCGCACGAAACGGCCCGCAAGCTGGTGGGACAGCGCATCCATGACCGAGGCAACCACCGAGCGTTCGACCTGTTGGCTGCGCCAGCGCTTGGCCTGTGCCGGCAGCTCGCGCAGCACCGAGATGGCGCGCAGCGCCGCGTGCACCAGCACAAAGCCCGCGATCAGGCAGAAGGCAACGAAATTGAAGGACGCGTCGAAACGGTACGGTGGCCAGAACAGGGTGAGCGTGGCCTCGTTGTGTCCCACGAGCAGGGCCAGCGCCACCGCCAGAGCGGCCAGGCCCAGCAACCAGAACACACTGCGCATGGCACCACCGGATCTGCCTGCCATCAGCGCCCTCCCGCGGCGGCAGCCAGCGCCGTGAGGGTTTCGTCGGGGCGTGGGAGATCGTTGTCCACGAGGTCCTTGCGCAGCCGCGCCAGCGTCCCCTGCGCACCGCTCACGCGCGGCGCGGTGCTGTCGAAGTAGCGTGCCAGCGCGGCCTCCACGGCTGCCAGGTCAGCCTGGCTGGCCTGCAGGTGGCGGGCGAGCAGGCCCAGGCGGGCATTGAGCAGCCGCAGCTTGAGGTTCTCGCGCATGAACAGTGCCTGGTCGGGCGCGAGGAGCACGGCCTCGGGCCGGTCGATGCGGCTCACGCGCACGAGCTCGCGGCCGCTGCTCGACACATCGGCCCACAGGCGCGACCAGAACGCGTTCCAGTTGTTCGAGAAGCTCTCCCAGTTCAGGCTGACGCCTTCGTCGGTCTGCGGAGCCTTGTCGCCCACGTCCAGCGCGGGTTCCACCGGCTGCGCTGCAGCGCCTTCAGGTGCGGGTGCGGCGCGGGCGGCCCTGGCCTTGCCCGCAGGCGTGGCGGCAGCACGCTGACCGACCTGGTTCAGCAGCGGCCATTCGTCCACCTGCCGGGCCAGTTCATCCAGCTGCAGGACGAGTGCGGGTATGTCGGCAAGCGACGCCCCCTGAATGCGCCGGATGTCGCGCGCAATCGCGCGCTGCACCGGATTCAGGCGGGGTTGCGCGGCGCGCGCGATGCGCTGGTCGGCCGCCTGCAGCGCCGACACCAGGGGCTGCGCGCTGCCCGTGAGCTGCGCCTGCTGCTGTGCCAGGCGCAGTGCGGACTCGAGGTCCTGCACCAGGTTGTCGTCGCGCGAGCGCGACAGCGAGAGCATCAGTTCTTCCAGCTGGCTGCGCTGCAGGCTGACCTCGGACAGGCGCAGTTCCGCCACCGCCAGCCGCGCCTGCAGTTCCTGCGTCAGGGCCTCGGCCTGCGCGGCCAGTGTGCGCGCCTCCACCGCCTGGGCATTGGTGTCCTGGCTGCGGCGCGCCAGTTCCTGCTGGGTGAATCCCAGCTTCTGCCAGAGCAGGCCGGTCACCACGAGCGCGAGCACGGCAACGAGCAGGGCCAGCCAGGCCACCAGGCCCATGCCAGCGCGGCGCGCGTTCACGGGCGCCGGGGGCAGGGCAGGTGCAGGTGCTGGGGTCGTGAGAGGCGAGGGATCGGGGGTATCTGCGCTCATGGTCGGGTCCAGCCCGATTCTAGAGCCCGCACCACGTCAGACAGCGTGGGTCGGGTCTGCACCACGTGTGCAAAGCCGGCCCGTCGCGCGGCGTCGGCAATGCGCGGGTGCGTGACCAGCGCGCCCGCGCGTGCCCAATCCCGGGGAGGCTGCAAGGCCAGCAGTGGCAGCAGCGCTTCGGAACTGCTGAACAGCCAGGCGCTGTCGTCGCCGGTGGCGGCATCAACCCAGGCTTGCTCGGGCGCCGAGAGCACCGGCACCTGCCGCGCGTAGGCCACGCAGCCCTGCACCTGGGCGCCCGCGGCCACGCATTGTTCGATCAGCCAGTTGCGGCCGTTGCCAGGCACGCCCGATGGATCGGCGGGTGGCAACCCCAGGGAAGAAGCACCGCGCACGATCAGCACCACGCGGCCAGGCCCCACCTGCGAGCGCACCTTGGGCCAGAGGTGCTCGGAATCGAACTGCCCGGCGTCGTCGTCGGGCGCATCGATGTGCGAAGCGGGCAGACCCAGCGCCTCAAGGGCCCGTGCGAGCTGGCGCGCGGTGCCCGGACCGGGCGCCCAGAAGCGCGTGCTGCAGCGGGTCGCTGCTGTCACGTCCACGCCCTGGGCGAAGAAGTGCTGCACTGCCGCCGTGCTGACGAACAGGATGGCGTCGGCCTGCGCCCAGTGCCGGCGCCAGTGCTGCAGCGAGGCGAGGTCATCGGGCGAGTGGGGTTCGGTGATCTGTATCAGTGGCAGTGCGTGCGCGGGCCAGCCCTGTTCACGCAGGGCGTTCACCCAGATGGCCGCTTCGGGTGCTGGCCGCGTGACCACGAGCCGCTCCAGGCGGATGGCTCCGGCGGTCCTGGCGCCGCTGCCGCCCAAGATCAGGCCCCTGCGGCGGGTGGCGGCGGCACCGCGCCCGCCGCGCGCAACGCAGCGGCCACGCGCTGGCCGAGTGCCTCGGCCTGATCCAGGGTGGCCACAGGGGCGCTGCCGCTGGCGCGAACCACCGGCTGCACGCCCTCGGTGTCGCCCCAGGCGGCGTCAAGCGAGAGACCGCCCTCGGGCAGCCAGTCGGCGTACGCGGCGAGCGGCATGGAGCAACTGCCCCCCATGGCACGCGACACCGTGCGTTCGGCCGCCACCCGCATCCACGTGGGCTGGTGCACCAGAGGCGCCAGCGCGGCGATCAGGTCCGTGCGGTCCGCCCGCACCTCGATGCCGAGCGCGCCCTGGCCCGCCGCCGGCAAGGACTCGGTGGCATCGAACACGTGGCGGATGCGCGCATCCAGGCCCAGCCGCTTGAGCCCGGCGGCGGCGAGCACGATCGCGTGGTAACCGCCCTCGTCGAGCTTGCGCAAACGCGTGTCAAGGTTGCCGCGCAGGGGTTCGATGCGCACGTCGTCACGCCCGAGCCGATCCAGCGACTCGCGCAGCAGCACCTGGCGGCGCAGGCTGGAGGTACCGACCACCGCCTTCGCGGGCAGGTCGGCCAGGCCGGCGCAGTGCGTCGACACCCAGGCATCGCGCGGGTCCTCACGCTCCATCACGCAGGCGAGCGCAAACCCCGTGGGCAGATCCATCGGCACGTCTTTGAGCGAGTGCACGGCGATGTCGGCACGACCGTCTTGCAGCGCCAGTTCCAGCTCTTTCACGAACAGGCCCTTGCCGCCCACCTTGGAGAGGCTCCGGTCCAGGATCTGGTCGCCCAGGGTCGTCATGCCCAGCAGGGTGACGCGGTGGCCCAGGCCTTCGAGCAGCGCCTTGACATGTTCGGCCTGCCACAGGGCCAGCCGGCTTTCGCGCGTCGCGATGGTGATAGACAAGGGTGAGGGAGAAGGACGCATTCGGGGTCGGCGAGATGGGGCGCGAAGGGCCGCGCCGCGCGGTATGCCAGGTACCCGGCTGGTAACCTGGCAAAGCGCTCGGGATGCTAGCATGCCCCGCTTGCCCGCATCCCGCCGGCCTGCAGCACACCACCGCCCCGACATGAGCCGAAACCCTGTCCGATCCGCCACCGCATCCTCCCCATCGAAGAGCGCCGGACGGGCCGACAAGGACCAGCCTCTGATCGATGACATCCGGCTGCTTGGCCGCATCCTGGGTGATGTGATCCGCGAGCAGGAAGGCCGAGCCGCCTTCGAACTGATCGAACAGATCCGCCGCCTCTCGGTGGCATTCCGCCGCCACGCCGACCAGTCGGCCGACAAGGCGCTCAAGAAGCTCCTCAAGGGACTCAGCGGCGACCAGACGGTGAGCGTGATCCGCGCCTTCACCTACTTCAGCCACTTGGCCAACCTGGCCGAGGACCGGCACCACATCCGTCGCCGCGCGGTGCACGAGCGCGCAGGCGACCTGCAGGAAGGCAGCCTGGCACGCACGCTGGAGCGCCTGCGCGCGGCGGGCATCGCGCCGGCCGAGGTGGTTCGCACGCTGGCGTGCAGCCACATATCGCCGGTGCTCACCGCGCACCCGACCGAGGTGCAGCGCAAGAGCATCCTCGATGCCGAGCGCGCGATCGCGCGACTGCTCGCCGAACGCGACGACCCGCAGCGCCTGCCACGCGAGCGCGCCGACAACGAGGCCCAGATCCGCGCGCGCGTCACCCAGCTCTGGCAGACCCGCCTGCTGCGTTTCACCAAGCTCACCGTCGCCGACGAGATCGAGAACGCGCTGAGCTACTACGAAGCCACCTTCCTCACGCAGATCCCGCGCCTCTACCGCGAACTGGAGGAAGGCCTGGGCGACGCCGAAGGCGATGCCACCGTCGCGCCCTTTCTGCGCATGGGCCAGTGGATCGGCGGCGACCGCGATGGCAACCCCAACGTGACCGCGCCTACGCTCGAGCTGGCGCTGCACAGCCAGGCCGAGATGGTGCTGCGCCACCACCTCACGCAGCTGCACCACCTGGGCGCGGAGCTCTCGGTCTCGGCCATGCTGGCCCGCGTGAGCCCCGCCATGCAAGCGCTCGCGGAGCGTTCGCCCGACACCAACGCCCATCGCCAGGACGAGCCCTACCGGCGCGCCCTCACCGGCATGTACGCGCGCCTGGCGGCCACGCTCAAGGTGCTGACGGGTGGCGACGCGGCGCGCCACGCGGTGGCGCCGCAGGACCCCTACACCCATGCGGGGGAACTGCTCGACGACCTGCGCACCATCGAGGAATCGCTCAAGGCGCACCACGGCGCCGCGCTGGCGCGCGCGCGGCTGCAGCCGCTGATGCGCGCGGTGCAGGTGTTTGGTTTTCACCTCGCCACCGTCGACCTGCGGCAAAGCTCCGACAAACACGAGGAGGTAGTGGCCGAGTTGCTCGCTGTCGCGCGCATCGAGTCAGATTACTCGCGGCTCGACGAAGCCGGCAAGCAAGCCGTGCTGTTGCGCCAGCTCGACGATGCGCGCCCCTTGCGCGTGCCGGGCGCGGGCTACTCCGCGCACACGCAGGGGGAACTGGCCATCTTCGAGACGGCGCGCAGCGGACGCGCGCGTTTCGGCGCGCAGGCGATCCGCCACGCCATCATCAGCCACACCGAGACGGTGAGCGACCTGCTGGAAGTGCTGCTGCTGCAGAAGGAAACCGGCCTGATGCGCGGCACGCTGAACGACGACGCGGTATGCGACCTGATCGTGGTGCCCCTGTTCGAAACCATCGAGGACCTGCGCAATGCCGCGCCCATCATGCGCGACTACTACGCCCTGCCCGGTGTGCGGGCCATGGTCCAGCGCGGCGCCGCCGATGGCTACAGCGAGCAGGACATCATGCTGGGCTACTCCGACAGCAACAAGGACGGCGGCATCTTCACCAGCAACTGGGAGCTGTACCGCGCCGAGACCGCGCTGGTCAAACTTTTTGACGAGCTCAACGCCGAAGAAGGACGATTCGCCGCCGGGCCGCCCCAAGGCGAATCAGTCCCCTCGGGGGGCAGCGGACCTCGCGCAGCGGGGGAGCGTGGGGGCATACGCCTGCGAATGTTCCATGGCAGGGGCGGCACCGTCGGTCGCGGCGGCGGCCCGAGCTTCCAGGCCATCCTGGCGCAGCCCCCGGGCACGGTGCGCGGCCAGATCCGGCTGACCGAACAGGGCGAGGTGATCGGCTCCAAGTACGCCAACCCCGAGATCGGCCGGCGCAACCTGGAAACGCTGGTGGCGGCCACGCTGGAGGCCACGCTGCTGCAGGCCACACGCGCCGCACCCAAGGCCTTCCTGGCCGCGGCCGACGAGCTCTCGCGCGCGAGCATGGCCGCCTACCGCGCGCTGGTCTACGACACCCCGCGCTTCGCCGAGTACTTCTTTGCCGCCACGCCGATCCGCGAAATCGCCGAACTCAACATCGGTTCGCGTCCGGCTTCGCGCAAAGCCACGCAGAAGATCGAGGACCTGCGCGCCATCCCCTGGGGCTTCAGCTGGGGCCAGTGCCGCCTCACGCTGCCGGGCTGGTACGGCTTCGGTTCGGCCGTGCACACCTTCCTGCACCGCGACGGCCCCAGGGGCGTGGCCGCGCAGAAGGCCTTGCTGCAGAAGATGGTGAAGCAATGGCCGTTCTTCAGCACCCTGCTCTCCAACATGGACATGGTGCTGGCCAAGAGCGACCTGGCGCTCGCGTCGCGTTACGCCGAACTGGTGCCCGACAGGCGCCTGCGCAACCAGGTGTTCAAGGCCATCGAGGCCGAATGGCGGCGCACCGCCGACGCGCTGGCGCTGATCACCGGTGTGAAACAGCGCCTGGTGAACAACGCTGCGCTGCAGCGTTCGATCCGCCATCGCTTCCCGTACATCGACCCCTTGCACCACCTGCAGGTGGAGCTGGTGCGGCGCCACCGCGCGGGCGAGCAGCGGGCTGGCGCAGACGACCGCGTGAAACGCGGCATCCACATCTCGATCAACGGCATCGCGGCGGGCCTGAGAAACACCGGATAGCCGCACGCCGGCAAGGCAAGCCGCCCAAACCTACAATGACGCGGTGACCCCCATGATCAACGTCGACCTGCACTGCCACTCCGTCGTCTCGGATGGCACGCTCACGCCCGAGGCGCTTGCGCAGCGCGCCCGGAGCAACGGCGTGGAGCTCTGGGCCCTGACCGACCATGACGAGCTCGGCGGCCAGGACCGCGCCATCGCGGCCGCGCGCGACGCGGGGCTGCCCTACCTCACCGGCGTCGAGGTCTCGGTCACTTTCGCGGGCGTCACGGTGCACATCGTGGGCCTGGGCATGGACCACACCAACTCCACCCTGCTGGCGGGGCTGGCGGCCACGCGAGGCGGACGCGAGCAGCGCGCGCGCGAGATGAGCGATGACCTCGCACGCGTGGGCATTCCCGGCGTGTACGAAGGTGCGCTGAAGTTCGTCGGCAACCCGGATCTGATCTCGCGTTCGCATTTCGCGCGCTACCTGGTCGAGATCGGCGTGTGCAAGGACATCAGCGAGGTGTTTCGCAAGTACATCACCGAAGGCAAACCCGGCTTCGTGCCGCACCGCTGGGCCACGCTGGGTGATGCGGTGAGCTGGATCACGGGCGCTGGCGGCGTGGCGGTGGTGGCCCACCCGGGCCGCTACAAGTTCACCGCCACCGAGGAATACGCACTGTTCACCGAGTTCAAGGCCCATGGCGGCCAGGGCGTGGAGGTTATGACCGGTGCCCATGGCCAGGCCGACTACGTGAAATACGCGGGCTTCTGCCAGGAATTCGACCTGCTCGCCTCCCGCGGCAGCGATTTCCACAGCCCCGAGGAAAGCCACACCGACCTGGGCAGCCTGCCCTACCTGCCCGGCAGCGTCACGCCGGTGTGGGAGCTGCTGCAGCCGCGCATCCTTCTGTGATGGCGACCCCGGCGCACTACCAGCCCGCCCAGGCGGCACTGGGCATTGGATTCCTGGTGCTCGCCACAGCCTGCTTTGCCGTGCTCGACACCACGGTGAAGTACGTCGGCGCTTTCGTGCCGGTGCTCATGGCGGTCTGGTTCCGCTACGTGTTCCATGCCATCGTGGTCACGGCCGTCATGCTGCCCCTGCGCGGACGCAGTCTGGTGCGCACGGCGCACCCGCGCTTCCAGCTGCTGCGTGGCAGCCTGCTGCTGACGGTCAGCGCGCTGTCGTTCGTGGCCTTGCAGTACATGCCGGTGGGCGAGTTCACCGCCATCGTGATGATCACGCCGCTGGTGGTCACGCTGCTGGCCGCCCTGTTCCTGCGCGAGCGCGTCACCTGGCCGCGCTGGGTGCTGGTGGCCGGCGGCTTCACCGGTGCCCTGCTGGTGGTGCAACCCGGGGGCGATGTGATCGGCTGGGCCAGCCTGCTGCCGCTGGTGATGGTGTTCACCTATGCGTGGTTTCAGATTCTCACCAGCAAGATGGCACGCACCGAAGACCCGATGACCATGCATTTCTACACCGGCTGGGTCGGGGCCCTGCTGGCCAGCCTGGCTTTGCCGCTGGTCTGGCAGGCGATTCCCGACACCACCACCTTTGCGCTGTTGTGCCTGATCGGTCTCATGGGAACGATCGGCCATTTCCTGCTGATCCTGGCGTTCGCGCGCACGCAGGCCTCCACGCTCACCCCGTACCTGTATGGCCAGATCGGTTTTGCCATGTTCTGTGGCTGGCTGGTGTTCGGCCATGTCGCGGGGCAGCTCGAACTCATCGGCATCGTGCTGATCGTGCTGTGCGGCGCCACCGCCAGCTGGCTCACCGCGCGCGACCGGCGCCTGCCGGTGGAGCAGCCTGAAGCCTGACAATGGCGCCATGTCCCAGTTCTTCGAAGTCCACCCCGACAATCCGCAACCGAGGCTGTTGAAGCAGGCCGTGCAACTGCTCGAACGCGGCGGCGTGCTGGCCGTGCCCACCGATTCGAGCTACGCCCTGGTCTGCCACCTGGACGACAAGGCCGCTGCCGACCGCCTGCGGCGCATCCGCCAGGTGGACGACAACCACCACCTCACGCTGCTCTGCCGCGACCTGAGCGAGCTCGCGAGCTACGCAAAAGTGGACAACCGGCAATACCGCCTGCTCAAGCTCGCCACACCCGGCCCGTATACCTTCATCCTGGAGGCCAGCAAGGAAGTGCCGCGCCGCGTGAGCCACCCGTCGCGCAAGACCATCGGTCTGCGCGTGCCCGAACACCGCACGCTGCAAGCCCTGCTGGAGCAGCACGACGCACCGCTGCTGGCCACCACGCTGATCCTGCCCGATGAGACCGATCCGCTGAACGACGCGCACGACATCCGCGACCGCCTGGAACACGACCTGGCGGGCGTGATCGACGCCGGCGCCTGCGCGCTGGAACCCACCACCGTGATCGACCTCACCCCCATGGGCACGGGCGGCGAGCCCGAGGTGCTGCGCACCGGCCAGGGCGCGCTCGCCCGCCTGGGCCTCTGAGACCGGCAGGCGGCGCCCGCGCGCCGTCTGGGACAATACGCGTTTGCTTTCAGCGCCCGCCCCATGGACCTCGCCCAGATCGTTCAAACCGTCACCCTCTACGCCATCCCGGTGCTGTTCGCCATCACGCTGCACGAGGCGGCGCACGGCTACGCGGCGAAGCACTACGGCGACAACACCGCCGAGATGATGGGGCGCATCACGCTCAACCCGGTCAGGCACATCGACCCGCTGGGCACGATCGCGATGCCGCTGCTGCTGTATTTCGCCACCTCGGGAGCGTTCCTGTTTGGCTATGCCAAACCGGTGCCGGTGAATTTCGGCCGGCTGCGCAACCCCAAGCGCGACATGATCTGGGTGGCCCTGGCCGGCCCGGGCGCCAACCTGGTGCAGGCCATCGGATGGAGCGTACTGTTCTATGTGTTGCTCGCCAGCGGCGTCGAGGAGGAATTTTTTCTGAAGATGTGCCAGGCAGGCCTGCTGGTCAACCTCGTGATGTTCGCCTTCAACCTGTTTCCGCTGCCCCCGCTGGACGGCGGCCGCATTCTGGTCGGCCTGTTACCCTGGAAGCAGGCCGAACTGGTCTCGCGCGTGGAACCCTGGGGCTTCTTCATCGTCATGGCCCTGGTGATTTCCGGCGTGGTCGGCAACCTGTGGCTGCGCCCGCTCATGATGCTCACCGGCAGCGCCATCGAGGCGCTGCTCACCCCCATTCGCCTGCTGCTGCTCTGATCCCGTCCCCATGAAAACCCAACGCGTCCTTACCGGCATCACCACCTCGGGCACGCCCCACCTGGGCAACTACGTCGGCGCCATCCGCCCCACCGTGCGCGCCAGCCGCCTGGCCGAAGTGGAGAGCTTCTACTTCCTGGCCGACTACCACGCGCTCATCAAGGTGGGCGAGCCCGCGCGGGTGCAGCGCTCCACGCTGGAAATCGCCGCGACCTGGCTGGCCTGCGGGCTCGACCCCGAGCGCGTGACCTTCTACCGCCAGTCCGACATCCCCGAGATTCCCGAACTCACCTGGCTGCTCACCTGCGTCACGGGCAAGGGCGTGCTCAACCGCGCGCACGCCTACAAAGCCGCGGTGGACAAGAACAATGCCGCGGGGGAAGATCCGGACGCGGGCGTGACCGCCGGTCTCTTCATGTACCCCGTGCTGATGGCCGCCGACATCCTCATGTTCAACGCGCACCAGGTGCCCGTGGGGCGCGACCAGATCCAGCACATCGAGATGGCGCGCGACATGGCCGCCAGCTTCAACCACCTGTACGGCGAACACTTCACGCTGCCCGAGGCCGCGATCGAGGAGCATGTGGCCACCCTGCCGGGCCTGGACGGCCGCAAGATGAGCAAGAGCTACGACAACACCATCCCGCTGTTCGTGCCGCGCGAGCAGCTGCGCAAGCTCATCATGGGCATCCTGACCGACTCGCGCGCACCCGGTGAACCCAAGTCCACCGAAGGTTCGGCGCTGTTCCAGCTCTACCAGGCTTTCGCCTCGGCCGACGAAACCGCCGCGCTTGCCAAGGCCTACGCCGACGGCATCGCCTGGGGCGACGCCAAGCAGATGCTTTTCGAGCGCCTGGACCGCGAGATCGCGCCACTGCGCGAGGTGTACGACCAGCTCATCCAGGACCCGGCCCGCATCGAAAGAACCCTCAAGGCCGGCGCGGACAAGGCCCGTGCCATCGCCACGCCCTTCACGGCAAGGCTGCGCGAGGCGGTGGGCCTGCGCCGGCTTGACAGCACCGTGGCATCGGCAAGCGCCAAGGTCACCAAGGCTGTAGCGCCCGCCTTCAAGCAATACCGCGAAGAGGACGGGCTGTTCTACTTCAAGCTGGTCGATGCCAGCGGCGCGACGCTGCTGCAGAGCACCGGCTTTGCGTCGGGCAAGGCCGCCGCCCAGGCCATTGCGCTGTTGCAACAGCAGGGCCACGAGGCGCTCGCCGGCCTGCAGGCCCAATTGACGCAGCAAGGTGACCCCCGCGCACTGGAACAGGCGTTGCGGCACTTCGCTGCCAACGCCAAGGCCTGATGACCCCGCGCGTCAGGTCTCGGGCGTTTGAAGGACAATCGGGAACGACCGCTGCGGCGCGTGGACCACACACCCGTCGACAGCACCAGGGCTCATCCTGAACCCCTCCGTTCGAATACCCCAGGGCGTTCGGGCCGGAAAGTAAAAAGAACGACTGCTTCCATGTCCTGCCGGCTATCGCCAAACACGGACAATCTCTATATGCTGTCGCATTGAAACCAATTATTACCTGCACGCCAGACATGAGTATTTTTGTTATCGACGACCACCCGCTCATGCGCGAAGCCGTCGTCATGCTGCTTCGGCGCCTGCGCGCCTCCACGCAAGTGGTCGAACTCGAACGTCTGGCGGCGGTGAGCAAGGCGATTGCCGAGCATGGCGAACCTGAACTGGTGTGCCTGGACCTGAAGCTGCCCGACACCAACGGCGTATCGGGCGTGCGTGAAGTTCGGCAGATGCTGCCCGACACATCGCTCATCGTGCTGTCCGCATCCCCCTCCTCCGACTACGAAGACCTGGCGCGCGAAGCGGGCGCCGACGCCTACGTGGAGAAGTCGGCCGGTGCCGCCCAGATCGCCAAGGTGCTGCGCGAATTTCTCGCAGAGGAAGCCGAGGACGAGAACGCGCCCACCATTCCGGACAAACTCTCCAAGCGCCAGAAACAGCTGCTGGTGATGCTCGACCGTGGCCTGAGCAACCGCGACATTGCCGAGCAGCTGCAGATCAGCGAGCACACTGTCAAGGTGCATCTGTGGCGCCTGTTCCGCCGCCTCAACGTGAAGAGCCGCTCCCAGGCCAGCCACCTGGCGCGCACGGCCGGCCTGCTCGACCTCTGACGCGCGGGCGCTGCCCCTTCCGGAGCACGCCGCCCTTTCAAAAGCCCGAGTTATTCTCCAGCGACGTGGGTTGCGCCTGCAAAGGTTCGCGCTGGGTGAACTCCGGCAACATGACGCGAAACACACTGCCCTGATTGGCCACCGAGTTCAGGGCCAGCTGGTAACCCATCAGCGATGTGAGCTTGGAGACAATCGTCAGCCCCAGGCCCAGGCTGTCTTCCGTACCCTGGTGTTGCGACACGCGGAAGAATTCCTGGAAGATCGCCTGCTGGTGCTCGCGTGCGATTCCAACCCCCGTATCCCACACCTCGAACACCAGCATGTCCTCGCGGTGCCGCATCGCCAGCAGAACACCCCCCTGGTGCGTGTGCCGCAAGGCATTCGACACGAGGTTGCCCAGAATGCGGCGCAGCACCACCGGATCTGACCAGATCGTGGTGGGGCGGGCGTGGGTGCGCAGCCGCAGCGACTTGCCGATGGCCACCGGCTCGAACTGCATGGACAGATCGGCAAACAGCTTCTGCACGTCCACGTGCTGCAAACGCACCTTGTAGTTGCCAGCGTCGATGCGCGTGAGGTCGAACAGCGAGTCGAACAACTCGTTGATCGCGCGCGTGGACTGCAGGATGCGCGGAGAGATGTCGCGCGCCATTTCGGGCTCGGTGGCCAGCCAGTCCGCGTACAGGCTCAGCGCATGCACCGGCTGACGCAAGTCATGAGCGGCCGACGCCAGAAAACGGTTCTTCGTGGCCACCGCGCGCAGCGAAGCCCGTGTCTGCAAGGTCAGCGAATCGATCAGCTCCTGGTTGGAGAACTGCAGTTCGAAGCTGGCACGGTACACCTCGTGCAGGCGGCGGCCGGCCATGGTGAGCAGCCCCCAGAACACCAGCAGCAGCCCCATCAGCACCAGACTGATCTGAATCGCATCCGGCTGGTTCAGCTTGAGAAGCATGCCCCAGGCCAGGCCGACGAACACCGACAGGATCAGGGCATTGGCGTAGCGGCGAAACACCGGCAGGTAGGCACTGAACGAGGTGAGCGTGAGCAGGCCCTGCCCCAGCACCACGAGCCCGCACACGAACTGCGTGGCCTGCGACGACTGCTGATAGCTCAGGATCACCGGACCACCCCAGAGCAAGGCTATGAGGGTCCAGGACCACTGGTATCGCTGCATGAACGCCATGCGCTGCGGGCCCTCCAGACTGTCGTGGCGCAGACGGTAAATGCCGATGAGCCGGTAGCGCAGCACCAGAACGGCCAACATCAACACCGCCCAGACCGCCAGCGCGATGGTGTGGGTCTGCCCTGCCATGAAGTACACCAGCAACGGCAGCGTCGACATGGCGGCCAACAGCGACGGTCCCATGTTGTCCATCAGGACCCCAATGAGCTGCGAATTGACCCATTGATCGCGCACCTCAGGCGAGGCGGGTACATGCTGGTAGGTGGCGGGCTGGGTGTCGACGAGCATGAGGAACCAACGGGCAAACGGTGGCGCATTGTCTCACCAGCCCCGCGCCGCTCGTGGCCCGGAATTCGCCGCCAGCGTCCTGCTAGAATCGCAGGCTTCGGACACGGAGAGGTGGCAGAGTGGTCGAATGCGCGGGACTCGAAATCCCGTGTACGTTTTCAACGTACCGTGGGTTCGAATCCCACCCTCTCCGCCAGGAAACTGGCCGCTAAAAGCCCTTCTAGATCATCCATCTACGAGGGCTTTGTTTTTGGTGTTCCCCCCACGTTGTTCACCCCGCACGCGCAAGGGCCTCGGTCAAAAAATGGCGCACTGAATCGACCCGGGCCCAGTTGACACCGTCGAAACTATGGAGCTTCGTCTGGGGGTGGCTGAAGGGACACCCAAATGAACTCTGTTGTCAGCATCCGCTTGAGTTGGGCGGGTTCAGGCAAGGGCGGCTGCACGGGTGCTGGCTGCACAATCGGCGGTGACGGAGGGAGACTGGCCGGCTGTGCAGGACCCGTCGATGTGGTTATCACTCCAGCAAGGGTGATGGCAGTCGCGGCGCCATGGGCAAGCCGCTCCATGCGCAACATCCAGTCCTTCCAGTTCTTGGCTTGGGGCGGACCCGGCTGCATCTCCCGCAGACCCATGAGCCGGCTTCTTAGTTCGACAAGGCCCTCACGGGCAGCGCCCACCGTCCCCTCACTATTGCCGTGTATGGCCTTGAGCGCCCGGGCTTTCGCGCTCTCCACGAAGGTCTTCAGGGGTGGCGGCTCCCTCGCACCGAGCCGCAGTAGCAGATTTGGCAGGTGAGATGTGAGCGCCTCAATCACAGCCGCATCGTTCTCCGAATTGGAGGTGTGCTGGGCCAGCCCCTCCCAAAACTGGTTCTCTTCCAGCAAGGCACCAAGAGTGAAGATCGCCTCGTCCGCAGCCCTCGTCAGAGACGTCGGCAGCCCTTTCTCCTGTACCTCTTTCTCGTGCTGATACAGGAGCGCGGAAATGGCTCGGCCTCGCTCAAGGTAGTTGACGCGTCGCTGCATGAAGTACCCCTTGTCGCCAGAAACGCCAGATTCTGAACCCCAGGTTCCCGCATTGTCCAGGCCGAGCGAGGATGTCACTCCTCATCGGCATGTCGGATGCCCTTTGCATCAGCTTCGGCGGCACAAATGAACCACCCCGGGGCGGTTCGACGGCGAGCCTGGCCTGAGTCAGTTCCAGAACGTCTCGTGCGCTTTCAGGCCGTACTCGATCGTCTCCCCTGCCGCCCAAAAGAAGAACGCGCCCACGGGAATTCGGTCTTTTTCAATGTGAAGCCTCTGTCGAACAAGGTCAGAGAACTTCATGAACAGATAGGGGGGAATCGCTAGCGCTGTAACCGTTCCAAACACAATGCCGGCAACGAGAAGCACCTGAATCAGGGCAACCATCAGCACCATGGCTCCGCGCGCCAGGAAGAAGTAGCTGCCATAGAGGAACGCTGTCCATTCCCACATCCATTCTTCGACGCCCTGAAAGACCTTACGGTAGTTGTCGAGGAACTCCCTCCCAGAGTAATCTGGCAGGAGCCAGTCCGCCCAGGCGATGGAGTTTGCCCAAGCCGATACCGCCTCGAACGGATAGCCCAGGGAGAGGATCCAGGCCTCGGGCAGAAACCACTTCTCAAACACCGCAGCAATGAGGCTCAGCATCACGAAAGCAAAGACGGTGACCATGAATGTGGCCGACCCTTCGAAATCGAACACCCAGAGGGCGATCCATGCGATCACCCTGTTGAAGAGCAGAAGGGTGATGAGCATGTAGGGACCTGCCTTGACCAGCAAGACCACGCTCACGTACAGCACGGCCGACGTGACAATAACCGCCTTGACCAGCTGCGGCAGCTTCCCAAGCAACCACTCTTCGATCGCCGTACGGCGCTGCATCGACAGCAGCTCGAAGGCTGCGGCCGGCACTGCCGAGAACTTCAGCGTGGCTGCCACGAAGGCCAGTGCAAGCGTTTCCCCACACGTCATCGCCAACCCTCCTACAAAGCGGTGGAAGTCTCTGTGCACAAAGGGTCACCCCGATACACAGCCTTCCCCGGCCGCGAGGCCTCTCGGGTTGCAGCCGGTCTCGTTGGCACCGGTCCAGGCTCCTGAAGCTGGCTTGAACGGCTCCGAACTGGACGGCGTCAGCGCTGTTTCAGCCGCGTGATCAAGTCCGCGTCGTCCGCGCGCACGGCCACATAGTTCGGTCCTGAGCGGAAGTCGTTCTGCTTGTAGTTCCAATCCTCGAACTCGATACCGCCCTTCTGTACACGACCCACGACGTAGCCGTGTTGCGCAAACAGACGGTGGAAGTCGCGCATCAGGAACTTCGCGTCGCCGTGGGTGTAGCCGTATTCGAACTGGATCACGCGCACAGCCTTCTTCTGCAGGAGGCCGGAAAAACCCTCCAGCACCAGGTGGTCGGCGCCTTCCACGTCGATCTTCAGGAAGTCGATGGCCTCGATGCCCTTTTCCGCGCAGTAGCTGTCGCCCGAGCGGATGGTCGAGCGCTTCATCTTGAATTCGATTTTGCGGTCGTGGTAGGTGGCGTCCACCAGCAGCGTGTTGACCTTGGAGTTGTCACCGTAGTCCTTGTATTCGACCACCGCGTCCTTGTCGCCCATGCCCATGTTGTTGAGCACGAAGTTCGGCCCCTTGAGGTTCTCGGACAGTGTCTTGAAGGTGCTGTCGGACAGCTCGAAGCAGTGGATGCGTGCGTTCGGAAAATGGCGGATGGCGGTCTGCGACCACTCGCCCACATTGCATCCGACGTCGAACACCACCGAGGGATTCAGCGCAGCGAGCTTCGACAGCAACTCCTTCTCGCCGTTCTTATGGAAGTCGTATGAATACCCCCGAAGGCTGTCGATGCCCTTCTGGAGAATCTTGATGAGGATGGAGCGCGGGTCCCTGACCGCCTTGCGCAGCCGATCCGCAGTCGTGCGTCGGACGGGCGCATTCATGCGGGCGCCAGCCGATCCAGCCCACCCATGTAGGGCCGCAACACCTCGGGCACGGTCACGCTGCCGTCGGCGTTCTGGTAGTTCTCCAGCACCGCCACCAGCGCCCGGCCGACCGCCAGGCCGGAACCGTTGAGGGTGTGCACGAGTTCGTTCTTGCCCTGCGCGTTCTTGAAACGCGCCTGCAGGCGCCGCGCCTGGAAGGCCTCGCAGTTGGAGACCGAGCTGATTTCGCGGTAGGTTCCCTGAGCCGGCACCCACACCTCCAGGTCGTGCGTCTTGCTGGCGCCAAAACCCATGTCGCCGGTGCACAGCGCCATCACACGGTACGGCAGGCCGAGTTTCTGCAGCACGGCCTCGGCGTGGCCGGTCATGTCTTCCAGTGCCTCGTAGCTCTTTTCGGGGTGGACGATCTGCACCATCTCGACCTTGTCGAACTGGTGCTGGCGGATCATGCCGCGCGTGTCGCGCCCTGCGCTGCCGGCTTCGGAGCGGAAGCAAGGCGTGTGCGCGGTAAGCTTGATGGGCAGATCGCTCTCGGCCAGCACGGTGCCGCGCACGGTGTTGGTCAGCGTCACTTCGCTGGTGGGAATCAGGTACAGGGCCTGGGTGTCGGGCACTTCCTCGCCCTCCTGCCCGCCCTTCTTCACCGCGAACAGGTCGCCCTCGAACTTGGGCAACTGGCCGGTGCCGTGCAGCGTCTCCGCGTTCACGATGTAGGGCGTGTAGCACTCGGTGTAGCCGTGCTCCTGCGTCTGCACGTCCAGCATGAACTGCGCGAGGGCGCGGTGCAGGCGGGCAATGGGGCCGCGCATGAAGGTGAAGCGCGAGCCGGCCAGCTTGGTGCCGGTGTCGAAATCCAGGCCGAGCCCCGCACCGATGTCGACGTGGTCGCGCAGTTCGAAGTCAAAGCTGCGCGGCGTGCCCCAGCGGCGCAGCTCGACGTTGGAGTTCTCGTCGCTGCCCACCGGCACACTCTCGTGCGGCAGGTTGGGCACGGCCAGCAGCAGGGTCTGCAGTTCGGACTGGATCACGTCCAACCGCGCGGCAGAGGCCTCCAGCTCGGCCTTGAAGGCCGCCACCTGCACCATGGCCGCGTCGGCCTC
Source organism: Hydrogenophaga sp. (assembly GCF_050182545.1). Classification (GTDB taxonomy): domain Bacteria; phylum Pseudomonadota; class Gammaproteobacteria; order Burkholderiales; family Burkholderiaceae_C; genus Hydrogenophaga. The sequence continues at coordinate 162,903 of NZ_JBFXCD010000001.1, read as the reverse complement.
GGCGTGCTGGCCCTTGCCCTTGAACATGCCGATCTGCTTGCTCAGCGTGTTTCGCTGGCTCTGCAGCTCCTCGGTGCGGGTCTGCAGCGCCTTGCGCTCGGACTCCAGCGCCTGGTAGGCGGGCACATCCAGGTAGGGCTGCGGCTGCTTGCGGGTCTGCAGGCGCGCCACGACCCCGTCGAGGTCTTTTCTCAGTTGAACGATGTCTAGCATGCGGCGATTGTAGGTTTGCGCCCGGCCCGGGCGCGCGGGACCGCAGCGGCGATCAGCGCAGGTGCTGCAGCGGCTGGGCGCCCTCGCCCTCGATCTTCAGGCCCTTGGGCAGCGGGAACTTGATGGTCTCGGTCAGGCCGTCCATGGTGCGCACGGAAATCGCGCCCAGCGCCTTGATGCGCTCGATCACCTGGCGCACCAGGATCTCGGGCGCCGAGGCACCGGCCGTCAGGCCCACGCGGTGCTTTCCCTCGAACCACTCGGCCTGGAGTTCGTCGGCGCCGTCCACCATGTGACTGGGCGTGCCCAGCTTCACCGCGAGTTCGCGCAGGCGGTTGCTGTTGGAGCTGGTCGGGCTGCCCACCACGATCACGATGTCCACCTGCGGGCTCAGCAGCTTCACGGCGTCCTGACGGTTCTGCGTGGCGTAGCAGATGTCCTGCTGCTTGGGTTCGCGCACGCTCGGAAAGCGCGTTTTCACCGCAGCCAGGATCTCGGCCGCGTCGTCCACCGACAAGGTGGTCTGCGTCACCACGGCGAGCTTCTCCGTCTGCGCCGGCGCCACACGCGCCACGTCTTCCACGTCTTCCACCAGATGAATGCCGCTGTCGAGCTGGCCCATGGTGCCTTCCACCTCGGGGTGGCCCTTGTGGCCGATCATGATGAATTCGTAGCCCTCGCGGTGCAGCTTGGCCACCTCCACATGCACCTTGGTCACCAGCGGGCAGGTGGCGTCGAAAATGTGGAAGCCGCGCTGCTTCGCCTCGTCCTGGATCGCCTTGCTCACGCCGTGGGCGGAGAACACCAGCGTCGCGCCGGCCGGCACGTCGGCCAGCTCCTCGATGAAGATCGCGCCCTTGGCCTTGAGGTCGTTCACCACATAGGTGTTGTGCACGATCTCGTGGCGCACGTAGATCGGCCGGCCGAACTTGACCAGCGCGCGCTCGACGATCTCGATCGCGCGGTCCACGCCGGCGCAGAAGCCGCGCGGCTCGGCGAGGATGATCTCCTGGGACACGGTCATCAGAGCACTCCAATCAACTGAACTTCGAAGCGCACCGGCTGTCCGGCCAGCGGGTGGTTGAAGTCGAACAGCACCGCGCCGTCTTCCCGCACCTCCACCGCCGCGCCCGCGTAGCTGCCCAGCCCATCAGGCGTTGGGAACTGCACCACGTCACCCGCCGCGTACTGCTCGTGCGGGTCGCCCAACTCGTTGAGCAGCTTGCGCGCCACCCACTGCACCATTTCGGGCTGGCGCTCGCCAAAGGCCTCGCCTTCGGCCAGTTCGATCACGGTGCGCGTGCCCTCCTCCAACCCCAGCAGGCGCTGTTCGATCGCGGGCGACAGCTCGCCCGCACCGAGGCTGAGCGTGGCCGGCTGGCCGGCGAAGGTGTCGATGATCACCTGCCCCCCCGGACCGGACATGCGGTAGTGCAGGGTGAGGAAAGAACCTTCTTGGACGTGGGGCATGGCGTGCGCAAATGCGTGAAAAGGACAACGGGCGGGGGTACCGCAACACCCCGTATTGTAAAAAGCGGGCGGCATCAGGGAGGAAAACACATGGATGGCCTTGTCACACCCGGGCTCAAGGGCCTGCCCGCCGATTCACGCCCGCGCGAGAAGCTGCTCGCGCGCGGCCCCGGCGCCCTCAGCGACGGCGAACTGCTCGCCTTGCTGTTGCGCACCGGCATCGCCGGCAAACACGTGCTGCAGCTCGCGCAGGAACTGCTGGAGCGCTTCGGCGGCGTCGCCGGCCTGCTGCACACGGGTGCCGACGCGCTCAAACAGATCAAGGGCCTGGGGCCCGCCAAACGCGCGGAGGTGGTGGCCGTGCTGGAACTGGCCCGCCGCGCGCTCGCGCAGGAGCTGCGGCAACGCCAGGTGTTCGACAGCCCGCAGGCGGTGCGCGACTACCTGCAACTGCAGCTCGGTGGCAAGCCGCACGAGGTGTTCGCCGTGCTGTTCCTGGACAGCCAGAACCGCCTGATCGCGCTCGAAGAACTGTTTCGCGGCACGCTCACGCAGGCCAGCGTCTACCCGCGCGAAATCGTGCTGCGCGCCCTGCACCACCACGCCTCGGCCGTGGTGCTCGCGCACAACCACCCCAGCGGTGTGGCCCAGCCCTCGCGCGCCGACATCGACCTCACCAGCACCTTGCGCAGCGCCCTGGCGCTGGTGGACGTGCGCGTGCTCGACCACTTCATCGTTACGCGCCACAGCGCCGCGTCCATGGCCGAGCAAGGCCTGGTGTGAAGGCCGCGCCCGGCCGCTGAGCGGTGCGTGCTGGGTCACAATGACCCACCATGAAAGTGAACACGCTGGCCGGGCTCAAGGCCCTCAAGCACGCCTTGGCCGAACAGGCCGCGCGCGAAGCCGCCCAGCGCGAAGCCGAGCGCCTCGCGGCGCTGCGGCGCGAACGCGAACACAAGCTGTTCGAACTGGCCGTGGGCCCGGTGCAACCGGTTCCCGCACGCCCGGGCGGCCGCGCCACGCCGCACCGCGCACCGGTAGAACCTGTGCCGGTGCAGCGACAGCGCGACGAAGCGGCCGTGATGCGCGAGGCCCTGTCCGACGAGTTCGACATCGAGACCCTGTTGCACACCGACGAACAGATGAGCTTCCGGCGCCCCGGGCTGGGGCCCGAGGTGGTGCGCAAGCTGCGCGAAGGCCGCTGGAGCATCCAGCGCCAGATCGACCTGCACGGCCTGCGCACCGACGAAGCCCGAGAAGCCCTGGGCCGCTTCATCCGCGACGCCCACCAGGCCGGGCTGCGCTGCGTGCGCGTGGTGCACGGCAAAGGCCTGGGCTCACCGGGGCGCACCCCGGTGCTCAAGCAGCGCGTTCTGCGCTGGCTGGTGCAGAAGAACGAGGTGATGGCCTTTGTGCAGGCGCGGCCTGCGGAGGGCGGGGCCGGGGCGTTGGTGGTTTTGTTGCGGTCGGGATGAGCAACCGCTGCGAGCCGTTGTGGTCCTGGCCCGGCTGCCCTACCCCGGTGAATTCCGCATCCAGTCCGCCGTCTGGAAGAAACTGGTCTTCAACCGCTCGCGCAAGGCCGGATCGACCCCCGTCTCGCCCATCGCCTGGTCCATGCAGGCCAGCCACTGGTCGCGCTCGAGGATGCCGATGACGAACGGCATGTGGCGCGCGCGCAGGCGCGGGTGGCCGAAGCGTTCGGTGTAGTGCTGCGGGCCGCCCAGCCAGCCGCAGAGGAACCAGAACAGGCGCTGGCGTGCGTTGTCCAGCGTGCTGCCGTGGGCGGCGCGCAGCGCGCTGTAGCCGGGCTCGATGTCCATCAGGTCGTAGAAGCGGTCGACCAGCGCACGCACCTTGTCTTCGCCACCGATCCAGTCGAACGGCGTGGCGTGCCGTGTGGGCTCCTGAGGTTGGTACACGGGGATGTTCATACGGGTGCCTTGCGCAGGGTCTCCACCACGGGGGTGCGCAGCACGCTGCGCAGGCCCCACCAACCGGCCACCAGGGCGAGCAGCGCGCCGGCGACGGCACCGCCCAGCGGCACCCAGGGTGACGCGGTCCAGGAGAACTCGAACACGAAGCGCGCCAGCGCCCAGCCCACCGCCACCGCAACCACAGACGCGAGGAAACCCGCCAGCAGGCCCACGCCCAGCAACTCGATGCGCTGCACCTGGCGCAGCAGGGCCGAGCCGGCGCCCACCGCCCGCAGGATGGCGAACTCGCGCTCGCGCTCGCCGCGTGTGGCGGTGATGGCCGAGAGCAGCACCACCAGCCCCGCCGCCAGCGTGAAGGCAAACAGGAACTCCACCGCGCTGATGACCTGCCCCAGCACGCGCTGCACCTGCGCGATGGTCTGGCTCATGTCGACGTTGGTGATGTTGGGGAATTCGCGCACGAGCGCGTTGTCGAACCCGCCGGGCGTGCCGTTGCCTGTTTCGGGCGCGCGGAAGGCGCTGATGTAGCTCACCGGCACGTCGGGCACTTGAGCCACCGGGAACACGACGAAGAAGTTGACGCGCATGGACGCCCAGTCCACCTTGCGCAGGCTGGTGATGCGGCCTTCGGTCACCTGGCCCGCGATGTCGAAGGCGAGCTGGTCACCGAGCTTGAGGCCCAGTTCCTCTGCCAGGCCTTCTTCCACGCTGAGCGCACCGGCCTCGTTCTCGGTCCAGCGGCCGGCCACCACCGGGTTGTGCTCGGGCAGCGTGGCCATGTTGGAGAGGTTGAACTCGCGGTCCACCAGACGCTGGGCGCGGTCGCTCTCGAAGTCGTCGGGGTTGATGCGCTGGCCGTTGATGCTGATGAGCCGGCCACGGATCATGGGGTACCAGTCGTAGCGCTGCACGCCCGCGCTGCGCAGCGCCTGCTGGAAGGCGTCGGCCTGCTCGGGCTGCACGTTGATCACGAAGCGGTTCGGTGCGTCGGGTGGCGTGGCGTTGCGCCAGCTGGCGATGAGGTCGGTGCGCAGCAGCACCAGCAACACCAGCGCGAGCAGGCCAACCGCGAGTGCGCTGATCTGCACCACGGCATACGCCGGGCGGGCCGAGAGCTGGCGCGTGGCCATGACGAGCGCGCGCGGCGCAGTGGCTTCGTTCACGCTGGCGCGCAGCACGCGCACGGCGGCGTAGCTGGCCACCGCAAACAGCAGCACCGCGCCGGCAAAACCGCCGACGGCGATGCCGCCGAGCAGCAGGTCGCGGCTGGCGGCCAGCAGCAGCGCGGCAAAGCCCAGCAAGCCCACGCCCAGCACGGCCAGGGTGGCGGGCTTGAGCTGGCCCACGTCGCGGCGGATCACGCGCAGCGGTGGCACCTGGGCCAGTTGCAGCACCGGCGGCAGGCCGAAGGCCATCATGAGCGTGAGGCCCATGCCCAGGCCCAGCAGCACCGGCGTGATGCCGGGCGCGGGCAGGCTGGATTCGACCAGCCCGGCGAGCAGCAACACGAACACGTAATGCACCGCAAAGCCGATGGCCACGCCCAGCGCGCTGGCGAACACACCGATGAGCGCGAACTCGTACGTGTAGGCGCGCGCCATGGTGCTCTGCGACAGGCCGAGCACGCGCAGCATGGCGCAGTCGTCCAGATGCCGCTGGGCAAAGCCGCGCGCGGCGATCGCCACCGCCACGGCGCACAACAGCGCAGCCAGCAGGGCCACGAGGTTGAGGAACTGTTCGGCGCGCCCCAGCGTGCGCTGCATCTCGGGCCGCCCACCTTCGAGTGATTCCAGCCGCATGCCGCGCGCGTCACGCTGCGCCATGGCCTGCTCCACCCAGCGGCTGAACCGGGCCACCTGGGCATCGGGGCCGGCCACGGCCAGGCGGTAGTTGAGGCGGCTGGCGGGCTGCACCAGGGCAGTGGCGGGCAGGTCGGCACTGTTGACCATGACGCGCGGCGCGAAGCTCATGAAGCCACCGCCCCGGTCGGGTTCGACCACGACGACGCGCGCGATCGTGAGCGAGGCGTCGCCCAGCAGCAGCGGGTCGCCCATCTTCAGGTCGAGCGCGGCCAGCAGGGCCGCATCCACCCATGCGGTGCCGGGCGCAGGGATTTCGCGCGTGGCGGCGTCCGGCTCATCGGGCGCATCGGCCACGCGCAGGGTGCCGCGCAGGGGATAGCCTGGTGCCACCGCTTTCAGGGCGACGAGGCGCGCCGCACCGCCCTCTTCGTCGCGGGCGCGGCCCATGGTGGGGAAGGTCAGCGTCTGCGTGATCGACAGCCCGAGTTCGCGCGCCCGGGCTTCGAATGCGGCGGGTGGTGCGTTGTCGCTGCGCACCACGGCATCGCCACCGATCAGCGCGCGCGCATCACGCGCCAGGCCGTTCTGCAGCCGGTCGGCAAAAAAGCCCACTGCGGTGAGTGCGGCCACCGCGAGCGTGACGGCCAGCATCAACAGCCGCAATTCGCCCGCGCGCCAGTCGCGCCGCAGCGACGTCCAGCCGATCTGCCAGAAAGAAGGGGGCTGGTGTGTCGGGTTCATGGAGCGCAACCTTATCCCAAACCGCTAAACCCCACGCAACAGCGGAAGCGCTACGACAGCGGTACCGCCATCCAGAACATCGCGGAACCGGCTTTGCCGGGCCGCAGATGTTGTCCCCTGGAGGGGATGACGCGCCGCCGGCGCGGCGCAGGGGGGAGCCTACTTCGTGCCGAAGATCCGGTCGCCCGCGTCGCCCAGGCCCGGCACGATGTAGCCATGGTCGTTCAGGCCGCGGTCCACCGCCGGGGTATAGACGGGCACGTCCGGGTGGGCGTCATGAAAGGTCTTCAGGCCCTCCGGGCATGTGACGAGGCAGACGAAGCGAATGGAACGCGGGCCGGTCTTCTTGAGCCGATCGACCGCGGCCACGGCCGAGTTGCCGGTGGCCAGCATGGGGTCGAGCACGATCACGTCGCGCTCTTCCATGCCCTGCGGCATCTTGAAGTAATACTCCACCGCCTGCAGTGTGGCAGGGTCGCGGTACAGGCCGATGTGGCCCACGCGCGCGCCGGGAATCACCTGCAGCATGCCGTCCAGAAAACCGTTGCCCGCGCGCAGGATGGAGGCCAGCACGATCTTCTTGCCATCGATCACGCGCGACTGCATCTTCTCCAGCGGTGTCTCAATCTCGATGACCTGCATCGGCATGTCGCGCGTGAGCTCGTAGGCCAGCAGCGCGCTGAGTTCGTGCACCAGTTCGCGAAAACTCTTGGTACTGGTCTCCTGGCGGCGCATCAGCGTGAGTTTGTGCTGCACCAGCGGGTGGTCAATGACGTGGACGTCTCGGCTCATGGGAAGGTCTTTCGGTTCATGCCACAGCAGCACTGCGGCCAGCCGCTGTGTGGCAGCAAGTGGAGAGAAAGGGGACCGAGTTTATGCCTGCGCGCGCAGGGGCTGCAGCGCGGCGGGCGGCACCGCATCGAGCACCAGCCGCTGCGGGCTGGCGTAGCACAGGAAGTGCTTGTTGGTCGCGCGGCCAATGGCGCACAGGCCCACGCGTTCGGCCACGTCCAGCCCCATCTGCGTGATGCCGCTGCGCGAGACCACCACCGCCACGCCCATCTGGGCCGACTTGATCACCATCTCGCTGGTGAGCCGGCCGGTGGTGTAGAACACTTTGTGACGGGTGGATGGGTCGGAGCCATCCGGCGCCGGGTCGCCCCAAGCCGGATCAGCCCCCTCGGGGGGCAGCGACCCGCGCGAGCGGTGGAACGTGGGGGTCAATGCCATCCAGCCGGCAATCGTGTCCACCGCGTTGTGGCGGCCCACGTCCTCCACAAACAGCTGCAGTTCCTCGCCGCAGAACAGGGCGCAGGCGTGCACCGAGCCGGCCGACTTGTAGGTGCTCTCCTTGAGCCGGATCGCGTTGACGATGGCGTATAGCTCGGATTGACGCAGCACCGCGCTCTCGGGCAGGCGGATGCTGTCGATCTCGTCCATGAGGTTGCCGAACACGCTGCCCTGACCGCAGCCGGTGGTGACCACACGGCGGGACGTGCGTTCCTCGATGCGGTCGATGCCCTGGCGGGTCTTCACCGAAGCAGCGTTGACGTCCCAGTCCACCGTGATCGATTCGATCTCGTCTACCGAGGCAATCAGCCGCTGGTTAAGCAGGTACCCCAGCACCAGCCACTCGGGGTGCGCGCCCAGCGTCATGAGCGTGACGAGCTCGCGCTTGTCCACGTACACCGTGAGGTCGCGCTCGGCGGGAATGGCGATGGTCTCGCGCGCGCCGTGTTCATTCATGACCTCGATCTCACGGGTCAATGGCGCGCGCGCTTGCGTCAGTTGGGGCAGGGACATGGCTGAAGACTACCGCATGAAAAAGGCCGCCACCCGAAGGCGCGGCCCATGGAGCTGCGCTGGCAAGGGGTATATGGCCCGCCGCGCCGCGCCGATGCACCCCTGGCCTATTTGCTCGGTGTCTTGGGCCCGGCGGGGGCTTGATTGCTCGGCGGGCTCACGGCCGTGGCGGCAGGCGAATGCGCGCCAGCGGCTTCGGCTGGCTTGAGCGGCACATAGGCGAACGGTCCGGGGTCGGCGCAGGTGGCCACACCCGCTTCGGCCGGCTTGACCGCCTTGCCCTTCATGGACGCCGACTTGAAGTAATTGGCTGCGGCCTTGTCCTGCGCCTTGCACAGTTGGTAAGCGCCGACTTTGGCGGTCCAGGCGGCCTTGGCCGCTGCTTCGGCCGCCTTGGCCTTTGCCTCTTCCGTCGGTGGGGGCACCGGCAACTTGGCATGGACGGACGCTGCCACCAGCAGGCTCAGGCACAAAAGGATGCGTTTCATGGAGGTGTCCTTGTCTCTTGTGTTCGGGACGTGTCAAGCCTTCGCGGCACGCGTGGCATCGGTAGCACCTTGCACGTCCACCGGGCCGCTGCTGCGTTGTGCCGGAATCTTGCCGGCCTTGATGTCTTCGTACCAGAGCTGGTGGTGCTCCTTCGCCCAGGTCTCGTCCACATAGCCGGTCTTCATGGCCGTGTAGGCGCCCTTCATGCCGATGGTGCCGAGATAGATGTGGCCCATGAACAGCGCCATCATCAACACGGCGGCGCTGGCGTGGATCATGTGCGCGACCTGCATGTTGCCCCGGGTGTAGTCCACCGAAGGCACGAGCTTGTCGAGGAACAGGCCGGAGCCCACCACGATGAGGCCAAAGAGAAACACGCCCGCCCAGAACACCACCTTCTCACCTGCGTTGAAGCGGTGAGAGGGCACTTCCTTGCCACTGAACATTCCACCCCCCTTTAGCAACCACGTAAGGTCGCCCTTGGCCGGCAGGTTGTCCTTGATGAAGGTCACGATGATGATCACCAGCGAGACGGCGAACAACGGACCGGCGAAGTTGTGGAGATTCTTGAGCGCATAAGTGAGCCAGCCAAACAGCGTGCTCCCCATGATGGGCAACAGGAAGAATTTGCCGAACGCCATGACGATGCCCGAGACCGCGAGGACCACAAACGCAATCGCATTGACCCAGTGAGCGGCGCGCTCCAGGTAAGTAAAGCGTTCGATCACCCGACCCGTCGGCTGGCCATGCAGATCCACGGCGCCTTTGGCCATGTAGAACAGTGCGATGGCCACCAAGACGATCAGCAGCACCGACCCGCCATAGGGCAGGATCCAGTCGTTGCGCACCTGGCGCCAGGCCTCTCCCGCGGTGGTGACGCGCGAGCCGGGATATTGAACGAAAGGCTGGATCATGTTGCCCGCCTCTAGGTAAGGCAGGCTGGTCGTGCCGGTCACGCCCTTGCCCACATCGCGCCACATCGGCGCGTTGTTGCCCGGCTGCACCTTGCCACGCTCGGCGTTGGTCTGCTCGGCGTATTTGGGGTCGGTGCTGGCGTCGGGGGCGATCTCGAAGATGTTGGCGCTTCGGATACCGCCCTGCTGCTGCGCTGCTGGTGCTGTGACCGCCGGTGGCGCCGGATCATCCTGCGTCGGCTCCGCTTTCAGGGCCTGGGCGCTGGCCCAGGTGGCGCTGAGCGCCAGCAGGACCGCAGACCAGAAAGCACGAGAAGCAAGCGCTCGCACGCCGAATGTCAAATGCCGGTGCATACAGCGCTCCTTTTCACTTGCCGCTCATACGGGTGTAGTCGTTCTGGCCGTATTGCGCCCGCGTCTTGAGCTGCTGCTCCCAGCTGCCCTTGTCTCCCGGCTTCCAGCCGGTCTGCGCGTACTGGCTGCTGCCCACGCCCTGGTAAGACGCGCCGTCCTGCTTGACGCCCTCGCCCGTGAGCACCTGCGGGTCCTCGGTGCAGGCCGACAGGCCCAGTACGCCGGCCACGAGCGCGGTGGAAATGAACAAGCGCTGAATGGTCTTCATGACTTGGTCCCCTGTGCGCTGCCGTAGGCGGTGCCCCAGCCCCAAACCTCGGCGCCTTTGCCCCGCTGCAGCACGCGGTTGCGGAAGATGTCGGCCACCACGTCACCGTCGCCGGCGAGCAGGGCCTTGGTCGAGCACATTTCGGCGCAGGCCGGCAGCTTGCCTTCGGCCAGGCGGTTGCGCCCGTATTTCTCGAACTCGTCCTGGCTGCCATGGGCCTCGGGGCCCCCAGCGCAGAAGGTGCACTTGTCCATCTTGCCGCGCACGCCGAAGGTGCCCTGCGAGGGGAACTGCGGCGCACCGAATGGGCAGGCATAGGAGCAGTAGCCGCAGCCGATGCACACATCCTTGTCGTGCAGCACCACGCCTTCGTCTGTGCGGTAGAAGCAGTTGACCGGGCAGACCGCCATGCAGGGCGCGTCGCTGCAGTGCATGCAGGCCACCGAGATCGACTTCTCGCCGGGCACGCCGTCGTTGAGCGTGACCACGCGACGGCGGTTCACGCCCCACGGGACTTCGTGCTCGTTCTTGCAGGCGGTGACGCAGCCGTTGCACTCGATGCAGCGCTCCGCGTCACAGATGAATTTCATTCGTGCCATGTTGTGCTCCTGGTCTTACGCTTTTTCGACGTTGCAGATCGTGGTCTTGGTTTCCTGCATCATCGTGACGATGTCGTAACCATAGGTCGTGGCGGTGTTGACCGCCTCGCCGCGCACCACGGGGAAGGCACCGTCCGGGTAGTAGGGTTTCATGTCCGTGCCCTGCCAGCGACCAGAGAAGTGGAACGGCAGGAATACGGTGTCGGGTCCGACGCGCTCGGTCACCAGTGCCTGCACGTTCAGGCGCGCGCCGGTCGGGGTGTTGACCCAGACGCGCTCGCCGTTGCGAATGCCGCGCGACGCCGCCGCCGCCGGATTGAGTTCGACGAACATCTCCTGCTGCAGCTCGGCCAGCCAGGGATTGGAGCGGGTTTCCTCGCCACCACCTTCGTACTCGACCAGACGCCCCGAGGTCATGATGAGCGGGAATTTCTCGTGCATCTTGTCGTCCACGTTCTTCTGCTGGAGCGACTTGTACAACACGGGCATGCGCCAGCGTGTCTTCTGGTCGTCGTGGCTGGGGTACTTGGCCACGAGGTCCGGGCGCGTGCCGTAGATCGGTTCGCGGTGCTGCGGAATGCCGTCGGGGAAGTTCCAGACGATGGCACGCGCCTTGGCGTTGCCCCACGGGTGGCAACCGTGTGCCATCGAGACGCGCTGGATGCCGCCCGACAAGTCGGTCTTCCAGTTCTTGCCTTCGGCGGCCTTCTGCTCGGCCTCGGTGAGGTCGGCCCACCAGCCCAGCTTCTTGAGCAGCACATGGTCGAACTCGGGGTAGCCGGTGGTGATCTCGGCACCGAGCGAGTGGGAACCATCCTCGGCCAGCAGGTTCCGGCCTTCGCGCTCCACACCGAAATTGGCGCGGAAGTTGCCACCGCCCTCCATCATGTGCTTGGAGGTGTTGTACAGGTTGGGCGTGCCCGGGTGCTTGATCTCGGCCGTGCCGTAGCAGGGCCAGGGCAGGCCGAAGTAGTCACCGGTCATGTCGTAGCCGGTCTCCTTGTCCACCACCTTGCCTTTGACCTTGAGCGTCTTCACGTCGAAGGCGTTCATGTTGCGCATGTGAGCCTTGAGACGTTCCGGACTCTGGCCGGTATAGCCGATGGTCCAGCAGGAGCGGTTGATCTCGCGCAGCACGTCCTCGATCACTGGCTCGTCCAGACCCTTGACCTTCTGCATCTTGAAGTTCTTCGAGAACTCGGCGGCAAAGCCCAGTTTTTCGGCGAACTGATGCATGATCATGTGGTCGCTGCGACTCTCCCACAGCGGCTCGATCACTTTCTCGCGCCACTGCAGCGAACGGTTCGATGCGGTCACCGAACCACTGGTTTCGAACTGCGTCGCCGCCGGCAGCAGGTACACCGCACGGTTGGGGTTGAGGTCTTCGGGCTTGCCGGGCATGGCCGCCATGGAGGCCGTGGCTGAAGGATACGGGTCCACCACCACCAGCAGATCGAGCTTGTCCATCGCGCGCTTCATCTCCAGGCCGCGCGTCTGCGAGTTGGGAGCGTGGCCCCAGAAGAACACGCCCCGCAGGTTCGAGCCCTGGTCAATCAGTTCGTTGTTCTCCAGCACACCGTCGATCCAGCGCGAGACCGTGATGCCAGGCTTCTCCATCGTGCCTTCCGCATACTGCTTCTTGATCCACTCGTAGTCCACGCCCCACACGGCGGCGAAGTGCTTCCACGAGCCGGCCGCCAGACCGTAGTAGCCCGGCAGCGAGTCAGGGTTGGGGCCGATGTCGGTCGCGCCCTGCACGTTGTCGTGGCCACGGAAGATGTTGGCGCCGCCACCGGAGACGCCCACGTTGCCCAGGGCCAGTTGCACGATGCAGGACGCCCGCACCATCGCGTTGCCGATCGAGTGCTGGGTTTGTCCCATGCACCACACCAGCGTGGAAGGCCGGTTCTTGGCCATCATTTCCGCGACCTTGGCCATTTGCGCTTCGCTCACGCCGCAGGCCTCTTCCACTTTGTCCGGCGTCCATTTGGTCATCACCTCGGCCTTGATGGCATCCATGCCATCAACACGGTCGTTGATGTATTTCTTGTCTTCCCAGCCGTTCTTGAAGATGTGGTGCAACAGGCCGAAGAGGAAAGGAATGTCGGTGCCGGAGCGGATGCGGACGTACTCGTCGGCCTTGGCTGCCGTGCGGGTGAAGCGCGGGTCGACCACGATCATCTTGCAGCCGTTTTCCTTGGCGTGCAGCATGTGCAGCATGGACACGGGGTGCGCCTCGGCGGCGTTGGAGCCGATGTACAACGCGCACTTGCTGTTCTGCATGTCGTTGTACGAATTGGTCATGGCGCCATAACCCCAGGTGTTGGCCACGCCAGCCACCGTGGTGGAGTGGCAGATGCGCGCCTGGTGGTCGCAGTTGTTGGTGCCCCAGAAACTCACGAACTTGCGCATCAGGTACGACTGTTCGTTATTGTGCTTGGAGGAGCCCACGAAGTACACCGAATCGGGGCCACTGGCCTCGCGCAGTTCCTTCATCTTCGCGGTGATCTCATTGAGCGCCACGTCCCAGCTGATGCGCTGGTACTTGCCGTTGACCAGCTTCATCGGGTAGCGCAGGCGGTACTCGCCGTGACCATGCTCGCGCAGGGCGGCACCCTTGGCGCAGTGCGCGCCGAGGTTGATGGGGGAGTCGAACACCGGCTCCTGGCGAACCCAGACACCGTTTTCCACGATGGCGTCGGTCGCGCAACCGACCGAGCAATGGGTGCAGACGGTGCGCTTGACTTCGATCTTGCCGGTGCCGTCGATGGACTTGCCTTCTGCGGCCCTGGCCTTCTTCACCAGCGCCAGCTGGCCGGCGGCCAGACCGACGCCGACACCCAGGCCGGAGCGCCGCAGGAAAGCGCGGCGGTCCATGGTGGGCAGGGCCGAAGCGAGGCCGCGCTGCAATTTGTGCACGAAGCCCGATGACGCGCGCGAGGCGTGCGCACCAGACGAAGATTTTTTGGTCAGCAACATGGGAAGAACTCCTGTTCGCTCAGATGCGGGTGGTCTGGTAGTACTGCTTGACGTGGTCGCTGAGCGTGTAGCCACCGCCTCTGGCCGGCGCGGGCCGGGGCTCGGCGGCGGCCGTGTCTTCGGCCGGCGCGCCGGGGATCAGGGTGGCCGCCGCGGCGAGTGCCCCGACGGTGGACGCACCGGCAAACAGGGTGCGGCGGTTCAGGCCGGCGCGGCCTTCTTCGTTCGTGGATCGTGGGGACTTGTTCATGCATGTCTCCTGGTTGTGAGAAGGCCACGCATCACAACATGCGGGCCTCTTGCATAAGTGGAATCTAACCGGCCACCACCCCCCGCGCAACCCATACACCGTACCCCATGCGAGACCGAAATGCGATTCGTTCGCATCTTTCAATGCCGCACCGCAGCATGCTTGCGTGCTTCCGTTTTCATAGCCAGAAGCGTGCCACCCGCGCGAAACGAGAGCGCGGCGCACCGGTCCGCGAGCGGGTGCGCGAAGAGCTTCCTCTGTTGATGCGACCGCACGCAAAACGCAGCGAAGGTCGGGTGTCACTCGACTAAGGGATAACCCATCAAACCAATCCATTACCCCGCACACGCAACGCCAAACTGTCCGCCATGTTTGCGACAAGTTGTCGCATCGGTCCTGGCCCGTTGCGGCGCCCAACACCGCTCGCTGGCGTCGGAAAAGCGCGAATACCCAACTGATTTCGTAGGCTTCCTCCGTAGAATCCCGGCGGGTGGAGACCTCATTCATTCCCCCATCGCCCGAGCGCACGCTCGAAGGCTGGCCCGACTGGTCGATCCTGATCGTGGACGACGAGCAGGGCATGCTCAACTTCCTCGTCAAGACGCTGGCGCCACGCTGCCACTTCGTCATGAGCGCCACCAGCGCCGAGGACGGCGCGCAATGGCTGCGCGGCCACCACGTGGATCTGGTCATCCTCGACATCTCGTTGCCCGGCAAGAGCGGCGTGATCTGGCTCAAGGAACTGCGTGAACTGGGCTTCACCGGCGAGGTGATCCTGATCACCGCCTTCGCCGATCTGGACACCGCCATCGAGGCGCTGCGCGCGGGCGCGTCGGACTTCATCCTCAAGCCCTTTCGCGTGCCGCAGATCCTCAACGCGGTAAAGCACTGCTACGAGCGCTCGCGCCTGCGGCGCGAGAACTTCGTGCTGCGCCGCACGGTCAGCAGCACGCCCGGGCGCGCCGCGCTGGTCGGCGGCTCACCGGCCATGCAGCAACTGCGCGAGTCGATTACCCGCGTGGCTCCGGTCAACAGCACGGTGCTGCTGCAGGGCGAATCGGGCACGGGCAAGGAACTGGTGGCGCGCGAGCTGCACGCGCTGGGCAGCCGCGCCGGCGGACCCTTCGTGCCGGTCAACTGCGCCGCGGTCTCGCCCGAGCTGATCGAGAGCGAGCTGTTCGGCCACGCGAAAGGCGCGTTCACCGGGGCCACGCGCGCGCGCGATGGCCTGTTCCACTATGCGCAGGGCGGCACTCTGTTCCTGGACGAGATCGCCGAACTTCCGTTGCCGATCCAGGCCACGCTGCTGCGCGCCATCGAAGACCTCAACATTCGCCCGGTCGGCAGCGAGCAGTTGGTGCCGCTGAACTTGCGCATCGTCGCCGCCACCAACCGCCAACTCAGCGACGAAGTGGCCGCAGGCCGATTCCGCAAGGACCTGTACTTTCGCCTCCAGGTGGTGGACCTCACGCTGCCACCACTGCGCCAGCACAAGGACGACATCGCCGAGCTGGTGGCCCACTTCAACCTCCAGCTCGCGCCCTCGCTCGGCGTGGAGCCGCTGCGCATCAGCGAGCAGGAGATGGACTTCCTGCGTCAGTACGACTGGCCGGGCAATGTGCGCGAGCTGCGCAACCTGATCGAGCGCTCGCTCATCCTGGGCAGTCTCAACGTGTCTGCGCTGTACCCGGGCGTGGCGCGCGGCGCGCCCGACAGCGCCGCGCCCGCCCTCCCCACCGACCTGCACACGCTGGAGAAAATGCACATCCTCAGCGTGCTCGACTCGGTGCAGGGCGACAAGACCCGCGCGGCCCAGTTGCTGGGGGTCTCGCGCCGCACGCTCGAGCGCCGCGTGGCCGAGTGGGGCGCGGCTTGAGCCGGCGCGCCAAGGCATGAGCTTCTGGCGCGCGCCCCGCTGGCTCGCGGGCTCGGTCCGCAACAAGCTGCTGGCGATGGCGCTGCTGCCGCTGCTGGTGGCGTTTCCGCTGCTGGTGCTGGCGCTGGCCATCTGGAGCAGCCAGGCCTACGACCGCCTGCTGATCACCAAGGTGCGCAGCGACCTCGCGGTGGCGCAAGGCTACTTTGACCAGGTGCTGATCGAAGTGGGATCGGGCACGCTGGGCGTGGCCGATTCGCGCGCGCTGGCCGACGCGCTGCGCCCGGACACGTCCTCAGCACGCGCACAGCTCTCGGCGCACCTGGCCGCCGAACGCGAGCGCCTGGGGCTGGATTTTCTGGTGCTGTACGACACGTTCGGGCAGCCTGTCGCGCGCGGCGCGCCGGCCGGCCTGAGCCTGGAGGATCAGCGAGCCGGTCTGCAGGTGCAGCCCACGGCCCTGGCCGAGACCCTTCAAACGCAGCGCGAGCGCACCAAGGCGCGGCTGCTCCTGCTCGACAACGCCGCCCTTCGGGCCTTGGTGCCGCACCTGGCCTCGCGCGCGAACATCGCACTGGTCCCCACGCGCAATGCCACGCCCACGCAACGGCAGACCGAAGACCGCGCAATGGTCGTGCAGGCCACGCTGCCGGTGACGGATGCGCTGGGCCGGCGCGTGGGGGTGCTCAGCGGGGGGCTGCTGCTCAACCAGAACCTGGATTTCATTGATCACATCAATCGCATCGTCTACCCCGCGGGCTCGCTGCCATTCGACAGCCAGGGCACCGCCACGCTGTTCCTGGACGATGTGCGCATCACCACCAACGTGCGCCTGTTCCAGGACCGCCGCGCCATTGGCACGCGGGTCTCGCAGGCGGTGCGCAACACCGTGCTGGGCGAGGGCCGCACCTGGCTCGACCTGGCCTTCGTGGTCAACGACTGGTACGTCTCCGCCTACGAACCCCTGACCGATGCCCAGGGACAGCGCATCGGCATGCTCTACGTGGGCTTCACCGAGGCGCCGTTTCGCCTGATGCGCTACGCCATGCTCGCGCTCATCGGCCTGATCTTCGGCGGTGTGATGGCCGCTTCCGCGTGGTTCTCGCTGCGCTGGGCGCGCAGCATCTTCCAGCCGGTGCAGCGCATGAACCGCACCATGCAACTGGTGGAAGAAGGCGATTCGGCTGCGCGTGTGGGCGAGTTGGGCACGCGCGACGAACTGGGCGCGCTCGCGGGCCACCTCGACGAGTTGCTCGACGTGATCGACGACAAGACCGCCGCGCTGCAGCGCTGGGGCGAGGAGCTGGACCAGAAGGTGGCCGAGCGCACGCGGGAGCTGGAAGCGAGCAACGCCTCGCTGCAGCTGGCGCAGCAGCAGCTCGTCAAGAGCGAAAAACTCGCCGCCATCGGTCAGCTCACGGCCAGCATCGCGCACGAGATCAACAACCCGATCGCCGTGATGCAGGGCAACCTGGACCTGATGCGCGAGACCCTGGGCGAGGCCAGCCAGCCCGTGAAGTCGGAGCTGAAGCTGCTCGACGAGCAGGTCGAGCGCATGCGCATCATCGTGACGCAGTTGCTGCAGTACGCGCGCCCCACCGAATATGCGGGCTATGTGGAGACGCTCGACATCAACCGCACGCTGGAAGACTGCCTGGTGCTGGTGGGTCACCTGCTGGCGCAGACGAACATCGAGGTGCAACGCGACCTGCAGGCCACGCAGCGTGTGGGCTGCAACCGGCAGGAACTGCAGCAGGTGGTGATCAACCTGATGATCAACGCCATCCAGGCCATGCCGCAGGGCGGCACGCTGCGGCTGCTCTCGCGCGACTGGAGCGACGAGGCCGGTCGCATCGGCGTGCGCCTGTGCGTGAAGGACAGCGGGCCCGGCCTTCCTCCCGAGGTGCTCGAACGCCTGTTCCGACCCTTCTTCACCACCAAGAACGACGGCAATGGCCTGGGCCTGTGGATCAGCCAGGGCCTGGTGGAGCGCTATGGCGGGCAAATCACGGCGGAGAACCGAACGGATGTGCCCGGTGCTTCGTTCTGCGTGGCGCTGCTCACGGAACCGCACGCTCCGGATGCGGCACCGACGCGGGACGGGCGGCCCGGGGGGCTTTAGACCAGCATGTCGAAACCCTGCGCCTCGACCCCGATGAACGCCCGCGTGAACCCCGCCAGCGCGGCATAGAAGCGGGCCTTGGGGTGCGCGGCGAGGTTGTCGCACAGCTGGGGTACCCAGGGCTGTAGGTGGGTGGTGAAGAACTTCTGCTGCTGCGTGAGGTTGGCCACCTCCACGTCGTCGCCGGCGATCAGGTAGCGCATCACCTCGCACAGGTAGGCCACGTGGTCTTCCGTCTCGGGCATGGCCTCGTCGCGCGCCAGGCCCAGCACCGCCAGGTCGCTGCGCAACTGCGCCAGGGGCTTTTCGTTCAGGAAGCCGCTGAGGTAGTGCGAGCCGAACACGTAGACCTCGGGCTTGCCCACGCCACCGAACAGGGACTCGAACTCGTCGGCCACCGCCGCGTCGTCCATGGCGCGGGCCGCGGCCACCACCTCGCGCCAGGGCTCTTCGAGAAAGCCGCCGGCGGCGGGCGCTTCGGTCACGGCCACGCGCAGCTGCGACATCAGTTCGGGCGACGGCGGCGCGTAGTACAGGGCGGCAAGCAGGCCGTAGACCTCGGCACGGGCGGTTTCCTCGTCCAGCGCGGACGAAACAGGAATGGCGTTGTTCATGGCGTTGGCGTGCTTCAGAGATCGGTGATGCGGGTTTCACCCGGGTTGGTGTAGAGGTCCACCACGCGGCAGTCGCCGCACATTTTCAGGCGCTCGAGAGCCTCGCCCTGGAACATCGCGTGCCCGGAGAGCTTGGACAGCATGACCTCGATGCCCTTGAGCGTGCCGAAGGGCTTGGCGCAGCGGATGCAGTGGTAGGGCTGGGCCTCGTTGAGCACGCGCAGCTGCTTGCGCTGCTCGCCCAGCAACAGGCGCGGCTGCAGGGTGATCGCATCTTCCGGGCAGGTGCTCGCGCACAGCCCGCACTGCACGCAGTTCTTCTCGATGAAGCGCAGCTGCGGGCGCTCGGTGTTGTCCTGCAGCGCGCTGGCCGGGCAGGCGCTGACGCAGCTCAGGCACAAGGTGCAGGTGTCCTTGTTCACCTCAATGGTGCCCAGCAGCGAGGCGCCGGGCAATGCGATGGCCTCGGCCGGCACGCGTTGCGCGGCGCTGTCCTGCAACAGGTGGTCGAGCGCGAGCTCAACGGTGGCGCGCTTCTCGGCCTGCACCGCGAAGGTGGCGCGCCGCTTGACGGTCTGCGCGGGGGCCTCGCCGAGCGCGGCGTCCAGCGCCTTCGCATCGCGCGCCTCGATCAGCCGGAAGTGCGTGCCGGCGTAGCCCAGCCCGCTCACGAGGGCCTGCGCCACGTCCATTTGCGCGCGCACCGCGTCGCGGTACTGTGGCGCTTCCTCGCCGGTCATCAGCACCCAGACCTGCGAAGCGCCGTAGGCAAAGGCCGAAAGCCACACATCCAGGCCGATGGAGGCGGTGTGCCACAGCGGCAGGGGAATCACGCGCGCGGGCACGCCGCGCACCTTCTGGCGGTCGAGCGCGGCGGCGCGGCCAAGTTCACCAATGAGCGCGCTGCCCGCTTCCTGGCTGTGCAGCAGCACCGCCGCATCGCGGCCGCCGGCCTTGGCGTAGGTGGCCAGCACGGTGCGCAGCTTCACGCCCTGCTCGCTCGCGCGCGGGTAGGCGTACGACAGCGCCCCGGTGGGGCACACCGTGGTGCAGGCGCCGCAGCCCACGCAGAGGTTGGGGTTGACGACGATCTGGTTGCGCTTGATCTCGCTGCGGATGGCCAGGGCCGAGCAGATCTCCACACACGCGTTGCAGCCCACGGTTTCGTTGCGGCCGTGCGCGCAGAGCTTCTGCTTGTAGGTGAAGAACTTCGGCTTCTCGAACTCGCCCACCATGTCGCGCAACTGGATCACGGTGGCCATGGCGGCATCGGCCTGGCGCAGGCCGCCGGGCAGGTGGAAGTAGCCCTGCGGGTGCGCGTGCTGCGTGAATGCGGGCTCGCCGCGCAGGTCCAGCACGATGTCGAACTGCTCGCTGTGTTCCACGGCGTCACGCTGGAAGTTGATGGCGCCCACGGCCTCGCAGGCCTTCACGCAGGCACGATGGCTCTTGCACTTGTCCATGTCGATCTGGTAATCCAGGCCGATGGCGCCCTCGGGGCAGGCGGCCACGCAGGCGTTGCAGCGCGTGCACAGGTCGAGGTCGATCGGGTTGTCGGTGCGCCAGGACACCTCAAACGCGCCCAGCCAGCCACTGACCTGCTGCAACGTACCCGCAATCACGGAGTAGCGCCGCTCCTGCGCGCCCGCGCCGCCGGTGGCCATCAGGCTGACCTCCAGCTGGTCGGACACCATGCCGGCGATGCGCTCGGCGGCGTCCAGCGCGCCGATGATGAGCAGCCGCCCCGCGCTCTTGTAGGTGACGGTCGGCACCGGTTCGGCGTCGGGCAGTCGCGCGGCGGCCAGCAGCGCGGCCATCTTGGGAGCGGCCCTGGCGCCTTCGCGGCCCCAGCCGCCGGTTTCGCGGATGTTCACGAAGTGGATCGGCCGCACATCCAGCGGCACCGCGCCTTCCGTCTGCTCCGAGAGCTCGGTGAACAGGCGGCTTTCCTGCGTGCAGGCCACCACCAGTTCGTCACTGCTGCGGCAAGCCTTCTGGAAGGCCGGCGCGTCGCGGCGGCACAGCGAGGTATGCGGCGTCAGGTCTTCATCCAGCGCCGCGCCCAGAACGTCCGTGTTCAGGGTCATGGTCTGGTTGCAGTTGCAGATCAGCGTTGTCATCGTGGGGCTCCGATCGGGCGGAGTCGGTGTTGTCGGGGGTATCCAGGGAAGCGGTGGCCTCGGTCGAGGGCGGCACGGGTGGCGGTGGCGTTGTCGTGGCAGCCGGCTTCTGTTCTTCGGGGTCGTCCACCAGCTTGAGGAACTGCGCACCCACCATCTTTGCCATGTGCACGGGCGACAGCGGGCTGGGCGTGGAGTAGTCGTCGATGTAGATGTCCAGCCCGTCCATCACGTTGTAGCGTGGGTCGGTGAAAAGTTTTTTCACGGCGGCATTGCGCACCTCGGCCGGCACGCCACGGGCCACGAAAGAGGAATAGTCGGATTCGTGCGTGAGCCGCGCCACGTCTTCCAGCGTGGGCAGGGGTGGCTGCTCGGCGGGTTCCGCCGGCGCGGGCGGCTCAGTGACCGCTGGCGCCAAGGCGGCCGGCGCCGCCACCGGCTGGGGCGCCACGGGTTCCGGCGGCAAGGGCTGGCCCGAGCGCTCCTGCGCCTTGCGCCGTGACCAGCGTGAGAAGAAGTTGTCGTCTTCGGTCGTCATGCCATTCTGGGCAGGGGAACGCCGGCGTTCACCGCGGCCTTGCCATCGAGATGGCGGTCGGCGCGCGCATGCGCCGCGCGCAGGAAGTCCATCATCATCGGGCCGCTGTCGAGCAAGCCCTGGGTTTCCTCGTTGGGGGACAAATGAAACTCGGGATGCCACTGCACACCCAGCACATAGCCGGAACCACTGTGGCGGATGGCTTCGACGATGCCGTCGCCCGGACTGCGGGCCTCCACCACCAGCCCCTCGCCGAGCCGGTCCACGCACTGGTGGTGGATGCTGGTGACCCGGTGTGGCGCGCTGTTGCCATACAGACGGTGCAGCGACGACCCCTCCTCGAAATGCACCTCGTGCATCAGCCGGTCGTAGCGGTTCGTGTCCTGGTGTTCGATCGACCCCGGGCGCTGCGAAGGAATGTCCTGCACCAGGCTGCCGCCGTAGTACACGTTGATCAGCTGGGCACCGCGGCACACGCCGAGCACCGGCTTGCCGGCGTCGATGAAGCCGCGCAGCAGGGCCAGTTCGTAGCGATCACGGATCGCGTCGCCCGCCCAGGCGGGATCGCGCAGGGTGTCGCCATAGGTTTCGGGGCAGATGTCGATACCTCCCTGCAGCACGAGTCCGTCCAGCATGGCGACGATCTCGGTCATGGGCGCACGGTTGATCGACAAGGGACTTTCCTCGTCGACAAAGGGCACCATCAGTGCGATGGCGCCATGGGCCATGATCCAGTGCGCCATGGTGCTTTCAAGGAACTGCAGCCGCTTGTGCGGCAGGCCCAGCCCGATGGGGGGGTTGTGCAGCAGTCGTGCACTGATGCCGATGCGCAAAGTCATGTTGCGGGTCCCGTGCCGTGTTTTTCGGTGGAGATGCGCACCGGCTGGCCGAATCGGTCGGTGAGTGGCTTGAAGCTGACCGGGCGCTTGCGCTTCTTGGGCTCAGGCTGGTAGGTGGCATCGACAAAGCCGCGCAACCAGTCGATCACCTCGGGCGGCGCGGGCACCTGGTCCACCCGCTCCTGCGCGTCAAGCCAGCGCCCGGCGTCGTGGTAGCTCAGGGTGACGATCTGTGGCACCGCCATGGGTTCGCCGTCGAGCAGGCGCGCTTCATCGCTGCGCCAGAACACCCAGAAACAAGGCTGCGGGCTGTTCAGGTTGAGGAAATAGCCTTCGGCATCGTCGCGAAACAGCTCGACACGGAAGCGCGGAAACAGCCAGTGCGTGGCCTGCGCGCTGACGGCGGACGCATCCACTGGCTCCACCGCCTGGGGTTCGTGGTTCTCTTGCACCGGCGCCGGACCGGTGTGATCGGGGTCGCTGGACACCATCACGTCGGCCAGCACCCAGCGCCAGGGCTGCCAGCGGCTCATGGGCCCATCGACGGGCTCGCGCCGCATCACCACATCCACCTCGATGGCGGGGCGGTTGCGGATGGGGACGGGGGTATGTTCGGTCGCCATACGAAGACCGACTGTAAGCCATCCATCCGAAGGGGGAACGACCCGCCGCGCTTCACCCCGCCCTGCACACAACATTGCCCGGGGAAACCCTGAGCTAATAGGTCTCCAGGTGCAGCCGGCCCTCGCGCTTGAGCGAGGCGCTGATCGCATCCCAGTTCAGCCCGGCGCCCCGCGCCACGTCGCGCAGCGCCAGCACCACGCCCTCTTCCATGCTCTTGAGCCCGCAGACATAGAAGAAGGTGTTCGGGTCCTGCAGCAGCTCGGCGAGGTCGGCGGCGCGTTCGCGCATCACGTCCTGCACGTATCGCTTGGGCTGGCCGGGTGTGCGGCTGAAGGCGAAGTTGCTGTCGATGAAGTCCCTGGGCAGGCTTTGCAGCGGGCCGAAGTACGGCAACTCTTCCTGAGTGCGCGCGCCGAAGAACAGCATGAGCTTGCCGCCCTCGAACTTGCCTGAGGCGCGCAGGCGCCGGCGCCACTCCGTCATGGCGCGCATGGGCGCGCTGCCAGTGCCGGTGCAGATCATCACGATGTTCGAGCGCGGGTGGTTCGGCATGAGGAAGCTGGCGCCGAAGGGCCCGATCACCTCCACCTTGTCGCCCACCTTGAGGTCGCACATGTAGTTGCTCGCAACGCCGCGCACGGGGGCACCGTCATGGTCTTGCAGCACGCGCTTGATGGTCAGCGACAGGTTGTTGTAACCGGGACGCTCGCCATTGCGCGGGCTGGCGATGGAGTACTGGCGCGCGTGGTGCTTGCGACCCATGTCGTCGAAACCGGGTGGCACCACGCCGATGCTCTGGCCTTCCAGCACCGGGAACGGCAAGGCGCCGAAGTCGAGCACGATGTGGTGCGTGTCGTAGTCGCTGCCAGCGGTCTTGCCGACCTCGGTCACGCGCACATTGCCCACCACCGTGGCCGTGACGGTCTTCTGGCTGGCCTTGGGGCCGTAGAGGTTGGTGTAGGCATGCGCGGCCGACCAGGGCGGCAGCGTGGACCCGAATGCCGTCGAGTTGAACACCTCTTCGCCACTGCTGGCGTCTTTCACCACGGCGGGGGGTGCAGCCGGGGCAGGGGCTACGGCCACGTCCGCCCCCGCTTCCGCCAGCCCCTCAAGTTCTTCCGGCGGCAACTCGGCCGGCAGTTCTTCCCACTTGAGTTGTTCCTCGACGGTGTAGGCCCTCACGCGCGGCATGGTGCGCCAGTTGTCGATGGAGCCTGTGGGACAAGGCGAGATGCAGTCCATGCAGAGGTTGCACTTCTCCGCGTCGACCACATAGTTCAGGCTGTCGTGCGTGATCGCACCCACCGGGCACGTGGCCTCGCAGGTGTTGCAGCGGATGCAGATCTCGGGATCGATCAGGTGCTGCTTGATGACAGCGGTTTCAGCGACAGCGTTCATGTTCTTGTCTCCTGGGGTCGAGACAGTGTAGGAGCCAGGGAGTGTTCAACCAAGGTGCGGCGGAACTGGCTTTGCCAGGCCGCCAGCGACGCCCCCTAGGGGCGACGCCGCAGGCGGCGCGGGGGGTCATCCAAACCTGACGTACTCGAAGTCCACCGGCTGGCGGTTGATGCCCATCACGGGCGGCGCGATCCAGCCGGCGAACTTGCCGGGGTCCACGACACGGCCCATGAGCGAGGCGACGAAGGCGAAGTCTTCCGGCGTCGGCAGCCATTCGCTCTTCTTCGCCGCCCACTCGGCCTCGTTCACCACGCGGCCCTCGGGCGACATCTTGATGCCCGCGAGCGCCCCGATCTGGCGGTTGAAGGCCTTGTGCGGCACGCTCAGGCGCGTGGGGATGCCGGCTTTCTCGAGCACCTTGTTCCAGCGGTTCACGCCGGCCACCGAGTCGGTGATGAAGTCGTCGCGCAGCACCTCGTTCAAGGCGTTGAGCATGGGCACTTCCTTCTCCACCAGCTGGCCGTCCTTCACCTCCAGCACCTTGTAGGTCTGGCCCTTGAGCACGTGATCGTCGGTGCGCTTGCCCTCTTCGTAGCGGCCCTTGAGGCCCGAGCTGTAGAAGATGGCGGCGTTGCTCGACTGGTCCGCGCCGAACAGGTCGATGGTGACGCTGTAGTGGAAGTTGAGGTAGCGCTGCACGGTGCCCAGGTCGATGGCGCCGGCCGCGCGCACCTTCTGCGGGTCGTCGGTCTTGAGCTCGTTCATCACCTGGGCGGTGCGCTGCAGCACGCGCGAGACACCGCTCTCGCCCACGAACATGTGGTGCGCTTCCTCGGTCAGCATGAACTTGGTGGTGCGGGCCAGCGGGTCGAAGGCCGACTCGGCCAGCGCGGAGAGCTGGAACTTGCCGTCGCGGTCGGTGAAGTAGGTGAACATGAAGAAGGCCAGCCAGTCGGGGGTCTTCTCGTTGAACGCGCCCAGGATGCGCGGGTTGTCCTGGTCGCCGGACTGGCGCTGCAGCAGCGCCTCGGCTTCTTCGCGGCCGTCGCGGCCGAAGTGCTTGTGCAGCAGGTAGACCATGGCCCACAGGTGGCGACCTTCTTCCACGTTGATCTGGAACAGGTTGCGCAGGTCGTACATGCTGGGCGCGGTCAGGCCCAGGTGGCGCTGCTGCTCGACCGACGCCGGCTCGGTGTCGCCCTGTGTGACGATGATGCGGCGCAGGTTGGCGCGGTGTTCGCCAGGCACATCCTGCCAGGCCTTCTCGCCCAGGTGGTCACCGAAGTGAACCTTGCGCTCGGCGTCACCGGGATTGAGGAAGATGCCCCAGCGGTAGTCGCGCATCTTCACGTGGCCGAACTGGGCCCAGCCCTGCGGGTCGACACTGACGGCGGTGCGCAGGTAGACCTCGTGGTTGGTGGAACCTTCGGGGCCGACGTCGTCCCACCAGTTGATGAAGTTGGGCTGCCAGCCTTCGAGCGCACGCTGCAGGGTGCGGTCTTCGGAGAGGTTGACGTTGTTGGGGATCTTCTCGCTGTAGTTGATGCTGGACATGTCGTGTTTCCTCGGGTTCGGTGGCTGGGATGAAATCAGACGCGGTTGAAGTCGAAAGCGGCCTTGTCACCTTTGCCGTACACCTTCAGCGCGCCCTTGTCGCCGACCGCGTTGGGGCGGATGAAGATCCAGTTCTGCCAGGCGGTGAGGCGACCGAAGATGCGGGTGAACATGTTTTCCTTCTGCGCGAAACGCAGGTTGGCTTCGAGGCCGGTGAGCGCGTCGGGCGACATGGCGGCGCGCTCTTCCAGTGCGATGCGCACCTCGTCGGCCCAGTCGATGTCGTCGGGGGAGGCGGTCACCAGGCCGAGCGCGAACGCGGCGTCGGCGTCCAGCGCCTTGCCGATGGCGCTGCGCGCGGCCTCCATCGGCGCCTCTTCCTCATAAAAACGGCGCTGCAGGCGCGACTGCCCGTTGACCATGGGCAGGTAACCGAAGTTGAACTCGCCCAGCTGCATTTTTGGCGCGGCATCGGCGTCGTCGGGCAGCGCCAGCATGTAGGCGCGGTCGGCGCAGAAGGCCAGTTCGGCCAGGGAACCGGCAAAGCAGGAGCCGGTTTCGATCAGCGCGAACAGGCTGCGCGAGGACACGTCCAGGCGCGCGAAGGTGCGGCGCATCAGGCCGATCGTTTCGCGCACCAGCCAGTGGTCCTTGTGGGCGAGCATCAGCGCGTCGCTGGCGAGCACGGCCGCCGCGTCGCCCTCGGTCTTGAGCAGCCAGGTGCCCAGGTCGAGTTCGTTGGTGCGCAGGCAGAGGATGGCATCGTCGAGCTCGCGCGCCATCTGCAGCGGCCACCACGCCGCGCCCGCGGCCTCGATGCCGGCGATGTCCGTGGGCTGAGCGCCGGTGGGGGCCTTCACGGTGATGGTGGCGTTGCGCTTGCTTCGGTCGATGGCCACGTTCACGTATGGATAGGCGATGCCATCGGCGCTGTCGGTGCGCTCCACGCGCGGCAGGGCCACGCCCTTGGCCGACGCCGGGCGGTCGCTCTTCGCGGCCAGCGCGGCGGCGCGCTCCTTCACATGCTCGGCAAACTTCTGCGGCTTGGCGATGGAGTCGACCAGGCGCCAGTCCACCGCCTTCTGGCCGCGCACGCCTTCGCTGGTGGTGCAGAAGATGTCGGCCAGGTCGTGGCGCACGTGGCGCTTGTCGGTCACGCGGGTCAGGCCACCGGTGCCGGGCAGCACGCCGAGCAACGGCACTTCAGGCAACGACACCGCGGAGGAGCGGTCGTCCACCAGCACGATTTCGTCACAGGCCAGGGCCAGCTCGTAGCCGCCACCGGCGCAGGCGCCATTGAGCGCCGCCACGAACTTCAGGCCGCTGTGCTTCGAGGAGTCCTCGATGCCGTTGCGCGTCTCGTTGGTGAACTTGCAGAAGTTCACCTTCCAGGCATGGCTGGAGAGGCCCAGCATGAAGATGTTGGCGCCGGAGCAGAACACGCGGTCCTTGCCGCTGGTGACGACCACGGTGCGCACCTCGGGGTGCTCGAAGCGCACGCGGTTGAGCGCGTCGTGCAGTTCGATGTCCACGCCCAGGTCGTAGCTGTTGAGCTTGAGCTTGTAGCCGGGGCGGATGCCGGCGTCTTCATTGATGTCGACCGCCAGCGTGGCGATCTCGCCGTCGAAGGACAGCTTCCAGTGGCGGTACTGGCTGGGATCGGTGCGGTAGTCGACGGTGGTCGGGGTCGCGATGGCGGTGGCGCTCATGGGGTGTCTCCAGGCAGGTGTCTCGGGTCGGGGGCATCCGCAGGCTCGGGCCGGCGGCGGGTTCAGGCCCGACGACCTGCACTCAAACGCCGGTCCGAACCTGGTGATGTGAATAATAATTCACAATCGCGAAAGCGTCAATGCACTTTCATGCATGTTTTTCGCCCAGCCCGAGGGCCTCGCGCACCTGGGCCCGCAGGGCGGCAAAAGCGTCCTCGAGGTTGTAGGCGCTGGTGTCGAAGGCCATGTCGGCCTTGGAATAGAAGGCCGAGCGGCCCGCCAGGATGCGCTTGAGGTCTTCCATGGCTTCCCGGCTGGCGGCCATGGGGCGCATGTCGCCCTGCGCGGCCACGCGCCCCATGTGGTCGGCCGGGTCGGCCTGCAGCCATACCGTGGTGCAGTGCGACAGCAGCAGGTTGAAGTTGGCCGCGTCGGACACGAGGCCACCCGGCGTGGCGATCACCACCTCGGGGTAGATCTGGATCGCCTCCTCCAGCGCGCGGCGTTCGTAGCGGCGGTAGGCCGGCGTGCCGTACAGGGAATGGATCTCGTTGATGCTGCAGCCGGCGAACTTCTCGATCTCGCGGCTGAGTTCAATGAAGGCAAAGCCCAGGTCGTCGGCCAGGCGCTGGCCCAGGGTGGATTTGCCCGCGCCGCGCAGGCCGATGAGTGCGATGCGCGCCTTGCGCCCAGGGTCGCCGCCGGCAGCCGCGCCACCGCCCAGCAAGCCGCCGATGGCGATGCGCACACGGCGCAGGTCGGCCTCGCTGCGCTTCTCCAGCAGCTCGCGGATCAGCAGCCATTCGGGTGAGCTTGTGCTCACATCACCCAGCAGCTCCGCCAGCGAGCATTGCAGTGCCTGGGCCACCTGCAGCAGCACGAGGATGGACGCATTGCCCGTGCCGTATTCCAGGTTGGCCAGATGCCGCTCGGACACGTCGGCCGCGAGGGCCACGGCCTTGCGCGTCATGCCACGGCGCGAGCGCAGCGTGCGCACGCGCTCACCCAGTGCGACCAGGAAGGGGTGGCGCGCTTCCTCCTCCACCCCGGTGGGCCGGGTGTCGGGGGACGCCACCACGCCGCTGTCATCGACGCTCATGCAGTGCCTGGCCTTTCAATGGAATGCCGCGCGGAAAACGCTGGACGGGCTTGCCAACGGACAAAACATGCACTTTAATGCACAATCCGAAAAACGCAAGATAGTGCAGTTATAGCGCCAATCGCGCCCCACGGCCAGTGCCGGGGGCCCCTCCCCACCAGCGAGACACGACCATGACCACCACACCCCTGCTCCCCAACCACCTCGCGGGCCAATGGCAGACCGGCACCGGCGCCGGCACGCCGCTGTTCGACCCGGTGCTGGGCACCGAACTGGCCCGCGTCAGCAGCGCCGGGCTCGACCTCGCCGCCGGTTTCGACTTCGCCCGCCAACAGGGCGGCGCGTCCTTGCGCGCCCTGAGCTACGGCGAACGCGCCGGCCTGCTGGCGGCCATCGTCAAAGTGCTGCAGGCGAACCGCGACGCTTACTACGAGATCGCCACCGCCAACTCGGGCACCACCGCCAAGGACTCGGCCGTCGACATCGACGGCGGCATCTTCACGCTGGGCTACTACGCGAAGCAGGGCGAGGCCCTGGGCAGCGCGCGCGCGCTGCTCGACGGCGAGCGCGTCCGCATGGGCAAGGACCCCGTGTTCCT
Source organism: Hydrogenophaga sp. (assembly GCF_050182545.1). Lineage (GTDB taxonomy): Bacteria > Pseudomonadota > Gammaproteobacteria > Burkholderiales > Burkholderiaceae_C > Hydrogenophaga. The sequence goes on along the minus strand of NZ_JBFXCD010000001.1, from coordinate 133,993 downwards.
GACCCAGCACGTCCTGCAGCCCACGCACGGTGTGGCCTTGTTCATCAACGCCTTCAACTTCCCGAGCTGGGGCCTGTGGGAGAAGGCCGCGCCGGCCCTGCTCTCGGGCGTGCCGGTGATAGTGAAGCCCGCCACCGCCACCGCATGGCTCACGCAGCGCATGGTGAAGGACGTGATCGACGCCAACATCCTGCCGCCGGGCGCGCTCTCCGTGGTCTGCGGCTCCTCCGCCGGCCTGATGGACCAGCTCCAGCCCTTCGACGTGGTTTCCTTCACCGGATCGGCCGAGACGGCGCGCCTCATCCGCAGCCACCCGGCCGTGGCGGAGCGCTCGGTCCGCTGCAACATCGAGGCCGACAGCCTCAACAGCGCTCTGCTGGACCCTGGGGCCACCGCCGACAGCGAGGACTTCAAGCTGCTGGTGAGCGAAGTCGTGCGCGAAATGACGGTGAAGGCGGGACAGAAATGCACCGCGATCCGCCGCGTGTTCGTGCCCCGCACCCTGTACGACGCGGCCGCGCAGGCCATTGGCGACAAGCTCGCAAAGACCAGCGTGGGCAACCCGCGCAACGAGACCGTGCGCATGGGATCGCTCGTCAGCGGCGAACAAAAGGCCGGTGTGCTGGAAGGCATTGCGACGCTGCGCGCCGAAGCCGAGGTGCTGTTCGACGGGAGCGGCGCGGCGCTGGTGGACGCCGACCCCGCCGTGGCCGCCTGCGTGGCGCCCGTGCTGCTGGGTTCGCGCGAACCTGCCAAGGCGAAGCTGCTGCACGAGGTCGAGGTGTTCGGCCCGGTGGCCACGCTCATGGCCTACGACGGCATCGACCAGGCGTATGAACTCATCCGCCGCGGCGAAGGTTCACTGGTCTGCTCGGTCTACAGCGCCGACCCGACCTTCACCGCCAACGCCGCGCTTGCACTCGGATCCGCCCACGGCCGCGTGCACGCGATCTCGCCCGACGTGGCCGCGAGCCATACCGGTCACGGCAACGTGATGCCGATGTCGCTGCACGGTGGCCCGGGCCGCGCAGGCGGTGGCGAAGAACTGGGCGGGCTGCGCGCGCTGGGCTTCTACCACCGCCGCAGCGCGGTGCAGGCCAGCAGCGCCGCGCTGGACGCGCTGGCCGCCTCGGCGGTAGCCTTGAAATACTGAGCACGAACCCGCGAACCCCAGAGGAGACATGTCCATGACAACCCCCGTCGCGCCGCCCCCCGAGCGCTTCAACTTCGCGCGCCACCTGCTCGAACTCAACACCGGCCGCGCCGGCAAGAACGCGCTGACCGACGACCAGGGCTCGCTGAGCTATGGCGAACTCGACGACCAGGTACGGCGCTTCTCTGCCGCCTTGGCCGCGCTGGGCGTGCGGCGCGAGGAACGCGTGCTGCTGCTCATGCACGACTGCAGCGACTGGGTGGTGGCCTTCCTGGGTGCGTTGCACGCCGGTGTGGTGCCGGTGGCGGTGAACACTTTGCTGACCGCGCAGGACTACGCCTACATGCTGGCCAACAGCCGCGCCCAGGCGGCGCTGGTGTCGACCGCGCTGCTGCCCACCTTGCAGACCGCGCTGGACACGCTGGGTGCGCAGGGCGGCCATGAGGTCAAGCACATCGTGGCCTCGCGCGCCACCGGTGCGCTGCCCGCCGGTGTGCATCACTTCACCACGCTCGTGGCCAGCCACGCCCCCGCGGCCGACGCCGCCGACACGCACGGCGACGAGCCCGCGTTCTGGCTCTATTCCAGCGGCTCCACCGGAGCCCCCAAGGGCACGGTGCATACCCAGGCCAACCTGTACTGGACCGCCGAGCTCTACGGCAAGGGCGTGCTGGGCCTGCGCGAGGACGACGTGGTGTTCTCCGCCGCCAAGCTGTTCTTCGCCTATGGCCTGGGCAATGCGCTGAGCTTCCCGCTCAGCGTGGGCGCCAGCGTGCTGCTGATGGCCGAACGGCCCACGCCGCAGGCTTGCTTCAAGCGCTTCACCGAACGCAAGCCCACCGTGTTCTACGGCGCGCCCACCGGCTACGGCGGCATGCTCGCCAGCCCCGACCTGCCGAAGAAGGCCGACGTCGCCCTGCGCCTGTGCTCTTCTGCCGGCGAGGCCCTGCCGCAAGACATCGGCCAGCGCTGGACGAAGCATTTCGGCGTCGAGATCATCGACGGCATCGGCTCCACCGAGATGCTGCACGTCTTCCTCTCCAACCGTCCGGGTGACGTGCGCTACGGCACCACCGGAAAACCCGTGCCTGGCTACGAAATCGAACTTCGCGGCGAGGACGGGCAGCCCGTGGCCGACGGCGAGATCGGCGACCTCTACATCCAGGGTCCGAGCGCCGCGCTGATGTACTGGAACAACCGCAGCAAGAGCCGCGACACCTTCCAGGGTGGCTGGACCAAGGCCGGCGACAAGTACACGCGCGACGCCGACGGCTACTGCACCTACGCCGGGCGGAACGACGACATGCTCAAGGTCAGCGGCATCTACGTCAGCCCATTCGAGGTGGAGGCCACACTGGTGCAGCACCCGGCCGTGCTGGAAGCGGCGGTGATCGGCAAGACCGATGCCGACGGCCTGACCAAGACCAAGGCCTTCGTCGTGCTCAAGGCTGGCGCGCAGGCCACCGAAGCCGAACTGCAGGCCTTCGTGAAGGAAAAGCTCGCGCCCTACAAGTACCCGCGCTTCATCGAGTTCCTGCCCGAGCTGCCCAAGACGGCCACCGGCAAGATCCAGCGCTTCCGGCTGCGCGAGCGCGAGGCCGCGTGACCGCCAGCGGACCGCCGGGCCCACCGAGCGCCCCGGCCGTCCCGCGCAGCGCTTGACCCCGGGGTAAACCCCGAGCCCATGCGCTTGTTTTGATTACTGTCAATAACCATACTCCCCAGCTTTCATGGACAGACAATGGGGTTCGAAATGGTTCGCAAGTGCGTCTTGGGTGGAATGTGGCTGCTGGCCGCGCTGGCACACGCCGGTGACGAGGGGGTCACCCCGACCGAAATCCGCCTGGGTGCGTCGCAGGTTCTCTCCGGCCCGCTGGGGCCGCAGACGGTGCAGTACGGCGAGGGCGCCCGCCTGCTGTTCGACGCGGTCAATGCCGGCGGCGGCATACATGGGCGCAAGATAAGCCTCACGACCCTGGACGATGGCTTCGACCCGAAACGCGCGGTGGAAAACACCCGCAAGCTGATCGACGAGCACAAGGTGTTCATGCTGTTCAACAGCACCGGCACCGCCCAGACGGCGGCCGTGCTGCCGCTGCTCAAGGAGACGAAAACCATCCTGTTCGGCCCCGTGACCGGCGCCTCGTCGATGCGCGAAGGCGTGAACCCCTACCTGTTCCACGTGCGCGCCAGCTACGCCAACGAAACCGAGAAGCTGCTGTCGCAACTCAAGCAGATCGGCGTGAACCGGGTGGCGTTCTTCTACCAGGACGACGGACTGGGCAAGACCCTGCTGGGAGAGATCCGCAAGGCCTCAGCGGCCCAGGGCATGCCCATGGTGGCGGAGATCAAGGTAGACCCGGCCGCGCCGGACTTCGCGGCCGCCGCCACCGCCACCGCGCAGGCCAACCCGCAGGCGGTCATCGTGGGCACGGCCGGCCTGACCTTTCCGAACTACGTCAAGGCGGTCATGGCAACAACAGCGCGGCCGGTCTTCTATGGCTACTCGGTGGCCAGCGTGGACGTGATCAAGCGCGAGCTCAAGGACAAGGCCCGCGGGGTCATCCTGGCGCAGATCATGCCGTCGCTGCGCAACACCACGGTGCCGGTGGTGGCCGAATACCTTCAGTTGCTCAACGCCAGGTCGCCCGAGGCCACGCCCTCGGCATCGCAATTCGAGGGCTTCGTGCATGCCCGGCTGCTGGTGGAGGGGCTCAGGCGCACGGGCCGCGAGCTGAGCACCGCGTCCTTCACCCGCACCATGGAAGGCGTGGGAGAGATCGCCTTCGGACGCTTCACCGCGAAGTACTCGGCAACATCCCACAACGGCTCGGGCTATGTGGAACTGGCCATCATCGACGGCCAGGGGCAGTTGCGGTACTGACGGGGCACTCCCCGCAAACACGATGCCCCTCAGGTGTCCTTCGAAATCTTGATCGAGGGAAACTTGCTGGAGAAGTCCTTGGCCTTGGCCGCGATGGTGATCGCCACCTGACGCGCCACGCCTTTGTAGAGGTTGGCGATCTCGCCCTCCGGGTCGGCCACCACGGTGGGCATGCCGCTGTCGGCCTGCACACGGATGCTCATGTTCAGCGGCAGTGCGCCCAGGTAGTCCATGCCGTACTCGGCCGCCATGTTCCTGCCGCCGTCGGCGCCGAAGATGTGCTCCACGTGGCCGCACTTCTCGCAAACGTGCACGGCCATGTTCTCCACGATGCCGAGGATGGGCACGCCCACCTTCTCGAACATCTTGATGCCCTTGCGCGCGTCGAGCAGGGCAATGTCCTGCGGCGTGGTCACGATCACCGCGCCGGTCAGCGGCACGCGCTGGCTCAGGGTGAGCTGGATGTCGCCGGTGCCGGGTGGCATGTCGACAATGAGGTAGTCCAGGTCGGCCCAGTTGGTCTGGCGCAGCAGCTGCTCCAGCGCCTGGGTGGCCATGGGGCCGCGCCAGATCATGGCCTCGTCGCGGTCGATCAGGAAACCGATGGAGATCACCTGCACGCCATAGTTTTCCAGCGGGTCCATGGTCTTGCCGTCCGAGCTCTCGGGCCGGCCCTCCACGCCCATCATCATGGGCTGGCTCGGGCCGTAGATGTCGGCGTCGAGGATGCCGACCTTCGCCCCCTCGGCGGCCAGCGCCAGCGCCAGGTTGACGGCGGTGGTGCTCTTGCCCACGCCACCCTTGCCCGAGGCCACGGCGACGATGTTCTTCACGTTGGGCATGAGCTGCACGCCGCGCTGCACCGCGTGCGCGATGATCTTCGTCGTCAGGTTGACCGACACGTTGTCCACGCCCGGCACCGACTTGGCCGCGGCGATCAGGGCGCGGCGCAGCGCCGGCTGCTGGCTTTTGGCCGGGTAGCCCATTTCCACTTCGAAGGACACGTCGCCATCCGCCGCCTGCAGGTTCTTCACCGCTTTCGTCGACACGAAATCCTTGCCGGTATTCGGGTCGGTCACGGTTTGCAGCGCGGTCAACAGCGCCTGGGTATCGACGGCCATGGGAAACAGTCTCCGGTGGGGGTGGGGGATATCGGTCTTGCGGGATCGCAAGGCGTCGGCAAGTCTAACGTCCTGCCCCCACGCGGCCCATACACACAGGCGGCATGAGGGCATCGCCCCGTAAAATTGCGGGTTCCCCGACAGAAAGCCCCTTCCCATGAGCCAGCCGCGACGCCTGTTCGTCACCACCGCCCTGCCCTACGCCAACGGCCATTTCCACATCGGCCACATCATGGAGTACATCCAGGCCGACATCTGGGTGCGGTTCCAGCGCATGCAGGGGCACGAGGTGCACTTCGTCTGCGCCGACGACGCGCATGGCGCGCCGATCATGATCGCGGCCGACAAGGCCGGCAAGACGCCGCAGCAGTTCGTGGCCGACATCGCCGCCGGCCGCAAGCCCTACCTGGACGGTTTCCACATCGGCTTCGACAACTGGCACAGCACCGACGGCCCGGAAAACCACGCCCTGGCGCAGGACGTGTACCGCGCGCTCAAGGCCAACGGCCTGATCGAGACGCGCACCATCGAGCAGTTCTTCGACCCCGAGAAGAACATGTTCCTGCCCGACCGCTTCATCAAAGGCGAATGCCCCAACTGCCACGCGAAGGACCAGTACGGCGACAACTGCGAGGTTTGCGGCAAGGTCTACAGCCCGACCGACCTGATCAACCCCTATTCGGCGCTCTCGGGCGCCAAGCCTGTGCTGAAGAACTCCGAGCACTTCTTCTTCAGGCTCTCCGACCCGCGCTGCCTGGCGTTTCTGGAGCAGTGGACACAAAGCGGCGCGGTGCAACCCGAGGTGCTCAACAAAATCGGCGAATGGATCGAGCCGGATGAGAACGGCAAGACCAAGCTGGGCGACTGGGACATCAGCCGCGACGCGCCCTACTTCGGCATCGAGATCCCGGACGCGCCGGGCAAGTACTTCTACGTGTGGCTCGACGCGCCCATCGGCTACCTCGCCTCGCTGAAGAACCTGTTCGACAAGACCGGGCGCGACTTCGACGCCTTCATGGCCGACCCCGCCACCGAGCAGTTCCACTTCATCGGCAAGGACATCATCACCTTCCACACGCTGTTCTGGCCCGCCATGCTGCACTTCAGCGGCCGCAAGGTGCCCAACGCGGTGTTCGTGCACGGCTTCCTCACCATCAACAACGGCGAGAAGATGAGCAAGAGCCGCGGCACTGGCCTGGACCCGCTGAAATACCTGGGCCTGGGCATGAACCCCGAGTGGCTGCGCTACTACCTCGCGGCCAAGCTGAGCGCGCGCAACGAGGACGTGGACTTCACGCCCGAGGACTTCATGGCCCGCGTCAACAGCGACCTGGTGGGCAAGTACATCAACATCGCCTCGCGCGCGGCGGGTTTCATCGCCAAACGCTTCGGCGGGCAACTCGGCGAGGTGTCGGCCGACGGCGATGCGCTGCTGGACCACCTGCAGAGCGCTGCGCCGTCCATCACCGAGCTGTACGCCGAGCGCGAATACGGCAAGGCGCTGCGCGAGATCATGCTGCTGGCCGACCGCGTGAACGCCTACGTGGACCAGAACAAGCCCTGGGAACTCGCGAAGCAGGACGGCATGGACGGCCGGCTGCACGACGTGTGCACCACCTGCATCGAAGCCTTCCGCCTGCTCACGCTCTACCTCAAGCCGGTACTGCCCGCGCTCGCCACGCAGGTCGAGGCCTTCCTGCAAAGCGGCCCGCTGATGTTCGCCGACACCGCGAAGCTGCTGGGCAAAGCTCACGCCATCAACGCCTACCAGCACCTGATGCAGCGCGTGGACGTGAAGCAGCTCGACGCGCTGTTCGAACCCCCTCCTGCGCCCCAGGCACCCGCCGAGGTGCCCGGCGGCGAACCGATCGCCGGCACCATTTCCATCGACGACTTCGCGAAGATCGACCTGCGCATCGCGAAGATCGTCAACTGCGAAGCCGTGGAAGGCTCGACCAAGCTGCTGCGCCTCACGCTGGACGTGGGCGAAGGGCGCACGCGCAACGTCTTCAGCGGCATTGCCAGCGCCTACCAGCCCGAGGACCTGGTGGGCAAGCTCACCGTGGTGGTGGCCAATCTGGCGCCGCGCAAGATGAAATTCGGCGTGAGCGAAGGAATGGTTCTGGCCGCCAGCCACGCCGACGAGAAGGCGCAGCCCGGCATCCACATCCTCAACCCCTGGCCGGGCGCCACACCGGGCATGCGGGTGCGCTGAAGAGCGCCGCATTGTTCAAGCCGATCCGCGGTTTCACCAGTCTGCAGCGCACGCCGCAGACCGACCTCAAGCTCGGCTCGGTGCTGGCCTTCGTGGCCGGCGCAGCCAACGCGGGCGGCTTCCTGGCGGTGGGCCAGTACACCTCGCACATGACAGGCATCCTGTCCTCGGTGGCCGACCACCTCGTTCTGGGCGAACTCGCGCTGGCCCTGGCCGCGACGGGCTCGGTGCTGGCATTCCTGCTGGGCGCCATGAGCACCGCCTGGCTGGTGAACTGGGGCATGCGCCGCCAGCTGCGCAGCGCCTATGGCCTGCCCCTGGTGCTGGAGGCCGCCGCGCTGCTGGTCTTCGGTCTGTTCGGTGCGGCCATCGGTGTCATGACCCCCGTGTTCCTGCCACTCACCGTGGTGCTGCTGTGTTTCATCATGGGCCTGCAGAACGCGGTGATCACCAAGATATCCCGTGCGGTGATCCGCACCACCCACGTCACCGGCCTGATCACCGATCTCGGCATCGAACTGGGCAAGCTGCTGTACGTGAATCGGCAGCGCGGCAGCACGCCGGTGCGCGCCAACCGGGACCGGCTGCGCGTGCACGGCCAGTTGATCGCCTGCTTCCTGGTGGGCGGGATCGCTGGCGCACTGGGCTTCAAGCACCTGGGATTCGTCAGCACCGTGCCGCTGGCGCTGATGTTGCTGCTGCTGGTGATGCGCCCGGCGCTGGACGACTGGCATCGGCTGCGCGCCGCCTGAGGCGCGCGGGTCAGACCCCGCCGGTCAGCGACCAGGGTCGAGATCGGGATCGCGCGTCGACATCGTGCGGATCACCTTCAGGTCCGGGTCGAACACCACGGTGAAGATCTTCGAGGTGTCGGCGGACGCTCCTTCGAGGTAGCGCCAGTCGTAGTGCGTCTCGCGCTTGAGCGCGTAGGTGGTGACCTTCATGGGCTTGCCCAGCATGCGGCGCACGGTCTCCATCGGCATGCCGGCCTGCACCTGCGCGAATGTGCGCGCGTTGAGCACCTGGCGCAGCGCGGCCATCTTGCCGTCCGGTCCGATGGTGATCATGTAGTTGGTGTGCCCGGCGGGCTGGCGGTTGTACTCGTAGATCTGGGCGCCGTCCTCGCCCTCCCACACGGCTTCGGGCGCGCCGAAGCGCTCGCGCACATCGGCCTCGGTGGACACGCCCTCCTCCAGTTCGCTGATGTTCTGGGGATCGCAGGCCGCCAGCAGGAGCGCCAGCATCAGCGCCGTTGAGAAGCGCAGGAGGCCTGACCCGTTTCCCTTCATGGCGCTCGGCATGTGATTCCCTTGTCGGAGTCGATGGGAGAGGCAGTCTACCGCCGCGCGCCACCGCGCCCGGTTTGTCAGTTTCATGAACCGTTGCCAAAGGTAACATCGGCCCATGCTGCCGTCCCTGCCCCCGCTTGCGCCCTTCCGGCCCCGCCTGTTGCAGGACATCCAGGGCTACAACCGCGACAAGCTGGCGCGCGACGTGGGCGCTGGCGCCACGGTGGGCATCGTGGCCTTGCCGCTGGCCATGGCCTTCGCGATCGCCAGCGGCCTCAAGCCCGAAGCCGGCCTGTGGACGGCCATCATCGCGGGCTTCCTGATCTCCGCCCTGGGAGGGACTTCTACGCAGATCGGGGGCCCGGCCGGCGCCTTCATCGTGATCGTCTACGGCATCGTCGAGCGCTATGGCGTGGCCAACCTGCTGATCGCCACCGCCAGCGCGGGTGTGCTGCTGTTCCTGCTCGGCCTGTTCCGCCTGGGCACACTGGTGCGCTACGTGCCGGTGAGCGTGGTGATCGGCTTCACCAACGGCATCGCGGTGCTGATCGCGTTGTCACAGGTGCGCGACCTGCTGGGGCTGGACATCGCCCATATGCCGGCGAGTTTCTTCGGTCAGACAGGCGCCATTGCCAGCCACATCGGCAGCCTCAACCCGTTCGCGCTCGGCCTGGGCGCGCTGTGCGTGCTGGGCCTGTTCATCTGGCCCCGGCTGTGGGCGGCAGATTCGCAGTTCCGCCGCCAGCTGGAGTCCCTCGATACCGTCAGCGCCCTCAAGGCCACCTCGCGCCTGCCGGGTCCGGTGGTTGCGTTGGTCACCCTGACCGTGCTGGCCTGGGCACTGAGCCTGCCGGTGGAGACCATCGGCTCTCGTTTCAACGGCATCCCGCAGGGACTGCCGGCTTTCGAGCTGCCCGATTTCTCGTGGGAAACCGTGCGACTGCTGGTCACGCCCACGCTGACGATTGCGCTGCTGGGCGCCGTCGAATCGCTGCTGTGCGCGCGCGTGGCCGATCAGCTCAGCGACGCCCCCAAGCACGACCCCAACCAGGAACTCATGGCGCAGGGTGTGGCCAACGCCGTGGTGCCGTTCTTCGGCGGCATGCCCGCCACCGGCACCATCGCGCGCACGGTGACCAACATCCGCTCCGGCGCGGCCTCGCCGGTGGCGGGCATGGTGCATGCGCTCACGCTGGCCGCGGTGGTGCTGCTCGCGGCGCCGCTGGCCTTCCACATTCCGCTGGCGGTGCTGGCCGGCGTGCTGCTGTTCGTGGCCTGGAACATGGGCGAGTGGCGCGAGTTCGCGCGCCTGCGGCAGTTCAGCAACCACTACCGGCTGATGCTGCTCTCCACGTTCGGGGTGACCATCGTGTTCGACCTCACCGTGGCGGTTGAACTGGGCCTGGTGCTGGCGGTGGTGCTGTTCGTGCGCCGCCAGAGCGAGATCTTCCGCGCCGAGCCCACAGGCCGGACCGATGAGCAGGCGACCTACCGGCTCTACGGCTCGCTGTTCTTTGGTGCGGTGGCCAAGATGGATCCCATCGTGGCGGACGTGGAACGCTCGCCCACCCCCCTCAACGTGCTGCTCGACGCCAGCCAGCTCATTTCCCTCGACACCACGGGGCTCGACGCCCTGGAACAGCTGCACAAGGCGGTGCACAAGCGCGGCGGGCACCTGGGCATGGTGGGCCTGCACCCGCAGCCGCGCTCGCTGATCGAGCGCTCGGGTTTCGCCGAAAGGCTGCACACCTGCGAGTGAGTCCTGTGGAGACCGGCCCGGCCACGGTCGTGGTGGCCCGGTAAAATCGCCGCTTTCCCCGTCGATCCCACCGAGCCCACCATGCCCTTCTTCCGCCGTCCCGACTACACCTCCGACACGACGCAGTTCATCGAACAGCTCAAGGCGGCCAAGCCCGGCCTGGAGCAGGCACAGCGCACCGGCCGCGCGCTGCTCTGGGACAAGAACATCGACCGAGAATTCCAGGCCAGAGCCGAAGCCGCCCGCGTGCCCCAGAAGCCCTACGTCTACCAGACGGGTTCGGACTTCACCTGAACCAGCCCCCGAACCGGCGCCCGGCATGAGCAACGAGGCCCACACCCTCGACGAGGCCCCGCAGGGTCTGGACGACGTATTGCCGTCGGTTGTGGACCACGTGGCCCTGGCGCGGCTCTATGGCGAACCCTTGTTCGCCATGCCGCGCGACCTGTACATCCCGCCGGATGCGCTGCAGATCTTCCTGGAAGCCTTTGAAGGCCCGCTGGACCTGCTGCTCTACCTGATCCGCAAGCAGAACTTCAACATCCTCGACATCCCGATGGCGGCGGTGACCCGCCAGTACCTGACCTACGTCGACGAGATCCGCGCCAGCAACCTGGAACTGGCGGCCGAGTACCTGCTGATGGCCGCGATGCTGATCGAGATCAAGTCGCGCATGCTGCTGCCGCCCAAGAAAACGGCCGAGGGCGAGGAAGCCGAGGACCCACGCGCCGAGCTCGTGCGCCGCCTGCTCGAATACGAGCAGATGAAGCTGGCTGCGCAGCGCCTGTCGGAGGTGCCGCAGTACGGGCGCGACTTCCTGCGCGCGCAGGTCTATGTGGAACAGGCGCTCGCACCACGCTTCCCCGACGTGAGCCCGATCGACCTGCAAAGCGCCTGGCGCGACATTCTCAAGCGCGCCCGGCTTGTGCAGCACCACCGCATCAGCCGCGAAGAGCTTTCAGTGCGCGAGCACATGAGCATCGTTCTGCGGCACCTGCAGGGCCGCAAGTTCGTCGAATTCGGCGAGCTGTTCGACCCCTCGCTGGGCTCGCCAGTGCTGGTGGTCACCTTCATCGCCATGCTCGAACTCGCCAAGGAAACCCTGATCGAACTCACGCAGGCCGAGGCCTTCGCCCCGATCTACGTGCGCCTCGCCTACACCCCAAGTCCATGAACCAAGAATTCGACGTGCTGGTCATCGGCAGCGGCCTGGCCGGCCTGACGACCGCGCTGCACCTGTCGGCCACGCACCGCGTGGCCGTGATCACCAAGCAGGCCTTGCTGGACGGCTCCAGCAACTGGGCCCAGGGCGGCATCGCCGCCGTGCTCGCCGAGGGCGACAGCGTGGCCTCGCACGTGGAGGACACGCTGGTGGCCGGCGCGGGCCTCAGCGACCGTGAAGCGACCGAGTTCACCGTGAAGAACGCGCCCGCGGCCATTGCCTGGCTGCGCGAACTCGGCGTGCCCTTTTCCACCGAAGACGGTGAGCTGCACCTCACGCGCGAAGGCGGTCATAGCCACCGGCGCATCGTGCACGCGGCCGACGCCACCGGCGCGGCGGTGCAGGCCACGCTGGTCGAGCGCGTGATGGCCACGCCAAGCATCCAGTTGTTCGAGCACCACATGCTGGTGGACCTGATCACCGACCGCGGCGCCCGGGGCTCGGCCCGCCCGAGGCGTTGCAGCGGAGCCTATGTACTCGACACCGTGCGCGACGAAGTCGTCACCTTCGCGGCGCGCCACACGGTGCTGGCCACGGGCGGCGCGGGCAAGGTCTACCTCTTCACCACCAACCCCGATACCGCCACCGGCGACGGCATCGCCGCCGCCTGGCGCGCTGGCTGCAAGGTGGCGAACATGGAGTTCGTGCAGTTCCATCCCACCTGCCTGTACCACCCCCACGCCAAGAGCTTCCTCATCACCGAGGCGGTGCGCGGCGAGGGCGGCATCCTCAAGCTGCCGCCGCACCTGGGCGGCCACCGCTTCATGCCCGACCACGACCCGCGCGCAGAACTCGCGCCGCGCGACGTGGTGGCGCGTGCGATCGACTACGAGATGAAGAAGCACGGCCTGGACTGCGTGCACCTGGACATCTCGCACCAGAGCCCTGAATTCCTGCGCGAGCACTTTCCCAACATCCTGGCGCGCTGCGCCGAGCTTGGCATCGACATCACGAAGGCGCCGATTCCCGTGGTGCCGGCCGCGCACTACACCTGCGGTGGCGTGGTCACCGACCTGGATGGCCGCACCGAGGTCAGCGGCCTGTACGCGGTGGGCGAGACCACCTGCACCGGCCTGCATGGCGCCAACCGCCTGGCCAGCAACTCGCTGGTGGAATGCATGGTGTTCGCGCAGGCCACGGTGAACGTCATCCGCGATACGCCGGCGCCGCAGCCCCCGGCACAGCCCACCTGGGACGACAGCCGCGTCACCGACGCCGACGAAATGGTGGTGATCTCGCACAACTGGGACGAGCTGCGCCGCTTCATGTGGGACTACGTGGGCATCGTGCGCACCAACAAGCGCCTGGCCCGCGCGGCGCATCGCATTGCCTTGCTGCAGAGCGAGATCCAGGAGTTCTACGCCCGTTTTCACGTCACGCGCGACCTGCTGGAGCTGCGCAACCTGGTGCAGGTGGCCGACCTCATCGTCATGTCGGCACTGCTGCGCCGCGAGAGCCGCGGACTGCATTACAGCCTTGACTACCCCGACATGCTGCCGGAGGCGAAGCCGACGATTCTGGTCCCCCCCGCGCGGTAACAGGGAACACCCCCCTGCGCCGCTGACGCGGCTTCCCCCCTCCGTGGCGCGCCTTCGGCGCTTCGAGGGGGGACGGCATCTCGGGCCGGCAGAGCCGGGCCCTTGCTGCCCTTGGGGCGTTCAGCTCACACCGCGCCAATGTTGGGCACCAGCGCGCCCGGGCTCTGCCCGCTGCGCTGAGCGCCCGTAAAGGCCAGCATGCGGTCAATCGGCAGTCGCGCGCGCGGGATCAGCGCCGGGTCCACATGAATCTGGTTCAGCCCGGTCTCCAGCACCTGCGCCACCCCGGCCAGGCCGTTCATGGCCATCCAGGGACAGTGCGCGCAGCTCTTGCAGGTGGCGCTGTTGCCCGCCGTGGGGGCCTCGATGAACACCTTGCCCGGGTTCTGCTGCCGCAGCATGTGCATCATGCCCTTGTCGGTGGCGACGATGAATTCGGGCGCATCGAATTCGCGCGCGGCCTTCAGGATCGCCGAGGTCGAGCCCACCGCGTCGGCCAGCGCAATCACGTCGGCCGGGCTCTCGGGATGCACCAGCACCTTGGCTTTCGGGTGCTCCTTCTTGAGAGCTTCCAGCTCGAACGCCTTGAACTCGTCGTGCACGATGCACGAACCCGACCACATCACCATGTCGGCACCGGTCTCCCGCTGGATGTAGGCCCCCAGGTGCTTGTCGGGCGCCCACAGGATCTTGTGCCCTTTCTCCTTGAGCGCGCGCACGATGTCGAGCGCGCAACTGGACGTGACCAGCCAGTCAGAGCGCGCCTTCACCGCCGCGCTGGTGTTGGCGTAGACCACGACGGTGCGATCCGGATGCGCATTGCAGAAGGCGCTGAACTCGTCAATCGGGCAGCCGAGGTCGAGCGAGCAGTTGGCGTCCAGATCGGGCATGAGCACGGTTTTTTCCGGGCTCAGGATCTTGGCCGTCTCGCCCATGAAGCGCACGCCGGAGACCACCAGCGTGGTCGCGGCATGGTCGCGGCCGAAGCGCGCCATCTCCAGCGAATCGCTGACGATGCCGCCGGTCTCGATGGCCAGGTCCTGCAGGTCGGGGTGCACGTAATAGTGCGACACCATCACCGCGTTGCGCTCCTTGAGCAACTGGCGGATGCGCTCCTTGAGCGCGGCGCGCTGCTTCGGGCCGGGTTCGACCGGCACACGCGCCCAGGCGTGTTGCGTCGGGCAAGCCGGCTGCTCGTATTCGACGTCGATCACGGCATTGGAATCGGATGTGTTCATGTGGGCATGTCGTGGGTGACCCGGCGCGTTTCAGAGCGTCTGAAAGCGCATGGAGAAGTCGATCGCCTTCACGTCCTTGGTGAGGGCTCCGATGGAGATGCGGTCGACGCCGGTTTCTGCAAGGGCGCGCACGGTGTCGATGTTGACGCCGCCCGAGATTTCGAGCACCGCGCGCCCCGCGTTGCGGCGCACGGCGGCGTTCAGTGTGGGAATGTCCATGTTGTCGAGCAGCACCATGGTGGCGCCGTGGGCCAGCGCCTCATCGAGCTGGGCCAGGGTTTCCACCTCGATCTCGACGAAGCGCGCTCGCGGCGCCGTCTTGCGCACGCGTTGCAGCACCTGGGCCACACCACCGGCCGCGGCAATGTGGTTCTCCTTGATGAGCACCGCGTCGTACAGCCCGATGCGGTGGTTCACACCGCCTCCGGTCTTCACCGCGTATTTCTGGGCCAGGCGCAACCCGGGCAAGGTCTTGCGCGTGTCCACGATCTGCGCGTGCGTGCCGGCCACGGCGCCGACGAACATCGCGGTTCTTGTGGCCACGGCCGAGAGCAGTTGCAAAAAGTTGAGCGCGGTGCGCTCGGCCGTGAGCAGCGCCTGCGCCCGGCCCTCGATGGTGAGCACGGTCTGGTCGGTCTCGCAACGCTGACCCTCGTGCACATGCCAGATCAGCGCGGCCTGCGGATCCAGCGACAGAACGGCCGCCTCGACCCAGGGCGCGCCGCAGATCACGGCCGCCTCGCGCGCCAGGATGCGCGCCCGCGCCGGCTGCTCGCCATCCACCAGCGCGGCAGTCAGGTCACCATCACCGACGTCTTCGTCCAATGCCTGCGCCACGTCGCGACGTGCCAGTTCCTGCACGTCGGCGAAGGTGAATTCAGAGAGGTGTTTCATGGGCCGAAAGCATACCGGTATGGACTATAGTGCCCCCATTCTCACCCACCCCCACCCGCTGCGGGAACCCGACATGAGCACCCCCACGA
Source organism: Hydrogenophaga sp. (assembly GCF_050182545.1). Taxonomy (GTDB): domain Bacteria; phylum Pseudomonadota; class Gammaproteobacteria; order Burkholderiales; family Burkholderiaceae_C; genus Hydrogenophaga. The sequence continues at coordinate 118,591 of NZ_JBFXCD010000001.1, read as the reverse complement.
ACCCCACGCCCATGGCAACGCCTTATGGCACGCTGCCAGTGGCCTCACCACTGCCGCAACGCAAACCCGTGAGTCTGCCGCGCCTCAACGAAATGCGCGAGCGCGGCGAGAAGATCGCCATGCTCACCTCCTACGACGCGACGTTCGCCGCTGTCGCCGATGCCGCTGGCGTGGAGTGCATTCTGGTGGGCGATTCGCTGGGCATGGTGTGCCAGGGACTGGCGAGCACTGCGGGCGTGACCCTGGAGACCATGGCCTATCACGTCGAGAGCGTGGCGCGCGGCCTGCGCCGCGTCCAGGGCACGGCCTGGCTGCTGGGCGACCTGCCCTTCGGCAGCTACCACGAGTCGAAGGAACAGGCCATGCGCAGCGCGGCGCAGCTGGTGCATGCGGGCGCGCACATGATCAAGCTCGAAGGTGGCGGCTGGACGGCCGAGACCACGCGTTTCCTGGTCGAGCGCGGCATTCCCGTCTGCGCCCACCTGGGCCTCACGCCGCAGACGGTGCATGCGCTGGGTGGCTACCGGGTGCAGGGCCGCGACGACGCGGCCGCGCTCACGCTCAAGCGCCACGCGCTCGAACTGCAGGACGCTGGCGCCACCATGCTGGTGCTCGAAATGGTGCCGGCCGCGCTGTCAGCGGAAATCACGCAGCAACTCCCGCACTGCCACACCATCGGCATCGGAGCCGGCAAGGGCACAGCCGGCCAGGTGCTGGTGATGCACGACATGCTCGGCGTGAACCTCGGCAAGAACCCGAAGTTCGTGCGCAACTTCATGGACGGCGCCAGCAGCGTGCGCGATGCCATGGCCGCTTACGTGGCCGCCGTGAAGAACGGCAGCTTTCCGGACGACAGCCTGCACGCCTGGTGAACATGCCGATGAAACTCGTTCACACCATTGAAGAACTGCGCGCCGCACTGCGCCCCTACGACTCACCGTCCTTCGTGCCCACCATGGGCAATCTGCACGATGGGCACCTCGACCTGGTGCGCACCGGCAAACCGTTGGGTGACGTGACCGTCTCCAGCATCTTCGTCAACCGCCTGCAGTTCGCGCCCCATGAAGACTTCGACACCTACCCGCGCACGCTGCAGGCCGACTGCGCCCGGCTGGAACAGGCTGGCTGCGACGTGGTGTTCGCACCACCGGAGAAGGAGCTGTACCCCGAGCCCCAGGGCTACAAGATCCAGCCGCCTGCGGATCTGGCGGACATCCTCGAAGGCCATTTCCGCCCCGGCTTCTTCATTGGTGTCTGCACCGTGGTGATGAAGCTCTTCCAGTGCGTCTTCTCCGAGGCCAAGGGCCCGCGCCACGCCCTGTTCGGCAAGAAGGACTACCAGCAGCAGATGGTGATCCGCCGCATGGTGCGGCAGTTCGGCATGCCGATCGAGATCGTCGCGGGCGAAACCCAGCGCGCCGCCGATGGCCTGGCGTTGAGTTCGCGCAACGGCTACCTGAGCGAGACCGAGCGCGCGGAGGCGGTGCAGCTGTCGCTGGCGCTGCGCGGGCTGGCACGCGATGCGCTGTCGGCAGCAGGCTCGTTGCCCGAGAAACGTGAAGCGCTGGAAGCGCAGGCCATGCGTGCGCTGGCGCTGCGCGGCTGGCAGCCCGACTACCTCACGGTGCGCCGCCGTGCGGACCTGCAGCCGCCGCGCGCAGACGACGCGCAGACACCGCAGTCGTTGGTCGTGCTGGGCGCGGCCCGCCTGGGTCGCACGCGCCTGATCGACAACCTCGAAATCTAGAGCGCTTCTTCCTTGGGGTCGCGGCCCATGAGCGCGGCCACGGCCCGTGCCGGTTGCAGGCGGCCTTCCAGAAGGGCCACCACGGCCTCGCCGATCGGCATGTCCACACCCAGCCCGCGCGCGCGCTGCACCGCGGTACGCGCGCTGTAGACGCCTTCGGCAACATGACCGAGCGAGTCCACCGCCTGTTGCAGCGTGAACCCTTGCGCCAGCAACTGGCCCACCTTGCGGTTGCGTGAGAGGTCGCCCGTGGCGGTGAGCACGAGGTCGCCCAGGCCCGAAAGACCCATGAAGGTCTCGGCGCGCGCGCCCAGCGCCATGCCCAGGCGCGTCATCTCGGCCAGGCCACGCGTGATCAGTGCCGCGCGCGCATTCAGACCCAGATTGAGTCCGTCGCACAACCCGGTGGCGATCGCCAGCACATTCTTCACCGCGCCCCCCACTTCCACGCCGACGATGTCGTCGTTGGCGTACACGCGCAGCGTGGGGCTGTGGAAGGCGGTCACGAGGGCGTCGCGCACGCTGGCGTGTTCGCTCGCCGCCACCAGTGCGGTGGGCTGACCTCTCGCCACTTCCTGCGCGAAGCTCGGGCCGCTGAGCACGCCAGCCTTGAGGTCTGGCGCCACCTGCGCGCGCACTTCATGGCCCAGCAGCCCGGTCTGCGAATCGCCTTCCCGTGGCGCCTCGAATCCCTTGCAGAGCCAGGCCACGGGCACCGCGTGCCCGACCAGTGCCTGCAGCATGCCGCGCAGGCCCGACATCGGCGTGCCGATGACCACAAGGTCGGCCCGAGACAAGAACTTCGTGGTGCTGTCGAGTGGGCCGGACTCGACGGCCATCAACGGCGGCAGCGCCACTCCGGGCAGGTAGCGCCGGTTCTCGCGCAGCGCACGCATATTGGCCGCCTGTTGCTCGTCGCGCGCCCACAGCGTGACCTGGCGGGCGGCGTCCCCCTGCTGCGCGGCACTGATGGCCAGCGCCGTGCCCCAGGCACCCGCTCCGAGCACGACGACGTTCATCGGGCGTCCGGTCACCAGCGACCGGAATTACTGCGTGACGATGCGCGGCGCGCCGTCTGCGGCCTGGGCCTGCTGCTGCTCGTACATGGCCTGGAAGTTGATCTCGGCCAGATGCACGGGCGGGAATCCACCGCGCTGGACGATGTCGGCCACATTGCTGCGCAGGTAGGGGTAAACGATCTGCGGGCAGGCGATCCCCATGATCGGGCCCATCTGGTCCTCCGGCAGATTGCGTATCTCGAAGATACCGGCCTGCTTGGCCTCCACCAGGAACACGGTCTTGTCCTTGATCTTGGTCGTCACCGTGGCGGTGACGCAGACCTCGAACACGCCGTCGGCCACCGGGCTGGCTTCCACGCCGAGCTGGATGTCCACCGAGGGCTGTTCCTGCTCAAGCAGGATCGCCGGGGAATTGGGCTGCTCCAGCGACGCCTCCTTGAGGTAGACGCGCTGGATCTGGAAGACGGGGTCCTGGTTTTCTGCCATGGTGTTGTCTCGAGGGCTGCTGAGAAGTGAAAAAAACAAACCCGCCGGGGAACGCGCTCCCTGCGGCGGGCACTGGACCGATTATGTCAGCCCGGCAGGCGGCCACCGTGACTCAGGCCTGCAGCAAAGGCTCCAGGCCGCCCCGGCCGTCCAGCGCGTGCAGGTCGTCGCAGCCGCCCACGTGGGTGTCGCCAATGAAGATTTGCGGCACGCTGGTGCGCCCCGTCAGTTGCGTCATGTGGGCGCGCAACTCGGGTTTGCCGTCCACGAAGATCTCTTCCACGTCGACCACGCCCCGCCGATCCAGCAGCGCACGCGCCCTGCTGCAATAGGGGCAGTACGCGCTGGTGAACATCTTGACTCTTGCCATGTGAAAAACCGCCGGAACTGTATGAACGAGGGCCCCGATGATCAGGCTTTTTCCACCGGCAGGTTGGCCGCGCGCCAGGCACCCATGCCGCCGGTCAGGGAATGGGCGTTCTCGTAGCCGAGCTTCTTCGCGATCGCCGCGCCCCTGTTGGCCGTGGCGCCATTGCCGCACACCAGAATCACCGGCGTGGCCTTGTTCTTGACCGTGCCGGGCAACCGGGCCTCCAGTTCGGCCAGAGGCAGGTTCTTCGCACCGATCACGTGGCCCGCCGCGAATTCGGTCGCGTCGCGCACGTCCACCACCACCGCTTTCTTGCGGTTCATGAGCTGCACGGCCTGCGCCGCGTTGAGCGAGCCGGCGCGCCCACCGGCGGACACGGCGGGCCAGACCAGCATGACCCCGGCGGAAAACGCCACGGCAATCAGAATCCAGTTTTCGAGGAAGAAACTCACAGGGCACCTTTCGAGTAAGCCCGGGATTTTAGAATGTATGGCTGTGCCATTTCCGGACGCCCCTGTCCGGCATCGCGGCGGGAGCCCGCTTCTCCCACCCGTTTTCATCCTCAGAGACCCGCGCCCCATGTACAAACTCGTCCTGATTCGCCACGGCGAATCCACCTGGAACCTGGAAAACCGCTTCACCGGCTGGACCGATGTGGACCTCACGCCCACCGGGCTGGAACAGGCCAGGGACGCCGGTCGCCTGCTCAGGGCCGAAGGCTACGACTTCGACCTGGCCTACACCAGCGTACTCAAGCGCGCCACCCGCACCCTGTGGCACGTGCTCGACGAGATGGACCGCACCTGGCTGCCGGTGGTGCACAGCTGGCGCCTCAACGAACGCCACTACGGTGCCCTGCAGGGCCTGAACAAGGCCGACATGGCCAAGCAGTACGGCGACGAACAGGTGCTGATCTGGCGCCGCAGCTACGACACGCCACCGCCCGCGCTGGAGCCGGACGACCCACGCAGCGAGCGCGGCGACCGCCGCTACGACCGCCTCAAACCGGGGGAGATTCCGCTGACCGAGTGCCTCAAGGACACGGTGGCGCGCGTGCTCCCATTCTGGAACGAAGCCATGGCGCCTGCCATCAAGGCCGGCAAGCGCGTCGTGGTGGCCGCGCACGGCAACAGCATCCGCGCGCTGGTGAAGTATCTCGACGGCGTTTCCGACCAGGAGATCGTCAGCCTCAACATCCCCAACGGCATTCCGCTGGTCTACGAGCTTGACGCGGAGCTCAAGCCGCTGAAGCACTATTACCTCGGTGACGCCGCCGCCGCCGCGCAGGCCGCCGCCGCCGTGGCGGCCCAGGGCAAGGCCTGACGCGGACCTTCGTCACGCGCCGCGGCAATACCGCTTCGCGAGGCCCGGGAACCGAAGCATCAGCGGATGCTCCAAGGTGTATATTGACCCGTCAGGGTCTATCAGGTCCTGCAAGGGCTTTTTTACTGGGGTATTTCGATGGCTAAACAGGTGCGTCACAAGCTCAAGATCGCTGGCTGGGTGGCCATTGGCGCGATCGCCGGGGCACTGACCACGGTGCAACTCCAGGCGGTGGCACGCGGCTCGCTCGCGCCACTGCCCTTGGAAGAGTTGCAGCAACTCGCGGCGGTGTTCGGCATGGTCAAGAGCGACTACGTCGAGCCCGTGGATGAGAAGAAACTCATTTCCGACGCGATCTCCGGAATGGTCGCCAGCCTTGATCCGCATTCCCAGTACTTCGACAAGAAGTCGTTCAAGGAATTCCGCGAAGGCACCAGCGGCCGCTTCGTCGGCGTGGGCATCGAGATCACCATGGAAGACGGTCTGGTCAAAGTCGTCTCGCCCATCGAGGATTCACCCGCGTTCCGCGCTGGCTTGAAAACGGGCGACCTGATCACCAAGATCGACGACACGATGGTCAAGGGCCTGACCATCAACGAAGCCGTCAAGCTCATGCGTGGTGAGCCACGCACCAAGGTGCTGCTCAGCATCTTTCGCAAGGACGAGAACCGCACGTTCCCCGTGACGATCACCCGAGAGGAAATCAAGACGCAGAGCGTCAAGTCGCGGGTGGTGGAACCGGGTTACGCGTGGGTTCGCGTTTCCCAGTTCCAGGAACGCACGATCGAGGACTTTGCGCGCAAGGTGGAGGACATCTACAAGACCGAGCCCAACCTCAAGGGCCTGGTGCTCGACCTGCGCAACGACCCGGGCGGCCTGCTCGATGCGGCCGTGGCGCTGTCCGCGGCTTTCCTGCCCGAGAACGTCACCGTGGTGTCCACCAACGGGCAGCTCGAAGACAGCAAGTTCACCTACAAGGCGATACCACAGCACTACCTGCGCCGCGGCGGTAGTGATCCGATCAAACGCCTGACGGACAACACCCGGGGGGCGCTCAAGCGCGTGCCGCTGGTGGTGCTGGTCAACGAGGGCTCCGCCTCGGCCAGCGAGATCGTGGCCGGCGCGCTCCAGGACCACAAGCGCGCCACCATCCTGGGCAGCCAGACCTTCGGCAAGGGCTCGGTGCAGACCGTGCGCCCGCTGGGTCCCGATACCGGCCTGAAGCTCACGACGGCGCGCTACTACACGCCCTCGGGCAATTCCATCCAGGCCAAGGGCATCGTGCCCGACGTGCTGGTGGACGAAACCCTGGAAGGCAATGTGTTCGCCGCCCTTCGCACCCGCGAGGCCGACCTGCAGAAGCACCTGGAAAGCAGTGCCGAGGCCGCGCGCAGCGGTCAACCCATGACCGATGCCGAGCGCGCCGCCGCCCAGCAGCGCGACGAAGCCCGCGAAGCCGCGCGCCAACGCCTGGAAGAAGAAGCGAAGAAGAACCCGAACCAGCGCCTGGTGCCCGAATTCGGCACCGACAAGGACTTCCAGCTCCAGCAGGCGCTCAATCAGCTCAAGGGCCGCCCGGTCATGGTCAGCAAGACTCTGGCCCAGCGCGCCGAAGAGAAAAAAGAAAACTGACGGACCACGCGGGCAGGCCTTCCCCTGCCCGCGCTGAGACCCTTGGACGATACCCAGCTCCTGCGCTACTCGCGCCACATCCTGCTCGATGAAGTGGGGGTCGAAGGCCAGGAGGCCCTGCTGACCTCGCATGCGCTTGTGATCGGCGCCGGGGGACTGGGCTCGCCGGTCGCGCTGTACCTGGGCAGCGCGGGCGTGGGCCGCATCACGGTGGTCGACCACGACACGGTGGATGCGACCAACCTGCAGCGCCAGATCGCCCACAACCTGGCGCGCATGGGCCGGCCCAAGGCCGAATCGGTGCGCGAGGCGATCGCCGCGATCAACCCGGACGTCGTCGTCGTCCCCGTGCTGCGGCGCGCGGACGATGCCCTGCTGGACACCCTCGTGGCCGAGGCGGACGTGGTGCTCGACTGCACCGACAACTTCACCACCCGCCACGCCATCAACCGCGCCTGCGTGAAGCACCGCAAACCGCTCGTCTCCGGCGCGGCGATCCGCATGGACGGGCAGCTCAGCGTGTTCGACGCCCGCAGCGCCGACAGCCCCTGCTATGCCTGCGTCTTTCCCGAGAACGCCGGCGTGGAGGAAGCCCTCTGCGCCACCATGGGCGTGTTCGCTCCGCTGGTCGGCATCGTGGGCACCATGCAGGCGGCCGAGGCGCTCAAACTGCTTACTGGCCTGGGCTCGCGCATGACGGGCCAGTTGCTCATGCTGGACGGGCGGGACCTGGCCTTCAACTCCGTCAGGCTGCCGCGCGATCCGCACTGCGCCGCGTGCGGACAGGCGCACTGAGCGCCCATCGATTCAGGGCAGCTGACACGGCCCGTGACGGCGGCGGAAGTCGCGCGGCAGCTCCGGCGAGGCGTCCCCGAACAAGCCCCGGCGCTTGGCGCGTGCGGCCGCTTCTTCGTCGGCAAAGGGGCCGAGGCTGCGCCGCCAGCGGTACGACCAGGCCTGCCCCTGTCTCACCATCCAGGCCGCGACGTCATCGCCCTGATGTGCAAGGCGCGCGAGCCCGCGACCATAGTCGTCGTGTCGGTGCACCCGCACCTCCACCACCTGGTTCAACACCCGCCGGGCCAGCGCCTCGCGCGACGCGACCCCTCCGCTCTGGCAGATCTCGGGCGCATCGATGCCATCAATCCGCAGCTTGCGGTAGCGACCGCCTTGCAGGGGCTTGACCCACACCGTGTCGCCATCGAACACACGCGTGACCCGGGCGGCATACGCCGCGCCCTCGTCCACAGCGGACACGGGCCACGCCAGGCAGACGCCCAGCCACCACAGCACGTGCACACGGCAGTGGCGCGCGGGCGGGGTCACCCGCAACGCCGTCAACCCTTTCTGCCGCCCAGCACCAGCAGGGCCGCGCCGATCACGATGGCGCCCACGCCCGCCCACACTGGCACGTTGACGGTTTCCTTCTGCTTCACCGACAGCTCCAGCGGCCCCAGCTTCACGGCTTCCGTGTCCTTGGTATAGCTGAAACTGCCGTACACCAGGCCGAGCACGCCCGCGACGATAAGGACAATGCCGACCAGCTTGGCTGCGTTCATGATGATTCGCTCCTGTGATGGCGCTCGCACCGTTCGACCAGGCTGTCGGCGGCGCCGCGCTGGCGCACATGATGCACCATGCGCGCGGCATTGCCCCACCGTGCATGACTTCACCGGCAATGGGTCGCGCGCCCGCAGGCTGCGCACCATTCAATCCGGGCGTTTTTCGGTGCCTCCCTGCATCCCGGTGTAGCGCCGCTGCATCTCGTCCGCGTCCACGTCCTCGATGTGGTGACCGATGAGCCAGCGGTGTCCGAAGGGGTCGCGCACGACGCCCGAGCGCTCGCCGTAGAACGCATCCTGCGCCTCGCGCTCGAGCGTCGCTCCCTCGCGGACAGCCCGCTCAATCATGCGATCGGCATTGTCCACGTGCAGGTGGATGGACACCGGCGTCGCGCCAATGGTGCTGGCCGAGCGGATGCCGAATTCGGGAAACTCGTCGCACAGCATCACCGTCATGGAGCCAAACGCGAGTTCCGCATGGCCGATGCGGCCACCAGGTTCCGTGAGGCGGAACTTCTCGCTCACGCCAAAGGCGCGCTGGTAGAAATCGATCGCGGCCGCGGTATCGGAGACACACAGGTAGGCAAACACTTCTTCGATCTTCATGGTTTTCCCCGGATGGATGGTGGACGAAGATGGCATCTTCCCCACGGCGGGCGCAGCGGTATAGAACAAAATTGACGTCAGCCGCGCCGGACCGGAAATCTTTCGTCGACGGGCAGGTGATTCGCCTCGACACCTGCACGCGCGCGGTACGCCAGGGGTGTGACGCCGGCGAAAGCCAGGAAATCGCGGTTGAAGTGGGACTGGTCGCTGTAACCGGAGTCGGCCGCCAGGGATGCCAGTGCCACCGCCCCATCACTGCGCTCGCCCAGCGCCGGCAGCGCACGCTGGAAGCGCTGCACGCGCTGCCAGGCTTTGGGTGTCAGGCCCACGTCCTGACGGAACAACTCGATGAACCGACGGTGGCTGACACCGCTGCGCCGCACGGCCTCCGCAACTGGTTGACCGCACGCCATCGGCGCAAGGGCACCGGCAATCGCCGGATGCAGGCCATGCACGCGCGGCAGCCGCGCCAGCAGCGCGGACTCGAACACAAGCAGCCGGGCCTCGGGCCCCCGTGCCTCCAGCAGGCGCTCATGCAGTTCCAGCGCCGAAGCGCCCCAGAGCAAGTCCAGCGGCGTGTGTTGCTGTGCCAACTCGTCGGCGGTCACGCCGAAAAGGCCAAGGGACGTCCCTGGATGCAGCATGGCACCCACCGAACACGAGGGCGCGCGCGACTCGCGCATATAAAACCGCGACCGCGCCCCGCCGACCATTACAGGTCCGAGCGCTTGCACATGAGCGCCACCCGACCGGTCGGCAATAAGCAGTGGGCTGTCGGTCAGACGGAACACCAGGTGCATCGCGCCGGTGGGCAGCATGTGTTCGCGCACCTGCGCTGCGTCGCTCGCCTGGGCCACACGTTCGTCGCTCGCCCAGAGCCGCACCACGAACGGCCGCAGCGCGGGGGTCGGCAATCGTTGGAGAGTCATGGCGCACGCCGGCGCATGGTCGGCAATCTGGGGTTGTGTCGGACCGGGTTTGGTCCGATGCGCAGCGTATCAGGCCGCCAGCAGCGCGTCGAGCCGGCGCAGTCCGGCCACGGTCTGCAGGCAGGCTTGGGCGGCCTCGGTTCCCTTGACCGCGAAGTGGCGCAGGAAGTATTTGCGGTGCTCGGCGTGTTCATGGAAGTGGTGTGGCGTGAGCACGGCCGAGATCATGGGCACGCCGGTGTCGAGCTGCACGTCCATGAGGGCCTGGACCACCGTCTGCGAGACGAAATCGTGCCGGTAGATGCCGCCATCGACCACCAGCGCGCTGCCCACAATGGCGGCGTAGCGGCCCGAGCGGGCCAGTCGCTGCGCGTGCAGCGGAATCTCGAACGCGCCGGGCACATCGAACACATCGATGGCGTCGGCGCCAAAGCCGCCGAGCGCCATTTCGGCGAAGAAAGCATCGCGCGCCTGGTGCACGATGTCGGCATGCCAGGCGGCCTCGACGAACGCAAAGCGCAGGCCGCTGGGCAGCTGAACGGGTGGGGAAGGCTCGGTCTGATTCATGGTGTCCTCGGATGGAAGAGGGGCCAACAAATCAGGGCGCACAAGCGCAAACGCCGCCGCCACGCCGAAGGCGCGCGGTGGTGCATGGCTCGCGCTCTCTTTCATCCGGACTGTGACCGTCGGTCCCGGGATCCCACCGGGTCTGCTGACCCCGCATGCCGGTTGCACCGGCGCGCGGGCGCTCGCGGCACTCGTGCGATCGCCCTCTGGCGCCGCCATCACCGCCGGTGGGGAATTGCACCCCGCCCTGAGAACGCTTGTGTCCGGCACGCAGCCGGACCCGATGCATTCTAGGCAGGCCAAGGATCTCCCGCTGTCACCTGGGCGGAAAAACCCTCAGGCCGTGACGATCCAGCCTTCAAGTGGGTCGAAGTCGGGCAGACCCCAGCGGGCATCGCCGGCATGGTGACGCCGCTCGGCCCAGGCTGCCTGCAGCAGGCACAGCACGGCGTCCAGGCTGTCGCCGCTGGCGTCGTCCGCCAATGCATCGCGTTGCGCGTGCGTGAGCTTCAGGCGCAGGCCGTCGGCCTGCAACAGCCTTGCCTGGCCGTTCTCCAGCGCGTTGACCAGGGTCTTGCGTGCGATCAGGCGCTGTGGCGTCTGCTTGGCCTTCTCGTCGCTCTTGTACGGCACGGTGCCCAGCACGCTGCGCGCGAGCAGGCCGGGATAAGCTTCCAGGCCCACGCGCGTGCCATCGCCCGCCAGCAGGCCGGGCAGCGTGAGACCGGCCGCCATCAGACGGGGCACGCCCGCATGCAGCATGAACGCCACGGGTGGGTTGACCCACTTCATGCTCGGGCTGGAGCCGGCGGGCCGATCGGTCGCGCGGTGCGCGAATTTCGAGCCCGCGGGCCGTGCGTCGCAGAACGCCGCGAACGTCTCGCGAATGGTCGCGCGCGACAGGCCGCCATAGAACGCCATGCAGTCCGCCCAGTCCGTCGGCCAGTCCAGGGCGGTAACCAGCTCTCGCGGCAGACCGAACGGCAGGTCGAAGCCGCCCACCCAGTGACCCGGCGCGGCGATGCGCCGGGCCCAGGCATCGAGCGTTTCGAAGCGCTCGATGCGCTCGAGCTGCACGCGCCCGCGATCGCTGCGGCCCACGGCCAGCGTGATGGGTTTTCGCCGGCCCGGTGCGCTGGTGAAGTCGCAGCCCAGGAGCGTGCGCGGCACGGGTTCGCTCATCCCAGGGCCAGTGCCGTCACGCCGGCCGCGATGCACAGGGCACCGAAGACGCGTGCCACGCGGTCTCCTTCGCCGAGCAGATGGCCGCCGATCAGCGCGGCGAACAACATGGACACCTCGCGCGCCGGCGCCACGTGCGAGATGGGTGCCTCGCGCATGGCGTAGAGAACCAGCACGTAGGCCACCGGGCTCACGACCGCCACCAGAAGGGCAAAGCGCCATTGCAGGCGCCAGTGCTGCGCGGCCGTTGGCAGGTCCCGCAGGACGCTGGGCGCGAGCAGGGCCACGCGCACGAAGTTGCCCATGTAGTCGACCAGGATGGGTGACATCAGCAGCACCTTGACCGCATAACCATCGACCACCGTGTACGAGGCAATGAAGACGCCCGTGAGCAGGCCGTAGACCATGCCCTTGTGCACGCGCCGGCGCGCCACCGGGTCGTGCGCGGCGCGCAGCAGGCCCGGGCCACCGGCAATCAGGAACACGCCGCCCACCACGCCCGCGATGCCCAGGGCCCCCAGCGCCGAGATGCGCTCACCCAGGAACACGATGGCGACCAGCGAGGACAGCAGCGGGCCCGAGCCCCGTGCCAACGGATAGACCACGGTGAGATCGGACTTGCGGTAGCCGCGCAACAGGATCACGTAGTAGAAGACGTGCAGCACGCCGCTGGCAACCACAAAGGCCCATTCGGTCGAGCCCCAGCGCGGCACCTCGTCGCGCCCGAGCCACCAGCCCAGCGGCGCCCAGAACAGCATCATGAGAAAGGCGCTGAAGAAGGCAAAGCGCGCGTCACCCGCTGCCTTCTTGGCCGCGATGTTCCAGCCGGCGTGGATCAGGCCCGCGAGCACGATCAAGGAAAACGCGGTCAGCGACATGGTGACATCCGGCACACAAAAGCCGCAGCGCCCGATGGGCTCGCTGCGGCTTCATCGTCCAGGGAAAATCAGGCCCTGCCGATGATGCTGGCGGTGGCCATGAGCTCCTCGAGCAGGGCCAGCGACACCTTGCCGGACACGGCGTAAGGGTCGAACTCGGGGCGTTCGGAGTACTTCAGCACGATCGAGGTGTTGAGCTTGGACAGATTGACCTGGCCCATGGTCCAGCCGCCGAAGCGGCGTTCGGTGATTTCTTCGTAGTGGAGCAAGACCACCTCGGTGTGGCGAGGGTCGGCCACGATGTGGTTGTAGAGTGCGTTGACCGCGCCTCGCCCACCTTCGATGGCCTGCAGGAACACCCCGCCGCCATAACACAGCACCCCGGTGATGCCGTGACCCAGGTTGTGAGCGCGCGAGGCTTCGAGGATGGAGTCGATCGCTTTGGAGCAGTCCTTGTCGACAGCGCGGCTGACGTAAAGCAGGCGTACCAGCATGTTGGGCCTCAGGATTGACGGGGAATGAGCGAGAGGAATTCGCGCCGCAGGTTGGGGTCTTTGAGGAACACGCCGCGCATGACCGAGTTGATCATCTTGCTGTTCATGTCCTTCACGCCGCGCCAGGCCATGCAGTAGTGGCTGGCCTCCATCACGAGGGCCAGGCCATCGGGCTGGGTCTTTTCCTGGATCAGGTCGGCCAGTTGCACCACGGCTTCTTCCTGGATCTGCGGGCGGCCCATGATCCACTCGGCCAGGCGCGCGTACTTGGAGAGACCGATCACGTTCGTGTGCTCGTTGGGCATGACGCCGATCCAGATCTTGCCGATGACCGGGCAGAAATGGTGGCTGCAGGCACTGCGCACGGTGATCGGGCCGACGATCATCAGCTCGTTGAGATGTTCGGCGTTCGGAAACTCGGTGATGCTCGGCCCCTTGACGTAGCGACCGTTGAACACCTCCTTGATGTACATCTTGGCCACGCGTCGCGCGGTGTCGCCGGTGTTGTGATCGTTTTCCGTGTCGATCACCATGGCGTCGAGCACGCCCTGCATCTTCTCGGCCACTTCGTCGAGCAGCTTCTCCAGCTCGCCCGGTTGAATGAATTCGGCGATGTTGTCGTTGGAGTGAAAACGCTGGCGCGCGGCCTTCACGCGCTCCCGGATCTTGACGGAAACGGGCACGCCAATGTCGGCATCGGGGGGGACTTCGGATGTCATGTCGGATGCGGTTTTCGTCAGCATGAGGCATGCTAACACCGGTGTTTGCGGGGCGGTGGACAGGCCGCTCTTGCCCGGCCGCGCCCGGGGGCATCAAGGCTTGCTCTCAGTAACGATGCCCGGTGAGGAAGAGCACGGTGCGCATGACGCCGAACGCGACACGGTCCAGCAGGCGCTGCGCCCAGGGTCGCCGCCCCAGCGCCTGCGCGTCCAGCACCTGGCTGGCGTGCAGCACCAGGTCGTCCAGATAGCTGTGCAACAGGCTGGAGAAACGCCGGTCGGTCGTCATCACGTTGGCTTCGCGCGCCAGCAGCATCGACAGCGGATCGAGATTGGTCGACCCCACGGTGGACCAGCGCCGGTCCACCACCGCCACTTTGGCGTGCAGCGCGCTGGGTGCGTACTCGTGGATCTGGACGCCGGCGTCCACCAGTTGCTGATACACCGGGCGCGCCGAGCGCGATTGCAAAAAGTGCTCGTACTTGCCCTGCAACAGCAGCCGCACGCGCACGCCGCGCGATGCGGCCATGGTGAGGGCGCGGCGCAGCTTGCGCCCGGGAATGAAATACGCGTTGGCGATCACGATGTCCTGGCGCGCCTCGCCCAGGGCCTTGAGGTAGGCGCGTTCGATGTCATGCCGATGGCTCACGTTGTCGCGCAGCAGCAAGGTGGCGCGTGCGCCGTCGACACCCAGCGGCAGCGGCGAAGTCTCCCCGTTGGTGGTGGATGCCGGGGCGTCGAATGCATGCAGCAGGCGCGAAAAATCCCCCACTGGCCTGGACGCACGCAAAGCGTCCCACGCGGCCTTGAACGCGCGCTGGCGCGCGCGCTGCGCGGCGAGCATGCGCCACCAGAGCTGTTCCATGGTCTCGACCATGTCATCAACCAGCGGGCCCACCACGCGCAGGGAAAAGTCGAGCCGTGGAGCGCTCAGGCGTCCCAGCGCCACGTCATCCTGATCATCGATGATGTTGATGCCGCCGCAGAACCCCACCAGACCGTCGACCACACAGAGCTTGCGGTGCAGCCGGCGCCAGCGGCTCGGAAGCAACAGGCCCAGGCGCCCCAGGGGGGCGTATATGCGCAGGGTCACGCCCGCATCGGCGAAGCGCTTTCGCCATTCTTCGGGTACATGGGGCGTGCCCACGCCATCGACCAGCAGGCGCACCACCACGCCCCGCCGCCCGGCGCGTTCCAGGGCCTCGGCCACACTCAGGGCAGACCCAGCGAACGTGAAGATGTAGGTCTCCAGGTGCACCACCATGCGCGCGGCGTCCATCGCCTCGACCAGGGCGGGAAAGAACTCCGCACCGCCCTGCAGCAGCAGGAGCTGGTGGCCGGCACGCATCGTTCCCGGTGCGACACGGCCGCTGGCGGGGCTCTGGTGCATGGCCGCCATCACAGTTCCAGCTCGGCAATCAAGGGCAGGTGATCCGACATGCGCGACCACACCCTGCCATGCGGCACCTTGGCAGACACCAGCCGCAGGCCCCGCACAAAGACCCGGTCCAGGTGCAGCAGCGGCAGGCGCGACGGATAGGTGGCCAGCCGAATGCCTTCGAACGTATGCAGGTCCATGGCAGCCATGGGACGCAGGAGTTGTGCACCCCAGTCGTTGAAATCGCCCGCCACGATCAGGGGCGCACCCGCGGGCACGGTGCTCAGGATGTAAGCCCCAAGGCGCTGCACCTGCCGCTCGCGGCTGGCATGGATGAGACCGAAGTGCACCACGATTGCATGCACCTCCACGCCGTCCACCAGCAGGTTGACGTGCAACAGGCCGCGCTGCTCGAAGCGGTGGTCCGACACATCGGAGTGCTTCACATCGATCACCGGCCAGCGTGAGAGCAAGGCGTTGCCATGCTCGCCGTGGCGCGTGGTGGCGTTGGTGCGGTAGACCGATTCGTAACCTTCGGGTGACAGGTAGCCGGCCTGGTCCAGGTCGGGCCAGCGCGTGAACTGTTTCTCCAGCTTGCGGTGGTGGCGGCGCACCTCCTGCAGGCAGACGATGTCGGCATCGAACTGCTCCACCGCGTGCGCCAGGTTGTGGATCTCCAGCCGGCGCCCGGGGCCCAGGCCCTGCACGCCCTTGTGAATGTTGTAGGTTGCGACGCGCAGAGTGGCCATGCGCAAATGATGCCACCAACACCGTGGGCGGCGAGCTCTCTCTCTCAGTCCCCGGGGCGCGCGAACCGGGGCAGCCAGGAGATGGCCTCGGCATTCGACGGCGAAAAGCAGCGCTCGGCGGCCTCGGCCCAGGGCAGCCATGCCTGATCACGGTGCTCGCGCAGGCTCAACGCGACCGGCACCGGGCGAGGGATGCACAGGCCGAACAGGTGCTCGGTGTTGTGCGTGACCCCAGGGGCGTAGCGGTGCAGCCACTGGGGGTAGATTTCGTACACATTCTCCAGCCCCCAGTCGGTCAGCACATGGCCGGGCGCGTGTGCATCGAGCCCGGTCTCTTCCCTCACCTCGCGCGCCGCCGTAGCCTCAAAAGTCTCGTCCACGCTGTCCCTGGAACCCGTGACGGACTGCCAGAAGCCTGGGGCATCGGCGCGCTCGATCAGCAGCACCTGCAGCGCCGGGGTATGAATCACCACCAGCACCGACTGCGGAATCTTCACGGCAACGCTGTCTTCAGTGAGACCTGCGGGACACCGTCGAGCCGGCGGCACGCAGCCGCTGCACGAGTTGCCACAGCGACCAGGCGCGCAGCCCCAGGCCGAGCCAGCGCCGCGGGCGCGAGGCCGCCAGCCCCACGCCCCCAGCCACGGCCACCAGCGGGTGGGCGCGCAACCACAGCCAGGCGTCGTACAGGCGGTCCGCCCATGACAGCACGGGCTGCAAGTCCTGCAGCTCCCTGACAACCTGCCGGCGCAACTGCCCCGAGCGGCGCACCAGCCTCTCGCGCCGGCCGGCCAGTTCGGCTTCGCGCGGGTTCACTCCGCGCCCCTGGTGGAGCGCAGGCCCTCGCGGTCCTGCCGCAACTCGTCCACGCTGGCCGAGAACAGTTTCGTGCCGGAGCGCACACGTTCGCGCGCGAGCCAGGCGGCCACGGCTCCCATCAGCAGGAACAGCCCGGTGAACACACCCAGCGCGAGCAGGCGGTGGCTGTCCCACAGCGCCACCGTGATCAGCAAGGCCAGCAGCACCACGCCCAGGCTGAGAAAGGCCACGGCCACCGCGCCGTAGACCAGCAGGGCGCCGACACGCAGCACCTCCTCCTGGGCCTCGATGCTGAACAGCTCGACGCGCAGCTGAACCAGCTCGAGCACGGTGGCGGCCAGGCCCTTCACGGACGAGGACAGGCGCTGCGACGAGGCCATGAATCGGGCCCCGGGTTTAGCGACGGCCAATCAGCAGGCCGATGACAAGGCCCACACCGGCGGCGGCGCCGATGGACGGCCACGGATGCTCATGCACGTAGTCGTCGGTGGCACGCGCCATCTCGCGGGTCTTTTCCTTGATGGCGTCCTCCGCGTCCGCCAGCTTGTGGCGGGCCTGGCGCAGGTTGTCATTGATCCGTTCGCGCAGCTCCACCACCTTGCCTTCGGTCTGGTGGGCTGTGGCCTGCATCAGTTCCTCGGCATCGGCGATGACGCGCTGGAGATCGGCAATGAGCTTCTCCTTGCCGGCGAGGGTGTCTTGGCTGGTCTTGGGCATGAGTGGACTCCTTTCAAAAGTCCATGGTAACAAGCCAGGGAAATTGCCGGGAATTGCTCGCAGATAACCGAAGAAATCGCTGCGATAAAAGAAAAAAGGCGCCCGCAGGCGCCTCTTGGAGACTTTTCGCTCTCGTCAGGCCGTTTTGGCCAGATCCACATTGCGCAGGCGAATGTGCAGTTCCCGCAGTTGTTTCTCGTCCACGGGGCTGGGCGCCTGCGTCAGCAGGCACTGGGCGCGCTGGGTCTTGGGGAAGGCGATCACATCGCGGATTGATTCGGCCCCGGTCATGAGCGTGACGATGCGGTCGAGGCCGAAGGCCAGGCCACCATGAGGCGGTGCACCGTATTGCAGTGCATCCAGCAGGAAGCCGAACTTGAGCTGCGCCTCCTCGGGCGTGATCTTGAGCGCATCGAACACCTTCTGCTGCACGGCGGCCGTGTGGATGCGCACCGAGCCGCCGCCAATCTCCCAGCCGTTGAGCACCATGTCGTAGCCCTTGGCAATGCACTTCTCGGGCGCACTGACCATCCAGTCCTCGTGCCCGTCCTTGGGCGCGGTGAAGGGGTGGTGCACCGCCGTCCAGCGGTCGGCTTCCTCGTCGTGCTCGAACATGGGGAAGTCCACCACCCACATCGGCGCCCAGCGGTCCTCGAACAGGCCGTTCTTCCTGCCCAGTTCGCTGTGGCCGATCTTGAGGCGCAGCGCGCCGATGGCGTCGTTGACGACCTTGGCCTTGTCGGCGCCGAAGAAGATGATGTCGCCGTTTTGCGCGCCGGTGCGTGCAAGGATCTCGGCCACCGCCTTGTCGTGCAGGTTCTTCACGATCGGGCTCTGCAGGCCATCACGGCCCTGGGCAGCGTCATTGACCTTGATCCAGGCCAGGCCCTTGGCGCCGTAGATCTTCACGAACTCGGTGTAGGCGTCGATCTCGCTGCGGCTCATGTCTCCACCACCGCGCACGCACAGGGCCACCACGCGGCCATTGGCCATCTGGGCCGGGGCGCTGAACACCTTGAAGTCCACATCGGCCATCACATCGGTGAGTTCTGTGAACTCGAGCTTGACGCGCAGATCGGGCTTGTCGGAGCCGAACCGTTGCATGGCCTCGCTGTAGGCCATGACCGGGAAGTCCCCCAGGTCCACGCCCAGGGTGTTCTGGAACACCGTCTTGATCATGCCCTGGAACATGTCGCGGATGTCTTCCTCGGTCAGAAACGAGGTCTCGATATCGATCTGAGTGAACTCGGGCTGGCGGTCGGCGCGCAGGTCTTCGTCGCGGAAGCACTTGGTGATCTGGTAGTAGCGGTCGAAGCCGGCGACCATCAGCAGCTGCTTGAACAGCTGTGGTGACTGCGGCAGGGCAAAGAAGTGGCCGTCGTGCACGCGGCTGGGCACCAGGTAGTCGCGCGCGCCCTCGGGCGTGCTCTTGGTGAGCATGGGCGTTTCGATGTCGATGAAGCCGTTGGCATCGAGGAACTTGCGCACCTCCATGGCCACACGGTAGCGCAGCATCAGGTTGTTCTGCATGTACGGGCGGCGCAGGTCGAGCACGCGGTGGGTCAGCCGCGTGGTCTCGGACAGGTTCTCGTCGTCGAGCTGGAACGGCGGGGTCACGGAGGCGTTGAGCACCTTGAGTTCATGGCACAACACCTCGATCTGGCCGCTCTTGAGCTTGTCGTTGGTGGTACCGGCAGGGCGCGCGCGCACCAGGCCCGTGACCTGCACGCAGAATTCGTTGCGCACGTCCTCGGCGGTCTTGAACATATCAGCACGGTCGGGGTCGCAGACCACCTGCACGTAGCCTTCGCGGTCGCGCAGGTCGATGAAAATCACGCCGCCATGGTCGCGGCGGCGGTTGACCCAGCCGCAGAGCTGCACGGTTTGGCCCAGCTGGGCCTCGGTCACCAGACCGCAATAGTGGGAACGCATCGCCATTTCAACTCTTCTTTCAACAGGTTCGCGGGACGGGCCCGCGGGAGACATCAGGATGCGGGCGGGGTGACGGGTGGTGTCACGACCCGGAACTGGGGATTGCGCGGGCCACCCGGCACAATCACTCCCATGGATACGATGTAGGTGAGCGCTTCGTCCACGCTCATCTGGAGCTCCACGCAGGCGCTCTTGCGCAGCATCACGAAATAGCCACCGGTGGGGTTGGGTGTGGTGGGCACGTACACGCTCAGAAACTCGTCGTGTTCGCCCGCCCCGGGCATTCCCCGCAAATGCCGCAGCACATCACCGGCGGGCGAGCCGGTCAGGAAGGCGATGGTCCACATGCCTTCGTGTGGCCACTCGACCAGCAAGGCCTTGCGGAACGCATTGCCCTTTTCGGAGAACAAGGTGTCGGAGACCTGCTTGACGCCCGAGTAGATGGAGCGCACGACCGGGATCCGGTGCAACAGCGCATGCCACCAGTTCACCAGCCGGTTGCCGATGATGTTGGACGCCAGCGCACCGATCGAAAGCACCACCACCAGTGCGAACACCACGCCCAGACCGGGAATGTGTACCCCGAAAATCTGGTCGGGCTGCCAGCTCACCGGCAGGATGTGCAAGGTCTGGTCGAGCGTGCTGACGACCCATTCCAGCACCCACAGGGTGATGATCAGGGGCACCAGGACCAGCAGGCCCGAGAACAGCCATTTGCGCAGGGAGGGCATCGACGACGGCTCAGGTGGACGCGCTCGGGGGACTGGCCGGCGCGGACGCCGCTGGCGCCGCCGCCGGGGCGGCGGTGGACGCGGTGGCCCCGTCGCTGGCAGGCGTGGCCGCCGCCGCCGGAGCCGCATCGGCAGCAGCAGCAGGTGCGGGCTTGCTGCCCTCGCGGAAGTCGGTCACGTACCAGCCAGAACCCTTGAGCTGGAAGCCGGCGGCCGTCAGCTGCTTGCGGAAGCTGGATTGGCCGCAGGCAGGGCACACGCTGAGTGGATCGTCCGACATTTTCTGCAGCACGTCCCTGGCATGGCCGCAGGATTCGCACTTGTAGGCATAAATGGGCATGGCGTGAACCTGAAAGAAGGGCGGGACTGCCTTGGGGCGAATCGGATACCGGACGGCTCCGGATGTCCTCGCTCAAGGCGCGGAACAAAACCCGTCATTATAAATTGAGGGGTGTTGCGCGGATGTCCTGCCTACCAGAGGCGCACGCGCAGGAGCACCTGCATCACGATCAGCCCCAGCAGGAAGCCCAGGCCGCCGTAAATGATGCCCTGCAGCAGCCGGTTGGTGCGGCGCTGCTCGGCCAGCAGGGCGTCGAGCTCGCGCCGCAGTTCATGCGGCTTGCGCTGCAGGTAGTCGTGCAGCAGACGCGGCAGCGCGGGCAGGAGCTTGGCGTATTGCGGCGCCTCGTCCTTGAGTTGCTGCAGCAGCTTCTGCGGGCCGACCTGCTCGACCATCCACTTTTCCAGGAATGGCTTGGCCGTGCTCCAGAGGTCGAGTTCCGGGTCGAGCTGCCGCCCCAGGCCCTCGATGTTGAGCAGGGTTTTCTGCAGCAGCACCAACTGCGGCTGGATCTCCACATGGAAGCGGCGTGAAGTCTGGAACAGGCGCATGAGCACCATGCCCAGCGAGATCTCCTTCAATGGCCTGTCGAAATAAGGTTCGCACACAGCGCGGATGGCGGATTCGAGTTCGTCCACGCGCGTCTTCGCCGGCACCCAGCCGGACTCGATGTGCAGCTCCGCCACGCGCTTGTAGTCGCGCCGGAAGAAGGCGGTGAAGTTCTGCGCCAGGTACTCCTTGTCGAACTCGGTGAGGGTGCCCACGATGCCGAAATCGAGCGAGATGTAGCGGCCGAAGGTGGCGGGCGCGGTGCTCACCTGGATATTGCCCGGGTGCATGTCGGCGTGGAAGAAGCCGTCGCGGAACACCTGGGTGAAGAAGATCGTGACCCCGTCGCGCGCCAGCCGGGGGATGTCCACGCCCAGGTCGCGCAATTCGTCGACCTTGTTGATGGGGATGCCGTGCATGCGCTCCATGACCATCACGTCGGTGTGGCAGTAGTCCCAGAGCATCTCGGGGATCAGCACCAGATCCAGCCCCTGCATGTTGCGCCGCAGCTGGGCGGCGTTGGCGGCCTCACGCAGCAGGTCGAGCTCGTCGTGCAGGTACTTGTCGAACTCGGCAACCACCTCGCGCGGCTTGAGCCGCTTGCCATCGGCCGACAGGCGGTCCACCCAGCCCGCCATCATGCGCATCAGGCTCAGGTCCTTCTCGATGACGGACAGCATGTGGGGCCGAAGCACCTTCACCGCCACCTCACGCCCACCGTGCCGGCCGTCGCGCAGGGTGGCGAAGTGCACCTGGGCGATGGACGCGCTGGCCACGGGCACCTGCTCGAAGTGGGTGAACACCTCGGACAGCGGCTTGCCGAAGGCACGCTCAATGCTGGCCACCGCCACCTCGCTGGGGAACGGGGGCACGCGGTCCTGCAGGCGGGCTAGCTCGTCGGCGATGTCGGGCGGCAGCAGGTCGCGCCGGGTGGAGAGCACCTGGCCGAACTTCACGAATATCGGGCCAAGGCGTTCGAGCGCCTCGCGCAGGCGCGCGCCGCGCGGCGCGTCGAGGTTGCGACCGATGGAGACGATGCGCGTGAGCAGGCGAATCGCCGGGCGCTCGAAGCTGGAGAGCACCAGCTCATCCAAGCCGTAGCGCAACACCACCCATACGATGTAGGCGCCGCGAAAGAGCCGGCTCATGCGGCGGATCCGGGCGAAGGCGGTGTCGTGGCCGGCGGGTCGGTCAATGCGTCGGCGCTGGGTGCGCGGGGGGAGCGCCCCTTGGGCAAACGCTCCACAAAGGCCTTCACCGCCTGGGCCGCCGCGCGGGCAAACCGCGACAGCGTGTGGGCCGTGGCGTCCCCCACCACGCGGGAAAGGTCCTCCTCCACATCCCAGCGCACGTTGTCCACCAGCCAGGCCACCTCGGCGGCGAGCTGCACGTCGCCCTGGATGTCCACACCAGGCTTCTGCCCGGCCAGCACGTCCTGCGCCAGCGCGAGAGGAGAGGTCTGGGTAAGGGTGACGCTGAGTTCGGGCCGGGCCTCGGGGGCGCAGCGCTCCAGCAAGCCGGCGGCGGTCGGCGCAAGCGTGAGGTGGAAATCACCCCACTGGATTCGCACGGGCTTGCCCTTCTGGCGGCGCAGCCTGTCCTGGGCGGCCTTTTCCTGCATCAGCACATGGTTGAGGAACAGCACCACACGGTTCTGCAACTCGTCGACCACCCACGCGGGTGGGCGGATCGCCCCCAGCAGCGATTGCAGGAAGTTCAGGGGGGCCGCGGCTGCGGCATCGGGCCTGGAAGAAGAATCGGGTGGTGCATTTTTCATGACCACCCGATTTTGACGGATAAAGCCCGGCGCAACGGCCGGGCTGAGCGCTTACTGCAGGGCCTGTACGCCCGCCACCAGCCAGCCGCCCGATCCACTGCGGGGCCGGGTGATGTTCCAGACCTCGCGGAACGGGTTGGGGCCGGCCGAGGCGTCCTCACGGATCAAGCCGGAGAACTCCACGCTGGCCATGTACTCGTCCTCCTGCTCCTCGATGCCGAGCAACTGGGCTTCCAGCATCACGACCTCGGTCTTGTTCGCGCTGCCGGACGCGGCCTGCTCGCGCTCGGCGAGCTGGCCACGGATCTGCTCGAGCATGTCGTCGGTCATCATGGCGCGCAGGGCGGGAATGTCGGAGCGGTCCCAGGCATCCTGCAGGCTGGTGAAGTTGGCCTTGGACGCCTTGAGGAACCCCTCGACGTCGAAGTCCGCGGGCACACCCCAGGACTGGCTGCCCTGCAGGGCCGAGCCGATCATGGACCCACTCGCGGGAGATGGCGGGCGATGGGCGGCCTCCAGACCAGCCGGGCCACTGCGCTCCCAGGGCCGGGCGGATGCGTCGTTGCCGACGTTGTGCGGCTGGTAGGTGCGCGGCGTGGCGGGGTCGAACTGCGAGTGCCCCGCGCCCTGGTAGGCCAGGTTGGCGGGCTGGGCGCGCCGGCGCATGACCATGCCGATGACGGCCATGATCACCATCGCGAGCAGCGCGAACAGCAGGAACTGCGCAAAGGCTTCGCCAAAACCCAGGGCGGAGGCCAGCCACGCCAGGCCCAGGCCGGCGGCCAGGCCACCCAGCATCGCACCCCACGGCCGCTTGGGCGCAGCCGCGGCCGGACTGGCCGTGGCTGGACGGGCGGCGGCATTCTGCGCCGGCGCCTGCTGGGGCGTGGCCTGCTGTGCGGGTGCGGCGCCGCTGCGTTGCTGCGTCACGTTGCCCGACTGCTTGCCGAAGGACAGCCCGCCACCCAGGCGCTTGGCCCAGAGGTCCTGCGAGCCCAGCGCCATCGCGCAGACCAGCACCACCGACCACAACTTGTTCATTTCATCGTCTCCTTCAAGATTGCAGAAACCGGATTTCCAATGTCACTCAGCACTTGATGCCCACGTGCAAGGCCACCACCCCGGCGCTGAGGTTGTGCACATCCACATGGCCAAAGCCAGCGCCCTTCATCATCTGCCTGAGCTCCTCCTGCCCAGGGTGCATGCGGATGGACTCGGCGAGGTACCGGTAACTGGCCTCGTCGCCCGCCACCAGCCCGCCCAGTTTGGGCAGCACGTTGAACGAGTACCAGTCATAAGCCTTCTCGAGCGGTTTCGCCACCCGGGAAAACTCCAGCACCAGCAGCTTCCCACCGGGTTTGAGCGTGCGATACATCTCGCTCAGGGCAAGTTCCTTGTGCGTCATGTTGCGCAGGCCGAAAGCCACTGACACGATGTCGAACGAATCGCTGGCAAACGGAAGCTGCTCGGCATCGCAGACCATGGTCGGCAGTACCACGCCCAGGTCGAGCAGGCGAGCGCGGCCTTCGCGCAGCATGGCCTCGTTGATGTCGGTGTGCACCACCCGCCCGGTGGCGCCGACCTTGCGCGCGAAGGCGAGCGAGAGGTCGCCGGTGCCGCCGGCGATGTCGAGCACCTGGTCACCCGCCTGGGGGTTGGCCACGGTGATCGTGTAGCGCTTCCACAAGCGGTGCAGGCCGGCCGACATGAGGTCGTTCATCACGTCGTACTTGGGAGCGACGGAGTCGAACACGCCACGCACTCGCTGCGCCTTCTCGCCCTCGTCGACCGTCTTGAATCCGAAATGGGTGGAAGCCATCGCTGAGTGGTCCTTTGTCAGTGGCTGCCGCAGGCGTGGCCACCCTTTTCTGGCATGGGCACATCCCGGTCCACTCCGGCGGCCTGCAGGCGCGAGAAATAGTCAGCCCAGAGATCGGCCTGCTTCGAGCCCAGGAAATGAAGGTAGTCCCACGAGTAGATGCCTGAGCTGTGGCCATCGGAGAACGTGGGTTGCACCGCGTAGTTGCCCACAGGCTCAAGCGCAACGATGTCCACCTCGCGCTTGCCGGTCTGCAGCACTTCCTGCCCCGGGCCATGGCCCTGCACCTCGGCCGAGGGGGAGTACACCCTCATCAACTCGAACGGAATGCGGTATTCGCTGCCGTCTGAGAAGCCGATTTCGAGCAGTCGCGACTGCTGGTGCAGCGTGATCGACTGCGGGGTCGGGGTGTTCCTGTCGAGTCCAGCCATGAGAGGTGTCTCCGTTCGGGGTGCGGGCGTCAGACCAGGACGCGTTCAATGCCGCCCTGGTTGGCCCTGGCCACGTACTCGGGCAGCCACTGCTCACCCAGGATCTGGCGCGCCATCTCCACCACAATGTAATCGGCCTCCAGCAGGCCCGACTTGAGGTCGTCGCCGTAGCGGCTCAGGCCCTGCAGGCAGCTGGGGCACGAGGTGAGGATCTTCACGTTGTCCTGCTCACCCACGGTGCCAGCGGCGCGCAGCGCGGCCTCGCCTTTCTGGATCTCTTCTTCCTTGCGGAAGCGGACTTGGGTGGAGATGTCGGGCCGGGTCACGCCCAGCGTGCCCGATTCGCCACAGCAGCGCTTGCTCTCCAGCACGTTCTCACCCACCAGCGCCTTGACGGTCTTCATCGGGTCCTGCAGTTTCATCGGCGTGTGGCAGGGGTCGTGGTACAGGTAACCGCCCTGCCCGGCCGGGAGGGTGATGCCCTTTTCCAGCAGGTATTCGTGGATGTCGATGATGCGGCAGCCGGGGAAGATCTGCTCGAACTCGTAGCCCTGGAGCTGGTCATAGCAGGTGCCGCAGCTGACCACCACGGTCTTGATGTCCAGGTAGTTCAGTGTGTTGGCCACACGGTGGAAGAGCACCCGGTTGTCGGTGATCATCTTCTCCGCCTTGTCGAACTGGCCGCTACCGCGCTGCGGGTAGCCGCAGCACAGGTAACCCGGCGGCAGCACGGTCTGCACACCGGCATGCCACAGCATGGCCTGCGTGGCCAGGCCCACCTGGCTGAACAGGCGCTCGGAACCACAGCCCGGAAAATAGAACACCGCCTCGGTCTCGGCCGTGGTAGCCGCCGGGTTGCGGATGATGGGCACGTAGTCCTTGTCCTCGATGTCGAGCAGCGCGCGCGCAGTCTTCTTGGGCAGGCCACCGGGCATCTTCTTGTTGATGAAGTGGATCACCTGCTCCTTGACGGGAGCGGGCCCCAGCGTGGCCGGTGGCGCGCTGGTCTGCTTGCGCGCGACGCGCTTGAGCAGGTCGTTCGCCAGGCGCTGGGCCTTGAATCCCGCGCCCACCATGGCGCCGCGCACGAATTTGATCGTCTCGGGGTTGGTGGCATTGAGAAAGAACATGGCGGCGGCGTTGCCGGGCCGGAAGCTCTTCTGGCCCATCTTGCGCAACAGGTTGCGCATGTTCATCGTGACGTCGCCAAAGTCGATCTTCACCGGGCAGGGCGAGAGGCATTTGTGGCAGACCGTGCAATGGTCGGCCACGTCTTCGAACTCTTCCCAATGCCGGATGCTGATGCCGCGGCGCGTCTGTTCCTCGTACAGGAAGGCTTCAATCAGCAACGAGGTGGCCAGGATCTTGTTGCGCGGGGAATAGAGCAGGTTGGCGCGCGGCACGTGCGTGGCGCACACGGGCTTGCACTTGCCGCAGCGCAGGCAGTCCTTGACGCTGTCGGCAATGGCGCCGATGTCGCTGCGCTGCATGATCAGCGACTCGTGCCCCATGAGACCGAAGCTGGGCGTGTAGGCGTTGGAGAGATCTGCACTGCGCAGGCTGGTGTCCTGTGCCAGGGCGGTTGCGCCGAAGTCGCGCAGCAGCTTGCCCTTGTTGAAGCGGCCTTCGGGGTCGACGCGGCCCTTGTACTCGGCGAACGGCCGCAGCTCCTCGTCGGTCAGGAACTCCAGCTTGGTGATGCCGATGCCGTGCTCGCCAGAGATTACGCCATTGAGGCTGCGGGCCAGCACCATGATGCGCGCCACGGCTGCATGGGCACCCTGCAGCATCTCGTAGTCGTCGCTGTTGACCGGGATGTTGGTGTGCACGTTGCCATCGCCGGCGTGCATGTGCAGGGCTACCCACACCCGTCCCTTGAGCACCTTCTGGTGGATGGCATTGCATTCAGCCAGCAGTGGCGCGAAGGCCGCGCCGGTAAAAATGTTCTGCAGCGGCGCACGCAGCTGGGTCTTCCAGCTGGCACGCAGGCGGTGGTCCTGCAGCTGCGGAAACAGCGTGTCCACGTCGCGCAGCCAGCCAGCCCACTGCGCGCGCACCTCGCGCACCAGGGCCAATGCCTGCTGCACGCGGTCCTCCAGCAGTTCGGCGCTGGGGATATCGCTGGCATCGTCGGTCTTGCCCAGAGGCAGGTTGCCCCGGGTGAAGAAGGTTTCCAGCGCCTCGCACAGCTTGATCTTGTTGCGCAACGAGAGCTCGATGTTGATGCGTTCGATGCCCTCGGTGTACTCGCCCATGCGTGGCAGCGGAATCACCACGTCTTCGTTGATCTTGAAGGCGTTGGTGTGCTTGCTGATGGCGGCCGTGCGCTTGCGGTCCAGCCAGAACTTCTTGCGCGCTTCGGCGCTGATGGCGACAAAGCCTTCGCCGCTGCGCGAGTTGGCCAGGCGGATCACCTCGCTGGTGGCGCGCGCCACGGCGTCGGCATCGTCACCCACGATGTCCCCGACCAGCACCATCTTGGGCAGCGTGGCGCGCTTGCTCTTGGTGGCGTATCCGACCGCCTTGAGGTAGCGGTCGTCCAGGTGCTCCAGACCGGCCAGGATGGCACCACCCGGGCGCTTCATCTCGCCGAACATGAAGTCCTTGATGTCGACAATGGAGGGCACGCAGTCCTTGGGGTTGCCGAAGAACTCCAGGCACACCGTGCGCACGTGCTGCGGCATGCGGTGCACCACCCAGCGCGCGCTCGTGATCAGGCCGTCACAACCCTCCTTCTGGATGCCCGGCAGGCCGCTGAGGAACTTGTCGGTGACGTCCTTGCCCAGCCCTTCCTTGCGAAACGTCTTGCCGGGAATGGCGAGCTGTTCGGTGCGCACCGGCGTCGTGCCGTCGGCCTCGAAGTAGTTCAATTCGAAGGTCGCCACGTCGGCGTCGTGGATCTTGCCCAGGTTGTGGTCCAGCCGCGTGACCTCCAGCCACTGCGCCTGCGGCGTGACCATGCGCCACGACACCAGGTTGTCCAGCGCGGTGCCCCAGAGCACGGCCTTCTTGCCGCCCGCATTCATGGCGATGTTGCCGCCTATGCACGAGGCCTCGGCGGAGGTGGGGTCGACCGCAAACACATGGCCTGCGCGCTCGGCCGCATCGGCCACGCGCTGCGTGACCACCCCGGCCTCGGTCCAGACCGTGGGCAGCGGCTGCTCGTGGCCCGGCACCTTGACCCACTCCACCTCGGTCATGGCTTCGAGCTTCTCGGTGTTGATGACCGCGCTCTTCCACGTCAACGGAATGGCGCCACCGGTGTAGCCGGTGCCACCGCCGCGCGGAATGATCGTCAACCCGAGTTCGAAGCAGCCCTTGACCAGTCGGGCCATCTCCGCCTCGGTATCGGGCGTGAGAACCACGAAGGGGTATTCGACGCGCCAGTCGGTTGCGTCGGTCACGTGCGAAACGCGCGAGAGTCCGTCGAACTTGATGTTGTCCTTGGCGGTGAGTTTGCGCAGCACCTTGGTGGCACGCTGGCGCAGCGCGGCCATGTCCTCGAACCCGCGCGAAAAGCGATCCACCGCCGCCCGTGCCGCGGTGAGCAACTCCGCAACCAGTTCGTCGCGCGCCGCGTCGTCGTTCGGCGTGCGGCGTTTCTGCACCTCACCCAGGCGGTGGTGCAGGGCGTCCACCAGTTGCTGGCGGCGTTTGGGGCTGTCGAGCAGGTCGTCCTGCAGATAGGGGTTTCGCTGCACCACCCAGATGTCGCCCAGCACCTCGTAAAGCATGCGCGCCGAACGGCCGGTGCGGCGCTCGCCCCTGAGCTCGTCCAGCAAGCGCCAGGCACGCTCTCCGAGCAGGCGCAGCACGATCTCGCGGTCTGAAAAGGAGGTGTAGTTGTAGGGAATCTCGCGCAGACGCGGCGCATCGTCGGTGGGAGTAGCGAGCAGCGAGAGCGGCGTGGGAGCGTTCATGTGTGTGGCAGTCGCCAGCATGACAGTAATGAACCCAAGATGGTACCGCAGCGCAACATACACCCTCGCCCCTCATGGAAACCCCTGTTGTCACGCCCGGGAAACGTCGGTGCAATCGTTTCGTCACAAAAAGACCATACCCTACCGGGCTACCGTTACCCATCCAAGGAGCATCCATGCGCAAGCATTTCATTCCCCTGACCAGCGCCCTGGCGCTCGCCGCCGCCATGAGCGGTCCGGCCCATGCCCAGACCGAAATCCAGTGGTGGCATTCCATGACCGGTGGCCTGAACGACTGGGTGCTGGATCTGGCCAACGGCTTCAACGCCAGCCAGAAGGACTACAAGATCGTGCCGACCTACAAGGGCACCTACGACGAGACCATGCCGGCCGCCGTGGCCGCGTTTCGCGCCGGCAATGCGCCGCACATCCTGCAGGTATACGAAGTCGGCACCGCCACCATGATGGCGGCCAAGGGCGCGGTCGTGCCGGTGGGCAAGGTGCTGGCGGACGCGGGCTACAAGTTCGACCCCAAGGCCTACATCCCGGCCGTGGTGGGTTATTACACCGCCCCCAACGGCCAGATGCTGAGCTTTCCGCTGAACAGCTCCACCACCATCCTGAACTACAACAAGGATGCGTTCAAGAAGGCCGGCCTGGATCCCAACCAGCCGCCCAAGACCTGGCCTGAACTGGTGCTGGCCGCCGCAAAACTCAAGGCCTCGGGCGTGAGCTGCCCCTTCACCACCAGCTGGCAGGGCTGGACCCAGCTCGAGAGCTTCTCCACCTGGCACAACACCGAGTTCGCCAGCAAGAACAACGGCTTTGGCGGCACCAGTTCGCGCCTGACGGTCAACAGCCCGCTGCACGTGCGCCACATCGAAAACCTGGCCAACATGGCCAAGCAGGGCCTGTTCGTCTACCGCGGCCGGGGCAACAAGGGCGATGCCCCGTTCTACTCGGGCGAGTGCGCGATGCAGACGGCGTCGTCATCGTCCTACGCCAACATCAAGAAGAACGCCAAGTTCGACTTCGGCATCGCTCCCCTGCCCTACTACCCGGACGTGGCTGGCGCGCCGCAGAACACGGTGATCGGTGGCGCGTCGCTCTGGGTCATGGGTGGCAAGAAGCCCGCTGAGTACAAGGGCGTGGCCGCGTTCTTCAACTACCTCACCAACGCGGAGATCCAGGCCAAGAGCCACCAGCGCACGGGCTACCTGCCGATCACGCTGGCGTCGTTCGAACTGACCGAAAAGTCCGGCTTCTACAAGCAGAACCCCGGCACCGACGTGGCCGTCAACCAGATGATCCGCAAGACGACGGACAAATCGCGCGGCATCCGCCTGGGCAACTTTGTCCAGATCCGCGCCATCGAGGACGAAGAGCTCGAACAGGTCTGGGCAGGCAAGAAGTCGGCCAAGGAAGCGCTGGACGCCATCGTGAGCCGGGGCAACGAACAGCTGGAACGTTTCCAGAAAGCCAACTGAGCACGATCCGGTCGGGCCTCGCGGCCCTCCGTTATCCTCTCGCCTCCCCCGTCCGGTGATCCGGGCGGGGGTTTTCTGATTCAAACACCGTGGCTTCTGAAAAACGCGTCGTCTTCCGCTCGACCTGGCTGCCGTGGGTGCTGCTGGCCCCCCAGGTGGCGGTGATCGCCATCTTTTTCTTCTGGCCGGCCGCGCAGGCGCTGCTGCAATCGTTTCAGCAGTCCGACGCGTTCGGCCTGTCCACTGAGTGGGTGGGTCTGCAGAATTTCGCCAATCTGCTGGACGACCCGACCTATCTCGCCTCGTTCAAGATCACCGCCATCTTCTCGGTGCTGGTGGCGGGCCTGGGGATCGGCATCTCGCTGCTGCTGGCGGTCTTTGCCGACCGCGTCGTCAAGGCCACGCTGGTCTATCGCACCTTGCTGATCTGGCCCTATGCCGTGGCACCGGCTGTGGCCGGCGTGCTGTGGCTGTTCATGTTCGCGCCGTCCATCGGCATCGTTTCCTATGCCCTGCGCGGTCTGGGCTTCGAGTGGAATCACCTGCTCGACAGCGACCACGCCATGGCGCTGATCGTGATCGCGGCCGTCTGGAAGCAGATTTCCTACAACTTCCTGTTTTTCCTGGCCGGTCTGCAGAGCATCCCGAAGTCGCTGATCGAAGCCGCCGCCATCGACGGTGCCAAACCCTGGCGGCGCTTCTGGTCGATCCAGTTCCCGCTGCTGTCGCCCACCACCTTCTTCCTGTTCGTGATCAATGTGGTGTATGCCTTCTTCGATACCTTCGCCATCGTGGACGCCGCCACCGAGGGCGGGCCGGGGCGCGACACCGCCATCCTGGTCTACAAGGTGTACTACGACGGTTTCAAGGCGCTGGACCTGGGCGGTTCGGCCGCGCAGTCCGTGGTGCTGATGGTGATCGTCATCGCATTGACGATCATCCAGTTCCGTTTCGTCGAAAAGAAGGTGCAGTACTGATGCCCATCATTTGCCACGTCTCGCCGATCCGGCCACCACAACGCCACGCGCGGGCGGGGAGTCGCTGAATGGTTGAGCGCAATCGCTGGCTGCGCGTGCTCTCGCACACCGTCCTCATCCTGGGCGTGTTCGTCATCGCCTTTCCCCTGTACGTGACCTTCGTCGCCTCCACGCAGACCGCATCCGAGATCCTGCAGGCGCCCATGTCGCTGTGGCCGGGCAGCCACCTGATCGAGAACTACATCGCCGCCCTGCAGGGCACCGGCATGGGTGCGGCTTCGAATGCGCCGGTCGGCCGCATGATGATGGTCAGCCTGATCACGGCCCTGGTTATCGCCATCGGCAAGATCGCGATTTCACTTCTGTCGGCTTTCGCCATCGTGTACTTCCGGTTCCCGTTCCGCATGTTCTTCTTCTGGGCCATCTTCGTCACGCTGATGCTGCCGGTGGAAGTGCGCATCGGACCCACTTACGCGGTGGTGGCCAACCTGGGCATGCTCAACACCTACGCGGGTCTCACGGTGCCGCTGATCGCCTCGGCCACAGCAACCTTCCTGTTCCGGCAGTTCTTCCTGACCGTGCCAGACGAACTGGTGGAGGCCGCGCGCATGGACGGCGCCGGGCCAATGCGTTTCTTCAAGGACGTGCTGGTGCCCCTGTCCACCACCAGCATCGCGGCCCTGTTCGTGATCCAGTTCATCTATGGCTGGAACCAGTACCTGTGGCCGCTGCTGGTGACCACGGAGGAAACCATGTACCCGGTGGTGATCGGCATCAAGCGCATGATCAGTGGCGGAGACGCCGCGACCGACTGGAACATCGTCATGGCCACCGCCGTGCTGGCCATGATCCCGCCCGCGCTGGTGGTCATCCTCATGCAGCGCTGGTTCGTCAAGGGCCTGGTGGACACCGAAAAGTAACGAGAACCCACAACAACATGGCATCCATCCAACTCAAGGACGTGGTCAAGCGGTACCGCACCGGCAAGACCGAGCTGCAGGTCATCCATGGCGTCAACGCCGAGATCGCCGACCGCGAATTCATCGTCATCGTGGGGCCCTCGGGCTGCGGCAAATCCACCCTGCTGCGCATGGTCGCCGGGCTGGAGGAAATCAGCGGTGGCGACATCTCCATCGGGAACCGGGTGGTCAACGAACTCGAGCCGGCCGAGCGGGACATCGCCATGGTGTTCCAGAACTACGCGCTCTACCCGCACATGACCGTGTTCGACAACATGGCCTACGGGTTGAAGATCAAGAAGGTGCCGCTGGAAGAGATCAAACAGAGAGTGGACAAGGCTGCGGCCATCCTGGAGCTGGGTCACCTGCTCACGCGCAAGCCGCGCGAACTCTCCGGTGGGCAGCGCCAGCGCGTCGCCATGGGCCGCGCCATCGTGCGCCAGCCGCAGGTGTTCCTGTTCGATGAGCCGTTGTCCAACCTGGACGCCAAGCTGCGCGCCCAGACCCGACTGGAGATCCAGAAACTGCACCGCGAACTGGGCATCACTTCGCTGTTCGTCACACACGACCAGGTCGAGGCCATGACGCTGGCGCAACGCATGATCGTGATGAACGCCGGCCGCATGGAGCAGTTCGGCACGCCCGAAGAGGTGTACTCGCGCCCGGCCACCACCTTCGTCGCCAGCTTCATCGGCTCGCCGCCCATGAACCTGCTCAGGAACGCGCCGGGCGGGCGGGCGGGCAGCCTGCTCGGCATCCGTCCCGAGCACATCGATCTGGGCGACAGCGGCTGGGCGCTCCAGGTGGAGACCGTGGAACTGCTCGGCGGTGAACGCCTCGTGCATGCGCGCCTGGGCGACGAGACGCTCATCATCCGCACGCACGAAGACCAGGGCTCTCCCGCCATCGGCAGCACCGTCCACGCGAAGCCGCGCGAAGACCGCGTCCACTGGTTCGACGCGCAGACCGGGCAGCGGATCGGACCATGACGCAACCGGGGGCGCCGTGGCCCTATCCGCGCTGGGTTGCGCACCGGGGCGCCGGTCGTCTGGCCCCGGAGAACACCCTCGCCGCCTTCCGCCTGGGCGCCGCCCACGGCTACCGCATGTACGAATGCGACGCCAAGCTCAGCGCTGACGGCGTGGTGTTCCTGCTGCACGACACCACACTGGAGCGCACCACGAACGGAACCGGCGTGGCGGGGCATCTCGCCTGGAGTGCCCTGAGCCAGCTCGACGCCGGAAGCTGGCATTCGCGCGCGTATGCCGGTGAACCCCTGGCCACGCTGGAGGCGGTGGCCTGCCACTGCCAGGCGCAGGGCCACTGGCTCAATATCGAGATCAAGCCGACTCCCGGGGCCGAGCTGGACACCGGCCGCGCGGTGGCCAGCGCGGCGGCCCGCCTCTGGCAAGCGGACGCTGCACGCGCGCCCTTGCTGACCTCGTTCCAGCCCGATGCCCTGGCCGGTGCACTCGAAACCGCTCCACACCTGCCGCGTGGGCTGCTGCTCGACACACTGTGGAACGGCTGGCTGGACACCGCGCGATCGCTGGACTGCGCGGCCGTGGTGTGCAATCACGCCCTGTGGGACGCGACGACCGTGGCCCAGGCCCGGGGTGCCGGGCTGCGCACGCTGGCCTACACGGTCAACGACGAATGGGCCGCCCAGCGGCTGCTGGGCTTCGGACTGGACGGCATCATCACCGACCGGGTCGACCTGTTTCCGCCCGGGCGCTGACGCAGGGCGCGCTCAGCGCCGGTGCAGCCACCAGGCCAGCGTGCCCTGCACGAACACCAGCGCGGCATAGGTCGCGATCTTGCCGTCGCGACCGAAGAACACCAGCCCGCCCAGCAAGACCGCCACACCGGCCACGACCAGCATGAAGGCCTCCAGCCGGGCGCCTCGGCGCGCGCGGCCGGCACGGCGCAGGCGGGGCACTGTCCAGAGGAGCCCAGCCACAAACAAGGCCGGCGCCATGAAGCTGGCGATGTGCACCAGAAAGGCCCAGGGCGTCATTCGGAGTGGGCGGCGGCGTGCATAAGGGTTCAATTTTATAATCACGTGCATGTCTGTCTGGGCCCTCGGCATCAACCACAACACGGCTCCGCTCGATCTGCGGGGCCGTTTTGCGTTTGCGCTCGATCAGATCCAGCCCACACTCGACGGCTACCGGCAAAGCCTGGCGCGACAACCGGAAGCGACTCTGCTGTCCACCTGCAACCGCACCGAGCTCTATGGCGCGGGTGACCAGTCGGCGGTCGACCCGACGCTGGAGTGGCTGGCCCGCACCGGCGGTGTGAGCAGCCACGTGCTGCGCGACCATGCCTATGTGTTGCGCGACGACCAGGCCGCGCGCCATGCGTTTCGGGTGGCCAGCGGCCTGGACAGCATGGTGCTGGGCGAAGCACAGATCCTTGGCCAGATGAAGGACGCCGTGCGCGCCGCCAGCGACGCCGGTGCCCTGGGCACCACGCTGCACCAGTTGTTCCAGCGCTCCTTTGCCGTGGCGAAGGAGGTGCGCAGTTCGACCGAGATTGGCGCGCATTCGATCAGCATGACCGCCGCCGCGGTGCGCCTGGCCTCGCAGCTGTTCGAGGACCTGCGCGACATCCAGGTGCTGTTCGTGGGCGCGGGCGAGATGATCGAACTGGCCGCCACGCACTTCGCGGCACGCAACCCCAAGAGCATGGCGATTGCCAACCGCACGCTGGAGCGCGGTGAAAAACTCGCCAGCCGCCTGGGTGCCCAGGTGATGCGTCTGGCCGAGGTGCCCGATCGCCTGCACGAATTCGATGCCGTGGTCAGCTGCACCGCCAGCACCCTGCCTATCATCGGACTGGGCGCCGTCGAACGCGCGCTGAAAAAACGCCGCCACCGCCCCATGTTCATGGTCGATCTGGCCGTGCCGCGCGACATCGAGGCCGAAGTCAAGGGCCTGCCCGATGTGTACCTGTACACCGTGGATGACCTCGCCACGGTGGTGCAGGCCGGCAAGGACCACCGCCAGGCCGCCGTGGCACAGGCCGAGGCCATCATCGACGCGGGCGTGCTCAGCTTCATGCACTGGATGGAGCAGCGCGACCCGGCCCACGGCGTGGTGCCGCTGATCCAGCAGATCAACGCCCAGGCCGACGCCTGGCGCACCATCGAACTCGCGCGCGCGCGCCGCCTGCTCGCCCGGGGCGAACCGGTCGAGGCCGTGCTGGAGGCGCTTTCGCGTGGCCTGACACAGAAGATGCTGCACGGCACGCTGGCCGAACTGCACACCGGCGACATGGCCGCGCGCGCGGCCACCGCGAACACCGTCTCGCGCCTTTTCCTGCGCGACGAGCTGCCCAAGACCCCGCGCGGCCCCGCGCAGAACTAGCTGGACCGGGCCGTCCAGGCCGCGTGGGTGCACCCGCGCTGGCCTGAGCGGGTCGCCACAACCCCATGAAACCCTTTGTCCGAGACACCCTGCTGCGCCAGCGAGCCCGCCTGCACGAGCTCGACGCCCTGCTCTCCGCGCCCGATGTGGTCGACCAGATGGACCGTTTCCGCGCGCTGAGCCGCGAACACGCCGAGGTCTCGGTCGTGGTCGACGTGTTCAACCGCTATCTGCAGCGCGAAGCGGACGCGGCGTCGGCCAGGGAGATGGTCAACGACCCGGACATGGCCGAGATGGCGCAAGAAGAGATCGAGGCGGCCGCGGCCGACATGGAACAGCTCGATACCCAGTTGCAGCAGCTCCTGCTGCCCCGGGACCCCGACGACGAACGCAACGCCTTCGTGGAAATCCGCGCCGGCACGGGAGGCGACGAGTCCGCCCTGTTCGCTGGCGACCTGGCGCGGCTGTACACCCGCTACGCCGAGCGCCAGCGCTGGCAGGTCGAAACCGTGAGCGAGTCGCCCGGTGAACTTGGGGGCTACAAGGAGATCGTGCTGCGCGTGGCCGGCCCCGGCGCCTACGGCCGGCTGCGTTTCGAGTCCGGGGGCCACCGCGTGCAGCGCGTGCCGGCGACAGAGACACAGGGCCGCATCCACACCAGCGCGGCCACCGTGGCCGTGATGCCGGAGCCCGATGAAACCCAGGCGGTACAACTCAACCCGAGCGATTTGCGCATCGACACCTACCGCGCCAGCGGCGCCGGTGGCCAGCACATCAACAAGACCGACTCCGCGGTGCGCGTGACCCACCTGCCCACCGGCATCACCGCCGAATGCCAGGACGGTCGCTCACAGCACAGCAACAAGGCCAAGGCGTTGCAGGTGCTGACCGCGCGGCTGCAGGAGAAAGAACGCAGCGAGCGCG
Organism: Hydrogenophaga sp.; assembly: GCF_050182545.1. Lineage (GTDB taxonomy): Bacteria > Pseudomonadota > Gammaproteobacteria > Burkholderiales > Burkholderiaceae_C > Hydrogenophaga. The sequence goes on along the minus strand of NZ_JBFXCD010000001.1, from coordinate 82,200 downwards.
CGGCCGCAGAAGCCGCCACGCGCAAGGGCCTGATCGGCAGCGGCGACCGCAGCGACCGCATCCGCACCTACAACTTCCCGCAAGGCCGCGTCACGGACCACCGCATCAACCTCACGCTCTACAAGGTGCTGCAGGTGATGGAGGGCGACCTTGACGAAGTGATCCACGCACTGCAGGTGGCGCGTGGCACCGAGCTGCTGGCCGAGCTCGAACAGCGCAACGGGTCATGACGCTGCGCCAGGCGCTTGCGCGCCTTCACCAACAGGGCTTTGACCGGGTGGACGCGCAGATGCTGCTGCTGCTGGCGCTCGGGCGCAGCGCGCACGATCGCGCCTGGTTGGTGGCGCACGACGACGACGCGCTGGGCGCTGGGGCCACTGAGCGACTGGACGCGCTGGCACGACGCCGCGCTGACGGCGAGCCCATGGCCTATCTGCGGGGGGACCAGGAATTCTTCGGGCTCACGCTGCGGGTGGACGCGCGTGTGCTCGTGCCCCGCCCCGACACCGAAACGCTGGTGCGCTGGACGATCGAGCACATCGACCACTGTCCCGCACCCGCGCACGTGCTCGACCTCGGTACCGGCAGCGGCGCCATCGCGCTTGCCCTCAAGGCCCAGCGTCCCGAAGCCCGTGTGTTCGCCACCGATGCCAGCGACGCCGCCCTGGCCGTCGCGCGGTCCAATGCCCAGCGCTTGCAGCTCACCGTGGATTTCCATGCTGGCCACTGGTTCGGCGCCCTGCCCGGGCAGCGCTTTGACGTCATTGCCAGCAACCCTCCCTACATTGCCGAGGGCGACGCCCACCTGGCCGCACTCGGGCACGAACCCCTCTCGGCCCTGACGGCAGGCAATGACGGCCTGGACGACATCCGCCATATCGTCGCGCATGCCCCGGCGGCCCTGCATCCTGGCGGCTGGCTGCTGCTGGAGCACGGCCACGACCAGGCCGAAGCGGCTTGCGCCCTGCTGCGTGCCGCCGGTTTCGACCAGGTCCGAAGCCGCGCCGACCTGGCAGGCATTGCCCGCTGCAGCGGCGGGCAATGGCCGCAGCGGCGATAATGTAGGTCGTTTCCGGGTCCGCCGAGGCCCGTTTCGCAGAAGGATCTTTCAGCCATGAGCGACGCGCAAACCCGAATCGACCAGTTGGTCAAATCCCACGACATCGTGTTGTTCATGAAGGGCAACGCGAGCTTTCCCATGTGCGGCTTCTCCGGCCGGGCGATCCAGATCCTCAAAGCCTGCGGCGTCGAGCCCCGCACCCTGACCACCGTCAATGTGCTGGAGGACGACAGCATCCGCCAGGGCATCAAGGAATACAGCAACTGGCCCACCATCCCGCAGCTCTACGTCAAGGGCGAGTTCGTGGGGGGGTCGGACATCATGATGGAGATGTACCAGTCGGGCGAGCTGCAGCAGGTCATCAGCGGCCAGACCTGATCCCGAAGCCGACACCAGGCGAAGCCACCTCCGGGTGGCTTCGTGCTTTCTGATTGCGTCTTTTCGCACACGCCGTGGCGATCCATCCGTATGCGGCGGGTTTGGGTTGCTTTTCGGTTTGGCGCGCCGGCACGTCTTGTGCTTGAATGAAATCGTCGCCGAACCCTCAGGAGAACCGCATGAGCTCACACAGCCTGGTCGCTTCACCCTCCCTTGGCCTGCCCATCGCCCAGATGCGCAGCGTGTTCAGCACCGACGAGGTCGAGCGCAAGCTGGCCAATCTGCAGGCCAGCGGCAACGAGCGCGACTACGAAAGCCTGCGCAACACCTGGCAGCGCATGCTCGAACGCGGGCCGCAGCGCTTCGCCGTCAAACCCTCCGGCGTGCCCGACATGGCGCCGCTCTACGACCTGCTGCCCAACTTCGGCGACGTCCTCGATGACGTGAAGCGCCACGTGGCGCTGAGCCAGGACAGCCGAGACAGCCTGGAGGTCACACCCATCCTTTTGCTGGGCCCCCCGGGCGTGGGCAAAACCCATTTCGCGCGCCAGCTCGCCGACCTGCTGGGCACCAGCATGAGCCTCGTTCCCATGAGCTCCATGACCGCGGGCTGGCTGCTCTCGGGTTCGTCCTCGCAATGGAAGGGCGCCAAGCCCGGCAAGGTGTTCGAGGCCTTGGTTGACGGTCAGTACGCCAACCCGGTGATCGTGGTGGACGAGATCGACAAGGCCGCCGCAGACGCGCAGTACGACCCACTGGGCGCGCTCTACAGCCTGCTCGAGCACGACACCGCACAAACCTTCGTGGACGAATTCGCCGAGGTGCCGATCGATGCCAGTCAGGTGATCTGGGTCACGACCGCCAACGACGAGCGTGGCATCCCCGACCCCATCATGAACCGCATGAACGTGTACGAGATCGCGCCGCCCTCGCCCGAGGCCGCGCGCAAGATCGCCGCACACCTCTACCGCGGCATCCTGGGCGAACACGACTGGGGCCAGCGCTTCGACCCCGAGCCGGCAGACGACGTGCTGGACCAGCTCGCCGCGCTGGCGCCCCGCGAGATGCGACGCGCGCTGGTGACGGCCTTTGGCAACGCGCGACTGGACAACCGCTACCGTGTCGAGCCCGACGACCTCCCACGTGCGGGGGCGGGCAAGAGTCGCATCGGCTTCATCCAGTGAATCCCTTCGATCAGGCGTCGGGGTGCGCCCAGTTTTTCGCGGCCGCGTACACCGCGTTCGGGTACGCGGCCCTGCCGCGGCTGCCGTTGTAGCGGCCCAGCGCGAGAAAGGTGTCTCCGCGCTCGCGGTCGAGGTAGTGGCGCAGGATCACACATCCAAAGCGCAGGTTGGTCTGCATGTTGAACAGCCGCCCGACGTCTCCGTCACCGATCAGGCGCGACCAGAAGGGCATGATCTGCATATAGCCTCGCGCGCCCACACGCGAAATGGCGAACTTCCTGAAGGCGCTCTCCACCTGCACCAGCCCAAGCACCATGGTGGTGTCCAGTCCCGCACGCCGGGTTTCGTACCAGATGGTTTGCAAGAACTCGATGCGGGTCTGGAAGTCAGGCTTGCGGCGCTTCAGGCGATCACTGGTAGCGCCCAGCCAGCGCAGGTACGCCAGGCGCTTCTCCAAGTCGGTGAATTCGGGCACCGGCGGCGCGCTGTTGGAGATGGCGGCGCTGAGTGCACCACGCACGGAATCGGCCAGCGGTTCTTCGAGCTGTCCGCCTGCCCGGGACTGAATCGGCAGCGCGGACAACCCCAGCGCACCTGTGGCGAGCAGGCAGTCCCGTCGCGACCACGGCAAGGGTTTCATGCCGCCAGTTTGCCCTTCAGAAGCTCCAACACCTCGCCAACCGCGACCTGGGTGGCCGCTGCATCGCGGCGGTGCTGGTACTCGACCTGCCCGGCCTTGAGACCACGGTCGCCGATGGTGACGCGGTGCGGCACGCCGATGAGTTCCCAATCTGCAAACATGGCGCCCGGCCGCTCGCCTCGGTCGTCCAGGATCGCGTCGATGCCGGCGGCCATCAGATCCGAGTAAAGCTGCTCGGCGGCGGTTTTGACCTCGGCGCTGCGGTCCATGCCGATCGGGCAGATCACGACGGTGAACGGCGCCAGCGCGTCGGGCCAGATGATGCCGCGTTCGTCATGGTTCTGCTCGATGGCCGCAGCCGGCAGGCGCGTGATGCCGATGCCATAGCAGCCCATTTCGAGAAACTGCGGCTTGCCAGCCTCGTCCAGGAAGGTCGCGTTCATGGCCTTGCTGTACTTGGTGCCGAGCACGAAGATGTGGCCCACTTCGATGCCGCGCTCGATCGCCAGCACACCCTTGCCATCGGGCGAGGCGTCGCCCTCGACGATGTTGCGCAGGTCGGCCACGGCATCGGGCTCGGGCAGATCGCGACCCCAGTTCACCCCCGTGAGGTGGGCATCCTCCTCATTGGCACCGCAGATCCAGTCGGCCATTACCGCGGCTTCGCGGTCGGCCACGATCTTCACGGGCTTCTTCAACCCGATGGGGCCGAGGTAGCCCGGCCGGGTGCCGAAGTGGTCGACGATCTCGGGCACCGTGGCAAAGCGAAAGCCGTTGTCCAGACCCGGCACCTTGCCCACCTTGACCTCGTTCATGTCGTGGTCGCCGCGCAGCAAAAGCAGCCAGACCTGGCTTTTGACGATCTCACCCGCCTCGTTGAGCTCGTCGGTGGCGAGCACCAGCGACTTCACCGTGGTCGCCAGCGGCACGCCCAGCAGCGTAGCCACATCCGCGCAGGTGCTTTTGCCTGGCGTGGGCATCCTGACCATGGGGTTGGCAGCCGCCGGGCGTGGCCCCACCGGCGCCAGCGCCTCGGCCTTCTCCATGTTCGCCGCATAGTCGCTGGTGGGGCAGTACACGATGGCGTCCTCCCCCGTGGCCGCGATGACCTGAAACTCCTCGCTCAAATCGCCACCAATGGCGCCGCTGTCGGCCGCCACCGCGCGGTAGCGCAGTCCAAAGCGGTCGAAGATCGCGCGGTAGGCGCCCGCCATCACCTGGTAGCTCGCCTTTGCGCCGTCCAGGTCGCGATCAAAACTGTAGGCGTCTTTCATGATGAACTCGCGGCTGCGCATGACGCCGAACCTCGGGCGGCGCTCGTCGCGGAACTTGGTCTGGATGTGGTACAGGTTGCGCGGCAGCTGCTTGTAGCTGCGCAACTCCTGTCGGGCGATGTCGGTCACCACCTCCTCGCTCGTTGGCTGGATGATGAAATCCCGGTCGTGCCGGTCCTTCACCCGCATGAGTTCGGGCCCCATCTTGTCCCAGCGACCGGTTTCCTGCCAGAACTCGGCCGGCTGCACCACGGGCATGAGCAGCTCCACAGCGCCCGCCCGGTTCATTTCCTCGCGCACGATCGCTTCCACCTTGCGGATCACGCGCAAGCCCATGGGCATGTAGCTGTAGATGCCAGCACCCAGCTTCTTGATCAAGCCGGCGCGCGTCATGAGTTGGTGACTGACGACTTCCGCGTCAGCCGGCGCTTCCTTGAGGGTGGTGATCAGGAATTGGGAGGCTTTCATGGACGAGCGAGGTTCTGCCAGCAGGCAACGGTTGGAGAAACAAGGGTGGAACCGGGAGAAACAATCCGTCACCGACACCGGGAGGACCACCTGCGCCGGACGTCGCTACAGGTGTGTGGTCACTTCGCAGCGCGCCGTGCGCGATGCATAATGAACACAGTTTAAAAATTTGGGGTTGATTATGCTTGACAGAGAAGGCTTCAGGCCCAATGTCGGCATCATTCTGCTCAACCAGCGAAACCAGGTGTTCTGGGGCAAACGCATCCGCTCACACTCCTGGCAGTTTCCGCAAGGTGGCATCGACAGGGGCGAGACACCCGAGCAGGCGATGTACCGGGAGCTGCACGAGGAAGTGGGGCTCTTGCCCGAGCACGTGAGCATCGTGGCCCGAACGCGGGACTGGTTGCGCTACGAAGTGCCGGACCGTTTCATCCGCCGCGACGCGCGTGGCCACTACAAAGGGCAGAAACAGATCTGGTACCTGCTGCGCTTGATCGCACAGGATTGGAATCTCAACCTTCGTGCCACCAGCCACCCCGAGTTCGACGCCTGGCGCTGGCACGACTACTGGGTGCCACTGGACGTGGTGGTGGAGTTCAAGCGCGGCGTCTATGAAATGGCGCTCACCGAACTTGCCCGCTACTTGCCCAGGAACGACACCCGCAACCGTTTTCTGCGAGGGGGCACGCGCCATCGGCACGATGAAGGCGCGCAGACGCCCGCACCTGTCTCGGAAGCCCCTCGCGGTCTTGAGTTGCCTCCGGGGGCCAGTTTTGACCCCGATCCGCAAAGCGGCGCAGTCCCCACCCAGACACCCTACAAATGATCCATGCCTTTCACCAGGCGCTGCGCGGTAAAGCCTGCCTCGCCGTCAGCGCACTGACCTTTTGTTTTCTGTGCGCGTCTCCAGTTACAACGTACGCCCAGACCAGCGACCCTGACACCAAACTGTGGCAGGAGGCTGAGGTGGCTCCCCCGGCAAGGTTCAGAATCGACCGCCTGCAAATGTTCGAGGTCAAGCGGGACTCCGCTCTGGCCTATGGCATCGATCCCGAGACGCTATCCGTAGGAGACGATGGCGTGGTGCGCTACGTGCTGGTCGCGCGCAGTTCCAGCGGCGCGCTCAATGCGTTGTACCAAGGCATCCGCTGTGAGACTGCCGAGGTCAAGACCTATGGACGCTGGGACAACCGGGACAGCTGGAACACCGACTCCAAGGACGAATGGCAGACGTTGTCGTTCAGCGGATTCACCCGCCCCGCGATGATGCTGGCCCGCGCGGGAATCTGCGAGGGCCGCACGGTCTCGGGCGACACCCGGAAAATCCTGCGTATCCTGAAAAACGGTCGACCCAACAGCACCCCGTAACAGCGCCAGAACACGGGCTCAAGCCCGTGTCAGCACGAGGTTGTCGCGGTGGATCATTTCGTGCTCGGCCAAGTAGCCCAGCAAGCGTTCGAAGTCGGCGGAAGACTTGCGGCAAATGAGCCTCGCCTCGCTGCTCGCATAGTTGGCCAGTCCGCGAGCCACTTCCAGTCCCCGCGCATCGCGCACGGCGATGACGTCGCCACGGGAGAACTCTCCCTCCACCGCGGTCATGCCAATCGGCAGCAGACTCTTGCCCTCACCAACAATCTTGCCGACTGCGCCATCGTCCACCAACACAGCGCCACGCAACTGGAGATGGTCGGCAATCCAGCGCTTTCGCGCCTGATTCTTCGGCGTCTGCGCCACCAGGCAAGTACCGATGGCCTCGCCCCCCGCAAGTCGCAGCAGCACATCGGACTCCCGCCCCCAGGCAATCACGGTGGACGCGCCCGAACCAGCTGCCCGTTTGGCGGCCAGTATCTTGGTGATCATGCCGCCCTTGCCAATACCTGTTCCAGTCCCGCCAGCCATGGACTCCAGGCGCACATCACCAGCGCGCGCCGTATGCACAAACTGCGCTGCCGGATCCCGGCGCGGATCCGCGGTGTACAGGCCTTTCTGATCAGTAAGGATGACCAGCACGTCTGCTTCCACCAGGTTAGCCACGAGCGCACCGAGTGTGTCGTTGTCGCCGAACTTGATCTCATCGTTCACGACCGTGTCGTTCTCATTGATCACCGGCACCACGCCCAATTGCAACAGGGTCAGCAAGGTCGAGCGTGCGTTCAGGTACCGTTCACGATCAGCCAGATCGGCGTGCGTCAGCAGCACCTGGGCACTGCCAACGCCGCAGCCGCGCAGCTTGGTCTCGTACATCTGCACCAGGCCCATCTGACCGACCGCTGCCGCCGCCTGGAGCTCGTTGACTTCCCTGGGTCTAACGCTCCAACCCAGCCGCTTCATCCCTTCGGCCACCGCGCCACTGCTGACCATGATCACCTCGCGCCCTTGTTGCACAAGGCCCGCGAGCTGCCGACTCCATTGCTCAATGGCTTCTTCGTCCAGCCCGCGTCCGTCATTGGTTACAAGACTGGAACCCACCTTGACCACAATGCGGCGCGCCGCCTTGCACACCGCGACCGGTGCAGCACCGGACATGTTCAGCGCATCACCGAGTTGCGCGGAAAAAGTGGTGTCCATGAAGCCAGATCCTTTGAATTCAACGCGAGTCCGTGCCATCCACGAAACGCGGATCCACTTCAACCGGCGCCTGCTGCGACTGGTGCATCTGCGCAATGTGCTGATACACCTTCTGCACCAACAACTCGCAACCTTCGCGGGTGAGTGCCGAGATTTCGAACACCGGACCCTTGTACTTCAGGCGCTTCACGATGTCCTTGACGCGCTGTTCGCGCGACTCGGCAGGCACCATGTCCAGCTTGTTCAATACCAGCCAGCGGGGTTTTTCGTACAGTTTCTGATCGAACTTCCTGAGTTCGGCCACGATGGCCCGGGCCTGGACCACGGGGTCGACACCTTCGTCGAACGGTGCCACATCAACCATGTGCAGCAACAGGCGCGTGCGCTGCAGGTGGCGCAGAAACTGGTGACCCAGGCCCGCACCCTCGGAGGCTCCTTCGATCAGGCCAGGAACATCAGCGACCACGAAACTTTTCTCTGGACCAACACGAACCACCCCCAGGTTGGGATGCAAGGTCGTGAACGGGTAGTCGGCGATCTTGGGACGCGCATTGGATATGGCCGAAATCAGGGTGGACTTGCCCGCGTTCGGCATTCCCAGCAGTCCAACGTCGGCCAGCACCTTGAGTTCCAGCCTGAGCGAGCGCTTCTCACCCGGCCAGCCTGGCGTCTTCTGGCGAGGCGCCCGGTTGGTCGAACTCTTGTAGTGCATGTTGCCGAAACCACCGTCTCCCCCTTTGGCGATGGTGATCTGCTCGCCTGGCTGCAGCAGTTCAAACAACACTTCCCCCGTCTCGGCGTCGGAGATGATGGTGCCGACCGGCATCTTGAGCACAATGTCATCGCCCTTGACGCCGAACATGTCCGAGCCTTTGCCATGCTCACCGCGGTGCGCCTCGAAGCGACGGGTGAATCGAAAGTCGACCAAGGTATTCAGGCTGGCATCAGCAACGGCATAAACGTGCCCGCCGCGACCGCCATCCCCGCCATCGGGGCCGCCGAACTCTTTGTACTTCTCGTGCCGGAACGACGCGCAGCCGTTGCCACCATCGCCCGCAGCGACATCGATCATGGCTTCGTCCACAAATTTCATGACGTGTGTTCCAGCAAAAGAAGCCGCCCGTAATGAGCCCAACAACAGGCCCGCCCCAAACAAAAAGCCCGCTCAGGCGGGCCTTTTGAATTCGACACATCACCTGTGTCCATCACACCGCCCGGATTCTTACATCGAGCAGCAGAAAAGTCCCGTCAAACGGGGGTGATGCTGACGACCTGGCGATTCAGTGCGCCCTTGACCGCAAAGGTCACGTGGCCGTCGACCGTGGCGAATATCGTGTGATCCTTGCCCAAACCCACGTTCAGGCCAGGGTGGAACTTGGTGCCCCGCTGACGCACGATGATCGCGCCCGCGCTGACCAACTCGCCACCAAATGCCTTCACACCGAGCATCTTGGGCTTGGAATCGCGCCCGTTTCGCGTTGAGCCGCCGCCTTTTTTCTGTGCCATGTTGACTTACTCCTCAGGCTGCGATCGACGCAATCTGCAGCTCGGTGAAATTCTGCCGGTGACCCTGGCGCTTCTGGTAGTGCTTGCGACGGCGCATCTTGAAGATGCTGACCTTGTCGTGCCTGCCGTGGGCCAACACCGTGACCGTGACCGTTGCGCCGGAAACCAAGGGAGTGCCAACCTTGATCTCGGTGCCGTTGCCGACAGCCAGAACCTGGTCAAACACGATCTCTTGGCCCACATCCGCAGCAATCTGTTCTACTTTGATTTTTTCGCCAGCAGCAACACGATATTGTTTGCCACCGGTTTTTATGACCGCGTACATATGAACCTCTTGAGTGAATTCCACGAATGGAACCCGGTGGACGAAATTCCGCCGAGCCCAAAATTCTAGCACGTGATCGCCTTGGCGACAAGCTGCGACTCCCGGCGGCCTTACAAGCGGCCCGCAGTTACAAACGCGAATCTGGATCAGGCTGTCGCCCGCTCCTGGACTTCCTGGCTTTCTATAATCGCTACCCTCTTCAAGCGCCTCGCAAGCATCCCATCTTGTCCACCTCCGCCGCCCAAGCCTTCAACCCGCTGGAGTTGATCCAGTCCGACATGCTGCAGGTGGACCAAGTCATCAGCGAGCGCCTGACGACCGAAGTCCCTCTGGTACGCGAGGTAGCGCAATACATCATCTCCGCTGGCGGCAAGCGTCTGCGACCCGCTTTGCTACTGCTGGTCAGTGGCGCCATCCAGAGCCAGAATCCCCAACGCCACGCTCTTGCTGCGGTGGTCGAGTTCATTCACACAGCCACGCTGCTGCACGATGACGTGGTCGATGAATCTACCCTTCGCCGGGGCCGCGAGACCGCCAATGAACGCTTCGGCAACGCGGCCAGCGTCCTGGTTGGCGACTTCCTGTACTCACGGGCGTTTCAAATGATGGTGGACATCAACAACATGCGTGTGATGCAGGTGCTGTCCGATGCCACCAACGTGATTGCAGAGGGCGAGGTGCTGCAGTTGATGAACATGCACGATGCACGGATCGATGAGGCTGCCTACCTGCGTGTGATTCGCTCCAAGACCGCCAAGCTCTTCGAGGCCAGTGCCCGACTGGCGCCGATCCTGGCCGGCGCCGATGCCCGCACCGAGGCATTGTGCGCACAATACGGACAGGCCCTCGGCACAGCCTTTCAGGTCGTCGACGACGTGCTTGACTATGAAGGCAGCACCGACGAATTGGGCAAGAACCTGGGAGATGATCTGCGAGAGGGAAAGGTCACCCTACCCATCATCTGCGCCCTTCGTGCTGGCAACGAGGCGCAGCAAACGCTCATTCGACGGGCGATTGAAGAGGGCGATCTGGCCCATCTGGACGCCATCCGGGACATCATCCTCCAAACGGGTGCGCTGGATGCCGCCAGAACCAGCGCGCATGCCGAAGCCCGGCGCGCCATCAACGCGGCAAAGCAATTGCCGGTCAATGCCTACAGCGCGGCTTTGCTACAATTGTCGGCTGGCTTGCTTGAGCGACGATCTTAGGCGGCTTGGGGCGGTTCTCAGCCGCCTTTTGATCGACCAGCAGGTCCATCGGGGTGTAGCTTAGCCTGGTAGAGCGCTACGTTCGGGACGTAGAGGCCGGAGGTTCGAATCCTCTCACCCCGACCAGATTCTTCCCCTTCAGCGCAACCTCGTCCACGCCGATAAGGTGTTGGACGGTCGCTTTTCGCGTCCTCGATACAACGCCCGATACGGGGGAACCCGCATTTTCAAGACAAGTTGCCTCAATAGTGACGGGCAAGTCCTTGATTTACGATAGATTACAGCCTTATGGCGTCCGTCGAAACTGCCCCTCAGGATACCCCCTCCATGGCATTGCCCGGCCTGGGGCGAGCGCTGGTGTCCGCTGGCAAGCTCGGGCAGAAGGCCGCTGAAGACCTCTACCGCAAGGCGCAGGGTGGTCGAACCAGCTTCATCGCGGAGCTGACGGGCTCAGGCGCGGTGTCAGCGTCAGATCTGGCCCACACAATGTCGGTAGCTTTTGCTGCGCCCCTGCTCGATCTGGATGCCGTCGACATTCAGCGCCTTCCCAGTGGCCTGCTGGACCCCAAGATTTGCGCCGACTACCGCATTGTTGTACTGAGCAAGCGCAACAATCGGCTGATGGTTGCAACGGCTGATCCGTCCGATCAGCAAGCTGCAGAAAAGATCAAGTTTGCCACCCAGATGGGCGTTGACTGGGTCATTGCCGAGTACGACAAGCTCAGCAAGTTGGTGGAAACTCAGACCACCAGCATCAACGACACGATGGACAACATCATCGGTGGCGACTTCGAGTTTGACGAAGTCACCACCGATACGACGACGAACGACGCGACGGACAAGTCTTCGGAAGTCGATGACGCTCCCGTGGTCAAGTTCCTGCACAAGATGCTGATTGACGCGTTCAACATGCGCGCCTCCGATCTGCACTTCGAGCCCTACGAACACAACTACCGTGTGCGCTTCCGGGTTGACGGTGAACTGCGCGAAATCGCGTCCCCGCCAGTTGCGATCAAGGACAAGCTGGCGTCACGCATCAAGGTGATTTCCCGCATGGACATCTCCGAAAAGCGGGTTCCACAAGATGGGCGCATGAAGCTCAAGATCGGTCCGGAGAGAGTGATCGATTTCCGGGTCAGCACACTGCCTACACTTTTCGGCGAAAAGATCGTGATTCGTATCCTGGATCCGAGCAGCGCCAAGGTCGGCATTGATGCGCTGGGATATGAGCCGGAAGAAAAGGAACGGCTGATGAGCGCCATCAGCCGGCCCTACGGCATGGTGCTGGTGACCGGCCCTACCGGTTCCGGCAAGACGGTGTCGCTCTACACATGCCTGAACATCCTGAACAAGCCAGGGATCAACATCTCCACGGCCGAGGACCCGTCTGAAATCAACTTGCCCGGCGTCAACCAGGTCAACGTCAATGAGAAGGCAGGTCTGACCTTTGCGGCGGCGCTCAAAGCCTTCCTGCGGCAGGATCCTGACGTGATCATGGTGGGCGAGATTCGCGATTTGGAGACCGCCGACATCTCGATCAAGGCCGCGCAGACCGGTCACATGGTGTTGTCCACGTTGCACACCAATGACGCGCCCACCACGCTGACCCGCATGATGAACATGGGCATTCCCACGTTCAACATCGCATCCAGCGTAATCCTCATCACCGCCCAACGGCTGGCTCGGCGCCTGTGCGCCACGTGCAAGGCCCCGCTCGACGCGCCCCGCAAGGCTTTGATGGACGCTGGATTCAAGGCAGAAGATCTCGACGGCACCTGGACACCCTACAAGCCAGTGGGCTGCTCGGCCTGCAACAACGGCTACAAGGGCCGCGTCGGCATCTACCAGGTGATGCCGATTTCGGAAGAGATTCAACGCATCATCCTGCGCGGAGGCAGTGCGCTGGACATTGCGCAACAAGCCAGCAAGGAAGGCGTCCGCACGCTGCGCGAATCGGGCCTGCTCAAGGTCAAGCTGGGCCTGACATCACTCGATGAAGTGCTTAGCGTTACCAACGAGTAGCTCCCTCCCGACACAAGCCCCAGAGGACATCATGGCAACGGCAGTATCCAAAAGCGTCAAAGACGTCGTCTTCGAATGGGAAGGCAAGGACCGAAATGGCAAGACCGTGCGCGGAGAAACGCGAGCCGCGGGTGAAAACCAGGTTCTGGCTGCGCTGCGTCGGCAGGGTATCGTGCCCGGCAAGGTCAAGAAGCGCCGCATGAGCGCGGGCAAGCGGATCAAACCCAAGGACATTGCCATCTTCACTCGCCAGCTTGCCACCATGATGAAGGCGGGCGTGCCACTGCTGCAGGCCTTCGACATTGTGGGCCGAGGCAACGCAAACCCCAGCGTGACCAAGCTACTCAACGATATTCGGACCGATGTGGAAACCGGCACCTCGCTGAGCGCCGCGTTCCGCAAGAACCCGCTGTACTTCGACAGCCTCTACTGCAATTTGGTTGAAGCGGGCGAAGCGGCCGGTATTCTGGAAGAGTTGCTCGACCGCCTTGCCACCTACATGGAGAAGACGGAGGCCCTCAAGTCCAAGATCAAGTCGGCCTTGATGTACCCTATTGCGGTGATCATCGTGGCCTTCGTGGTGGTCACCATCATCATGATCTTTGTAATCCCCTCGTTCAAGGAAGTCTTCTCGTCCTTCGGCGCAGACCTTCCTGCGCCCACTCTGTTCGTGATCGCGATGAGCGAGTTCTTCACCGAGTACTGGTGGCTGATCTTCGGTGGCCTCGGTGGAGGTTTCTATTTCTTCATGCAAGCCTGGCGGCGCAACGAAAAGGTGCAACGGTTCATGGACCGACTCCTGCTCAAGCTCCCGATCTTCGGTGAGCTGATTGAAAAATCCGTCATCGCGCGCTGGACGCGCACACTGGCCACGATGTTCGCCGCCGGTGTGCCGCTGGTGGAGGCCCTGGACTCGGTGGGAGGCGCATCGGGCAATTCGGTCTATGCAATCGCAACGGAAAAAATTCAGCAGGAGGTGTCCACCGGCACCAGCCTGACGGTGGCGATGACCAATGCCAACATCTTTCCCTCGATGGTGCTGCAGATGTGCGCGATCGGCGAAGAGTCGGGCTCAATCGACCATATGCTGGGCAAGGCCGCCGACTTCTACGAAGCCGAGGTTGACGACATGGTGGCCGGCATATCCAGCCTCATGGAGCCCATCATCATCGTGGTGTTGGGCACCGTGATCGGTGGCATCGTCGTGTCCATGTATCTCCCTATCTTCAAGTTGGGCCAGGTGGTTTGATGCCTGAGTTGGGGGTGCCGACGGCGGCGCTGTTGGGCTTGCTGGGCCTCCTGGTGGGCAGTTTCCTCAACGTAGTGATTCATCGGCTGCCCAAGATGATGGAGCTTCGCTGGACTGCGGAATGCGCCGAGCTTCAGGAAACTGAAGGCCAGGCTATAGCAATTGCGCAAGAACAGGCGAGCTTCAACCTGATGACGCCTCGATCACGGTGTCCCCATTGCGGCCATCAAATTCGCTGGTTCGAGAACATCCCCGTATTCAGCTATCTCGCCCTGCGAGGCAGGTGCAGCCAGTGCAAGGCACCCATCAGCCTGCGCTACCCGGCCATCGAGCTGATCACCGCCGCCTTGTTTGCCTGGTGTGGGTGGCGCTGGGGATACGACTGGGAAGCACTTGCGTGGTGCGGTTTCTCTGCCGCGGTACTGGCGCTGGCCGCGATTGACTGGGACACCACGCTGCTGCCCGACGACATCACGCTGCCCCTGCTCTGGGCGGGGCTATGCGCTGCAGGACTGCGGTTGACGGACACGTTGCTCCCCGATGCCCTCTGGGGCGCTGTGGCGGGGTATCTGTCGTTGTGGCTGATCTACTGGACCTTCAAGTTGCTCACCGGCAAGGAAGGGATGGGCTACGGGGACTTCAAGCTCTTCGCGGCTTTTGGCGCCTGGTTCGGCTGGCAGGCGCTGATACCGGTGATCCTGATGGCTTCGGTAATCGGCGCGGTAATCGGCATTGCCATCAAGCTCAAAGGTCAGTTGCGCGAAGGCGGCTATGTTCCTTTCGGGCCATTCCTGGCGCTCGCCGGGTTGACTTCAATGATTTTCGGACCTTCGGCCATCTTGGCTGCCATCGGGCTGTGAGTGCATCCGAGCAGCGCCGCCTGCTCAAGGTGGGCCTCACAGGTGGAATCGGCAGTGGCAAGAGCTCTCTGGCGCGCATGCTACAAAGCTGCGGTGCCGAGACGATCGACGCCGACGCGATTGCCCGCGACTGCACCACTTCTCAAGGTGCCGCAATGCCCTCCATTGCACAGACCTTTGGTCCCGACTTCCTCACCGCAGATGGTGCGCTCGACCGACAGCGCATGCGCGAACACGTGTTCGAGCGGCCCGAAGCGCGCCAGACTCTGGAGCGCATTGTCCACCCGCTGGTGAGCGCTGAGATCGCACGCCGCGCCCGTGCCTCCATGGCGAGCTGCCTGGTGTTCGATGTTCCTCTTCTGGTCGAGTCACCTCGCTGGCGCCCTCAGCTGGATCTCGTCCTGGTCGTCGACTGCACACCCGAGACCCAGACGCGCCGCGTTCAGATCCGAAGTGGATGGGACCGCACCACCACCGAGTCCGTGATGCGCAGCCAGAGCCCCAGGGCGATGCGCTTGGCTGCGGCCGATCTGGTGGTATTCAACGATGGGGACGACATCGCCGAGCTCGAGCGATCCGCGCAGCGGCTGGCCAATCGGTTCGGGCTATGATGAACACCCCCTCGCCGCCCTGCCTTGCGATCTCCCGCCGCCGTGATTCTGTACGACTACCCCTTCAACGAACGCATTCGCACCTACCTGCGGCTTGAGCAGCTGTTCCGCCGCATGGTCGAGCTGGTACCGCGCAGCCATCCGTTGGACCACCACTACGCCATCCAGACGATCTTCGAGATCATGGACGTGGCCGCCCGCGCCGACATGAAGTCGGATGTGCTCAAGGACCTCGACCGGCACAAACAGCAACTCATCGGCTATCGCGGCAATCCCATGATCTCGGAGCAGGCACTCGACGAAGTCATCCAGAAACTCGACGACTGCTTCACTCAGTTAAACCAATTGACCGGAAAAACTGGCCAACCACTCACCGAGAATGATTGGTTGATGAGCATTCGAAGCCGTATTGGTATACCAGGCGGCACTTGCGAATTCGATCTGCCTGCGTACTACCACTGGCAACACGGCAGCGCCGAGGAACGGCGTGCCGATCTGCACCGCTGGTCGATGCCGCTGGCGCCGCTGGCCGAGTCCATTGTGCAGCTGCTCAAGATGCTGCGCGATTCAGGCACGGCTCAAAAAGTGGTGGCTCCTGGTGGTCAGTTCCAGCTCACGCTCCCCCAAGGCCGCAGTTTCCAGTTGCTGCGCCTGAGGATTGATCCATCGCAAGGGTTGATCCCCGAGATCAGCGGCAACCGGCTCATGCTGTCGGTGCGGTTGATGCGCCATGGCGAAGACGACCGGCTCCACCCGGCCCAGGAAGATGCCGCGTTCGAGTTGACCCTTTGCGCCTGAGGTTCACGCCTTGAGCGACAACACATCGGGCGCTGCGCCCGCAAGAACCGTCCGATGCCCCGGTTGCAACGGGCCCAGCTTGTACGCACCGTGCAATCGGTATCGACCGTTTTGCAGCGAGCGCTGCAAGCAAATGGACTTGGGCGCCTGGGCCAGCGAGAGCTTCACGCTGCCCGAAAAAGAAGGTCAGAGCGACCCGGACTTCGAGCAGAGCT
Source organism: Hydrogenophaga sp. (assembly GCF_050182545.1). Taxonomy (GTDB): domain Bacteria; phylum Pseudomonadota; class Gammaproteobacteria; order Burkholderiales; family Burkholderiaceae_C; genus Hydrogenophaga. The sequence goes on along the minus strand of NZ_JBFXCD010000001.1, from coordinate 65,834 downwards.
GACGCACGTGCTCAGGACAGCCGATGCTGCTCGTCGGCCAGCCACTCCAACACGGGCAAGGTACCTGCCAGCACCGGCTCGCAACGCACGGGCAGCGTTTGCCAGGACGACCGCTGCCCCTCACGCATCTGCAACTCTCCGCTCCAGTCTCTGATTTTGCAGAAGTGAAGCCGTACCAACGCATGAGGGTAGTCCACCATCGAGACTTTCCAGACCGGCGCTGCGCCGATCGTCACGCCAATTTCCTCCAGCAGCTCGCGCCGCAAGGCCTGCTCGACCGTCTCGCCGGCTTCGAGCTTACCGCCGGGAAATTCCCAGTAGCCCGCATACACCTTGCCTTCAGGGCGCGAAGTCAGCAGGAACGCGCCGTCGGGGGCGATCAACACGCCAACAGCCACGTCCACAACGGGCCGCCCCACCGGCCGAGGCAAGCCCGCGTCGGCGTCGACCACCAAGACCGTTTCGTTCATGCCGGGGTCGCGTGTGTGCCCGCGTAGTCGCGCGCGAACTGATATGCCACGCGACCGCTGCGAGAACCTCGCTCCAGCGCCCACACCAGCGCGAGCGGACGCGCAGCTTCGATCTGCGCAGCCGCAATTCCGAAAGACGACAGCCATTGCGCCACGATGGTGAGGTACTCGTCCTGGCTGAACGGGTAGAAGCTCACCCACAAGCCAAAGCGTTCGGAAAGCGATATCTTTTCCTCCACCACCTCGCCCGGGTGCACCTCCCCCTCGGCCGTGTGCGTGTAGGTCAGATTCTCCTTCATGTACTCGGGCAGCAGGTGTCGCCGGTTGCTGGTGGCATAGATCAGCACGTTGGGGCTGGCCGCCGACACCGATCCATCCAGAATGGATTTCAGCGCCTTGTACCCCGGCTCGCCGTCTTCGAAGCTGAGATCGTCGCAAAACACGATGAAGCGTTCGGGCCGCGACGCCACCACCTCCACGATGTCCGGCAAATCAATCAAATCGGACTTGTCCACCTCGATCAGCCGCAGGCCTTGCGGCGCGTATTCGTTGAGACAGGCCCGCACCAGCGATGACTTGCCGGTACCGCGCGCACCAGTCAACAGCACATTGTTCGCCGGCAGCCCCTGTACGAACTGCAGTGTGTTGCGCCGAATCTTGTCCTTCTGTCCATCGATCTCCTGCAGATCGCTCAGGCGCATGGCGCCCACGTGGCGCACCGGTTCCAGTGCACCATGTCCGCTGCTGCGCTTGCGGTAGCGCCAGGCCACGGCCGAGGCCCAGTCCGGCGCAGACATCGGCCGTGGCAGCACGGCTTCGATGCGGGTGATCAGCTGCTCGGCGCGCTGCAGTAGGCGTTCGAAATGCTCGTTCATGGGCGACGGCTCGCGAAGCGGCGGGGCATGGGGCTCAAGACCTGTAGTCGGCGTTGATGGTCACGTAGTCGTGGCTGAAGTCGCAGGTCCAGACCGTTTCCGTGTGCGCCCCGCGGCCCAGTCCAATGCGCACCAGGATTTCGGCCTGTTTCATCACGCGCTGGCCATCCTCCTCGCGATAGTCGGGATGACGACCACCGGCCTTCACCACGTGCACATCGCCCAGGTGCAGATCGACGCCGCCGACGTCCAGGTCGTCAACGCCCGCGTAACCCACGGCCGCCAGGATACGGCCCAGGTTGGGGTCGCTGGCGAAGAACGCTGTCTTGACGAGCGGAGAATGCGCCACCGCATAGGCCACCTGCAGACATTCGGCAGGGGTTCGACCGCCCTCAACCTGAATGGTCATGAACTTCGTGGCGCCTTCACCGTCGCGCACGATGGCGTGCGCCAGTTGGCGCGCCACCGATGTCAGCGCGGCGAGCAGCGCGCGGCCGGCCGCACTGTCCAGATCCGTCACCGGAGCATGACCGGCGCGGCCCGTGGCGACCACCACGAAAGAGTCGTTGGTGCTGGTGTCACCGTCCACGGTCACCCGGTTAAAGGAAGCATCAGCCAGGCGCCGCGCCAGCTCGGCCATCAAGGTCGGGGCCACATTGGCGTCGGTGGCCAGAAAACCCAGCATCGTGGCCATATTGGGCCGGATCATGCCCGCGCCCTTGGCGATCCCGGTGGCATTGACGGCATGCCCCTCGAGCTCGAAGCGCTGGCTGTAAGCCTTGGGCAGGGTGTCGGTGGTCATGATGCCTTCTGCCGCCGAAAGCCATTGCGCACCCGCACCGGACTGCGGCTGCGCGGCATCGGCAAGCGCCTGTGGCAGGCCGGCCAGCAAGCGGTCCAGCGGCAGGGGCTCCATGATCACACCGGTCGAAAAGGGCAGCACCTGTTCATGATGCAGGCCAAGCGAGCGCGCCAGCGCATGGCAGGTCTGGCGCGCGCTAGTCAGGCCGGGCTCTCCGGTGCCGGCGTTCGCGTTGCCGGTGTTGATCACCAGTGCCCTGATGGCTTGACCGGACGCCAGATGGTCCCGACAGACCTGCACCGGGGCAGCAGCGTATCGGTTTCGGGTGAACACCGCGCCCACCGCGCAGCCTTCGTCCAGCAGCAACACCGTGAGGTCCTTGCGATCCGCCTTGCGAATACCCGCCTTGGCCACGCCAATGCGCACGCCGGCAATGGGCAGTAGGTCCGCAGCCAAGGGGACATTGAGATGAACAGGCATGTGAACTCCGTCGATGAACCGTGTCGCGCCACAGTGCGGCCGGGGGTAGGCTACCCCACCACCGTCAATCCAGCTTGCCGTGGCAGTGTTTGTACTTCTTGCCGCTGCCACAGGGGCACGGCTCATTGCGCCCCACGCGCGGCACCTCGCCCGAGGGCCGGACCGACGATGCTGTCACTCCGCCAAGCGATCTCGTCTCCACATCGCCCGTCTCGGTGGGCGCACTGTAGGTGACGTTGGCGATCTGCTCGGCGCGCTCCTCAAGCTGCTCGGCGGCCTCGGTCATCTGCTGTGCCGATTGCACACGCACATTGATGAGGATGCGCGTGACGTCGTTCTTGACACTGTCGAGCAGCTGACCAAACAGCATGAAAGCCTCGCGCTTGTACTCCTGTTTGGGCTGCTTCTGCGCATAACCACGCAAGTGGATGCCCTGGCGCAGGTAATCCAGCGCCGCGAGATGCTCGCGCCACTGACCGTCAATGGTCTGAAGCAACACCACGCGCTCGAACTGGGTGAAATTTTCCTCGCCCACGAGCGCCACCTTGCTATCAAACACCGCCTTGGCCGCCGCCAGCACGCGTTCGACGATCTCTTCCACATCAATGGCTTCCGCGTCGGAGACCCAGGTGGTCACCGGCGCCTCCACAGACCACTCATCACGAAGGACGCGCTCGAGCGTCGGCAGATCCCACTGCTCCTCCACGCTACCTTCGGGCACGTACTGGTGCACGAGGTCGGTGAAGCAGCCATCGCGCAATGCATCGATCTGGGCACGCAGGGAGGTGGCGTCCAGAATGTCGTTGCGCTGCTGGTAGATGACCTTGCGCTGGTCGTTGGAGACATCGTCGTACTCCAGCAGCTGTTTGCGAATGTCGAAGTTGCGCGCTTCAACCTTGCGCTGAGCGCTTTCAATGCTGCGCGTGACGATGCCCGCCTCGATGGCCTCCCCCTCGGGCATCTTCAGGCGGTCCATGATGGCGCGCACGCGGTCACCGGCGAAGATGCGCATGAGTGCGTCGTCCAGGCTCAGGTAGAAGCGCGAGGAGCCGGGATCGCCCTGTCGGCCGGAACGGCCGCGCAGCTGGTTGTCAATGCGGCGCGATTCGTGGCGTTCGGTCGCAATGATGCGCAAGCCGCCGAGCGACTTCACTTTCTCGTGATCCTGTTGCCACTGCTGGCGGATGGCCTCGACGCGACTTGACTTCGCGCCTTCATCGAGCGACTCGTCGTTCTGCACCGCGTCGACCATCTTCTCCAGGTTGCCCCCAAGCACGATGTCGGTGCCACGACCGGCCATGTTGGTGGCGATGGTGATGGCGCCGGGACGCCCGGCCTGGATGATGATGTCGGCCTCGCGCGCATGTTGCTTGGCATTGAGCACCTCGTGCGGCAACTTTTCCGCCTGCAGCAAACTGGCGATGATCTCGGAATTCTCGATGGAGGAAGTCCCCACGAGCACCGGCTGCCCCCGCTGATGGCATTCGCGGATGTCCTCAATGGCCGCAACGTACTTTTCCTTGGTGGTCTTGTACACACGGTCGAGCTGATCGGTGCGCTTGCTCGGCCGGTTGGGCGGGATCACCACGGTCTCCAGACCATAGATCTCCTGGAACTCGTAAGCCTCGGTGTCGGCGGTTCCGGTCATGCCGGCAAGCTTGCTGTAGAGCCGGAAGTAGTTCTGGAAGGTGATGGATGCCAGAGTCTGGTTCTCCGGCTGAATGGCCACCCCCTCCTTGGCCTCAACCGCCTGGTGCAGGCCATCACTCCAACGCCGGCCCGACATCAGGCGACCAGTGAATTCGTCGACGATCACGATCTCACCGCCCTGGTTCACATAGTGCTGGTCACGGTGATAAAGGTGATGCGCCTTGAGCGAAGTCACCAAATGGTGCAACAGCGCGATGTTGGCCGGGTCGTACAGCGAAGCCCCTTCGGGCAACAGCCCAGCCTGGCTCAACAGACCTTCGGCTTTCTCATGACCCTGCTCTGTCAGGTGGATCGAATGCGCCTTTTCATCCAGGGTGAAGTCCCCCGGCGTGATCACGCCCTCACCGGTTCGCACGTCGGCCTCGCCTTCCTGGCGCGTGAGGTGTGGCACCAGTTGTTTGATGGCCAGGTAGATCTGCGTCTGGTCCTCGGCCTGCCCGCTGATGATGAGCGGCGTGCGCGCCTCGTCGATCAGGATCGAGTCCACCTCGTCGACGATGGCGTAGTTCAGGCCACGCTGCACGCGGTCCGCGGCTTCGTACACCATGTTGTCGCGCAGATAGTCGAAGCCGTACTCGTTGTTGGTACCGTATGTGATGTCCGCGCGGTAAGCAGCCTGCTTCTCCTCGCGCGGGGCCTGGGGCAGGTTGATGCCCACAGTCAAACCCAGAAAGTTGTAGAGGCGCCCCATCCACTGCGCATCGCGGCTGGCCAGGTAGTCGTTGACGGTGACCACGTGAACACCTTTACCGGTGAGCGCGTTCAGATACACCGGCAACGTGGCCGTCAGTGTCTTGCCCTCACCCGTGCGCATCTCGGCCACCTTGCCGTGGTGCAGCGCCAGCCCGCCAACAAGTTGCACGTCGAAGTGGCGCATCTTCATCACGCGCTTGCTCGCTTCACGCACGACGGCAAACGCCTCCGGCAGCAGCGCTTCAAGCGCCTCACCTTGCGCGATGCGCTGCTTGAACACTCCCGTCTGGGCTTTCAGATCGTCATCGCTGAGTTGCTCGAACTTTGCCTCCAGGCCATTGATGCGCTCCACCGTCTTTCGATACGTCTTCAAAAGACGGTCATTGCGGCTACCAAAGATTTTGGTGAGGAAGTTTGTGGCCATACGTGCGGGCCTGCACCGGGATCGCGTGGATGCCGGTCAGGCGGATAAGGAATGGAGGGCTCCTGTGAACCCGGGGGTGCAAAAGACGGGACGCTACCCGTGAAGTGCAGGCGAGCGCAGGGCTTTCAAGAGCAAAGTGCGCATTTTACCCGGCGCACCGTGCGAGGTTCAGGGTCGGCGCGGCCCGGGGGCCGCTGGCTTGGCCGACGCGAGATTTTCCCCCGCGGCCAGAAAGCGGCCCGGGTCTTGCGGCACACCGGAGACCCACACTTCGAAGTGCAGATGCGGTCCGGTGGAGCGCCCGGTGGAGCCGACTTCCGCGATCTTCTGACCACGTTTCACGATGTCGCCCTTCTTCACGAGCACCTTGGAGGCATGCGCGTACCGGGTAATCAGATCGTTCCCATGGTCGATTTCGACCATGTTGCCGTAAGCGGCGTGGTACTCCTGCACCACCACCAGACCTCCTGCAGCCGAGAGAATCGGCGTGCCTGGATTCGCCGGGAAATCCAGTCCCGTGTGCAGCGCCGAGCGGCCCGTGATGGGGTCGATGCGAAATCCAAATGGAGAGCCCACGTGCCCCCCCACCACCGGCTTTTCCGTCGGCACCATGGTGCGCCGGATCTTCTGGTCGAAAAGCCGCGACTCCACGACGGTGAGCCAGTCCACGCGCGAGCCACTGGTCTGATCAATTCGGTCCAGCGCCCCCATCAGTTCTTCCATGCTCAAGTCACGTCCGCCGACCAACGCGCCACCGGAACCCTGGGGCACCTTGAACTCCGCGGGACTCAACCCGGCCAGTCCCGCGACGCGCTCTCCCAACGAGTCGATCTGCACCATGCGCGCCTGCATCTCTCCCAGCTTGCGCGCCATGGCGTCCAGGTTCGCCCGCAAATACGCGTTCTGTGTGTCGGTGTCGTCTGGATACATGAGACGCCCCAAAGATGCAAAGCCCGGCCAGCTATTGCGCACACCTTCCAGGAAGATCCAGTGGTATGAGGCGATCGAGCCCAGCATCAAGAGCACGGATGCCAGCGCGCCAACGGCCACCAGCTTGAGGCCATTGAGGTGCAGGGCACGGCTCTTGGCCAGCCAGGCATCCGTGATAATGATGTGCACAGTTCCACCTTTCCTGGCCAGGGCCTTGGGATCCGGACAGAACCGGATCACCCCCATCGCATGTCATCCAATCAACGACCTCAAACCATGCTCACGCTGGAACAGGCTGTGGGGTCAGCTCCCTCGCTGGCCGCGCTTCAGGAGCGTGTCCGCGAGTCCCGTTGGTGCCTTGATCAGGTTCGCCACCTGATCCCGGCCAGCCTGCTCCCACACGTACTCCCGGGTCCTCTACAAGACAGGGAGTGGTGCTTGCTGGTGGCAAGTGCCGCTGCCTCGACCAAGTTGCGTCAACTGCTGCCATCACTACAGCAGACATTGACCCAAAGGGGAGCGCAGGTTAACGCAATCCGCATCAAAGTCCAAACACCTGGACGATGAGCGCCGCATGACGGGGTGCGGACGGTGCCTGGTGCCGCTTGTCTGACTCGCAAACGCAACGGTAGGCCGCGCAGCGTCTAGCTTTGTGAAGTTGAACCCAAACAAGTACCGTCGAAAGTACCGTCACTTTGCGTCGCATGCCCGCCAGCGTCGAGAGGAAAAAGGTCGTTGGAAAGCCTCAACGCAGCCTAGCTGCCTTTGCGACGTAGGGCCAAGCAAAACTGTACACGCAACCAGCATTGAGACTCTACAATCCGCGCGGAGGTAACCATGCAAGACAACCGAACCTTTTATGAGTTTTTTGCCGGCGGCGGGATGGCCCGGGCCGGTCTGGGTGACGGTTGGCAATGCCTTTTGGCTAACGATATCAGCCCCATGAAGGCCGCCGCCTACGCGGAGAACTATGGGACCGACCACCTGCATGTCGGAGACATCTACGACCTGAAAGCCGCGAAGCTCCCAGGTCGCGCCGATCTGGCTTGGGGCTCGTTCCCTTGCCAAGACCTTTCGCTTGCGGGCGCGGGCGCAGGTCTGCAGGGCGATCGCTCAGGATGTTTCTGGGGCTTCTGGAAACTCATTCAGGGTTTGAACAAGTTGGGCCGTAAGCCCCCACTGGTAGTGCTTGAGAACGTATACGGCGCTCTTACAAGCCACGAAGGAGCTGACTTCGAAGCCATCGTCAATGCTATTTTGCGCGAGGGCTACGTTGTCGGAGCAATGGTAGTGGACGCTGTGCACTTCGTCCCGCAATCTCGCCCGCGTCTTTTCATCATCGGGGTAAGCAAAGAGTACCGTTTGCCTGACGGTGTAGCTCACAAAGGGCCGGCACCTGCATGGCACCCCGATGCGCTTATTAGGGCATTTAACCGCCTCCCCGCGCGGGCCAAGAAGAGCTGGGTATGGTTCAATCCGCCGGGACCAGAAAAGCTGCTTAAAACCATGGATGACGTGATCGAGCGAGAACCCCAAGGCGTCAAGTGGCACACGCGGACGGAAACAAAGCGCCTTCTTGAAATGATGGTTCCATTGCATCGCGCGAAGGTTCTGAAAGCCCAGTCGGAAGGCCGGCTTACTGTAGGCACCATCTACCGCCGGACGCGTCTTGGCGTTCAACGCGCTGAGGTGCGGTTTGATGGGGTTTCCGGTTGCCTGCGCACCCCATCTGGCGGGTCAAGTCGTCAGACGATCATTGTGGTGGAAGGCGCACGTATACGGACTCGATTGCTGTCGCCTCGCGAAGCAGCAAGGCTTATGGGCTTGGATGACTCCTACAAGCTCCCAGCGAGATACAACGACGCGTATCACGTTGCCGGAGATGGGGTGGTGGTCCCCGTAGTCGCTCATCTTGCTAGACACCTGCTAGAGCCTTTGATGATGGCGAACGCGCGGCAAGCTCAGCGCCGCGCAGCATGACCGCGACACCATCTGACAAGCCGGAAAAAACACCGGCTAAGGACAACACAGTTTCACTTCCTTTCGAGGTCGCCGAACAGATTCAGGCCTTGGCTGAGTTTTTGCGTCAGCCCTATGAATTTGATACCGATGAAGGAACTAGGACCATCCCCTTGGGCACCGTGCAGTGGGGCGTGTATGCATTCTTCGACTACGACTCCGAGCCAATCTATGTTGGCCAGACGAGAGAGAGCCTGTCCTCTCGCATTGGACGCCACCTAACTGGCCGGCGCAGCGACGCAGTCGCCAAAAACATCTTGGATCCGTTCGAGGTTTGCACGGTGCGTGTGTATCCCATGGCGCACCTGCAAGGCAGAAAATCGAGTGACCGAGAAGCGAAAAACCTCATTGACGCCCTAGAACACAAGGTTTTTTCTCAGTTGCTGCTTGCGTCGAAGTTCCAGGCCGTTCTGAATGAAAAGCCTCCGCCTGCCCCGAAGGTCGAGGTTGAGATTCCGACACACCTCGAACGTCGTATTGCCACCCCAAAAATCACAGAGCTAAGGGACCATCCGGACCTCCGCATTGCCCGGCGTGCGCAGACGCTTGCAGCGTTGGCCACAGGCATCAGCGAGCGTCGTGTTGGTCCCGGTATAAGGCAGACCCTGCTGACGCAAGCAAAGCGTCTGCAGTGGCTTGCAGAGCGGCGTGCTGCGGATGCCCCTGCCGGGCCGGCAGATGCCGAGGACGAAGACGCCTAATTGACTTCGGTAGGCTCGCACCTGCAATCTAGGTCGGAGCCTGTTGAAATTGCACGCTACTGCGCCAAGAAGTACCCCCTTATCGCATGCCGCAGACTTTGATAAACGCAGGTGTCATGCCTAGACCTCCACGGTCAATTTCGCCTTGCGATGCGTTGGCAATAAAGTAGACGAACCCGGCATATCCACCGTAGCTATTCTTTGAATTCAGTTCGCCGCAGACCAATGAGCCGTCGGCATGTGAGACGACTCTCACGTCTCTGAACTGCGTGCTAGCGGGATCTTTCAGACCGGCAGCGACCGATTGCTTTGCGCGGTCCATGAATGCCTCCTCTCCCATTGACTTTAGTTGCGTAGCCCCGGTGTTCGCGATTGCGCGAGCGGACGCTAGCACGCGGTTGTACACATCCGTGACCGTCGGGGGTTGCGGCATGGGCTTGTAATTCGAAGGGGCTCGAACCGGTGTGCCGCAGCCTGCGACAAGTGACAACACAGCGAAGGCCAGAGGTAGCGCAAGAGTTTTCATGACTTCGATTTCGGGGATGGCGGAGGGTTGAGTGCAGGCCCGGCAGCCGCCCGCAAGGCGCGAAGACTGCAGCCGGGAAAAATGTCACTGATAGTGAGTGTCATTATAGGGCGTGGCCTTATCGGACTCAAAGTCATAGATTTCCTGCAACTCAGGAAGCTATGAAATGGAGTACAACCCTCCCACACTATTCGGCGCGCGCCTCGCCACCATTCGAAAGGCTCGCGGGTGGTCACAAGAGTTGCTTGCTCTCAAGAGCGGATTAGCCCGGTCCTACGTCGGCGGCATCGAAAGGGGGCAGCGCAATCTGTCACTCATCAATATCTGTGTGCTAGCACATACCCTCGGCGTGCCCCCGAAAGAGTTGCTTGATTTTCTGCCTGCGTATGCTGCGCCTGACGATAGCGCGAAAGAGCCACCAACGGACCAAAAATCTGAGTAGCCCGAAATCGAAATTTAGTGCTACTCAATTTCCTTGTGTTGCACTCTTCAACTGCGAACACAAACGGGCACTGACGCTTATTTTGAAATCGTTTGCAATCGCTCAAACCCGTACATTTTTGCAGAGCATCTGGCAATGTGCGCTTTAATAGACTTAGGAGGTGAATGCAACCTGCAATGCATCCCCGAGTTCTGCCCAGATTGCATCTGCGTCCCACCACGTAGGAGGGGAAGCCTCGCGCACTCTATTGGCAAATTTGGTTCTTTGGCGCTGATCTTCGATAAATGAAAGCGCGGCGTGAACTCCGCGCATTCGGCAAGAATCCAGAAACCAAGAGAACACATGTCCAGTTCCGCGTTCGGCAATTCCACGAATAGTACGAACAGTAAAACCCGCCCAAGGGTTACTCATCCTCAATAGGTCTGGCAAGCTACCTACATCTCGGAGTTGCAACTCGAATCGCACATGCGGTATTGTTCGACGCCCCCGCGCAGGCGGTAAATAGCGCTCCAAAGGATCCGAATTCCCCTCTAATAGGGCATTTTTTAGCTGAACGATTTTATCGTAGACCCGGAGATACTTATCTCCTTTGGCTCTCCCAATTTCTATGGCATTTAGCAACGCAAGCGGACCATATTTGTAGTGACCGGTAAACGCTCTTCGCAACAGTGAAAACACTTGCAAGTCGTTCATGGGTTGCTTCCGCACATCGAAGGCGACATCAATCCTGGTGATGCACATCTCTTCACACCACGACTCATAGTTGAAGTTTGGGACCAACGCAATGAGGAGGTCTACAACTTGATCTGAGCCACGGGCACCTGCTCGACCTGCCTTCTGTGGATTCCAGTCGATACGCAGGAATCTACGGCTTCGTGTAGCCCTACTGGAGAAGGCATTTTCATCACCCCATGGGTGGGCTTGTAGGTAGAGCTTAGCCCCGTTCCCAAACTCGTATGAATACGCCATTCGGTAGTTTGCTCTGAGGTCTCCTCTGTATGCTGGCGTGAGGCGCTCATCGTTTACGAGGGCCTGTATGCGTGCTAATACGTCATCATGAGCATCGCGTGGCACGTCATATGTGAGCGTCAGTCTATCGACGAATAATCTTGTTCTGAATGACATACGACCTGATCCGTGTACGTCTGACCCCCTGATAGACACACGGGGTGTGCAAGCAGCGGGAAATTTGAAATCGTTTGCAAATCGAGGTCTTACCACCTCAGATTTTGGCCACTGATTGGTTAGAGATAAAGCGCTGCTTGGAACAGCCTCTAAGCAATGGCAGAATAGCTTTCGCGAAGGAACTGCTCGATTGCGTCAATGTCGAACAAGGTGACCCTCGCGCTCGCCTTAATTGGCTGAGGAAATCCCTCTTTACTCTTGACCCATAGCCACAGGGTCGAATGCGCAATACCAAAATGCTGCGCTGCCTGTTTTGCGCGCATGAAATTGGAGCGTGGGCGCACTACGTGGCGAGCTCTTGCTGCGATAATCATTGTCTATGTCCTCTATTGAATCAATATGGACATTGTGACAAGGCCGAACTCTCTAGTAAAGACCTCTTGGCAATTAGCGCGATTTTTGCAGCATCAAGCAGCTTTTTTTGAAAAAGGCAAAACGTTGTCGCCTGAGGTTAACGAATCCAGCAAATTTGCCCAATCTTGCATTATTTGCCTGCGCTCATCTAGGAAATCACTCCGCGAATAAGCAGCTACGACTTTGCTCCTCTCGGCATGGTCCAATTGCCTTTCGAGAGCCGGCACTGTCCACCCTCTTTCGGAAAGAAGGCTGCGTGCTGATGCGCGAAATCCGTGCAGGGTCTGACGATCTTGGTAACCCATACGAATCAGCATCCGCCCAATGGTATTTTCGCTCATGAATTTATCGGAACCAGTGTTATTCGGAAAGACGTTCTCTACGTCGCCCACGTACGTTTTGATTTCGAGAAGTAGCGATATTGCCTGTGGACTAAGCGGAACAATGTGCGCTTGATTGAGCCCTTTGCCCATCTTCATTCGAGCGGCGGGGATGCGCCATTCCTTCGCTTCAAAATCGATCTCGCTCCAACGTGCATATCTGAGTTCCTGCGAGCGGACGAACGTCAGTAATGCGAGTTTGGTCGCCATGAGCGTCAGCTTGTCCGCAGAGCGATATTCTTTGAGATCGCGAAGAAACTTCCCAAACTCACGTCGATCGGTGAGTGCCGGTCGATGCTTCACATTTGGCACGGCAATGGTTTTTGCAAGGTCGGCTGCAGGGTTACGTGTTGCCCGCCCCGTTGCGATCGCGTATGCGATGACTTGACTGCAGATGTCCCGAATACGCGTCGCCGTGTAGGCAGCCCCCCTTGCCTCTACCTTTCTGAACAGAGCAAGCAGCTCGGGGGCATCAATCTCTGCAATGGGCCGATTTCCGAGCGTAGGGAATATGTCGCTTTCCATGTGCGTCATATGCTTTTTTGCGGTGACAGTCGCCCATCGCGCCGCTCTCACAGAATGCCAGTCCAATGCGACCGCTTTGAAATTGTTTGCAACGGACTGGGCCGCTTGCCTCCGCGACGAGGTCCTAGCAGCCATCGGGTCCACTCCATCTCGAAGCAGCCTTCGAGCCTCGTCTCTCACGTTCCGAGCAGTTTTAAGGTCAACCTCTGGGTACACCCCCATTGCCATCGTGAGCCTTTTGCCCGCGTACCTGTAATCCCAACGCCAGTACTTCCCGGCCGCCTTCACGAGGAGATATAGCCCTCGCTCATCCGCGAGCTTTTTGGGGCGGTCCTCAAACTTGGCATTGCGGCATGCGGCGTCGGTAAGTGCCATGACGGTATCTCTTCGGCGAGATGTCGCCGGTACCGCCAAAGATACCGCCATTACCGGTCGGACGTCAATGGACGTCTTGAGAGCAATCCGGAGCCTGAGGTCACCTAGTTGATTGATTCAAAAAGGTTTTTTGGCTTGTATTGGACGCTACCGGACAGATGTGTGGTGCCGCTTGTCTGACTCGAACAGACGACCTATCGCTTACAAGACGATTGCTCTACCAACTGAGCTAAAGCGGCAGGACCCGAAATTTTACTTGACCCGTTTCAACTGAGGCTTGCCGCCCGGACGACCTGGGCCAGCGGGCGGTGGCTCGGGAGGGGCGCCATCCTCCGAAGGGGGGGGATCACTCGGAACGGCGCGCAACGCACCTCGCGCAGGCGGGTCAGTGACGCCCTCCCCGCGCGCACTCTCGGCCAACGCCTTGCCCCCGGCCACTGGCTCGGCGGTAATCGCAACAGCTGTCGGAGCAGGGAAAGCCATGCCTTGCCCATTCTCGCGCGCGTAAATGGCTATCACATGGCTGACCGGCACCACGATCTCACGGGCGACCCCTCCGAAACGTGCCTTGAATTCAATGAAGTCGTTGCCAAGCTTGAGTGCGCTGGTGGCCTCCATGCTCACGTTGAGCACGATCTCCCCGTTTTTCACGAACTCCATGGGCACTCGCACTGACCCGTCAACCTGCACCGCGATGTACGGGGAAAACCCGTTGTCGGCACACCACTCGTGCAGTGCCCGAATCAGGTAGGGCCGGGTGGACGGAGCGTCGTGTTCGAAAGCGCTCATGAAAACTTGAGGGTGCGAATCGCCATGCGGGGAAGGGATCAGACTACTTGCGCATGACCTTTTCGGAGGGTGTGAGCGCCTCGATATAGGCCGGGCGGGAGAAAATGCGTTCCGCATACTTGAGCAGGGGGGCCGCATTCTTGCTCAACTCGATGCCGTAAAAGTCCAGCCGCCACAGCAACGGCGCGATCGCCACGTCGAGCATGGAGAAATTGTCACCCAGCATGAACTTGTTCTTCAGGAACACCGGCGCGAGCTGGGTCAGGCGGTCACGGATGTGCGAGCGGGCTTTTTCCAGTGCTTTCTCGTTGCCCTTGGAACTGCGCGACTCCAGCATGGACACATGCGTGAACAGCTCCTTCTCGAAGTTCAGCAGGAACAGGCGCACGCGCGCGCGGTCGACGGGGTCTCCCGGCATCAGCTGAGGGTGGGGAAAGCGCTCATCTATGTACTCGTTGATGATGTTCGACTCATAGAGGATCAGATCGCGCTCGACCAGGATGGGCACCTGCCCATAGGGGTTCATGACGCCGATGTCCTCGGGTTTGTTGTAAAGATCAACGTCCCGGATTTCGAAATCCATACCCTTCTCGAACAAGACGAAACGGCAGCGGTGGGAGTAAGGGCAGGTGGTACCCGAATACAAGACCATCATGAGGGAGTCTCCTTAAAGCAAAAAACAGTGGCTTGCGAACATGCCGGAACGGCACTGCAAACCACTGTGGAACGGTCGAGGAGGCCATTGAAGCGCCCCCCAATCCGTCTCGGACCTATTTGACGTCTTTCCAGAACGACGCATTCAGACGCCAGGCGACCACGGTGAAAGCCGCCAGGAACAGCAGCACCCAGACGCCGATGCGCACGCGCGAATTCTGGGCCGGCTCAGCCATCCACTGCAGATAGGCCACCAGATCACCGACGTTGTCGTCGTAGGCGGCCTCGCTCAAGGTACCGGCCTTCACGGTGGTCCAGCCTTTGACGCGCTCCACCTCATGGCCATGGCTCTCGACCTTCTCGTAAACAGGGCGGCGTTCACCTTGCAATTCCCACAGGGGGTGAGGCATGCCGATATTCGGAAACGCCAGATTGTTCCAACCCGAGGGCTTGGTCTCGTCGCGGTAGTAACTGCGCAACAAGGTGTAGACATAGTCTGCACCGGTGCCGGCATGGCTGGAACGCGAACGAGCGATCAAGGTGAGGTCGGGTGGGTTGGCGCCGAACCAGGCTTTGGCCTGACGCGGATCGATCGCCGCCTTCATCGTGTCACCGATCTTGTCGGTGGCAAAAGTGAGGTTTTCTGCGATCTGCTTGTCGTTGAGGCCGATGTCGCGCAGACGGTTGTATCGCATGAAGGCTGCCGAATGGCAGCTCAGGCAGTAGTTGACAAACAACTTGGCACCGTTCTGCAGCGCTGCCATGTCATTGGTGCGCTGGGGTGCCTTGTCCAGCGGAATGCCGCCGCCAGCGGCCAGCGCCGCACCCGACATGCCCAGGGCCAGCATGAAGCCCACGAGGATCTTTTTCATTTGCTTGAATCTCCGGATTGGCTCTGTGGGGTTCAATGGGGCTGAAAGGTCACGCGGTCTGGCACCGGCTTGAATTCACCGAGGCGGCTCCACCAGGGCATCAGAAGGAAGAAGCCGAAGTAGAAAAGCGTACCCACTTGCGACACGCGCTCGCCGATCGGCGAGGGTGGTTGCACACCGAGATAGCCCAGGATCAGGAAGTTGATCACAAAGACTGTGTAGAGCCAGAAGTTCCAGCGCGGGCGGTAGCGAATCGACTTGACCGGGCTGTTGTCGAGCCAGGGCAGGAAGAAGAGGATGATGACCGCGCCGCCCATGGCAACGACGCCCCAGAACTTGGCATCGATCGACAGCATGAGCGCCACCAGCACCAGCGCAGCGACCACGATGCCGGCCTTGATCGCGCCGGAGACCTTGGCCTTGATGGCACCCAGCACTGCCGCCACGATGACGATTGCGACCAGTGCGTACATCATCTCCGTGGTGATGGCGCGCAGCATCGAATAGAACGGCGTGAAATACCAGACCGGTGCAATGTGCAGCGGGGTTACCAGCGGGTCAGCCGGGATGAAGTTGTTGTACTCAAGGAAATACCCACCGAACTCGGGGGCAAAGAAGATGATGGCCGAGAACACCATCAGGAAGACGGACACGCCGAGCAGGTCGTGGACGGTGTAGTACGGGTGGAACGGAATGCCGTCCAGCGGCTTGCCCGACGCGTCCTTGGTGGCCTTGATTTCCACGCCATCGGGGTTGTTGGAGCCCACTTCGTGCAGCGCGATGATGTGCGCCACCACAAGGCCAAGCAGCACCAGCGGCACGGCGATGACGTGGAAGCTGAAGAAACGGTTGAGCGTGGCGTCACCGACCACGAAGTCACCACGGATCAGCAGGGCCAGGTCCGGGCCCACGAAGGGAATGGCGGAGAACAGGTTGACGATCACCTGGGCACCCCAGTACGACATCTGACCCCAGGGCAGCAGGTAGCCCATGAAGGCTTCAGCCATCAGGCACAGGAAGATCGCGCAGCCGAACACCCATACCAGCTCGCGTGGCTTGCGATAGCTGCCGTAGATCAGACCACGGAACATGTGCAGATAGACCACAACGAAGAACGCAGAGGCGCCCGTGGAGTGCATGTAGCGGATCAGCCAGCCCCAGGGCACGTCGCGCATGATGTACTCGACCGACGCGAACGCCAGATTGGCGTCGGGCTTGTAGTGCATGACAAGGAAGATGCCCGTCACGATCTGGATCACGAGCACCAGCAGGGCCAGCGAGCCGAAGAAGTACCAGAAGTTGAAGTTCTTTGGGGCGTAGTACTCGGCCAGGTGCTCGTTGTAGAGCTTGGACAGGGGGAACCGGTTGTCGATCCAGTTCAGTGCTTTCTGACCGATCGGCGCGTCGGGGGATATTTCTTTGAATTCAGCCATGGAATGCCTCTGTAATCCGTTGCGTTGCCTGCCAGCGCTGGGGCTCAGGCTTGTTTCTCTTCGCCCACCAGCAAGGTGGTGTCGGACAGGTAGTAGTGCGGAGGCACTTCCAGGTTGTCGGGAGCCGGTTTGTTCTTGAACACGCGGCCGGCCACGTCGAAGGTGGAGCCATGGCAGGCGCAGAGGAAGCCGCCTTTCCAGTCGTCAGGCAGCGAAGGCTGCGGGCCCGGCGTGAGCTTGTCACCCGGCGAGCAGCCCAGGTGGGTGCAGATGCCCACCACCACCAGGTACTCGGGTTTGATCGAACGCTGCGTGTTCTTCGCGTAGTCCGGCGTGGGGTAGTTGGTGCGCTCGGAATTCGGGTCGGCCAACTGGCTGTCGAGGGATTCCAGGGCCGCCAGTTGCTCCGGCGTGCGGCGCAGGATCCACACCGGCTTGCCACGCCATTCCACCACGAGCTTTTCGCCTGGCTGGATGCCGGACACATCCACTTCGACAGGCGCGCCCGCGGCCTTGGCCCGCTCGGACGGCTGGAAGGTGCTCACGAAGGGAACGGCGACGGCGGCGGCACCCGCGCCACCCATGGCGCAAGAGGTGATCAGCCAGGTTCTGCGGCCGCGATCAACAGTCGCACCGGCGGTAGCTTCACTCATGGGGATCTTTCAATGAGGGTCGAGACGGGACACTAGGGACAACCCGGCATTGTACTGGAGCGTCTGCGGGGCTTTGCCGCTTGCCGGGGCGCGGGACTGGGCTATTGGCCCTCGGGCGTTGCGCTCGATGATGCGCGGTTGCGCACGCGTGCCTGTGTGAGAATGCCCGCACATTCCCGTCCATCCCGCAACCCGACTTCTACTTCTGGAGAACAACCATGGGCATGATGCAAGAGTTCAAGGAATTTGCCGTCAAGGGCAACGTGATCGATCTCGCAGTGGGCGTGATCATCGGTGGCGCCTTCGGCAAGATCGTCACCTCCATGGTGGAGGACGTGATCATGCCCATCGTGGGAGCGGTATTCGGCAACCTGGACTTCACCAACCTGTTCATCGCGCTGGGCAAGGTGCCCGAGGGCACGGCCCCCACACTGGCGGCATTGAAGGCCGCAGGCGTGCCCACCCTGGCCTACGGCAACTTCATCACGGTGGCGCTGAACTTCGCCATCATGGCGTTCATCATCTTCGTCATGGTCAAGCAGATCAACCGCCTCAAGCGCGAAGCGCCACCTGCCCCTGCTGAGCCACCGGCTACGCCGGAAGACGTTGTCCTGTTACGCGAGATCCGCGACAGCCTCAAGAGCCCGAGGTAGCCGCCAGGGCCGCGTCGATCGCGGCCAACAGGCTGGTGGGGCTGGCTTGGCCGGTGCCCGCGAGATCGAAGGCCGTGCCGTGGTCCGGGCTGGTTCGCACAAATGGCAGCCCAAGCGTGGTGTTCACGCCGTGCTCAAGCCCTAGCAGCTTCACCGGTATCAGCCCCTGATCGTGGTACATCGCGACCACCACATCGAAAGCACCCTGCCGCGCGCGCATGAACACCGTATCGGGCGCGTGGGGCCCGCTGACCAGCACGCCGTCGCGCCGCGCCCGCTCGATGGCCGGGCCAATGGCCTCGATTTCCTCCCGCCCGAACAGACCACCCTCCCCCGCATGGGGGTTGAGGCCGGCGACGGCAATGCGCGGCGCGTCCAGGCCGGCCCGCTGGAAGTGGGCGTGCGTGATTCGAATGGTTTGAAGCACCTGCTCCTGCGTGACTGCACGCAAGGCTTGTTGCAGGGAGAGGTGAATGCTCACGAGCACCGTGCTCAGCCCGGGGCAACTGAGCATCATGCGCACCGGAAGGGTGGACTCCGGCACGCCCGCGTGCGCCGCGGCGAGTGATTGCAGCAACTCGGTATGCCCGGGGTGGTCCACGCCCGCTGCGGCCAGCGCCTCCTTGTGAATGGGCGCCGTCACCACCGCGCGGGCCTCGCCAGACAACGCGGCCTGCGCAGCCCAGCGAACGCAGTCGGCGGCCGCGCGCCCGGCAAGGGCGTCAATGTGCCCCAGCGTCGCCGGCTCGGGCAGCACGCAGGCCTGTACCGCCGCCATGCAATTGGGCGGCACATCGCCAACGGCGTGCAGCCGGTCGATTTCGGCCAGCATCAGGCACTCCTCGGCCGACCCCGCGTGTGGCGCTGTGATGCGCAATGCGCGGTGCAGGGTGGCGACGTCACCGGCGACAACCAGTCGCCGCCGCAAGTCGGGCCGCTCGCGCAAGGCCTTGACCACGATTTCCGGACCAATGCCCGCAGGGTCTCCCATGGTGAGCACAAGCGGCAGAGGTTTGGGGGTCGACATGGTCCGCCTCAGGCCGGGTTGGGGATGTCGATGAACACGTGCTCGAGGCCCAGCGCCGCCGCCACATGCGCCCCCACGGCCGGGGCGCCATAGCGCTCCGACGCGTGGTGGCCGCAGGCGATGTAGGCCACCCCGCATTCGCGCGCGTAGTGGGCCTGGGGCTCCGAGATCTCACCGGTGATGAAGGCGTCGGCCCCCGCTGCGATGGCCGCCTCGAAGTAGCCCTGCGCACCCCCGGTGCACAGCGCCACATGACGCACCGGGTGGTCGGGCCCGGCCACCAGCGTGACCGGGCGCCCCAGCACTGCGGCGACATGGTCGGCCAGGGCAGACGCCGAATCGCTTCGCCGTTCGCCCAGAAAACCCATCGATTGTTCGCCAAAGCGGCCTCGGGCATCGTCGTAAACCGCGACACCCAGCAAGCGCGCGAGTTGCGCGTTGTTGCCCAGCTCGGGGTGGGCATCCAGTGGCAGGTGGTACGCCAGCAGGTTGATGTCGTGCGCCAGCAGCAGCGAGAGGCGCTGCTTCATCCAGCCGGTCACTCGCCCATCCTGTCCGCGCCAGAACAGGCCGTGGTGCACCAGGATGGCATCGGCACGCTCGGCAATCGCCGCCTCGATCAGGGCCCGGCTTGCGGTCACACCACTGACAAGCCGCCGGACCTCGGCACGGCCCTCGACCTGCAGTCCGTTCGGCCCATAGTCCTTGAACCGCTCAGGGGTGAGCAACCGATCCAATGTGTCGACCAGGTGGGTGCGCGAGGTGGTCATGGGCCAAGTGTCGATTCCGGGGACGAGCCCGCATTCTGACACCGGTCCCGCAACGAGGACGGCTGCGCCGGCCGGGGTTGAAGCCTGCGTCCGGCCTCCCATATGCAGGACAATACCGCTTGTGCGCGAACCCCTCCGGTTCGGCCTGACCACCCTGCCCGCTCGCCCATGAAACGTCTCTGGCTTCTGTTCACACAAACCGTCACTGTGCTGGTGGCCGCCTTGTTCGTGGTGAGCACGCTGCAGCCCCAGTGGCTGGGCCGTCAGGCCGCCGTGGTACCGGTGTTCGAGGCGCCTGCGCCGGGCGTGGCGGCCCCGGTCGAAGGCACCGGGAGCTTCCGCGCTGCCGCGCGCACGGCATCGGCGGCGGTGGTGAGCATCAACACCAGCAAGGCGCCGGTCAACAACCCGCAAAGTGCAGACCCCTGGTTCCGCTTCTTCTTCGGCGACCAGACGCCATCGCAGCAGCAAAGCGGGCTGGGTTCGGGCGTGATTGTGAGCCCGGCCGGCTATGTGCTGACCAACAACCACGTGATCGAGGAAGCGGACGAGATCGAGGTCATCCTCAATGATGGGCGCAAAGCCGTGGCCAAGGTAATCGGCACCGACCCCGAAACCGACCTGGCGATCCTCAAGATCGATCTGACCGACCTCCCTGTCATCACACTGGGCAACTCGGACGCGCTGGAGATCGGGGATCAGGTGCTGGCGATCGGCAATCCATTCGGCGTGGGTCAGACCGTCACCAGCGGCATCGTGAGTGCGCTGGGCCGCACGCAACTGGGCATCAACACCTTCGAGAACTTCATCCAGACCGACGCTGCCATCAACCCCGGCAATTCCGGTGGTGCCCTCGTCGACGTGCGAGGCCAGCTGATGGGCATCAACACGGCAATCTACTCGCGCTCCGGCGGCTCCATGGGGATCGGGTTCGCCATCCCAACCTCGACCGCGCGCAGCGTGATGGACGCCATCGTGAAGGACGGCAAGGTCACGCGCGGCTGGATCGGGGTGGAGCCACAGGACCTGAGCCCCGAACTCGCCGAAAGTTTCGGCATGCAACCCGGCACCGGCGTCATCATCAGCGGCGTGCTGCAAAACGGCCCCGCAGCGCAGGCCGGGGTTCGCCCGGGTGACGTGATCACTGCAGTGGCTGGCCGACCTGTCACCAACGTTGCCCAACTCCTGTCGGCCGTGGCCAGTCTGGCGCCCGGCACGCCCGCCACGCTTGACGTGGTGCGACGGGAAGGCAAGGCAAAGATCGAGGTCATCCCGGGCCGGCGCAACCTGCCACGCCAGCAGTTGCTCCCCCGCTGACCCGCATCGATCAGGACGCGGTTTCTTCCTCTTTTGCCTCTTCGTCGGTCCTGGCCGACGACTTGACAAACCATCGCGCGCCCCAGATACCCAGTTCATACAACAGGCACATCGGCACCGCGAGCGCCAACTGCGATATCACGTCGGGCGGCGTGACCACTGCGGCGATAACGAACGCAACCACGATAAAGTAGCCGCGGAAATCCTTGAGCTTCTGAACCGATACCATGTTCATCCTGACCAGCAGGACCACGACAATGGGCACCTGAAAGGCCAGACCGAATGCCAGATACAGGGAGAGGATCGCTTCGACGTAGGAGGCGATATCAGGCGTGGCCGCCACGCTGGCGGGCGTGAACTGCTGAATGAAGCCAAACATCTTGTCGAGCACGAAGAACTGCACGAAAGCAATGCCCACATAGGCCAGCAGGCTGCCCATGACGATCAGCGGAACCGCAAAGCGCCGCTCGTGGCTGTAGAGCCCAGGCGCCACGAAGGCCCAGACCTGGTACATCCACCAGGGCAATGACAGCAGCAAGGCAGCCATCGCCAGCACCTTGATCGGCACGAAAAAGGGTGAAAACACTCCCACGGCAATCAGCTTGGCGTCGGGCGGCATGTGCGCCCGTATCGGCACCGCGATCAGGTCGATCAGCCCGCTGGGGCCTGGCCACACGGCCAGCAAGGCCATGCAGATCGCCAGACCGATGATGCCGTACAGCAGCCGGTCGCGCAGCTCCATCAAGTGCTGGACGAACGGCTGCTCGGTACCGGCGAGCTCGTCGGTGGAATCTTTGGGGTCGGACATCAACGGGGAGCAGAAGTTGAGCGGGGCCGGAAACGGGCCACGCGGGCCGCACCTGATTGCGTGCGTGTGCGCACGCCAGTACGGGCCTTGAACCACTGGGGCATGGCCTTCTGCTTGATGCGCCAGTTCTTTTTGGGGTGTTTGTAGATCGGCGGGGCTTCGAGCGAGCCCAGGGGAGCATTGGCGTCGTACGACGAGGTCGTTCCGTCCAGGCCGGCGGTGGCATCCGACCAAGATTTCTCGAAGTCACTGGTGCCACTCTGCACCGAGTTCTCGACATCGCGCGCCGCCTCTGTCACCGTATCCTTCATTTTCTTGAGTTCTTCCAGCTCCATCGAACGGCTGACCTCGGCCTTGACGTCGGACACATAGCGCTGCGCCTTGCCCAGCAAGGCGCCAACAGTGCGGGCCACGCGAGGCAATTTTTCGGGCCCGATGACGATCAACGCCACCGCCCCGATGAGGGCGAGCTTGGAAATGCCCAGATCAATCATGTATCGGCCGTTTTGCGGGCAAGGTCGGAGAAGCGGTCAACCGGGAGGTGTGCGCAAGGGGGCGCGCAGGCATGCTCCCGTGCAACGAGGAGATCAGCTCTTCTGCTTGGCCTCGACGTCGATGGTGTTTTTGTCGGCGCGGGTGTCCTGCGCCACCTGCCCAGCCGGCGCGCTGGCATTGTCGGTCGGGTTTTGCCCGCCTTCCTTGATGCCATCCTTGAAACCCTTGACGGCGCCACCCAGATCGGACCCGATGTTCTTGAGCTTCTTGGTCCCGAACACCATCACCACGATCAGCAGCACGATCAGCCAGTGCCAGATTGAGAACGAACCCATGAGTTTCTCCAGATAGGGAAATGAAGCGACATTCGCTATGAATGGGATTCTAAGCCCGGGTGGGAGTTCAGCCCGCTCGAGTTGCCCTGATGCCAGGGCCTCTCGCAAGGCGATCAGCCGCGCAACCAGGGGCGGGGGCCGCCCATCACGTGCACGTGCAGGTGGTGAACCTCCTGCCCCCCCTCGACACCGTTGTTGCACACGATGCGAAATCCGCCCTCGGGGTACGGATTGCAGCCCTGCTCGAGCGCCAGACGGGGCGCGAGCGTCATGATGCGGCCCATGAGCCGCTCGTGCTCGGCGCCCAGCTGCGCCATGGACGGTATGTGCTCCTTGGGTACCATGAGAAAGTGCACTGGCGCCCAGGGATGAATGTCGTGAAAGGCGTAGATGTCCTCGTCCTCGTACACCTTTCTGGACGGAATCTGGCCGGCGATGATCTTGCAGAAGATGCAGTTGGGATCGTGTGCGCTCATGGGAGTCTACGTTGCCCGATCAGGCATGGGTTGGCTGGCGTTCATTCGCACCATGCCCTTGACGATGCGGTAAAGGAACCAGATGGAAATCAGGCACCAGGCGATCCAGCCCGGGATGAAGAACAGCAACCACAGCGGCAGCGTCACCAGGTAGAGCAAGGCCGCCCAGATCACGGTGCGGATGCGCCATGAAAAATGGCTCGCCTGCCACGTGCCCTCGGCGTCACCCTTCTTTACCAGGTCGATGATCAGCGCCACGAGCAGCACCACTGGACTGGCCTGGGCGCCGGGCAGCACGGCCGCCACCGCCACCACCAGGTGCAGGATGTAGCTGATCCAGCCCACGGTCTTGAGGGACTGGGCCATTTCGCTGTCCACAGCTTTGACGTCAATGATGTCGCTCATGAGCACACTCCTTCAATCCGCATCCGTGTCGTTTTCGCGCTGGCGCACCTTGCGCATCGCCTTTTCCTCCAGGCCGCTGAGGCCTTCGCGGCGCACCAGCTCTGCCACCACATCGGCCGGCCCCAGGTTGTAGTGGGCCAGCGCGATCATGCAGTGGAACCACAGGTCGGCGGTTTCGTTCACAAACTTCTGCCGGTCGCCACCGTGGTCGGCGTCCTTGGCCGCCATGACAGTCTCGGTGGCCTCTTCACCAATTTTTTTCAGGAAGCTATCGGGGCCCTTGTGCAACAGCCTCGCCACGTAGCTCTTCTCGGGGTCGCCGCCATTGGCCGGCTTGCGGCTTTCGATCACGGCGGCCAGTCGCGCCAGGTCGTCGGTGGAGGACATGCTCTGATGGGTCACTTGTAAATGGATTCGGGGTCCTTGAGCACCGGCTCGACCGCGCGCCAGCCACCACCCTCGAAGCGCTGGAAAAAGCAACTGTGGCGGCCGGTATGGCAGGCGATCCCAGGCTCATGCCCGAGTTGCGTCACCTTGAGCAGCACCACGTCGTTGTCGCAGTCCATCCGGATGTCGTGCACGGTCTGCACATGGCCCGATTCCTCACCCTTGAACCACAGCCTGTCGCGCGAACGGCTGTAGTACACGGCGCGCCCGAGTTCCGCGGTTTTCTGGAGGGCCTCGCGGTTCATCCAGGCGAACATCAGCACATCGCCCGTGGCGTTCTCCTGCGCGATCACCGGCACCAAGCCTTGCGCGTCCCACTTCACTTCATCAAGCCAATTCATGGCGGGAATCTACCATGGGCACCCAGGCGGTACCATGACCCGCGTCGTCTCCTGACGGCGCAATGAAGGAATCCCATGAAAGTCCGTACCTTGCTCCTGGTTCTCTTCATCCTGTTCATCGCGGGTTTCGTCGCCCTGAACTTCGAACAGATCCTGCAACCCACCGCGCTCAATTTTGGTTTCACAGAAGTGCTGGCGCCTATGGGACTTGTGCTTCTGGGCATGCTGGCGCTGGTGCTGGTGGTGTTTCTCGCCGCGCTGGTGTACTACCAGACCATGCACCTCGTGGAGATGCGCCGCGTCACGCGCGAGGTGAACGAGCAGCGCCAGCTCGCCGACAAGGCCGAGGCCTCTCGCTTCACCGAGCTGCGGCACTATCTTGAGGGCGAACTGCAGGCCGCGGCCACCCGTGAACGGACCCTGTCGGAGCAATTGCACCAGAAGCTGGAGCAGGTCCAGGTTGCGCTCACCCAGGCCGTCGAGCAGACGGGCAATGGTCTGGCCGCGGCCGTGGGTGAGCTGGAAGATCGCCTTGAGCGGCAGTTCCCGCCCCAAGGAGGCGACCGGCTGTGAAACGCCGGCACGTCAAAGGCGAACAGGGATTCCGCGTTCGGCCATGCGCGCCTTGGCCTGTGCCACGGTGAATTCGCCGTAATGGAAGATGCTGGCGGCCAGCACGGCGTCGGCACCACCCTGCTGCACGCCGTCGGCGAGGTGATCCAGATTGCCCACACCACCCGAGGCGATCACGGGCACGCTGACCGCGTCGGCCACCGCGCGCGTGAGGGCGAGATCGAATCCGGACTTGGTGCCATCGCGGTCCATGCTGGTGAGCAGGATCTCGCCCGCGCCGAAGTCTGCCATCTGGCGAGCCCACGCAACCGCATCGAGGCCCGTGTTCTTACGCCCCCCATGGCTGTACACGTCCCAGCCCTCACCGCGCTGCGCCAGATCATCACCTTGACGGCGCTTGGCGTCGATCGCAACCACGATGCACTGCGCACCGTATTTGTCGGAGGCGTCCCGGATCACCTGCGGGTTGGCGATGGCAGCCGAATTGAAACTGGTCTTGTCGGCCCCGGCGTTGAGCAGGCGGCGCACGTCTTCCACCGTGCGCACGCCACCGCCCACGGTCAGCGGGATGAAGACCTGCGAGGCCACGGCCTCGATGATGTGCAGGATCAGGTCACGCCCGTCGGATGTGGCGGTGATGTCCAGGAAGGTGAGCTCGTCGGCACCCTGATCGTTGTAGCGGGCGGCGATCTCCACGGGGTCGCCCGCGTCACGCAATTCGACGAAGTTGACGCCCTTGACGACTCGGCCGCCGGTGACGTCCAGGCAGGGAATGATCCGCTTAGCCAGCATGCTCATCCATTGAGTTCATCCGCCAGGTTCTGCGCCGTTTCGAAATCCAGATCGCCGCTGTAGATCGAACGGCCGCAAATCACGCCTTCGACGCCCTCGTCCTCCACGGCGCACAGCGCTCGAATGTCTTCGAGGTTGGACAGGCCGCCCGAGGCGATGACCGGAATCGAGAGCGCTTGCGCCAGCTTGACCGTTGCCTCGATGTTGATGCCCGAGAGCATGCCGTCGCGACCGATGTCGGTGTAGATGATGCCTTCGACGCCGTAGTCCTCGAACTTCTTGCCCAGGTCGACGACTTCGTGACCGGTCAGCTTGCTCCAGCCGTCGGTGGCGACCTTGCCGTCCCTGGCATCGAGACCAACGATGATGTGCCCCCCGAACGCGGTGCAGGCATCCTGCAGGAAGCCCGGATTCTTCACCGCCGCCGTGCCGATGATCACGTAGCGCAGGCCCGCGTCGAGATAGCGTTCGATGGTGTCGAGATCGCGGATGCCGCCACCCAGCTGCACGTCGACCTCGGCCCCGACTTCCTTCAGGATGGCGCGGATGGCCTGCTCGTTCTTCGGCTTGCCGGCGAAGGCCCCGTTCAAGTCCACCAGATGCACCCGTCGCGCGCCCTTGCTGACCCAACTGCGGGCCATGGCCGCCGGGTCCTCGCCAAACACCGTGGATTGGTCCATGTCGCCCTGTTTGAGGCGAACGCACTGGCCGTCTTTCAGATCAATGGCAGGAATCAGCAACATGATGGTGTGAATGCAAGGCGGGTGGACTCAGGGATTCCAGGAGAGAAAGTTGCGATAGAGCGCCAGCCCCTGGTCGGCGCTCTTTTCCGGATGGAACTGGGTGGCAAAAATATTATCGCGGGCGATGGCTGCGGCAAAGCGACCGCCATAGTCTGCCTCGCCCACGCTGCTCATGGCCAGCGCCGGCCGAGCATAGAAGCTGTGCACAAAATAGAAATAGGCTCCATCCCCGATACCGGCCCACAGGGGGTGAGTCGCACCACGCCCGAGTTCATGGAACACCTGGTTCCAGCCCATCTGGGGCACCTTGAAGCGGCTGCCATCGGCCTGTCGTCGGCCCTCGAGCTGGAAGCGCACCACCTCGCCAGGAATCAGACCCAGCCCTTGGGTGGGGCCCTCCTCGCTTCGGTCCAGCAGCATCTGCATGCCCACGCAGACGCCGAACAGCGGCTTGTGCGCGGCGGCGTGCAGCACGGCCTCCTGCAGCCCGGAGGCAGCGAGCTCGCGCATGCAGTCGCCCATATGGCCCTGGCCAGGAAGGACCACGCGGTCGGCATCGCGCACGGCCTGTGCGTCGGACGTGACCAGCACCTCCACGCTTTCGGCATGCGCCACGTGCCGCACGGCCTGCGACACGGAGCGCAGGTTCCCGCTGCCGTAGTCCACCACGGCGACTGTCTTGCGTTTCATCGGACAGGAGAACTCAGAGCGAGCCTTTGGTCGAGGGAATCACGTCGCCCATGCGCGGGTCGCGCTCCAGGGCCATGCGCAGGGCACGGGCGAAGGCCTTGAACACGGTCTCGGCCTGATGATGGGCGTTTTCGCCGTGCAGATTGTCGATGTGCAGGGTCACGCCAGCGTGGTTGACGAAACCCTGAAAGAACTCGAACGCGAGCTGGGTGTCGAAACCGCCGACCATGCCGCTCTTGAACGGCACGCGCATGTGCAGGCCCGGGCGCCCCGAAAAATCGATCACCACGCGCGAGAGCGCCTCGTCCAGCGGCACGTAGGCATGGCCGTAGCGGCGGATGCCCTTCTTGTCGCCGACGGCCTGCGCGAACGCCTGCCCGAGTGTGATGCCCACGTCTTCCACCGTGTGGTGTCCATCGATATGCAGGTCGCCCTTGGCCTGGATCTCCAGGTCAATCAGCCCGTGGCGGGCGATCTGGTCCAGCATGTGGTCGAAGAAGCCAATGCCGGTGGACAGATTGGCCACGCCCGTGCCGTCAAGATTGACGCGCACACCGATCTGCGTCTCCGTGGTGTTGCGCTGCACATGGGCCACGCGGTCGGACACGGTGGGGGCGGAAGGGGTGTGGGTCATAGGGCAGTGTGGAGCGCGCGGATCAGCTGGGCATTTTCCGACGGCGTGCCCACCGTCAGGCGCAGGCATTGGGCCAGCAGTGGGTGCATTTTAGAAACATTCTTCACCAGAATGCCCTGGGCTTTGAGTCCGTCAAAGCACCGCTGAGCGTCGGGCACCCGCACCAGCACCATGTTGGCGTCGCTCGGGAAGGGCGTGACGCCCGGCAGGCAGGCCAGCGCATCGATGAGCACGGCGCGCTGCTCACGGATCTGCGCCGCCTGCTGCGCGAACACGTCGGCATGCTCCAGCGCGAACAGCGCGCACTCGGCGTTGAGGACGCTCACGTTGTACGGCGGTCGCAGCTTGTCGATCTCGTGCACCAGCGTCCGCGCGCCCAGCATGTAGCCGATGCGCACCCCGGCGAGCCCGAATTTGGAAAGCGTGCGCATGAGCAGCACGTGGGCGTTGGCCGCGGGGTGTGCGCGAATCTCGTCGAGCCAACTGCAGCTGGAAAACGGCTGGTAAGCCTCGTCCATCACCACCAGGCCACCGAAACCGGCGGCCTCGGCGATCAGCCGGCGGATGGTGTCCGCGCTCCAGAGGTTGGCGGTGGGGTTGTTGGGGTAGGCAATGTAGGTGATGGCAGGCCTGTGCTCGCGCATCGCGGCCAGCATGGCGGGTTCGTCGAGCTCGAAGTCGGCCGTGAGCGGCACACCCACGAACTTCAAGCCCTGCAACTGCGCGCTCATGGCGTACATCACAAAGCCCGGCAAGGGTGCCAGGATGGTGGCCCCCGGCAGGTCACAGCCCATGGCCAGCAGGGAGATGAGTTCGTCCGAGCCATTGCCCAGCATCAGGTCGCAGCCCGCGGGCAGGTCCACGTAGCGAGCCAACGCCTGCTTCAGGTCATCGATGCGGGCGCCGGGGTAGCGGTGGATCGCCACAGCCCCCAAGCGAGTACCGAGTTCAGCCTGCAGTGCCGACGGCAACGCAAAGGGATTTTCCATCGCGTCGAGCTTGATCAACCCGGCCGAATCCTGGATGGCGTAGGCGTGCATGGATTGGACGTCCTGGCGAATCACGCCCAGAGGGTTAGGGCTCATGCTGCACCCCGCATCGGTGGCACTTCATCCAGACGCAATTCGGCCGCCCGCGCATGGGCCTGCAGGCCCTCGCCGTAGGCCAGCTCGGCTGCAATGGCCCCCAGCCCCTGGGCACCGGCCTGGCTGACCTCGATCAGGCTGCTGCGTTTCTGGAAGTCGTACACACCCAGCGGCGACGAGAAACGCGCGGTGCCGCTCGTGGGCAGCACGTGGTTGGGACCGGCACAGTAGTCGCCCAGGCTTTCGCTGGTATACGCGCCCAGAAAAATGGCACCGGCGTGCCTGAGCAGCGGTTCCCAGCGGTGCGGTTCGCGGCTGGAGACCTCCAGGTGCTCGGGCGCAATGCGGTTGCTGATGGCACAAGCCTCTTCCATGCTGCGGGTGTGGATCAACGCACCACGGTCGTTCAGGCTTTTGGCGATGATGGCGGCGCGCGGCATGGCGGGCAGCAGTCGGTCAATGGCCTCCTGCACCGCATCGATGTAAGCCGCATCGGGGCACAGCAGGATGCTTTGCGCGAGCTCGTCGTGCTCGGCCTGGCTGAACAGATCCATCGCCACCCAGTCCGCCGGCGTGCTGCCATCGGCCAGGACCAGGATCTCGCTCGGGCCGGCGATCATGTCGATGCCCACGGTACCGAATACGCGCTTCTTCGCGCTGGCCACGTAGGCATTGCCGGGGCCGGTGATCTTGTCGACCTTGGGCACGGTGGTGGTGCCATAGGCCAGCGCGGCCACGGCCTGCGCGCCGCCGATCGTGAAGGCACGCGTCACGCCCGCCACATAAGCTGCGGCCAGCACCAGTTCGTTGCGCTCTCCGCGCGCCGCCGTGGCGGCACCGCTGTCGCCTTCCACGCCACCCGTCGCGACACTGCCGCGCACCGGGGTGGGCACGACCATGATGATCTCGGGCACGCCGGCCACGTGAGCAGGTACGGCGTTCATGATCAGGCTCGATGGATAAGCCGCCTTTCCGCCGGGCACGTAGATGCCCACGCGGTCCAGCGGCGTGACCTTCTGACCCAGCAAGGTGCCGTCCTCGTCGCGGTAGCTCCAGCTCTCGCCTCCGGCTTTCTTCTGCGCCTCGTGGTAGCTGCGCACGCGCCGGGCGGCGGCCTGCAAGGCCTCGCGCTGGGCGGCGGGCAGACCGTCGAACGCGGTCTTGAAGTCGGCCTGGGTCAGCTCCAGGTCGGCCACACGGCCGGCGGTCAAGCCATCAAAGCGCGCGGTGTACTCCAGCACTGCAGCGTCACCACGCTCACGCACGTCGGCGAGGATGTCGGCCACGCGCTGTTCGATCGCGCCGTCGGTCTCCGCGGACCAGTGCAGCCGCACCGCGAACCGGGCCTCGAAGTCTGAGGTTGAGGTGGACAGGCGAGCGGGTCGGGCGGTCAGGCTCATGGGGTCACGGGGCTCTTGACAATGGCTTGCGCGAACGCGTCGATGATGGGGCGGATGGCTGCCTGCTTGAGTTTGAGCGAGGCCTGGTTGACCACCAGGCGCGCGCTGATCTCCATGATGCGTTCCACCTCGACCAGGTGATTGGCCTTGAGCGTGTTGCCTGTCGAGACCAGGTCGACGATGGCATCGGCCAGGCCGGTCAGCGGTGCCAGCTCCATGCTGCCGTACAGCTTGATCAGGTCGACGTGCACGCCCTTGCCGGCGAAGAACTCGCGCGCGATGGCGGTGTACTTGGTCGCCACCTTCAGGCGCGAGCCCTGGCGCACGGCCGTGGCGTAGTCGTAGTCTGCGCGCACCGCCACGCTGACGCGGCAACGCGAGATGTTCAGGTCCAGCGGCTGGTACAAGCCCTGCCCGCCGTGCTCGATCAGCGTGTCCTTGCCGGTCACGCCCAGGTCGGCGCCCCCATGCTCCACATAGGTGGGCACGTCGCTGGCGCGCACCAGCACCACACGCACGTCCGGGTTGCTGGTCGGCAGGATCAGCTTGCGCGACTTCTCCGGGTCTTCCAGCACCTCAATCCCCGCCGCCTTGAGCAGCGGCAGGGTTTCGTCGAAGATGCGTCCTTTGGAGAGGGCGAGCGTGATCATTTCACCCTCTCGATGTCCGCACCAATGCCGCGCAGCTTGGCCTCCATCTGGTCGTAGCCCCGGTCCAGGTGGTAGATGCGGTCGACGATGGTCTCGCCGTCAGCCACCAGGCCAGCAATGACGAGGCTGGCAGAGGCGCGCAGATCCGTTGCCATGACGGTGGCACCCGAGAGCCGCGGAATGCCTTCGATCACCGCGACCTTGCCATCGGTCTGGATGCGCGCACCCAGGCGAACCAGTTCGTTGACATGCATGAAGCGGTTTTCAAATATGGTTTCGGTGACCTTGCTGGGACCCTCGGCAATGCAGTTGAGCGCCATGAACTGGGCCTGCATGTCGGTGGGAAAACCCGGGTACTCCGTGGTGCGAAAGCTCTGGGCCTTGAGGCGTCCGGAGGCGCGCACGCGGATGAAGTCGCCCTGAGCGTCCTTGCCGGCCTCGATCTCGGCACCCGCGTCATGCAGCTTGTCGATCACCGCGTCCAGGTGGTCGGCACGGCCGTGGCGCAATACCACGTCGCCACCGGTGGCGGCCACGGCACAGAGGAAGGTACCCGTCTCGATGCGGTCCGCCACCACCTGGTGGGTGCAGCCGCGCAGTCGCTCCACGCCCTGGATGTGGATGCGGCTGCCGCCATGGCCCTCGATCTTCGCGCCCATGGCGATCAGCATCTCGGCCAGGTCGCTGATCTCCGGCTCCTGGGCCGCATTCTCCAGCACCGTTTCACCCTCGGCGAGGGCCGCGGCCATCATGAAGTTTTCCGTACCTGTCACGGTCACCATGTCGGTGGCAATGCGCGCGCCATGCAGACGCGTCTTGCCCGCCGGCAGACCGGCCACCATGTAACCGTGCTCCACCACGATCTCGGCGCCCATGGCCTGGAGGCCCTTGATGTGCTGGTCGACAGGTCGCGAACCGATGGCGCAGCCCCCTGGCAGGGAAACACGGGCGTGGCCAAAGCGCGCGAGCAGGGGCCCAAGCACCAGAACCGACGCGCGCATGGTCTTCACCAGTTCGTACGGCGCCTCTGCCTGGATCGGTCCACCCGCCTGCAGCGTGATGCCGCCGCGCTCGCCATGGGTCTGCGTCTGCACGCCCATGTTGTCGAGCAACTGGCGCATGGTGGCCACGTCGCGCAGGCGCGGCACGTTGTTCAGGGTCACCGCCTCGGCGGTGAGCAAGGCCGCGCACAGTTCGGGCAGCGCGGCGTTCTTGGCGCCGGAGATGGTCACCTCGCCTCGCAGGGTGCGGCCACCGTGGATTCTCAGTTTGTCCATGGGCGCGTCAGCTCCGGGGTTGAGCCGCCCACTCAGCGGGGGTGTAGGTCTTCATTGACAGGGCGTGCACCTCGTCGGTCTGGATGCGAGCTCCCAGCGTTCCGTATACCGCCTGGTGGCGCTTGATCGCGCGCAGGCCATCGAAAGCCGGTGAGACGATCACCGCCGCCCAGTGGCGTCCGTCGCCCGTGACTTCGATGTGTTCGCACGGCAGGCCGGCGGCAATCAGGTTTTGCAGTTCTTCAGCGGTCATGTCAGTGTCTGATCTTGTAGCCGGTCTTGAGCAGATGCAGCGCGATCATGCTCACGATGGCCAGCGCGCCACCCACCAGGCCCAGGCTGATCCACGGCGAGACATCGCTCACGCCAAAGAAGCCGTATCGAAAGCCGTCGATCATGTAGAAGAAGGGGTTGAGGTGGCTCACGCGCTGCCAGAAATCGGGCAGGGAATGGATGGAGTAGAACACGCCCGACAGGAAGGTCATGGGCACGATGATGAAGTTCTGGAACGCGGCCATCTGGTCGAACTTCTCCGCCCACAGCCCGGCGATCAGGCCGAGAGCGCCCAACAGGGCCGCGCCCATGAAGCCGAACACGAGAATCCACAGCGGAGCGACCAGCGAAGGCTGCGCGAACCACCAGGTGACCACCATCACGCCCAGACCGACGGCAAGACCTCGCACCACCGACGAACCAACATAGGCCACAAACCAGGCGCGGTGCGACAGCGGGGTGAGCAGAAGGAACACCAGATTGCCCATGATCTTGCTCTGGATCAGCGAGGACGAGCTGTTGGCAAACGCGTTCTGCAGCACGCTCATCATCACCAGGCCAGGCAACAGGAAGGCGGTGTACCCCACCGAGTCGTAAACCTGCACACGGCCTTCCAGCACGTGGCCGAAGATCATCAGGTACAGAATTGCGGTGATCACCGGTGCGCCAACGGTCTGGAAGCCAACCTTCCAGAAGCGCAGCACTTCCTTGTAGAACAGGGTCTGCCAGCCGGTCATGCCGACACCTCCGCCGCAGCGACCGCCGTGGCCGGCCGCGGCCCTGTGCCTGTGAGGTCGAGAAACACGTCCTCGAGATCGGCCTTGCGGATCTCGATGTCTTCGGGTGACACCCCGACCTCGCGCAGCCGCGCGAGGATGCGCTCGACCGCCAGCGCATCGTTCGCGGGCAACTGCACCACGCGCCCGGTGATGCGGGCCTGCACCGCCAGGTCGACTGGCAGCGCGGCATCGGTCTTGAAGCGCAGCACGTTGGAAGCGGCGCGCGACAGCAGCGCGGACGTGGATTCGAGCGCCACGACCCGCCCCTGCTTGAGCATGGCGATGCGCCCGCACAGGGCTTCGGCTTCCTCCAGGTAATGCGTGGTCAGCAGCACGGTGCTGCCCAAGCGCTTGTTGAGGTCGGAAATGAACTGCCACAGGGTCTGGCGCAGCTCCACGTCCACACCGGCCGTGGGTTCGTCGAGCACGATCACCGGAGGCTTGTGCACCAGCGCCTGCGCAATCAGCACCCGGCGCTTCATGCCGCCCGAGAGCTGACGCATGTTGGCGTTGGCCTTGTCGGTCAGGCCCAAACCTTCAAGCAGTTCGTCGATCCAGGCTTCGTTGCGCGCCATACCGAAGTAGCCCGACTGGATGCGCAGGGCTTCGCGCACATTGAAGAAGGGATCGAACACCAGTTCCTGCGGCACGACGCCGAGCTGGCGGCGCGCGGCGGCGAAGTCGGCCTGCACGTCGCTGCCATGCACGAGCACACGTCCGGCCGTAGGACGCGCCAGGCCAGCGAGCACGCTGATGAGGGTGGTCTTGCCCGCGCCGTTGGGCCCGAGCAGGCCGAAGAACTCGCCCTGTTCGATATCGAACGACACCGACTGCAGCGCATGCAAGTCGCCGCGCAAGGTCGAATAGGTCTTGGTAATGTTCTGGAATGAGACGGCTGGCATGCGCGGGTGGAGCCCAGGATCCACCGGCCTGCGGGGCAGGACATCTGGCTGCCGCCGGTGAACCCGATATTTTATGCGCGCCCCATCCGGCCACGCTGCCCAAGGGTCAAGGCCTCGCCGTCGTCAGGCTGCCAGCAACTCTTGAATTCCGTAGAGCGCGGCAAGCTCCTTCAGACGCGGGGGCCAGCCATTGACCTTGAGCGCCCTGCCCTGCGCAACCAGCCGACGGCGCAGCTCCAGCAACACCGCCAGCGCCGAGGAGTCGAAGACCTGCAGCGCTTCCGTACTGATGGTCACGACCGGGCCGGCATGTCTTGCCAGTGCGTCTGCGAGGCGCGCCAGGGTGGGCTCCGCCTCGGCCAAGGTCAGGCGCTCTGGCAGCTCGAAGGTGTTGGCGGACTCGGCCATGCTCCGGCGATCAGCTGGCCTTGGCCGTGCTGCTCTTGTTGCGCTGGACCAGCGAGGCGATCAGGCCGTCGATTCCCTTGCTGCCGATTTCCTGCGCGAACTGCGTGCGATAGGTTTCCACCAGCCACACACCCAGCACGTTCAGGTCGTAAATCTTCCAGCCGGAGGGCGTTTTTTCCATCCGGTAATCCAGCTGGATCGGCTCGCCCCGGCCGCGCACCTCGGAACGCACGACCACCTCGGTGTCCTCGGGCCGGGAGCGCATCGGGCGAAAGCTCAGGGTCTGGTCCTTCACTTCGCCGAGTGCACCGGAATATGTGCGCACCAGCAGGGTCTTGAACTCGTCTTGCAACTGCTTCTGCTGCTCGGGTGTGGCCTGGCGCCAGTAGCGCCCCACCGCCGATGCCGTCATTCGCGTGAAGTTCACGTTGGGCATGATCTTGCTGTCCACCAGCGCAATGATGCGAGTCACGTCGCCTGACTGAATGGCAGGGTCGGCCTTGATGGCGGCCAGCACCTCGGCCGAGACACGCTTGACCAGCGCATCAGGCGCTTCGTCCTGCGCCATGGCAGGGACTGACAGGGCGCTGGCCACGGCCATCATCAGGGTGGCGAGCCATGAGCGGCGTTTCATCATGTGGTTCCTTTCGAGGCCGGGGGCCTTGCTGCGGACACCGCAGCGTAGTTCATCGGACGGACGGGATTGTGAAGGGGTTCCCACTCAATCGTTGCGATTCGTATCCGTGCCATCGCCCTCCCAGCCTTCGCCCAGGCCGATGCCGCGATCAATCATGTCGTCGATCTGGCTCTGCCGCCGATTCAGGTAAAGGTCGCGCGTGAAGCTGTATTTGTCGAGCGCGGCATCTTCCAGCAGGGAACTGGCCCTGAGCAGGCTGGCCCGGGTGTCGACCACCCGCAACGCGGTGAGTGAATTGCGTGAAGGCACATGATCCATGCCACCCACAGGATCGCCATAGGTATCGACCACGAGGCCCGTACCGTCGCGCACCGAGGACGGTCCGAACACCGGCAGCACCAGATATGCCCCTGACGGCGCACCCCAGAACCCGAGGGTCTGTCCAAAATCCAGTCGCGTGCGCGGAATGCCCATTTCGGACGCAAGGTCCAGCACCCCGCCCAGGCCGAGCACCGTGTTCACACTGAAGCGCATGAGGTTCTCCGTCGCCTCACGAGGACGCAGCTGCAGCCCGGCGTTGACCGACGACCAGAGATCGCCCAGGTTGCCGAAGAAGTTGCCGACGCCGGTTCGCACGGGGCTGGGCGTGACCTTCTGGTAGGCGGTGGCTGCGGGCTTGAGCACCGCTGTGTCGATCGCGTCGTTGAACTGGTAGACGCCTCGGTTGAGCGGTTCGAGCGGGTCGCGCGGATTGGCGTCCGGCCCGGTGGCACATGCCGACAGCAGCGCCAGCAACGGCGCCAGCGCAACGGCTTTCGCCGTGGCCGCGGGAGGCTTGTGGAGGTGAGTCATGTGTGAGGTTCCCCTGGGTTGTGCACCCGTGTGTTTTTTCTGCGCGATCTCGGGCATTGTCTGCGGCTCCCCGCTGCCTTCGGGGTGCCTTGTTGCAATGCCCCCACAAGCCGTGTCTACTTGCTCACGGGTTCCTCAGCGGCGTTGCTTCCCCCCTCGGCCGCCCTGCTGAACAGAAACTGGCTGATCAGGTTTTCAAGAATGACCGCCGACTGGGTCTGCGTGATCACGTCGCCATCTGCAAAGTTGCGCTCGTCACCGCCGGGCTCGATTCCGATGTACTGCTCACCGAGCAATCCACTGGTGAGGATCTTGAGCGAGCTGTCCTTGGGAAACGCGTAGCGCGACTGCAATTCCAGGCGGATGTTGGCCTGGAAGGTCTTGTCGTCGAACGTGATGGAATCCACGCGCCCGACCACCACACCCGCGCTGCGCACCGCTGCCTTGGGTTTGATGCCACCGACGTTGTCGAAGCGACCGACCACGTGGTAGGTCTTCTCGAAATTCAGGCTCAGCAGGTTGGCCGACTGCAGCGCGAGAAACAGGATGGCCGCCGCGCCGATCATCACGAACAGACCGACCCAGACGTCGTTCCTGGAATTTTGCATGTCCATACCTTCAGCACTCCATTCAGATGCTGAACATCATGGCGGTGAGGACGAAGTCCAGCGCCAGCACGCTCAGCGAAGCCACCACCACGGTGCGGGTGGTGGCCCGAGAAACCCCTTCGGGCGTGGGATGGGCCTCGAAACCCTGAAGCAGGGCCACGAAGGTCACCGCAAAACCGAACACCACGCTCTTGACGATGCCGTTGCCGACGTCTGCCCAGACGTCCACCCCGCCTTGCATCTGGCTCCAGAACGCGCCGCCATCAAGACCTATGAGCAGCACGCCCACAACCCATCCACCCATGATGCCAATCGCGCTGAACACCGCCGCCAGCAGGGGCATCACGATCACGCCTGCCCAGAAGCGGGGGGCCAGCACACGGCGCACTGGATCGACCGCCATCATCTCCATGGCGCTGAGCTGCTCGCCCGCCTTCATGAGACCGATTTCGGCGGTCAGCGAGGTGCCGGCACGACCGGCAAACAGCAGCGCGGTGACCACCGGGCCGAGTTCGCGCATGAGCGACAACGCCACCAGCAAGCCCAGCGCCTCGGTAGCGCCATAGCGCTGCAAGGTGTAGTAGCCCTGCAGGCTCAGCACGAAGCCGACGAAGAGACCCGAGACGCCGATGATGGCCAGCGAGTGGTTGCCCAGGAAGTGAATCTGATCGCGCACCAGGGCCGGACGGCGCAACGCGGCGCCGAACAGCCACACAAGGCGGAAGAACAGGCGCGTTCCCTGACCGATACCCGCCAGTCGCACGCGCACCGCGCGGCCCACACGCGCAGGGTGCAGGCGGTTCATCGGCGGCCTCCAGAACGGGTGGCGCCGAAGTCGTCGGCGAGTTCCGGCCCGGGATGGTGGAAGCGCACCGGGCCATCGGGCAGCGCATTGACGAACTGGTGCACCAGCGGTTCCTGGCTGTGGCGCACCTCGTCGGGTGTGCCCTGGGCCGCGATGCGGCCGTTGGCCAGCACGATCACCTGATCGGCGATGTGAAAGGTCTCGTCCAGGTCGTGCGAGACGACGATGCTCGTGAGGCCCATGGCGTCGTTGAGCTGGCGGATCAGGCGCGCAGACGTGCCGAGCGAGATCGGGTCGAGACCGGCAAAAGGCTCGTCGTACATCACCAGTTCGGGGTCGAGCGCGATTGCGCGGGCCAGCGCGACGCGCCGCGCCATGCCACCCGATAGCTCACTGGGCATGAGGCCACGAGCGCCACGCAAGCCCACGGCGTTGAGCTTCATCAAAACGATGTCGCGCACCAGCGCATCGGACAACTGCGTGTGCTCGCGCAGCGGAAAAGCGACATTGTCGAACACGCTCATGTCGGTGAACAGGGCACCGAACTGGAACAGCATGCCCATGCGCCGGCGCGCTCCGTACAGGGCCTTCGAGTCCATCGTGGTCACATCCTGGCCATCGAACAGGGTCTGGCCGGACTGGCCCCGGATCTGCCCACCGATCAGGCGCAGCACCGTCGTCTTGCCGCCGCCGGACGCACCCATGAGCGCCGTGACCTTGCCACGCGGCACGGTCAGCGAAACGTTGTCGAGGATGGCGCGCTCGCCGTACCCGAAGGTCAGGTTGCGCAGTTCGACCAGGGGGGAGATGGAATCGGTGGGCATCAAACAAAAACCGGGCCATTCGAAGCCCGGTTTTTGGATGATACGGGATTCGGGGCAAGCCCCGTGCACCGTTGTGTTTCGACAAATGTCCGTGGAGTTTCAGGCCATATCAGCGCGGCAGGTCGGAGAAACCCATCAGAAATTCGTCGACCGAGCGGGCCGCCTGACGGCCTTCGCGGATCGCCCACACCACCAGACTCTGGCCACGGCGCATGTCGCCAGCGGCGAACACCTTGGGCACATTGGTGGCGTAGCCGCCGGTGAAATCGGTGCTGGCCCTGGCGTTGCCGCGCGCGTCCTTCTCGACCCCGAAACCGTCCAGGATGGTGGCCACCGGGTTGACGAAACCCATCGCGAGCAGCACGAGATCGGCCTGATACGTCTTCTCGGTGCCCGGGATTTCGACCAGCTTGCCGTCCTTCATCTCGACATGCACGGTCTGCAGACCGGTGACCTTGCCCTTCTCGCCGATGAAGGCCTTGGTGGAAATGGCGAATTCGCGCACACAGCCCTCCTCATGGCTGGAGCTGGTGCGCAGCTTGAGCGGCCAGTACGGCCACACGAGCGGCTTGTTCTCCTGCTCCGGCGGCTGGGGCATCACCTCGAACTGGGTCACGCTGAGCGCGCCGTGGCGGTTGCTGGTGCCCACACAGTCGCTGCCGGTGTCGCCGCCCCCGATCACGATCACGTGCTTGCCGTCGGCGCGCAACTGGCCCTTGAGCTTGTCGCCCGCATTCACCTTGTTCTGCTGCGGCAGGAACTCCATGGCGAAATGGATGCCGTCCAGGTCGCGACCTGGCACCGGCAAGTCACGGCTTTGCTCCGCGCCACCGGTCAGCAGCACCGCATCAAAGTCTTTCTGCAGTTGCTCGGGTGTGACGGTTTCCTTGGCCCAGTTGGTGACCTTGCTGCCCTTGGGCAATTCGCCCACCATCACGCCGGTGCGAAACACCACGCCTTCGGCCTCCATCTGCGCCACGCGGCGATCAATGTGGCTCTTCTCCATCTTGAAGTCGGGGATGCCGTAGCGCAGCAGGCCGCCCACGCGGTCGTTCTTCTCGAACAGGGTCACGTCGTGGCCCACGCGCGCGAGCTGCTGGGCTGCGGCCATGCCGGCCGGCCCGGAGCCCACCACCGCCACCTTCTTTCCGGTCTTGTGGCGCGGCGGCTGCGCCTGCACCCAGCCCTCGGCCCAGGCACGGTCAATGATCGCGTGCTCGATCGACTTGATGCCCACGGCGTCGTCGTTCACGTTGAGCGTGCACGCCGCCTCGCACGGGGCGGGGCAGATGCGGCCCGTGAACTCGGGGAAATTGTTGGTGCTGTGCAGCACGGTGATGGCGTTCTGCCAGTCGCCC
The DNA here is from genome assembly GCF_050182545.1 of Hydrogenophaga sp. Taxonomy (GTDB): domain Bacteria; phylum Pseudomonadota; class Gammaproteobacteria; order Burkholderiales; family Burkholderiaceae_C; genus Hydrogenophaga. The sequence continues at coordinate 26,178 of NZ_JBFXCD010000001.1, read as the reverse complement.
TGGTACACGAGGTCGTTGAAGTCAGGAATGATGTTGTTGACCGGGCAGCCGCTGTTGCAGAACGGCGTACCGCAGTCCATGCAGCGTGCCGCCTGTACCTTGGACTCGGACTCACTGAGGCCGACAACGAATTCCTTGTAGTGCTTCACACGCTCGGGAACGGGCCTGTAGCCTTCTTCCAGACGCTCGTATTCCATGAAGCCAGTGACTTTTCCCATGATGCGGTTCCTTCTCTTGCGTACGTGCGTGCGGCGGCCTTACTTGGCTGGCGCTGTGGCTTTCTTGGCAGAGCCCTGCGCCTTGGTCGTGACAACGGCCGCGGCTTTGCGGGCGTGAATCTCGCCGAGTGCGCGCTTGTATTCGTTGGGGAACACCTTCACGAACTTGCCGCGCGACTGAGCCCATGAGTCAAGTAACTCGCGCGCGCGCTTGCTGCCTGTCCAGCGGTTGTGCTCCTCCAGCAGCTTCTTGAGCTGCGCCTCGTCGGTCTGCCCACGATGCCAGATGGCGCGGTCCATCGTGGCCTCCTGTTCGGCCGCGGGCAACACCTTCTCGAGGCTGACCATGGCGGTGTTGCAGCGCCTGGCGAACTCGCCGTCTTCGTCGTACACGTAAGCAATGCCACCGCTCATGCCGGCGGCGAAGTTGCGTCCGGTCTTGCCCAGCACGGCCACGGTGCCGCCGGTCATGTACTCGCAGCCGTGGTCTCCTGTGCCTTCGACCACCGCAGTGGCGCCCGACAGGCGCACGGCAAAACGCTCGCCCGCGACACCGCTGAAATAGGCCTCGCCGGTGGTCGCGCCATACATCACGGTGTTGCCAACAATGATGTTGCGCGCGGCGTCGCCGCGGAAGTCGATGCTGGGGCGCACGATCACGCGGCCACCCGACAAACCCTTGCCGGTGTAGTCATTGGCGTCGCCGATCAGGTACAGCGTGATGCCCTTGGTCAGGAACGCACCGAATGACTGACCGCCCGTGCCTTCGAGCTGGATGCGGATGCTGTCGTCGGGCAATCCTTCGGGGTGCACCTTGGTCACCGCACCCGACAGCATGGCGCCCACCGAGCGATTGACGTTGCGCGCCACTTCGATGAACTGCACGCGTTCGCCTTTGTCGATGGCCGGGCGCGACTTCTCGATCAGCACCATGTCCAGCGCCTTGTGCAGGCCATGCTCCTGGTTCTCCGTGTGCAGGCGCGGCACGTCGGCGGGCACCGGGGGCAAGGCCAGCAGTCGGCTGAAATCCAGCCCGCGCGCCTTCCAGTGCTCGATGCCCTGTTTCATGTCGAGCAGATCAGCGCGGCCGATCAGGTCGTCGAACTTGCGGATGCCCAGTTGCGCCATGATCTGGCGCGCTTCCTCGGCGATGAAGAAGAAGTAGTTCACCACGTGCTCGGGCTTGCCGCTGAACTTCTTGCGCAACACCGGGTCCTGCGTGGCCACCCCCACCGGGCAGGTGTTGAGGTGGCACTTGCGCATCATGATGCAGCCCTCGACCACCAGCGGCGCGGTGGCGAAGCCGAACTCGTCGGCGCCGAGCAGCGCGCCGATGACCACGTCACGTCCGGTTTTCATCTGGCCGTCGGCCTGCACGCGGATGCGGCTGCGCAGGCGGTTGAGCACCAGCGTCTGCTGCGTTTCGGCCAGGCCGATTTCCCAGGGGCTGCCGGCGTGCTTGATCGACGACCAGGGCGACGCGCCGGTGCCGCCGTCGTGGCCGGCGATCACCACATGATCGGCCTTGCACTTGGCCACGCCCGCGGCAATGGTGCCCACGCCAATCTCGGACACCAGCTTGACGCTGATGCTGGCGTGTGGTGCCACGTTCTTCAGATCGTGGATCAGCTGCGCCAGATCTTCGATGGAGTAGATGTCGTGGTGCGGCGGCGGGCTGATGAGGCCCACGCCAGGCACGCTGTGGCGCAGCTTGCCGATGTAGTCGCTGACCTTGCCGCCTGGTAGTTGCCCGCCTTCGCCCGGCTTGGCGCCCTGCGCCATCTTGATCTGGATCTGGTCCGCGCTGTTGAGGTACTCGGCGGTGACGCCAAAACGCCCGGAGGCGACCTGCTTGATGCGCGAGCGCATCGAGTCTCCTTCCTGGAGCTCGTAGTCCACCTCGAACGTGTCCTTGCCCAGCAGGTCGGACATGGTCTGGCCCTGCTTGATCGGAATGCCCTTGAGCTCGTTGCGGTAGCGCATCGCGTCCTCGCCGCCCTCGCCGGTGTTGCTCTTGCCGCCGATGCGGTTCATGGCCACGGCCAGGGTGGCATGGGCCTCGGTGGAGATCGAGCCCAGCGACATGGCGCCGGTGGCGAAACGCTTGACGATCTCGGACGCAGGCTCCACCTCGTCGATCGGGATCGCGGTGCTCGGGTCGATCCTGAACTCGAACAGGCCGCGCAGCGTCATGTGGCGGCGGCTCTGGTCGTTGATGATCTGCGCGTACTCCTTGTAGGTGTTCCAGTTGTTGGCGCGCGCGCTGTGCTGCAGCTTGGCGATGGCGTCGGGCGTCCACATGTGCTCCTCGCCGCGCGTGCGCCAGGCGTATTCGCCACCGGCGTCGAGCATGGTCGCCAGCACCGGATCGTCGCCGAAAGCGGCCTTGTGCATGCGGATGGCTTCTTCGGCGATCTCGAACACACCGATGCCGCCCACACGGCTGGCGGTGCCGGTGAAGTACTTGTCGACTGTCTCGCTGTTGAGGCCGATGGCCTCGAACAGCTGCGCCCCGCAGTACGACATGTAGGTCGATACGCCCATCTTGGACATGATCTTGGACAGGCCCTTGCCAATCGCCTTCACATACTGGTAGATCGCCTTGTCGGCGCTCAGGTCACCAGGCAGACCCTTATGAATCGCGGCCAGTGTTTCCATGGCAAGGTAGGGGTGAACGGCCTCCGCGCCATAGCCGGCCAGCACCGCGAAGTGGTGCACTTCGCGGGCGGTGCCGGTCTCCACCACCAGGCCGGCGGTGGTGCGCAGCCCTTCGCGCACCAGGTGCTGGTGGATCGCCGAGAGCGCCAGCAGCGCGGGAATGGCGATGCGCGTGGCGCTCACCGCTCGGTCGCTGATGATCAGGATGTTCTTGCCACCCTTGATCGCGTCCACCGCCGCCGCGCACAGCGAGGCCAGCTGGGCTTCCACACCCGCGCGGCCCCACTGGGCCGGGTAGGTGATGTCCAGCGTGTGGCTGCGGAACTTGCCCTGCGTGGCGGATTCGATGTCGCGCAGCTTGGCCATGTCGGCGAAGTCCAGCACCGGCTGGCTCACCTCCAGCCGCATCGGCGGGTTGACCTGGTTGATGTCGAGCAGGTTGGGCTTGGGACCGATGAAGGACACCAGCGACATCACGATCGCCTCGCGGATCGGGTCGATCGGCGGGTTGGTCACCTGCGCGAAAAGCTGCTTGAAGTAGTTGTACAGCGGCTTGTTCTTGTCCGAGAGCACGGCCAGCGGGCTGTCGTTGCCCATCGAGCCAATGCCCTCCTCACCGTTGGCGGCCATCGGGCTCATCAGGAACTTGATGTCTTCCTGGGTGTAGCCAAAGACCTGCTGTCGGTCCAGCAGTTCGGGGGCGACCCGCTCCATGCCGGCGGTCTGCGGCTCGGTGGCGCTGATGCGTTGTTCCTGAGCCGATTCGCCCGCCTCGGGCGTGTCCACATCGTCCAGGCGGATGCGCAGGTTGTCGATCCACTGCTTGTAGGGCTTGCTGTTGGCGAGGTTGGCCTTGAGCTCCTCGTCGTCGATCATGCGACCCTGCTCCAGGTCGATCAGGAACATCTTGCCGGGCTGCAGGCGCCATTTGCGCACGATCTTGTTCTCGGGCACTGGCAACACGCCCGACTCGGAACCCATGATCACGAAATCGTCGTCGGTGATGCAGTAGCGCGAGGGGCGCAGACCGTTGCGGTCGAGCGTCGCGCCAATCTGGCGGCCGTCGGTGAACACGATCGAGGCCGGGCCGTCCCACGGCTCCATCATGGCCGCGTGGTACTCGTAGAACGCCCTGCGGCGCACGTCCATGGTGGTGTGCTGCTCCCAGGGTTCGGGGATCATCATCATCACCGCCTGCGCCAGCGGGTAGCCCGCCATGGTCAGCAGCTCCAGGCAGTTGTCGAAGGTGGCCGTGTCGGACTGGCTGGCGAAGCTGATCGGATACAGCTTCTGCAGATCGGCACCCAGTACCGGCGAGGACATCACGCCCTCGCGTGCCTTCATCCAGTTGTAGTTGCCCTTGACCGTATTGATCTCGCCGTTGTGCGCGACATAGCGGTACGGGTGCGCCAGGGGCCATTCCGGGAAGGTGTTGGTTGAAAAGCGCTGATGCACCAGGCCCAGGGCCGAAACGCAGCGCTCGTCTTCCAGGTCACGGAAGTAAGTACCAACCTGATCGGCCAGCAGCAGACCCTTGTAGACCACGGTGCGGCTGCTCATGCTGACCACGTAATATTCTTTGCTGTGGGTCAGCTTCAGGCGCTGGATCGCGGCACTGGCGGTCTTGCGGATCACGTACAGCTTGCGCTCCAGCGCATCCTGCACGATCACATCGTTGCCGCGGCCGATGAACACCTGGCGGATGATCGGCTCCTTCTCGCGCACCGTGGGCGACATGGGCATGTCGCGGTTCACCGGCACGTCTCGCCAGCCCAGCAGCACCTGCCCTTCGGCCGCAATGGCGCGCTCCATTTCCTGCTCACAGGCCAGGCGGCTCGCATGCTCCTTGGGCATGAAGATCATGCCCACGCCATATTCGCCCGCCGGCGGCAGCGTCACACCCTGCGCGGCCATTTCTTCGCGATACAGCGCATCGGGCAACTGAATCAACAGTCCCGCGCCATCCCCCATCAGCTTGTCGGCCCCCACCGCCCCCCGGTGATCCAGGTTCTCCAGGATCTTCAGGCCCTGTTGCACGATGGCATGGCTCTTCTCGCCCTTGATGTGCGCCACAAAGCCAACCCCGCACGCATCGTGTTCATGGGCTGGGTCGTACAGACCGTGTTGCTGGAGGTGCTGCTGCTCGGCTGCCGTGTTCATGGCGCTTCCTTCTCGGTTCGTGGGCTTGAATGCAAAAACGGGACTGCGAGCATATTGCATTGCAACAACAATGCCAAGCAAATTAAATAGGGTCAGATTCCAGTTTTTTCGTTCGATATCAGATCACTGATTAATTGGGGACATATCATTGAAAATGCCCTTGTCCCAGGGGCCAAAGCCACATCTCAGTGCGGCTCTTGTGGGCGACCTGCAGGTCGCCCAGGCTTGGCGCGAGCAATGCGGCGCGCAGTGCGTTTCTGCAGTTCAGCCACAAAGGCCTCATCGCCCATTGCCCAGCCATGCAAGGTTGCGTCGGTGATGGCGCCAAGCTGTTCAAGCGGCACGCCCGCCCGCACCATTTCGGTGTACGCGGCCTCTCGGGCAAATGGCGTGTTGCCGAGGTTCCAGTACATCGGGTGCGACGCAATGCGGCGGTCTGGGCTCTGGCCGCTGTAGTGGTGGTAGCTGGACCAGCGGTGGAGCTTCGGATCGTTCACCATGCCCGCCCGCACCGGATTGAGGTCCATGTAGGCCATGCAGGCCAGCAAGTAACGCTCGGACTGGATCAGCGTGGACCGGTACCGCCCCTCCCACAAGGTCCCCGTGCGGTGGTGCAAATCGTTGAAATAGCGGACATAGCGACGGCCAACAGCCTGCATCATCGCTGGCACACCGTCGGTCGCGTCCGGGGTCAGCAGCAAATGAAAATGGTTGTCCATCAACACATAAGCGTTCAACGCCACCTGGTATTTGCGAGCGTTCTCACTGATGAGATCGAGCAGCATTTCGCGATCTGCATCGCTGCGGACAATGTCCTGCCGATTGTTGCCGCGCTGGATGACGTGATGGGGATAGCCGGGAACGGTGAGTCGAGGGAGACGGGCCATGGGGTAGACGGTGGCATGAAAAAAAGGGACGAACGCCAGAATCAGCGAAATTGGAATCCGACCCTAATTATGCCAACTATGGACCGCGATGCGTCGAGCAAGACTCCTGCATTTGCCAGGCAGCCTGAAGCCGTCCGGCGAGCATCAGGCCCAGCAGGGACGATACCCCTGTAACCAGCCACGTCCATTGCCAGCCCCCTGTGGCGGTGGCCACCCACGCCACGATGGGAGGCCCCAGGAACTGACCCAGTGCGGAGAACTGCTGCATCCAGCCGACGGTGGTGGACACGGTCTCGCTGCTGGGCGCGAGCTTGACCACAAGTCCGAACAAGGTGCCAGGGATCAAACCACCAACGCCCGAGAACACCAGGACGGCGATGTACTGCCAGACGGGATGGCCCACCGCGCCAAACGCCACGCCGGCACCCACACCCATCGCGACATAGGCCAGTGACAGCACGGCACCGGGTCGAGCGCCACGCGCAAGCAGCCAGCCTGCACCGATATTGCCCAGCATGTTGATGCCTGCTGCCAAGGCGCTCAGCAAAGCAACCATGGCGTCCGGGTACCCCGCCTGGTGGTAGATCGTGGGCAGGAAACCGACCACGGCAAGCCACTGCCCTGAGTAGAGAAAGAACGCCAATGCCATCAGCCAGGGACTCGATGCGCTCAGGGTACGTTTCAGCCGCGGTCCCAGCATCGAAACGCCCGGCAGTGCACCGGGCGCGGGCCCCACAGGCTCGTCTGGCGGCACCTGTCTTGCCACCCCTGCAGCGGCGAGCAGTGACAGCCCCGCGAGCAGGGCCCAGGCCCAGCGCCATCCTACGGCGGACAGCAAGGGCACGCCGAGCAGCAAGGCCAGCGCGGTGCCCAAGGGCATGTAGGCACCCCACCAGCCCAAAGAGCGCGAGAGCGTCGGCCCGTGGTGTACGCGCTGACGCAACAGGCCGGGCGCTGGAAGAACCGCAAGCAGAAAGCCCATGCCTTCCAGAACCCGCGTGGCCAACAGCATTTCCACGTCGGGGGCCAATGCCCCTAGCGCACTGCCGCTCGCCAGCAAGCCCAAGCCTGTCAGCATGACGCGGCGCGCCCCGAACCGGTCGGCCATCAGGCCTACCACGAGCCCCAGCGTCATGCCCGCAAGCTGTACCAGTGAAAGCAGAAAGCCGGCCTGCACCAGGGTAAGGCCCAGCCCCTCCCTCAGCACCGGAATGGCGACAGGCAACTTCCCCACATGCAACGCGCAGGTGACGCCCACGGCCACCACAAGGGCGGCCAGTCTGCGCGGGTCGGTGGATACGATGGTCGTCACGGAAACAGCACCGCCCCGAACAGCCGCTCGTGTTCGCGGATCGCAAACCGATCTGTCATGCCGGCGATGTAGTCGGCCACGGCCCTGGGCAGGTGATGCCTGCGCCCATGCGCCTCGGGCAATTCCCCGGGGGCATTCAGGTAGCGATCAAACAGGTCGGCGACGACGCGACGCGCCCGATCGGTGGTCTCCATCACTTGCGGATGCCGGTAGAGATTGCGGAAGAGAAACGTTTTCAGCGTCCGGGAGCTCTCGCGCATGTCGTCGGAGAACGCCACCAGAGAAGGGCTGGCACGCACGGCATCCGGACCGTCGACACCTGCGGCCGCAATCCGCGCACGCGTGGTGGCAATCACGTCATAGACCTGATCGCTGAGCATGAGGCGAATCGACTCGAACAACAGCCGGCGCCCCGCGAGCGTCGGGTGCGCCGTCAAGGCCTGCCGGCGGTAGTGATCAAACAATTCAACCTCTTCGAGTTGCTCCATGGTGAGCAGGCCTGATCGCACGCCATCATCGATATCGTGCGCGTTGTATGCAATTTCGTCGGCAAGGTTGCACAGCTGCGCTTCGAGCGACGGCGACCCTCCACGGAGAAACCGGGCTGCCACGCCGTCAGGTTCCTGCAACTCGAGTCGTTGCGCATTGGCTCTGGAGCAGTGCTTGAGAATGCCTTCCCGCGTTTCGAAGCACAGATTGAGTCCATCGAACGCGGGGTAACGCTCTTCCAGCTCGTCGACCACACGCAGACTCTGAAGGTTGTGCTCGAAACCCCAACCGTCCGCGTCGCCCCACCTTGGGCCCGAGTGGCATTGCCTGACACTGGCATCGAGGGCATCCTGCCCCGCGTGACCAAATGGCGTGTGTCCCAGGTCGTGCGCCAGCGCGATGGCTTCCACCAGGTCCTCATTGAGTTGCAGTGATCGCGCAATGCTGCGCCCCAGTTGGGCGACTTCGAGTGAATGGGTCAGTCGCGTGCGAAACAGGTCTCCTTCGTGATTCAGAAAGACCTGTGTCTTGTAGACGAGCCGCCGAAATGCGGTCGAATGGATCACCCGATCACGATCGCGCTGAAACGCGGAGCGGGTTGGGGCTTCGGGCTCCGGGTGTCGGCGACCGCGGCTGCTTGCCGGATCGCTGGCAAAACAGGCCAACACGCCACTCTGCGTCGCTGCAGAGCCTGGCATCATCACACTTGACAGCTGACGTTGATCACATCGGCCACCATCTCATCGGGCGCACTGCGCACCAACGCATGTCCGACGGAATCGATCACGACGAACCTGATGGCACCGGCCTCGGCCTTCTTGTCCACGCGCATGAGCGCCATGTACCGGCCCACGTTGTCCTGCGCATCCAGCACCGGGGCCACCACAGGCAGACCCGCACGTTCGACCAGACGCCGCAACCGTTCGACAAAGGTCTGATCGACCAGCCCCAACGCAACCGAGAGGCGTGCCGCCATGACCATGCCACAGCCCACCGCTTCTCCATGTAGCCAGGCACCATAGCCCATGCCGGCCTCTATGGCATGGCCAAAGGTATGCCCGAAGTTCAGAATGGCACGCACACCGGACTCACGCTCGTCCTGACTCACCACCTGGGCCTTGATCTCGCAACTGCGCCGCACCGCAAACGCCAATGCCGCCGGATCGCGCGCGATGAGCGCATCCAGGTTTGCCTCCATCCAGTCCAGGAAGGCCGCGTCCGCAATCGGACCGTATTTGATGACTTCAGCCAGCCCCGCGCTGAGCTCACGGCCTGGCAGTGAATTGATGACATCCAGGTCGCACAGCACGCGATGCGGCTGGTAGAAGGCCCCGATCATGTTTTTGCCCAGCGGGTGATTGATCGCCGTCTTGCCTCCAACCGACGAGTCCACCTGGGCCAGAAGCGTCGTCGGCACCTGCACGAACGGTACGCCCCGCATGTAGCTGGCGGCAGCGAAACCCGTCATGTCGCCCACCACGCCGCCGCCCAGCGCGAACAACACCGTGTTTCGGTCACAGCCGTTGGACAGCAAGGCATCAAAGATCAGGTTGAGCGACTCCCAGGTTTTGTGCGCCTCGCCATCCGGCAGCACCACGGTATGCACTAACGGGTAATGACCTTTCAGCGCCTGGGCCAGAACTTCGCCATACAGTGACGCAACCACCGGGTTGGTCACGATCATGGCGTGCGCTGCGCGGGGCAGGCCCCCATAGCTGGCCTCGGCGTCCAGCACTCCCGAGCCTATGACGATCTCGTAGCTGCGTTCCCCGAGCGCGATGTGGACCCTCTGAGCTGATGAAACCGGATGTTGTGACGTCATGGTCACCGAGTTTATTCGGTGTGCCTCCAGCGACCCGTTCACAGACCGTTCAGAAAGCTGGCCCACCTTGTTGGCGAGCGGCCTCTGCGACGGCGACGCCCCCTAGCTCAAGCTGCATGACAATCATGTTGACCAGCGTAGCCACGGACGGTCGGCCGGTCTCAACAACAAAGTGCGCAACCTCACGGTAGAACGGATCGCGGGCATCAAACAGATCGCGCAGACGCTGCAGGGGGTCAGCCACCTGCAGCAAGGGGCGGTTGCGATCGTGCCGCAATCGGCGAAAAACCTCTTCCGGGGTCGATTTGAGATAGAACACCATGCCTCGTTCGTGCAGACGGGTCCGATTTTCGGATCGCAGCACAGCGCCCCCACCGGTGGACACCACCGCAGTCGGGCCTTGCGTGAGTTCATCAACAACAGAGGCCTCAAGGTCGCGAAAACGGTCCTCACCCTCGCGTTCAAAGAACTCGCGAATCGAGCAGCCCAGTCGCTGCTCGATCACATGATCGGTGTCGAAGAAGGGGAGCGAAAGGCGACGGGCAAGTTGCCGCCCCACGGTCGACTTGCCGGAGCCCGGCAGGCCTACCAGAAAACTCGATGACAGGCTCAATTGATCGCCGAGCGCCCCAACACACGTGGCGTGATGAAGATCAGCAACTCGGATTTGTTGGAAATCCGGTCCCGCGACTTGAACAGATTGCCCACCCCGGGCAAATCACCCAGCAGCGGAACCTTGTTCACCTGGTCGCGCTCGGTCTGCTCGAAGATGCCACCAATCACGACCGTGCCACCGTTCTCCACCAGAACCTGGGTCTGAACGTGCTTGGTGTTGATCGCAATGCCGTCCGCCGTGGACTCTCCGCGGCTGTCCTTGTTGATGTCCAGATCCAGGATAATGTTGCCCTCAGGCGTGATCTGCGGCGTCACCTCAAGTTTGAGGTTGGCCTTGCGGAAAGCGATGGCGGTGGCGCCACTGGAGGTAGCGGTCTGGTAGGGAAACTCCGTGCCCTGTTCAATCAACGCCTTGACCTGATCGGCCGTCACCACCCGGGGGCTGGAAACAATACGGCCCTTGCCATCGGACTCCAGAGCCGAAATTTCAAGACTCAGGAATCGCGACGCATTCGGACTGAACAGCGACAGCGCGTACGACGCAGCCGCCGCCGTGCCTGGATTGGCGGGCAAGCTCACAAAGGGGGCTGACGTCAATGTCGGGCCCGTAGACACCGCAGCATAGTTCGAACCGAAGTTCCCCTGAACCTGGCTGCCGTTGACGGAACCCACGCCAAAGCCACGCACACCACCACCCAGGCGCACTCCCAGGGATTTGCCAAAGGTGTCATCTGCCTCCACGATCCGCGCCTCGATCATCACCTGGCGGATCGGAATGTCGAGCTTGGCAATGAGTTCCTGCACCTGCTCCAGGCGAGACGGAATATCGGTCACGAACAGCTGATTGGTGCGCGGTTCGGAGATCACGCTGCCACGGCTTGAGAGGATGCGCGCATTGGCAGCGCCCGCGCCGCTGCCCACCCCGCCGCTGCCGGTCGAGGTCAACTGGGCAGCGATGTCGGCCGCCTTGGCGTAGTTCATCTGGAAGCCTTGCGTGCGCAGGGTCTCCAGGCTCTCGATGGACGCCTTGGACTCCAATTCCTGCTTCTCCCGCGCCGCGATCTCATCCTTGGGTGCGATCCAGAGCACGTTGCCTGACTTGCGCATGCCCAAGCCCTTGGCCTGAAGGATGATGTCGAGCGCCTGATCCCAAGGGACATCCTTGAGCCGCAACGTCACGGAACCCGTCACCGAGTCGGAGGTCACGATGTTGAAGTTGGTGAAGTCCGCAATCACCTGCAACAGCGACCGCACTTCGATGTTTTGGAAGTTCAGCGATAGCTTCTCGCCGTTGTAACCCTGGCCCTGTGTGAGCTTGGATGCGTCGATCTTCTGTTCACGCACTTCCAGTACGAACTGGTTGTCACTCTGGTATGCAGAATGCTCCCAGTTGCCCGTCGGAGTGACCACCATGCGAACGCGGTCACCGGTCTGCGTGGTCGTCACGCTCTGCACGGGCGTACCGAAATCGCTGACGTCGAGACGGCGACGCAGGCCTTCTGGCAGGGATGTCTTGAGGAACTCGACCACCAGGTTCTGCCCTTGCTGGCGAATATCGACGCCCACCTGATTGTTGGCCAGTTCGACCACCACCCGGCCCGCATTGCCGACACCCCGACGGAAGTCGATATCGCGCAAGGCGGCGACATCGCGGTTGCGGTTCTCAGCAAATGCGGAAGGCGGCGCAGTCGGCGCCGAGACAGGCTGCGCACGTTCCAGCACCACCAGCAACGTCTTGCCATCGATCTTGGCCTCGTAGGCCGCCGCTTGCTTCAAATTGATCACCACGCGCGTGCGATCACCCGCCTGGACAACGTTGGCCGACCGGAGATTGCCCTCGTTGATCTCGACCGCATTGCGTCCGATCGCGTTGGCCACGCCCGGAAAATCCAGCGCAATACGTGCCGGGGCCTGGATAGTGAAGCCGGTTGGAATCGCAGAAAGGGGCTCTGTCGTGTTGATGCGAATGACTTCCACACCGCCCTGAATGCCCCCGGTGAGCGACTGGATCGCGTTCTGGGCCTGCGCCCAAACGGTGGTCAATGCCATGCAGGCAAATAGGGCCCCCTTGAGCACCCCCCGCTCCACGGCTGCGAAACCCGTCGCCTTGTTTGGCTTGTTCATTTAGAAGCACCCTCTTGTAGCTGCAGCGCTGCGGCGCGCTCGGTCCATTCCCCAGCGGAATCCTGCACGATCTCGCGCATCACCACTTCGGTTTCGGTGATGCGGGTCACGCGCCCATAGTTCTGGCCCAGATAGTTGCCAGGGCGCACCTGATACAACAATTGATCCACCTTCACCAAAGCAACCAGTTGACCGTCGCGGTTCAGACTGCCCACCATGGACATGGTGTCCAGCGGAAAGGCTTCCAGCGGTTGCTTGCGCCGGTTGAGCTCGGGCTCGATCAATGCCGAATTCGCCACCGGAGTCGACTGGGATCCTCGCAAGACGCTGGCCAGCTTCTCGACACTGAAAGGCTGCGTCAGGCGCTCGGCCTCGTAGGCCTGGGGCACGAACTTGGTGGGCTCCGGAATGGGCTTGACCGACGGCTTGATGGAGTTGCGCTCGCTCTGCATCCAGGCCTGCAACTCGTCCTGCCCGGACGAAGTACAGGCCGACAAAAGTAGCACCAGCGTCAACCCGGCTCCCAAGGACGTTCCTCGAATGTGCTTCACTTCTTGGCTCCCTTGACAGCCTTCTGTTGCGCAGCCACTTCTTCCTGATCCAGGTACCTGAAGGTCTTGGCCGTGCAGTCCATCGTCAGAACCCCCTCGCGATCACGCACGGGCGTGAGACTCAGGTTGTTGAGTGTGACGATGCGCGACAGGTTGGCAATGTCGGCTGCAAACAGACCGATGTCATGGTAGGTGCCCGTCACACGCACCGCAATCGGAAGCTCCGCGTAGTATTCCTTGACGCTCACCTGCCCCGGGCGAAACAATTCAAACTGCAGACTGCGACCCAAGCCCGCCTGGTTGATGTCCGACAACAGTGCGTCCATCTCGGCCTTGCTGGGAAGCTGTTTTTCGAGCTGCGTCACATACTGCTGCACCTGCTCGAGCTGCTTGCGCAAGGCATCGAGGTTGACCGCCTGAACGAGCTTCTTGCGGTAGTCTTCCCGCAATTGTTCTTCACGAGCCTTCTCAGCAATCAGTTCCTCATCCGAAGTCTTCAGCCAGGCGAACCAGAGGCCCGCAATCACCGCCACACACACGGCGATGAACAAGAGGTTCCGGGGCAATCCCGGCCATTGGGACGGATCGTTCGGATCAAGACCTGTGAACTGGTTCTTGAGCTTGTCCTGGATTTCCTTGAAATCCACGTTGATGCTGGGTGTTTTTGCCATGATGCGCGGGTCCTTGATCAGCCTTTGCCTGGCACAGCGGCAGGTGCTGCGGACGGACGCTTGAGCGTCGCGCGAATCGTGAAATTCGAAACCCGACGCTGGTCGCGTCCCGTGGCCGCAGACCTGGCGGCAACAATCTCCACGAGGTCAGGCCTGACAAGCCACGGGCTGTTGTTCGCCAGGTTGCGCAACAGATCCGACACCCGTTCCTGCGATTGCGCCACTCCGACCAGCAACACGCTCTGGTCCTGCTGTTTCATGCTGCTGAGGTAAACGCCCTCAGGCAACTGGGCAGCGAGTTCATCCAGCATGTGCACGGGCAGATTTCGATCCCCTTGCAGATTCTCCACCGCCGTCTGGCGCGCGCGCAGCGAGGCGATTTCTCGTTGCAGATTGGCAATGTCCTTGATCTCCTCGTCCAGCTTGGCGATCTCAGCCTGCAGAAAACGGTTGCGCTCCTGCTGCGCTGAAATCTGCCCCTGATACCAAGTAAAGACCGCACCGCAGATCACGCCACCCAGGAGTGCGGACAACCCGAGTTGCGTGAAGAACTGATCCTTCTGCCTCTTTCTGGCCGCCTCGCGATGAGGCAACAGGTTGATCAAAATCATTGGTAGAACCTCCGCAAGGCCAGCCCAGTGGAGGTCAAGTAGGACGGCGCTTCGCGCGATATCTTGCGCGCCTGAATCGATGCAGCCATCTCCATGGCATCAAACGGATTGATCACCATGCACGCAAACGACGTCTGGTGGGTCACCGCTTCGGTAAGCCCTGGCAGCGCCGCGCTGCCACCGGCCAACAGGATGTGGTCCAGCTTGTTGTAAGGGGTGCTGGTGAAGAAAAACTGAAGCGCCCGGCCAACCTCCTGGGCCATGCTCTCGATGAACGGATCGAGGACCGCCGACCGGTAGTCGTCGGGCAAATCACCCGAGCGCTTCTTGGCTTCGGCTTCGTCCGACGAGAAGCCATACTGGCGCACGATGAGCTGTGTCAACTGGGCACCGCCAAAGGCCTGATCACGCTCATACAACACATCGTCGTTGCGGATCACCTGCATGCTGGTGGTCAGGGCCCCCACCTCAAACAAAGCCACCAACGAGTCCACGCCCTGATTGGGCAGCGTTTCGATTACACGGCCCGCAGCCATGCGAGAGGCATAGGACTCGACATCCATGACCACAGGCTTGAGCCCGGCAGCCTCGGCCAGACCCTGACGGTCCGACACCTTTTCCTTGCGCGATGCCGCGATCAGCACCTCCACATCACCCACTGAATTCGCGCTGGGGCCAATCACACAGAAGTCCAGACTCACTTCGTCAAGCGAAAAGGGAATGTACTGATTGGCCTCTGACTCGACCTGCGCTTCGAGCTCTTTGTCAGACAATCCACCGGGGAGAATGATTTTCTTGGTGATCACGGCCGAAGCCGGGAGCGCAAGTGCCACGTTCTTGGTCTTGCTGCCACTCTTGCGCACGACGCGGCGCACCGCCTCTGCCACTTCATCGAATTTTTCGATGTTGCCGTCGGTGATCCAGCCTCGTTCCAGCGGCTCCATGGCGCAGCGCTCAAGCACCAGATCGCCCGATCGGTTGCGGCCGAGTTCGACCAGCTTGACGCTGGAAGAGCTGACATCGATGCCCAGCAAGGGCGCCGGTTCCCGGCTGAATAACGACCCCAATGAGATCAAGGTGGCCCCCAAAAATGATCGCGACGGATGTCGCCAGACTTAAGAATTCACTTGAATGCTAGCAGCAAGCCCTTTGTCCAGCAAAGATTTTTTGCCTTTGAGACAAAGTGAAACGTTGTCAAAAGCATACGCATCCAGACACGCCATGAACCGCTTCATCGGCCACTTGGCCGGGAAATACACAACAACTCACAATACGGTGAACCAGCCCGTTCCCCATTCCCGGATTTTTATAATCAAGGGCTCCGGCTCTGAACAACTGCATGCCCAAGAAAGACACTTCTTCGACCAACCCCTCTGACGCGCCAGTATTGACCGGGCACCCTTCTCTGATCTGGGTGGGTCGCTTGGTGGTGGGTCTGGCCGGACTGGCGGCGGCGGGTGTTGCATGTGTGCTGATGGCCGTCGCCATCGCGCTGGCAGTGGCATATCCCAATCTGCCGGAGGTGGCTGGCCTGGCCGACTACCGGCCCAAATTGCCACTGCGGGTGATTTCGGCTGAAGGCGATCTGATTGGAGAGTTCGGGGAAGAGCGCCGCAACCTGCTCACGATCGACGAAATCCCGGCCGTGATGAAGAACGCGGTGCTTGCCATCGAGGACGCCAGGTTCTTTGAACACAACGGCGTCGACTACCGTGGCATGATCCGCGCCGCACTGGCCAATCTCCGACAAGCCAAGAGCCAAGGCGCATCCACCATCACCATGCAGGTGGCGCGCAACGTGTACCTCTCCGCGGAAAAGAGCTACACACGCAAGATCTACGAGGTCCTGCTGACCTTCAAGCTTGAGCACATGCTCACCAAAGAGCAGATCCTCGAAATCTATATGAACCAGATCTACCTGGGCCAAAGGGCCTATGGTTTCGCCACGGCGGCGCAGATCTATTTTGGCAAGTCGCTCAAGGATGTCACCGTGGCCGAAGCGGCGATGCTCGCCGGCCTGCCTCAGGCGCCATCGGCCTACAACCCGGTGCGCAACCCGCGACGTGCGCGCAATCGCCAGTTGCACATCATCGACCGCATGGTGGAGAACGGCTATATCTCGGCAGCGGAAGCGGAGGTGGCGAAGGCCGAAGAAATCAAGCTGCGGTCGATCAGCAATGCAGGCCGAACGCACGCCGAGTTTGTCGCAGAGATGGTTCGTCAGTCCATCGTCTCTCAGTATGGCGAGGAGGCCTACACGCGGGGTCTGGTGGTCACCACCACCATCAAGTCCGCTGACCAGATGGCTGCCTACAAGGCCGTGCGGCAGGGTGTGCTCGACTTCGAACGGCGTCAGTTCTATCGGGGGCCTGAGCTGTTCATCGAGTTGCCAAAGGACAAGGCCGCGCGGGATGACGCCATTGATGACGCCTTGACAGATCGCCCCGACAACGATGACCTCCTGTCCGCAGTGGTGCTTGAGGCAAGCGCTCGGCGCGTCGTTGCCGTGCGCCAGGACGGAGAGCCGTTTGAAATCACGGGTGAAGGCCTCAGGCCTGTCCAGTCGGGCCTCTCGGAAAAGGCCGGCCCCAATATCAAGATTCGGCCAGGCGCAGTGATCCGGGTCGTGCAGACCGGGCCCGATGCCTGGCGCATCACCCAGTTGCCCGAGGTGGAATCCGCGTTCGTCGCGCTCGACCCGCGCACGGGCAAGATCAGTGCGCTGATCGGTGGCTTTGACTTTCAGAAGAGCAAGTTCAACCACGTGACGCAGGCTTGGCGCCAGCCTGGGTCGAGTTTCAAGCCATTCATCTACTCGGCCGCGCTGGAAAAGGGTCTGACCCCCATGACCGTGGTCAATGACGCGCCTCTGTTCTATTCAGCGGAGGAGACCGGTGGCAAACCGTGGGAACCCAAGAACTACGACGGCCAGTTCGAGGGGCCAATGTCGGTACGGCGCGCGCTGGCCAAGTCCAAGAACATGGTGTCGATTCGCGTGCTTCAGTTGGTTGGCACCCAGAGCGCACAGGAATGGGTAACCCGCTTTGGATTCGATGCCGACAAACACCCTCCCTACCTCACCATGGCACTGGGGGCGGGTTCGGTAACGCCACTGCAGATGGCCACCGGGTACGCCGTTTTTGCAAACGGGGGCTATCGGGTTCCGCCGGTCCTGATCACCCGCATTTCGGACCACAAGGGCAAGGTCCTCTACGAGGCGCCTGAAACTTCGTTGAGCGATGCGCAGCGCGTCATCGAACCGCGCAACGCGTTTGTCATGAACAGCCTGCTGCAGGAAGTTACCCAATCGGGCACCGCTGCGCGCGCACGCGCTGCGCTGAAGCGATCCGATCTGTTCGGTAAGACAGGGACCACCAACGACGCGGTGGACGCCTGGTTCGTCGGATACCAACCCACACTCGTTGCGGCGGCCTGGGTGGGCTACGACTCGCCTCGCAACCTCGGCAGCCGCGAAACCGGTGGAGGCCTGAGCCTGCCCATCTGGATTTCATTCATGTCAGAAGCGCTCAAAGGCGTCCCCGAGACACCCTATGCCCCACCGCCGGGCGTCATCAACGTCGGGGGTGAGTGGTACTACGAAGAGTATGGCCCCGGACGGGGCGTGCATGGCCTGGGGCTGCAGGACCCCTGGCCAGGGGCCCTGCAGCCGCCGGGTGAATTCGACGCCAACGGCATGCCGTTGACGAAGCCGCCACCTCCAGTCGAGGAGCGTCGCAGCATCCTGGATCTGTTCAGGAACTGAACGTCAGCGGCAAACCCGCCTGTTCGGACGCGCAGTGCGACAGGTGGGCGAAAAATTCGCCCTGACCCTTGGTGTCCATCCAGCCGCGGCCGCTGTGCTTGTAATGGAAACCGCCCGCGCGGGCGGCCATCCACACCTCGTGCAAGGGCTTCTGAAGGTTGACGATGATCTGGCTGCCATTCGCAAACGTCAGGGTGACCATGCCGCCGACACGCTGGTTGTCAATGTCGGCGTCGGTCTCCTCGTTGATGCGATCACAGGCCAGCTCAATGGCCTGCAGCAAGGCTTCCGCACGGTCCAGATACTCGGTGTCGGTCATTACAATGCGTCGATGTTTGGATCGGAAAGCATTCTAGGCCGGGCTGCGCGCCCCTTGCGCGACATGGCCTTCGGATCGATGGTGGTTCTGATGCTCTGCGCCTGTGGTCAGCGCGGCAATCTGTACCTTCCGCCGCCGCCCGACGCTGCCGGGAAGTCCGCCGACACGCCGGCGCGGCCGGCACCGGCAGCGCCCAAACAGCGCTGATATCCTCTTTTTTCCTTTTGCCGCATGACCACCTCATCGGGCCTGCCCGCCTCCACGCTGCCGCCGCACTTTGCCTACCAGAACCAGCGCCTGATGGCGGAAAACGTGCCGCTGGACCGGCTCGCTCACGAGCACGGCACGCCTTTGTTCGTCTACAGCCGCGCAGCCATCCTGGACGCGCTCGGGGCCTACCAGCGCGGCCTGGCGGGGCGCAAGCATCTGATCTGCTACGCAATGAAGGCCAACTCCTCGCTGGCCATCCTGCAGACCCTGGTGCGCGAGGGTTGTGGTCTCGACATCGTTTCGGGCGGTGAACTTGAACGTGCGCTTGCGGCAGGCGTCGAGCCGTCGAAAGTGATCTTCTCGGGCGTGGGCAAGACCCGGGCCGAGATGCGGCAGGCGCTGACTGCTGGTATCGGGTGCTTCAATGTCGAGAGCCGTGCCGAGCTGGACGTGCTGGACGAGGTGGCGCGTGACATGGGAATGCGCGCGCCGGTGAGCGTGCGCGTGAATCCCAACGTGGACGCCCAGACCCATCCCTACATTTCCACCGGACTCAAAGGCAACAAGTTCGGCATTGCGCACGAGGAGGTCGCCTCCACCTACCGACATGCCGCAACTTGCCGGGGGCTGCGCGTGGTGGGCATTGACTGCCACATCGGCTCGCAAATCACCCAGACTGGTCCGTATCTGGACGCCATGGACCGGGTGCTGGACCTGGTGCAGGCCATAGAGGCTGAAGGCGTGGCCATCGAGCACATCGATTTTGGGGGCGGCCTGGGCATCGACTACCAGGGCGACGCCCCTCCCGAGGCCGATTCCCTCTGGGCTCAATTGCTGCAACGCATGGACGCGCGCGGCTTCGGCGACCGCATGATATTCATCGAGCCCGGCCGATCACTGGTGGGCAATGCCGGCGTATGCCTGACCGAGGTGCTGTACCTCAAGCCGGGGGAACACAAGAACTTTCTCATCGTTGACGCGGCCATGAACGACCTGCCTCGCCCGGCCATGTACCAGGCGTTCCACCGCATCGTGCCGCTGACGCCGCGCGAAGGCGAACCCACCACGTGGGACGTGGTGGGCCCGGTGTGTGAAAGCGGTGACTGGATCGGGCGTGATCGCGCGCTGGTCGCTCAACCAGGCGATTTGCTCGCCGTCATGTCGGCGGGCGCGTATTGCATGAGCATGGCCAGCAACTACAACACCCGGGGTCGCGCGGCCGAAGTGCTGGTGGATGGCGAAAACGCCATCCTCATCCGGGCCCGGGAAACCGCAGCCGACCAGTTGCGTTCCGAGCGTGCGCTGCCTGCGGTCTGAGTCGACGTCGAGCACCGACACTCACCCGGCAGCGGGCTTGCGCAACATGCGGCGCCACAGGCGCCAGCCCAGCAACGCTGCCAGGATGGCACCGTACACGGCGACTTCAGCAAAGTCGTTCTTGCCGCTGCGCATCCAGAAGAAGTGCAGCACCGCCAGGCCCGCGATCAGGTACACCGCGCGGTGCAGCATCTGCCAGCGCGCCGCGCCCAGCGCACGGATGGCGCGGTTGAATGAGGTGGCCGCCAGCGCCAGCAACAGCGTCCATGCCAGAAAGCCCACCAGGATGAACGGCCGTTTGACCACGTCCGCAGCGATGCCGGGAAGATCAAACTCCATGTCGAACCACGCATAGGCGAGCAGGTGCATGCAGGCGTAGAAGAACACGAACAAACCCACCATGCGGCGCAAGCGCGCCAGCGAAGGCCACCCCGCCATCACACGCAACGGGGTGATCGCCAGAACCAGCACCAGAAAACGCAGACTCCAGTCCCCCAGGGACCGGATCAGCGCCTCGGCCGGGTTGGCGCCGAGCAGATCATTGAATGCCGCCCACACCAGCCAGACGAATGGCAGAAGTCCCAGTACGAACACGCCCGGCTTGACGCCGCGGTGCCCGAGCCAGCGGTTGATGCGCGCGGCTCCCAAGCGGGCACTGCCGGACGTGGGCTCACGCCTGGAGGCGGTGGTGGAACGCACAACGGAACTCGGACCAGACGGCAATTCAGAAGAACTTGCGCAGATCCATGCCCGAATAGAGCTGACCTACCTGTGGTTCATAGCCGTTGAACATCTGCGTCTGGCGGCGCTTGGCAAACAGTCCGCTGCCTTCGCCGATGCGGCGCTCGGTCGCCTGGCTCCAGCGCGGATGCGAGACCTCTGGATTCACATTGGAGTAGAACCCATACTCCTGCGGCGCGGCCACGTTCCAAGCCGTTCGCGGCTCCTTGTCCGTGAAGCGGATCTTCACCAGCGACTTGCCGCTCTTGAAGCCGTACTTCCAGGGCACCACCAGGCGCAAGGGTGCGCCATTCTGATTGGGCAGCACCTCGCCATACATTCCAAACGCCAACAGCGTCAGCGGATGCAGGGCTTCGTCCATGCGCAGGCCTTCCACGTAGGGCCAGTCCAGTACATTCGCGCGCAGACCGGGCATCTGCTTTGGGTCGGCCAGGGTCACGAACTCTACGTACTTCGCGCTGCCCTGAGGCTGGACCGCCTTGACCAGTTCGCTCAGTGAATAGCCGACCCACGGAATCACCATTGACCAGCCTTCGACACAACGCAGACGGTAGATGCGCTCCTCCATGGGACTGAGCTTGAGCAGCGCGTCCAGGTCGAAGGTTCCAGGCTTGTTCACCAGCCCTTCCACACTCACGGTCCAGGGGCGCGGCCTGAGCGTCCCGGCGGCGGAGGCCGGATCCGACTTGTCGGTGCCGAACTCGTAGTAGTTGTTGTAGGAACTCGCATCGTCGTAAGAAGTCAGCGCCTCCATCGTCACCGCGCCGGCCACGGTCGAACGCCGGCCTGGCAAGGCGGCGAGTTTTCCGGGCCTGGGCACCGCCGCTGCCTGCGCCCAGGCATTGCGCCCGGCCCATGTCGCGATGCCACCGCCCCCTAGAGCGGCCGCCGCGAGCAGCCATTGCCTGCGGTTCCGGTAGGCCACTTGCGGCGTGATTTCGCTGGGCAGGGGGTGGTTGAAGCCGTTGTCGCGGTTGCGGATGATCATGGCGCTGTCCTTGGGCATCGGGCCCCGCCCCGGAAGATGCCGGACGGGTTTCCTTGTCGGTCGTGGGACAGAGGCGATTCTTACAAAGTTCCGGTCCGCGGGACCGGCTTTGTCCGCGCGCCTGTCAGAGCTCGCCGTAGCTGTGCAACCCGGAGAGGAACATGTTCACGCCAAGGAACGCGAAGGTGGTGACCGCCAGGCCGACCAGCGCCCACCACGCCGCCACGGTGCCGCGCAAGCCCTTCATGAGCCGCATGTGCAGCCAGGCCGCGTAGTTCAGCCAGACGATCAAGGCCCAGGTTTCCTTCGGGTCCCAGCTCCAGTAACCGCCCCAGGCCTCGGCCGCCCACAGCGCACCGAGCACGGTAGCGATGGTGAAGAAGGCGAATCCGACCGCGATGGCCTTGTACATCACGTCGTCCAGCACCTCGAAGCTGGGCAGTCGTTCGGCGATGCGACGGCGGCCAAACAGGATGGTTCCGACGATCAGCGCCGAGATGCCGAAATAGACGAACCAGTAGCTGCCGCCGCTCTCGGCCGCCGACTGGCGGAACACGATGGGTTCGAAGCACAGCACCACGCCCAGCAGCCACAGTGGAGCGAGCTTGTACCAGCGGCTCTCGCTCGCGCTTTGCTTGATCAGGTAGGCGAACGCCAGCATGGCCGCGATGGCAAACGTGCCGTAGCCAATGAAGTTGGCCGGTACGTGCAGCTTCATCCACCAGCTCTGCAGCGCCGGCACCAGCGGCTGGATGGCGTGCGCCTCGCGCACAACCGTGTACCAGAGCAGGAAGCCTACCGCCGCGCTCACCACCAGCATCACAAAGGCGCCCATGCCGCGTGTCCGGTACTGGTCCTCGTAGTACAGGTAGAAAGCCGCGGTCATCCAGCAGAACAGCACGAACACCTCGTACAGGTTGCTCACCGGAATATGGCCGATGTCCGGACCGATCTGGTGACTCTCGTACCAGCGCACCATGCTGCCCACCAGGGCCAGCGCCACCGCCACCCAGGCCAGGCGCGAGCCCAGCAATTCAAAGGTATCGCCCGCGCGCTTGAACATGCCCATCCAGTAGAAGGCGGTGCTCATGAAGAACAGCATGCTCATCCACAGAATGGCGGACTGGCTGGAGATGAAGTACTTGAGGAGGAACACCTGATCGGCGCGCGCCAGGTCGGCGACACCCGCTGGCGTCTGGTACAGCCAGATCGCGAGCAGCGACGCCGCGGCCACCACCGCAGCCAGCGCACGCAGCGGCCGCCAGAACCAGCCCAGCCACACCATCGCCGGTACGGCGCCCACGAGAATGGCCTTCTCATAGCCGTCCATGGCAGCGTTGTAACGCAGGAAAGCCCAGGAGGCCCCTGCAATGACGAGCACGGCGAACAGCCAGTCCCACACGTTGCGGCGGGCAAAGTACCCCGGCCCCTGCCCCTGCCCGCCTTGGTCCTTCTTCAGTTCAATGGTCTGGGTCGCGGAAGCGGTATTCATGGATGCACTTTCAGCAATTGGGTCTTCAAGCGGTCAAATTCGCGGTCGGCTTCCATCGTCTTGCGGTTCGACGACAAGGCCATGCTGGCCTGCGAACCCTGCTCACCGCCGGGTGAGAGCCACACCCACAGGCGGCGCTCGCGCACGTAGAGCATGGCAAAAACGCCGAGGATCAGCAACAGGCAACCCAGATAGACGATGTTCTGCCCGGGCGCGCGCGCCACCTGGAACACGCTGGCCTGCACATGCGTGAAGTCCTTGAGCAGGAAGGTCATGGGAGCGGGATAGAAAAACGTGTCGCTCAGGCTGATGACGGCCTGCGCCATGAACTGTTGCGTGGCCTCATTGCGCTCCAGAGGCGCCAGGCCGGCGCGTTCGCGGCTGAGCTGCATCAGTTCGAACAACGTGCCATTGAGGATGCGCACCAGAACGTCACTGGCGCGCTCGCGCTCGGCCTCGGGCACGTTGCCCTCCAGAAATGCCGAGACAGCCTGCAGGCCACCACGCACCGAGGCGGACCGCGCGGGCGTGCCATCGGCCACCGGCTGCAGCGCGGGCGCGTTCACGGCCTCGGCACCCGCGAACAAGCCCAGTGCCCGGGTGGCCGACGCGGCCAACGCCTCGGCCAGTTCGGGGCGGCCGTCCTCCACCGCTGCAATGGCATAGCGGCGCACGGCCTGCTCCCGCATCCGGGGGTCATCCAGCGCGGCCCGCAGGCGCACGAAGCCGTCCATGCCGTCGAGTTCGTCCACCGGAACGCGCAGGTAGCGGAAGGGTTCGGATGGCGTTTCACGCAAACCCAGCAGAAACACGCGCGCGCCATCGATCTCGACTGGAAGCATGTAGTTGTGGTACTCCACCGCCTGGCCGGCCGCGTCGCGCAGCTTGTAGGTGATGCTTGGACCCACGTTGCGCAACGTCTTCTCGGTCGCGGCCTTGTGGCCTGCGCCCAGGCGACTCTCGATTGAGCTGCGCAGATCAACTTTGCGAACGTCCACGCCATCGCCCGCATCGCCGCCCGCCGCGAAATTCTCCACGTTGATCACACGCAAGCCGGTGTACTCAAGGGTGAGCTGGTCGTTGCCCTTGCTGAGCGCGGTGGATCCCCCGATGGTGCCCTCCACCTCGAACGGCGCCGTGGCCCGGTTCAGCGGGACCGCCTGCAACTTCACGCGCGAACCACCATCGTCAAAGCTGGACTGGTAGATGTTGATGCCGCGGTGGCTGGCCGGATGGTTCACCTCGACGCGCGCCTCTTTCGTCTCGCCGGTCTCGTTGTCGTGGATCACGATTTCGCTGGCGAACAGCTTGGGCATGCCGGTGTCGTAGTACTCGATGATGAATTTTTTGAGCTCAACGCCGAAGGGCAAGTCCTGCAAGAGCACGCCATTCGGCTGTGCCAGGATCGCCGTGCCCGCGGTGGTGCCCTCGGTCACCAGCAGGTTGCCCCGAAAGGTGGGGTTGCTCGCGGAAAGACGGTGCTGCGCCGGCACGTCGGCGATCAGGCCTCCGCCCGTGAACGGCGTCTTGCCGTTGAACCAGGTTTGCGCGCGCACCACCAGGTCACCATCGAGCAAGCCGCCGATGCACACCAGCACGATGGCGCTGTGCGCCGCGAGGTAACCGATCTTGTTGGCGGTGCCGATCTTGGCCGCCACCATCCAGCCAGTGCCCGCAGGTGTGTCGCGCGACTGCAGCTTCACCTTCCAGCCCGACCCCAGCAGCGTCTGGCCAACGCGGTGCGCCGCCACCTCAGGTGCTTCGTCCAGCGCGCCTTCAGCCCGGTGGGGAAACGCCTTGAGGCTTTGCTCGCGCATATTTTCCTTGTAGGCCTTGAAGTCGGCGAGGATCTTGGGCGTGTTGCGCGCGATGCACAGGCTGGTGCTGATCACCAGAAAAGCCAGGATCAGCAGAAACCACCAGGCGCTGTAGACGGAAAAAAGGCTGGCGCTGGCAAACACGTCCGCCCAGAACGGGCCAAACTGGTTGACGTAGTTGACGGTCGGCTCGTGCTGTTTGACGACGGTCCCGATCACCGAGGCGATGCAGATCACGGTCAGCAGCGAGATCGCGAACCGCATGGACGACAGCAACTCCACCGACGCGCCAAGGATGCGCGAGCCGTTACGGAGTTGCAGGCCTTGGGTGGAGACGCTCATGAAAGGAGTGACAGGAAGGGGCGATTCAGAAAAAAAGGGCGGCTCCGGTGAGCCCGGAACACGCCCTGATGTGATGTGATTTCTGGCTGGCGGTTCAACACCCGGCGGGGTGATCGCATTGTGCCGGCAAATATGATTGCCGGCTTATATTCCAGCGCACCCCAAGGGGCTTGCGGACAAGCCCGCCGGCGAATCAGCGCAAGCCTGCGATGTAGTCAGCCACCGCCTGGATCTCGCGGTCATTCATCTTGGCCGCCACGTCGGTCATCTGGGCGTTGTTCTTGCGGGTGCCATCGCGGAAGTGCTTGAGTTGCGTGGCGGTGTATTCGGCCTGCTGGCCGGACAGACGCGGGTATTGCGCCGGGATGCCCGCGCCGTTGGGGCTGTGGCAACCCGCGCAGGCGGCGATCTGGCGATCGGCAATACCGCCGCGGTAGATGCGCTCACCCAGTTGCACGAGATCCTTGTCGGTGGCAGCGCCGCCCTTGGCCTTCTGACTCGCCAGCCAGTACGAGATGTTGCGCATGTCGTCGTCGGACAAGGCTGCGGCGAAGCCCTTCATGATGGCGTTGTCTCGTTTGCCTGACTTGAACTCCTGCAGTTGCTTGAGCAGGTACTCCGGGTGCTGCTGCGCCAGCTTCGGGTTGGCCGGTGTGGTCGAGTTGCCGTCCGCGGCGTGGCAGGCCACGCAAGCCTGTCCATACACCGCGGCACCTTTGGCCAGATCGGGCTTGGCCGATTGCGCCTGGGCGCTGAACGACAGGGCTGCGGCGGCAGCGGCGCAAAGAAGTGAAGCGGGAAATTTCATGACGGGGCGGTTGTCGGCAGCGACGGGTTCGGTTTATGGAAATTCGCGGTATGTGGGGACAAAGCCAATCGATTTTACAATGCCCCACCGGGAAAACCCCCAAATGACCCAACGCCCCACTCCAGCCCCCACGACCTCTTCACCGTCCCAGGACGCCCCGGGCCTCAAAGCCCCGCTACCCCGAGCGGGAAAATCCCCCTCCCCCTTCAAGCGCGACCCGAAGGCCGCACACGGCTGGCTGCACACGGCTCGCATCCTCACCA